>NZ_JBXAMM010000003.1:573372-1082327 GCF_058800645.1 Pseudomonas sp. GW822-FHT04H02 | reverse complement strand
ATGTGAGAGTAGGTCATCGTCAAGATTAAATTCCGAAACCCCAACTGCACATGCAGTTGGGGTTTTGTTTTTGCGCGCAAAAAAATTGCTCTTATTCGCAAACAAATTTGCACAGTTATTTTCGGATTGGAACACTAGAATAACCGTTACTTTCTCCACTCCCAGAGCCTTCTATGCCAGAACCGGTTGACGCCCCCGGGTTGTCAGAATTACCACTGGACGACCTGGTTGCCTGCCATGAATGCGACTTGTTGATGCGCAAGCCCAAGCTCGCCCTCGGTGAGAAAGCCCAGTGCCCGCGTTGTGGCTATGAGCTCTACGCGCACCGGCACAATGTGGTCGAACGCAGCCTGGCCCTGGTGATCGCGGCCTTGTTGCTCTATGTGCCGGCGAACTTTCTACCCATCATGCAGCTCAATCTACTGGGACAGTCTTCCGAAGACACGGTCTGGAGCGGTGTGCAGGGGCTGTTCGACACCGGTATGGAAGGCGTGGCGGTGGTGGTGTTCCTGTGCAGTATGGGCATTCCCCTGCTCAAGTTGATTTGCCAGCTTTTAGTCCTGCTGAGTATTCGTTGGGACATCGGCCGCAGTTACGGCCTGCTGCTCTATCGCATTTATCACCATCTGCGCGACTGGGGCATGCTCGAGGTCTACCTGATGGGGGTGCTGGTGGCCATCGTCAAGTTGGCCGACATGGCATCCATTACCGTGGGCCTGGGCCTGGTGTGTTTTATCAGTCTGTTGTTGGTGCAGGTCTGGCTGGAGGTGGTGATGTCGCCTCACCAGATCTGGCAAGCGTTATCGGGAGAGGACATACATGCGGGCGATTGAGGCAGGCATTCTGATCTGTACTGAATGCCACGAGTTGAATCGGCAGGAGGCTGACAGCGAAGAGCAGACCTGCACTCGCTGCGGGGCCATGGTTCATCCTCGCCGCCCCAATAGCATACTGCGCACCTGGGCGTTGCTGCTCACCGCCGCGATCCTCTACATCCCGGCCAACGTGCTGCCGATCATGACCGTCAGTTCCCTGGGCCAGGGTGACCCCAGCACCATCATGTCCGGGGTCATCCAGCTGGTGCAGCACGGCATGTTTCCCATCGCTGCGGTGGTGTTCGTCGCCAGTATCCTGGTGCCCACCTTCAAGCTGGTGGGCATCGCCCTGTTGTTGTTTTCGGTGCAACGTCACCAGCCGCTCTCGGCCCGACAGCGGATCATCATGTACCGCTTTATCGAGTTCATCGGCCGCTGGTCGATGCTGGATATCTTTGTCATCGCCATCCTGGTGGCGGTGGTCAACTTTGGCCGGCTGGCCAGCATCGAGGCCAATCTCGGTGCGGTCGCCTTTGCCAGCGTGGTGATTCTGACCATGCTGGCTGCAGTAACTTTCGATCCCCGACTGATCTGGGATAACACGGAGTCGGACGACGACCATGAGTGATTTGCCTACCGCCAAAACCCGCCCGGCCTCCAACTGGTCGGCTATCTGGGTATTGCCCCTGATTGCCCTGATCATCGGCGGCTGGCTGGGCTGGCGTGCCTACAGCCAGACCGGTATCGAGATCCAGTTGCGCTTTGAAAGCGGCGAGGGGATCCAGGCCAACAAGACTGAAGTGGTCTACAAGGGCATGCCCGTAGGTAAGGTCAAGACCCTGGCTCTGGACGATGAGGGCAACTCCAAGGGAGTGATTGCCACGGTCGAGATGAACAAGGACGTCGAACAGTACCTGAAGACCAACACCCGCTTTTGGCTGGTCAAACCCAGTGTCAGCCTAGCCGGGATCACCGGCCTGGAAACCCTGGTCTCAGGCAACTACATCGCCGTCAGCCCCGGGGATGGCGAGCCGAGTCGCAAGTTCAAGGCCCTGGCCGAAGAGCCTCCTTTATCTGATGCCAAACCGGGCCTGCACCTGACCATCAAGGCCGAGCGCCTGGGGTCGCTGAACCGTGGCAGCCCGGTGTTCTACAAGCAGATCCAGGTTGGCCAGATCAAGAGCTTCCTGCTCTCCGAAGACCAGAACACGGTAGAGCTCAAGGTCTATATCGAGCCCACCTATGCCAATCTGGTGCGCAAACACACACGTTTCTGGAACGCTAGCGGCATCAGCATCGACGCCAACCTGTCCGGGGTAAAAGTACGCAGCGAGTCCCTGTCCAGCATCGTCGCCGGGGGGATCGCCTTTGCCACGCCGGAGAATCGCAAGGACAGCCCGCCCACCGACCCAAGCCTGCCGTTCCGTCTGTATGAGGACTTCGACGCCGCCCAGGCCGGGATCCGCGTCAAGGTCAAGCTCACCGATTTCGAAGGCCTGCAGGCCGGGCGCACCCCGGTGATGTACAAGGGCATCCAGGTGGGCAGCCTGAAAGCCCTGAAGGTCGACTCCGACCTGAGCAGCGCCACCGCCGAGCTGACTCTCGATCCCCTGGCCGAGGATTACCTGGTCCAGGGCACCCAGTTCTGGACCGTCAAGCCTTCGATCTCCCTGGCCGGCATCACCGGTCTTGAGGCCCTGGTCAAGGGTAACTACATCGCTATCCGTCCCGGTGACAAGGGCGCTGCGCCCCAGCGCGAGTTCGAGGCCCGGGCCAAGGCCCCGCCGCTGGACCTGCGTGCCCCCGGCCTGCACATGGTGCTGTTCACCGACAACCTGGGGTCCCTGGATGTCGGCAGCCCGATTCTCTATAAACAGGTCAAGGTCGGGTCGGTGCAGAGCTACCAGTTCTCCCACACCCGCAAGCAACTGGTGATCGGCGTCCACATCGAGAAGGAATATGAAGGCCTGGTCAACGGTTCGACGCGCTTCTGGAACGTCAGTGGCATCACCCTGACCGGGGGCCTGACCGGTGGTATCCAGATCAAGAGCGAGTCGCTGCAAAGCCTGATGGCGGGTGGCATCGCCTTCGAGACCCCGCTGCCCAACGTGCCGCTGAAAAAGCGCATTCCACGTTTCCGCCTGTTCGCCAACCAGGAGGAGGCGGCGCAGCGCGGCACCCTGGTGAGCATCAAGGTTGATCGCGCCGACGGCTTGCGGGCCGGCACGCCTGTACGCTTCAAGGGCCTGGACGTGGGCAAGCTGGAAGAAGTGACCCTCAGCGCCGACATGCAATCGGTCATGCTCAAGGCGCGGATCACCGAAGTGCCCGAGCGCATCGCCCGGGTCGGCAGCCAGTTCTGGGTGGTCAAGCCGGAGTTGGGCCTGATGAAGACCTCGAACCTGGAAACCCTGGTCACCGGCCAATACATCGAGGTCCAGCCTGCGACGAAGAGCCAGGGCGTGCAGACCAGTTTTGTCGCCTTGCCGCAACCGCCGGAAGCCAGCGTTCAGGAAGCCGGCCTGAGCCTGGTGTTGAGCGCTGCTCGGCGTGGCTCGCTGAAAGTCGGAGTGCCGGTAACCTACCGCGAAGTGGCGGTGGGCAAGGTGACCGGTTACGAGCTGGGCCAGACGGCCGATCGGGTACTGATCCACATCCTCATCGAACCCAAGTACGCACCGCTGGTTCGCAGTGGTACACGCTTCTGGAACAGCAGTGGATTTGGTGTCGACTTTGGCCTGTTCAAGGGGGCGACGGTGCGTACCGAATCCCTGGAGACCCTGATCCAGGGGGGGATTGCCTTCGCGACGCCGGATGGCGAGCGCATGGGCAACCCGGCGCGGCCTCAGCAGACCTTCCCGCTGTTCGACAAGTTCGAAGAGGAATGGCTGACCTGGGCACCGAAGATCCCCCTGGGCAAATAACCTTCCTGTAGGAGCCGGCTTGCCGGCGAAGAGGCCCTCTGCCCTGCGTCGCGCCAGAGGACGCCTTCGCTGGCAAGCCAGCTCCTACAACAGCTTTCCCATAAAAAAGGCCGCGCTCGGAAGAGCGCGGCCTTTTTCGTTGCAGCGTTACGAAATCAGACTTCGTCCAGCTCCGCTTCTGCTTCCGGCTCTGCGTTCAGCACGGCCTTGACCTGATCGTGACGACGGATGAACTTCCAGTCGGCCTCGTCGATGTAGATGCCGTTCGGTCCGCTGCCACCTTCCAGGTCGATGGCCACCTGGGCCGAAACCTGGGGCTTCACACTGGCCAGGATTGGCACGAAGCCCAGTTGCAGGCTGGTTTCCAGCAGCGCCGCCTGGTTGCGCTCGTCGATGTCCGCCGCCTCGTCGAGGTAGTAAGGCAGGCGGATGCGCCCGGCCTGGTCGCGGTCCATCAAGTGCAGCAACAGGTACATGTTGGTCAGCGCCTTGATGGTCATGGTGGTGCCGTTGGACGCCGCGCCATCGATGTCGGTGTGGATGACCGGCTGGCCGTTGACCTTGGTGATCTCGAACGCCAGTTCGAACAGGTCCTTGAGGCCCAGCTGGTTGTGGTTGGCCGCCACCAGCCGCGCCAGGTACTCCTTGGCTTCTTCGTTCTTGTTGTCCTGCTCGGCGCTCTGGCTCAGGTCGAACACCGACAGGGTCTCGCCTTCTTCGTATTGCCCGGCGCTGTGGATGATCTGGTCGATGTGCTTGAGGGCTTCCTTGTTCGGCGCCAGGACGATGCGGAAGCTCTGCAGGTTGGACACCTGGCGCTTGTTGATCTCGCGGTTGAACAGCGCCAGTTGGTGTTCCAGGCTGTCGTAGTCGCTGCGGATATTGCGCAGGGTCCGGGCGATATCGGTGACCGCGGCGCGGCGCGCCTTGCCCAGGGTCAGGGCTTCGTCGGTGCGGTGGGCATAGGCGTTGATCAGCAGCTGCAGGCGCCGCTCGACGTCATCCTCACTGTCGAACTTGGCCACGCCCTTGAGGCGCACCTGGGCATACAGCGCCTCGATCTGCCCGTCGACCCGCTGCAAGCCCTGCCAGCTGTCCTGGTAGTCGTTGAGCAATGGCAGCAGGTTGTCCATGGAATCGTCCACCGGGTCCATGAACGGCGTGCCGAAGGGCAGGTCTGCCGGCAGCAGCTGACGGCGACGCAGAGCGTCGTCCAGGGTGCGCTGCTTGGCTTCCATGTCGGCGATCTGCCGGCCCACCAGTTGCAGCTTGGCGGACAACTGCTGGACGCGCTCGGTGAAGGCGTCGCTGGAGCGCTTGAGTTCGTCCTGGGCGGCCTCCATCTGTGCCAGCTGCTCCAGCTTCTCGCCTTCCTCGGCGCTCAGAGTCTGAGCGCGGCGGAAGTCTTCCAGGGCCTTCTGGGCATCCAGTACCTGTTGGTACAGGGCTTCGGTCTGGGTCTTGCTCGCGGCGCGGTCGGCGGCCACGGCGGCCTGGGTCTTGAGCTGCTTGAGCTCTTTTTCCAGGCGTTCTTTCTGATCCCGCAGGGCGGCGCGGTCGGCCAGGGCCTGCAAGGCTGGCGGTTCGATGTGGGAGATGTCGATCGACAGCCCCGGCACTTCGAAACGCTCGCCCTTGAAGCCGTCGAGGATCAGCTCCACCGACTTCACCCACTCGCCGTTGTCGTCCAGGGCAATGCCATGCTCGCCCAGGGGCAGGCTGAACAGCGCGCTGTTGAACAGGCGCATCAGGCGTTCCACGTCCTGCTGGGAGAACTCTTCCCGCAGGCGGGCGTAGCTGTTGTTGTCGGCATGATCGAGCTGCTGTTTCACCGACTTCAGGCGTTTTTCCAGGTCCCGCAGGCGCTCCTCCAGGTCTTCGGCGGAGAATTGCCGGGACTGGGCCAGGGCGCCGGCCAGTTCGTCGTGAGCATCCTTGGCCGCCAGCAGTTGCTGTTCCAGGACCTTGACGTCATCCACCAGGGCGAAGCGGTGCTTGAGCACCGACAGCTCACCCAGCCAGCGCTGGGTGCCGGTGATTTCCCGCTCCAGGCGCATCATTTCCTGGGTGCTGCTGCGCTGGTCGTTCTGCAGCGCGTCCTGCTCGTTGCGGTAATGCTCGGCCTGGATGGTCAGCTCTTCCTTGCGGGCGCCGGCGTAGTCCGACCAGGTGCCCAGCAGCGAATCCAGCAGTGGCGACAGGCGATGCAGTTTGCCCCGCAGAATGTCCCGCTGCTTCACGCCGTTGGCCAGGGCTTCCACCAGGGGGCCGGCGGCCACCAGGGAGTTGTAGTCCTGCTCCATGCGCCGCACATCGCGGAAGGCTTCGTCGCAGGCGGCGATGTAGTCGACGCTACCGGAGCGCAGGCTGTGCTCGAAGGCATCGAGGAACAGCTGCTTGAGCTTGGCCGCGGTGATCTCGCGCATGTGCAGCAGGTTGATGAACAGCGCACGGAAGGTCTTCAGGCTCTGTTCACTGGTGGAGCGCAGCGGAATCAGGGTCAGGTCCAGGGGGATCGACGTATGGCCGCCCACCAGCAGGCGCCGCAGTTCATCGGGCTTGAGCTCATAGGCCTTGAGGCCCTGGCGCTCCAGGTTGGTGAACAGCTCTTTCTGCCGCAGGCAGGTGTCGTCCTTCTGGTAATGCGCCAGGTCCAGCTGCCCGGCGTAGGCGAAGAACTGGTGACCGAAACCGCCGCCCGGGCCGCGCCCGACCACGCCGATCACATGAGGGCCGTGGGGCAGCGAGACTTCCACCAGGATGTAGCTGGTGTCGGAAGCGAAGTAGAAGCGCCGGGATTGTTCCAGGCTGTACTTGCCGAAGCTCATGTCCGACATGCGTGCCAGGATCGGGAATTGCAGGGCGTTGATGGATGCCGACTTGCCCAGGTTGTTGGCCCCGTACACCGACAGCGGCTCTTCCAGGGGGAACAGGCCGAGGCTGTAGCCGGCGGTGTTCAGTAGGGCGAAGCGGCGGATGCCGTAGCGTTCCTTGCTCATGCGTCGAGCTCCTGTTCTTCGGCGATGGCTCGGGCCAGCGCGTCTTCTTCACTTTCTTCGGACTCGTCGAATTCGCTCAGGTCCAGCGGGTCATCGGTCTGCAGCAGTTTCTCGTCGCTGTCGTTGTCCACCAGCACCGGGGTCGGCAACGGCAGCACGCTGTGCAGGCTGGCGGCCAGGTCGCGGTCCTGCTGCACCGACAGGCAGACATCGAGGAAGCGGTGCATCGGCGGCAGGAAGCGATAGATCCCCGGTTCCTCGGCGGCAAAACCCAGCTGGGTCATGCGGCGCATGATTTTCTCTTCCAGCTCTTCCTGGGTCTGCACTTCGGCCTGGATGAACAGGTCGCGGTATTTTTCCAGCAGCGACGGCAGTTCGTCGCGGCCCAGGCTGCCGCCGTCGAGCACGGCGATCGGGTCGCGGCCCTGGTCGGCCAGGTGCTCCACCAGGATGAAGGTGAACAGCGCCAGGCGCTGGGCGGTCTTGTTCACCTGGGCGGCGGCGTTGTCCGGCACGAAGTAGTAGAAGCCGCGGGTATCGCACACCAGCTCGAAGCCCAGGGCCTTGAACAGGGTGCGGTACTGGTCCTGGAAGTTCGACAGTTGGGCGTACAGCTCCGGGTCGCGGCGGCTGACGTGGTAACCCTTGAACAGCTCGCGGAAGATCGGCGCCAGCTGGGACAGTTCGGAAAGATCAAGATGCATTGGCGTTGCTCGCAGAATGCTCGGCGGCGTCATCGCGGGCCGAGAGCAGGGCGAAGGAGCGCAGGCTGACCTGGTGCTCCTGGGTGTGGTAGTCGCGGCGTTCGAGGCGCTCGCGCTTGAAGCGTTTTTCCCGGGACAGGCGCGAGAACCAGTACAGCAGTTCGTCGGTGGCGCCATCGGGCTCCTGGTCCAGCAGCCAGCTCATCAGGTCCGGCATCGGCAGGGCGTCTTCGCAGCGCTCGAGCATTTCCCGGACCGTGCGCGGTGCCTTGGGGGCCAAGCCCTTGTGGGTCTTGTGGGCCTTGGGGAAGCGCGCGGGCTTGGGTTCGAAGCGGGCCAGGGCGTAGACATAGGCTTCCACCTGGCCGGAGCTGCCGAGGAAGGTGCTTTGCGGACGGGTGAACATCGGCATGGCGGCCTGGGGCACGGCGTCGATGCCCTTGCGGCGGATGGCCGACAGGGCCAGGGCCGCGCCGCGGGTCACGGCGTTATGACGGCGCGCCTCCTCACGCAGCGGCAGCAGCAGTTCCCGGGCATGGCGCAGGGTCAGCTGGGCGCTGGTCTGCATTTCCAGGATCCGCGCGTGGGTGCGCAGCAGCATGTCGTCGTCCACCAGGTGGCCCAGGCGCTGCTGTTCGGTGAGCATGCGCAGCAGGACGTTCTCCACCTTGCGCACGCCCTGTTCGAAGGCGCCGTCGGCGTTCACCAGCTGGATCATCGGTTCAACGTATTCGTCCCAGGTGGCCAGCACCTCGGCATAGCGCTGGCGCAGGGGGATCTGCCGGTCGCTGGTCTTGGCCCGCTCGGCCACGGCCACCAGGGCCTGTTCGTCGTTGGCGAGCTTCTTCAGGACATCGCGCACGCGCATGTCCAGCAGCCGCAGCTGGCGCGCCAGGTCGTTGCCGTCGCGCACGTCGAAGGCGTCCTGGATGTAACCGGCCAGGCGCTCGAGGTGGCGCAGGTAGGCTTCGATTTCCAGGCACAGGCCCAGGCGGTGCTCACGGCGCAGGTAGGCGAGGAAGTCGTGGATCTGCGCATTGAGCTCGAAACGGTTCGGGCTTTTCGCCACCGGGACCAGGATGTCCAGGCGTATCCATACATCCAGCAGGTGGGTGATGTCCTGGGGCGTGCTGTCCAGTTGTTGGGCAGACAGCTGTGAACGCAGTTCGGCAAGACTCAGGGTGCCTTGGTCGAAGTGCTCGCACAGCGGCTCCAGAAGTGCCCAGTGTTCGGCGAGGGCGCGCAAGACGCGCTTGGGTTCGATCATCGGAATGGCCGGCTGGTTGGCAATGAAAAGCGGCGATTGTACTGCATCAGGGGGCTGACGATTCACCCCCAGGTCCAGGTATGAGACGGACAGTCGCTTTTGTGCGCAATCAACTGCGGGCGATCTTCGGCGAAGGACGGTAGAATCCCCCACCTCAGTTATCCACAAGTGGCCGACCTTTGCTTATCGAGTCCCGTCGTCGCGCTTATCTGTCCGCCATGCAGGTGGTCAGTTGGCTGCCGCGCAGCGAATTGCCCTTTGCCGCCCCTTCGCGCCCCGAGTTGCTGGCCCTGCCGGAACCGGAGGTGGAGGCGCCGCCTGCCCCTGTGGTCGAGGCCAAGGCCCCCGCGGCGCCGGCGGCAAGGAACGTCGAACGGCCGAAGATCGAGGTGCCGCGCCCCTCCACCGCCCCTGCGCGCCCAGCCAGCAAGGCGCCGACCGAGGGCGAAGAGGCCCCGGCCCCGGTGGTCAAGGCCCCGGTGGTACCGCCGCCGCGTTTTGCCCTGCAGTTGCTGCGCGCCGGCCGTTGCCTGCTGCTGGTGGAGTTACCCACAGGCGAAGCCTTCCAGAGCCGCGACCCGGCCTACCTGTTGCTCAAGGACATGCTGCGCGCCGCCGGCCTGCCGGACAGCCCGCAGATCCTCGCCGAGCCGGTGCGCTGGCCGATGCTGACCCGGGGCAACCTGGACCAGGGCCCCGAGGCTGCGCGGGATTTCGTCCAGGCCTTTGTCGGCGTGCGGATCGAGCAGGAACCCTGTGTCTGTCTGTGGCTGATCGGCCTGCCGGCGGTGCGATTTGCCGGCGAGGCGAATGCCGAATCCTACAACCGCGAACTCCAGGTCGAAGGCCTGGGTTCGGCCTGGGCCCTGCCTGGCCTGGAACTATTGATGGAAGAGCCACAGCGTAAGGCTGATGTCTGGCAAGCCATGCGTCGCTTGATGACGCGCTGGAAAAGCACTGATGAGCAAAATGACCAATGAGTGACGCGTTGACCTTCCGCCTGGCCACCGAAGCGGACCTGGATAGCATCCTGAAAATCGAATATGCGGCGTTCAGCCACCCCTGGACCCGGGGCATTTTCATGGATGCCTTCAAGTCCTACGAGGTCTGGCTGATGTTCGAAGGCAGCCAGCAAGTGGGCCACGGGGTGATCCAGGTGATCATCGACGAAGCGCATCTGCTGAACATCACTGTCAAGCCGGAAAGCCAGGGCCGCGGCCTGGGCCTGCGGTTGCTGGAAGAGCTGATGAAGCGCGCCTACCAGAAGGACGCCCGGGAGTGTTTCCTGGAAGTGCGCTCCAGCAATCAGACCGCCTATCGGTTATACGAGCGTTATGGCTTCAATGAAGTGGGGCGCCGCCGCGACTACTACCCGGCGGTAGGCGGTCGCGAAGACGCCCTGGTCATGGCCTGCACGCTGGTCGACTGAGCCTTTAACTGCACGCGGGCCGCTGCAGGATCTGGCTTGCCAGCGAAGGCGCCATTCGGGGCGATGCACGGCTTGAGGGCCTCTTCGCCGGCAAGCCGGCTCCTGCGGGAGAGCGCGTCATTGAATGCGGTGCAGGGCTCAGGGCTTGCCGTCCAGCGGGTCGCGGCGGGCCAGTTCGGCTTCATCCAGGCCATTGCCGCCACCAATGTTCTCTTCTTCGACAATACTCAGGTCCCAGTCGGCCGGTTTGTCGGCACCGGCCTCATGGGCGGAGCGGGCACCGTCTTCGCGGATCAGGGTTTCCGGGCTCAGGTCATCATCGCTTGCACCGTCGTCCGTGACGCGGTTGCTGGCGCGGGCGGCGGGTTCGTCGTCATCGAAATGCAGCTCCTCCATGGAGCCCATGCGGTCCTGATCGTCGTCGATGGGTTCGGGCTGGGGGGCGTTGTAGGGGCGTCGTGATTCGTTCATGGCGATTACTCATACTTCGGGACTGGATAAAGGGTGGACCCTTGCATGCCCCTGAAGATTCCCCCGCAAGGGATGGCCGGTATCTGTAGCAATAGGCGTGACCTCGACGGGCGGCCGTCTGTCAAAGCAGCGCATCATTCTTGAGGCTTCACAGCATGAACGAACTACAAGATCTGATTGATAACAACGAGCGTTGGGCCGAAGCGATCAAGCAGGAAGATCCGGACTTCTTCTCCAAACTGGCTCGCCAGCAGACCCCGGAATACCTGTGGATCGGCTGTTCGGACGCGCGGGTGCCGGCCAACGAGATCGTCGGCATGCTGCCGGGCGATCTGTTCGTGCACCGCAACGTGGCCAACGTGGTACTGCACACCGACCTCAATTGCCTGTCGGTGATCCAGTACGCGGTGGATGTACTCAAGGTCAAGCACATCCTGGTTACCGGCCACTACGGCTGTGGCGGCGTGCGCGCCTCTATGCAGGATCGCCAGCTGGGCCTGATCGACGGCTGGCTGCGTTCGATCCGCGACCTGTACTACGAGCACCGTGAAGCGCTGGGGCAGTTGCCCACGGAAGAAGAGCGGGTCGACCGTCTGTGCGAGCTGAACGTGATCCAGCAGGTGGCCAACGTCGGCCATACCAGCATCGTGCAGAACGCCTGGCATCGCGGGCAGAGCCTGTCGATCCACGGTTGCATCTACGGCATCAAGGACGGTCGCTGGAAGAGCCTGAACGCCACCATCAGCGGCTTCGAGCAGTTGCCGCCGCAGTATCGGCTGCGTCCGGTGGGCGCGGTCTGATCGTCGCTGGCCGCAGGCGGCGATAGGGCGCAGGCTTGCGGGCTCTGTCAGAGCACCGCGACCCTGCGGGTCGATCGCAGCCTGCGGCAGCGGCTACAGGTTGAGCGGCCGGCTCAGAGGTGCGGTACCTCGGTGCTTGGCGCCGGTGCCGGGGCCTTGAGCTGGTTGAGCTGGGTCTTGACCGGTGCACTGGTGCATTTGGCCGCGGCTTGCTGCTCGCTCAGCTTGCGCACCGAGGTGTAGAACAGCTCGCAGGTCTGCACTTTCTGCGTCACCTGCCAGGTCTGGGTGCAACTGCCGAGCAGGGTGCTCGGGTCCGTCCCCGGCTTGCTGCCCATGCCGGCCTGCCAGCAGGCCGCGCTCAGGTCCTGGCCCATCACTTTCAAACCCGCGGCATCGGCCTTGGCCTGGTCATCGTCGTAGTTCGCCGGGTCTGCCGCGTACCAGATATAGCTCGGGTGGTTGGAGCCCAGCACCGGCACCTTGACCCCCTCGCTGGGGCTGATCTGTGCCAGGCCCAGCACATTCACCGTGACCCCGTACTGCTGCTTGAGCCAATTGCGCACCGGTGCGCCGAAGGCCACCATCGGCAGGGCCGCGCCGCTGGTGCTCTGGCTGACCTGCCTGACCATGCTGGTCTGGTAGCTGTTGAAGTAGCTGTAGACTCCCTCCAGGTCCTTGCCGGCACTCGATGGCGCGGCAATCGGCGCGATGTCGACGATGGTCTGGTAGGCCGGGGTCTGCTCGGCGGCGATGCCGTTGGCCGTCAACAGGGTTGCCCAGCGGTCGGTGGTGGCCGACTCCAGATAGTCCTGGGCCTGGGTCAATGAATAGTCCGGCGGGAAGTGCAGCAGCTCGACGCTCTTGCGGTTTTCCAGGGCCATGCCCAGGGGCAGGAACAGGTACCAGCTGTAGGCCCATTTGCCATCGGCATTGAGCTGGCTGGCGCCCTTGTAGGCCAGGTCGCCGGCATCCAGCAGGGCACTCAGGGGCTTGTCGTAGCCGTCCGGCACACCGCTGATGGAGGCCAGGACCTTGTCGCCGGTGGTCTTGACACTGACTTTTGCAGCGCTGTAGCCGTCACGCTGCACGCTCTGGGTCAGGTAGTGAGCCACCGTCTCCTCCAGGGTCCAGTTGCGATAGCAGATCACGTTGCAGTTGTTGGGGTAGGCGAAGAGTTGGGTGACGCGCTGGGGGCTGCCCAGATCGACTTCGACATCGGCCTGTGCCGTCGCGCTCAGGGCAGCAGCGGTCAGCGCCAGGGTCATTCCTGCGAATTTGAACATGCTCAGATCCTTTTCAGCGTGAACCCCTTCGAAGGGGGGGGCAGGACATACTGAAACAGCACCGAGCGGAGAAACAGCCGGGAGTGAAAAAATATCCATTGCCCCGGCCGCGCAGGGTTCAACCAGGCATGAGGCGCGTCCAGGGAAACCCCGGGGCATGGAGCTGACAGACCCGGATGACCACGATCATGACGACCAGATAGATCGGCTGCCAGGGGCTGAAGTGATTCCAGTGCAAGGCGCCCAGCCAGGGGCTGCGGGCACAGAAATCCGGGTCCGGCTGGCCGATGCGCCGCGAATGCAGCAGGCCGATCAGCACAAAGCCCAGGTAGGCCAGTATCCCCAGGGCCCCCAGCCAATAGCCGAACAGGCCCAGCATGACCGCTTGCGGCACCCCGTGGCGCAGCACCAGCCAGTGCTGGTGCGGATTCAGGCGCTTGGGCACCAGGCGCTCGCTCAACCACAGGTCGATGGCCAGCAGGCGGGCGATCGCAGGGGCCCAGGTGTTGAGCAGGATCAGCCCGAAAATCGCCAGGACACCCCCACAGAACAGCCCCATCATCACTGCAAGTTCTTTGCTGTGTTGAGGCTTGTTCATGAAGTACAGGCTCAGGGCCAACCCCATGGCGACCCCTGACCTGATCCAGCTGTCCACGCCCTGCGGACGCGGCATCAGGTTCTGCCAGAAAAACACATCGCTGCGAGGCAGCCGCTCCAGCAGCGCCGGGAAACGCGAGGCCAGGGTCTGCGACAGCTCCATGCAGGCCTGCCAATGTTCGTCTTCGAAGTGCCGGGTCAGGGCGACCTGGCGACGTCGGGGCATGGGGTTCAGCAGCAGGCGAGCCGCGGCAACGTCCGGCGTCGCTTCGCCGGGTTCCCCGGCGTTGGCCAGCAGCTTCTGATAGAAGGCCTCCTGCTGGCAGCGCTCGATCAGCGACTGCCAGAGCCACGCCGGTTCAGGGGTGTTGCCACGGCTTTCGTCCCAGCCGAACAACTGGCATACCCGATCGAACAAGGGTACCTGCCAGGCTTGCTGCTGCAGCAACTGCAGCATTTCATGCTGCCAGTTCTGGCGATGATCGAAGATCCGCAGCCAGGGTTGTGCGCAGTAGCTCGTCAGGCGTTCGAGGAAGGCCCGCTCCTGGCCGGCTTGCAGCAACGCTTCCAGCGTCCGGCGGTATTCCTGCAACAGCGTCTTGACCAGGAATGCCTCTTGCCAGGCCTCCATGGGCGGTTGTTGCCAGGGTGTCAGCCAGTCCAGATGCTCGGCGGCCCAGCCGATGATCGCGGCGTATTGCTCGGGGTGGGCGCAGCACGCCACCAGCAGGCGCTGCAGGAAATCGTTCTCGCAACCCTCCTGCCGAGCCTGTTGCCAGCGCTCTGGCAGGTTCTCGACGCTCAGCCCCTTGAGCAGCGGCAATGCGCTAGTGGCTGGAGCGGGTAGGGGGGCGGGATCCTGCGGGGCGGGCGGGACCCAGTCCGCCAGCGGTTCGACGGACAGCGGGACGTCTTCAAGCAGGCTGGCCCATTGCTGGGCCTGGGAAGGGCCCCTCGGCGTTGGCCGCGGGGCGGCCGCGTCCATCTCTATCAGGCCCGACCAGGCCTGCAGGTTGTCCGGGGGCGGTGCCTTAGTGGAGGCGGTCTGGATCACCGCGACTTCATCCGCGATCTCTTCCCGCCAGCGGGCCAGTTGCAGCGCCCGCTCATAGGCTTCACGCAGGCGCTGGAAGCCTTCGGCATCCTCGTCCGGACGGGTGATCTTCAACTGCCGGGCATAGCTGCGCTTGATGCTGCGTTCGTCGGCGTCCTCGGGCAACTCCAGCAGGGACCAGCAATCCATGTTGCCGCTCCTCAGTGCCAGTGGCCGTTTTCCAGGTGTTGCAGCTGTTCACTGAGCTGGCTGCGCACTTCGCGGATCTTGCGCTCGTCCTGGGTTTCCAGCACTTGCTGGAATTGCCCGGCCCAATAGCCGATCTGTTCGCGCAACTCCCCCAGGCTCTCCTGATACAGGCGTTCCAGTCGGGCGCTGAGCAGCGTGTTGACCTGCTGGTCGCGGGGGTGAATCTTCAATTGCGCCAGGGCCTTGAGGCGCTCCTGGATTTCTTCCGGAGTCAGCACGCCGGGGTTGTTTTCGATCACCAGGGAATGGCTTTCCCCGGTCAGCGGGATGCTCACCTGGGCTTCCAGCAGGCCGTTGATGTCGTAGGTGAAGCGCACGTCCAGCGAGACTTCGCCGGCGGGGCGCTTGGGCACGCGCATTTCCAGCTGGCCCAGGGCGACGTTGTCGCGCACCAGGCGGCTTTCGCCCTGGAAGATCTTCAGCAGCACCTGCTCCTGGTTGTCATGCAAGGTCTGCACGGTCTTGACCCGGCTTACCGGCACCACGCTGTTGCGCTCGATGATCGGCAGGTAGTGCCCGCTCTCGATCTGGTTGCCGTATTGCTGGGAGGTCTCGATCCCCAGGGTGTAGGAGCAGACGTCGGTCAGCACCACTTCTTCCAGGGCCGCCGAGCGTGCCTTGAGGGCCGCCTGGACCGCCGCGCCCTGGGCCACCACCTGGTCGGGATCGAGGCTGATGGAGGGAAAGCGCCCGAACAGCCCGGCCGCCAGCTTGCGCACCAGGGGCATGCGGGTGGCGCCGCCCACCAGGAGGATTTCATCCAGGTCGCTGACGCGGATCCGTGCATCGCGCAGGGCGCGTTCGATGGGCGCCCGCAGGCGTTCCAGCAGCGGCGCATAGAGGCTGGCCAGTTGCGCCTGGGTGATGGTCTGGGTCCATTGCCGGCCATCGACCCGCAGGCTGAATTCGGCACTGGGCTCCTGGCCGAGGGCGCGGCGCACGCGCTCGGCTTCCCGGCGCAGTGCCTGGAGCACGCTCTGGCGTTCGGGAAAGCCCGCGGCCTGGGCCTGCTGTTCGAGGAAGTGTTCCAGCAGCAGGTTGTCGAAGTCCTCGCCGCCGAGGAAGTTGTCGCCGGCGCTGGCGCGGACTTCCATGACCCCGTCGAACAGCTCCAGGATCGACACGTCGAAGGTGCCGCCACCGAGGTCGAAGACCAGGAACGAGGTTTCCCGGTCACGCTGGTGCAGGCCGTAGGCCAGGGCTGCGGCGGTGGGTTCGTTGATCAGTTTTTCCACCTTGAGCCCGGCCAGTTCGCCGGCAATCCGCGTGGCCTTGCGCTGGGCATCGCTGAAGTAGGCTGGCACGCTGATCACCGCTTCCTCCACCGGTTCGCCATAGGCCCGCTCAACGTCTTCCTTGAGGCTCTTGAGCACCAGGGCCGAGAGTTCTTCGGGGCGGTAGGTACGTTCCCCCAGGCGCACTTCGGTGGCGCTGCCCATATAGCGCTTGAACAGCGCCGTGGTGAGCTGCGGGTGCGTGTGCAGGCGCTCCCTGGCGGCTTGCCCCACCAGGATCCGGCCTTCGTCGTCCAGGCCCACCACGCTGGGGGTCAGCAGTTCGCCCAGGGCATTGGGCACCAGCTCGCTGGCGGTTTCGCGCCAGACCGCGACCAGGCTGTTGGTGGTCCCCAGGTCGATACCTACGATCATGACGACGAACTCCCTTTCCAATCGGAAAACAGATGAAACAAATAGGTGGCGCGCAGGATATTACCCGCCGGGTGGATGGGTAAAGTAGGTGATGTTATATGGCTATCATTTGTGCCGGTGCCGCAGAACCGAAGCCGGGCTTGGGTTTCGGTTCTGCGGTGGCAGGTGGGCCCGTTGCGGGCCCGGCCGGGGTCAGGCCGTGAAGTGCAGGGCGTTGGTCAGGTCGCCCATGGGCTTCTGGCCCCGGGCGATCATGGCCTGGTCACGTTCCTTGATGCCGTCCAGGGTTTCCAGCTGGAACACCCGGGTGATCAGCCGCAGGATCGAGGCGGTGTCGTAGACCGTGTGGTCCACCGTGCCCTTGCGGGCGAACGGCGATACCACCAGCGCCGGAATCCGCGTGCCCGGGCCCCAGCGGTCGCCCTGGGGCGGTGCCACGTGGTCCCACCAGCCGCCGTTTTCGTCAACGGTGACGATCACCACCATGTTTTTCCACTGCGGGCTTTCCCGCAGCACTTTCAATGCCCGGTCGATATGCCGGTCGCCGGCGGCCACATCGGCATAGCCGGCGTGCAGGTTGAGGTTGCCCTGGGGTTTGTAGAAGGTCACCGCCGGCAGCTTGCCGGCCTCGGCATCGGCGAAGAACTTGTTGGTGCTCGACTCATCGCCCAGGCCGCCGTCGCGCAGGCGCTTGGCCCGTTCGGCGGGGTTTTCCGGGCCCTGGCGCACGAAGTAGTTGAAGGGCTGGTGGTGGTACTGGAAGTTGGGGATCTTGGGAATCCCGCCGGAATCCTTGAACTGCTCCAGGGTCGCCTGCCAGGCACCGCCGTACCAGGCCCAGTCGACGTTCTTCTTCGACAGCTTGTCGCCGATGTGCTCGTGGGTTTGTGGCACCAGAACGCTGGGCAGGTCGGGCTTGGCATAGTCCGGGCGCTCCGGGTCGCGGATCCAGGTCGGCCAGTAGGGCGGGGCCATGGTATTGACCGCGTAACCGTCCGGGGTCAGGGCGCTGGGACCGAACTGCGGAGCGCCGTCCATGGCACTGGCCGGGGACTTGTCCAGGGGCTTGAGGCGGGTGCCCTTGGGGTCGTCGCCCTGCAGGGTGGCGATCTGCGACTTGGCCACCGAGTTGGCGGCATCGGGGTAGAACGGCACCTTGGCGCTGATCAGGTACTGGTGGTTGAGGAACGAGCCACCGAATGCCCCCTGGAAGAAGTTGTCGCAGAGCACGAACTCCCGAGCCACGTCCCACAGGCGCAGGGAGTAGCGGGTCTGGGCGTAGTGGCCCATGGTCAGGGCGCCGGAGTCGGCCCAGGCCACGAAGCTGTCGTTCTTGCCGCCGTTGATCTGCATCTGGTTCTGGTAGAACACGTGCCACAGGTCGCGGGTCACCAGGCCCAGGGGCAGGTCCTCGCCACTGGGCCCCTTGAGGGCGAAGGGGGCATTGGGCAGGTTTTCCTGGAACTGGGTTTCCACCGGGTAGGTGATGCCGTCCAGGGTCTGCGGGCCCACCTGGAGAATGCCACCCCAGATCGGCGGCAGTTTCTGCAACAGGTTGCCGTCGCGGTCGCGCTGCTGGAAGTCTTCGGGCTTGAGGGCCGAGAGCGGTTTCTCCACCCCGGGAAAGTTGGCGAACAGGTTGTTGAAGCTGCGGTTCTCGGCGAACAGTACCACTACGTTCTTCACCTGCTCCTGCAGCGCCTTGTCCAGTTCGGCCGGGGACAAGGGGCGTTCCACCGGCGGTTTGCCTCCTGGCTCGCCGGGCTGGCCGCAGGCGCTCAGGGTGGCGCCGACCCCCAGAACCGCAACGCCGCCTAGGAAGCGGCGGCGGCTGGTATCGGCAGGCTGGTCGGTGGCGGATTCGGGGGTGTCGCGCAGGTCGGTATCGTCGCTCATGTCGGCTCCTTGCTCGGCTCTCTGAGGATTCGTTACAAAGTATTTCGGTCGCACGGTAACAACCGAATATGACGCAAAGGCTACAGGAATGCGGCAAGGCCTGGCTGTCTGGGCCCTGGATAAATCTGCGATTGGGCCGGCGGGCCGTTATCCACAGGCCCGCTGTGCAGCGGGCCTGTGGCTCTGTCAGGGAATGACCGGCGGCAGGTAGGACAGGGTGGTCCCCAGGGCCCAGAGCAGCACCAGCACCAGGGGCGCATGCACCAGCAACTGGACAAAGGAGAAGCCGATCAGGTCCCGGGCCTTCAAGCCCAGCACCCCCAGCAGCGGCAGCATGTAGAAGGGGTTGATCAGGTTCGGCAGGGCCTCGGCGGCGTTGTAGATCTGTACCGCCCAGCCCAGGTGGTACTGCAGGTCATTGGCCACCTGCATCACGTAGGGCGCCTCGATGATCCACTTGCCGCCGCCCGAAGGAATGAAGAAGCCCAGCACCGCTGAGTACAGCCCCATCAGCAGCGCGTAGGTGTCGTGGGAAGCGATCTGCACGAAGAAGGTCGAGATGTGGTGGGCCAGGGTCTGGCCATCCACGCCCTTGACCACGGTCATCAGCGCGGCGATCGAGCCGTACAGCGGGAACTGGATCAGCACCCCGGTGGTGGTGGGCACTGCCCGGGCCACGGCATCGAGGAAGCTGCGCGGGCGCCAGTGCAGCAGGGCGCCGGCCATCAGAAACAGGAAATTGTAGGTGTTGAGCCCGGAGATCGCGGTGATCGCCGGTTTGGTGGCGAACTCGTGATACAGCCAGCCGGCCGCCAGCAGCGCCAGGAGAAGGGTCAGCAGCGGGCTGTATTCCAGCCATTCGCCAGGGCGGGTCCGGGGTTGCGGCTTGGGCATGCTGAAGCTCGGGTCGACCCCGCAGGCCTGGGCATCCCGGGCGCTGCCGGGGCCGGGCGCCGTGGCGTAGGCGACGATCAGCGAGACCACCACCAGGGCCAGCAGCAGGACGCCGGATTGCCAGAGAAAGATGGTCTGGGTGAAGGGAATGACCCCGGTGATGGCCAGGATCGACGGTGGCAGGCTGCCGGGGTTGGCCTGCAACTGCGCCGCCGAAGACGACAGCCCCAGGGCCCAGACCGCGCCCAGGCCCAGGTAGGCGGCAGCGCCGGCGGCGCGGTAGTCCATGCGCAGTTCGGTACGCCGGGCCAGGGCCCGCACCAGCAGGCCACCGAACACCAGGGACAGGCCCCAGTTGAGCAGGGAGGCGACCATGGAAATCAGCGCCACCCAGGCCACCGCCGAGCGGCCGTTCCTGGGAATGCGCGCCAGCTTGTCGATCAGCTTCACCGCCGGCGGCGAGCTGGCTACCACATAGCCGCCAATGACCACGAAGGCCATCTGCATGGTGAAGGGGATCAGGCTCCAGAAGCCGTCGCCAAACGCCATCGCGGCATCGGTGGGCTTGGCGCCCATGGCCAGCGTGGCCAGGGCAACGATGATCACCGCCAGCGCGGCGAACACCCAGGAGTCGGGAAACCAGCGTTCGGCCCAGTTCGAGCAGCGCAGGGCAAAGCGGGCGGAGCGGCTATCTTGAATATCAGCGGCCACGTGAGTACCTCGGATTTCTTATGTTTATAAGGAGGTCGGCCGCCCCAGGCAGAGGCGGCCGAGAACTGTGCAAGAATGCGGCAATTGCCACGGACTGCAAAGGATCTCAACGCCCATGTCATTTTCCCCCGAAGAACGCGCCGCACTGCTCAAGGTCAAGGGTGTCGGTTCTACCGTGGTCGCTCGCCTGGAACAACTGGGCATCACTTCCCTGGCCCAGCTGGCCGCCGCCGATGCCCTGCACATCGTCACCCAGGCTTCGGCCCTGGTGGGTTCCAGTTGCTGGAAGAACAGCCCCCAGGCCCGCGCGGCGATCCAGGCGGCGATCGCCATGGCCAAAGGCAACTGAAGCGGTGCAGCGCCACCCGTCTTTCGCCTATCAGGCGGTCTACCGCTACCTGTTGCAGTGGATCGACAACGCCGCCAGCGATCAGGAGCAACGCCTGCCGTCATTGCGCGAACTGGCACAGCGGCTGAAGGTTTCCCTGTCCACCATCAAGTACGCCTACGCCCTGCTGGAAGACGAGGGGCGCATCTGTTCGCGGCCGCGCCAGGGCTATTTCACCCGGGCCCTGGCCGCCGCGACCGTGCCCGAGGCCGGTGAGGATCTGCTCGACAACCTCTATGCCCAGGCCCGCCTGCCGGGGCGCCTGGCGCTGTGCAGCGATGCGCCGGCGATGCTGCTGTCGCTGGAACAACCCTTGCTGATGACCGAGCGCGAACTGGCCCGCCAGTACCCGCGCAACCAGGCACCGCTGTACCAGCCCCTGGGCGAGCAGGAGCTGCGCAGCGAACTGGCCCGGCGCTACACCTGCTCCAGCCGCGACTACTGGCAGGCCGACCAGGTGTTCCTGGGGGCCGATCTGCACAGCGTGGTGGAGTTGGCGTTGCGGGCGCTGGACCTGGACGGCGGCGTGGTGCTGGTGGAGTCCCCGTGTTCCTGGGCGATCCTGCGCCAGTTGCGGGCGGCGCGCCTGCGGATTATCGAGCTGCCCCTGGATGCCGGCGGGCGCTTCGATCTGCAGCAGGTGCAAGCGCTGCTTCAGCGCGAGCCGGTGCGCCTGGCGGTGTTCTCCTCGACGGTGAACATCCCCCACGGCAGCCTGATGCCCGCCGCCGACAAGCAGCAGCTGTGCCGCTGGTTCGCCGAGCGGGGGATCTGGCTGCTGGAGAACGACAGCTACGGAGCATTCAGCTTCGTGCCCGGCGCTGCTCGCTATCGGGATTTCGCCGACCCCGAGCGCCTGCTGGTGTTCGCCAGCCTGGACAAGTCCATCGGCGCCGAGGCGCCCTTGAGCTACGTGCTGAGCCGCAGCCTGGGCCCGGCCTTGCAGCGCCAGTGCCTGGAGCGGCGCTTTCGCCTGTCGCCGATCCGCCAGAAGGCCGTGGCCCGGCTCTTGAGTTCCGGTCGCGTAGACCAGCACGTGCTGAAACTGCGGGGCATGCTGCAACAGCGGATGAAGCAGTTGCAGCAACTGCTGGACGAGCAGGCCGGCGGGCTGTTGCATGCGCCGCTTGCCGCCGGCGGCGCGACCTTGTGGGTCGAAGCCAGGCGCCCGGTGCCGATGACCCGGGTCTACGAGCGCCTGCTGGCCGACGGCATCGTCATCGCCCCGGGGGCGATCTTCAGCCAGCAGGGCTTGTGGCAGCAGCACCTGCGCCTGAGCTTCACCCTGGACTGGAGCAAGGATATCCAGGGCCCCTCGGGCAGTTGGCGCGGGCGGTGAGTCAGGCTTCCTGAACCACCCCATAACAATGCTGCAACTGCGGAAAGGCCTGCTCCCGAACCTCTGCGGCGAAGCGTTCGCAGGCCTGGCTGATCAGGGCGCCGGCATCGGCGTATTGCTTGACGAAACGCGGCACCTGGGGCCCGCCCAGCCCCAGCAGGTCTTCGGTCACCAGTACCTGGCCGTCGCAGGCCGGGGAGGCGCCGATGCCAATGGTCGGCATCGGCGAGAAGTCGCTGATGCGCCGCGCCAGGGGCTCCGCAACCCCTTCCAGCAACAGGCTGAAGGCGCCGGCCTCGAGGTGGGCCCGGGCATCTTCCTCGATCTTGCGGGCCGCCTCGCTGTCGAGCCCCTGGGCCTTGAACCCGCCCATCTGGTTGACGAACTGCGGCATCAGGCCGATATGCGCCATCACCGGAATGCCCCGCTGCACCAGGAACTCCACGGTGGGCGCCAGGGCCCGGCCGCCCTCCAGCTTGAGGGCGGCGCAACCGGTGCGGGCCATCACCTCGGCGCAATTGCGGTAGGCCTGTTGCGGGGATTCCTGGTAGCTGCCGAAGGGCATGTCGGCAATCACGCAGGCCAGGCGGCTGCCGGCCACCACCGCGCGGGTGTGGGCGATGATTTCCGCCAGGCTCATGTCCAGGGTCGAGGTGCGCCCGTAACCGACCATGGCGGTGGAATCACCGATCAGGATGAAATCCACGAAGGGGTCCATCAGCCGCGCCATGTGGCTGGTATAGGCGGTGAGGGAAACGATCTTCTGCCGGCCTTTCATGGCCACCAGTTGCGGGACGCTCAGGCGCTGGGTGCGGGTATGGCTGCTCATGACGACTTTCCTGATTCTGCTTGGGTGGGAACGTGCCCGATTATTGGCCTGGCGCGCGGCCGTTCAAGGTACAGAAAACCCCGGAAAACCAACCCAGGGCCGGGAACGGGTTGTTCCCCGGATCTTTTGCGTAGACCATGAGCGCCTTTGCTTTGTGCTGCCATCGAGTTGCTTTATGACCCCTTCCACTGAGTCGTCGCCGGCGCGCTTTTCCCGCTCCGACTACAAGACCCTGGGCCTGGCCGCCCTGGGCGGTGCCCTGGAAATCTACGACTTCATCATCTTCGTATTTTTCGCCCTGACCCTGAGCCAGCTGTTCTTTCCCCCGGAAATGCCCGAATGGCTGCGCCTGCTGCAGAGCTTCGGGATCTTCGTCACCGGCTACCTGGCCCGGCCCCTGGGCGGCATCCTCATGGCCCATTTCGCCGACCGCCTGGGGCGCAAGAAGGTCTTCAGCCTGAGCATCCTGATGATGGCGCTGCCCTGCCTGCTGATCGGCATCATGCCGACCTATGCCCAGATCGGTTATTTTGCGCCCTTGCTGCTGCTGGCGCTGCGGGTGCTGCAAGGTGCCGCCGTGGGCGGCGAAGTGCCCAGCGCCTGGGTGTTCGTCGCCGAGCACGCGCCGCGGGCCCATCGCGGTTATGCCCTGGGCTTTCTCCAGGCCGGGCTGACCTTCGGCTACCTGCTGGGCGCCCTGACCGCGACCCTGCTGGCGCGGGTCTTCAGCCCCGAGGAAATCCTCGACCACGCCTGGCGCTATCCCTTCCTGCTGGGCGGCGTGTTCGGCGTGATCGGCGTCTGGCTGCGCCGCTGGTTGAGCGAAACCCCGGTGTTCGTGGCGCTGCAGCACCAGCGCGATGCCGACGCCGAACTGCCCCTGCGCACCGTGTTGCGGGAACACCGGCTGGCGATCCTGCCGGCGCTGATCCTCACCTGCGTGCTGACCTCGGCGGTGGTGGTGTTCGTGGTCATCACCCCGACCATGATGCAAAAAAGCTTCGGCATGAGCGCCAGCCACACTTTTGCCCTGAGCAGCCTAGGGATTGTCTTTCTCAACATTGGTTGCGTGCTGGCGGGGCTGATCGTCGACCGCCTCGGCGCCTGGCGCACGGTGATGCTCTATAGCCTGCTGCTGCCACTGGGCATCGCCGTGCTCTATGGCTGCCTGATCAGCGGCGGCGCCTGGATCGGCCTGGCCTATGCCATCGCCGGCCTGGGCTGCGGCGTGGTGGGGGCGGTGCCGTCGGTGATGGTGGGCCTGTTTCCGGCGCGGATTCGCGTGTCGGGGATCTCCTTCACCTACAACATCGCTTATGCCCTCTGGGCCAGTACCACGCCGTTGCTGCTGATCGCCCTGATGCCCTGGAGCCCCTGGATCTGCGTGATCTACTGCGCAGTGATGGGAGCGGTGGGGGTCGTCAGCGCCGGTTACTTCGGCGGCCGTGTGGGTGAGGAAGGGCCTGCGGCAGCGAGAGAAAGCTGCATGGCTGACCAACGCTAGGACTTTTCTTCGGCCTGCTGTGATTCAGCGAAGCGGCGAGCTAGAGCCTTCACCAAAACGCCTCTTGATCCCGCGTGAAACCGGGCTGGAAAAGGGCTTTCAGCCCCCGGTTTTTTCCCGCTAATCTCCCGGAACGCGCGGCCTGCGCTTGGGTTTCCGGGAGCTGTCTTGATTCGTTCGACGCTGTGTTCCTTGCGAAATTTCTCCGCCTTGGCGCCACTGTTACAAGTGGCGCTGATGAGCTTCGTGCTGGGGTTGGTGTTTGCCCTGATCCAGGCCTGGACCTGCACTCAACTGGACTACGGCCTGGAGGGCGCCAGCCCCGACAGCTTGCGCGCCCGGGTGATCGCAGTGGAGGCCGGGGCGCTGCTGGTGGAGGAACTCGACACCGGGGAGCGCCAACGCTTGCGCCTGAACCGCGAACTGACCCGGCTCCAGCTGCCACTCGCTCAACTGCCGGGGCAGACCCTGGTACTCAGCCACCTGCGGGGGTACCTGCTCAGTTGTCGCCGCGACGATCAACCCGGGTGCAGCGCCCTGTGTTCCAGCGCCGCAGAGTGCCAGCAGCGCCTGCGCCAGGACGACTCGTGTGTTGGCATGCTGGGCTTTGCCTGGCTCGTCAGCCTGATCTGCGGGCTGCTGCATGGCTTGGGGCATCGACCGTTCTGGCAGCGAGCGGGCTCCTGAGGCCGCTTTCGCGGGCAAGCCCGTTCCTGCAGGTGCTCCGGCTTGCCGGCGAAGAGGCCCCCGGGCCTGCTGTCATTCGGGCAGCAGTTGTTCCAGATAGCGGGTGCGTTCGGTGCTCAGGCGGGTCACGCAGAGGTTGATCAGGGTCACATGGGCCGGCTTGCCCGGTTCCACTTCGAAGGCCTCCAGCACGCAGGTGCTGTCGCGGTATTTGATCCAGGCGCGTTGGGCGTTCTTCAATTTGCCGAGGTATTCCTGTTCTTGCAGCAGGCTGCTGGGGTACAGGTTGTGCACCCGGACCAGCAGCGCCTGATAGCTCTGGTTGAGTGCGGCGTCGGCCCGCTCCTTGTCCTGCTGGGCGCAGCGGTCGACCTGTTCGCTGACGCTGATGTGCTCGCAATCCAGCGCTGCGGCCTGGGCAGGCGCCCAACCAGCGGCGCCTGCAATTACGGCGATGACGAGGCCAAAGATCCAGGGCTGATAAGGCATGTCGGTCCCTTGCGCTGAGAATGAAGCGGGCATTCTACAGCGCTGTTCCCAATGCAGAAGGGCTGGCCTGCCCACCACGGCCAGCGGTTATTGCAACCAGTGCCAGAGCAGCAGCGTCCCCACCAGCCCGACCACGGAAACAATGGTCTGCAGTACCGACCAGACCCAGAGTGTCTGCTTGAGTTGCAGGCCGAAATACTCGCGCACCATCCAGAACCCGGCGTCGTTCACGTGGCAGAAGAACACCGAGCCGGCGCCGATGGCCAGCGCCACCAGGGCGCTTTGGGTGGCGGCCAGACCGGCCATCATCGGCGCCAGGATGCCGGCGGTCGTGGTGGTGGCCACGGTAGCCGAGCCGGTGGCCTGGCGCAGGGCCACGGCGATCAGCCAGGCCAGGAGGATATAGGGCAGGTGCGCGCCTTCGGCCACCTTGCTGATGGTCTGGCTGACCCCGGCATCCAGCAGCGTCTGTTTGAGCCCGCCGCCGGCGCCAATGGTCAGCAGCAGCACGGCAATCGGTGCCAGGCTTTTGCGCAGGGTGTTGCCCACCTGGTCCCGGGCCATGCCGTTGGCCCAGCCCAGGCAGATCACCGCGGCGATCACCGCCAGGCCCAGGGCGATCAGGGGTTCGCCGAGAAACTTCAGGGTCAGGGCCAGGGTGTTCTCCGGGCTCATGGCGACCTTGGCCAGGGTGCTGCCGAGCATCAGCAGCACCGGCAGCACAATGATCAGCAGCGACACGCCGAAGCCCGGCTGGCGCGGGGCCTTGGGCGCAGCACTGAACAGCGCGCCGAGCTCCGCCGGTTCGCTGACCTGCAGGCGCTTGGACAACCAGTTGCCATACAGCGGGCCGGCCAGGATCACCGCCGGCACGGCCAGGCACAAGCCCAGCAGCATGGTCAGGCCGAGGTCGGCGTGCAGGGCGCTGACGGCAATCAGCGGGCCCGGGTGCGGGGGCATCAGCGCGTGCAGGGTGGTCATCCCGGCCAGGGCCGGAATGGCGATTTTCAGCAGCGGCAGGCCCGAGCGGCGGGCCATGACGAAAATGATCGGCACCATCATCACCAGCCCCACTTCGAAGAACAGCGGCAGGCCGATGACCATCGCCACCAGGGCCATGACCCAGGGCAGCGACTTGCCCTTGCCCAGGCCCAGCAAGGTCGAGGCGATGCGGTCGGCGGCGCCGGACTCGGCCATCAATGCGCCGAGCATCGAGCCCAGGGCAATGATGATCCCGGCCTCGCCGAGAATCGCCCCGGCGCCCTTGCTGAAGGCCTTGGCCACTTCCTCCGGCGGCAGGCCTGCGCCCACCCCGGCAATGAAGGTGCCGATCAGGATCGACAGGAACGGCGGCAGTTTGGTGGCGCTGATCAGCACAATGATGCTGGCGATGGCCACCAGGCAGCAGATGATCAGGCGGGTGTCGTGGACCATCCAGGCGGCAGTCGATACATCCAAGGCGGGACTCCTCAATCGGCTATTTTTATCTGTTACGTTTTGTTTCACTTTTTCGGAAGCATACCCGAGGCGCCCGTCGCAGAGGGCTTATGCGCACTTTTGGTGCATTCGTTAGCCGGCTAACTATGGGCCTGCCCTGGATAACCGGCGGATAACCGGCAGATGACAATTCGCTTATCAAGCCCTGGGCACCTGGCCAATCGAACTATCATCAGAGCCACGCTTTACCAGCCAACCGAGGATCTTTCATGGGCGCAGGACACAGTCACGGCCAGGTACGGGCCGGGCATGAACGCAAGTTGTGGATGGCCCTGGGGCTGACCGGCAGCTTCATGCTCGCCGAGGTCATCGGGGCCTTTGTCACCGGCAGCCTGGCGCTGCTGTCGGATGCCGCGCACATGCTCACCGATACCCTGGCGCTGGCCATCTCCCTGGTGGCGATCCAGGTCGCCAAGCGCCCGGCGGACCGCAAGCGTACTTTCGGTTATGCGCGCTTCGAGATCCTCGCCGCGGCGTTCAACGCCCTGCTGCTGTTCGTGGTGGCGTTCTACATTCTGTTCGAGGCCTGGCAACGCCTGCAGGCACCGGCCGAGATCCAGTCCACGGGAATGCTGGTGATCGCGGTGCTGGGGCTGATCGTCAACCTGATCTCCATGGGCCTGCTGGCCTCCGGCAGCAGCCAGAGTCTCAACGTCAAGGGTGCATACCTGGAGGTATGGAGCGACATGCTCGGTTCACTGGGGGTGATCATCGCCGCGCTGGTGATCATGTTCACCGGTTGGGGCTGGGTCGATTCCCTGGTGGCCGCGGCCATCGGCCTGTGGGTGTTGCCACGGACCTGGACCCTGCTCAAGGAGAGCATGAACGTGCTGCTGCAAGGGGTGCCGGACGGGGTCGACATCGACCAGGTGGAGCAGGCCATACGCCAGGTGCCGGGGATCAGCGACGTGCACGACCTGCATATCTGGGCCCTGACCAGCGGCAAGAACGTGCTTAGCGCGCATCTGGTGGCGCACCTGCAAGGGCGGGATGAACAGGCGATCCTGGCCGAGGTCACCGAGCTGCTGCAGGAGCGCTTCGACATTGCCCACGTCACCTTGCAGGTGGAGCAGGCAGGGTTTCATGAGCAGGTGCATGAACATTGAGGGAGCCGCGCTTGCGTCTTGTGCAGGAGCCGGCTTGCCGGCGAACACGGCCGTGCCTCAGTCGCGTTCTTCAAGGACATAACCCACACCGCGCAGGGTGTGGATCAGCTTGCGTTCGAAAGGGTCGTCGATCTTGGCCCGCAGGCGGCGGATCGAGACTTCCACCACATTGGTGTCACAGTCGAAATTCATGTCCCAGACAAAGGAAATGATCTGGGTCCGCGACAGCACCACGCCGCTCTGGCGCATCAGCAGGTGCAGCAGGGCGAACTCCTTGGTGGTCAGGTCGATGCGCTGCTTGCCGCGAAAGGCCCGGTGCCGGCCCTGGTCCAGCTCCAGGTCGGCGACCCGCAGCACATCCGGCACCGGCGCCTGTTCGCTGCGGCGCATCAGGGTGCGGACCCGGGCCAGCAATTCCGGAAACTGGAACGGCTTGACCAGGTAATCGTCGGCGCCCAGGTCCAGGCCACGGATCTTGTCCGCCAGCCGGCCCTGGGCGGTGAGCATCATCACCCGGGTGCTGCTGTCCTGGCGGATCTGCCCGAGCACGCCCCAGCCGTCGATGTGCGGCAGGTTGATGTCGAGGATCACCAGGTCGTACGCATGCTGGCGAGTCAGGTGCAGGCCGTCCGCGCCGTTGTTGGCGCAATCCACCACGTAGCCACTTTCAGTCAGCCCCTGATGCAGGTAGTCAGCGGTCTTGGGTTCGTCTTCGATGACCAGAATACGCATGAAAATGAGGTTCTCGGCAGGTGGGGGACAGTAACGAAAAGACGCGAATAATCAGCGGGCCAATGCTCGAAAGTTGTGCGGCCCCGTGCCGTATTCGTGTTCTTTAAAGTTCGCTTGCTGGCACTTGAAAAGTGCTCTTGATGTTCACTTCGAATAGCCGGATGTTAATACAGAACCTTGAGCCAGAGCCTTTGCTAACGGATTTGTAATCTTTGCGCCACCCTGCTGATAAGCACTGAAAGTTACAGTTGGCCGAACTTGAAACTCTCCCTGTCAATGGGCGAACTGCTGCAGTTTCATATCGGCCGGAACTCCTGTGGATAAGCGTCGATATGGTGCGCTGCAACTTCGCAGACACTTTGCCTCCATAGGGGCCGGAACTTGTTATGCCGACTTTCCCGAGAATATCTGCCCGGGCAGCACGCACCTGCGTCCTGACCCTGTTGCTGGCCCTGGCGAGCCAATCTGCAAGCGCCGTCGAGCAACCGCTGTTGAGCCTGGACAGCGCCCTGGCCCGAGCCTTTGCCAACAACCCTGAACTGGCCGCCGCACGCTGGGAGATCGACATCGCCCAGGGCGCCCGCCAGCAGGCCGGGCTCATCCCCAACCCGGTGCTGTCGGTGGACGCCGAGGACACCCGCCGGGATTCGCGCACCACTTCGGTCAAGCTCAGCCAGGCCCTGGAGCTGGGGGGCAAGCGCGGAGCACGGATCGACGTGGCCAGTCGCGGTCAGGAGCTGGCGGCCCTGGAGCTGGAGCGGCGTCGCAACCAGTTGCGTGCGGATGTTCTGGATGCCTATTACACGGCGCTGCGGGCCCAGGAGCGCACCCAACTGGCCGGGCGCTCCCTGGCCCTGGCCGAACGGGGCGTGGCGGTAGCCCAGGGCCGGGTCAACGCCGGCAAGGCCTCGCCGGTGGAAGCCACCCGTGCCCAGGTGCAACTGGCCGAGGTGCGCCTGGAACTGAACCGGGGGCAGATGGAGCAGGACAATGCCTACCGACGCCTGGCCATGGTCACTGGCGCGGCCACCAGCGACTTTGCCGGGGTGCAGGAGCAGCCCCTGGCACTGGCGGCGCTGCCGGCTCCGGCGCAGTTGCTTGGCCGCCTGCCGGAAACCACCGAACTGCGTCTGGCGGAGCAGGAAGTGGTGCAGCGCGAGGCGTCCCTGGGGCTGGAGAAGGCCCAGCGCATTCCCGACCTGGACGTCAGCGTGGGCAGCCAGTACGACGCCAGCGCCCGGGAGCGGGTCAACCTGGTAGGGCTGTCGATGCCTTTGCCGCTGTTCAATCGCAACCAGGGCAACGTGCTGTCCGCCGCCCGCCGCGCCGACCAGGCCCGGGACCTGCGCAACGCCACCGAATTGCGCTTGCGTACCGAAACCCGCCAGGCCCTGGAACAGTGGAACACCGCCCGGGGCGAGGTGCAGTCCTTCAACCAGACCATCCTGCCCGCCGCCCAGCGTGCGGTGGACAGCGCCACCCAGGGCTTCGAGATGGGCAAGTTCAGCTTTCTCGACGTTCTCGATGCTCAACGCACCCTGATCGGCGCGCGCACCCAGTACCTCGCCGCGGTGGCGCAAACCACCGATGCCTGGGTACGGATCGAGCGCATCTACGGCGACCTCAGCCGTTGGTGAAACCCTGGCTGATGGGCCTGGCGTGCCTTGCCGCGTTGCTGGTGAGCGACTGCAGTGGCGCACCCCCGACAGCCCCCGAAGACCCACCCGCGCATTGGTGCGTGCATGAGCTGCATCGGGCCATTGGTCAATGGCTGTTTCCCTCTACCCCGTAAGGCAGCGCCTGGCGCTACCGACCCTCGATCGATTCAGGAGTCCCCATGGATAAAAAACGCAGCCTTGTTCTGGCCAGCACGGCAGTGGTCGGCCTCGGGCTGGCGGCCTTGCTGCTGCCGGGCCTGTTCGCCAGCCCGGCAACGGTGCCCCAGGCCGAGGAGGCCGGGCACGGCACCCAGGAGCCCGAGGGCCATCTGGAACTCAGCCCGGAACAGATCCAGGCCGCCGGCATCGAGCTGGCCGCAGCCGGTCCGCGGCGCCTCAACCGGGTACTCAGCCTGCCGGGAGAGATCCGCTTCGACGAGGACCGTACCTCGCACATCGTGCCCCGGGCCGCCGGTGTGGTGGAGTCGGTACAGGTCAACCTCGGCCAGGCGGTCAAGCGCGGCGAACTGCTGGCGGTGATCGCCAGCCAGCAGATCTCCGATCAGCGCAGCGAGCTGGCCGCCGCCGGGCGGCGGGTGGAACTGGCCCGTACCACCTTCCAGCGCGAGCGCCAGTTGTGGGTCGACCAGATCTCCGCCGAGCAGGATTACCTGCTGGCACGCCAGGCCCTGCAAGAGGCGGAAATCGCCCTCAACAATGCCCGGCAGAAGATGAATGCCCTGAGCGGCAGCGCCCAGTTGGTGGGTGGCAATCGCTATGAAATGCGCGCGCCGTTCGACGGTGTGGTGGTGGAAAAACACCTGAGCGTGGGCGAAGTGGTGGGCGAAACCAGCGCCGCGTTCACCCTCTCGGACCTGTCCCGGGTCTGGGCCACCTTCGGCGTGTTTCCCAAGGACCTGGACAAGGTCCGGGTCGGCCAGCCGGTGCAGGTCAGCTCCAGTGAGCTGGGGACCCAGGTGCAGGGCCAGGTGGCCTACGTCGGCAGCCTGCTGGGGGAACAGACCCGCACCGCCACGGTGCGGGTGACCCTGGCCAACCCCAATGACGCCTGGCGCCCGGGGCTGTTCGTCTCGGTACAGGTGGCCACCGAAGCCTTCGACGCACCGGTCAGCGTGCCGCAGACGGCGATCCAGACCGTGGAAGACCGGCCCTCGGTGTTCGTCCGCGTGGCCGAGGGGTTCCAGGCCACGCCTGTGGTCACCGGGGCCAGCCAGGACGGTTTTGTCGAGATCCGCGAGGGCCTCGAAGCCGGGGCCCAGGTAGCCGCCCGCGGCAGCTTTACCCTCAAGTCCGAACTGGGCAAGGGCGCGGCCGACCACGGCCATTGATCGGCCTCATCAGAGAGTGACTTCCCATGTTTGAACGCATCATTCAATTCGCCATCGAGCAGCGCATCATCGTCCTGCTGGCGGTGCTGCTGATGGCCGGCGTCGGCATCGCCAGCTACCAGAAGCTGCCGATCGACGCGGTGCCGGACATCACCAACGTCCAGGTGCAGATCAACTCCGCGGCGCCGGGGTTCTCACCCCTGGAAACCGAACAGCGCATCACCTTTCCCATCGAGACGGCCATGGCCGGCCTGCCGGGGTTGCAGCAGAGCCGGTCGCTGTCGCGCTCGGGGTTGTCCCAGGTAACCGTGATCTTCAAGGACGGCACCGACCTGTTCTTCGCCCGCCAACTGGTCAACGAGCGCCTGCAAGTGGCTCGCGAGCAATTGCCCGATGGTGTGGAGGCAGTGATGGGGCCGATTTCCACCGGGCTCGGGGAGATCTTCCTGTGGACCGTGGAGGCCGAGGAGGGCGCCCGCAAGGAGGACGGTACGCCCTACACCCCCACCGACCTGCGGGTGATCCAGGACTGGATCATCAAGCCGCAACTGCGCAACGTGCAGGGCGTAGCCGAGATCAACACCATCGGCGGCTTTGCCAAGGAGTACCAGATTGCCCCGGACCCCAAGCGCCTGGCGGCCTACAAGCTGACCCTGAGCGACCTGGTGACGGCCCTGGAGCGCAACAACGCCAACGTCGGCGCCGGCTACATCGAGCGTAGCGGCGAGCAGTTGCTGATCCGCGCGCCGGGGCAACTGGCGTCCATCGAGGACATCGCCAACATCGTCATCAGCAGCAGCGACGGCACGCCGATCCGCGTGCGCAACGTGGCCGACGTGCAGATCGGCCGCGAGTTGCGCACCGGCGCGGCCACCGAGAATGGCCGGGAAGTGGTGCTGGGCACCGTATTCATGCTGATCGGCGAGAACAGCCGTACCGTGTCCCAGGCGGTGGCGAAGAAACTTGAGGAGATCAACCGCTCGCTGCCCGAAGGCGTGGTGGCGGTCACGGTGTACGACCGCACCAACCTGGTGGAAAAGGCCATCGCCACGGTGAAGAAGAACCTCTTCGAGGGCGCGCTGCTGGTGATCGTGATTCTGTTCCTGTTCCTGGGCAATATCCGCGCGGCGCTGATCACCGCCCTGGTGATCCCGCTGTCCATGCTGTTCACCTTCACCGGCATGTTCAGCAACAAGGTCAGCGCCAACCTGATGAGCCTCGGTGCCCTGGACTTCGGCATCATCGTCGACGGCGCGGTGGTCATCGTCGAGAACGCCATCCGCCGCCTGGCCCATGCCCAGCAGCACCACGGGCGCATGCTGACCCGCTCCGAACGCCTGCATGAAGTCTTTGCCGCGGCCAAGGAAGCCCGGCGCGCGCTGATCTTCGGCCAGTTGATCATCATGGTGGTGTACCTGCCGATCTTTGCCCTTACCGGGGTGGCCGGGAAAATGTTCCACCCCATGGCCTTCACTGTGGTCATGGCGTTGCTGGGGGCGATGATTCTCTCGGTGACCTTCGTTCCGGCGGCCATCGCGCTGTTCGTCACCGGCAAGGTCAAGGAAGAGGAAAACCTGCTGATGCGCAGCGCCAAGCGCGGCTACGCCCCGGTGCTGGACTGGGTGATGGCCCGGCGTGGCCTGACCTTCGCCCTGGCCGGCTTGATCCTCGCTGGCAGTGCGCTGCTGGCCAGCCGCATGGGCAGTGAATTCATCCCCAGCCTCAGCGAAGGCGACTTTGCCCAGCAGGCCCTGCGGGTGCCCGGCACCAGCCTCACTCAGTCGGTGGACATGCAGCAGCGCCTGGAGAAAACCCTGCTGGCGCAAGTGCCGGAGATCGAGCGGGTGTTCGCCCGCACCGGCACCGCGGAGATCGCCTCGGACCCGATGCCGCCGAATATTTCCGACAGCTACCTGATGCTCAAGCCCAAGGCCCAGTGGCCGGACCCGAACAAGTCGCGAGAGGCGCTGATCGCTGATATCCAGCGTGCCAGTGCCCTGGTGCCGGGCAGCGCCTACGAGCTGTCGCAGCCGATCCAGCTGCGCTTCAACGAGCTGATTTCCGGGGTGCGCAGCGATGTTGCGGTGAAGGTGTTTGGCGATGACATGGCGGTGCTGAACAAGACCGCTACCCAAATTGCCACGGCCTTGCAGAGCTTGCCTGGCGCCTCGGAAGTCAAGGTCGAGCAGACCTCGGGGCTGCCGGTGCTGACCATCAATATCGACCGCGACAAGGCCGCACGTTTCGGCCTCAACGTGGGGGATGTGCAAGACACCATCGCCGTTGCGGTGGGCGGGCGCCAGGCCGGCACCCTGTACGAAGGCGACCGGCGCTTCGACATGGTGGTGCGCCTGTCCGATCAACTGCGCACCGATATCGACGGCCTGTCCCGGCTGCTGATTCCCATACCGGCGACGGCGGGCACGGCCAACGGGCAGATCGGCTTCATCGCCCTGTCGGAAGTGGCCAGCCTCGATCTGGTGCTGGGCCCCAATCAGGTCAGCCGTGAGAACGGCAAGCGCCTGGTGATCGTCAGCGCCAACGTGCGCGGGCGGGATATCGGCTCCTTCGTCGAAGAGGCCACAGGCCTGATTGCCGAGAAGGTCAAAGTCCCGGCCGGCTACTGGACCACCTGGGGCGGTCAGTTCGAACAATTGCAGGAAGCCTCCCAGCGCCTGCAGGTGGTGGTGCCGGTGGCCTTGCTGCTGGTGTTCGGGCTGCTGTTCATGATGTTCAACAACCTCAAGGATGGCCTGCTGGTGTTCACCGGGATTCCCTTCGCCCTGACCGGCGGGATCATGGCCCTGTGGCTGCGGGACATACCGCTGTCGATCTCGGCGGGGGTGGGCTTCATTGCCTTGTCCGGGGTCGCCGTGCTCAACGGCCTGGTGATGATTGCCTTTATCCGCAACCTGCGAGAGGAAGGGCGCTCGTTGTCCCTGGCGATTCATGAAGGCGCCCTGACCCGACTGCGCCCGGTACTGATGACCGCGCTGGTGGCCTCCCTGGGCTTCATCCCCATGGCCCTGGCCACCGGCACCGGCGCCGAAGTGCAACGGCCCCTGGCCACGGTAGTGATTGGCGGCATCCTGTCCTCCACCATCCTCACCTTGCTGGTGCTGCCTGCCCTGTACCAATGGGCGCATCGCAGGGAAGAAGACTGATCGCTTGCCGCTTCTTGTAGCCGCTGCCGCAGGCAGCGGCTACAGGTGTCAGTCCTGCGGCAATTTTCGGGCAAAAAAAAGCGCCCCAAGGGGGCGCTAAAAATTCATCTCTTTCCAAAGGAGCATCAGAAAAAACGCTTCAAGAGATGAATGTGCTCGGTAGGCAATCGCTGTCAGATGTCTTCTTCGGCCGTGGTGGGCGCAGAAGCATCGCGAGGGGCTTTGCCGGTGCTGCCGGTGGCGGCTGTTTCCTGGTTGGCGTCGCCGTGGATCTGTTCCTGGCTGGCCAGGAAAGCTTCGCGGACCTGCTGTGGGCGTTCGCTGCCATCAGCGGCCCAGGTGGCGGAGCTGGTTGTGGCCAGTAGGCCGATCAATAACAGTTGGGTTGGGCGCATGAGCTTCTCCTGACACGTTGGGCAACCGTGAAAAACACGGTGGCTGCCAGTGTGTCCGGGAGTATATGAAGGCCAACCTAACGAGAAGGTGAGGCCGATATTACAGTTCTGAAAGGCATGAGTCTGTGAAGAAGTTTTAACACCGGGCAGGCCTGGCGCCTGCCCGGAGCCGCTCTCTAGAGCAGGGCCAGGGGGTACTCGACGATCAGGCGAAACTCTTCCAGGTCGGATTCGAACTGGCTGGAACGGATGGTCGCTTGGCGGATGCGCAGGGACAGATCCTTGAGGCTGCCGCCCTGGAACACGTACTTGGCTTCGATATCCCGCTCCCAGCGGCGCTGGTCGGTCAGTGGGTCACCTGCCGCATCGCGGCGCATGTACACCGAGTTGGCGTGGCTGTAGTCGGCGCCGCTGCCGCGGGCGTAGCGGGTCATGAACGACAGGCCGGGAATGCCTAGGGGCTGCATGTCGAGGTCGTAGCGGACCATCCACGAGCGTTCCTTGGGCGAGTTGAAGTCGCTGTACTGGATCGAGTTGTCGAGGAAGATCGAGTCCGACTGGCGCAGGTAGTCGAAGTCGTCGTTGCCGTTGTTGCGCTGATGCGACAGGGCCAGGGTGTGGGCGCCGTAGGTGGCGCCGACCTTGGCGCTCCAGATGTTGTTGTCGAGCTCGCCCAGGAGCTTCTTGCCCTCATCGACGGCCTTGTAATAGTTGAAGCCGCTGAACAGGCTCAGTTGGTCGGACAGCGGGTAGTTGCCCGCGACGCCGAAGTAGTACTGGTCCCAGGCGTCCTTCAGGCGGCTGCTGTAGAGGCTGAAGTTGAGATTGGAGTTGAGCCGGTAGTCGCCGCCGAAGTAGCCGACCCAGGGCGAGTCCACCTTGCCGGCGTAGAAGGTGGCGAAGCCATCGCGCATGCCACTGCTGTCGGGCTGGCTCATGGCATGCAGGCGGCCGCCCTGCAGGTTGAGGCCGTCGATGCTGGTGTTCTCCAGGGTCACGCCGCGAAAGCTTTCCGGCAGCAGGCGGGAGTCGCCGTAGTGCACCACGGGGGTCTTGGGAAACACATCGCCGACTTTCACCACGGTATCCAGGGCTCGCATTTTCACCGCACCCCCAGCCTTGCCGTAGCTGTCGGCGGGCCGGTTGTCGTGGTTCAGCGGCAGCATGCCGAAGGAGCCACCGCCGCCGCTGCGGCCGGTGCCAGAGTCGAGCTTGAGGCCGTACATGGCAAAGGCATCGAGGCCAAAGCCCACCGTGCCCTGGGTGAAGCCGGATTCGAACTGGCCGATCAGGCCCTGGGCCCAGGCTTCGGAATAGCCGTTGCCGGTGGGGCTGGACTGGCCCTTGCGGTCGTCGCGGTTGAAGTAGAAGTTGCGCAGCAGCAGGTCGAGGCGGCTGCCTTCGACAAAGCCTTCGGGCCGTTCCTCGGCGGCCACTGCCGCCATAGGGCTGAGCCCCAGTACCGCAGCGAGCACGGACAGGGACAAGGGGGGATTGATACGCATGGGGGTCGCTCCTGAGTGTTGGCAGCTATCAACTTTTATATCGCCAGAGGCGTTCTTATTGGGCTCGACCGGCAGGCGTCGCAACGCCTGCCCAGTCGCTGTCGATAGTTGCAAACGGCAGATAACGGCGGGGTGACCCGGTCATTACAATTGTGCAAGAAAGCCGTCCAGGGCCCGGGCCAAAACCCCGACGGGCCGGGGGTTATCCCGGGTAGGGCGGGCTGTCGGCAGCGCCCATTACAGATAAGTAATCTGCCCGCGATCATCCTGACAGGGTCGGTTGCTTATCCTCGCTGGCGTCAACTGGACGAGGAAACTGTGATGAAAGCAATCAACCTGAGTCTCGCCGCGCTGCTGTTGAGCCTGGCTTCCCTGGCGCAGGCCGAAGGGGGAGGCGACCGTACGTTCGCCCGGGCCATGGTGGAAAACCAGAAGGCCATGGAGCGCTATGCGGCGAACCAGGGCAAGCCGGCGCCGGTGGTGCAGGCGTACCGCTACGGCATGAAGCTGGATGTCGCCAAGGTGGTCAACGTGACCCCGCCGATCAAGTCCTGCGAGGTGGTGCCTTCGCGCATGACGTATGAGGATTCCGCCGGCCAGCTCAAGACCATCGAGTACCAGGTCATGGGCCAGTGCCGCAACAACGGCAGTTGATGGGCCGCCGGCGCTGCTGTGCCGGGCCCGCAGGGGTGGGCCCGGCCAGCGTGGCTGTACTCAGTCGTTGCCGGAGCCGGGGTGCAGGGCGACGATCATGTCCACTTCCACCGAGGCATTCTTGGGCAATTGATAGACCCCCACCGAGGTCCGGGTGTGTACGCCGGCGTCGGCAAAGATCGAATAGAGGACTGCGGAGGCGCCGTCCGCCACTTCGCTCTGCTGGGTGAAGTCCGCCGCGCTCTGTACATAGACGTTGATCCGCAGGATGCGCTTGATCCGCTGCAGGTCGCCGAGCATCTGCTCGAGGATCGCCAGGGCCCGCAGGGTGCAGATCTGCGCCCCGTGCCGGGCCTGTTCCAGGGAGGTTTCGGCACCGACCCGGCCAACCACCATCACGGTATTGTCGATACGCGGGATCTGCCCGCTGACATACACCTCATCGCCATTGCGCACCGCCGGCACGTAATTGCCGCCAATGCGCATCTCGCCTTCGAAACTGTGTCCGACCTGTGCTGCGGCCTGCTGGAAAAGTGCCTTGCGTGATGCATCCATAGTCCAACTCCGTCGATCGCCCTGGAATTTCCCGTCGCCGACTATACGCGCTCCTTGGTGGCGCGAAATCCCCGGCTGCGGGCCCGAATTCCGCGGCCTTGCTGGCTGCGGAATTATTTTTGTCAGACAAGCCTCAATGGCTATTAAGAAAAATCTTTCAGGGCCGATGTTAGACCCAAAGCAGTCCACTTTTTCAGCCCCCCCCGGTACATCCTCATGTTCAATAAACGCTTGAAGCAGGAGTTGTCGACTCTACGCGAAGAACTTTCGAGCCTTCAGCAAGTGAAGGAGAGCCTTGAAAGCGAGATGCTCGTCATCAACCTGAGTGCCGATGGACGGATTCAGTCGGTCAATCACAATTTCGCCCAGGAAATGCTCTACAAGACTGGCGATCTGGTGGGCCGGGCCCTGGAGGACATCGTCCCGGAACACGTCAAGCATGATGAGTTTCACCTGCGGTTCAAGGCGACCCTGACCCGGGGCGAACACTTTGCCGGGGCGGTGCGGCTGCTGCGCGGTAATGGCCAGGAAGCCTGGCTGCGTTCCATCTCCCAGCCGGTTCGCGACTCCGAGGGGCGGATCAAGTATTTCGCGATCTTCTCCAGCGACCTGACCCGCACCATCGAGGCCTCTCGGGAGCACGAGAACCTGATTGGCGCCCTGATGCGTTCCACCGCGCTGATCGAGTTCGACCTCAACGGCAACGTGCTGACGGCCAATGACCGCTTCCTTTCCAGCATGGGCTACAGCCTGGCGCAGATTCAGGGCAAGCATCACCGCATCTTCTGCGAGCCGGAGGAGTACAACAGCCAGGCCTACCAGGCCTTCTGGAAACGCCTGAACGCCGGGGAGTTCATCGCCGAGCGCTTCAAGCGCATCGACGCTCATGGCCGGGTGGTCTGGCTGGAGGCTTCCTACAACCCGGTCATGGACGCCAACAACAAACTCTACAAAGTGGTGAAGTTCGCCACCGTGATCACCGACCAGGTAAACCAGGAACTGGCCGTGGCCGAGGCGGCGAGCATTGCCTACAACACCTCGCTGCAGACCGACAACAGCGCCCAGCGCGGCACCACGGTGGTTACCGAGGCGGTGAACGTGATGCGCGATCTGGCCAAGCACATGCAGGAGGCCGGCGAAGGCATTGGTGCCCTCAACGAGCAATCCCTGGTGATCGGCAGCATCGTCAAGACCATCAGCGGGATTGCCGAGCAGACCAACCTGCTGGCACTCAACGCGGCCATCGAGGCGGCCCGGGCCGGTGAGCAGGGACGTGGTTTCGCGGTGGTGGCCGATGAAGTCCGGCAACTGGCCTCGCGCACCAGCAAGGCCACCGAGGAAATCGTCGGCGTGGTGCGCCAGAACCAGGACATGGCCCGCGAAGCCGTGGAACTGATGGCCGAAGGCAAGCTGCAGGCCGAGCAGGGGCTGGCCCTGGCGGCGGAAGCCGGCACCGTGATCGTCGAGATCCAGGACGGCGCGCAGAAGGTGGTCAGCGCGGTCGGCCAGTTCGCCAACCAACTGTCCTCCTGATTGCTCCCCAGCACAGTGCTCCCGTCACAGGGCACTGTGGATTTCAGGGCAGCATCGGCCAGCCCCGGCGCCCTTGGCGCCATTCATTTCCCACGCTGAGACACTCGGGCATGACCGATAGGGCCCCGGGCGACGGCTGCGCCCAAGAAAAACCAAGAAATTTCCTAGAGGCTTGTAGGAAGTATCTGGAAAGCGCTGCGGGGCTTGGAGAAAGCCCAAACTGCGCCGATGGCTAGGGGTTGTTGTATCCACTCCTAGTCTGTCGGTGTATCCATGTTCAACAAACGTTTGAAGCAGCAACTTGCCACCCTGAGCGACGAGCTGAACGCTCTGCAGCAATTCAAGGCCTGCCTGGAAAGCCAGGTGCTCAATCTCGAACTCGATGGCGAGGGGGCCATCCGCCGGGCCAACCAGAACTTCATCCAGGCCCTGGAACTCGATGGCCAGCCACTGGCCGGCGTGGCCCTGGAGAGCATCATCTCGCGCCACCCGCAGGCTGTGCCGTTGTATCGCGAATTCAAGGCGGCCCTGGGGCGCAACGAAAGCTACACCGGCCAATTGCGCCTGCAACGCGGAGGCGGCCGCGAGGCCTGGCTGCAGGTCTGCGTGCAGCCGATCCGCGATGGCGCCGGGCGGCTCGATCATTACAACCTGATCTGCACCGACCAGAGCGCTTCGGTGGAAAGTGCCTGCGAGCATGAAAACCTGATGGCGGCGCTGCTGCGCTCCTCTGCGGTGATCGAGTTCGACCTGCAAGGCCGGGTGCTGACGGCCAACTCGCGGTTTCTCGCCTGCATGGGCTACCGGCTGGATGAGGTCCAGGGCCAGAACCACCGCCTGTTCTGTGAACCGCAGGAATACGAGGGGCCCGGCTACCAGGAGTTCTGGGCACGGTTGAACGCCGGCGAATACATCGCCCAGCGGTTCAAGCGCATCGACAGCCAGGGGCGGGTGGTGTGGCTCGACGCGTCCTACAACCCGGTGCTGGACGCCAGTGGCCAGCTCTACAAGGTGGTGAAGTTCGCCATCCTGATCACCGATCAGGTGAACCAGGAGCAACGGGTGGCCGAGGCGGCGGACATCGCCTACAGCATCTCCCGACAGACCGACACCAGCGCCCAGCGCGGCTCGGCGGTGGTCACCGAGACCCTGGACGTGATGCGTGACCTGGCTACCTGCATGCAGCAGGCCGGGGACGGCATCGAAGCCCTGAACGAGCAGTCCCTGGTGATAGCGAGCATCGTCAAGACCATCAGCGGGATTGCCGAACAGACCAACCTGCTGGCCCTCAATGCGGCCATCGAAGCGGCCCGGGCCGGTGAACAGGGGCGGGGTTTTGCGGTGGTCGCCGATGAGGTCCGGCAACTGGCCTCGCGCACCAGCAATGCCACCGACGAGATCGTCGGCGTGGTGCGCCAGAACCAGGACATGGCCCGCTCGGCGGTGGAGCTGATGGCCGAGGGCCGGCAGCAGGCGGAACAGGGCCTGACCCTGGCAGCGGAGGCCGGCACGGTCATCGTCGAGATTCAGGACGGTGCGCAGAAAGTGGTCAGCGCGGTCGGCCAGTTCGCCAACCAGCTGTCGGCCTGAGGGCGTGGGCGTGCGCCTTGGGGGCGCACGCCCGGGTTGCTAGCGTGGCGCAGGCCCATGGCACTCGTAGTGCAAGCGGTCGAACCACTCGCCGTGCAACAGGAAGCTGCGCCGCGAATGGCCGTAGCAAGAGAAGCCGCAGGCTTCCAGCACCCGCACCGAACCGGTGTTCTGCGGCCGCGCATTGGCTTCGATGCGGCTCAGTTGCAGTTCGCCGAAGGCGCGCAGCAGCACCTGCTGCACCGCAGTGCGGGCAATGCCGCGGCCGTTGAAGCGGGCGCCGACCCGGTAGCCCAGTTCCGCGCAATTGAAGTAGGGGCGCTGCACCCGGTGCAGGTTGACGCGCCCCACCAGCACTGCGTTGTCGCGGATCAGGAACTGATAGCCGCGGTCTGCCTCGGCATCCTCGCACGCCTGGTTTATGGCTTCGGCGACCCCTTCGCGGGAGTAGTAGGTGGCAGGCCGGGCGTTGATCGAGGCTTCGAAGAACGCTCGGTTTTCCCCTTCGAAGGCCAGCAGGTCATCCAGGTCGTCGAGGTGGGGAGCGCTGATGTGCAGGTGGGTCATGGTGCCAGTGCCTCAATCCGTGAAGGCGCTTTCTTCTCACGATCCGCGGGTGTTCAGCAAGCCTCCAGGTGCGGTTTGATCAGTTCGGCGAACCATTCGATGAACACGTTGAGGCGGCGCGAGCGATGGCGCCGGTCGGGGTATAGCGCGCAGATATCCATGGGCGCCACCGGCAGTTCACGGAGCACCTGCACCAGCTCGCCACGGTCCAGCAGGTGCTGCACGTCGAAGCGTGGCACCTGGATCAGCCCCAGCCCCTGCCGGCAGCAGGCGATGTAGTTCTCGACGTTGTTGACGATCACCCGGCTGGGCAGCCCCAGCAGGTGCTCGCGACCTTCCAGCAGGTATTCCCAGGGCTGCTCGCGGCCAGTGTCCGGGGAGGCATAACCGACCATCCACTGGCCGTTCTGCAGGTCCTGGGGGGTGTGGGGCTCGCCCTGTTCGGCCAGGTAGGCGGGGCTGGCGCAGTTGATCAGCGCCAGTTGCCCCAGGGGGCGGGCGACCAGGCTGCTGTCGGCCAGGCTGCCGACGCGGATCGCGCAATCGATGCCTTCCTGGACCAGGTCGATGCTGCGATCGCTGGCGCCCAGGGCCAGTTGCAGGCCGGGGTATTGCGCCAGCCATCGGGGCAGGGCGGGGACGATCAGGCGCCGGGCGATGCGGCTGGGCACATCGATGTTCAAGCGCCCGCTGACGTCTATCTGGCGGTGGTGGAACAACTGGTTGAGTTCGGCGGCGTCTGCCAGCAAGCGCCGCGCCCGTTCCAGCAGAATGGCGCCGTCGGCGGTCAACTGCACGTGACGGGTGGTGCGGTGCAGCAGTCGGGTGCCGAGGCCGGTTTCCAGTTGCTGCACGGCGGAAGAGACGGTGGCCCGTGGCAGTTCCAGGGCATGGGCAGCCTTGATGAAACTACCCATGTCGGCCACCTGGATGAACACGCGGTATTGCTCAAGCTTATCCATCGTTTGAACGATCCTGGTTCGGGGGCGCCTGACGGCAGTGGATCGCAGCATCGGCCGAGGCGATCGATGCTGCGGCTCGGCAGGCCAATTTACCCCTTGGGCGCCAGGATTACTTGGTGGTGTAGCCGCCGTTGATCAGTAAGGTCTGGCCAGTGATCCACCAGCCTTCGGTGACCAGGTGGCGAATGAAGGGCACCACGTCCTCGATATCGGTGAGCCCGGTCTTGCTCGAAGGCGACAGGGCTGCGGCGCTCTTGTGGTACGCCACGGCGTCGGCGCCTTCGGCCGGGTAGAAGAATGGGGTATCCATGGGCCCGGGGCCGACGGCAGTCACTGAAATGCCGCGGGCACCGAACTCCTTGGCCGCGGCCCGAGTGAAGTGTTCCACCGGCGCCTTGGAGCCGCCATAGGCGGCATAGAACGGAGTGAAGGCCCCCAGCAGCGAAGTCACCAGGGTCACCAGCTTGCCGTTGTCCTCCAGGTGCTTGCCGGCTTCCTTGATAAAGAAGAAGGCGCTCTTGGCATTGACCGCGAACATCTGGTCGTACTCGTCCTCGCTGATTTCAATGATGGGTTTCTTCAGCACCTTGCCCACGGTGTTGATGGCGATGTCGATCTTGCCGAAGCGCGCCTTGGCCTCGTTGAACAGCTGCTCCACGGTACTGGCGCGGGTGAGGTCGGCCTGCCAAGCCTGGGCTTCCACACCCAGGGCCTTGAGTGCCGCCACCGTGGCCTCGGCGTCGGCCCGGCTGGCGTTGCTGTTGTAGTGCACGGCCACCGCCCGGGCACCGTGGCTGGCCAGGTCGCGGGCAATCAGGCCGCCGAGGTTCTTCACGCCACCGGCGATCAGCACGACTTTGTTGTTCAGGGAGTGATCGGTCATGGCGCGCGTCCTTCAACAATTGGGGTGAAGGCTGAGTCTAGTGTCTGCACCGCTGTTGATAAGCCGTCGGCGGCTGGACGGATTATCCAGAAAATCCGGCCAATGACCTTGCCTGCCGACGGCCGCGATGGGGCTACAATCGCAGTTTTTTTCAGGAGCCAGTCATGTCCGATCTTCGTCGCCCGGTACCGCTGGACAAGGCGTACCGCTTGCTCAACCACGGCCCAACGGTGCTGGTCAGCGCAGCCCATGGCGGGCAGCGCAACATCATGGCCGCAGCCTGGGCCATGCCCCTGGATTTCGAGCCGCCGAAAGTCGCCGTGGTGCTCGACAAGTCCACCTGGACCCGACAACTGCTGGAGGCCTCGGGCACCTTCGTGCTCAATGTGCCTTGCGTGGCCCAGGTGGATATCGTGCAGAGCCTGGGCAACAGCTCCGGGCTTGAGCTGAGCCAAGGCGGTAGCGACAAGTTCGCCGCCTACGGTCTGCAGGCCTTTGCCGGCGAGCAACTGGCGGCGCCGCTGCTGGAAGGTTGCGTGGCCTGGCTGGAATGCCGGCTGCTGCCCGAGCCCCACAACCACCAGCAGTACGACCTGTTCCTTGGCGAAGTGATTGCCGCCCAGGCCGATGCCCGGGTGTTCAGCGAAGGGCGCTGGCACTTCGACGGGCACGACCGGCTGCGTACCCTGCACCATGTTGCGGGCGGGCATTTCCTGACCATCGGTGACGCCGTTGACGGTCGGCAACTGCCCCTGGTCGGCGAGCCCTGAGTCAGGGAATCAGCCGGTAATCACGCAGCCGCTGCAACTGTTCGAGCACGCTCTGGTGGCTGTCGATGCAACCGGTAAAGCCGGCCTGGCGGATCTTGATGGTGCTTTGCACCATGTCGTAGCCGGTATTGAGCCAGCCATCGACGAAGGGCCAGGCGGCGATCTGCTCCCAGGGCGTGGGGCGCAGTTGCTGCTCCTGGACAATGCGCGCCCACAGCGGCGCCTTGTCGGCCATCTGCACCCCCAGGTTCATCGGTTGCGGCGCGGCGCTGGCAAGGCCGAAGAACCCGGCGATCTGTGGCCACAGGTGCTGCCAGCGAAAGTGATCGCCATTGGTCACGTTGAAGACCTGCTGCTGTGCATTCGGTGAAGTCAGGGCCCAGAGCACGGCCTGGGCCAGCACCCGGGAATCGGTGGCCTGGTGCAGCGCCGACCAGGCCTGCAGGCTGCCGGGAAAACGCAGTGGCAGGTTCAGTGCCTGGCTGATGGCGGCGAAGCTGGCGATGCCGGTGAGGATGTTCATCGGTGAGTTGAGGCTGGGGCCCATGACCCCGTCCGGGCGCAATACCGTCCAGGCAAAACCCTCGCGTTCGGCTTCATGCCACAACAGGTCTTCCTGATCGTTGTAGAAGATCGGCCCCATGAAGCGCGGGTCGTTTTCCTTGGCTGGCGTCTTATAGGGCCCCAGGTGTTCACCGTAGGATTTGCCGCCACCGATCAGCACCACCTGGCGCAACCTGGCTCCGGCCTGGCGCAGGGCCTTGAGGCTGTGCTCCAGCATCGCCAGGTTCGGCGCCACTGTGGCGGCCATGCTTTCCCGCTCGCTGTAGGCGCAGAACACCAGGTCGGTGACGCTGCCCAGTCCGGCAAAGGCGCGGGCGGTGCCGGCGGCGTCCAGCAGGTCGGCGCTGATGTGCGCCGGTGCCGGGCTGCCGTCCAGCAGGCTGGTCGGTGGGCGGCGACGGGCGGCGGTGGTCAGTTGCCAGCCCGGGGTACGGTGCATCAGCTCGACCACTGCGGTGCCGACCACGCCATAGCCGCCGATCACCAGCAAGTGACGGTCCGGGGAAGTTGAAACGCTCATCGGGGATACCTCGAATAAAGGGATCGCCAGCATAGAGTCGGGTCTTTGAGTGAAATAGACTGCCGGCCGGAACAGCATCTGTGAGTTGAATTCATATGGCGGGCAGCGAGATCAACCGGTTTGCCGAGATGGAAACCTTTGTCGCGGTGGTGGAGTGTGGCGGCTTGTCGGCCGCTGCGCGGTTGAGGCAGGTGACGCCTTCCTCGGTGAGCAAGCTGCTGGCGCGGCTTGAAGCACGCCTGGGCGTACGCTTGCTCAACCGCTCCACCCGCCAGTTGCAACTGACCGCGGAAGGCCGCGGCTTCTATGAAAACAGCGTGCGCCTGCTGGCAGACCTGCGAGAAGTGGAGGGTGAGGCCAGCAGCGCCCGGGCTCCGGTGGGCCGGGTGCGGGTCAACACCAGCGCCTCCTTTGGCCTGCATGTGCTGGCGCCCCTGGTGGCGGAGTTTCTCCAGCTGTATCCGCAGGTGGCCCTGGACCTGGTGCACAGCGATGCCCTGGTAGACCTCTTGGGAGAACAGACCGATGTGGCGATCCGCACCGGGCCGCTGGCGGATTCGCAGTTGATTGCCCGCAAGCTCGGGGAAACCCGCGGCGTTGTCGTTGGCTCCCCGGCCTACCTGGCTCGCTGTGGCGTACCGCAGACCCCGGAGGATCTGGCCGCGCACCACCTGCTCGGTTTCGACTACGCGCGGGCCGTGCCGGGCTGGCGCCTGGGCGTGGCGGGCGAGAGCCAACTGCTGCAGCCCAATGGCCGGGTGCAGGCCAGCGACGGCGAAGCCTTGCGCCATCTGGCGCTACACGGTGCCGGGCTGGCGCAACTGGCGGCCTTCACCATCGCCGATGACCTGGCCAGCGGCAGGCTGGTACCGGTACTGGAAGCCTTCAACCAGGCGCCGCTGGAAAGTTTTTATGCGCTGTATGTCGGCCAGGGCGGCCACGTGCCGTCGCGGGTGCGGGTGTTCATCGACTTCCTGGCGCAGCGGGTGCGCTTGTAGCCGCCACTGGTCAGGCGTGGCGACGGATGCTTGAATCAACCCTCTGGCGACTTTTCCAAGGACAGAACATGCATGCAGTTTTCCAACGACTGGTGAGCCTGCTGGACAGCCACCAGGCGCGCTATCGGGTGATTTTTCACCCGGCCGAAGGGCAGTCGGCGCGGGTTGCCGAGATCCGCGGCACCGAACCTGGGCAGGGGGCCAAGGCCATGCTCTGCAGCCTCAAGGGCACAGACGAGGTGTATGGGCTGGTGATTCTCAGCGGCGACCAGAAGCTGGACATGAAAAAGGTCGGCGCGGCCCTGGGGGGCAAGAAGGCGCAACTGGTATCGCCGGAGCTGGCCAGGGAGCTGACTGGTTGCGTGATCGGCGCCATTGCTCCGCTGAGTTTCGATCCGCGCATCCGGCTGATCGTCGACCCGCAACTGACCTCCCGCTACAGCGAGATCGCCTTCAACGCCGGGCGCCTGGATGCCTCCATGGTGCTCGATACCCAGGACTACCTGAGGGTCGCCCAGCCGCTGCTGCTGAGCGTGACCCGGGACCTGGAGAGCGACAGCGCCCAGCCCGGTTGAAGGCGGCTACCAGCTCGCCTGAGCCAGGGCCTCGGCAAAGGCGGTGAGCTTCGGCGAGCACTGGCGCGAGGGCGGATACACCAGCGACAGCTCGCGGCTGCGCCCGGCATGTTCCTGCAGCACCGGCACCAGCCGGCCGGTGTCCAGGGCTTCGCGTACCGCGAACTCCATCAACTGGGCAATGCCGAAGCCGCCGAGCACCGCGTCCACCAGGGCATCGCCGATATCGAAGATCAGCCGGCCCTGGACGGCCAGGTCCAGGGGCTTGCCCTGGTCCATGAACTGCCAGTCCACCAGCCGGCCGCTGCGCAGGTTACGCACGGCCAGGCAGTTGTGCTGCTGCAGGTCGGCCAGGTGCCGGGGCGTGCCATGGCGCTCCAGGTAGCCTGGCGCCGCCACCGTGACCCAGCGCAGGGGCGCCAGGGGCCGGGCAATGAGGCGCTGGTCCTGGATCACCCCGGTGCGCACCACCGCGTCGAAACCTTCATCGATGATGTCCACCACCCGGTCGGTCATCACCGCTTCGATGCTCAGCCCCGGGTGCTGGGCCGTCAGCTCGCCGATCACCGGCATCACCACCTTGCGCCCGAACAGGGACGGGGTACTGATCTTCAACATTCCACTGGGGGATTCGCGCCGGTCCAGCAGCAGGTGTTCGGCATGGGCCAGTTCCGCCAGCAGGGGCGCGGCGCGCTCGACCAGCACCTGGCCGTCCGGGGTCAGGCTGACACTGCGGGTGTTGCGTTGCAGCAGGCGGACCCCGAGCTGCTGTTCCAGGCGGGAAATGGCTCGGGACAGGCCGGACTGGGTCAGCCCCAGGTCACCGGCGGCACGGGTGAAACTGCGGGTTTCGGCAACCCGGACCAGCAGGCGAAGGGCGTTCAGATCCATGATTAAAGTCATTACTGAAAGAGATAATGGCTTGTTTATCATTTAAACAGCATCGATGACACTGGCCGCCGGTTATTTCCACACAAGGATCTTCGCGATGTCCGCGACCCCGTTAGCCAAGCCGTCGGGCTGGATGCTGTTACTGCTGGCCACCGCGCAATTGATCATCGCCCTGGACGCCACCATCGTGTTTGTCGCCCTGCCGGAAATCGGCAGCCACCTGGGCTTCTCCGCCCAGCAGTTGCAATGGGTGGTCAGTGCCTACAGCGTGGCCTTCGGTGGTTTCCTGCTGCTGGGCGGACGGGCGGCGGACCTCCTGGGCAAGCGGCGTTTCTACATCGTCGGCCAGTCCTTGTACGCCCTGGCCTCGCTGGCCGGCGGCCTGGGCGGCAGCGCGCTGCTGCTGGTGCTGGCCCGGGCGGTGCAGGGCGTGGGCGGGGCAATGCTGTTCCCCGCGACCCTGGCCCTGATCAACACCTGGTATGCCGAGGGGCCGGCGCGCAACCGGGCCTTTGCGGTGTGGAGCGCGGCCTCGGCGGCGGGGCTGGCCCTGGGGGCGCTGCTGGGCGGGGTGCTGACCCAGTACTGGGGCTGGGAGGCGGTGTTCCTGGTCAACGTGCCCCTGGCTGGGGCCTGTGCGTTGCTGGCCCGGCACTGGATACCCGCCGACCCTGCGCGCCAGCGCGGCCGTCAGTTCGACTTGCGCGGCGCGCTGACCGTGACCCTGGGTGGCACCCTGCTGGTGTTTTCCATCGTCCAGGGCCCGGAGTGGGGCTGGAGCGCCCCGGCGACCCTGGGTTGCCTGGCGTTGTCCCTGGCCCTGCTCGGGCTGTTCGTGCGCCTTGAACAGCGTAGCGCCGACCCGCTGATGCCCCTGCGCCTGCTGGGTTATCCACAACTGCGCATGGCCATGGTGATTACCGCGCTGTTCATGAGCAGCTTCGGCGTGCAGTACTACTTCCTCAGCCTGTATTTCCAGCAGGTCTATCAGTTCAGTGTGTTGCAGAGCGGACTGGCGTTCCTGCCCTCGACCCTGCTGTGCACGGCCGGGATCTGGGTCGCGGAGCGGGCCCTGCTGCGCGTAGGCTTGCGGGCGACCCTGGTCAGCGGCTTGCTGCTCGGGGCGCTGGGCATCGGCCTGATGTACCTGGCCCTGCCGGGCAGTAGCGGCTTTGTCGGCCTGCTGCCGGGGATCGTGATCATGAGCATCGGCCAGGGCATGACCTGGACCTCGATGTGGGTCTCGGCCGGGCAAGGTATCGCGGCGTCCGAGCAAGGGGTGGCTGCGGGCGTGGCTTCCACCAGCCAGCAGATCGGCGGGGCCCTGGGGCTGGCGCTGCTGGTGTCCCTGGCCAACACCTTGAGCGCCGGCGGCAATCAGGCCTATGGCATCGAGATGGCTACCGCCGCCAGCGCCCTGCTGGCGCTGTTCGGGGCCTTGCTGGCGCTGCGCCTGCCCCGGGCTGGAGTGGCCTTGCCGGCCTGTTCCGTGGCCCATGGCTGAGGGCGTCAGCCATGGGCCTGTGGCAGGTGGCGGCGCACCGCCCACAGCACCCCGGCCAGGAGCAACAGGGCGGCGCTGCTTTGCAGCAGGCTGGGCAGGTGCTGCAGGCAGATGAAGCCATAGAGCAGGGCGAACAGGGTCTCGAACACGATCAATTGGCCGCTCAGGGTCAGCGGCAGGCGCCGGGTCGAGGCATTCCACATGCGATTGCCGAACCAGGAGCCGAGCACCGCGCTGGACAGGCTCAGGCCCCAGAACAGCATCCAGCGCTGCTCGCTGGCCTCGGCCCGGGTGCCGGGCAATGAGAACCCGTCCGCCAGCAGCCAGACCAGGGCGCTCATCAGCCCAGTGGTAATGCCCCACAGGGTCGACCACTGGCTGCTGTTGAAACGGCTGCCTTTGAGGTAGCGGGCGTTGTCGGTGGCAAACCAGGTCCAGCACAGCAAGGCGCCGAAGGCGCAGAGCAGGCCCAGGGCGCGCTGGCCCAGTTCCACCGAATCGCTGTGGGCGGTGAGCAGGGTGTCGAGGTTGATGCAGCAGATGCCGGCGAACACCAGCAACAACGGCCAGCGCAGCCGGCGCAGGGGCACGGCATCGGCATCGCCGCGGCCGGCCAGGGTGATGGTCAGCGGTAGCAAGCCGACGATCAGTGCGGTGCTGGCTACGCCGGCCCACTGGATGGCGCTGGCCAGGAGCATGAAATAGATCAGGTTGCCGGTCAGCGCCAGCTTCACCAACAGTACGGCATCGCCCCAGGTCAGGCGTTGCAGCAGCTCCCGGGCCTGAGGCGCAGCCAGGAGCAGGGAGAATGCACCGTAGAGGCTGAAGCGCGCGCAACTGAGCAGCAACGGGCTGAACTCAGGCAGCAGGCTGGGCACCACAATCGCCAGGCCCCAGACCGCACCGGCCAGGGCGGCATAAGCAACTCCACGTTTCATGCAAACACTCGTACCTAGTCATCAAGCTGCGCAGGCTAGTCATTGCTGACCGGATGGACAAAGGATATATAGGCACCTACCTATTCTCCTGGGGAATGTCTTGTGAGCCGCTTCGCCCGTCATCTGCCGCCGCTGGAAACCCTGGTCACCTTCGAGGCGGTGGGCCGCAACGCCAGCTTCACCCGTGCGGCCACCGAGCTGTACCTGACCCAGAGCGCGGTGAGCAAGCAGATCCGTGCCCTGGAGCTGTCGCTCAAGACCGAACTGTTCGAGCGCCAGGCCCGGGGGGTGAAGCTCACCGCCAGCGGCGCCTCGCTGTTCGTCGAGGTCAGCACCCAGCTCGAAGCCCTGCTGCGCAGCGTCAGCCGCCTGCGGGCCGGGCGCGACGCCAATACCATCACCGTGCAATGCACCCACGCGGTGGCGCAGTTCTGGCTGTTCCCGCGCCTGCTGGCATTCAACAAGCAGCACCCGGACATCACCGTGAGCATCCATGCCAACAACGACATGGACGAGTCCAGCGTGGCCGAGCATGACTTCGGCATTCTCTATGGTGCGGGGCACTGGTCGTCCCTGGCGGCGGTATCGCTGTTCGCCGAGATGGTCTACCCCATCGTCAGCCGGCGCCTGGAGCTGCCTGTGGTCAAGGAGCTGGCGCAACTGGCCGAACTGCCGTTGATCCAGCTGGACGCCTCGGAGTGGAACTGCATCGACTGGCGGGACTGGTTCCATCATTTCGGGCTGGACTACAGCGCGCCACCGGGGGCCCTGGGGTTCAACCAGCTGACCCTGATGTTCAGCGCGGTGCAGCAGGGCATGGGCGTGGGGCTGGGCTGGGATTTCATGGCCAGCCAGTTGGTGGCCCAGGGCGAGTTGCTGCGGGTTGGCGAGTGGGCGTTCCGCACCGGGCAGGCGGATTTTCTGGTGCATCCGCGGCACAAGCGCCTGTCCGCCAGCGGCCAGTTGTTTCGCGACTGGCTGGTGGCCCAGGCGGCTGAATGAGCGCCCGGGGCTCAATGGCCAGCCCCGGGCTATGGGTCAGAGGCTGGCGCGCGGCACGCTGAAGCGGAACTCGCTGCCCTTGCCCACTTCGCTGTGGGCTTCGATCTTGCCGCCGTGGGCGTGGATGATGCCCTGGGTGATGTACAGCCCCAGGCCGGTGCCGTTGGGGTTGCCTTCCTTCATGGTCCAGTAGCGGTCGAAAATGAATGGCAACTGGTCGGTGGGAATGCCCTCCCCGGAGTCGCGCACGCTGAACACGATCTGCTCGCCGTCGGACATCGCCACCACCCCGACCTTGCCTTGTTTGGGGGTGAACTTGATGGCGTTGCCCACCAGGTTCGACAGCACCTGGAACAGGCGCTCGGGGTCGGCGTTGATCCTGAGGTCCGGTTCGGCGTGGAAGCTGATGTCGATGGCCTTGTCCAGAGCCAGTGGCGCCAGCAATGAATAGGCCTCTTCGAACATCTGGCTGACGTCCAGCGGCTGCGGGGCGATGCTGTAGCGCCCGGCCTCGATCTTGGAGGTGTCCAGCAGGTCTTCCAACAGGTTGTTCATGCGGCTGGCGGCCTGCTGCATGGTGTCGATGGCCGAGGAAATGCGCCGTGAGGTATGCGGGCCATCGGAACTGAAGGCCTTCTGCATCATGCCGCAGAGCATGGAGATCACGGTCATCGGGTTGCGCAGGTCGTGGGACACCACCGCCACCAGTTCGTCCCGGGCGCGCACGGCCTGTTGCTCGCGCAGCACCTGGCGCGCCAGGTCGTGCTCCAGGGCCGAGCGGCGCAGGTCATTGGCGGCGAAGCGGTCGCCGTGGCTCCACTTGGTGGAGATCCCGGCCATCTCCACTTTCCAGATCTCGAACGAGGTGCGCGGCCGCAGGCGCAGGCCGGCGTCGGAGTTTTCCAGGTCCAGGGGCTTTTGCGGGTTGCCGCTCCAGTTGATGTTTTCCTTCACTTCCGGGCGGAACCACAGCACGCCGTTATCCACAGGCTTGGGCAGGGTCATGGCCAGGACCCCGCTGGCCACCTGTTGATAACTCGCCGCCGGCGGGTAGACGCTGGCCAGGTGATGGCTGGCGAACACCGCCTGCCCGGTGCCTTGCAGCCAGCGGTGCAGGGCGCGGATTTCGTCCTGGGGCGGGCAGTTGCCGAAGCAGTGCAGTTGCTTGTCTTCGATGATTGCCACGCCACCGGCCTGGGTCAGCTCCAGCAGCAGTTGCGGCACCTGGGTCAGGCCGTCGAAGACGCTGTCGGGGGTGTCGCGCATGGCCTGGTCGAGGCGGGCCAGGGCGGCGACTTTCTCTTCCCGCTGGCGGCTGATATCCAGGGCTTCCATGGCGCTGATCTGCAACGACAGCACCTGGCCGATGGTCTGGCAGGCAATGCGCAGCTCGTGGGGCACCAGCAGCGGCTGGCGGTTGCCGCAACTGATCAGGCCCCAGAGCTGGTCGCCCTTGAGCAGGGAAATGCTCATGGAGGACAGCACGCCCATGTTCTTCATGTACTGGCAGTGGATCGGCGACACGCTGCGCAGGGTGGCGAAGCTCAGGTCCAGGGCCTGCTGAGTGTCCGGGCGCAGCGCCGGCAGCAGGGGCACCGGCTGGTAGTCGGCGTTGGGGATGATCCGCAGCCAGTTGCTGCGGTACAGCTCGCGGGCTTGCTGGGGAATGTCCGAGGCCGGGAAGAACAGGCCATTGAACACTTCCATGGTGGGGCGGGTGGCTTCGGCGATCACCTGGCCGTGGCCTTCCTCTTCGAAGCGGTAGATCAGCACCCGGTCGTAGCCGGTCATCGCCTGGATTTCGCTGACGCTGATGGCGTACAGCTCATTCAGGGTCTTGGCCGTCTGCAAGCGCCGCAGCAGGCGCCCCAGGTTCTCGGTCTGCTCTTTCAGGTGCTGGGGCTGCAGGTGTTCGAGCTGGATTTCCAGCTCCAGCATCAGCACTCCCTGGTGGCGATGCAGCAAGCCTTCGAAGCGCGCGCCATTGACGGCCAGGTGCAGCGGTGGCGCATCGGACAACCGCGGCAGTTGCAGCACCTCGCGGATGCGCTGGCCGTCGGTGTCTCCCAGCAGTTGCTCCAGGGGCTGGCCGAGGACCTGCGCGGCAGGCTGGCCCAGCAGGGCCTCGACGTTGGCGCTGATCTGCTGGATGCGCAGCTCCGGCTCCGACAGCGTCAGCAGCACGCCATGGGGCTGGATCGCCCCGGGGGAGCGGATTGGCTCATCGGCGCAGTTGGCCAGCAGTTGTTCGAAGGCTTGGGCGTCTTGTGGGGTCATAGCAGCACCTCGCGGCTGTCGAGCCAGTGCTCGAAACAAGCAAATGTGGATTGCGCGGCGCTGACCACTTGTTGTCGTGCGCTCGCGTCCTCGGGCATGCGCCCCAGGTAGTCGAGAAAATCTTTCCAGCGCCGCCCGGTGGCGGCGCCATACACGTCGAGGAAAGCCCCGCCGTTATCCCCGTGCAGGTCCAGGCGCTGGGCCATTTCCCGGCGCAGGATCTGCCCGCCCAGGGTCGCGCCCTCCAGTACATAGAGGGCGCCCAGGCACGCGCCGGGGCTGGCCAGTGCGGGCAGATGGTCGCAGCGGGGCAGGGCGTCGATGCGCTCCGGGGCCAGGCCCAGGGCCTGCAGGTCGCCGGCCAGGGCCGGGGTCTTGCGGCGCTGCTCCGGGTCGTAGCCGGCAGGGATCAGGCCGCTGTCATGCAGGGCCGCCTCCAGGGGCTGATAGAAGCCGAAATAGGCCTGGATCAGGCGCCGGTACCAGGCCGCATCGAGGTGCTCGGAGAAGAACGGCAGGCGCTTTTCCAGGGCCACGTGCAAGGTCGCGGTGCCGGCGCGCAGGTCTTGAAGCAGGGTGGGGGCGGTGGTGTCTTGGTGCGGTTTGGGCATTCAGGGGTCAGGGGTCGCAACAGGTAATGGACGCGCCATGGGCGTCATCGAAAGCTGGGACCAGGCTGTAGTCCCTGCACTAGAGCCATCGCACAGAAAAATAAGAGCGTCACTCTACCTGTGCTGTTTGCACTGACGTACAGTTTTTGACGCACCATTGGTCGGCCAAGGGTAGTCGATCGATGACGTGTTGCTGTGTCTGACTGTGTTCAAGAGGCAGAAATTCCTTTTTCCGTCTCGCAGGTTCAGCGGTGAGGATCAGATCCAGACGTCGTTCTGGGCGGTGCGTTCGCCACCTTGATCGCCGGTGTTGAGCACGCCCTTGGGTTCGATCAGCAGCAGTTTGACCTCCTGCTCGGCCCAGGGTTTGTGCTCGACGCCCTTGGGCACCACGAACATCTCGCCACTGCCGATGGCCACCCGGCCGTCACGGAAGTCGATGTACAACTGGCCGTCGAGCACGATGAAGGTTTCATCGGTGTCGGCGTGGGAGTGCCAGACGAATTCGCCCTGCAACTTGGAGATCTTGAACTGGTAGTCGTTCATCTCGGCGATCACCTTGGGGGTCCAGTGTTCGCTGAACAGGCCGAGTTTGCTGGCGAAGTTGATGCTCTGGTAGGCGTCTTGCGGGGCAGGGTTTTGCATGGTGTGGTCCACCTCAGTGATGAATGAGCGCTGAGGGTAAACAGCCAGGGGCCAGGGCTTCTTGAACGATCGTGTGTGGCCTCAGCGGCCGAGCATCTTCAGCCAGCGCGCCGGTGGCAGGCCGTAGGTCTGGCGAAACTGCCGGGTCATGTGGCTCTGGTCGGTGAAGCCGGCGATCAGTGCGGCATTGGCCAGGGTCTGGCCCTGCACCAGCAGCGCGCGGACCAGGTCCAGGCGGCGCATGCTCAGGTAGCGGTAGGGGCTGGTGCCGAACAGCAAACGAAAATCCCGGGACAGGCTCCAGCGGTCGCGCCCACTGTGGGCCGCCAGTTCCTCCAGGGTCAGGGTGCGGTCCAGGGCACTGTGGATGTATTCCCGGGCCCGCTCGGCCGCCACATAGTCGAAACGTTGCCGTGATTGGGCGACCCCGGAGACGCTGTTCAGGGCATGGGCCAGGTCGAACAGGGCGTCTTCCTGTTCCAGCGGGTCCAGGGGGCTGTCGACCCCACGCAGCAGGGCCTCGGTGGCGGCAAACAGCCGCGGGTCGTTGGACAGGCCGCCAGTAATGAAGGGCAGCGGCTGGCCGCCGAGGATCTGCTGGATCAGCGCCGGCTCGACATACAGCATGCGGTAGTGAAAGCCGTCGTGGGTGCCGGCCTCACCGTCGTGGGCTTCGTCGGGGTGCAGGACCATGGTGGCGCCGGGCAGGCTGTGGCGCCAGCCGCCGCGGTACTGGAAGCTCTGCACCCCGTGCAGGGTGCGGCCGATGGCGTAGGTGTCATGGCGGTGCATGTCATAGCCATGGCCGGCGAAATACGCCTCGATGCGCTCCAGGCCCCGGGCGGGCGGCGCGCGGTGAACCCAGTCGGTGACAGCTGCGGGTTTGGCCATGGAACGGTCCTGATGGATGAAACCAAGGGCCGTACGTTAACTCAGGGGCGCGCTGGCTGTCTTGCCCCTCGGTTCTACGCCGTAGCGGTTCTGCCGGAAGAAGGGCGGCTTGCAGGAGGGTTCCGGCGCTGCACGATGGCTTGCTGCCTGAGCCGGGTTGCGAGGCCAATCGGCGGTTGCCTGGGCAGGCGCGAGTGGAGTAGCGTCGTTCCCCCGGACCCTCTTCATGGCCATCTGTTCCCATGTACACCTCGCACCTGGTTTACCTCGCCCCGTTGTTGTCGCTGGCCCTGCTCTGGAGCGTGGCGGTGATCACCCCAGGGCCGAACTTTTTCACCACTGCACAACTGGCGGCGGGCTGTTCGCGGCGCCATGGCCTGTTCGCCGCCCTGGGGGTGGCCAGCGGCACCGTGCTCTGGGGGCTGGCAGGAGGCTTGGGCATCAAATCGCTGTTCAGCGCGGCGCCGGCGCTGTTCGTGTTGTTCAAGGTTGCCGGTGGCTGTTACCTGATCTACCTGGGGCTCAAGCAGTTCAAGCGCAAGCCGGCCCTGGAGACCCCGACCACCGATGGCGCGAGCCATGCTGCGCGCAGCCTGTTCTCGGCCTACCGGCTGGGCTTTCTCGGCAACATGACCAACCCCAAGTCGGCGCTGTTCGTGGCCACCATTTTTGCCACTTCGATGCCGGCCTCCCCGCCACCTCTGCTACTGGGGCTGGCGGTGCTGACCATGGCCGGCCTGTCGTTGTCCTGGTACTGCTGCGTGGCGCTGTTTTTCGCCAGCAGCCGGGTGGCCGGGTTCTATGCCCGGGCCCGGCGCTGGCTGGACCGCCTGGCCGGTGGTTGCTATGTGCTGTTCGGCGGGCATCTGCTGGCCAATCGCTGAACGGTCGGTGCCTTGCGCCGGCCAGTATCCGCCCCCCAACAAGGACGACCCGTCCCCGTATCAGGAGACCGAACATGGCTGTTGTTTTTCGCCCGGTGGCAGAGGCGGAGATTCCGCGGATCTGCAGTTTCGTGGGCAATCCCCAGGAGCTGTATTTCTTCTTTCCCGCCGCCACCTGGCCGCTGACCCACGAGCAGTTGCGCGACTCCATCGCCCAGCGCAGCGACTCGACGGTGATCGAGCGTGACGGGCAGGTAGTGGGCTTTGCCAACTTCTACCGCTGGGCCAAGGGCGGCACCTGTACCATCGGCAATGTCATCGTCGACCCAGAGGTGCGCGGCGCGGGCCTGGCGGCGCAATTGATCGGGCAGATGATCCACATCGCCCACAGCAAGCACCAGGCCAGCGAGGTGACGCTGTCGTGCTTCAACAGCAACGTGGCGGGGTTGCTGCTCTATCCGAAGCTGGGCTTTGTGCCGTTCGCCATCGAAGAGCGCAGGAACAAGGAACAGGAGCGAGTGGCGCTGATCCATTTGCGCTACAGCCCCAGCTGAATTGAAGAACCGTCAGCAATCATTTTTTCAACGGGAAGCAGTCATGAGCAAGTTGCGGGTCGGGATTATTTTTGGTGGCCGTTCGGCCGAACACGAAGTGTCGCTGCAGTCGGCGCGCAATATCGTCGATGCCCTGGATCGCACGCGTTTCGAGCCGGTGCTGATCGGCATCGACAAACAGGGGCACTGGCACCTCAACGACACCTCGAACTTCCTGATCAACCAGGAAAACCCGGCGCTGATCGCCCTCAACCAGTCCAACCGCGAACTGGCGGTGGTGCCGGGCAAGGCCAGCCAGCAACTGGTGGAAACCTCCAGCCAGGAACTGCTGGGGCATGTCGATGTGATCTTCCCCATCGTCCACGGCACCCTGGGCGAAGACGGTTGCCTGCAGGGCCTGCTGCGCATGGCCGACCTGCCCTTTGTCGGCTCCGACGTGCTGGGTTCGGCGGTGTGCATGGACAAGGACATCAGCAAGCGCCTGCTGCGCGACGCCGGGCTGGCGGTGACCCCGTTCATCACCCTGACCCGGGCCACCCGTGCTCGCTACGGTTTTGCCCGGGCCCGGGAAACACTCGGCCTGCCGCTGTTCGTCAAGCCGGCCAACCAGGGTTCATCGGTGGGGGTGAGCAAGGTCGACAACGAGGCCGAATACGAGGCCGCGGTGGAACTGGCCCTGGGCTTCGATCACAAGGTGCTGGTGGAGTCGGCCGTGCGTGGGCGGGAAATCGAATGCGCGGTGCTGGGCAACGACCAGCCCATTGCCAGTGGCTGCGGCGAGATCGTGGTCAGCAACGGTTTCTATTCCTACGACAGCAAGTACATCGACGGGGAGGCGGCCCAGGTGCTGGTGCCGGCGGACATCAGCATCGAGCACAGCGAGCGCATTCGGGCCCTGGCCGTCGAGGCATTCCAGGTGCTGGGCTGCTCCGGGCTGGCTCGGGTCGATGTGTTTCTCACCGATGAGGGGGAAGTGCTGATCAACGAAATCAACTCGCTGCCGGGCTTCACCCGGATCAGCATGTACCCCAAACTTTGGCAGGCCACCGGCATGAGCTACAGCGAGCTGGTGAGCCGCCTGATCGAGCTGGCGCTGGAGCGTCACGCTGAACGGCAAGGGCTGAAAATCAACCGCTGAAGCGGATCATCGTGGTTAAGGAAGTGACGAATGAGTTCGGCAACAGATGCATCGGTTTATCTTTTTTCCTACGGCACCCTGCAAGACAAGGCGGTGCAGATCGCCAACTTTGGCCGTGAGTTGAGTGGCAGCGCGGATGCCATGCTTGGCTACGAACAGAGCTGGGTGGAAATCACCGACCCCGAGGTGCTGGCGGCCAGCGGCAAGACCCACCACCCGATCCTGCGCCCGGGGGCGGCGGACAGCGCGCCGATTCCCGGCACCGTGTTCTGCATCACCCCCGAGGAGCTGGCAGCGGCCGACAGCTATGAAGTCTCGGACTACAAGCGGGTCAGCGTGACCCTGGCCTCGGGCATCCAGGCCTGGGTCTACGTCAGCGCCTGAGTCTTCGGCTCACTCCGGCGGCAGCATCACCCCGATGCACGCCAGGGCCAGCAGCACCGCCCCGAGCACGATGAACACATAGTTCAGCGGCGTGAAACGGGCGTTGCTGCGGCCTTCGGGATCTTTCGCGGCGGCATTCAGGCCGCGCTGGCCGAGCCAGGTGATCCACGCCAGTACCGGCAGCAGCGCCAGGCTGGCAATGTCGGTCACCGGGTAGCCGATGTTCTTGCGTGACAGCGCGTCCACCACGTTGTTGATGATCATCCCCACCACAAACAGGGTTGCCAGTTCACCGGGCCGCCAGTCATGGCTGCGGCCGTCGCGCTTGAGCGTCGCATCGGCTTCGCGGTACAGCGCATGGGTGAAGAAGATCGCGAAGAAGGCCCGGGCCACCGGCCATAGCTCCTGGCCGCTGGCGTGCCTGAACTGATGCCAGTTCTTGTAGGCCCAGTACACCTGGTAGATACCGAAGGTGAGGATGTACAGGGTCAGGAACTTGGCCTTGGACACTACGTAGAACGGCTGTTGCGCCGCTTCGGGCGAGGGGGCGACCAGATCCGCCTGGGGCGGGGCATAGAGGTTGTCAGACACGGGCACTCCTTGGGTTGAGCCTGAGGGGGGAGGCAACGTTAGCTCAGGTTGCTGGCCAAGAACCAGCAGGGGCTCGGTGGCCAACCGGAACCGGGTTCAGGCCCGGGGTGGATCCGCCGGCCGAACGTAGTGAATATCCCATTCACTTTCACCCACCTGAACAAAACCCAGGCGTCGATAAAAACGATTCGAGTCACTGCCGCGCAACGCATCCAGGTGGATGGGTAGCTGCTCGTTGGCGGAGCGTTCCAAAAGCTGCTCCAGGGCCTTGGCGCCGAGGCCCCGCCCTTGGAATTGCGGTAGGACGTACAGGTGCTGCAGGCGCAGATGATCGCCGTGTGATTGGCTCTGGATAAAGCCTGCGGGCTGTCCGTCACTGAGGATGAAGTGGCAGCGTTCGGCCGCGAAGCTTGCGGCAAAACGCTCCCGGGCCCGCTGCGGATCGAAGCGCCCCAGGCGCTCAAGGCTTTCGCGCATCGCCGCGATGCGCATCTGGACCAGGGTTTCCAGGTCGCTCAGGGAGGTCGGGAGCAGTGCACTCTCGAGGTTCATGCCCGGCCGATCCACGAGTACTGGAAGGCCTTGGCTTCACCCCGGTGCCCGCGTCGACGATAGCTGGCCAGGGCCGGGGTCGAGCAGTAGGTGCACAGCTCGCTGATTTCGATCTGTTCATCACTGATTCCAGCGGCGTGCAGCAAGTGCACGGCATAGCGGCTCAGGTCGAACCACAGGGAATCGGCCTGGGTCGGTTGCGGTGGCGGAATCTGCGGCGGCAGCAGCGGGGCCGGTTGCTCACGGCTCCAGGGGGCCTGTGCGGCCGGCCACAGCGGGTCCTGAGTGGCGGACAGGGTGTCGATGAAATCGGCGCTGACTTCATAGCAGCAGGGTTTGATCGATGGGCCGATGGCCACCCGCAATTGCTGTGGGGTGATGCCCTTGCTGGCGAAGTGTTGCAGCACATTGGCGATGATCCCGCCATGCAGGCCTTTCCAGCCGCCGTGCACTGCCGCGACCCAGGAACCGTCCTCGCTGCTGATCAGCAACGGCAGGCAGTCGGCGGTGACCACTGCGATGGGCCGGCTGGAATGGGTGAGTACCGCGTCGCCGCGGATGATTCCGCTGGGCAGCGTGGTACTGGCTTGCACCACCTCGCCGCTGTGGATCTGCGAGCAGAAGAACAGGTTGGCCGGCAGGGCGGCGCCGAGGGTCGAAAACGCATGACGGATGCCGGATATCTGGTTCAACACACCTGCCTGGAAACTCATCGGGCCTTCGCTCGGTAACCTGGGAATGGCTGCAGAGCATAGCGGTATCCGAGGTACTTTTGCTGACAGACAACGCTGGATAGGCCGGGGCAGACCAGCGGTAGCCTGCTGGTCGGCCCCTTCACCGGGCGTTTCAGGCGCTCAGCGGGATATACAGTTCCACCACGCTGTCCGGGTGCATGGGCCCCAGAAAGCGCTCGCCGGTGTACTCGAACTCCACCGCGTCGATGGGCATCAGCCCGGCGGCGGGCAACCACTCGCTGTAGGCGGCGCGAAAGGTTTCCGGCAGGGTGGCCACGCTGCCGTGATGCTCGACTCGCGCGTAATGGCGGGCAGGGATTTCCAGCTCCACCATGCCGGGTACCAGGGGCGCGTCGGCGGCGACCGGCAGGCCGGCCACATAACGCCACTGGCCGTCCTCCAGGGGCTGGCAGATGCCATAGGTGCCCACCGGCTCGGCCAGGCGCTGGATCTCCTGTTCCCGAGGTTCGAAACGTTGCCAGAGCTCGGCGATGGTGCCCGGGTCATCCTGCTGCCAGGCCATGCCGATGATCCGCTGCGGCGCCAGGAATACCTTCTGTGGTGTCTGCGCGGCTGGGAGTTGGCGCTGCGGCTGGGCCAGGTAGCGCTGCAGATGGCCCAGTACTTTCTGGCTGCGGGCGATCTCGCTTTGCAACTGCCGGGCATGCGCCTGCAGTGACTGCTGCATGTGCAGCACGCTGTCCAGGCCGCCCTGGTCCGCCAGAGTGCGGATGTCTTCCAGGGACATGCCCAACTGCCGCAGCCAGGCGATGCGCCCCAGGGTCACGATCTGTTCCGGGCTGTAGTAGCGGTAGCCGTTGTCCCGGCCGGTGAGGGCCGGGGTGAACAGGCCGATGCTGTCGTAATGGCGCAGGGTCTTGGTGGTAAGGCCGTGGCAGCGGGCCATTTGTCCGATGGTGAGCATGGAGCGTCCTTGGTGTGGTTGGGCTGCGGGGCATGCTGAGCCTTTACCCAAGGGCAAGCTCAAGCCCGGCAGCACGGCTCAGGACGATTTGATCGGCTTGATCAGGCTTTCGGCAGGAATGCCGAACAGCTGGTGCAGTTTCCAGATCATGGGCAGGGTCAGCGCGCGCTTGCCGTTGAGCACTTCGTAGACGCGGTTGGTGCGGCCGATGGCCGGGGCCAGGTCGGCGGCGGACAAGCCGGATTGTTCCATGCGGAACTTGATCGCCTCGATCGGGTTGGGCAGGTCCAGGGGAAACTGCCTGGCTTCGTACGCCTGGATCAGGGTGATCATCACATCGAAGTAATCGCCTTCAGGTGTTCCGGGCTGCGGTTCGTTGTCGAACAGGGGCGAGACGCTTTTCAGCGCGGCGCGGTAATCCTGGTCGGTGTGGATAGGGCGGATGTTCATGCGGGTTGCTCCATGTCTACGCTGTCGGCATCAATGGCGTCGTACTCTTGGTGAGTGCCCACGAACTTGATGTACAGCGCACCAAAGCGGTAGGCCACGGCAACGATCAGTCGATACTCGTTGCCCTTGATGTTGAAGACCACCCTGCGGCTTTTGAGAATGCTCGCGTTGCGATACTGGTCCTTGATCTGCGCAGGGTTGGACCACTCGGCTTTCTTTGCTTCATCGACCCAGGCCAGCAAGGGCTGTTCTGCGTCCGGGTACTTCTCCCAGAAGGCCTTCAACTGACTGACTGCAATAATTCTCATGGCGTGATCCTAGTCCCGTCCTGGGACTTAAACAAGTCGCTGAGTGCGTCAAGCGATGTACGGGCAGATCGCTGGATCTGCCCGCGCAGGCGACGTCGGTTCAGGGACGATCAGGTCATGCAGAGAGCGTGGCGTGCACGTCGTCCATCAGTGCCTTGCCCATCTCTGCCAGGTAGTGTGCCGCCCAAGCATAGCGGTCGCACCGGGGCTCCATGGCCGCCTCCAGGGTGAATTGCTTTGCCAGATGCAACAGCGCCGAGGCGTGTTCCAGGGCGTCGCTGATCGGCACGTCGGCATTCACTCGAAACAGCGGATGCGGGTGCTCGCCGCACTGGGAAAAGCGGATTTCACCGAGGGTGGTCAGGGTCGATTGAGTGGTCATCGGGCACCTCCGGTTTTTTGGGACGGGAGGTGTGGGGAGGACGGATTTCGAGTGTGATGCATGGTGACGACTTCTTTCGTATTGGGAACCACCACCGTCTGCCGCCAAGCAGATTTGGGTGGCGGATTGCACAAGGTTGGCGGACCGGCACGAAAGGAACCGGCACCCCCGGAGGGGTCCCTGCGCAATCCGCCATGACACAGAAATGCGGGCACAAAAAAAGCGCCTGCATTCGTGTTTTGGCGCTATTGCGCCTTTCGTGGTTCGGGCCGCCAAGCCCGTTCGCTGATGTTGCAGCGACGGGCGAAGGATAGCGGGGGAGGGGGAGTGCCGCAACGGCATTGCTGCGACATTCTGTGACTGTGAGATAGACCGACTCTGTAGCCGCTGTCTTGTGGTCGCCGTCCAACCCAACCGCCGCGATCCGTGGCTACTGAGGTTGTGCCAGCACCTCTCGAAATACATCGGGCCTGAGCATTGCGATATGCAGCAATGAACGGGCAGCTCCAGAAGGCGAGCGCCGACCTTGCTCCCACTCTTGAAGGGTCCTTACCGACACGCCAAGCAGTTGGGCAAATTTGGGTTGCGACAACCCAGTTTTACCGCGCGCTTCGGCGGCCTTGGTGATCGGAATGCTATGGGTATGGCCATGCCGGCCGGCTTTGACATCGATGATCGCGTCCAGAAGCTCCTGGCCGATATTGCGCTTGGCATCGCGCTCCAATAGTTCTTTTTCAGTAAGGGGCATGATTCATCTCCTTCGCAATTCTGCGTAGAACAGGTGCTGGAATGTTTTCGGTAGCGCCTTTGCCATAGATCACCAGCGCAACCAGGGCTCCGCATGCGAGCTGGGTGGTATAGATGACCCGCACCGAGCCACTTTTTCCACGTCCATCAACGCTCCATCTGATTTTCCTGCAACCGCCAGAGCCCGGGATGACAACGCCGGACTCCGGGTCGCTGGCAAGAAACGTCATGAACTCTCCACGCTCCTCTTCGGACCAGTAATCGGGCCAGAGTTTGGAAAACAGCGGAGATTCTATGATCGTCAGCATGCGGGAGAATTCTACGTCTTTGACGTACTCTGCGGCAATGGTGGGTGCTAGGAGATGACTCCTGAAAGATTAAGAACGTGGAGTTGCAACTCCAATGAGCGGAGTCCTGATTTCCAGTCAGCCCATTCGTTTTCTTGTGTGTGATCCATGCCCCCGATGTCACCTTTTGCATGAGCTGAAACCCGAGCAACTCTGCTCAGGGCGGCTCTATGATCCAGAGCAGCTAACTCAAGCTTCCAACACCTTCGCCATTTCACTGGTCGCCGCCCAACCCAGCCCCTGATACAGCGGCTTGCCGGCCTCGGTCGCATGCAGCACGGCAAAGCCCAGCCCGCGCTGGCTGAAATCGGCCTCTGCCAGTTTCATCAGCGCCGAAGCCAGGCCGCGGCGCCGGTAGGCCGGTTCGACGTAGATGTTGAGCACGTAGCCGCGCTGATCCTGGGTTGGATGGGAAGGGTGGGGCGGCCAGTCGATGCTCATCAGGCCGATGCTGGCCACGCTCTGCTCGGCGTCCATCAGGGCGAAGCCGTAGTAGCGGCTGTCCTCCAGGCGTTCACGCAACCAGGGGCGAAAGTGCTCGGTCATCACTTGCAAGGTGGAGAGATCCTTACCCGCATCGAGAAACATCGCCTGGCGATGGCGGCAGATCAGCTCAAGGTCCTGGGGCGTCAGGCGGCGTGGGCTCAGGCCCGGGATATCAAGGTCGGCTGCAATCGTGTTCATCGTCGGTTCCTCGGTGGACAGGGACGATGCTAGGGCAGATCCAAAGGTCGGATCAGACACAGACCGCCGCAAAATCTTGCATACAGAGCCCTCGTTCACCGCCCACAAAAAAGGGCCAGCCTCACGGCCAGCCCTCGGGTTCATCCGATAACACTCAATCCCCCAGCGCTTCCCCTTCGCGCCGTGGATCGGCGCCGCCGGCCCAGGAGGCCTTGCCCTGTGCATCACGCACGCGAACGATGGCCTGGGTGCCGCTGGTCATGTCGATCTCGTTCACTTCATGACCCTGGGCTTTCAGCGCCTGTTTCAGGGCCGGGCTGAACTGGCCCTTTTCCAGTTCGGTCGGCCCGTTGCGGCTGCCGAAGTTGGGCAGGCCGACGGCGGCTTGCGGGTCCAGGTTCCAGTCGAGCATGCCGACCACCGACTTGGCCACGTACTCGATGATCTGCGAGCCGCCGGGGGAGCCGACGCTGGCCAGCAGTTCGCCGCTGGCACGGTCGAAGACCAGGGTCGGCGCCATGGACGAGCGCGGGCGCTTGCCCGGTTGGACGCGGTTGGCCACCGGCTGGCCGTTTTCCTCGGGAATGAACGAGAAGTCGGTCATCTGGTTGTTGAGCATGAAGCCCTGGACCATCAGGTGCGAGCCGAAGGCCGCTTCCACCGTGGTGGTCATCGATACGGCGCCGCCCAGGTCATCCACTGCCACCACTTGCGAGGTGGAGATGCGCATTGGCGAACGGTCCGGTGCATAGGCCACCTGGATGCCCTGGGGCTTGCCCGGTTCGGCCTTGCCCATGCTGCGCTCGCCAATCAGTGCGGCACGCTTGGCCAGGTAGTCCGGGGCGATCAGGCCGGCCACCGGCACAGGCACAAAGTCGCTGTCGGCCACGTACAGGCCACGGTCGGCATAGGCCAGGCGCTCGGCTTCGGCAATCAGGTGCACCGCTTGTGGCGCGGGCTCAAGGCCGGCGGGCAGGCTGGTTTTCTGCGGCTTGAGGTTGGCCAGGGTGTAGCGCGGGTCGCGCTGTTCCAGGGCCTGCAGGGTGCCGAGTATCTGCGCCACCGCCACGCCGCCGGAGGAGGGCGGCGGCATGCCGCACACCTGCCAGCGCTTGTAGTCGCTGCACAGCGGCGCGCGTTCCTTGGCGCGGTAGCCTTGCAGGTCATTGATCGACAGGCTGCCGGGGTTGGCGTGGCCCTGGACCTTGGCGACGATTTCCGCGGCCACCGGGCCCTTGTACAGAGCGTCCGGGCCTTCCTCGGCGATGCGTTTGAGCACCGCTGCCAGTGGCGGGTTTTTCAGCAAGGTGCCCACGGCTTTCGGCGTGCCGTCGGCATTCAGGAAATACGCGGCCATGTCCGGCGAGCGTGCCAGGAAAGGATCGGCGCTGATCATGGTGTGCAGCCGTGGCGAAATGGCGAAGCCTTGCTCGGCCAGGCGGATCGCCGGTTCGAACAATTGCGCCCAGGGCAGGCGCCCGTGTTTCTGGTGGGCCATTTCCAGGGCCCGCAGCACGCCCGGGGTGCCCACCGAGCGTCCACCGATCTGCGCCTGGGGGAAGGCCATGGGCTTGCCGTCCGCCTGCAGGAAGAGCTTCTCGGTGGCGCCGGCCGGCGCGGTTTCCCGACCGTCATAGGTGCGCACGGCCTTGCCGTCCCAGAGCACGATCATCGCGCCGCCGCCAATCCCCGAGGACTGCGGTTCCACCAGGGTCAGCACGGCCTGCATGGCAATCGCCGCGTCGATGGCCGAGCCGCCCTTGCGCAGCATTTCGCGCCCGGCCTCGGCGGCCAGCGGGTTGGCGGCGGCGGCCATGTGCTTGTCGGCATGGCGAGTCTGCATGTCGGTGCGGTAGCCCGAGGCGATTTCCGGGGCGGCAGGCAGAGCGTTGGAAGAAGGCGGGTTGTGGCAGGCGCCAAGGCTGAGGGCGGCAGCCAGCAGGCTGAGGCCGAGCAGTTGGCGGTGACGGGGAGGGAAGTTCGAGAACACGCGTTGAGCTCCGTTCACAGGGAAATGAGGGGTCGTCCGTGCGGGGGAATGTACAGCAGTGGCGCCGGCAGTTGGACCCGGATGTAGCCCTGGGCAGTTGGCTGGAGTGGGCCATCTCCCCTGTACACAGGGTCGCAGGCAGTCTTTCACCCGGCCGTCGATTGATCTGAGTCAGGGCGGGAGGGGGGCGTTGGGTACAGGGTGAAACAAACTATAAGCCTGATGAGGGGACGTCATGCACCGTTGTAAGTGGTTACTTGTTTTCGGATTGCTGTTGGGGGGGGAGGTCAGGGGGGAAACGCCAAGCGAACCGATCCAGCCGGTACAGCCGGTGAAGATCACCGATGTGGCCAAGGTGGAGCTGGGCAAGCAGTTGTTCTTCGACCCGCGCCTGTCCAAGTCCGGTTTCATATCCTGCAACTCCTGCCACAACCTGAGCATGGGCGGCAGCGACAACCTGCCCACCTCCATTGGCCACAACTGGCACCAGGGGCCGATCAACTCGCCCACGGTGCTCAACTCCGGCATGAGCATCGCGCAGTTCTGGGACGGCCGCGCGGCCACGCTTCAGGAACAGGCCGGTGGCCCCATCGCCAACCCGGGGGAGATGGGCTTCACCCATGACCTGGCGGTGGACGTGCTGCGTTCCATTCCCCAGTACCGGGCCTCCTTCAAGCAGGTCTACGGCGACGACGGCATCAAGTTTGACGACGTGACCAATGCCATCGCTGCGTTCGAAGAAACCCTGGTTACCCCCAATGCGCCGTTCGACCGCTGGCTCAAGGGCGACAAGGCGGCCATCAGCCCCTCCGCGCTCAAGGGCTATCAACTGTTCAAGTCCATCGGCTGCGTGGCTTGCCACAACGGCGAGGCGGTGGGCGGTGGCTCATTCCAGAAGATGGGCATGATCGAGCCCTATGTCACCCAGAACCCGGCCCAGGGCGTGGCCGGGCTGACCGGCAAGGATGCTGACCGCATGCTGTTCAAGGTGCCGACCCTGCGCAACGTGGCGCTGACCTATCCCTACTTCCACGACGGCGCCTACTGGAAGCTGGAAGAGGCGGTGGACGTGATGGCCCGTCTGCAACTGGGACGCAAGCTGGGTACCGAGGAGGTCAGCCAGATCGTGGCCTTCCTTGAAACCCTGACCGGTGACCAGCCGGACTTCAAGCTGCCGATCCTGCCGCCGTCCTCGGCGCAGACACCGCATCCGCAGCCGTTCAACTGAGCAAAAAAAACCGCAGCCTGCTGCGGTTTTTCAAGCCCCACGTGCTGGGTCAGCCCTGTTTGGCCCCAGTGGCACAATTGAACCGGTCATCGATGGGTGCTTGGCGAGCGGGTTCGAAGTAGCCAGGTGTACGAGTGCTATCGGTGCGTTGCCAGCGTTGTGGGTAAGACAGCATCGAGTAGGGCGAGTGGTCCTTGAGCGTCTCGTAGTTCAAGGACAGGTCGATCTGCGCGGCGCCGTGCAGGAGGGGGCCTTCGATCGAAAGGACGGAGCCGGTCAGCCAGGTTCGCTCAGGGCTTTCCAGGTACCTGGGCGCGGTGATGCGCAGCCAGGTACGCCCGGCATCCTGGGAAAAGTACAGGCGCGGCAAGCCGGCCCCGCCCTTGCTGAAGCCCGGTCCTTGGGCAATCGGAATCACCAGGTAATTGGAGTTGGCAGCATCGATCATCAAGTGCGAACCACGGCCATGCACGGTGATGCCGTTGAATGAGCCAAAGGGTGCAACCGGGGTGTGGATGCCGAGCCGGGTGTCGGTGTAGTGCACCATGTCGCCACTACTGGCGATGACCGGCGAGGAACCGTTGCAGAGCTTGAAGGTGGTCCGGTCGATCTCGAAAAAGCGTGATGAGTCGATGCGGTAGATGACCCGGCCGGGCAGGTACTGGATCGGCTCGGGAGTGCTGCAGGCCCCAAGTACCCCGCACGAGATCAGCAACAGCAGCTTCCTTGCCCACATGAGAAAACGACTCCTTGTTCCTGCCTGAGTGCAGGGGCTGGCGTTTATGACATCCCTGGGGGCTTGGCGCAACACTGGCCATGGCGGGCCAGCGTTGCGCTGATGTTGCGGCGCCCTCTCAGGGCTTCATCTGCCAGGCCGTCGAGCTGGCCGCGGCCTTGAACTTGGCCCGATTTTCCGGAGTCGCCGGCGGTTCGGAGTCGCCGAAGATCGCCTTCAGCCAATGGCCATCGGTGGGGTTGGGGAAGAGGATGAACTTGCGGCCGAATTGCTCCTTGTCCTCGGTCATCAGGCTGCTGCGCTGCTTGACGTCGGCCACGTAGTACTTGCGTTTGAAGTCGTTGAGGTTGTCGCCCAGCATCAGCACCACGTTGTGGTCCTTGGCGATCTCCTGCTGCCGCGGCTCCTTGTTGGAGCTGTCGCGGTACACCGTCAGGTGCTGCTCATCGGCATAGGGCAGCTGGTTCTTGCGCAGGTTGGCCAGGGCGTATTCGTAGGTCTTTTCGCCCTGGTCGCGGCTGGTGACGTAGAACACTTCGACACCCTTGGACTGGGCGTACTTGAGGAACTCCACGGCGCCCGGGGTGGCCACCGGGCCATTGTCGGCGACCCATTTGTCCCAGGCCTCGTCGTCGAAGAACTCCTTGCCCGAATTGATCATGTAGCCCCAGTAGCTGTTGCTGCTGAGCACGGTGTCGTCAACGTCGCTGATGATCGCCAGTGGCCGCTCGCCGGCCTTGTGTTCCTGCAGGGCGCGGTCCAGTTGCAGGCGGGCGATGTTGAAGCCCTGGTAGTACAGCGCCTCGAATTCGGCGGCGGTTTGCTTCCAGGCCACGGCGGCGGTCAGCAGGTTGGAGGGCGGGGTAGGAGCCTGCTCGGCGAAGGTCGGGGTACAGGTGATTGCCAGGAGCGAGAACAGCCAGGGAGCGACCGCGGTTCGGGTGATTTTTGTTTTCATTTTCGAGCCCTTGAAGTGAGGATTGCGCAGCTCTCACAAACACTGCCGGAGTGTTCTATCCCAGCCAGTGGCGGTGCTCAATGCGGGTGTCGCGTTTGTGGATCAATGCGGCGTAATCCCCGGTACTTTTTCGCGGGCATAAAAAAACGGCCTACCTTGCGGTAAGCCGTTTTTAGTACTTGGTGGCTACACAGGGACTTGAACCCCGGACCCCAGCATTATGAATGCTATGCTCTAACCAACTGAGCTATGTAGCCAAGTGGCGCGCATTATTCGCTCGGAACGACAATGCGTCAAGCGTTTTTATAAAAAAATTATCTACGCTATCAACCGTTTATCCCTTCCCCCCGAAAATCAGCGGCGACGGGCAGCGCTGGAACCAGCGGCTGGCCTGTTCGTAGGCGTGGGCCAATTGCAGGACGGCGAAGTCGGCCTGGTGCTTGCCGATGATCTGCAAGCCCATGGGCAGGCCGTTGGCATTGAAGCCGGCCTGGACGCTGGCCACCGGGCAGCCGGACAACGTGCCGGGAATCACCAACTCCATCCAGCGGTGGTAGGTGTCCATGGCCACGCCTTCGATGTTGCGCGGCCAGGGTATGTTCTTGTCGAAGGGGAAGACCTGGGCGCTGGGCAGCAGCAGGTAGTCGAAGCGTTCGAACAGTTTTGAAATGGCGCGGTACCAGTCGCTGCGGATCACCGAGGCCTCGAACACCTGGCTGGCGGACAGCTTGAGGCCGTTCTCTACTTCCCAGATGGCTTCCGTCTTGAGTTGTGAACGCTTATGCGGGTCGGCATAGGCGCCGCCCAAGGACCCGGCGACCATCCAGTGGCGCAGGGTGCGCCAACTGCTCCACAGGCGTTCGGGGGCGAAGTCGGGGCTGGCCGGTTCTACGCTGCAGCCCAGGCTGCGGAAATCGCCCAAGGCCTTTTCGCAGAGCTCCAGCAGGCCTTTTTCCATTGGCAGGTAACCGTTGAAGTCCCCCAGCCAACCCAGGCGCGTGCCCTTGAAGTCGCGCTCCAGCGGGGCAGCGAAGCCCTGGCCGGATTCGGCGATGGACAGTGGCGCCCGTGCATCGCCGCCGGCCTGCACCGACAGCAGCAGGGCCGCGTCGCGCACGCTGCGGGCCATGGGGCCTTCGTAGCCGAGCTGGTCGATGAACAGGTCGCTGCTGTCGTCGAACGGCACCCGGCCCTGGGACGGGCGAAAACCGAAGATGTTGTTGAAGGCCGCCGGGTTGCGCAGCGAGCCCATCATGTCGCTGCCGTCGGCCACCGGCACCAGGTGCAGGGCCAGGGCCGCGGCGGCGCCACCACTGCTGCCGCCGGCGGTCTTGCTCGGGTCATAGGCACAGCCGGTGGCGCCGAACAGCGGGTTGTAGGTCTGGGAGCCGAGGCCGAATTCCGGGGTGTTGCTCTTGCCGATCAGGATCGCACCGGCGGCCTTGATCCGTTCCACCATGATGCCGTCGCGCTCTGGGATGAAATCCCGGTACAGCGGCGAACCCAGGGTGGTGCGGATGCCGTGGGTCAGGGACAGGTCCTTGATCGCGTGGGGCAGGCCGTGCATCCAGCCGCGATATTCGCCACGGGCCAGTTCGGCGTCGCGCCGGTCGGCCTCGGCCAGCAGGGCTTCGGCCGGTTGCAGGCTGACCAGGGCATTGACCAGGGGGTTGTAGTGCTCGATGTGGGCAAGGTAGGTCTGCATCACTTCCCGGCAGGAAACCTGACGCAGGCGGATACGCTCGGCGAGTTCATGGGCCTGGAGCAGGACCAGTTCGCTGGGGGGCTTGGCGATCATGGCAGGAGGGCCTTTCAAACGGCTTTAGAAACGCCCCGGCATCCAGGCCGGGGCGGCAGAAGTCAACGCAGCTCAGCGCATCAGGTTGGTCCACAGGCGGTCGGCAAGGCGGATTGCGCCTTCGCCGCAGGTCTGGCTGAAGACCACCTTGGTACCCTCGGGAATGTGCAGCTCGGGGGCGTCCTTCAGGCCGGCGTCGAGGAAGGGTTCGACGCCCTTGATCGGGCTCTGGTGCTTGAGGAAGTTCTGGGTCATGGCGGCGTTCTCAGGCTGGCTGAGGAAGGCGATGAAGGCCTTGGCGTTTGCCGGGTTCTTGCTGCCCTTGGGGATGACCATGTTGTCCACCCAGGCCAGCACGCCCTCTTTCGGGTAGAGGTACTTCAGGCCGGGCTTCATTTCCCGGGCGCGCATCGACGATCCGCCCCAGAACATCGACATGTCGATTTCCCCGGCCGCCAGGTTCTCGCGGATCGCCCCGGCCTTGGAGCTGTAGGTCTTGACGAAGGGCTTCTGCGCCTTGAGCAGGCCAAGGATCTGCTGCATCTGCTTGGGGTCTTCGCTGCACAGCGGAATGTTCAGGTACAGGCTGGCCATGTCGATCACTTCGCTCACCGAGTCGAACATGTTGATCCGCCCCTGCAGCTCCGCTGGCGGCTCGTAGAGCACCTTGTAACTGTCGCTCGGGCCTTTGTAGCGTTCGCCGTTGAGCACCACGCTGGTGGTGCCCCAGATGAAGGGCACCGAGTAGGCGCCTTCCGGGTCCCAGGTCGGGTTCTTCAGGTTGTCGACCACGCTGGCGTAATAGGGCTGCTTGGCCGGGTCGAAGCGCTCCAGCAACTGCTCCTTGATCAGGATCGGGATGAACTGGTGGGAGGGGATCGCCACGTCATAACCGGTGCCGCCCTGTTTCAGCTTGGCCAGCAGGGTTTCGTTGGAATCGTAGGAGTCCACCGTGACCTCGATACCGGTCTGCTTCTGGAACTTGGCGAGAATTTCCGGCGAAAAGTAGCCGCTCCAGCTCACGACGTTGAGTTTCTCGGCGGCCTGCACCGCCAGTGGCAGGCTCAGCAACAACGAGGTACCCAGGCTTGCGATCAACTTGCTCATGTCATTTCCCCAAGGTCAGTGGAAGGTTCAAGCGTGTTTCTTGCTCAGCAGATAAGAGAAGCTGACGAACAGCACCGAGACGCCGAGGATCAGCGTCGACACGGCGTTGACGTCGGGTGTCACGCCCATGCGCAACAGGCCGAAGATGAAGATCGGCAGGGTGGTGGTGCCGGCCTGGGACACCATCATCGAGATCACGAAGTTATCCAGGGAGACAATGAAGGCCAGCATCAGCCCGGAGACGATCCCCGGCATCAGCAGCGGCAGAGTCACCTTGCGAAAGGTGCGCCAGGGGCCGGCGTACAGGTCCGCCGCGGCGTGTTCCAGGGACAGGTCCATGTCGTTGAGGCGGGCGCGGATCGGCAAATAGGCGAAGGGGATGCAGAACACCGTGTGGGCGATGATCAGGTTGCCGTAGCCCAGGGACAGCCCCAGGGTGGAGAACAGCGCCAGGGTGGCCACGCCGACGACGATTTCCGGCAGCACCAGGGGCAGCATGATGGCGCCCATGGACAGTTGCAGGCCCTTGAACTTCGCCCCGCGTGAGGTGCCCAGGGCCGCCAGGGTGGCGATGGCGGTGGCCGCCATGCTGGCGCACACGGCGATCAGCAGGCTGTTGCCTGCCGCCTGGCGCAGGGCCTGGTTGGCGAACGCCGCGCGGTACCAGTCGAGGCTGAAGCCGCTCCACACCGTGGCCGACTGGTTGGCGTTGAAGGAGAACACCACCAGCACCAGGATCGGCGCGTAGAGGTACAGGTAGAACAGGAAGCTGAAACCGCCGAAGCCGGGAAAGTCCTGGACACCGAGGCCGTTGCGCTTGAACAGGCGGATCATCATGCACCCTCCTGAAGGGTTTTCTGGCGCTGGGCGCGCAGGGCGTAGACGGTCAGTACCAGCATCACCGCGGCCATCAGCACCAGCGACAGGGCGGCGCCGAAGGGCCAGTTACGGGCATCGCTGAACTGCCGGAAGATCAGGTTGCCAAGCATCATCCGGGTGCCGCCGCCCAGCAGTTCGGGGGCGATCATGGCGCCCAGGCAGGGCACGAAAGTCAGGATCGCCCCGGCGAAAATTCCCGGCTTGGCAATGGGCAGCACCACCTTGCGCAGGGTCCGAATGCGTCCGGCGTAGAGGTCCTGGGCCGCTTCCAGCAGGCGGGTGTCCATTTTCTCCAGCGTGGCGTAGATCGGCAGCACCACGAAGGGCGCGTAGGTGTAGACCAGCCCCAGCAGCACCGCACCGTCGGTGTACAGCAACTGCAACGGCTCGTGGATGACCCCCAGGCCCATCAGGCTGTTGTTGATCACCCCGGTGTTGCGCAGCAGCAGGATCCAGGCGTAGGTGCGGATCAGCAGGTTGGCCCAGAACGGCACGGTGATCAGGAAGATCAGCAGGCCGCGGCGCCGCACTGGCTGCATGGCCAGCCACACCGCTACCGGAAAACCGATCAGCAGGGTGATCACCGTGGTCAGCCCGGCGATGCCGATCGAGCGCAGGGCGATCAGCAGGTAGGAGTCGGCGAAGGCCAGGCTGTCGTCCAGTTGCCGTTCGAACAGCAGGGAGGTGTAGGCGTCGCTGCTGAAGACCTTGTTCACCCCGCCGTAGGGGTTGGCTTCCATCAACGAATAGCCGATGACGATAAGGATCGGCACGATCAGGAACAGGCCGATGGCGACCAGGGCCGGGCTGACCCCGAGAAAGCTGCGCAGGGCCTTGCGCCGTTCCAGGTGCTGGGAAATCGAAGAAGCGTGCATGGCGAATCCTCGTGGTCAATCCAGCAGGACGCTGGCGCTGCCGCGTTCGAACAGCAGCCCGGCGCTGCTGCCTACGCTCAGGCGCGGGTGGTGTTCGAGGCTGTTGGGCGTGCGCACGGTGAGGCGTGTGCCGTCGCCGAGGCTGACCTGGTATTGCAGGTCGGTGCCCAGGTAGATCAGCGCTTCGATGCGGCACGCCAGGGCGCCTTGCGAGGCATCACCACGCAGGTGCAAGCGCTCGGGGCGCACCGACAGGGTGACCTGCTGGCCGACCTTGGCGGTGGTGCAGGGTTGCGCCGGCAGCGCCTGCCCGGCGGGCCCGCTGAACCAGGCCAGGCCCGCTTCGACACGGCTGACCGTGGCCGGGATGAAGTTGGTTTCACCGATGAAGTCGGCGACGAAGCGATTGCGCGGCTGCTCGTAGATTTCTTCCGGGCGACCCACTTGTTGCACTTCGCCTTCGGAGAGCACGGCGATGCGGTCGGACAGGGTCAGGGCTTCTTCCTGGTCGTGGGTGACGAAGATGAAGGTGATACCGGTCTTGGCCTGGATGGCCTTGAGTTCTTCGCGCATGGCCTGGCGCAGCTTGAGGTCCAGGGCCGACAGCGGCTCGTCCAGCAGCAGTACCTTGGGGTGGGGGGCCAGGGCTCGGGCCAGGGCGATGCGTTGCTGCTGGCCGCCGGACAGCTGGTTGGGCTTGCGCGCCGCAAAGCGCTCCATCTGCACCAGGGCCAGCATCTCGCGCACCCGCTCGGCGATCTGCGCCTTGTTCAATATCTGGCCCATAGGGCGCGATTCCAGGCCGAAGGCCAGGTTCTCGGCCAGGGTCATGTGGGGGAACAGTGCGTAATGCTGGAACACCGTGTTCACCGGGCGCTCGAAGGGCGGCCGGTCGGCGATGTTCTCGCCATAGAGAAGGATCTCGCCCTGGGTCGGGAACTCGAACCCGGCGATCATCCGCAAGAGGGTGGTCTTGCCACAGCCCGAGGGGCCGAGAAGGGTGAAGAATTCGTTGTCGCGGATATCCAGGTCGATGTTCTTCAGGGCCACCGGGCCGCTGTGTGGATCGCCGTAGACCTTGCGCACTGAACGGATGGACACCGCCAGCGTTTGCAGCGCATGCAGGGCATTCATGCCTTACCTCCGATTCCCCCATGAGCTGTCGTGCAGGCCATGGATCTTGTTTTTCTTGGGCAGGATCGAAATGTGTCGGGTGCGTGGAAAGCTTGTCTTTGCAAGCTTTGCGCGGGTTTTACCGGGTTCTGCTGGGGCTGATTATCAGTGAGGGGTTGCGGGGGCGAAACATCAATTTTAACATACCGGCTGTTAAAAAATTTAATAGCAAGGGGCGGGCGAAATCATGGTCGAGCAGCGTTTGCCACCGTTGAATGCAGTGCGTGCTTTTGATGCCGCCGCCCGTCTTGGCAGCTATGTCGAAGCCTCAAGGGCCTTGCATGTGACCCAGCCGGCCATCGGCCGCCACGTGAAGCTGCTGGAGGACTGGCTCGGGGTGCAGCTGTTCGAGCGCACGTCCCGCGGCGTGAACCTGACCCCGGCGGGGGAGAAGTACCACCGCAAGATCGCCGCCGCCCTGCAACTGATCATCGAGGCCGGGCGCGAGGTACAGCCCAGGGCCGCCGAGCGCTGGCTGCGGATCATGGTCGTGCCGGGGTTTGCCAAGCGCTGGCTAACCCCGCGCCTGGAGGCGCTGCGCCACGTGCGCCCGGGCCTGAAGTTCGCCATCGAGCCGAACTCGACCTTTAGCGAAGTGGATGCCAAGAGCAGCGACCTGGGGATCGCCTACGGCCTGGACGGGCAATACGCCGAGTCCCGGGTCAGCCTGATCTGCCCCCGGGTGTTTCCCATCTGCACCCCGGCCTACCTGGCCAGTATCGAGGCGATTCGCGAGCCGGCGGACCTGGCCCGCCATGAGTTGATCCACTTCGATGACGGCGAGTGGTGGAACATGTGGTTCGCCGCCAATGGCCTGGATATCCAGCTCACGTCCGACCTGATCTACGTGAACAACGACCATGCGCTGTCGGTGGCTGAAAGCGGCGGTGGTATTGCCCTGGCCAACGAAGTGCTGGTGCGCGAGGAGCTCAAGGCCGGCACCCTGGTGCGGGTGCTGGAAGACCAGGTGCAGCTGGAAAGCTACCGGGTGCTGACCCCGGCCAGCGAGTGGTCGGAGGACGTGGAATGGTTTATCCAGTGGCTCAAGGCCGAGCTGGAAGCGGATTTCCCCGAGGCGCGAATCGGGGTTCGTTAGCAAGCTAATGGGATGGCGCGACTGCACCGAAAAATGGCACATTGACGCACCTGCCCCTGTGCACCCACCCGTTGTACGGAAAATCCTATGGCTAGCAGCAACTCCCCGAGCGTCGCCGCGACGGCTTCCCCGGCTTCGCAAAGCAGTCCCCTGGTCCTGCGCATCATTGGTGCGGTGGCCCTGGCGCACCTGATCAACGACTTGATCCAGGCAGTGCTGCCGGCGATCTACCCAATGCTCAAGGACAGCTACGGCCTGACCTTCACCCAGGTCGGCCTGATTACCCTGACCTTCCAGCTGACCGCGTCGCTGTTGCAGCCCTGGGTCGGCTACTACACCGACCGCCGGCCTCAACCATTCCTGCTGCCGGCGGGAATGATCTGCACCCTGATCGGCATCCTGATGATGTCCCAGGTCGGCAGCTTTCCCTTGATCCTGCTGGCAGCAGCATTGATCGGCATTGGCTCCTCGACCTTCCATCCGGAGGCTTCGCGGGTCGCGCGGCTGGCCTCGGGCGGGCGCTATGGTCTGGCCCAGTCGAGCTTCCAGGTCGGCGGCAATGCCGGCACCGCCTTCGGCCCCTTGCTGGCTGCGGCCATCATCATTCCCTACGGCCAGGGCAATGTGGCCTGGTTCGGCCTGTTCGCGCTGTTTGCCCTGGTGGTGCTGTACGCCATCAGCCGCTGGTATGCCAACCACCTGCGCCTGTACAAGCTCAAGCAGGGCCAGGCGGCGACTCACGGCCTGTCCAGGAACCGGGTGATCAGCGCCCTGGTGGTCCTCGGGCTGCTGGTGTTTTCCAAGTATTTCTACATGGCCAGCTTCACCAGCTACTTCACCTTCTACCTGATCGAGAAATTCGACCTGTCGGTGGCCAGCTCGCAACTGCATCTGTTCCTGTTCCTGGGAGCCGTGGCGGCGGGAACCTTCTTCGGCGGCCCGATCGGCGACAAGATCGGGCGCAAGGCAGTGATCTGGTTCTCGATCCTCGGGGTGGCGCCGTTCACTCTGTTGCTGCCCCATGTCGACCTGTTCTGGACCAGCGTCCTGAGCGTGGTGATCGGTTTTATCCTGGCCTCGGCATTCTCCGCCATCGTGGTGTACGCCCAGGAACTGGTGCCGGGCAACGTTGGCATGATCGCCGGGGTGTTCTTCGGCCTGATGTTCGGTTTTGGCGGGATCGGTGCGGCGCTGCTGGGGCACCTGGCGGACATTCATGGCATCGAGTATGTGTACTACCTGTGCTCGTTCCTGCCGCTGTTCGGGGTGCTGGCGATCTTCCTGCCGCGTACCCGCAAAGCCTGATGGCTTGAGGCGTGCTGGCGATAGAACGCCCGGGGTTCTGGCCCCGGGCTTTTTTTTGCCTGGGCTTCAGCCGCCCTGGCGGGTGTGCCCGGTGCCTTGGCGAAAGGCGTTGGGTGTCTGGCCGCCGAGGCGCTTGAAGAAGCGGGAAAAGTAGGTGGGGTCGCTGAAGCCCAGGTTGTCCGAGAGCTGGCTGATGCTGATGTTGGTGTAGATCAGGTTGCGCTTGGCCTCCAGCATCAGGCGCTGGTGGATGATCTGCAACGCGGTCTGCCCGGCCAGTTCCCGGCACAGGGTATTGAGGTGCACGCTGGACAGGCCGATGCGATGGGCCAGGGCTTCCACCGTCGGGTGCTCCTGGTAATGCTGCTCCACCAGCTTGATGAAGTGCCCCAGCAGTTGCTGGTTGCGCTCGCTGCGGTTGCTGGGCGTCACGTTCTGCTGGCGTCGGCGGCTGATCCACACCAGCAGTACGTTGACCAGCGAATGCAGCAGCAGGTCCCGCGCCGAGGCGCTGCCTTCGTATTCCTCCAGCAAGGTCTTGAACAGGCTGTTGAGGCGCTGCCGGTCACGGCCCACCGGGTAGCGCCCGGCCGCGGCCAGGACCGCCAGCGGCGCCCCCAGCTGGCTTTCCAGCTGGGCCACCAGCGGCGCACCCAGGGTCAGCACGTAGCCCTCGATGTTCTCGGAAAACTGAAAGCCGTGGACCATCAGCGGCGGCACCACCTGGATGGTTGCTTCGCGCACGTCCTCGCGGCGCCCTTCGACTTCCACCAGGGCCTGTCCGCTTTGCACATAGAGCAGTTGATACAGGTCGGCGTGGCGGTGCGGCTTGATCTCCCAGTGGTGCAGGCTGCTGCGCTTGGGGATGGATTCACAGTGCAGCAGGTCCGGAGTCGGCCAGGCCTGGTTTTCGCCGTAGAGCTTGAATACGGGGATGCTGGAGCGACTGGCTTTCATCGGGCGCGGCCCTGGGGGTGAAGGATTGGAATGCTCGATAATCGAACGCTGTTTTCAAAAGTGCATTTTTACGGCGGTTAATCACCATTTTTTGCGATTTTTGTCGGCAAAAATGCAGGGGTACAACAATAACCATAAATTCCGGATTTCGCCTGCACGGTGACTGGAATGCCCTTATGAGACGACAACAATGAAAACTCAGGTTGCGATTATCGGCGCCGGACCTTCCGGCCTTCTGCTGGGCCAACTGCTGCACAAGGCCGGCATCGACACCGTGATTGTCGAGCGCCAGACCCCGGACTACGTGCTGGGCCGCATCCGTGCCGGTGTGCTGGAGCAGGGCACCGTGGACATGCTGCGCGAGGCCGGTGTGGCCCGCCGCATGGACGCTGAAGGCCTGGTCCATGAAGGGGTGGAGCTGCTGATGGGCGGCAAGCGCGTGCGTATCGACCTCAAGGCCCTGACCGGCGGCAAGACGGTGATGGTGTATGGCCAGACCGAAGTCACCCGCGACCTGATGGAGGCCCGCGCTGCCTGCGCAGCGCCGATCATCTATTCGGCGGACAAGGTGCAGCCCCATGATATGAAGGGCGCGCAGCCCTATATCACCTATGAAAAAGACGGCCAGCTGCAGCGCATCGACTGCGATTACATTGCCGGCTGCGACGGTTTTCATGGTGTGGCACGCAAGAGCATCCCCGAAGACGTGCTGACCCACTACGAGCGCGAATACCCCTTCGGCTGGCTGGGGCTGCTGTCCGATACCCCACCGGTCAATCACGAACTGATCTATGGGCAGCATGAACGTGGTTTCGTGCTGTGCAGCCAGCGCTCCCTGACCCGCAGCCGCTACTACCTGCAAGTCCCGCTGAGCGACAAGGTCGAGGACTGGTCCGACGAGCGCTTCTGGAACGAGCTCAAGGCCCGTCTGCCAGAAGAGGTGGCGGCTGACCTGGTGACCGGGCCAGCGCTGGAGAAAAGCATCGCGCCGCTGCGCAGCTATGTGGTGGAGCCCATGCAGTACGGCAAGCTGTTCCTGGTGGGGGACGCGGCCCATATCGTTCCGCCTACCGGTGCCAAGGGCCTGAACCTGGCGGCCTCCGATGTGTGCTACCTGTACCGGATCCTGGTCAAGGTCTACCGCGAAGGGCGTACCGAGCTGCTGGAAAAGTATTCCGAACTGGCCTTGCGCCGGGTGTGGAAGGGCGAACGCTTCAGCTGGTTCATGACCAATCTGCTGCACGATTTCGGCGACCGGCAGGATGCCTGGGACCACAAGATGCAGCAGGCCGATCGCGAATATTTCCTCAACTCCCACGCTGGCCTGGTGAACATTGCCGAGAACTATGTGGGCCTGCCTTACGAAGAAATCTGCTGAGCCCACGACCCTGAAGCGACCCGCATGCAGTGGGCCGTTTCAGGGCGCTGCCTGCAACGGGCGGCAAGCCGTAATGTAACAGTGCGGAAACATTCCTATTTATAAATGATATTCATTAGCATTACACTCCGATCCCTCTCTCCCTTGATGCACCATCCGGGTGCATTGAATCGACAAGGATCGTTTGTAATGAAAGTCAGCTCCTGCCTGTTCAATTCGCTTCTGCTCAGCGCCGGTGTCGGCCTGCTGGCCCCGCTGGCGCAGGCCGGCGATGCGGTTGAAGAGGCCAAGCCTGCATCGTTGGAACTGGATACCGCCTTTGTCACGGCTACTGGCGGCGCCACGGATCTCAAGGATGCCCCGGCCAGTGTCAGCGTCATCACCCGCGAGGAAATCGAGCGCCAGCCGGTCTATGACCTCAATACCCTGCTGCGCCGGGTGCCGGGGGTGACCGGTGGTTTCGGCCCGGTGGGCGAGCAGTCGAAGATCAAGCTGCGGGGGCTGGACGACAAGTACACGCTGATCCTGGTGGATGGCAAGCGGGTCGGCAGTTCCGCGGACCTGAGTTATCGCCGCGACCTGGCGCGCCAGGACCTGAACTGGATCTCGCCGAACATGATCGAGCGCATCGAGATCGTCCGCGGGCCTATGTCGTCGCTGTATGGTTCGGACGCCATGGGCGGGGTGATCAATATCATCACCCGCAAGGTCTCGCGGACCTGGACCGGCTCGGCCAGCACCAATATCACCGTGCCCAAGGATTCCGACCGCGGCCAGACCACTCAGTACAGCGTGAATGCGGCAGGTCCGCTGACGGAGTCCCTGGGGCTGCGCCTGGGGGCCAACGTCACGCGTCGGGCTGCGGATGAGGTAGAGGCGCGGCGCGATGCCCAGGGCGATTTCATGTACGACGATGGCGCGGGCGGCTCCAAGGATCAGAGCGTGAATGCACTGCTGGACTGGCAGATCAACCAGGAGCAGAGCCTGTCCTTCGAGGCGGTGCATGGCGTTGAGCATTCCTGGGCATCAAAGAAGACCTTTGGTGATTGGGACGAGACCATTGGTGGCGCCTTTGGCCCCAGCCGACTGACTCGCGACAGCTACATCCTGTCCCACACCGGTGACTGGAGCTTTGGTACCACGAAGCTCGATGCCTACCTGAACAAGTACCGCAACGACCTGGATGGGGGCAAAGCCAACTCCGAGGAGAAGATTGTCGAGGGCAGTCTCAATCTGCCCTTCGAGCTGCTGGTGGATCAGCGCCTGACGCTGGGCGGGCAATGGAAGCGCGAGGAGCTGACCAACACCAATACCCTGGGCACTGTGCCGGTGGATTACCAGGGCACGCCGGTTAATGGCTCGACCTTGAAGGGCGATTACTCGGCGGCCTTTATCGAGGATGAGCTGTTTCTGCTGGACAACCTGTCCCTGACCCTGGGCAACCGTTTCGACCACAGCGACAAGTACGGCAACCACAACAGTCCGCGGGCGTATGTGGTTTATCACCCGCACCCGGACTGGACCGTGCGTGGCGGTGTTTCCAAGGGCTTTCGTGCGCCGAGCCTGAAGGAAGGCAGTGCGGGAGCGGCGACTGAATCCGGTGGCCGTGGTTGTGGTTCCTTGCGTCCGTTGGGCTATGGAGGCGGCAGTTGCTGGATGGCTGGCAATCCGAACCTGATGCCGGAAACCAGCACCAACAAGGAAATGGGTGTGTCGTTCGATCATGACGGCTGGGAAGCCGGCCTGACCTACTTCCACACCGATTTCACCGACAAGATCGAATACGGTCCATTGGGCAAGTATCAGGGCCGCTGGTGGACCATGCTGGAAAACGTCGACAAGGCCCGCACCCGTGGCTGGGAAGGCACCACTCGGGTTCCGCTGGGCGACTCCGTGACGTGGCGCACCAACGCCACCTACATGCTGGAAAGCAAGAACCTGTCCACCGGCGAGGATTTGATCAGCTCGCCCAAGCTGTCGGCGTTCAGCGCGCTGGACTGGCAGGTCAACGATCGTTTGAGTACCGAACTGTCGGCGCAGCACGTCGGCAAGCAACGGGGCGTGGGCAATGATTTCGTGCAGTCCTATACCACTTACGACCTGACGGCGAACCTGGCGTTGACCAAGTGGCTGACCTTGAACGGCGGGGTGCAGAACTTGATGGACAAGGACCTGCGGGACGGATCGACCAACTTCTATGTGCCCGGACGGGCGTTCTTCGCGGGGGCGACCACTTACTTCTGAGGCCGCTGGATGTAGCGGGGGAATCAGCCCCATTGCCAGGCAATGGGGCTGAAGGGGATCACACGTTGAAGCGGAAGTGCATCACGTCGCCGTCCTTGACGATGTATTCCTTGCCTTCCAGGCGCCATTTACCGGCTTCCTTGGCTCCGGCTTCACCCTTGAACTGGATGAAGTCGTTGTAGGCGATGACTTCGGCACGGATGAAGCCTTTCTCGAAGTCGGTGTGGATCACCGCGGCCGCTTGGGGCGCGGTAGCACCGACACGCACGGTCCAGGCGCGAACTTCCTTCACACCTGCGGTGAAGTAGGTCTGCAGGTTGAGCATTTCGTAGCCGGCGCGGATCACCCGGTTCAGGCCGGGCTCTTCCAGGCCCAGGGCCTCGAGGAACATGTCCTTTTCTTCGCCGTCATCGAGCTCGGCGATTTCCGCCTCGATCTTGTTGCACACCGGCACCACGATCGCGCCTTCTTCCTCGGCAATGGCCTTGACCACGTCCAGCAGGGGGTTGTTCTCGAAGCCGTCTTCGGCAACGTTGGCGATGTACATCACCGGCTTGGTGGTCAGCAGGTGGAAGCCACGGATGATCAGCTTCTCGTCGGCGCTCATGTCCTTCATCAGGCTGCGGGCCGGCTTGCCTTCGGTGAAGTGGGCGATCAACTGCTCCAGCAGGGCTTTCTGGGCCACGGCATCCTTGTCACCGCCCTTGGCGTTGCGGGCGACTTTCTGCAACTGTTTTTCGCAGCTGTCGAGGTCGGCAAAGATCAGTTCCAGGTCGATGATTTCGATGTCGCGCTTGGGATCGACGCTGTTGGACACGTGGATCACGTTGTCGTCTTCGAAGCAGCGGACCACATGGGCGATGGCGTCGGTTTCGCGGATGTTGGCCAGGAACTTGTTGCCCAGGCCTTCACCTTTCGAAGCACCGGCCACCAGGCCGGCGATGTCGACGAACTCCATGGTGGTGGGCAGCACGCGCTCGGGCACGACGATGGCGGCCAGGGCGTCCAGGCGCGGGTCGGGCATCGGCACGATACCGCTGTTGGGCTCGATGGTGCAGAAGGGGAAGTTCTCGGCCGCGATCCCGGATTTGGTCAGGGCGTTGAACAGGGTGGACTTGCCGACGTTAGGCAGGCCGACGATGCCGCAATTGAATCCCATGGTGTATTCCCCGAGGAGTAGAGTCAGGCCTTCTGGCTGTGCAGGTTTTTCATCGCGCGGTTCCATTCACCGGCGAAGATATCCGGCAGCACGCCGAGGGCAAAATCGATGCTGGCATCGAGTTTTTCCTGTTCGGCGCGTGGCGCACGACCCAGGACAAAGTTTGAAACCATACTGGCAACGCCCGGATGGCCGATGCCGAGCCGCAGGCGGTGAAAGGTATTCTGATTACCGAGCTGCGCGATGATGTCCCGCAGTCCGTTGTGCCCGCCATGGCCGCCGCCGGTCTTGAGCTTGGCGACGCCTGGCGGCAAGTCGAGTTCGTCGTGGGCCACCAGGATCTCTTCCGGCTTGATGCGGAAGAAGCCGGCAAGCGCCGCCACGGCCTGGCCGCTGCGGTTCATGTAGGTGGTGGGAATCAACAGACGAATGTCCTGACCCTGGTGACTGAAGCGCCCGGTCAGGCCGAAATACTTGCGATCGGCGACAAGGTTGATCCCTTGTTTTTCGGCGATGCGCTCAACAAAAAGGGCCCCTGCGTTATGCCGGGTCTGTTCGTATTCGGTGCCTGGATTACCCAGGCCAACGATCAGTTTGATGGCAGTCACGATAGGGGCCCTTCTTTGGAGTGGTGGATGACATCGCCGCAACCGGTGCTACGGCGAAAGTGGACGACAAGAGCTGGGTTGCCTTGCGGCAAACTTCGCGTTCTCGCCCGCTTTCTCGCTACGTTCCAGTCCGCGATGTACTCCGCTTAACTCCCGCGTCAGAGTGAATTACTCTGCAGCGCCTTCTGCAGCTTCTGGAGCAACACGTGGAGCGTGAACGTTGGCTACTGCCAGGTCGTTGCCGTGTGCCAGGGCCACGAATTCAACGCCTTTAGGGGCCTTGATGTCGGACAGGTGAACAATGGTGCCGATTTCAGCGTCAGCCAGGTCGACTTCGATGAACTCAGGCAGGTCTTTGGGCAGGCAGGAAACTTCGATTTCCGCGATTACGTGCGAGATCTCGCCGCCTTTCTTGACCGGAGCAGCTTCGTTGATGAAGTGCACTGGAACGATGGCGGTCAGTTTCTGACCAGCAACCACGCGAACGAAGTCAGCGTGCATCACGTGGCCTTTGGCCGGGTGACGTTGCAGGGCCTTGATCACGACGTTCTGCTTGGTGCCACCAACGTTCAGTTCGATGATGTGGCTGTAGGCAGCTTCGTTTTCCAGCAGCTTGGCAACTTCTTTGGCCAGCATGCTGATGGATTCAGGGGCTTTGTCGCCACCGTAAACTACAGCTGGAACCAGGCTTGCGAGACGACGCAGGCGGCGGCTCGCACCTTTCCCCAGGTCGGAACGCACTTCAGCATTCAGAGTAAAATCGTTCATGTTGTATCTCCAAAATAACCACACTCGCCCCAGCGTTTGCGACCAGCGCTAAAGGCGATATGGGCAAAAAAGCCCCGTCCCAACACAGGTTGGGACGGGGCGCTTTTCGTCATCGGGATGTTCTGCCAGGGACGGGCCCTAGCGGAACATCGCGCTGATCGATTCTTCGTTGCTGATACGGCGAACCGCCTCGGCAACTACCGGTGCGATATCCAGTTGACGGATACGCGCACAGGCTTGTGCAGCAGCGGACAGCGGGATGGTGTTGGTCACCACCAGCTCGTCCAGCACGGAATTTTCAATGTTCTCGATGGCCCGACCCGACAGCACAGGGTGTGTGCAGTAGGCAAAGACCTTGGCTGCGCCATGCTCTTTCAGGGCCTTGGCCGCGTGGCACAGGGTGCCGGCGGTATCGACCATGTCATCGACCAGAATGCAGGTGCGTCCTTCGACGTCGCCGATGATATGCATCACTTCGGAGTGATTGGCTTTCTCACGACGCTTGTCGATGATCCCGAGATCAACGCCCAGGGACTTGGCCACGGCACGTGCACGCACGACGCCGCCAATGTCCGGGGACACGATCATCAGGTTTTCGAAACGCTGATCTTCGATGTCATCCACCAGAACCGGGGAGCCGTAGATGTTATCTACCGGAATATCGAAGAAGCCCTGAATCTGGTCAGCATGCAGATCAACCGTGAGAACACGGTCGATGCCGACTACGGTGAGCATGTCAGCGACGACTTTCGCGCTGATAGCCACACGTGCGGAACGCGGACGGCGATCCTGACGGGCATAACCAAAATAAGGAATAACAGCAGTGATACGAGTAGCTGAGGAACGGCGGAAGGCGTCGGCCATCACCACGAGTTCCATCAGGTTATCGTTGGTCGGAGCGCAAGTCGGCTGAATAATGAAGACGTCTTTACCGCGGACATTTTCATTGATCTCGGCAGTAATTTCGCCGTCGGAAAATTTTCCAACAGAGATGTCACCGAGAGGGATATGCAGCTGACGTACGACACGCCGAGCCAGATCGGGGTTAGCGTTCCCCGTAAAGACCATCATCTTGGACACGCGCAGTACCTGAAGGCTGAGGGTATACCTGGATGAGTATAGGAAAATGGCAGGGGCGGCTGGATTCGAACCAACGCATGGCAGGATCAAAACCTGCTGCCTTACCGCTTGGCGACGCCCCTGTATCTGTTGCTTCGAATGCCTGGCACTCGGTTCCTTTAGAGCAGACTTTGCAGCTTGCGATGCAACATCGAAACGTTGCTTCCTTTGGCTACAAACCCTGTAAGGGTCTCTGTAAGAAGGGCCGAGACTTTATCAGCTTCAGCTTTGCTTGGGAAGCCCCCAAACACACAACTTCCAGTTCCAGTCAGTTTTGCTTCGGTAAATTTACCTAGCAAATTCAATGCGTTACGTACTTCTGGATAACGCCTTGCGACTACCGGAAGGCAGTCGTTTCTGCTGTTTCCCTTGGGAACGGGGCGCACTTTAATGGGCGCGGTGTTCCGTGTCAACAAAGGATCTGAAAAAATTTCTGCTGTACTAACAGACACTTGCGGGACCAGTACCAGATACCAGGGTTCTTCGGGATATTCAGGGGTCAGTTTTTCCCCCACACCTTCGGCGAAGGCAGCATGCCCGCGTACGAAAACCGGAACATCGGCGCCCAGGGTCAGCCCCAGTGCGGCCAGTCGGTCTTCGTCCCAGCCCAGTTGCCACAAGTGATTGAGGCCCAGCAGGGTGGTGGCGGCATTCGAACTGCCGCCGCCGATGCCGCCGCCCATGGGCAGGACCTTGTCGATCCAGATGTCGATGCCCTGGGGGCAGCCCGATTGTTCCTGGAGTTTCTTCGCCGCCTTGACGATCAGGTTGCTGTCGTGGGGCACGCCTTCGAACGCGGTGTGCAGGCGAATCACGCCGTCATCGCGCAGGGCGAAAGTGATTTCATCGCCGTAGTCGAGAAACTGGAACAGGGTCTGCAGCTCGTGATAGCCATCTTCACGGCGACCGAGGATGTGCAGCATCAGATTGAGTTTGGCCGGGGAGGGCAGGGTCAGTTTTTTCACGGACATTTCATTGCCCCAGCTTGCGCGGCAGCCATTCCTTGATCACCAGGGTGACGTCAAGGTCGCTGCCGTGCAGTTTGATCCGCTCGGGCAGCCAATAGCCGTTCTGCTGCGAGTAGCTGCTGTATTCCACCTGCCAGCCATCTTGCTCCAGGCTCGCCAGATGGCTGTCGCCGTCCAGGGTCAGGCGGCTTTTGCTGTCGGGCGCGGGCAGGCCGCGAACCCACCAGGCCAGGTGCGAGACCGGCAGCTTCCAGCCCAGCTGTTCTTCCAGCAGGGTTTCCGGGCTTGCGGATTCATAGCGACCCTGGTTGGCCACTTCCAGGCTGACCTGGCCGGGACGACCGGTGAGTCGTGCGGCGCCACGGCCCAGCGGGCCTGACAGGCGGATGTCGTAGTAGTCCTGGCGTTGCAGCCAGAACAGCGTGCCGCTGCCGGAATCCTTGGGGGCACGAATGCCGATCTTGCCGTTGATCTGCCAGCCGTCGAGGCCGGTCAGTTGATCCTTGTGCAAGCGCCATTGCGCAGGGTTGCCCTGGCCCTGGACGGACTCGCGGGCACCGAAGCCGGCGCAGCCGGCCAGCAGGGCGATAAAGCTGAAAACGATAAAGTGGCGCAAAAACATGGTCTTAAAGAGTCTCTGATCCGGTCAGGCGTTTGATGGTGCCGCGTAGCACGGGGCTGTCGGGCTGATCCTTGAGGAACTTGCTCCAGATCTGCTTGGCCTCGCGCTGCTTGCCGTTGTTCCACAGCACTTCACCCAGGTGCGCCGCCACTTCCTGATCGGGGAAGCGTTCCAGGGCCTGGCGCAGCAGGCGTTCGGCTTCGTCCAGGTTGCCCAGGCGGAAATTCACCCAGCCCAGGCTGTCGAGGACGGCCGGGTCTTCCGGAGTCAGCTGGTGGGCTTGCTCGATCAGGGTCTTGGCTTCGGCATAGCGTGTAGTGCGGTCAGACAAGGTGTAGCCCAGGGCGTTCAATGCCATGGCATTGTCCGGTTCGCGCTGGATGATCAGGCGCAGATCCTTTTCCATCTGCGCCAGGTCATTGCGTTTTTCCGCCTGCATGGCGCGGGTGTACAGCAGGTTCATGTCGTCGGGGTATTGCTGCAGGGCCTGCTGGATGACTTTCCAGGCGCGCTCGCCCTGGTTGTTCGCCGACAGGGTCTCGACTTCGATCAGGTACAGCTGGATGGCGTAGTCGGGTTGGGCGTCGCGGGCCGCCACCAGGCGTTTTTGCGCCTCGTCGGTGCGGCCGTTGTTCATCAGGATATCGGCCTGGCGCAACTGTGCGGGCAGGTAGTCATTGCCCGGGCCGACCTGGCCGTATTCGATCAAGGCCCCTTGCGGGTCGTTGAGTTCTTCGGCGATCCGGCCCAGGTTCAGGTGCGCGGAGTCTTCGTGGCTTTCACGGGCAATCAGGTCTTCCAGGTAGCCCTTGGCTTCTTCCCAGGCCTTGGCCTCCAGGCAGACGAGTGCCAGGGAATAGCGCAGTTCGTCATCTTCCGGATATTGCTGGACCAGACTGGAGAACTGGGTCTTGGCATCCTCCATGCGGTCCTGCTCCACCAGCATGCGGGCGTAGGTCAGGCGCAGGCGCTTGTCGTCCGGGTACTTGCGGATGCTTTTTTCCAGCAGCGGCAGGGCTTCTTTACCCCGGTTCAGGCTTTGCAGCAGGCGGGCGCGCAGCAGCAATGGCGCAACTTCACCGTCTTCCGGTGGGTTCTGTTCCAGCAGGGCCAGGGCTTCCTTGGCGTCGCCGTCCTGTTGCATGAGCAAGGCCTTGCCGAAAATCAACTGGCTGTTGTGCGGGTGTTTCTGCAGCAGGCGGTCGAAGCTTTTCATCAGGCCGTTGCGCGTGTCCTGGTCGGTATCGGCTGCGGACAGGGCAAGAAAGTCGAAGTGGGTATCGCCCTTGCCTTGCAGGACCTTCTCCATATAGACCATCGAGTCGTCATAGCGCCCGGCCCGGGCCAGCTGGATCGCGGCGGCTCGCTGCGCTTCCAGGTCGTCGGGGGCGTTTTTCGCCCAGATCAGCGATGTGTCCAGGGCAGCCTGGTCGGCGCCTAGGTACTCGGCGATGCGAAAGGCCCGCTCGGAGATGCCCGGATCCTGGGTGTTGATGGCCTGGGTCACGTAGTTGTCCAGGGCAATGTCGAAACGATTGCGCTGGCCCGCGAGTTCAGCGCTCAGCAGGCTGAAGACGGTGTCTTCGCTGAACGAGGAATAGACCTTGGGCTTTTCAGGGGCGGAGGTGCTGTCTTCCACCGGCGACGTAGCGTCCGATGAAACGGGTGCCAGAGATTGGCAACCGCTGAGGAAGACAAAGGCGAGGAGCAACGCGGAAGATCTATTCATATAGGAAGAGGGCGACTAACCTGCGGTCGGATCATCATGACACAAGCCTTCGGCCAAACATAACCGAGACTCAACGGGATGCCAGAACAGAGGCAGTCTATTAGTTTCTGCGCGAAAACTGCCTGCGCTTCGACCATGCTGCGCGCTGGGCGGCCTTGGCGCTACGCAGAAACAGGCTCGGAATGCTCATTTAGGCTCCTAAACTCCGCTTCCTCGCCTGTTTTCGCCTTGCCTGATCTTCGCTCGGCGAGTTTTGGCACAAAACTAGGACAATAGTCGGCGGTAGTTGTTCTGAGTCGGGCGAAGTAGGACAATTGCCGGCTTCTCGACATCATCAGCGACCTTGAATGGCCTTCCTTGCACTCGGTATTAACCACAAGACTGCTTCTGTAGACGTCCGCGAGCGCGTGGCCTTTACCCCTGAGCAGTTGGTTGAGGCCTTGCAGCAGCTCTGCCGACTCACCGACAGCCGCGAAGCTGCGATCCTCTCCACCTGCAATCGCAGTGAGCTCTATATAGAACAGGATCATCTTTCTGCGGATGTGGTGCTGCGCTGGCTGGCGGAATATCACCATTTGAGCCTAGACGAGCTGCGCGCCAGTGCCTACGTGCATGAGGACGATGCGGCAGTTCGTCACATGATGCGGGTGGCGTCGGGGCTGGATTCGCTGGTACTGGGCGAGCCGCAGATTCTCGGGCAGATGAAGTCCGCCTACGCCGTGGCCCGCGAGGCCGGCACCGTCGGGCCGCTGCTGGGCCGGCTGTTCCAGGCCACATTCAGCGCCGCCAAGCAGGTGCGCACCGACACCGCCATCGGTGAGAACCCGGTGTCCGTGGCCTTCGCCGCGGTGAGCCTGGCGAAACAGATTTTCAGCGACCTGCAACGCAGTCAGGCCCTGCTGATCGGCGCCGGGGAGACCATCACCCTGGTGGCCCGGCACCTGCACGACCTGGGAGTCAAGCGTATCGTGGTGGCCAACCGTACCCTGGAGCGCGCCAGCCTCCTGGCGGAGCAATTCGGTGCCCACGCCGTGCTGCTCTCGGATATTCCCCAGGAACTGGTGCACAGCGACATCGTCATCAGTTCCACCGCCAGCCAGTTGCCGATCCTCGGCAAGGGCGCTGTGGAAAGTGCCTTGAAGCTGCGCAAGCACAAGCCGATTTTCATGGTGGACATCGCCGTTCCCCGGGATATCGAGCCAGAAGTCGGCGAGTTGGACGACGTTTACCTCTATACCGTCGACGACTTGCACGAAGTGGTGGCGGAAAACCTCAAGAGCCGCCAGGGCGCGGCCCAGGCCGCCGAGGAACTGGTGAACATCGGCGCCGAGGATTTCATGGTGCGCCTGCGGGAACTGGCGGCGGTGGATGTGCTCAAGGCCTATCGTCAACAAAGCGAGCGCCTGCGTGACGAAGAGCTGCAAAAAGCCCTGCGCCTGCTGAGCAACGGCTCCAGCGCCGAGGACGTGCTGGCCCAACTGGCCCGCGGCCTGACCAACAAACTGCTGCACGCGCCGAGCGTGCAACTGAAAAAGCTGTCTGCCGAAGGCCGCCTCGATGCGCTGGCCATGGCCCAAGAACTCTTTGCCCTCGGTGAGGGCTCATCGGATAAAACCCCGTAATGAAAGCGTCACTGCTCAGTAAGCTGGACATTCTCCAGGATCGTTTCGAGGAACTGACCGCCTTGCTCGGCGATGCTGAGGTCATTTCCGATCAGGCCAAGTTCCGCGCCTACTCCAAGGAATACGCGGAAGTCGAGCCGATCGTGGCTACTTATAAACAGGTGCTCAAGGTCCAGGCGGACCTTGAAGGCGCCCAGGCGCTGCTCAAGGACAACGACCCGGACCTGCGGGAAATGGCCGCCGAGGAAGTGCGCGAGGCCAAGGAACAACTGGCCGAACTGGAAAGCAGCCTGCAGCGCATGCTGCTGCCCAAGGATCCCAACGACGGACGCAACGTATTCCTGGAAATCCGTGCCGGCACCGGCGGCGACGAGGCGGCGATCTTCTCCGGCGACCTGTTCCGCATGTATTCCCGTTACGCCGAGCGGCGCGGCTGGCGGCTGGAGATCCTCTCGGAAAACGAGGGTGAGCACGGCGGCTACAAGGAAGTCATTGCCCGGGTCGAAGGCGAGAGCGTCTACGGCAAGCTGAAGTTCGAATCCGGCGCGCACCGCGTGCAGCGAGTGCCGGCCACCGAATCCCAGGGCCGCATCCACACTTCGGCCTGCACCGTGGCAGTACTGCCCGAGCCGGATGAACAGGAAGCCATCGAGATCAACCCGGCGGACCTGCGCATCGACACCTATCGCTCCTCCGGCGCCGGTGGCCAGCACGTGAACAAGACCGACTCGGCGATCCGCATCACCCACATCCCTTCGGGGATCGTGGTGGAGTGCCAGGAAGAGCGTTCCCAGCACAAGAATCGGGCGCGGGCCATGTCCTGGCTGTCGGCCAAGCTCAACGACCAGCAGACCAGTGCCGCGGCCAATGCCATTGCCAGCGAGCGCAAGTTGCTGGTGGGCTCGGGGGATCGTTCCGAGCGCATCCGCACTTACAACTTCCCCCAGGGCCGGGTCACCGATCACCGCATCAACCTGACCCTGTATTCCCTGGACGAAATCCTCGCCGGGGGCGTGGAAGCCGTCATCGAGCCGTTGCTGGCTGAATATCAGGCCGATCAACTTGCGGCATTGGGTGAGTAAATGACCATCATCGCCAGCCTGCTGCGCGCAGCCCAACTGCCCGACTCGCCGACTCCGCGCCTGGATGCCGAGCTGCTCCTGGCCGCGGCCCTGGGAAAGCCCCGCAGCTTTCTCCACACCTGGCCGGAGCGCATCGTGCCCAGCGAGGCGGCCCTGGTGTTCACCGACTACCTGCAGCGACGCCGCTCCGGCGAGCCGGTGGCCTATATCCTTGGCCAGCAGGGCTTCTGGAAGCTCGACCTGGAGGTGGCGCCCCACACCCTGATCCCGCGCCCCGACACCGAACTACTGGTGGAAGCGGCGCTGGAACTGTTGCCCGCGACCCCAGCCACGGTCCTTGACCTGGGCACCGGCAGTGGTGCCATCGCCCTGGCCCTGGCCAGCGAGCGCCCGGCCTGGCAGGTCACGGCGGTGGACCGGGTACTGGAAGCCGTGGCCCTGGCCGAACGCAACCGCCAGCGCCTGCAACTGGACAACGTCAGCGTGCTCAGCAGCCACTGGTTCAGCTCCATTGAGTCCCGGCGCTTTGATCTGATCATCAGCAACCCGCCCTACATTGCCGAAGCCGACCCCCATCTGGTGGCCGGCGACGTGCGTTTCGAGCCGGAAAGCGCCCTGGTGGCGGGCAAGGATGGTCTGGACGACCTGCGGCTGATCGTCGCCCAGGCTCCGCAGCACCTGGAGGCCGGTGGCTGGCTGATGCTGGAGCACGGTTACGATCAGGCCGCGGCGGTCCGCGAGTTGCTGGCTGCCCAGGGTTTCATCGAAGTCCACAGCCGGGTCGACCTCGGTGGGCATGAGCGCATCAGCCTCGGGTGCCGGCCGTGCTGACCGACCAGGAGCTGTTGCGCTATAGCCGACAGATTCTGTTGCAGCATGTCGATATCGACGGCCAGCTGCGCCTCAAGGAAAGCCGCGTGCTGATCGTCGGTCTCGGCGGTCTCGGTGCTCCCGCAGCCTTGTACCTGGCGGCGGCGGGGGTTGGTGAGCTGCACCTGGCCGACTTCGACAGCGTGGACCTGACCAACCTGCAACGCCAGATCATCCACGACAGCCACAGCGTCGGGGTCAGCAAGGTGGACTCGGCCATCAGTCGCCTGTCTGCCCTCAACCCGGAGGTCCGCCTGGTGCCCCATCGCCAGGCGCTGGATGTCGATACCCTGGCCGTTGCCGTGGCGGCGGTGGACCTGGTGCTCGATTGCTCCGACAACTTCAGTACCCGCGAGGCGGTGAACGCCGCTTGCGTGGCGGCCGGCAAGCCCCTGGTCAGCGGTGCGGCGATCCGCCTGGAAGGGCAATTGTCGGTCTTCGACCCGCGGCGCCCGGAAAGCCCTTGCTACCACTGTCTATACGGGCATGGCAGCGAAGCCGAACTGACCTGCAGCGAAGCCGGGGTGCTCGGCCCGCTGGTGGGCACCGTGGGCAGCCTGCAGGCCCTGGAAGCCCTGAAACTGCTGGCCGGGTTTGGCGAGCCGCTGGTGGGCCGGTTGTTGTTGATCGATGCCCTGGGTACGCGTTTTCGTGAACTGCGAGTCAAACGCGATCCCGGTTGCCGTGTCTGCGGAGTTCATCATGAGTGAAGCGCCCATTGCGGTGTTCGATTCCGGTGTTGGTGGTCTGTCGGTGCTGGCGGAAATACAGCAACGGCTTCCCAACGAATCGCTGCTGTACTTTGGCGATTGCGGGTATATCCCCTATGGCGAAAAGACCCCGGAGTTCATTCGCCAGCGCTGTGCCCTGATGGCGCAGTACTTTCGCGAACAGGGCGCCAAGGCCCTGGTCCTGGCCTGCAATACCGCCACCGTGGCCGGAGTTGCCGACTTGCGCCGGGATTACCCGGACTGGCCCATCGTCGGCATGGAGCCTGCGGTCAAGCCCGCGGCAGCTGCAACCCGCAGCGGTGTGGTTGGGGTGCTGGCCACTACCGGCACCTTGCAGAGCGCCAAGTTCGCCGCCTTGCTGGATCGTTTTGCCGCTGACGTGAAAGTCGTCACCCAGCCCTGCCCGGGCCTGGTGGAGATGATCGAGAACGGCGACCTGCACAGCGCCGCTGTGCGCCAGATGCTGCAGGGTTATGTGGCACCGTTGCTGGCCGCGGACTGCGACACCATCATCCTGGGATGCACCCACTATCCATTTCTCAAGCCGCTGCTGGCGCAGATATTGCCCGGACACATCAGCCTGATCGACACCGGTGCCGCGGTGGCCCGTCAGTTGCAGCGCCTGCTGGGCGAAGGCGATCTGCTCGCTCGGGGGCCGGCACAGGAAACCCGGTTCTGGACCAGCGGCGATGTAGCGCACTTCGCCAAGGTCCTGCCAGTGCTGTGGAAAGAGTCCGGCAGAGTCCAGTCTTTCGAATTGTGAAAAAAACGTGAAATACCCGCTGCTGGCGCTGAACTTCCGAGCGTGCCCAGACTTCTATAACCAAGTCACGAGGTTGTACAAAAGCATACAAGACCGTTCAAAAAGGATTTTCCTGATGAAGCGATTGTTCTGTCTGGCTGCGCTGGCGGCCGCGTTTTGGGGGCACAGTTTTTCCGCGCAGGCGGCCGGAGTCGAGTTCTCCGTGGGGCAAACCGGCGATTCGACCCAGGCCTATCGGCTGGGTATGCAATGGGATTGGGACAAGAGCTGGCTGCAAAGTGACGTCGGCCGTCTCACGGGTTACTGGAGCGGCGCCTACACCTATTGGGATGGCGACAAGACCTCCAGCAACCACAGCCTGTCGTTCTCCCCGGTGCTGGTCTACGAATTCGCCGGGGCCAGCGTCAAGCCCTACATCGAGGCCGGCATCGGGGTAGCGGCCTTTGCCCATACCCAGGTCGAGGACAACAAGCTGGGGTCATCCTTCCAGTTCGAAGACCGCATCGGTTTCGGCCTGCGCTTCGCCGGTGGCCATGAAGTCGGCATCCGCGCCACGCACTACTCCAACGCCGGCATCAAGACCCCCAACGACGGTATCGAAAGCTACGCGCTGCATTACACGATGCCGCTCTAAGGCTGCTATCAGCGATACGCCGTGGCAATTCCCCGGCGTTCGCTCAAGCAATCGGCCTCGCCCAGCTCGAACTCGCGACAGATCAGCGGCCGCAGCTCATAGATGCTGCAACGCATGCTGTCGCGGTCCAGCGCCGCGCACCAGCCGTCATCCAGGCGGCGCATGACTTCCCCTCCCCAATCGTCGGTATCGATAAAGCGCTCGGGCACCCCGGTGTCGGTGATCAGGATGACCTCCAGCTGGCAGCAACAGGCGGCGCAGGTGGAGCAACTGACGGCGGGTTCGGCGGCGATGGAGATAACGGGGATGGTGGTCATAGGCGCGCAGTGTAAGGCAGTGAGCCCGGGCTGTGTTAAAGCCCGGACGGATGCTCAGTCTCCGGTGACCAGTGGCGGCTCTTGCGGTGCCGGCCGCGCGAGCACGTGCAGCAGCGGCAATAGCAGCGCCCACAGCAGCCCCAGGCCGAGCAGGGTGGGGCCGGTGCCGTAGGGAAAGGTCACTCCCGCCAGGCGCCCCCCGGCGTAGTAGGAAAGCGGCCCGCCCAATGCCCCCAGCACACACCCCAGCCACCAGGGCCGGGCGCTCCAGGCCAGGCCATGGCGCAGTGTGGTGGCCAGCAGGGCCCAGAGCAGCATCAGCCACAAGGGCACCAGCAGGCTGACTTGCTGGAACTGAAACACCCCGAGCCAACTGAGGAAGCTGTCCAGGGCGATGCCGATCAGGGCAATGCCGACGATCATCGGGCCTTCGTCGGCCCAGCGGCCGATCCAGTGCAGATGCGCCAGCAGGATCGCCACCCCCAGCAGCAGCCAGAGGCTGTCGCCGCTGAGCACGCAGATGAACCAGCCCAGCTGGAACAGCAGGGCATTGACCAGTTGCCTAGGCATCGAGGCGCCCGAGCACTGGTTGTGGCGCGGCCGCAGGTTTGGCCAGCAGCAGTTGGGCGGTGCCAATGCTGCGTTCCAGGAAGCCGCCTTCGCAATAGCACAGGTAGAACTCCCAGAGCCGCAGGAAGTATTCGTCGTAGCCCAGTTCGCCGAGACGGCCATGGGCGCGGCGAAAGTTCTCGTGCCACAGGCGCAGGGTGCGGGCGTAATGCAGGCCGAAGTCCTCCATGTGCAGCAGGTTCATGTCGGTGTCGCGGCTGACCACTTCGAGCATCTTCTGTACGCAGGGCAGGGCGCCACCGGGAAAGATGTAGCGCTGGATGAAATCCACGCCATTTTTCGCCTGCTCATAGCGCTGGTCGCGAATGGTGATGGCCTGTAGCAGCATCAGGCCGTTGCTCTTGAGCAGGTGCGCGCATTGCTTGAAGTAGGTGGGCAGGAAGCGGTGGCCCACGGCTTCGATCATCTCGATCGACACCAGCTTGTCGTACTGGCCGCGCAGGTCGCGGTAATCCTCCAGCAGCAGGGTTACCCGGTCCTGCAGGCCGGCGGCCTCTATCCGCTGCCGGGTATAGGCGAACTGCTCCCTGGACAGGGTCGTGGTGGTCACCCGGCAGCCGTAGTGTTGCGCGGCATACAGGGCCATGCTGCCCCAGCCGGTGCCGATCTCCAGCAGGTGGTCCTCGGGCTTGAGCGCCAGCTTCTGGCAGATGCGTTGCAGCTTGTTCAGCTGGGCCTGCTCCAGGCTGTCTTCGGCGCTGCGAAACTGCGCGGCGGAATACATCATGGTGGGGTCGAGGAACTGCTCGAACAGCTCGTTGCCCAGGTCGTAGTGGGCCGCGATGTTTTTCTGCGAGCCCTTACGGGTATTGCGGTTGAGCCAGTGCAGGCCGCGGATCAGCGGCCGGCCTAGTTTCGCCAGGCCGCCTTCCATGGCGTCCAGCACGTCCAGATTGCTGACGAACACGCGGATCACCGCGGTCAGGTCCGGGGTGCTCCAGTAGCCGTGGATGAATGCCTCGCCGGCGCCGATCGAACCGCTGCTGGCCACCAGGCCCCAGGCGCTGGAGTCGTGGATGTGGATTTCCCCCAGCAGGGCGGCACCACTGCTGCCGAACACCAGACGCTCGCCCTCTTCGCAGACCACTAGTTGGCCGTGCCTGAGCTGCGCCAGTTGCCGCAGCACGCCACGGCGCAGCAGGCTGGCGGTGAGGCTGTGGGTGCTGAGCAAGGGGGTTCTGGCCGAGATGCTAGAGGATTTCATGGCGGCGATCCTTGGGTTGTACGGCGGCTGTGCGATAGGCGCCAACGGCGGCCCGATGGGGAAAAAAGCGCATGCCCTTGGCGGCCAGGCGCAGGGCCTGCCAGTAGATCGCCAGGCAGGTCTTGGCGGTCATCCATGGAAAATGTCGCAGGTACTGGTGCAGGCTGCGTCGATCCAGGGGCTGGCGTTGCAGGTTGAGGGTGGCGTCGAACACCTTGAGCTCGCCCTGCCAGTCGGCCATGTGCACGCCCAGCCGCTCGGCCGGCGGGCTGAAGCTCATGCGGTACTCCAGATCCCGGGGCAGGAATGGCGATACGTGGAAGGCCTTGGCCACGGCGAAGTGCTGGTGCTCGGGCGTTGGGGCAGTGCCCGGGCGGGCCGGTAGCACATAGTGATAGCGCTCGCGCCAGGGGGTGTTGGTGACTTCGCAGAGAATCGCCGCCAATTGCCCGTTGGCCTCGAAGCAATAGAAGAAGCTCACCGGATTGAACGCCAGCCCCCAGCTGCGCACCTGGGTCAGCAGGCGTATTGCGCCGCTGGGGGCGTGGCCGATGGCCGCGGCCACCTGTTGGCGTACCGCGTCGATCAGGCGCATGCCCTGCCCGGTGAAGGTCGGCAGGTAGTCGCTTTCACGGAAGGCGAAGGGCGCGAAACGGCTGCGGCCTGCCAGGGGCGAGAGCCCCAGCACCGCTTCCTGCTCGTCCAGGTCCAGGTACAGCAGGCCGATCCGGTAGCGGAAGGCATGGTCCTTGGGGGCGAAGCGCCGGTGGCTGATCCAGCCGTTGTACAGGGCGCTGTTCACAGTTGCTCTCCAAAGGCCTGGGCCACGCGCAAGGCGCTGACCACGCCGTCTTCATGGAAGCCGTTGGCCCAGTAGGCTCCGCAATAGAAGCTGTGGTGCGCGCCCTGCAGTTCGCCCCAGCGCGCTTGTGCGGCCAGCGCGCCGAGACTGTATTGCGGGTGGGCGTAGGTGTAGCGGGCAAGAATCTTCGAAGGGTCGATGGCGGCGCTCTGGTTGAGGCTGACGCAGAAGGTACTGCTGCTTTGCAGGCCCTGGAGAATGTTCATGTCGTAGGTCACGGCTGCGGCCTTTTCGGCGCTGGCGTCGAGGCGGTAGTTCCAGCTGGCCCAGGCCAGGCGCCGGCGTGGCAGCAGGCGGGTATCGGTGTGCAGCACCACGTCGTTGTCGGCGTAGGGCAGGGCCTGGAGGATTTCCTGTTCAGCGAGGCTCGGGCTGGATAGCAGTTGCAGGGCCTGGTCGCTGTGGCAGGCGAACACCACCTTGTCGAAGCGCTCGCTGCCGGCGTCGCTGTGGATAAGTACGCCCTGCTCATCGCGTTCGACCCGCCGCACCGGGCAGTCGAGACGGATGTGCTGGCGAAAGCTTGCGGTCAGCGGCTCGATGTAACGGCTGGAGCCGCCTTCGATCACGCACCATTGCGGGCGGTTGCTCACCGAGAGCAAGCCGTGGTTCTTGAAGAAACGCACGAAGAACTGCAAAGGGAAACCGAGCATCTGCCCCGGCGACATCGACCAGATCGCTGCGCCCATGGGCACGATGTAGTGGCGGATAAAACGCTCGCCGTAGCCCTGGCTTTGCAGGTACTGGCCCAGGGTGGTGTCGGCGGCGATGCGTTGTTGCAGCAGGTCCTGCTGGGAGGCCCGGTTGAAGCGCAGGATGTCCCGCAGCATGCCCCAGAACCCCGGTGACAGCAGGTTGCGCCGCTGGGCGAAGAGGCTGTTGAGGTTGTTGCCGTTGTACTCCAGCCCGGAGGCTGGGTCGCACACCGAAAAGCTCATCTCGGTGGCTTTGTAGCGCACCCCGAGCTGCTTCAGCAGGCGAATGAAGTTGGGGTAGGTCCAGTCGTTGAAGACGATGAAGCCGGTGTCCACGGCCTGGGTCTCGCCATTGAGGCTGACGTTCACGGTGTGGGTATGGCCGCCGATCCAGCTGCCGGCCTCGTAGACCCGGATGTCATGCCGGCGGTTGAGCACATAGGCGCAGGTCAGGCCAGCGATGCCGCTGCCGATGATGGCGATTTTCACGATGTTTCCCCGCTACGGGCCAGGCGCCTGGCAATGCCCAGTTGCAGGCGGCCGGGCAGCCAGGCCAAGAGCTTGAGGCCGAAGATGAACAGACCTGGGAAGGCGATCTCCAGGGGGCGCCTGCCCAGATGCCGGTGGATATGCCGTGCGGCCTGTTCGGCGGTCCAGCGCATGGGCATCGGGAAATCGTTGCGTGCGGTCAGTGGCGTGTCGACAAAACCCGGGCTGACCAGGGTCACGTCGATGCCTTCGGCAGCAAGATCGATACGCAGGGACTGCAGCAGATAGCGCAGCGCCGCCTTGGAGGCGCCATAGGCACCGGCCCGGGGCAGTGGCAAACAGGTCACCGAACTGGCCACGCCCACCAGGTACGGGCGATTGCCTGCGCGCAACAGCGGCAGTGCGGCCTCGATGCAGTAGCTGGCGGCCAGCAGGTTGGTGTTCAGCACCCGTTCGATCAGCGCTGCGTCGAACTGCTGTACCTCGATGTATTCGCAGGTCCCGGCATTCAGGATCACCGTGTCCAGGGCGCCCCAGGCCTGGGCGATGCGCTTGCCGATCTCGCGTACCTGCAAGGCATCGGTGAGGTCGCCGGGCACCACCAGCACTCGGCCCGGATAGCGCTTGGCCAGGGCCTCCAAGGGCTCGCGGGAACGGGCGCTGAGCGCCAGCTGGGCCCCGGCCTTGAGCAGTTCTTCGGCCAGGGCTGCACCGATGCCGCTGCTGGCACCGGTGAGCCAGACCCTTCGTGGCATGGCAGGCTTCATCCGAGCCTCCGTTTCAGCCAGGCGATCATCGCCCCGAGTAGCGGCAAGTGTTCATAGAGCAGGGCACCGGCGTCGAAATAGTCGCGGTGGCGGTAGACCCTGGCGTCGCGCCATTGCAGGTACGAGCAGCCCGCCACCTGGATCAGGCCGCCGCCGTTGAGGCGCGGGTGGCGGTAGCTCATGGTCCAGCGCAGGTAGCCCTGGTCCTCGGCGCACAGGTCGCTGCCGTGGAAGTCAAAGCGCAGCTCACGGACGTTGGCGTAGAGCTCGGCGAAGTAGCCGCGCAACTGGGCCAGCCCCTGGACCTCGTGCAGAGGATCGGTGAACTGGATGTCATCGCTGTAGAGCTGCTCCAGCCGGTCGAGATTGTGCCGATCGAGGGCGGCGAACTCCCGGGCGAAGTTGTCGAGAAAGTCACTCATGGCTCACCCCTGCATCCATTCGCGCGGGCAGTGCCTTGAACGCCGCCAGGGCCCGCTCCCGGGAGCGTGAAAGATCGACGATCGGCGCCGGGTAGCCAGGCACGCCGAACAGGCCGCCCATGGCCGCCGGGTTGTGGATATCTTTTTTGTTCAGCCCCGCCAGTTGCGGCAGCCAGTGCTTGATGAAGCGCCCCTCACTGTCGAACTTCTGCGACTGGCTGATGGGGTTGAAGATGCGGAAGTAGGGCGCCGAATCGGTGCCGGTGGACGAGCTCCACTGCCAGCCGCCGTTGTTGGCCGCCAGGTCGCCGTCGATCAGGTGGCGCATGAAGAAACGCTCGCCCTCGCGCCAGTCGATCAGCAGGTTCTTGGTCAGGAACATCGCCACCACCATGCGCAGGCGGTTATGCATCCAGCCGGTCTCCAGCAGCTGGCGCATGGCGGCATCGATGATCGGCAGGCCGGTGCGGGCCTCCTGCCAGGCCGCCAGTTCCTCGGGGGCATGGCGCCATTTCACCGCCTCGGTTTCCGGGCGAAAGGCCCGGTGCCGGGACACCCGTGGGTAGCCCACCAGGATGTGTTTGTAGAACTCGCGCCAGAGCAGTTCGTTGATCCAGGTGACGGCCCCGGGGCTGCCGCTTTCAAACTCGCCCTGGTTGCCGCGCAAGGCGGCGTGCAGGCACTGGCGGGGCGAGATCACGCCGGCGGCGAGGTAGGGCGAAAGCTGGCTGGTGCCGGGTTTGGCCGGGAAGTCGCGTTCGCTCTGGTAGTAGTGGATCTGTTCATCGCTGAACTGCTCCAGGCGCCTTTGCGCCTCGTCCTCGCCGGCGGGCCACAGCTCGCGCAGGGCTTGGGTGGGGCTGGGAAAGCCTTCGACCCGCTGCGGGAGCGGATCGGCGTTGATCGACAGCGGCAACTGAGCCCCGGGTGCCTTCACCAGGGCCGGCAGTGCGGTATGCAGGCGGCTGTAGCAGACCTTGCGAAACTGGCTGAAGACCTGGAAGTAGCCGCCGCTCTTGGTCAGTACGCTGCCGGGCTGGAACAGCAATTGGTCGAGATGACCCTGGACGCTGATTCCGGCGTGTTGCAGGGCCCGGGTCACGGCGGCATCGCGGCGGCTTTCGTGGATGCCGTATTCCTGGTTGAAGTGCAGCATCTGCACCTGCAATTGCCGGCACAGCTCCAGCAGGACCTGAGGCGCCTGCTCCCAGGTGGCGGCGCTGCGGATCAGCAGCGGGATATTCAGGCGGCCCAGGGCGGTGCTCAGCGACTGCAGGTTACGCAGCCAGAAATCGATCTTGCACGGTGCATCGTCATGGGCCAGCCACTGCTCCGGGCTCAGCAGATACACCGCTACGGCCGCGCCCCGCTGGGCGGCGGCGCTCAGGGCGGTGTTGTCATGTAGGCGCAGGTCGCTGCGCAGCCAGATCAATTGCATGTCGGTTCCCGGATCAGAAAAGTCCTCGCTCGAGCAGTAGCTGGCAGGCCGCTATCGGGTCCTGGGCCAGGTACAGATCGGCGATTTCAGTGGTACATACGGACCACTGGGCGGGGTGGATGCACACCGCGGGTCCGACGATGAATTTTTTGCAGGCCACGCCGCTGAGCAGCCTGGGCAACTGGGCGGGGTTGAGTGCCTTGCCGGAATACAGCAGCAGGCCCCGGGCCTGCAGGCGTTCGGTGGCCAGGGCCAGTTCGCCGCCGGGCAGCGGCCAGTCGAAGACCTCCACCGGGCAGTCGGCGTTACTGGCCAGCCAGGCGGTGAGCCACAGGTGCGGCTCCAGTGGCAGGTCCGACTGATTGACCAGCAGCAGCGGGGCGCCCTGCACCTGGCGGTTGTTGTGATAGATCCGGGCGCCGAGCTTGCTGCGCAGCCAGGAGTAGAAGAACACCTGTTCCATCTGGCTGCCGAACTGGCCTTGCCAGCGTTGTTGCAGTTCCGCCAGCAGCGGCATCAACAGGTGCTCGCACAGGGTCCGTGGCGGGTACAGCGCCATGGCCTGATTGAAGGTGTCGTCGACCTTGCGCTCGGCCAGCTGGCTGATGGCCCGGGCGAGGGCGGCGCGCAGGTGCAGCCAGTCATTCTCCACCTGGGGGCTGGAGCCGGTGTCGCTGTCCAGCAAGGGCTTGACCTGGCTCACCGCAACCCCTCGATTGAGCCAGGTGAGGATGGTCAGGATCTGCTGCACCTGCTCGCTGGAATACAGCCGGTGGCCCTTGGGCGTGCGCCGGGGCACGATCAGCCCGTAGCGGCGCTCCCAGGCCCGCAAGGTGACTGCGTTGACACCGGTCTGGCGCGCCACCTCGCGGATCGGCAGCCAGCCCTGTTCCTGGCAGTCGGTATCCGGGGCGGTGTCTTCGTCGACCGCTGAGGGGAAGGGTTTCATGGCTCAGATCGCGTTGCGCAGGCTGAGGTCTTCGGGGTGCGGCTGCAGGTACAGTTGCTGGGCAATGTAGGGATCGGGGTTCTGGCGCAAGTGGTGCTTGAGCAGGGTCAGGGGCACCACCAGCGGCACGATGCCCTGGCGGTACTGGCTGATGAGGCGTTGCATTTCCTGCTTGTCCTCGCTGCTGATGGCCCGCTTGAAGTAGCCACTGATGTGCTGCAGCACATTGCTGTGGGTGCCACGGGTGGCGCAGCGGCTCAGCGCTTCCATCAACTGGCTGAAGTAGCGTGGGCCGAGCAGCGTCGCATCGCCCTTGCCCATGCTGCCCAGCAGATTGCCCAGGGCCTTGTACTGTTCGGGGTGATGGGCCATCAGCAGGTATTTGCAGCGTGAGTGGAAGTCGGTGAGGGCGCGGCGGGTCAGGCCTTGCTTGAGCAACGCCTGCCAGTCGCGATAGACGTAGACCCGGGTCAGGAAGTTTTCCCGCAGTACCGGGTCATTCAGGCGCCCCGCTTCCTCCACGGGCAGGTCCGGGTGCCGGGCGCAGAAGGCCTGGGCGTAGATGCCGCGCCCGCCGCTGCGATGGGGAATGCCGTTGGCCTGGTACACCTTGACTCGCTCCAGGCCGCAAGAAGGGGAGCTCTGCATGAAGATGTAGCCGCAGATATCTCCCAACTGGCCCGCCATGTATTCGGCGTAGTCGGCCAGGGGCTGGGTGACGTCCAGGCTGCTGTCCCGTGTGCCTGTGGCCCGTGGCTGTTCGGGGGTGCCTACCAGGCGAATCGGCTCCCGGGGTGTGCCCAGGCCGATGGCGACTTCCGGGCAAAGGGGCACGAAATCGAAGTAGCCGCACAGCACCCGGCTGCACAAGCGAGATTCCTTGTGCCCGCCGTTGTAGCGGACCTCGACGCCCATCAGGCAGGCGCTGATGGCGATTTTCGGCTTGGCAGACATGGTTCAACCTCCGGGGTATACCTGTACAAGAACGATGGCTTGTACAACTTTTATCCATCATAGAATTAAAGTTGTACAAGTCAAATTATTTGTATAGGTATCCGCCGGCGCGGATGCGCTAGGTTATCGCCAGCCCATGTGCCAGTCGCGCTCGTTCTGCAGGGTCTGCCAGCTCAGGCGCTGGCTGCGTCGGGTGAGCACCGCCTGCAATTCGATGTCCAGCACGGTGCCTTGTTCATCGCAGAACAGCTCGGTAACCAGGAAGTGTTTCTCACGGTGTTGCGGGTGGGCTGCTGTCCACTTCGACAGCAGCAGTTTGCGCGGGTTGAGGCGATTCACTGCAGGCTCTCGTGGAGCCGGCGCGCGGCCTCCTGCCCGCTCAGCCAGGCGCCTTCGACGCGGCCGGACAGGCACCAGTCGCCGCAAACGTACAGGCCCAGATCGGCGTCGGCCAGGGCGCCCCATTCATGGCTGGTGGCCGGGCGGGCGTAGAGCCAGCGGTGGGCCAGGCTGAAGGTGGGGGCGGGCATGACGCTGTGCAGCAGCTCGGCGAAGGCACCGTGCAGTTGTTCGGTCACGGCTTCTTTCGAGAGGTCGATGTGCTGCCGGCTCCAGGCGCTGGTGGCATGCAGGACCCAGGTGTCGAGGTGGCTGTCGCGCCCGGGCTTGCTGCGGTTGCGGGCCAGCCAGTCCAGCGGGCTGTCCTGCACGAAGCAGCCTTCCATGGGGGTTTCCAGAGGGGTATCGAAGGCCAGGGCGACGGCCCAGGTCGGGTCCATTTTCACCCCGGCGGCGACGCCCGCAAGCTTCGGTGCGGCGGCCAGCAGGGCGGTGGCCTGTGGCGCTGGCGTGGCGATCACGACATGGCTGAAAGGGCCGTGGGTGAAACCTTCGGCGTCCTGCAGATGCCAATGCTGTTCGCCGCGGAAGACTTCGGTGATGCGGCAGGCGAAGTGGGCCTCGAGGTCGCCGATCAGCGCGCGGGTGATGGCGCTCATGCGGGGAGTGCCGACCCAGCGGGTCTGTTCATCCGGCGAGGGGCTGAGCTGGCCGCCGTGGGAGTTGTAGAGTTGTGGCGTCCATTCGGCGACCCAGCCCTTGGCTTGCCAGCGCTGGACTTCGGTGACGAAACGACGGTCACGGGCGGTAAAGTACTGGGCTCCCAGGTCCAGGCTGCCGGCATCGCTGCGTTTGCTCGACATGCGCCCGCCGCTGCCGCGGCTTTTATCGAAAAGGTGGACGGTATGCCCGGCATCTCGTAGCGCCTGGGCGGCGGAGAGTCCGGCGATGCCGGTACCAATGATTGCGATGGGTACTGTCATAGGGGCCTCGTTTACCTTTCTGTACAGATTACGCCGCCGCCAAAACCTGTACAATATTGTTTTTTGGTATAGCTTTCGGCGTCATCGGTTGTTCAGGTTGTCTATCGTTAAAACACAGCCTGTCCGATTGAAAAGATCCCTGCTTATAAAAATAGACTAGTGATTCGGGTAAAACGCCACGCGAGGAAGATGTCATGCATATATTGCTGACCGGCGGTACTGGTTTGATCGGGCGTGCCCTGTGTCGTCACTGGCAGGCCCAGGGTCACCAGTTGAGTGTATGGACTCGCCAACCCGATAAGGTTGCCGCCCTGTGCGGTCCCCAGGTGCGGGCTGTCAAGACGCTGCAAGAGCTGGACCAGATCCCGGTGGACGCGGTGATCAACCTGGCCGGGGCGCCGATCGCCGATCGGCCCTGGAGCCACAAGCGCAAGGCGCTGCTTTGGCACAGCCGCATCGCCCTGACCGAAACCCTGCTGGCCTGGCTCGAAAGCCGCGAACACAAACCCGGTGTGCTGGTGTCGGGCTCGGCGGTGGGCTGGTACGGCGACGGTGGCGAACGGGAACTGAGCGAGGATTCGCCCCCGGTCAACGAGGACTTTGCCAGCCAGTTGTGCATAGCCTGGGAAGAAACTGCCCAGCGCGCTGAGGCCATGGGCGTGCGTGTGGTGCTGGTGCGCACCGGTTTGGTGCTGTCGCCCGAGGGCGGCTTTTTGTCGCGCCTGCTGCTGCCCTTCAAGCTGGGGCTGGGCGGGCCGATCGGCAACGGCCGGCAATGGATGCCGTGGATTCATATCGACGATCAAATCGCCCTGATTGATTTTCTTGTGCATCAGCCTGGGGCGCAGGGTCCTTATAATGCCTGCGCGCCAAAACCGGTGCGCAACCGCGAGTTCGCCAAGACCTTGGGGCGGGTGCTGCACCGGCCCGCACTGATACCGCTGCCGGCGTTTTTCCTGCGCCTGGCCTTGGGTGAATTGTCGTTGCTGTTGCTGGGAGGCCAGCGTGCCGTTCCCGCGCGGTTGCTGGAAGCGGGTTTCACTTTCCAGTTCACTGATTTGCCTGCGGCCCTGGACGCCTGTGTCCAGCCGCCTCTGAAATAGGACGTTGCATGACCGATCACGCGTTGCTCCTGGTCAACCTGGGTTCGCCGGCTTCCACTTCGGTGGCGGACGTGCGCAGCTACCTCAACCAATTCCTCATGGACCCTTATGTGATCGACCTGCCCTGGCCGGTCCGACGTTTGCTGGTGTCGCTGATCCTGATCAAGCGGCCAGAGCAATCGGCCCACGCCTACGCGTCGATCTGGTGGGAAGAGGGTTCGCCGCTGGTGGTGCTCAGCCGGCGTCTGCAGAAGGTAATGAGCGAGCAGTGGAAGCAGGGCCCGGTAGAGTTGGCCATGCGCTACGGCGAGCCTTCGATCGAGTCCGTGCTGCTCAAGCTGGTGGCCCAGGGGCAACGCAAGATCACCCTGGCCCCGCTGTATCCACAGTTTGCCGACAGCACGGTCACCACCGTGGTCGAGGAGGCCAGGCGTGTGGTACGCGAGCATAAGCTGGACGTGCAATTCAGCGTGCTGCAACCCTTCTACGATCAACCCGAGTACATCGAGGCGTTGGTGGCCAGCACCCGGCCGCACCTGCAACAGCCCTTCGATCATCTGCTGCTGAGTTTCCACGGCCTGCCCGAGCGGCACTTGAACAAGCTCAACCCGGGACACTCCCTCGATGGTGCCGGGGACTGCTGCGCAGAGTCATCGCCCCAGGTGCTTGCCAACTGTTATCGCGGCCAGTGTTTCCGTACCGCCAGGGCTTTCGCCCAGCAGATGGGCCTGGCCGACGGGCAATGGTCGGTTTCCTTCCAGTCACGGTTGGGGCGAGCGAAATGGATCGAGCCCTACACCGAGGCACGCCTTGATGAACTGGGTAAACAAGGGGTGAAGAAGCTGCTGGTGATGTGCCCGGCATTTGTCGCCGACTGCATCGAAACCCTGGAGGAGATCGGTGATCGCGGTCGCGAGCAGTTTCGCGAGGCGGGAGGGGAGGACCTGGTGTTGATCCCTTGCCTGAATGACGACCCACAATGGGCCAAGGCCTTGAACGCCTTGTGCGAGCGAGCGCCGCTGGCGTTGTAAATAGCTTCGCCGGCAAGCCGGCTCCTGCGGGGGAGACAGCTTGCCGGCGAAGGGTTCTCTAGATCAACGGCTCATCGGCCTTCTTGTTTTTCCAGCCGTCGTTCCCCGGCAGCACCAGGTTCAGCACGATGGCGACAACGGCGCACAGGGCGATGCCCTTGAGGCCGAAATCATCCGGACCGGTACCGGTTCCCACCAGCACGCCACCAATGCCGAACACCAGGGTCACCGAGACGATCACCAGGTTGCGGGCTTCGCCCAGGTCGATCTTGTGGCGGATCAGGGTGTTCATCCCCACCGCGGCGATCGAGCCGAACAGCAGGCAGAGAATCCCGCCCATCACTGGCACCGGGATGCTTTGCAGCAGCGCGCCGAACTTGCCGATAAAGGCCAGGGTGATGGCGAAGACCGCCGCCCAGGTCATGATTTTCGGGTTGTAGTTCTTGGTCAGCATTACCGCGCCAGTGACTTCGGCGTAGGTGGTGTTGGGCGGCCCGCCGAACAGGCCGGCAGCGGTGGTGGCGATGCCGTCACCGAACAGGGTGCGGTGCAGGCCGGGCTTCTTCAGGTAGTCGCGGCCGGTGACGCTGCCGACCGCAATCACGCCACCGATGTGCTCGATGGCCGGTGCCAGGGCGACCGGGACGATGAACAGGATCGCCTGCCAGTTGAACTCCGGTGCGGTGAAGTGCGGCAGTGCCAGCCAGGGGGCGGCGGCGATCTTCGCGGTGTCCACCACGCCGAAGTAGAACGACAGGGCAAACCCCACCAGCACGCCGGAAATGATCGGCACCAGGCGAAAGATGCCTTTGCCGAACACCGCGACGATCAGGGTGGTGAGCAGCGCGGGCATCGAGATCATCATCGCCGTCTGGTAATGAATCAGCTCGCTGCCGTCACCGGCCTTGCCCATGGCCATGTTGGCGGCGATGGGGGCCATGGCCAGGCCGATGGAAATGATCACCGGGCCAATGACCACCGGCGGCAACAGGCGGTCGATGAAACCGGTGCCCTTGATCTTCACGGCCAGGCCGAGAAAGGTGTAGACGAAGCCCGCCGCCATTACCCCGCCCATGGTCGCGGCGAGGCCGAACTGCCCCTTGGCGAGAATGATCGGGGTGATGAAGGCAAAGCTCGACGCCAGGAAGACCGGCACCTGGCGCCCGGTCACCACCTGGAACAACAGAGTCCCGAGACCCGCCGTGAACAGCGCCACGTTCGGGTCGAGACCGGTGATCAGCGGCATCAACACCAGGGCACCGAAGGCCACGAAGAGCATCTGCGCGCCAGACAGTACCTGGCGCCAGAGCGGATCGTTGAACTCGTCCTGCATGATCAGGAATCCTTCTGCTTGGTGCCGAAGATCTTGTCACCGGCATCACCCAGGCCAGGAATGATGTAGCCATGCTCGTTGAGCTTCTGATCGATGGAAGCGGTGTAGATGGTCACGTCCGGGTGCGCCTGCTCGACGGCGGCGATGCCCTCGGGGGCGGCCACCAGGACCATGGCGCGGATGTCACGGCAGCCGGCCTTTTTCAACAGGTCGATGGTGGCGACCATGGAACTGCCGGTGGCCAGCATCGGGTCGATGATCATCGCCAGGCGCTCGTCGATTTCCGGTACCAGTTTTTCCAGGTAGGTGTGGGCCTGCAGGGTTTCCTCGTTGCGGGCCACGCCTACGGCGCTGACCTTGGCGCCCGGGATCAGGCTCAGCACGCCTTCGAGCATGCCGATGCCGGCACGCAGGATCGGTACCACGGTAATCTTCTTGCCGGCGATCTTCTCGACCTGGACAGGGCCGCACCAGCCTGGAATCTCGTAGCTTTCCAGGGGCAGGTCTTTGGTGGCTTCGTACGTCAGCAGGGCACCGACTTCCTGAGCGAGCTCGCGAAAGTTCTTCGTGCTAATGTCTGCGCGGCGCATAAGGCCAAGTTTGTGTCGGATCAGCGGATGGCGGATCTCACGGATGGGCATAGGGAAAGGCTCCGGCGGCGGGCAAAAAAAACGGCCTAGATTAATCTATCCGGGGTTGTTGTCCTATAGACATAAAGTACGTTAGTCCAGAAACGCTTGATCTGACCGGGCCGGATGCGTACCTTTGCCCGCTTTTCCGAAACTGCCACCCCTTGGAGAGCGCCATGTCCGCTGATCTCGAGCATATCCGTCAAATCATGCGCGAGGCTGACTGCCTGTACACCGAAGCTGAAGTCGAGGCGGCCATCGCCCGGGTCGGTGCACAAATCACTGAAGAACTGGCTGAGCGCAATCCGGTGGTGTTCTGCGTCATGAACGGTGGCCTGATCTTCGCGGGCAAGCTGCTGACCCACCTGCGCTTTCCCCTGGAAGCCTCCTACCTGCACGCTACCCGCTACCGCAACGAAACCAGCGGCGGTGAGCTGTTCTGGAAGTCCAAGCCGGAAGTCTCCTTTATCGACCGCGACGTGCTGATCATCGACGACATCCTCGATGAAGGTCACACCCTGGGCGCGATCATCGACTTCTGCAAACACGCCGGCGCCCGCGCCGTGCACACGGCCGTGCTGATCGACAAGGACCACGACCGCAAGGCCCGTCCGGACCTCAAGGCCGACTACATGGGCCTGCCTTGCGTGGACCGCTACGTGTTCGGCTACGGCATGGACTACAAGGGCTACTGGCGTAACGCTGCCGGCATCTATGCCGTCAAGGGCATGTAAGCGATGACCGGGCCGAGCTTTCTCGATCAAGCGTTGTTCAGCGACCTGGCTGAGAAAGCCGCGGCCAACCCCCGCGGTCGTCAGCACCACAACTTCCATGCCATGGAAGAGCCTTGCCACCGCATGGCGGTGGGGCTGCAACCCTCCACTTATGTTCCGCCGCATCGCCACCTGAGCGCTGACAAGGCCGAGACCCTGCTGGTGCTCAAGGGGCGCCTGGGCGTGCTGATTTTCGATGAAGCGGGCCAGGTCCAGGGCAAGCGGGTGCTGCAGGCCGGCGGCGACTGCGTCGGTGTGGACTTGCCGGCCGGGGTTTTCCACGGCCTGGTGGTGCTGGAGCCCGACAGCCTGATGTTCGAATGCAAGGCCGGCCCTTATCGCCCAGTGGGCGAGGGTGAGCAGGCCAGTTGGGCGCCCCGTGAAGGCGAGCCCGGCGTGGCCGAATACCAGGCCTGGATGCGCGCCCAGTTCGACTGAACAGGCCCGCGCCCGTGACAGCGGCCTACCGTCGGTAACGGTGCAAGATTTGCAGTAAAAACCCGTGCTAGAGTGCTCGGCCCTTGTCTGGAGCCTGTCATGAGCCTGTTGATTCGCAGTAGCGCGGCCCTTCTTCTGTGCTTGAGCCTGCCCCTGGCAGCCGCCCCGGCCCCCTTGCACGGGCAGTTCCTGCCTCCCGATGATCTGACCCTGCGCGACAGCGTCCCGCAACAGCAGCAGTTGTTGCAGGTCACCGAGTATTCGGTGGTGATCGGCAGCCAGCGCCAATCGAACCAGCAACCGATTCCCGTGACTTCGCCAGTGTGGGTGCGGCTCAAGGGCAAGCCGTTGAACAAGGGCGCCACCATCAGCCAGGTGCTGGTGAACTTCGACGGTGAAAGCAAAAGCCTGAAAAAGCCGCAGTTCGATGCCAAGACCCGGACCCTGACCCTGTATTACCCGCTGGCCCAGTACCGTGCGGTGATGGACCTGTTGCGCAACGACACGGTGTATTGCCAGTTCCTCAGCTATGCCAACGGGCACATCTGGGCTGACCTGCATACCGGCAGCGTGCGTTCGCGTTGAGGCCATATGCGGGCTGGGGGTAAACTGCCCGCCCCGTGAAATGTCTGCGAGCTGGAGTCGGCAATGCGTAAAGATAAGAAACAAGTGATTGGTGACGAGATCAGCGACGAGCAGATCAAGTTGTTCCTCGATTTCGAGCCGGTCGATGCAACTTCGCCGTCCCTGCACAAGCTGATCAAGGCCTATCGTGGCCTGCGCATCGATGATTTCGAACGCTTCCTGACCTTCTTCGTCGAGGCCGGTTTCGACCTGGATGGCAAGGATGAGCACGGCCAGACCTTCATCGACCTGATCCGCGATCAGCGCAACGCCGCCGACTACATCGAGCTGATGGACAACGCCCGCGGCTGATCTTCTCGCCAGGCATAAAAAAACGCCCCGTCCTGCGAAGGACGGGGCGTTTTTCATTCAGCGCGGATCAGGCGCAGCTTTCGGTTTCCTTGCTTGGCTCGACCAGCTCCAGGCTCAGGTTGTTTTCGCTGTTGATCTGGTGGTACAGCGTTGCGTCGGTTTCCAGGACCTTTTCCCGTGCCGGGAAGATTTCCTTGAGCTTGGCAGCCCATTCGCCGCTGGCCTTGGCCGGGAAGCAGCGCTCGATCAGCTCCAGCATGATCGAAACGGTCACCGAGGCACCTGGCGAGGCGCCGAGCAGGGCGGCCAGAGAGCCGTCCTTGGCGGCCACCAGTTCGGTACCGAACTGCAGGATGCCGCCTTTCTTCGGATCCTTCTTGATGATCTGCACCCGCTGGCCGGCCACCTCCAGGCGCCAGTCCTCGGCCTTGGCCTCGGGGTAGAAGCGGCGCAGGGATTCCAGGCGCTGTTCCATGGACTGCATGACTTCGCTGACCAGGTACTTGGTCAGGTCCATGTTGTCCCGGGCCACGGCCAGCATCGGGCCGATGTTGCCGGCGCGTACCGACATCGGCAGGTCGAGGAACGAGCCGTGCTTGAGGAACTTGGTGGTAAAGCCGGCATAAGGCCCGAACAGCAGGGACTTCTTGCCTTCGACCACGCGGGTGTCCAGGTGCGGCACGGACATCGGTGGCGAGCCCACGGCCGCCTGGCTGTAGACCTTGGCCTGGTGCTGCTTGACCACTTCCGGGTTGTCGCAACGCAGCCACTGGCCGCTCACCGGGAAACCGCCGAAGCCCTTGCTTTCCTCGATGCCCGAGGCCTGCAGCAGGGGCAGGGCCGCGCCACCGGCGCCGAGGAACACGAACTTGGCGTCGACTTCGCGGGTACTGCCGCTGTTGACGTCCTTGATGCTCACGGTCCAGCCGTTGGCCTTGTTGCGCTTGAGGCCAGTGACACGCTTGCAGTACTTGACCTGGGCATCGGGAGCGCTGGTCAGGTGCTTGAGCAACTGGTTGGTCAGGGCGCCGAAGTTGACGTCGGTACCGTTGAGCACGCGAGTGGCGGCGATGGTTTCGTCCGCTGGGCGGCCCGGCATCATCAGCGGCATCCACTCGGCCATCTTGGCCTTGTCTTCGGTGTATTCCATGTCCGCGAAGGCATGGTGCTGGCTCAGTACTTCAAAGCGCTTCTTGAGGAAGGAAACGCCTTTTTCGCCCTGTACGAAGCTCAGGTGCGGCACGGGGCTGATGAAGGACTTGGACGAGCCGAAGGTGCCTTTCTTGGTCAGGTAGGACCAGAACTGCTTCGACACCTCGAACTGGGTGTTGATGTGCACGGCTTTCTTGATGTCGATGCTGCCATCGGCGGCCTGTGGCGTGTAGTTCAGCTCACAGAGGCCGGCATGGCCGGTACCGGCGTTGTTCCACGGGTTGGAACTTTCCGCGGCACCCGAATCCATCAGCTCGACGACTTCCAGCTTGATCGCGGGGTCGAGCTCTTTGAGCAGTACAGCAAGGGTGGCACTCATGATGCCGGCCCCGACCAATACGACGTCTACTGCTTCGTTATGCGCCATTAACGCGTCTCCAAAATCTGCAGCACCAAATTGACGGCATGGCTGCCAGGAGTGACGGGGCGGTTCACGTAATGCCCCAGGTTACCCATGGCCAGGATCGCCATGTCCGAATCTTCGCAATTTTTTGCAACTACCACGGACGCTGCCAACCGGGCCTCAAGGTGCGTATGAACGCATCTCGGGGAGCCTCGGGCAATTCGACTTATGGTCGATACATCCGCTCGTGCAACCAAATCCGTCAGCGGACAGGCTTCAAGCACCAGTTCTTGAGGAGTGCTCGGTCCTGTGTAATCGGGCTGTTGTAGAGGCCAATGGTGCCAGTTCAGACGCAAAACTATTCATTTGCTCGCCACACTCTTGTGAAGTTGTGAAAACCCGTTTTTTCACGCTCTTTTGAAGACGTGAACCTCAAAAAAGGGCTGCCTCAGCCTGGCACCTGGCCCGCGCGGTGATGCCGGCAAAGGATGCGGGCACGACGGGCAAACAGCTTTAAGTGGCCGAGCAACGGCAGCTCTGCAGTTTCGCGAAAAGTGGAGGTTTGCAAGGTGAACAGCAAGCACGCCAGCTTCACTCGAACTGTGTGGGCGGCTCTCTGTGGGCGGTGCGGGGTGCCAAAGCAGTGGCGTTGGCGGTACTGCGAGGCCCGATCAGGAGACGTCCTTATAATCGGGGGGAGATTGTAACGAAGAAATGCGCAGAAATGATCCTGTTTCGCGACTTTTATTAGGCTTTTGGTCAGGTGGCCAGTATCGGTTGCACCCGGGAGCGAGCGCAGCGCGGGCTGACCCGGGCGCTGGCGGGCAGCGGCTGGTGCAACCAGTTCAGGCGAATTTCCTGGATTTCCACCCAGCCATCGCCTACCGGGGCCAGCAGGCAGTGCTTGAAGGCCTGGCAACGTCCCTGGCTGTCCAGCAGGGCGAAGCTGCGAAACTGTTGACGCGGGGCGAACAGGGAGCGGATGAAGTTCATGACCAGGTACCTGAATGTGTCATTGACGATAAGAATGCCCTTGAGCCGTTACATCATGATGTATTGCCAGTGAACGGCAGGTTACAGGAACCCGGTTGTACGGGACCTGTCTGAGTCTTGACTAAGTCATGCCTGGCGCTGGTTTGCCGTCCTTGTGCACCGCTATACTGCGGGCCTGTTTGTGCCTGATTCCTGGAGAGATGAGCATGTTGCAACGCCTGTTGTTCGGTTTGATCACTGTGACCAGCCTGTCGCTGGTGGGTTGCGCCCACAGCCCGCAACAACTCAGCCCGGAGCCCAAGCTCACTGCCCAGCTGGCGCCTGTCGGCCATGGCCAGCCGGTGGTGGTGAAAGTGGTTGATGGACGTCCTTCGCCGACCCTGGGCACCCGTGGCGGCCTGTACCCGGAAACCAGTGCCATCACCGTGCAGAGCGCGCAGATCCTGCCCAAGCTGCAGGCCCAGGCCGAAGCCGCAGTGCGCCTGCTGGGCTTTACCCCGACCGCCGGTGGCGCCAACGCCCCTCAGTTGACTGTGACCCTGGCCGAGCTCAAGTACCAGTCGCCTAAAGAAGGCCTGTACGTGACCGAGGCCACCATCGGTGCCACCTTCCGCTCGGATGTGCAGAACGCCAACCGTCGTTACAGCGGCCGTTACGGTGCTTCCCTGGACCAGCGTTTCGGCATGGCGCCGAACCAGGACACCAATACCAAGCTGGTGGGCGATGTGCTCAGCGATGCCTTGACCCGTCTGTTCAAGGATCCGACCGTGGGCCAGATCCTCGGCGAGTAACCCGCGCCTGGCCGGGGTTTGAGCCCTGGCCAAGCAACGAAAAAGCCCGGCTGCCTGATGGCGCGCCGGGCTTTTTTATGGGCGCGGATCAGGCCGCCTCGACGTAGAAGTCCAGCATGCTGACGCCCGTCAGCAGGTCTGTTTCCGGCAGGTCCGCGTGCTGGTGCCCGCCCAGGGCGCAATACACCAGCCAGTGCCGGTCCTGCACGTTGAACGCCAGGGCGCCCACCAGCGCCTGCTGTTCTTCACTGGGGGCGATCAGGTAAAGGCGGTCCTGGTTTTCGGCGTGCAGCATGACAAGCTCCGTGGGTTTCGAGGGGCGACAGACTGGCTTGTTTAGATGACGAAAAGATGACGCTTTAAATTAATGGACCGGCGTCTCGTTACTGGTCGGAAAGCCCCCCGCGTTTTGTCGGGGATTGAGTAGAATCCGCGCCGCGGGTGCACTCGACGGCCCGTATACGGCTTTCCTCCGAGGTTCATGATGTCGCTGCAACTGATCTGGTCGATGTTCAACGCCCATCCCGCCAAACTGATCAACCTGCTTGCCCTGCTGTTCGCCTGCCCAGGCAGCTGGCTGCTGCACGCCACCCGCCGTCGTGAACTGCGGGCCCTGGCCAATCTGGCCGTGCAGAGCGAGGGACGGGCGGTGGATCAGCCGTTGCTGATGCTGGATCCCGCAACCTTGCGCATCAATAGGTTTTTCTACCGCTTCGGCTTCGCCTGCCTTGGCCTGGCGTTGCTGGTGTCCTGGATCAGCACCCGGTTCTGATCAACCCCCAGGTTGCAGAAACGACAACGGCGCCCGCAGGCGCCGTTGTGCTTTCCAGTCCGGCCGTTACAGCGCCAGACCGGCCTTGACCCGATACTGGTTGCGCACCGGATTGGCGTATTGCAGTACCAGGTACGGCCGGTGTTCTGCCGGGCAGGCATCCAGCCGGCGCTGCCATTCCTGTTCGGCCTTGGCCAGCTCCTGGGCCGGGAAGACCTCGGCGGCCGTTGGCACCTGCAGTTGTGGATCGGCATCGCTCCACTGGGCATAGGCCAGGTAGTGCACCGGGAACAGGCGGTAGCCGCCGAGGATCTGCCGGTCCATTTCCATGGCCAGTTGCTTGGTGTCCTCGAAGGATTCGCTGATGGGCGCGGCGAAGTTCACGTGGACCCGGCCTTTATAGCCGGTGATGCCCTTGGCGATGCTCACGTCATCCTCGCCTGGTGCCTTGGTATAGGTGCCGGTGGTGGCGCGGATGTACAGCTCGCGGGCCTTGGCCTGGTCGCAGGGGTCGTATTCGTAGCTGATGGACACCGGTGTCAGGTTCAACGACTGGATGACCTCGCCGAACGGCTCGTCCTTGCGGCTCATGTGGAACATCTTGAGGATCGCCGACTCGGTGCGATCGTCGCCATCCTTGGCCCGGCCCTCGGCCTGGGCGATCCAGATCGACTGGCCGTCGTTGCGGATCGAATGGTTGATATAGGCCGACAGCAGCTGGTAGGCCGCGAGCTTTTCCCGGCGACCGCTGATGGAACGGTGCACGATGAAACTCTTGTTCAGGCGCATCAGGTCGCTGACAAACGGCTTCTGCAGCAGGTTGTCGCCAATGGCGATGCGTGGCGTCGGCAGGCCGGCGTGGTACACCGCGTAGTTGACGAAGGCCGGGTCCATGACGATGTCGCGGTGGTTGGCCAGGAACACATAGGCGGTGCCCGACTTGAACTGCTCGACGCCGGTGTAGGTCACGCCGTCGGTGGCCCGCTCGATGGTGTGGTCGACGTAGAATTCGACCTTGTCCTGCAGGGTGGCCACCGAAGTGACCCCGGCAAACTCACGGCGCAGGCGGTGAGCGATCAGGGGTTTGAGCAGCCAGCCGAAAGTCTTGGCAAAACGCGGGAAGCGAAAGTGGGTGAGGATATCTAGAAACGCCTTGTCACCGAGCAGCCGGGCCAGCACCGCTGGTACTTCGCTGTCGTGGTAAGGTCGGATGGCATCGAATTCGCCCATCATGCTCTCTTGTTAGAAACGGCTAGGGTAAGAAAAGGTTCGGATCGAAAAAAGCCGGGCACGGTCTGAAAATTCAGCTCAAACAAAAAAAGCCCTGCAAATAGACCGGCGATTATACGCATAAGTCACTCTGGAGACGGCGATGCTGGAAACCGACCATTATCAGTGCCCTTACTGTGGCGAACAGGCAGAGGCGGTGCTGGACCTGTCTGGCGGCGACCAGACCTATATCGAAGACTGCCCGGTGTGCTGCCGGCCCATTGTATTCACCCTGCAAACCGACGGTCGGGAATGGATGCTCGACGTTCACAGTGAAAACGACTGAATGGGGAGTGGCCCTTATGCAGCGCATCTACGAGCCGGAAAACCTGCTGGAAGGCGAGTTGCTCCAGTGCATGCTGGCCAGCGAGGGGATCGAGGCCCATCTGCAGGGGCGCGATCTGTTGGGCGGGGCAGGGGAGCTGCCGCTGTTCGGGCTGCTGGGGCTGTCGGTGGAAAACCACCAGGCGCAACAGGCGCGAGAGCTGATCGCTGCGTACAATGCGGCCCTGCCGTTGCCCTTTGATGAACCGGACAATTTTGCCGGGGTGCTGGTCTGTTAGGCTGAGCGCCGATTTGCCGAGAGTTGTATTGCCCCATGTGTGGACGTTATGCCCTGTTTCGCTGGAACCCCGCGTTTGCCGCCTTGCCGGGATTTCCCGCCGACCAGAAGGCGCAGTGGAACATCTCGCCCAATGATTCGGTGCTGATCCAGCGCGCGGAAAATGGCCATCGCACCCTGGCCCGGGCCCGCTGGGGGCTGACACCGCCGTGGCTCACGGACCTTTCCCGGACGCCCGCCCATGCCCGGGCGGAAACCCTGGCGGAGCAGCCGATGTTTCGCCAGGCCTTTCGCGAGCGGCGCTGCCTGCTGCCGGCCAATGGTTTCTACGAATGGCGCGGCGGCACCCGCAAGCGCCCCTACTGGCTGACGCCGGGGGAAGGTTCGTCGATCTTTTTTGCCGCGATATGGGAGGCCTACCCGGTGCAGGAGCAGGTCTGGCTGAGCACTGCAGTGGTAACCCAGGCGGCTTCCAATCTGCGTCGCCCGCTGATCCTCGATGCCGCCGGCCAGCAAGCCTGGCTCGATCCCGAGACCCCCTTGCATGCCCTGCAAGCCTTGCTGGCCAGCCCGCCGGCAGCCCTGCGCGAGCGGGTCCTGGCCAACCTGGTCAATGACCCCAAGCTCAACGGCCCCGAGTGCCTGACCCCCGCCTGAAGCATCAACTGCAGGAGCTGGCTGCAGGAGCTGGCTTGCCAGCGAAGAGGCCCCCTGGTTTGCTGTCCAAGCCAGGATCGCTTTCGCCGGCAAGCCGGCTCCTACAGGTCCGTGATTAGACTTTGAACTGGTTGATCAGGCGTCGTTGCTGTTCGGCGAGCTTGGTCAGCCCGGCGCTGGCCGCACTGGACTCATCGGCGCCGCCCGCCACTTCATTGGCCACCTGGCCGATATTGATCACATTGCGGTTGATGTCCTCGGCCACCGCGCTCTGCTCCTCGGCGGCGCTGGCGATCTGGGTGTTCATGTCGTTGATCACCGACACCGCCTGGGTGATGGTTTCCAGGGCCTGGGCCGCCTTGGCCGCGTGTTCCACACTCTGGTCGGTCTTGTGCTGGCTGTCCTCCATCACCCGTACCACTTCCCGGGTGCCCTGTTGCAGTTGCTGGATCATCGACTGGATTTCTTCGGTGGCCTGCTGGGTTTTCTGCGCCAGGTTGCGCACCTCGTCGGCAACCACCGCAAAGCCCCTGCCTTGCTCGCCGGCTCGGGCCGCCTCGATTGCCGCGTTAAGCGCCAGCAGGTTGGTCTGCTCGGCAATCCCGCGAATGGCGATGAGGATGGCGTTGATGTTCTCGCTGTCCTTGGCCAGGGTCTGCACCACGCCCACCGCACGGCCGATTTCCTCGGCCAGGGCGCCGATGGCGCTGGAGGTGTCGCGCACGATCTGCATGCCCTGGCTCGCGGCCTGGTCGGCGTGGCTGGCGGCTTGCGCGGCCTGGGTGGCATTGCGCGCGACGTCCTGGGCGGTGGCGGTCATTTCGTGCACCGCGGTGGCTACCTGATCGATTTCAACCATTTGCTTGTGCACGCCCTGGTTGGTGCGAATGGCGATGTCTGCGGTGTGTTCCGAAGAATCGCTGACGCTCTGAACCGAGGTCACCACTTGGCTGATCATCGCCTGCAGCTTGGCCAAAAAGGTGTTGAAGCCTTTGGCGATGGAGCCCAGCTCGTCAGCGCGATCGCTGGTCAGGCGTCGGGTCAGGTCGCCTTCGCCCTGAGCGATGTCGTCGAGCATTGCCACCATCTGCCGTAGCGGCCGGGCAATGCCGTGGCCCACCAGCCAGATCACCAGCAAGCCGAGGCCGGCAATCACCAGCCCGACCATGGCCATGCCGAAGGTGTCGGCCTTGCGTTGTTCGGCCAGGTCACCTTGCAGTTTGTCGAGGTCGGCCATCACCGCACTCAGCGGCAGTTGCAGCATCAGGGTCCAGTGCGCATCGGTCTGGCCGATGCCGAAGGGCAGGTACAGGCTGATGGTGCCGTTGGCCTGGTCGACGTCGTAGGTCACTTCGCCGCGCTTGAGGCTGGACAGCTTGGTCAGTGCATCACTGCTGAGCACGTCGCTGACTTTTTCACCGAACTTGCTCGAGTCCTTGGTATAGGCGACCAGGCGACCGTTACCGCCGATCAGGGCCATGTGCCCGGCGCCACCGTAGAGCTTCTGGTTGGCGCCCACCAGCATGTCCTGGATGAAGTTCACTGACAGGTCGGCACCCACGATGCCCTGGAACTTGCCGTTGAGCAGGATCGGCTGAATAAAGGAGGCCAGCATCACCACCTTGTCGCCGACCTTGTAGGGAGCGGGGTCGATGGCGCAAGGCTTTAGGCTGTCCTGGGAGCAGAGGTAGTACTCGCTGGCGCGCACGCCGGTGGAAAGCAGGGTCCGATCATTGACGTCGGCCAGTTTGTCCAGGCCCAGGCTGCCGTCTTCATTGCGGAACCACCAGGGCAGGAAGCGGCCGTTTGCTGCATCGATACCCACCACCGAGGTGCCTACGTAGGCCGCGTCGTCATGGTCGATGGCACCGGGTTCCCAGCCAATGTAGGCACCCAGGATCTTCGGGTTCTGGGTGACGTTTTCCTTGATCAGGGCAATCAGTTGTTCACGGCTCAGGCTCAGCCCGGCATGGCCTTGCGAGTCCTGGGTGCCCATCAGCGCATTGACCCGCACCAGGCCGCCGGCGATCAGAAGGGGCGCTTCCAGTTCGCGCTGGATCTGGCTGACCTGGGTCTGCGCCAGGCCGCTCAGGCGTTGTTCGATGACCTGTTCGAACTGGGCCTGGGTACGGTCTTGCACCATCTGCTGGGTCCTGGCCCCGGAGAACAGGGCGTACAGCACCAGGGCTGCAACCACGCTGAGAACGATGGCGCCGGCCAGGGCGGCGACGGAAAACTGGATCGACTTGAACTTCATAGAGGCTCCGGGCGCAGGAATTTAGGTCTGCCGAGCTGTATCGGCCGCTGCAGCGCTGGCCATTAGCCTTACACGGAAAAATGACTGTTTCAGGGAGCTTGATGTCGTTCTTGGCAAGCTGTGGGGGTAACCCGGGCGGGATTTGCGGGAGGAATGAATTTTCTCCTGCAAGGCAGATATGTATCTGAAATGCGACCGATTGCTGTTTTTACATCTGGCGCGGATACATTTCCGCCCTTAGGATACGCGCCACGTTTTCAGGGAGGTTTCATGATGAAGAAGTCATTGGTCGTATGTGCATTGAGTGCCGCAGTACTGCTCAGCGGTTGTGAAACGGTCAATACCACCAGCGGTGGCGTGGTCGGTGTGGATCGCAAGCAATCCATGTTCAGCATGGTTTCCAGCGCTGAAGTGAACCAGTCCTATGCCCAGTCCTATCAGCAGACTCTGGGTGAAGCCAGCAGCCAGGGCGTACTGGACAAGACCAGCGCCAACGCCAAGCGCCTGCAGGTCATTGCCAACCGCCTGATTGCCCAGGCGCCGACTTTCCGCCCCGACTGCGCGCAGTGGAAATGGGAAGTCAACCTGATCAAGAGCGACGAGCTCAACGCCAACTGCGGTCCTGGCGGCAAGATCATTTTCTACTCCGGGCTGATCGAGAAGCTCAAACTCACCGACGATGAAATCGCCGCGGTCATGGGCCATGAAATTGCCCACGCCCTGCGCGAGCACGGTCGCGAAGCCATGTCCAAGCAGTACGCGGTCGGTGCCGGCAAGCAGATCGCCACCTTGTTCGGCGTTCCGCAGGAAACCGTAGCCCTGGGCGACAACGGGGTGAACCTGCTGATGACCCTGCCCAACAGCCGCGAGAATGAAAACGAAGCGGACCTGATCGGCCTGGAACTGGCCGCCCGTGCCGGTTACAACCCGAATGCGGCCATCAGCCTGTGGAACAAGATGGGCCAGGCTGCCGGTGGCTCCGCGCCGCCCGAGTTCATGAGCACTCACCCGGCTTCCACCAGCCGTATCGCTTCCTTGCAGGCGGCGATTCCCAAGGTGATGCCGCTGTATCAGGCCGCCAAGAAGTCCTGATCCCTTCGCGTCATTGTCGATGACGCTATCGCCGGCAAGCCGGCTCCTACGGGTTGCGTAGGGGCCAGCTTGCCGGCGATTTCGTTTATACCCAGCCGCTGATCTGCATGGCCTTGTACACCGCCACCACGGCGAGGATGAAGAAGGCCGACGCCGCCAGGCGACGGATCAGGGTCAGGGGCAGCTTGTCTGCGGCGAAGTTGCCTGCCAGGACCACCGGTACGTTGGCAATCAGCATGCCCAGGGTGGTACCGATGATCACCAGCCACAGATCCGGGTACTGCGCCGCCAGCATGACGGTGGCGACCTGGGTCTTGTCACCGATTTCTGCCAGGAAGAAGGCGATCAGGGTGGTCAGGAATGGGCCGAACTTGCGTGCGGTATTGGCTTCGTCGTCGTCCATCTTGTCCGGAACCAGGGTCCACAGCGCGGTGGCGGTGAAGCTGGCGGCGAGGATCCAGTGCAGGGTCGAGTCCGAGAAGAAGCTGCCGAACCAGGCGCCTACCGCACCGGCCGCTGCATGGTTGGCCAGGGTCGCGGCAACGATGCCGGCGATGATCGGCCAGGGTTTGCGAAAGCGCGCGGCAAGAATCAGGGCAAGCAGTTGCGTCTTGTCGCCGATTTCGGCCAAGGCAACGATTGCGGTGGGAACGAGGAGAGAATCCAGCATCATCAGGGTTTTCCTAAGGGGCGGGTCGACACGGCTATGACACGTACAGCCTTCCCGCCCCGGGTAAGGTGTGCGTGTCATAGGTCTTGTCAAACCCTGCGGTCCGTCTGTGCGGACTCTTGGGTCGCATGCGCCATGGTCTGTTGACCAAGTATGTTGACGCATGCCGGACGAGCGTGGCGCTCGTGGGAGACTACTCCCCTAGGACGGAGCGGATTCTGCCTAGGCAAAACCCTTTCGGCAAGCCTTGTTTGCGAAAAAGGATTTCAGCCACGCTTGGCCCGATAAATGCGAAAGCCCTGGCCTTCCGCCTTGATCGCACAGGGCCCCAGGTGCTCTTCGATCAGCGGCTGGTAGCGCAGGAAGCTGTTGGCAACTACTCGCAGTTCTCCACCTTTTTGCAGATGTTTGGCTGCTTTTCGCAGCAGGTTTTCCGTTGCCTGGTAGTCGGTATGGACCCCGGTGTGGAAGGGCGGATTGGTCAGGATGCCGTTCAGCCCCATGGGCGCGGCGTCGATTCCGTCACCGGTCAGCACCTCGGCTTCCAGGCCGTTGGCCGCCAGGGTCAGGCGGCTGCTGGCGGCGGCGAAGGCGTCCACATCCAGCAGGGTCACGCGGCTGTCCGGGTAGCGGCGTTTCACGGTGGCCCCGAGCACTCCGGCACCGCAGCCGAAGTCCAGCAGGTGGCCGGCGGGCAGGTGGTCCAGGTGCTCCAGCAGCAGCGCGGTGCCGCGATCCAGCCGGCCATGGCTGAACACCCCCGGCAGGCTGATGACTTTCAGCGGGCCTTCGGCCAGCGGCAGTTCGTACTCCTGGGCCAGGCTCTGCAGGGTGAGCGGTTCGGGAGCATTGGCCACCGTGACCTGCCACAGCTGGCAGTGCCGGGCGCTATCGAGCTTGCGCGGTTTGCCGAAAGGGTTGAGTTGCTTGGCCGCACTCTCCACGCCGCTGCGCTTCTCGCCCACCAGGTACAGTTCGCGCCCGGCCAGGCGCGAGGCCAGGGCGTTGAGCAGGTAGTCGGTGAGGTCCTTGGATTTGGGCAGGAACAGCACGGCGCTGTCGAAGGATTCGACCGGTGCGTCTACGCCAAAGTGACTGCGGCCGGGAAAGCGCGCCTCCAGGGCTGCCTGGTCGCCGGCGTGCCAGCTCCAGCCCCGGGCATTGGGCAGGCGGCCCAGCAGATCGTCGGCGGCCAGGCCGGCCAGCAGCAGTGAGCCTTGAAACAATTCAGCCTGACGCAACAGTACTTCACTGCGTGTATCCATGATCCGCCCCCGAAAAAAGTGGCGAAGTTTATCAACTCACGACCCGCAGCGGGGCGCCGCTGAAGAAGGCGTGGGCGTTTTGCGTCAATTGACCGACGATTCGCTGGCGGGCCTCGCGGCTGCCCCAGGCGTTGTGTGGAGTGACGATCAGGCGCGGAATGTCGCCGGCCAGCAGGGGGTTGCCAGCCACCGGGGGTTCGACGCTGAGCACATCGGTGGCCGCACCACCCAGGTGACCATTGCGCAATGCATCGGCCAGGGCCTGTTCATCGATCAGCCCGCCGCGGGCGGTGTTGACCACCAGGGCTCCGGGCTTGAGCAGGGCCAGTTCCCGGGCACCGATAAAGTGGCGGGTGTGCTCGTTGAGGGGGCAGTGCAGGGTCAGGGCGTCCACTTGCGGCAGCAGTTCCTCCAGCGGCAGGCGGTCCGGGCGGGTCGGGCGGCCTGGAATCTGCCCCAGCAGCACACGCATGCCAAAGGCTTCGGCCAGGCGGGCCACCGCGCTGCCCAGTTCGCCATTGCCCAGCAGGCCCAGGGTCTTGCCCGCCAGTTCGATGATCGGGTAGTCCAGCAGGCAGAACTGACTGGCCTGTTGCCAGCGCCCGGCAGCCACGGCCTGCTGGTAATCGGCGACCCGGGTGGCCAGGTTGAGCAGCAGCATCAGGGTGTGCTGGGCCACCGAGGGAGTGCCGTAGCCCTGGCAGTTGCTGACGGTGATCCCCTGCTTGCGGGCTGCGGCCAGGTCGACATTGTTGGTGCCGGTGGCGGCCACCAGGATCAGTTGCAGGTCGGGGCAGGCGGCCAGGGTTTCGGCTGTCAGTGCCACCTTGTTGCTGATGGCCACCCGGGCTCCCTGCAGGCGTTCGGCGACCTGTTCCGGCGCTGTGTGGGCATGTACTTGCAGAGGGCTGAAGCTGTCATGCAGCGCACCCAGGTCCAGGTCACCGAGGTCCAGTGAGCTGTGATCGAGGAAGACGGCGCGGCGATTGTTAGTCATGAACTGTACCTTTTGCACGAGGGTTCTAAGGCGTAATCTGCCGAGCCTAACAGATGAAATAATTAGACATACACAGGAGCCTGCATGTACTTCACCGAGTTCTTGACCGTTGCCCTCATCCATCTTCTGGCAGTGGCCAGCCCCGGCCCGGACTTCGCCGTGGTGGTGCGTGAAAGCGTGACCCACGGCCGTCGAGCCGGCACCTGGACCGCGCTGGGCGTGGGCTGCGCAATCTTCCTGCACGTGGGTTACTCGCTGCTGGGGATCGGCCTGATCGTTTCCCAGTCCATCGTCCTGTTCAACGCACTGAAGTGGCTGGCTGCGGCCTACCTGCTGTACATCGGCTACAAGGCCCTGCGTGCCCAGCCGGCCAAACCGGCGGCCGACGACCTGCACAAGGAAGCCGGGGTCCGCACTGCGCGTGGGGCCTTCACTTCAGGCTTTGTCACCAATGGCCTGAACCCCAAGGCGACGCTGTTCTTTCTCTCGCTGTTCACCGTGGTGATCAACCCGCATACGCCGCTGGCGATCCAGGCCGGGTATGGCGTGTATCTGGCGGTGGCCACCGCTGTGTGGTTCTGCCTGGTGGCCATGCTCTTCAGCCAGCAGCGGGTTCGTGCCGGCTTTGCCCGCATGGGCCACTGGTTCGACCGCACCATGGGCGCAGTGCTGATCGCCATCGGCGTGAAGCTGGCCTTCACCGAGATGCATTGATTGCGCTGAGCTGATTCAGGGCCGCCACGTAATGCCGTGGCGTATCCCCGAGCAAACGGCAGAACATCGCGCTGAAGGCCCGGGCGCTGCCGTATCCCAGCGAGTCGGCCACGCTGTGCACGCTTTCCCCGGCGAGCAGGCGTGGCAGGGCTTCCATCAGGCGCACCTGCTGGCGCCAGGCATTGAAATTCATCTGCACCTGCTGCTGGAACAGCCGCGCCAGGGTTCGTGAACTGGCGCCGACCTGCTGTGCCCAGTCTTCCAGGGTGTGGGGGTGATCCGGGGTCTGTATCAGGGTCCGGCAGATGGCTTGCAAGCGCCGGTCCTGGGGCATGGGAATGTGCAGCGGAAGGTTTTCCAGGGCGGCGATTTCTTCCAGCATCAATTGCTGGATCAAGGGGTTTTCCGCTTGTTCCGGACCTTGCACGGCACGCAGGATCAACTCCCGCAGCAGCGGTGTGACCGCCAGGACGCAGCATTGGCGCAATGCGGGCGCTGACAGCTCCGGGTCGATGAACAGAGAGCGCATGCGCACCTCGCCGACCATGAAGATTTCATGCTCCACCAGTGGCGGGATCCACACCGCCCGGCTCGGTGGGATCACCCAGGCGCCCTGGGCGGTGACCAGGCGCATGGTGCCGCAGGCGGCGTAGAGAAACTGCGCCTCGCGATGGCGGTGCAATGGTTGATGCGCGGCGTCGGGGTAGTCCCGGGGATAGGCGCTGACCGGCCCATGGTGGAAGTGGTCGATTAACATGTCCGGTCCAATGACTTTGTTGTCAGAAATACGGTGGATTGCCAAATTAGCATAGGCGGCACAACAACCAACCCCCGGTGTGTCGCCATGAATCAAGCCCGAAACGTCATCCGCTACGTCAACGCCGCCCATGTCATCGATCACATGTTCATGCTGATCTTTCCCGCTGCCATGCTGGGCATGACCCAGGCCTTTGGCCTGGACTATGCCGGGCTGATCGGTCTGTCCCTGGGCGGTTTCATCGCCTTTGGCGCCTGTTCGCTACCGGCCGGCTGGCTGGGGGATCACTGGAGTCGGCGGCAGATGATGCTGCTGTTCTTCTTCGGCATCGGTGGCGCCTCGATCCTCACCGGGCTCAGTAATAGCCCGAGCATGCTGGTGATCGGGCTGACCCTGATGGGAATATTCGCCGCTATCTATCATCCGGTCGGCACCGCGATGCTGGTGGCCTATGCGCAGAATCGCGGGCGCGAGATCGGCATCAACGGTATGTGGGGCAACCTCGGCGTGGCCTTCTCGGCCTTGATTACCGGCTTGCTGGTGGCGCAGTTCGGCTGGCGCTCGGCGTTCATCCTGCCGGGGAGCGTGGCCATCCTTCTGGGTGTCGGCTTTGCCTTGCAGGTGCGTGACGAGCCTGCCCCCGCACGCGCCCATGTGCCGCTCAAGGGCAAGGGCGGGCAGCAGATCTCCATGTTCCTGGTGTTCGGCGTGCTGGCCCTGGCCACAGCCACTGGCGGGGTGGTCTTCAACGCCTCCACCATGACTTACCCGAAGCTGTTCCAGGAACGCCTGCATGAATTGTTCACCTCGCCGCAGACCCTGGGGGTGGTGGTCAGCCTGGCCTATGCCTTCGGCGCAGTGGCGCAGTTGTTGATCGGCCGGGTATTGCACCGCTTCAGCCTGAAGTGGCCGTTCATCATTTTGACCCTGCTCCAGGCCCCGTTGCTGCTGGCGATGGCCGACAGCCAGGGTTGGGGCGTGATCGTCCTGGGTGCGGCCTTCATGTTCGTGGTGTTCGGCCAGGTCACGGTGAACGATGCTATGGTCGCGAACTTCGTTGCGCCCCAGTGGCAGTCGCGAGTCTTCGCCTTGCGTTACTGCCTGTCGTTCGGTGCCAGTGCCACGGCGATTCCGCTGATTGCTCTGGTGGAACCGCGTGAGGGCCTGAGCGGCCTGTACCTGGTCCTGGCGGGGGTCGCGGCGCTGACGTTTGCCGCGGCGCTGGCCTTTCCCCGCACCCCCGCGGAAGCGGCAGTGGGGCAAAGCGCCTGAGGTCGTGCAGGGCCGTAACAATACTGGCCTGAAGCTAGTATTTGTACGGCCCTGCAAATCATTCCTTTGGCTGATTTAGCGGGCGCGCAGGAGCTCTAGAGTGGTTATCCTCCAGTCACGACCGAGCCGTCAGAAAAGGGATTCTTATGTTGCAGACTCGCGTTATTCCCCCCGCCGAAGGCGCCTACCAATACCCACTTCTGATCAAGCGCTTGCTGATGTCCGGCACCCGCTACGAAAAAACCCGCGAGATCATCTACCGTGACCAGTTGCGCTACACCTATCCGACCCTGATCGAGCGGGTGGCGCGCCTGGCCAATGTGCTGACCGCGGCCGGGGTCAAGGCGGGGGACACCGTGGCGGTCATGGACTGGGACAGCCATCGCTACCTGGAGTGCATGTTTGCCATCCCGATGATCGGTGCGGTGATCCACACCATCAACGTGCGTCTGTCGCCGGAGCAGATTCTCTACACCATGAACCATGCCGAGGACCGCTTCGTGCTGGTCAACAGCGAGTTCGTCGGCCTGTACCAGGCGATTGCCGGGCACCTGACCACGGTGGAGAAAACCCTGCTGCTCACCGATGCCCCGGAGAAAACCGCCGAGTTGCCGAACCTGGTGGGCGAGTACGAGACCTTGCTCGCCGCGGCCAGCCCCCAGTACGCGTTCGAGGATTTCGACGAGAACTCGGTGGCCACCACCTTCTACACCACCGGCACCACCGGCAACCCCAAGGGCGTGTACTTCACCCACCGCCAACTGGTGCTGCACACCCTGGGGGTGTCCACCATCATGGGGGCCATCGACAGCGTGCGCCTGCTGGGCACCAACGATGTGTACATGCCCATCACCCCGATGTTCCACGTGCACGCCTGGGGCTTGCCGTACGTGGCCACCATGCTCGGGCTCAAGCAGGTCTATCCCGGGCGCTACGACCCGGAGTACCTGGTGGAGCTGTGGCGCCGGGAGAAGGTCACCTTCTCTCACTGCGTGCCGACCATCCTGCAGATGGTGCTCAATGCCAAGGCGGCCCAGGGTACGGATTTCGGCGGCTGGAAGATCGTCATCGGCGGCAGTGCGCTGAACCGCGCGCTGTACGAGGCGGCCAAGGCCAAGGGCATCCAGCTGACGGCTGCCTACGGCATGTCGGAAACCGGACCGCTGGTGTCCTGTGCACACCTGAACGATGAACTGATGGCGGGCAGCGAGGACGAGCGCACCACCTACCGCATCAAGGCCGGGGTACCGGGGCCGCTGGTGGAAGCGGCAATCATCGATGCCGAAGGCAACTTCCTCCCGGCGGACGGCGAGGCCCAGGGCGAGCTGGTGCTGCGGGCGCCCTGGCTGAGCGAAGGTTATTTCAACGAACCGCAAAAAGGCGCCGAGCTCTGGGAAGGCGGCTGGCTGCATACCGGTGACGTGGCGACCCTGGACAGCATGGGGGTGATCGACATCCGCGACCGGATCAAGGACGTGATCAAGACCGGTGGCGAGTGGATCTCCTCCCTGGACCTGGAGGACCTCATCAGCCGCCACGTGGCGGTACGTGAAGTAGCAGTGGTGGGCATCGCCGATCCGCAGTGGGGCGAACGCCCATTCGCCCTGCTGGTCATCCGCGAGGGCCATGAGATTGGCGCCCGCGAGCTCAAGGAACACCTCAAGCCCTTCGTCGAGCTGGGCCACCTGAGCAAGTGGGCGATTCCCAGTCAGATCGCCCTTGTTACTGAAATTCCCAAGACCAGCGTTGGCAAGCTCGACAAGAAGCGCATCCGCGTCGACATCAGCGAGTGGCAGGCCAGCAACAGCACCTTCCTCTCCACGCTTTGAGCGTCCCCGGCCGTGCCCGCTCGGGCACGGCATGCCCACCCGGCAAGCCTTTGCCTTGTACTCACGGATTTTTCAGTCATTCTTGCCGCGCCGTTTTTCAAAGGTTATGGCAAAGGGCTGTTCCAGTGCGGTGGGTGGCTGCAAATCACACTTTAGAGGGATCAAGCAGTAATCCCTGCTGGATATAGTCCGTTCACGGATTTTTCTGAACGACGGAGCATTGCGGGGGGCTCGCGCCACGCAACTTCGGAGCCGGGACAAGTGTTCATTCAACCGGTATTCGAAGCGTTTTCAGAAAAGCGTACTGCCATAACAATAATGCACATGGAGTAGCGTCGATGACATCAGCAAACCAGTTCTGGCGCCGGGCGAAACTGCCCCTGGCCGTCGGTCTCGCCTCCACGCTCGCCGGGCCGGCATTCGGCGTCAGCTTCAACATCGGTGAAATCGAAGGCAGCTTCGATTCGTCCCTGTCGGTGGGGGCCAGCTGGTCGACCGCCGGGCGCAACAAGGACCTGATCGGGGTCAACAACGGCGGCAAGGGCCTGTCCCAGACCACCGATGACGGCCACTTGAACTTCAACAAGGGCCAGACCTTCTCGAAGATCTTCAAGGGTATCCATGACCTGGAATTGAAGTACGGCGATACCGGTGTGTTTGTCCGTGGCAAGTACTGGTATGACTTCAAGCTCCAGGACGAAGACCTGGACTTCAAGAACGTCAGCAACGACAACCGTAAAGAGGGCGCCAAGTCTTCCGGCGGGCAGATTCTCGATGCCTTCATCTATCACAACTATTCCATTGCCGATGAGCCGGGCTCCGTGCGTTTCGGTAAGCAGGTGGTGAGCTGGGGCGAAAGTACCTTCATCGGTGGCGGTATCAACTCGATCAACCCCATCGATGTGTCGGCGTTCCGCCGTCCTGGCGCCGAGATCAAGGAAGGCCTGATCCCGGTCAACATGTTCTACATCTCCCAGAACCTGACCGAGAACCTGTCGGCCGAAGCCTTCTACCAGTTGGAATGGGACCAGACCGTTACCGATAACTGCGGCACCTTCTTCTCGCAGCCGGACAACATTTCCGACGGCTGTGACGACAACCTGCGACTGCTGGCCAAGCGTTCGACCATCGCCGCCACGGCGCCGGGGCGCGCGGCCCTGGCCGCGATGCAGGCTCGTGGCGTCGACGTCAACGAAGAAGGCACGCTGGTGCGTCGCAGTGGCGACCGCGATGCCCGTGACAGCGGCCAGTTCGGTGCGGCGTTCCACTACAACTTCGAGCCGCTGGACACCGAGTTCGGCGCCTACTTCATGAACTATCACAGCCGGGCGCCGATTTTCAGTGCCACGGCTGCGCCACAGTCGGCTTACGCCATTGCTCCTGGCTTCGGCACTTTGGCGCCGGTATGGATCGCCGGTAATTCGAAGTACTTCGTTGAGTATCCAGAAGACATTCGCCTGTATGGCTTGAGTTTCTCCACCACCCTGCCTACGGGGACGGCGTGGAGCGGTGAAATCAGCTACCGGCCGAATGCGCCTGTACAACTCAACTCTACCGATATTCTCTATTCCGCCGTTCGACCTCTGAAGGGGGCATACACCAACGCCTCGCTGCTTGAAGGTGTAGCGGGGCAGGACCTCAATGGCTATCGCCGCAAGGAAATCACTCAGTTCCAGACCACCTTCACGCACTTCTTCGATCAGGTCATGGGCGCCAGCCGTCTGACGCTGGTGGGTGAGGTGGGGGTTACCCACGTCGGAGGCCTTGAGAGCAAGTCGGATGTCCGCTATGGACGTGATCCGGTGTTTGGTCCTGGCGCCTTGCCAGCCACCGGCGGGCAAAACACCTGTCGTGCGCTTAACTCCACCACCATTGCCGGTGCAGGTCCTGGTGCAGACGCCAGCAATCTGAGCGCCAACTGCAACAACGATGGCTTCACCACCGCCACCTCCTGGGGCTACCGCGGCCGTGCCATCTGGGAGTACCCGGATGTGTTCGCTGGTGTGAACCTCAAGCCGAACGTGGCCTGGTCCCATGACGTCAAGGGTTACTCGCCAGGTCCTGGCGGCAACTTCGAAGAAGGCCGCAAGGCCATCAGCCTGGGGCTGGATGCCGAGTACCAGAACACCTACACCGCGAGCCTGGCCTACACCAACTTCTTCGGTGGCGACTACAGCACCGTGGATGACCGGGACTTCCTCGCCTTGAGCGTTGGCGTGAACTTCTAAGCACACTGCATTTTCAGGAAGAACAACAATATGAAAATCACCAAGAGTCTGTTGCACGTCGGTGTGCTGGGACTGTCACTGCTGGCCACCGGGGTCATGGCCGCGGTCTCGGCCGATGAAGCCGCCAAGCTGGGTACCAGCCTGACGCCGATGGGCGCGGAAATGGCCGGCAATGCCGCCGGCACCATTCCGGCCTGGAAGCCACTGGCGACCAATGCTGGCACCGTGGACAGCAAGGGTTTCCTGTCCAACCCCTACGGCAGCGAGCAGCCGCTGTTCACCATCACCGCGCAGAACGTCGAGCAGTACAAGGACAAGCTGGCGCCGGGGCAGTACGCGATGTTCAAGCGCTACCCGGAAACCTTCAAGATGCCGGTCTACCCGTCCCATCGCGGGGCCACCGTGCCGGCTGACGTGTTCGCCGCGATCAAGCGCAACGCCACCAGCACCAACCTGGTGTCCGGCGGCAACGGCCTGGAGAACTTCGAAACCGCGATTCCGTTCCCGATCCCGAAAAGCGGCGTGGAAGTCATCTGGAACCACATCACCCGCTATCGCGGTGGCAGTGTGACCCGCCTGGTGACCCAGGCCACGCCACAGGCCAACGGCTCCTACAGCCTGGTGTACTTCCAGGACCAGTTCGTGTTCCGCGACAAGATGAAGGACTACGATCCGAAAAACCCGGGCAACATCCTGTTCTACTTCAAGCAGAAAGTGACCGCGCCGGCGCGCCTGGCCGGTGGCGTGCTGCTGGTGCACGAAACCCTCGACCAAGTGAAGGAGCCGCGTTCGGCCTGGGTCTACAACGCTGGCCAGCGCCGCGTACGCCGCGCCCCGCAAGTGTCCTATGACGGTCCGGGTACCGCTGCCGACGGCCTGCGTACTTCCGACAACCTGGACATGTACAACGGTGCGCCGGATCGCTACGACTGGAAGCTGGAAGGCAAGAAGGAGATGTACATCGCTTCCGACAGCTACAAGCTCGACTCGCCGACCCTGAAGTACGCCGACATCATCAAGGCCGGCCACATCAACCAGGACCTGGCTCGCTATGAGCTGCGCCGGGTCTGGCATGTGGTGGCAACCTTGAAGGAAGGCCAGCGCCATATCTACGCCAAGCGTGACTTCTACATCGACGAAGACACCTGGCAGGCAGCGGTGATCGACCACTACGACGGTCGTGGCCAACTGTGGCGCGTGGCCGAGGCTCACGCCGAGAACTACTACGACAAGCAAGTGCCGTGGTACGCCCTGGAAACCCTCTACGACCTGCAGTCCGGCCGCTACCTGGCCCTGGGCATGAAGAACGAAGAGAAACAGGCCTACGACTTCGGTTTCACCGCCACCACCAGCGATTTCACCCCAGCCGCCCTGCGTCAGGACGGGGTTCGCTGAGCCGCTGCAAATAGAGGCCGCATCCTCGGAAAAAGCCCCGACCTGGTTCGGGGCTTTTTTTTGCCTGAGGGCCCGGCCTTGGAATCCATCCAGGTACAGGCAGCTTTCTCGAAGCTAATTAGCCACTTAATCAATAAATAAACGAAATATCTTTTAATCATTCAGAGTTATCTGACCAATTTGCTCATAGTCTTTTTCGCCCGAATGGTCGCAAAAATCTTCAACAGGTGGCCTTTTACCGCTAGTCTGCGGACATCTGCTACGCCGACAACCGTACATCAATAAGAGTTGGCCATGACTGACCTGTCCCCCCTGCAACGGCCTGCCAGCGCGGTGATCCCCGCTCTGGAGGGGCGTTTTTATCGACCCCCCCTGCCCGATGGATACGTGCAGCGGCCGCGTCTTTGCGAGCGTCTGGGCGCCGGGTTGAAGGGGCGATTGCTGCTGGTCTGTGCGCCTGCCGGGTTTGGCAAGAGCTCGCTGGCCGTGGAGTTTTGCCAGGGCCTGCCGGATAACTGGCAGAGCCTGTGGCTGGGGTTGAGCCGCCGGGACAGCGATCCCGGGCGTTTCCTCGAGCGTCTGTTGGCCGGTCTGCAGCAGTACTTTCCCCAATTGGGACGGCAGTCCCTGGGCCTGTTGAAAATGCGTCAGCGTCACCAGCCCTTCGCCTTTGAAGAGTGGCTGGACGGCCTGCTGGATGAGCTGGCGGTGCAATTGACCGGTGCCAGTCCGTTATTGCTGGTGCTGGACGACTATCACCTGGCCCAGGGGCCGGTCCTCGATCGTTGCCTACAGTTTTTTCTCAATCACCTGCCCGATGGCTTGCTGGTGCTGGTCACCAGCCGCCAACGCCCGGACTGGCACCTGGCGCGGCTGCGGTTGTCCCGGCAACTGCTGGAGCTGCACGAGCAGGATTTGCGCCTGACCCACGACGAATCCCTGAGCCTGCTCGACCGGCACAGCAGTTCGCTGCGCGGCGAAGCCCTGGAAAACCTGATTCAGCGCAGCGAAGGCTGGGTGGCCGGGCTGCGTTTCTGGCTGCTGGCGGCGTCCGAGGCGGGAGCCGGGGGCGCGCTACCCCAGGGCCTGCATGGCGGGGAAGGACTGATCCGCGACTACCTGCTGGAAGAGGTCATCGACTGCCTGCCCGCCGAAGTGCAGTCATTCCTGTATGACACGGCGCCCCAGGAGCGGTTTTGCGCCGAGCTGTGCGATGCCCTGCGCGAAGCCCATGACAGCGCCGAGATCCTGGGTTTCCTCCAGGCCCACCAGGTATTCCTGGTGCCCCTGGATGAACACGGCCATTGGTATCGTTATCACCACCTGTTTTCCGACCTGCTGCGCACCCGGCCCACGGCCAATGCCCTGGTGCCAGCGGCCAGCCTGCACCTGCGCGCCTGCCGCTGGTTCAACGCCCAGGGGCTGCTCGACGAGGCGGTGGAGCAAGCGCTGCGCGCCGGGCACCTGGACGTGGCGGCCAACCTGGTGCAGAACCTGTCCGAAGAGCAACTGCTGGCGGAACAGAACGTCGGCATGCTGCTGCGCTGGAAGATGGACCTGCCCGACAGCCTGCTGATCAGCACGCCGCGGCTGATCGTGCTCTACAGCTGGGCCCTGGGCCTGGCCTGCCAGCTGGATGCGGCGGAGGAACTGGCCAATCACCTGAGTCGTTTCCTGCCGGCCCCTTCGGCCACGGCGCAGAAGTCGATGTTGGCGCAATGGCTGGCCCTGAGCGGAATCATCGCCCGTGGCCGCGGCCAGCGGGAAAACACCCTGGCCTATTGCAGCGAGGCCCTGGAAAGCCTGCCGCCCAAACGTTATGGGCAGCGCCTGATGTGCCTGTCGACCTTGTCCAACCTGGCCATTACCGATGCCGATCTGTGGCGGGCCCGCAGCCTCAATCGCGAATCCCTGGAGCTGGCGCAACGGGTCGGCAATCCGTTGTTCGAAGCCCTGGCCCACTACGACCGTGCCCGGGTCCTGCAGGCCCGCGGCGAAGTGCTGCGGGCGCAGGAGGAGGTACACCAGGGGCTGCGGCGCTTGCAGGGCCTGTCGGCCCAGCGGTTGTATGCGGTGCGGGCCCGGCTGACCCTGTATGACGGTTATCTGCTGACCCTGCGTGCCCAGCCCGAGGCCGGTCTGGTGCGCTTGCAGGCCGGCCTGGTGGAGGCCCGGGCCTGTCGCGATATCAGCGTGCTGATCGGTCACTGCGTGATCGCCAAGCAGGAAGGCCTGGGTGGCGAGTTCTCCCGAGCCTTCGCCGAGCTGGCGGAAGCCGAGCGCTTGATGCACATCTGGGACGTGCCACCGATCTATTACCTGGCAATGATCACCCTGGTGAAATGCGAGCTGTGGCTGGCCCAGGGGCGTACCGATCTGGCCGAAGCCTGGCTGGCCCGCCTGGGCCAGACCTACACCGGCGAACAGGCGGCGGCGCCACCGGAGTTCCACCCGCAACTGCCGTTGCACATCGAATTGCAGCAAGCCCAGCTTGAAAGCATCAAGGGCGACCTGAGCCGGGCGGAGCAGCGCTTGAATCGGTTGGTCGAGCATGGCCAGCAAAGCGGCCGGCAGTTGCTGAGCGTCATGGCCCTGACCCAGAAAGCCGCACTGTTGCTGGCGGCCGGTCGCGGTCCGCAGGCCCGCCAGGACCTGGCCCAGGCTCTGGAGGCCGGGGTTGGAGGCGCGGTGCAGCCGTTCATGGCATTGCTCCATGGCCATCCCGGCTGGATGCGTGAGCAGTTGCAGCAGGGCGTATCGACAGCCCTGACCCAGGCGTTGCTGGAGCGGTTGCCGGCAGCATCGCGTGAACCTCAGGAGATCGTGGCCCATAACGAGTCCTTGAGCTCCCGGGAGCTTTCAGTGTTGCAGTTGATCGCCCAGGGCTGCTCCAACCAGGAAATCAGCGAGCGCCTGTTCATCTCGTTGCATACGGTGAAGACCCATGCCAGCCATATCAACAGCAAGCTGGGGGTAGAGCGCCGGACCCAGGCCGTGGCCCGGGCCCAGGAGCTGGGGTTGCTGGGGTAGGCGCTGCGCCACTGGCTGCCGGGGCTAGCGGGCCAGGTGCTCCTTGCAGTAGTCGGCGAACAACCGCGCCGGCTTGGTCAGTTGGCCACGTTTGAGCCAGGCGGCCACCAGGCCTGAACCTGTGACGTCCTCGACAATGTCGACACACACCACCGGCTTGCCATCGTAGGAAAAAGGCGAGTGGGGGCGGGTGACCAGGATCGAGAAACCGAAGCCCTGGCCGACCATCCCGCGCACCATCTCGATGGACGGTGAGCTGAAGGCAATCTGCGGCGTCAGCCCCAATTCTTCGAACAGGCTGACGAAATAGGTGCGGCTCGGTTGCACGTCCAGCAGGATCATCGGCTCCAGGCACAGGTCGCGCAGCGATACCAGGGGCTGCTTGGCATAGCGATGGCCGGCCGGCAGCAAGGCGTAAGGCCGTTGCGGCGGCATCAGTGGCTCGGTTTCGATGGTGCCGTCCAGGTCATGCTCATAGAGGATCGCCAGATCGAACGCGCCACCGGTCAGGCCCTGTACCAGTTCCTGCTGTTCGCCATCACGGATGCGGATTTCCACCCCGGGATAGAGCGCGCTGAAGCCGGCGATCAGTTGTGGCAGGTACAACGGTGCCACGGTTTCGAAGCAGCCGATGTCGATCTGTCCGGCGACCACGTCGTTGTCTGCCAGGGCGTTCTGCTCGAACTCCTTGGCCATGCGCAGCAGCTCCTGGGCCTTGCGGTAGAAACGTGCCCCGCTGGGGGTCAGGGAGACGCCGAGGGCATGGTGACGAATCAGCAATTGCACGCCGAAGCTGTCCTCCAGGCCCTTGATGGCGGTGGAGATCGACGGCTGGGCAATGTACAGCTTGCGTGATGCCTCGGCGACGCTGCCGCACTCGACGGTGGTGATGAAGTACTTCAGTTGACGCAGATTGTAGGCAGCCACAGCGAACCTCGTTCTTTGCCCGGGCACGGGGGAAGGGCGGCCGGGTCAGGGTGACCCGGGACTTGCATGCATCACCGCGCATGCAGTGCGCTTGATGCAAGCAAGTTACGCACCGGCAAGGCTCCCCCGGCGTGTTTTTTTGTCCCGCAACAATACTCACAAGTGCCGGGAGGGAGGGCATGACCAAGGCAGTTTTTTCATCGCTTGCGAGCACATTTTTCCTCGCTTGGCTTCAGGCACTCTCCTCGCCGGGGTCGGCGGGCGGGGCTTCCTCGGTCGGGGTGGCGTCGAAGTCCAGGGTGACGCTGAAGCGTTGCTCCTCCACCAGCACGTCGATGCGCCAGCCCAGGCGGGCACACAACTGGCGCATCAGTTCCAGGCCCAGGCCATAGCCGTAGTCGCTGGAAGGCTCGATCTGCTTGGCTTCGCGGATGCGGTTGAGAATGCGCAGGCGCGGGTAGTCGAAGTGGATCTCGATGGTGCCGTCATCGGCATATTGCAGGGCGTTGCGCAGGAAATTGCCGACCACGATTCGGCAGGCTGTCAGGGGCAGGCGGCAGGGCGTGGTGCTGATGTCCAGGGTCAGTTCGATATCCCGTGTACCGATCAGATAGCGCTGCTCCTGGATCAGCTCGTTGACCAGCCCGCTCATGTCGATGGGCTCCTCGGGCAGGGCTTCGGGCAGCTCGCGGCTCATCCACAGCAAGGTCTCGGCGATGCGCTGCATGTTCAGCACCGAGCGTTCGATACGTTGCAGGGGCGGCGGCAGGGCGCCGCCGGATTGCAGGGTCAGCAGCTCGATATTGGCCTTGAGCACTGCCAGTGGGGTACGCAGTTCATGGCTGGTGTAGCGTAGCAGCCGACCTTCACGCAGGCTGGCAGCCTGGACCTGTTGCATGCTCTGGGCCAGGGCGTCGGCCAGCATATTGAATTCCTTGAAGCTGAAATTGGGCCGTTCGCCGGCCACCGTGTCGGGGTCCTTGAGGGTACTGGACCACTGGGACAGGCGGCCCAGGGGCCGCACCAGCCACCAGACCAGCAGGGCAATGATGATCAGCGCCGGTATGAACACCGCCAGGCTGATGAAAATCACCCCGTGCAGTTCACGGTCCAGGTAGGCGTCGGACAGTGGCGTCTCGACTTCGCCGCCTTCTTCCTGGTCATGGTCGACGTCGTACATGTACAGGGTCTTGCCGTCCGCCAGGGGTTGGGCAAGGATCGCCCGGCCTTCATCGTCGTCATCGGAATCCAGATCGCCAAAGACCTGGACTGCACCGAAGGACAGGCTCGGGGGCGTGTCCAGCAATTGGCGGACCTTCTCGGGCAGCGCCTCCTTGCCGATGACGCTGGTATAGAAATAGTTGTGCGGCGGCGGGGTCGTGGGGTCCTTGTTGTAGTGCCTGGCGAAGTACTGGGCTTCTTCCTCCATCATCGCGCTGGCGGTGTAGAGCAGGCCGCGGACGCTGTATTCCGGCAGCAGCAGACTGTAGATCAGCAGTACCACGGCGATCAGCAGCAGGAAGCTGCCGCTGATCACCCATTTCAAACTCAGGCCGTTACGCATGTGACCTCAGCTGTATGCCAATACCGGGAAGGGTGTGGATCAGTGGCTGGTCGAAGGACTTGTCCACAGTCTTGCGCAGCCGGTGCATATGCACCTTGAGGGTGTTGCTGTCGGGCGGCTCGTCGCCCCAGATCGTCGCCTCCAGGCGTTCCCGGGTGACAGGCTCGGGGCTGGCGCGCATCAGGCATTCCAGCAGGGTCCAGCAGATGGGCGACAGGTGCAGTTCCTGGCCGGCGCGGCTGACCTTGCGGGTGGTCAGCTCCATTACCAGGTCGGCCACCTGCAGGCGGCTGGCCTGGCCGCTGCGGCGCAGGCTCAGGGCACGGATCCTGGCCACCAGCTCGGCCAGTTCGAAGGGCTTGACCAGATAATCGTCGGCACCGGCGGCAAAGCTGGCGAGCTTGTCCGACAGGGCATCCAGCGAGGTGAGCATGAGGATGGGGGTCTGGCTGCCGTTCTGGCGCAGTTGTTCGCACAGCTGCTGGCCGTCCAGCCGCGGAAGCATGATGTCCAGGAGGATCACGTCGTAATGCTGGCTCAGGGCCAGGTTAAGGCCGGTCTGGCCGTTGCTGGCGTGGTCGCAGACGATGCCGCCGATTTCCAGGTACTCGATGACGGTATTGGCCAGGTCGAGGTTGTCCTCGACCAGCAGCAGGTGAATATGCACGGAAACGTCCCCTTGGACCCTTGGCACTCGATGGGCCGAAGGATAGCGGAAGCCGAGGCTTTTCCATTGATGTTTACCCGCTGTTAACCCAGCGCTCTCTAAGCTCAGGCTCTTCTTAACTGCAGAGCGCGGCACAGCCATGAACCTGTCTTCAGTGCTCAAAGGCATCCTGCTGGTGTTGATTCTTCTCGGCCTGATGGCTTGCGTCCTGCCGTCCGGGGCACCCATGGTGCGCCTTGGGGACGGCGGCCCCTTGAGCTTGTTCCTGCTGGGGCATGACCTGCAACGGGCGGAGGCCGAGCATGTCGCGGGCATCGTCTGACGATAGCGGCGCCGGCTACACCGACCAGCTGGTGCTGTGTCTGATGCTGATCCTGTGTGTATCGATTTCTCTGGGTGCCTATATCGTGCGTTTCAACGCCCAGATCGACCGCCAGCGCGAGCTGTCGCCGGTGCACTTGCTGGAGTGTGGTCAGGGGCGGGGGGCCTTTATCGTCGACCCCCATGGCCGGCTTAGCAGCAGCGACAATTGCTACCTGGTGGACGAAGACGACTAGCCTCGCCGCCTGGCAGCGCCCAGAATGATCCGCCTTCGAGTTCCAGCGCAAGAAACGAGGTTCTTGCGCTGAAATCTCGTTCTACAGTGCAGGCGTACTGAGATGAAGGCGGCGAACCCCAGGGTTGCCGGCCTGATTTCCCTGGTGGATTGAAGGAGAGCTGCGATGTCCTGCGTATTCAAGAAAATGGCGTCCCCGGTTGGCCAACTGACCCTGGTCGCCCGGGGAGCGAAGCTGGCGGCGATTCTGTGGGAGCACGAGCGGCAGAACCGGGTGCGCCTGGGCCCACTGCAGGAAGCCGCGGAGCATCCGCTGTTGCTGGAGACCGAGCGCCAGTTGCGCGAATACTTTGCCGGTACCCGCGAGCGTTTCGAGCTTGAGCTGGACTTTGTCGGCACCGAGTTCCAGCGCCAGGTCTGGCAAGCCCTGCTGACCATTCCATTCGGCGAGACCCGCAGTTACAGCCAGATCGCCCGACAGATCGGCAATCCCACTGCAGTGCGTGCGGTAGGGGCGGCCAATGGGCGTAATCCGATCTCGATCGTCGCCCCCTGCCACCGGGTGATCGGCGCCTCGGGCAGCCTCACCGGTTTCGCCGGCGGTCTTGAGGCCAAGCAGTTCCTGTTGGCACTGGAAGGCGAGGAGACGTTGCAACTGGCGTTCTGAGTAAGCAGTGGCGGCGAGCTGTGACAGAATGGCCCATCGATTTTTCTGGAGCCTTCCCATGGACGCCGCCAAGCCCAGCCTCATCCGCGAAACCTTCCCCGTCGGCCCGCTGCAGTGCAACTGCACCATCATTGGCGACCCGCTGACCAAGAAAGCCATAGTCGTCGATCCGGGCGGCAACCCCGACCTGATCATGGCGCGCCTGGACGCACTGGGCCTGAAGGTGGTGAGCATCATCCATACCCATGCCCATCTGGATCACTTCCTGGCCTCCGGGCAGATGAAGGAAAAGACCGGCGCCACCCTGCACTTGCACAAGGACGACCAGTTTCTCTGGGACAACCTTGAGATGCAGTGCAGCATGTTCGGCGTGCCCTACACCCCTGTGCCGTCCCCGGATCGCTGGTTGGGTGATGACGAAGAGCTGGCCTGCGGTTGCGGTGTGGCCTTGCACACTCCAGGGCATACCCCAGGTTCCATGAGCTTTTGGTTTTCCGAGGCTAAGCTTCTGATTGCCGGCGACACGCTGTTCAAGCGCGGGGTCGGGCGCACGGATTTGTGGGGTGGCGACCAGGCCACGCTGGTGCGTTCGATCAAGCAGCGTCTCTATACCCTCGACGAAGACGCCACAGTGGTTGCCGGGCACGGCCCAGACACCCGGCTGGGAGATGAGATGCGTCAGAACCCGTTCGTGCGAGCCTGACTATTTGCCCGTTGGTTCACGGAATTTTTGCCGTTCTGCGTGTTCCAACGCCGGCAAAGGTCTATTGCCAACGTCCGCTGCACCACAGAATGCAAAATGTAGGAGCTTTCCATGTTCACCTCACGTCGTTTGATTGTTGTCGCTACTGCTGTGGCCTTGTTGTCCGGCTGCGCTTCGCCTAACCCCTATGACAACCAGGGGCAGGCCGACGGCGGCTCGTCTGGCATGAGTAAAACCGCCAAGTACGGTGGGCTGGGAGCCTTGGCCGGTGCGTTGGCTGGTGCTGCCATCGACCACAACAACCGCGGCAAGGGGGCCCTGATCGGTGCTGCAGTGGTCGGTGCTTCCGCGGCAGGTTATGGCTACTACGCTGACCAGCAGGAGAAAAAACTGCGCGCCAGCATGGCTAACACCGGGGTCGAAGTGCAGCGCCAGGGCGATCAGATCAAGCTGATCATGCCGGGCAATATCACCTTCGCCACTGACTCGGCGAATATCGCGCCCAGCTTCTACCAGCCCCTGAACAACCTGGCCAACTCCCTGCGTGAGTTCAACCAGAACCAGATCGAGATCGTCGGCTACACCGACAGCACCGGCAGCCGTCAGCACAACATGGATCTGTCCCAGCGTCGCGCCCAGAGCGTAGCGACCTACCTGACGTCCCAGGGGGTCAGCGGTTCCAACCTGTCCGCTCGTGGCGCCGGTCCGGACAACCCGATCGCCAGCAACGCCGATGTCAACGGCCGTGCGCAGAACCGTCGGGTCGAGGTCAACCTCAAGGCGATTCCGGGCCAGCAGTACCAGCAACCGAACCAGCAGTACCAGCAGCCCTATCAGCAGCAAGGTCAGCAATACCAGCAGTATCCCTGACCGGACTGGCTGAACCCCAGGCATAAAAAAGCCCGCCCGATACAGATCGGGCGGGCTTTTTTAATGGCTGAGGCGTATTACTTCTTCAGGCCATATTGTTCGTCGAGCATGCCTGGGGCATTCGGCGTCTTCGGCGCGTAGTCCCGTGGTGGTTCCTGGTCCCGTGGAGGGGTCAGGCGCTCACGTGGAGCCTGCACCGACTCCGAGTGCAAGGCGGCCAGCAGGCGCTGGCGGGTCAGTTCGTCCAAGGCCAGGCGATTGGCGCCCTCGGCGAGGTGATCCTGCACTTCCTGGTAACTCTGGGTCAGTTTCTTGACCAGGGTCGCGGTGCTGTTGAAGTGAGTGACCACTTCATTCTGATAATTGTCGAAACGTTCCTGAATATCATCCAACTGACGCTGCGTGCGGTTAGGCGCGGCATTGGGCAGCAGGCGAGCGACCAGGAATCCAATGGCGACACCCGCGACCAGGGCAAGAGTCGGCAACAACCAAACTAAGAGCGAGTGTTCCACGAGTCCTTCCTCTATAAACGGCTTTGCTTTACGTTAACGGCTCGAACCTGCGCTGTATACCGCGATTCACTCGCAATAGATTGGCACAGACCATTTGCTAGACGAGTCGACCCCCTTCGAGGTCACGGAGTTCCTTCCTTGCTTATGCGTGAAACCCCTGTAGTGATTGCCGGCCCGGTGGGCCAACTGGAAGCCCTGTATCTGCAGGTGCCCGATGCACGTGGGATGGCGCTGATCTGCCACCCCAATCCGGTGCAGGGCGGCACCATGCTCAATAAGGTGGTATCCACCCTGCAGCGCACTGCGCGGGATGCCGGCCTGAGCACTCTGCGCTTCAACTACCGTGGCGTGGGCGCCAGTGAAGGCAGCCACGACATGGGCAGCGGTGAAGTCGACGATGCCCAGGCGGCAGCCCAGTGGTTGCAGGCCCAGCATCCGCAACTGCCCTTGACCCTGTTCGGGTTCTCCTTTGGCGGTTTTGTCGCGGCCAGCCTTGGCGGGCGTCTGGAAGGCCAGGGCACGCAGCTCAAGCACTTGTTCATGGTGGCGCCGGCAGTCACCCGCCTGCGTGATAGCGACCTGCTGCCGCAGAACTGCCCGTTGACCCTGATCCAGCCGGAAACCGATGAGGTCATCGACCCTCAGGCGGTCTACGACTGGTCCGACGCGCTTGTTCGCCCCCATGAGCTGCTGAAAGTGGCAGAATGCGGGCACTTTTTTCATGGCAAGCTCACCGATCTGAAAGATCTGGTGCTGCCGCGACTTTCGAATTGATAGCAGTCTGATAAGCGATTACCCATGACTACTCGTACGCGTATCCTCACCGGCATCACCACCACCGGCACTCCGCACCTGGGCAACTATGCCGGTGCGATCCGCCCGGCGATCGTCGCCAGCCGCGACAGCAATGCCGATTCCTTCTACTTTCTGGCCGACTACCACGCACTGATCAAGTGCGATGACCCGCTGCGTATCCAGCGTTCGCGCCAGGAAATCGCCGCCACCTGGTTGGCCGGTGGCCTGGATGTGGAACGCGTGACTTTCTATCGCCAGTCGGACATCCCTGAGATCCCCGAGCTGACCTGGCTGTTGACCTGCGTGGCGGCCAAGGGGCTGCTCAACCGTGCCCATGCCTATAAGGCTTCGGTGGACAAGAATGTCGAGGCCGGTGAAGACCCGGACGCCGGCATCACCATGGGCTTGTACAGCTACCCGGTACTGATGGCGGCGGACATCCTGATGTTCAACGCGCACAAGGTGCCGGTGGGCCGCGACCAGATCCAGCACGTGGAAATGGCCCGGGACATTGGCCAGCGTTTCAACCACCTGTTCGGCCAGGGCAAGGAGTTCTTCACCATGCCCGAGGCGCTGATCGAGGAAAGCGTTGCCACCTTGCCAGGCCTCGATGGCCGCAAGATGTCCAAGAGTTACGACAACACCATCCCGCTGTTCACCAGCGCCAAGGACATGAAGGACGCGATCTCGCGGATCGTCACCGACTCCAAGGCGCCAGGCGAGGCCAAGGATCCGGACAACTCTCATTTGTTCACCCTGTACCAGGCGTTCTCCACCCCTGCGCAAGCCGCCGAGTTCCGCAGCGAGCTGCTTCACGGCCTGGGTTGGGGCGAAGCCAAGAACCGCCTGTTCCAATTGCTGGATGCCGAACTGGGCGAAGCCCGCGAGCGTTATCACCAACTGATCGCACGCCCTTCGGACCTGGAAGACATCTTGCGTGCCGGCGCCGTCAAGGCCCGTGCCGTGGCCACGCCGTTCCTCAACGAACTGCGCGAAGCCGTGGGCCTGCGCTCTTTCGCCGCCCAGGTACAGGTGGCAGCCACCACCAAGAAAAAAGCCGCCAAGGCCGCGCGTTTCATCAGCTTTCGAGAGGATGACGGCAGCTTCCGTTTCCGTTTGCTGTCGGCCGATGGCGAGCAACTGCTGCTGTCGCGCAATTTCGCTGATGGCAAGGCTGCAGGTGCTGTCACCAAGCAACTGCAATCGGGCCAGGAGCTGGATCTGCGGACCGAGGGCAATGCATTCGGTATCTGGCTGGACGGCGCCTGTGTGGCGGATAGCCCGGACTTTGCCGATGCCAGCGCCCGTGACGCGGCTGTAGATGCACTGCGCATCGCTCTGACCCCGGCGCAGGACTAATCGGCATCTTCCCGACCAAGGGCTGATTGCCATTCCCCAGGGCCGTCGCTAAAGTGACGGCCCGTTTTTGTTGCCTTGCTAACGAATTATGACGCCCCTAGAACGATACCAAGCAGATCTGAAACGCCCGGATTTCTTTCATGATGCGGCACAGGAAACGGCTGTGCGTCATCTGCAGCGCCTGTATGACGATCTGATCGCGGCCGAGCAAAACAAGCCGGGCCTGCTCGGCAAGCTTTTTGGCAAGAAGGACCAGACGCCGGTCAAGGGTCTGTATTTCTGGGGCGGAGTGGGGCGCGGTAAGACCTATCTGGTGGACACCTTCTTCGAAGCCTTGCCGTTCAAGGAGAAGGTACGCACGCACTTTCACCGTTTCATGAAGCGCGTACACGAAGAAATGAAGACCCTGGGCGGTGAGAAGAACCCGTTGACCATCATCGCCAAGCGTTTCTCGCAAGAGGCGCGGGTGATCTGCTTCGACGAATTCTTCGTGTCTGACATTACTGACGCGATGATTCTTGGCACCCTCATGGAGGAGCTGTTCAAGAATGGCGTGACCCTGGTCGCCACTTCGAACATCGTCCCCGACGGCTTGTACAAGGATGGCTTGCAGCGCGCGCGCTTCCTGCCGGCGATTGCCCTGATCAAGCAGAACACCGAGATCGTCAACGTCGACAGCGGTGTCGACTACCGCCTGCGTCACCTGGAGCAGGCGGAGCTGTTCCACTATCCATTGAACGAAGAAGCACAGGAAAGCTTGCGCAAGAGCTTCCGGGCGTTGACGCCGGAGTGCACCCAGGCGGTGGAAAACGATGTGTTGATCATCGAGAACCGCGAGATCCGCGCATTGCGTACCTGCGATGATGTGGCCTGGTTCGACTTCCGGGAACTGTGCGACGGCCCGCGCAGCCAGAACGACTACATCGAGCTGGGCAAGATCTTCCATGCCGTGTTGCTCAGTGGCGTGGAGCAGATGAGCGTCACCACCGACGACATCGCCCGGCGCTTTATCAACATGGTCGACGAGTTCTACGACCGCAACGTCAAGCTGATCATTTCCGCCGAGGTCGAACTCAAGGACCTCTACACCGGTGGCCGCCTGACGTTCGAGTTCCAGCGCACCCTTAGCCGTCTGCTGGAGATGCAGTCCCACGAGTTCCTGTCGCGGGCGCACAAGCCATAAGCGTTGCCAGATGAAAAAGGGCCTGCATTGCAGGCCCTTTTTTTATGCCGCCTGTTGCTGGAACTGTTGGCGGTACTGGTTGGGTGAAAGTTCGGTGTGCTGGCGGAACAGTCGGGCGAAGAAACTGGCGTCGTCGTAGCCGACTTCGTAGCTGATGGTCTTGATGCTCTTGCGCGTTCCCGAGAGCAGGCCCTTGGCGGTTTCGATGCGCAGGCGCTGCAGGTAATGCAGGGGCTTGTCGCCGGTGGCGGTCTGGAAGCGGCGCATGAAGTTGCGAATGCTCATGCCGTGCTCGCGGGCCACGTCCTCGAAGCGGAACTTGTCGGCGAAGTGCTCTTCGAGCCAGTGCTGGATCTGCAGGATGATCACGTCCTGATGCAGCTTCTGGCCGCCGAAGCCGATGCGCCCTGGGGCGTAGCTGCGCTGTACTTCATAGAGAATGTCCCGGGCCACGGCCTGGGCCACGTTGGCACCGCAGAAGCGTTCGATCAGGTAGATGTACAGGTCGCAGGCCGAGGTGGTACCGCCCGCGCAGTAGAGGTTGTCGGCGTCGGTCAGGTGCTTGTCCTGATTGAGCTGGACCTTGGGGAAGCGCTCATTGAAGGCGCTGAAGAAGCGCCAGTAGGTAGTGGCTTCCTTGCCATCGAGCAAGCCGGCTTCCGCCAGCCAGAACACCCCGGTGGCTTCGCCGCAGAGCACCGCGCCGCGAGCGTGCTGGGCGCGCAGCCAGGGCAAGATCTGCGGGTAACGCTGGCACAGGGTGTCGAAGTCGTCCCAGAACGCCGGGAGGATGATGATATCGGTGTCTTCCAGCGGGCCGTCCACCGGCATGATCACGTCGCTGAAACTGCATACGGGTTGACCGTCGGGGCTGACCAGGCGGGTTTCGAACGCCGGGGTCAGGCCTTGGCCCAGTTGTTTGCCGTAGCGCAGGCTGGCCAGATGGAAGAAATCCTTGGCTTGCATGAGGGTGGAAGCGAAAACCCGGTCGATAGCCAGGATGCTGACGCGCCGCAAGGGCGTGGAGGTTTGGTTAGACATAATTCAATTGTTCTTATAGGGGAAAGTGGTCACCAGACGGCTGGATCGTCTTATTTTTTGTCGGATGTGTCCAGTGTCCCGTGCAGGTGGCTAGCCTTAGGCTCTGGCAGCCAACCCATGATCAATAACCATCACAGGTGCCTGCATGATCCCTAGAACCTTGTTCAGCTCCGAGCACGAACTCTTCCGTGACAGCGTGCGTACATTCCTTGAGAAAGAGGCAGTGCCCTTCCATGGAGAATGGGAAAAACAGGGCTATATCGACCGTCAGTTGTGGAGCAAGGCGGGGGAGGCCGGAATGCTGTGTTCGCACATTCCCGAGGAGTACGGCGGCCTGGGGGCGGACTTTCTCTACAGCGCGGTGGTGATCGAGGAGATTGGCCGGCTGGGGCTGACGGGCATTGGTTTTTCCCTGCATTCGGACATTGTCGCGCCCTACATCCTGCATTACGGCAGTGAATCGCTGAAGCACAAGTACCTGCCCCGGCTGGTCTCGGGGGAAATGGTCACGGCCATTGCCATGACCGAGCCGGGGGCGGGCTCCGACCTGCAAGGGGTGAAGACCACGGCAGTGCTCGACGGCGACGAATACGTGATCAATGGTTCCAAGACCTTTATTACCAACGGCTACCTGGCGGACCTGGTGATAGTCGTGGCCAAGACCGATCCCAAGGCCGGAGCCAAGGGCACCAGCCTGTTTCTGGTTGAGGCCGATACTCCCGGGTTCTCCAAGGGCAAGCGCCTGGAGAAAGTGGGAATGAAGGCTCAGGACACCTCCGAGCTGTTCTTCCAGGATGTGCGAGTACCCAAGGAGAATCTGCTGGGGCAGGCTGGGGCAGGTTTTGCCTATTTGATGCAGGAGTTGCCCCAGGAGCGCCTGACCGTGGCCATTGGTGGCCTGGCCAGTGCCGAGGCGGCGTTGCAGTGGACCCTGGAATACACCCGCGAACGCAAAGCCTTTGGCAAGGCAATTGCCGATTTCCAGAACAGCCGTTTCAAGCTGGCGGAAATGGCCACGGAAATTCAGATCGGCCGGGTATTTGTCGATCGCTGCCTGGAGCTGCACTTGCAGGGCAAGCTCGATGTGCCGACGGCGGCCATGGCCAAGTACTGGGGGACTGACCTGCAGTGCAAGGTGCTTGATGAATGCGTGCAGTTGCACGGCGGCTACGGCTTCATGTGGGAGTACCCGGTGGCCCGGGCCTGGGCCGATGCCCGGGTGCAGCGCATTTATGCCGGGACCAACGAGATCATGAAGGAGATCATTGCCCGCTCACTATAGGGAGCGGGCCGCCGGCGAAGGGTGCGAAGCGGGTTATGCGACGTATCCATTCGCTGGCAAGCCAGCAACTGTGGGCCTATTAAGGCGCGGGGTTGGGGTGATCCTTGTGGATTGCCTCGATCCCGGCGAGGACCTCCTCCGACAACTTCAAGGCGGCGCTGGCGATGTTGCTGTCCAGCTGTTCCAGAGTGGTGGCGCCGATGATGTTGCTGGTCACGAACGGCTGTTGAGTGACGAAGGCCAGGGCCATTTGTGCCGGATCCAGGCCGTGCTCGCGGGCCAGCGCCACGTAGCGGCTGCAGGCTGCTTCCGACTGAGGGTTGAAGTAGCGGCTGAAGCGGCTGTAGAGGCTCAGCCGTGCCTTGGCTGGCCGCGCGCCGCCTTCGTACTTGCCGGACAGGTAGCCAAAGGCCAGGGGAGAGTAGGCCAGCAGGCCGCATTGTTCACGAATGGCAATTTCCGCCAGGCCTACTTCGAAGCTGCGGTTGAGCAGGTTGTAGGGGTTCTGGATCGAAACCGCCCGCGGCCAGCCACGGCTCTCGGCCAGGGCAAGGAACTTCATGGTGCCCCATGGCGTTTCGTTGGACAGGCCGATATGGCGGATCTTGCCGGCCTTGACCTGCTCGTCCAGGGCTTCGAGGGTTTCTTCCAGCGGAGTGAAGTCTTCATCGGCCTGGTGCTTGTAGCCCAGTTGGCCGAAGAAGTTGGTGCTGCGCTCGGGCCAGTGCAGTTGGTACAGGTCGATCCAGTCGGTCTGCAGGCGCTTGAGGCTGGCATCCACGGCTTCGACAATATGCTTGCGGTTGTGCTTGAGCTGTTTGTCGCGAATGTAGTCGATGGTGTTGCCCGGACCTGCGATCTTGCTGGCCAGGACCCAGTCGGCGCGGTCGCCACGCTGCTTGAACCAGTTGCCGATATAGCGCTCGGTGGTGGCGTAGGTTTCGGCCTTTGGCGGCACCGGGTACATCTCGGCAGTGTCGATGAAGTTGATTCCGGCGTTCTTGGCCCGCTCGATCTGAGCGAAGGCTTCAGCCTCGGTGTTCTGCTCGCCCCAGGTCATGGTGCCCAGGCAAATTGCACTCACATTCAGATCGGTTCGGCCCAGCTGGCGGTAGTCCATCGGGTGCTCCCTTGGCAAAACAATCATAAAAGCAGGTTGAAATTTTTTTCGCAATCTGCATAATTCGGCAGCTCTTTCTGCAGTGGAAGTGATGCGCCGCCTGCCGAAGAATCTTGCCGTATATCAGACGCGCTGACCCGAGCCCCCGATAGCGTCTGTGTCCGGCTGCCTTTGACCTTGTCAAAGTAAGCACTATTCAGTAAGATCCGCCGTCTATTTTGCTGGGCGGCCCCTGAGGCTATAAAGAATGAAAACTTTTACTGCTAAACCGGAAACAGTAAAGCGCGACTGGTTCGTCGTCGACGCTGCTGGTCAGACCCTGGGTCGTCTGGCCACCGAAATCGCGAGCCGTCTGCGTGGCAAGCACAAGCCTGAGTACACTCCTCACGTTGACACCGGCGACTACATCGTCGTGATCAATGCCGAGCAGGTACGTGTTACTGGCGCTAAAACCACTGACAAAATGTACTACTCCCACTCCGGTTTCCCGGGCGGCATCAAGTCGATCAACTTCGAAAAGCTGATCGCCAAAGCCCCTGAGCGCGTGATCGAGACCGCGGTAAAAGGCATGCTGCCTAAGAACCCGCTGGGTCGCGACATGTACCGTAAGCTGAAAGTCTATGCGGGCGCTGCACACCCTCATACTGCTCAGCAGCCCCAAGAACTGAAGATTTAACGGAATAGTTCATTATGTCGGCGACTCAAAATTACGGCACTGGCCGTCGCAAGACTGCAACCGCACGCGTTTTCCTGCGTCCGGGCACTGGCAACATCTCGATCAACAACCGCTCCCTGGATAACTTCTTCGGTCGCGAAACTGCCCGCATGGTAGTTCGTCAACCGCTGGAGCTGACCGAGACCGTTGAGAAGTTCGATATCTACGTCACCGTTATCGGCGGCGGTGTAAGTGGTCAAGCTGGCGCAATCCGCCACGGTATCACTCGCGCTCTGATGGATTACGACGAAACTCTGCGCAGCGCGCTGCGTAAAGCTGGTTTCGTAACCCGTGACGCACGTGAAGTTGAACGTAAGAAAGTGGGTCTGCGTAAAGCGCGTAAGCGTCCGCAATACTCCAAGCGTTAATTCGCAACTGCGTTCAAAAACGCCCAGTCTCCTCGCGGAGCTGGGCGTTTTTTATTGTCTAGAATTTGCTCTGTGACAACTTGCCACATCCGCGGAGGCCCTATACTGCAAGGCTTCGGGCCGGCTCGGCTTGGTAATTACCTTGTCAGAATAGGGGCTTTTCATTACCATTCGGCAAAATTTTTATAAGTTCAGATTTTTACTTAGTAGATGCCTGATTTAACAGGCCACAAAGCTGATGGGAGAGGACTGAATGAGCAATGACGGCGTGAATGCAGGCCGGCGTCGCTTCCTAGTAGCAGCCACATCCGTGGTGGGTGCTGCTGGAGCGGTGGGGGCTGCGGTCCCGTTCGTGGGGTCATGGTTTCCCAGTGCCAAGGCGAAAGCCGCAGGTGCACCGGTGAAGGTGAATATCAGCAAGATCGACCCAGGTCAGCAGATGATTGCTGAATGGCGTGGTCAGCCGGTATTCATCGTCCGCCGTACCGAGGAAATCCTGGGGAATCTTAAAAAGATCGAGGGCCAGTTGTCTGACCCTGACTCCAAGAACTCAGTACAACCAACCTACGTCGACCCGGAAGTGCGTTCGATCAAGCCAGAGATTCTGCTGCTGATCGGTATCTGCACCCACCTGGGCTGTTCTCCGACCTTCCGTCCTGAAGTGGCGCCCGCGGATCTGGGCAAGGACTGGGTAGGTGGCTATTTCTGCCCTTGCCACGGTTCCCACTACGATCTGGCTGGTCGCGTCTACAAGTCGCAACCTGCGCCTTTGAACCTGCCAGTACCCCCGCATTCCTATGAGTCGGATGACATCATCGTCATTGGCGTCGACACGGAGAAAGCGTGATGAGCAAGTTCATGGATTGGGTTGATGCGCGCTTCCCCGCGACCAAGATGTGGGAAGACCATCTCAGCAAGTATTACGCTCCGAAGAACTTCAACTTCTTCTATTTCTTTGGCTCCCTGGCGCTGCTGGTTCTGGTCAACCAGATCGTAACCGGTGTCTGGCTGACCATGAGCTACACCCCTTCGGCGGAAGAGGCCTTCGCTTCCGTTGAATACATCATGCGCGACGTCGAGTACGGCGCGATCCTGCGTCTGCTCCACTCCACCGGCGCTTCGGCGTTCTTCATCGTGGTCTATCTGCACATGTTCCGTGGCCTGCTCTACGGTTCCTACCAGAAGCCCCGTGAGCTGGTGTGGCTGTTCGGCATGCTGATCTACCTGGCACTGATGGCCGAGGCCTTCATGGGCTACCTGCTGCCGTGGGGCCAGATGTCCTACTGGGGCGCCCAGGTGATCATCTCGCTGTTCGGTGCGATCCCGGTCATCGGCGACGACCTGACTCAGTGGATCCGCGGTGACTACCTGATTTCCGGTATCACCCTGAACCGCTTCTTCGCCTTGCACGTTGTTGCCCTGCCGATCGTGATCCTCGGTCTGGTGGTGCTGCACATCCTGGCACTGCACGAAGTGGGTTCGAACAACCCGGATGGCGTAGACATCAAGAAGAACAAGGATGAGAACGGCATCCCGCTGGATGGTATTCCTTTCCACCCTTACTACACCGTGAAGGATATCGTCGGCGTAGTGGTGTTCCTCTTCATCTTCTGCTCGATCGTGTTCTTCTTCCCGGAAATGGGTGGCTACTTCCTCGAGAAGCCGAACTTCGAACAGGCCAACCCGTTCAAGACGCCTGAGCACATTGCTCCGGTTTGGTACTTCACCCCGTTCTACGCGATCCTGCGTGCGGTGCCGGACAAGCTCATGGGCGTCATTGCCATGGGGGCTGCCATTGCCGTGCTGTTCGTGCTGCCTTGGCTCGACCGTAGCCCGGTCAAGTCCATGCGCTACAAAGGCTGGCTGAGCAAGATCTGGCTGCTGGTGTTCTGCATCTCGTTCGTGATCCTGGGTGTGCTGGGTGTATTGGCACCGACTCCGGGCCGTACGCTGCTGTCGCAGGTATGTACCTTCCTGTACTTCGCCTACTTCATTCTGATGCCGTTCTACACCAGGCTCGAGAAGACCAAACCGGTTCCGGAAAGGGTGACTGGCTGATGAAAAAGCTATTTGCTGTACTGATTCTTGCTGCTATGCCTGTATTGTCTTTCGCGGCCGAGCACGGCGGCCCTGAGTTGGAGAAGGTCGATATCGACCTGGCCGATAAAGCTGCCCTGCAAGACGGCGCGCGTACCTTTGCCAACTACTGCATGGGCTGTCACAGCGCCAAGTTCCAGCGTTATGAGCGGGTTGCCGACGATCTGGGTATCCCTCACGATCTGATGTTGAGCAAGCTGGTCTTCACCGGCGCCAAGATCGGTGACCACATGAACATCGGCATGCAGCCGGCAGATGCCAAGACCTGGTTTGGCGCTGCGCCACCGGATCTGACCCTGGTGGCCCGTGTGCGGGGTACCGACTGGCTCTATGGCTACCTCAAGTCCTTCTATGAGGACCCGGCGCGCCCTTGGGGTGTGAATAACAAGGTTTTCCCGAACGTGGGCATGCCTAACGTTCTGGTTGGCCTGCAGGGTCGCCAGGTGATCGGTTGCAAGCAGGTGCAGATCGTCGAAGACGGCAAGAAGCAATACGATCCGCTGACCGGCACGCCGCTGACTCATGAAGCCTGTGACCAGCTGACCATCAAGGAGAACACCGGGACTCTCAACGAGGCTCAGTTCGACGAGAAGGTCAAGAACCTGGTGACCTTCCTGGCTTACTCGGCCAACCCGGTCAAGCTGCAGCACCAGCGCATCGGTACCTACGTACTGCTGTACCTGGCCTTCTTCTTCGTGTTCGCCTATCTGCTCAAGCGCGAATACTGGAAGGATGTGCATTGATAGCGTTTTAAGCATCAGTTGTTGAACGTGCGCGCCCAAGGGCGTCTCTGAAACTGTAACAACCCTGTATCATTCGGGGGTTACCAGAGGCGCCCTGAGGGCGCGCTCGTTTTTTCTGCTTCCGATAATTTCAACAAGCGAGGAGGATCGCCATGGGCGTGACCAATCGGTTGGCCTGTTACTCCGACCCCGCCGACCACTATTCCCACCGGGTGCGCATTGTGCTCGCAGAGAAGGGTGTCAGCGCCGAGATCATCAGTGTGGAGGCGGGGCGTCAGCCGCCGAAGCTGATCGAAGTGAACCCTTATGGGAGCTTGCCAACGCTGGTCGATCGCGACCTGGCGTTGTGGGAGTCGACAGTGGTGATGGAGTACCTGGATGAGCGTTATCCGCATCCGCCACTGCTGCCGGTTTATCCTGTGGCGCGAGCCAACAGCCGTCTGCTGATACACCGGATCCAGCGTGACTGGTGCGGGCAAGTGGATCTGATTCTTGATCCGCGGACCAAGGAGGCTGCTCGAGTGCAGGCGCGCAAGGAATTGCGTGAAAGCCTGACGGGTGTTTCTCCTTTGTTTGCCGACAAGCCATTTTTCCTCAGTGAGGAACAAAGTCTGGTGGACTGCTGCCTACTGCCCATACTCTGGAGATTGCCGGTCCTGGGTATCGAACTGCCGCGGCAGGCCAAGCCGTTGCTTGATTATATGGAACGCCAATTTGCGCGTGAGGCTTTCCAGGCGAGTCTGTCTGGTGTCGAACGCGATATGCGCTGAGGCTTAAGGAGCCGCTATGAACTCCAGTCGACCTTATCTGGTCCGCGCGCTCTATGAGTGGATTGTGGACAACGATTGCACCCCGCACATGCTGGTCAATTCCGACTATCCGGCAGTGCAGGTGCCCCAGGGCTTTGCCAGTGATGGGCAGATCGTCCTGAACATTTCTCCCAGTGCCGTGCGTCATCTGCATATGGATAACGACGTAGTGACCTTCGAAGGGCGCTTCGGTGGTGTGCCGCACAGCCTGCATGTGCCGGTTGCGGCGATCCTGGGGATCTATGCCCGTGAGAATGGCCAGGGCATGGTCTTCGATCTGGAGTCGCCTCTGGATGAAGAGGATGATCTCGAGCCGGATGACGACCTGCCGCCACCGGACAGTGAGCCGCCGCGCCCCAGTGGCCGACCCAGCTTGAAAGTGGTCAAGTAATAAAAAAGGCGATCCATCCGGATCGCCTTTTTTGTATCTCGCGGTTGTGTGTCAGTCGATGTATTCGAACAGTTTGACGATCTTCTGCACACCGGACACGCCTTGAACCAGGTTGGTGGCCTGGGTGGCCTCCTGTTGGGTCAGCAAGCCCAGCAGGTAGACGATGCCGTTCTCGGTTACCACCTTGATTCGCGAGGCGGGCACGCTGGCGTCGGTGAGCATCTGGGTCTTGATCTTGGTGGTCAGCCAGCCATCGTTCTGGCGGGCCAGGAAGCCGGAAGGTGGCAGTACCTGCAGTTCGTTGTGCACCTTCTTGACGCGCTGCACTTCGCTGGCGGCCTGTTCGGCCATGGCCTTGAGGTCCGGGCGGGGTGTTTGTCCGGCCAGCAGGACGATGCCGTTGAAGCTGGTGACAACGATGTGCGAGTTGTTTTCCAGGTCTGGGCTGGCTTTGGCGACGTTGACGGCGACTTTGGTCTCGATCAGCGAGTCGTCGATCTTGCTGCCAAAGGTGCGGGTGCCGCGGTCATCATCGATGGGTTTGTCGCGGGTGGCGGTAATCACCGAGCTGCAACCAGTGATGCTCAGGCACAAGGTCAAGGCCAGGAGGCCAAGGCGATTAGGGGTCATTCTTCACTCCCGAACAATTGGCTGTCGATCAGATCGCAGAGGCAATGGATCGCCAGCAGGTGGACTTCTTGAATGCGTGCAGTGACGGTGGCCGGTACGCGGATCTCGACATCTTCAGGCAGCAGCAGGGAAGCCATGCCGCCGCCGTCACGACCGGTCAATGCTACGACAATCATTTCGCGATCATGTGCGGCCTGGATCGCTTGAATAATGTTTGCGGAGTTGCCGCTGGTGGAAATCGCCAGCAATACGTCACCGGGCTGGCCCAGGGCGCGGATCTGCTTGGAGAAGACTTCGTTGTAGCTGTAGTCGTTGGCGATCGAGGTAATGGTAGAGCTGTCGGTAGTCAGGGCAATGGCCGGCAGGCTCGGGCGTTCGCGCTCGAAGCGGTTGAGCAGTTCGGAGGAGAAATGCTGGGCATCGCCGGCGGAGCCGCCGTTGCCGCAAGAGAGCATCTTGCCCTCGTTGAGCAGGGCGTTGACCATGACCTGGCTGGCTTGCTCGATGTGCGGTGCAAGTACGTCCATCGCCTGTTGCTTGGTGTCGATGCTGGCCTGAAAAAGCTGGCGAATTCGGGATTGCATGTCCATCTGTGTGACCTTAAGTGGCGCGGCTTGGTGGCACGTAAATGTGCAGCCCGCAAAGCAAAGAGCAAAAAAGTTGAGTGAAAATGGGTGCGGCCTGAGGGCTTCTTTCAGCTGTCGAAGGCATTGCGTAGCCAGTTCAAGCGGGCTTCTGCACCCGAGGCGCCGTCAATGGCGACCACGTCGAAACGGCAAGGATGGCTGGACCAGCGTGATTCGCTTTGCAGGAAAAGCTGCGCGGCAAGGATCAGTTTTTGACGCTTGCGCCCATCGATACTGCCCAGTGCGCCACCCCATTGCGTGTGTTTTCTGTAGCGGACTTCGACGAATACTACTGTATCGCCGTCAAGCATGACCAGATCAAGCTCGCCGCGTTTACACAACCAGTTCTGCGCCAGCAGGCGCAGTCCGTGCTGTTGGAGATGCCGAAGCGCTTGGCTTTCGGCATCTCGTCCGCTGTGCTGGTTTGATCCTTGGAGCATTAGCGCGGCGTGTCGGGCAGGCGGGTCACCTGGCCCCCGACGAACTTGGCCCATGGCAGCTGACGCTCGATGCGTTGCCCGGCAGCCATGCCCAGGCTGCCGGATTCACCTTCTATCCGGCTGTCTGGCAGGGCCTTGAGTTGGCCCAGGCGTGGCGCCAATCGATAGGCGTCGACGCCCATGGCATACAGGCGCCCTAGGCTGCCGCCGGCTTGCGGCCATTGTGCGGTGACCTGGCGGCGCAGCGGGCCGTTGGCATCCAGCAGCCATGGGGTTTCGCAGAACATCACACCGTTCATGTCGTTGTACTGGTTCTGGTCGCCGCTGGCGCTGAACACATTGGAGGTGGCGTAGACCGGTACATCACCAGCGTATTGGAAGTTCAAGGTCGGCTTGATTTGCTGCGCCTGTTGCGGAGTGGAGGCGAGGAAAATGAACTCGATATCCTGGCGACGTGATGGCTGTGCGGCTACCTGGGTGCCTACGGTGCTCTGCAGGCTCTTGGCGCGGCCTTCGCTCTGGCGCAACTGGAACAGGTCGGCAATCTGCTGTGCCAGGGCGACGGGCTGATCGACGCGTTCGATACCGATTACGCTACCACCGTTGGCTTCCCAATCCTGACGGAATGCCTTGAGCACGCGATCGCCCCACTCGCCTTTCGGAACCAGAGCGGCGGCGCGGTGCAGGCCATCGGCGCGGGCGCGACGGGAAACCTCGCGGGCTTCGTCTTCGGCTGCCAGGCCGAACTGGAACAACTGCGCCGGGCCTTGTTCGCCTTCGCTGTAGTTCAGGGCCAGGGTGGTGATCGGCAGTTGCGGGCGAGCGGCAAGTTGCTTGACCAGGGGCTTTTCCAGTGGGCCGACGACCAGTTGCACGCCAGCGGCCTGAGCCTTGCGGTAGAAGTCATCCAGCGAGCTTAGGCGCGAGCTGTCATAGAACTCGATGCTGGGTGGATTCTGTCCGGCTTGCTGAGCCTGGTAGTGAGCAGCCATGAAACCTTCGCGCAGTGCTTTGGAAACCGATGCGAGGGGGCCGTCCTGTGGCAGCAGCAAGGCAATTTTCGATACCGGCTGGCTGGCCAGTTCCTTGAGCTTGATCAGGGGTTGGGGCAGTTGAATGGCAGCCGGGTGCTTTGGATTCTGGGCGCGCCAGGTATCGATGGCTGCCTGCTGCTGTTCCAGGGTGCCGGCGCTCTTGACTGCCAGGGCCAGGCTCATCCAGCCGGCCAGGTCGTCATTGCCGGCAGGCTGCAACTGATCGGTCGGCAGGGCGGCAATCAGTGCCCAGATGGCTTCGTGGTTTTTGGCTGCTGCATCATCCTTGAGCAAGGGCGCGATAACGATGCGCTCTTTGGCGGCGGCCAATGTCTGGCCGTCGGCTTCCAGTGCGCGAGCATGAACGCTGCCGGTGCGAATCTGTTGAGCTGCCGGCAGTTCGCTCAGGTGTTGCAGGCTTGGATGGCTCAGTGCGGTGAGGGCAGCCTTTGGCTGGTTGCGCACCAGGGCCAGCTCTGCGGACAGGGTGCTGGCGAAGATTTGCTGGGCAGGCTTGAGTTGATCCAGCGGCACTTGCTGCAGGATTTGTCCGGCGCGTCCGGCATTGCCTTGACGATACGCCAGGTCGGCGGCGCTCAGGCGCAGCAGGGCTGCTTTTTCCGGAGTTTTGCTGGTGGCGGCCTGTTCGAGCAGTTGCTCGATACTGGCATCCGGTGTCCGTGGAAGTTCGCCAAGGCTGGAAGAGGGCGAGCTGGCGCAAGCCACCAGAAGGGTAGCCAGGCAGAGGGCAAGAAACAGCCGCAGGCAAGCGATCATGTAAGTGTTCCTGATACTCGATCAAATGAGCGTGGAATTGTACCCAAGCGCTGGCTGGGGTGCGATGTTACTGGCGATAAACCGTCGATTTAGCTCAAGCAAATGTTGCTTGGCTGCCTGAAAGGTCGCAGCGCAGCGCCATACCGTCTGATCGCAAGGCGTATTGAGAATGCTTCAACGCGCTACAATGGCGCTTTTGCCGATCAAGAGGTGTGCGCTTTGACTGCTCCAGGTCCTTTGAATTCCGCTGCTGGCTCGCTTTATGTGGTGGCGACGCCCATCGGCAACCTGGACGATATCAGCGCCCGGGCCTTGAAGCTGTTGCGCGAGGTGTCGTTGATCGCTGCTGAAGATACCCGGCATTCCCAGCGCCTGATGCAGCACTTTGGTATTTCCACGCCCCTGGCTGCCTGCCATGAGCACAACGAGCGTGATGAGGGCAGTCGCTTCATTACTCGTCTGCTGGCTGGGGATAATGTCGCCTTGATCTCCGATGCGGGCACGCCGCTGATTTCCGATCCCGGCTACCACCTGGTGCGCCAGGCGCGGGCGGCGGGTATCAACGTGGTTCCAGTACCGGGGGCCTGTGCTCTGATCGCGGCGTTGTCGGCGGCGGGCTTGCCTTCAGACCGGTTCATCTTCGAAGGCTTTCTGCCGGCCAAGGCGGTCGGGCGCAGGGCGCGCCTGGAAGCGGTCAGGGAAGAGCCGCGTACGCTGATTTTCTATGAGGCGCCGCATCGCATACTTGAATGCCTGCAGGATATGGAGTCGGTATTCGGTGGTGAGCGGCCGGCATTGCTGGCGCGTGAATTGACCAAGACCTTCGAGACCCTGAAGGGGCTGCCACTTTCCGAGCTGCGCCAGTTCGTCGAGTCCGACAGCAATCAGCAGCGTGGGGAGTGCGTGGTGCTGGTCGCGGGGTGGACAGCACCGGAAAGTGATGAGGCGATCAGTAGTGAGTCGATGCGTATCCTCGACCTGTTGCTCAAGGAAATGCCGCTGAAGCGGGCTGCTGCTTTGGCTGCGGAAATCACTGGCGAGCGCAAGAATGTGTTGTATCAGGTGGCCCTGGATAAACAGAAAGAACAATAAATTGCGTAGCAGGGTGGCCAAAGGCTTTTAGCGCTTGTTCTTCGTTCGCTCTGCCGTTAACCTGCGCGGCGGAGAGTCGATTGGACAGTCGCTGCCCTCTATGAAAATTAGAGGGGGGAGGAAAGTCCGGGCTCCATAGGGCGGAGTGCCAGGTAATGCCTGGGGGGCGTGAGCCTACGGAAAGTGCCACAGAAAATAACCGCCTAAGCACTTCGGTGCCGGTAAGGGTGAAAAGGTGCGGTAAGAGCGCACCGCACGTCTGGTAACAGTTCGTGGCTAGGTAAACCCCACTCGGAGCAAGACCAAATAGGGTTCCAAGGCGTGGCCCGCGCTGGAACCGGGTAGGTTGCTAAAGATGTCCAGTGATGGCCATCGTAGAGGAATGACTGTCCTCGACAGAACCCGGCTTACAGATCGACTCTCCACCTTTTCCCTCCCTGCTTGAATCAATAGCAGAAGCGTTTTTGTAATACCGAAAAAATCTTACTCTTAATAAATTACTTTAACTTCGCGCTGCAGCTTATTGAGCTGTCGGAAGTTGATGCTCTGAAACACCCTTCGAATTCCCGTTACCTCTCCTTTAAGTCTCCTAAATCTCCGTTCTATAAGGCTTTTCCGTCGCCGCGCGCCTTGACGGTGGTGTGGGCGCATTCCTATAGTGTGCGCAAGTGGCGGAAAGTGGCATGAAGTGGGTTTTTTGAGCGCAAAACGCTAAAATTTGGAGAAACGCTGACGTGTTTCGCGGAGCTAACGCTATCAGTCTCGATGCAAAAGGCCGTCTCGCCATGCCGAGCCGGTATCGTGACGAGCTCGTTTCGCGAAGTTCCGGGCAGTTAATCGTCACCATCGATGCCGTTGATCCCTGTTTGTGTGTTTACCCCCTCGATGAGTGGGAGCTGATTGAAACCAAACTGCGCGCACTGCCTTCTCTTCGTGAAGAGAACCGTCGTTTGCAGCGTTTGCTGATTGGTAACGCCGTCGACCTTGAACTCGATGGCAGTGGTCGTTTTCTGGTGCCTCCGCGCCTGCGTGAATATGCCAAGTTGGATAAGCGCGCAATGCTGGTGGGCCAACTGAACAAGTTCCAATTGTGGGACGAGGATGCCTGGAATGCTGTTTCCGCAGCGGACCTGGCAGCTATTCAACAACCGGGCGCCATGCCTGATGAACTGCGTGATTTGATCCTGTGACTATTGATAGCGGCTTTAACCACATCACCGTACTGCTTGACGAAGCCGTCGAGGCTCTCGCCGTACGTCCTGATGGCTGCTATCTGGATGGCACCTTCGGGCGTGGCGGGCATAGCCGGCTGATTCTCAGCAAGCTCGGGCCCCAGGGGCGCCTCCTCGGATTCGACAAGGATCCCCAGGCGATTGCCACCGGGCAAGCGCTAGCGGCCGAAGACGGCCGCTTTGTCGTTGTACAGCGCAGTTTCGCCGAGCTCGGTTCGGAAGTTGCCGAACGCGGCCTGGCGGGCAAGGTCAGCGGTGTCCTGCTGGATCTGGGGGTGTCTTCGCCGCAGCTGGACGACCCTGAACGCGGCTTCAGTTTTCTCAATGACGGCCCGCTGGATATGCGCATGGACCCGACTCGCGGCATCAGTGCTGCGCAGTTCATCGCCACCGCTCCGGTAGAGGAAATTGCCCGGGTATTCAAGGAGTACGGCGAGGAGCGTTTCTCCGGTCGCATGGCGCGAGCCGTGGTCGAGCGCCGCGAGATCCAGCCGTTCGAGCGTACCGCCGATCTGGCTGAAGTGTTGAAAGTCGCCAACCCGGCTTGGGAGAAGGGCAAGAACCCGGCTACCCGTGCTTTCCAGGGGCTGCGCATTCACGTCAACAATGAACTGGGTGATCTCGAGGCTGGCCTTGAAGCTGCACTGGAGTCCCTGGAAGTGGGTGGTCGCCTGGTGGTGATCAGCTTCCACTCCCTGGAAGACCGCATCGTCAAATTGTTCATGCGTCGTCTGGTCAAGGGCGAATCGGACAATCTGCCGCGCAATCTGCCGGTACGTTTCGAAGCCTTTGTGCCGAAAATCAAGATCCACGGCAAAGCGCAGTTCGCCTCCGAGGCAGAGCTCAAGGCCAACCCGCGTGCCCGCAGTGCCGTCATGCGCGTCGCGGAGAAGCTTCGGTGAGCAAGCTTTTCGCCAAGCCACTTCCGGGCGGAAGCTTTTTCATGTTCCTGCTATTCGTCGGCGTTCTGGTTTCCGCGATTGCGGTGTCCTACAGCGCCCACTGGAACCGTCAGTTGCTCAATACGCTGTACGGCGAGTTGAGCGTGCGTGACAAAGCCCAGGCCGAATGGGGCCGTCTTATTCTTGAGCAAAGCACCTGGACTGCTCACAGCCGCATTGAAGTGCTGGCCACCGAACAGTTGAAAATGCACATTCCCGGCGCGGCCGAAGTCCGCATGGTGGCGCCATGAAGCTCGAAGGCGCGCTCTATCCATGGCGTTTCCGTGTAGTGCTGGGTTTGCTGGCGGTCATGGTGTCGGCGATTGCCTGGCGCATCATCGACCTGCAAGTGGTCGACCGTGACTTCCTCAAGGGGCAGGGCGATGCACGCAGTGTCCGGCACATTCCGATTCCCGCGCACCGCGGTCTGATCACCGATCGCAATGGCGAGCCGCTGGCCGTCAGTACGCCCGTGACCACCCTCTGGGCCAATGCCAAGGAAATGCAGCTGGCCAAGGATCGCTGGCCGGCGCTGGCCATGGCACTTGGCCAAGACCCGAAAGCCCTGGCCGAGCGGCTTGAAGCCCAGGCCAATAAAGAGTTCATCTATCTGGTCCGAGGCCTGACGCCTGAACAGGGCCAGTCCGTATTGGATCTGAAGGTCCCCGGTGTCTATGGCATCGAGGAGTTCCGACGCTTCTATCCAGCCGGCGAAGTAACCGCGCACATGGTGGGTTTCACCGATATCGACGACCGCGGTCGCGAAGGGGTGGAACTGGCCTACGACGAATGGCTCGCAGGGGTTCCGGGCAAGCGCCAGGTGATCAAGGACCGGCGCGGCAGGCTGATCAAGGACGTCCAGGTCACCAAGAACGCCAAGGCCGGCAAGCCCTTGGCGTTGTCGATTGACCTGCGCCTGCAATACCTGGCCAACCGCGAGCTGCGCAACGCCATCGTCGAGAACGGTGCCAAGGCTGGCAGCCTGGTGATCATGGACGTGAAGACCGGCGAGATCCTGGCCATGGTCAACCAGCCGACCTACAACCCGAACAACCGGCGCAACCTGCAGCCGGCGATGATGCGCAACCGCGCGATGATCGACGTGTTCGAGCCTGGCTCGACCATGAAAGCGATCTCCATGAGTGCCGCACTGGAAACCGGACGCTGGAAGCCCAGCGATACCGTCGAGGTCTACCCGGGCACCCTGCAGTTGGGCAAATACACCATCCGTGACGTTTCCAAGACCGAAGGTCCGGTACTCGACCTGACCGGCATCCTGATCAACTCCAGTAACGTCGGCATGAGTAAGGTGGCCTTCGATATCGGCGGCGAAACCATTTTCCGCCTGGCACAGAAAATCGGTCTGGGCCAGGACACGGGGCTCGGCTTCCCTGGTGAACGGGTCGGCAACCTGCCGAACTACCGCGAATGGCGCAAGGCGGAAACCGCGACCCTGTCCTATGGCTACGGCCTGTCGGTGACCGCGATCCAGCTGGTGCACGCCTTTTCCGCATTGGCCAACAACGGCCGTATTGCGCCGCTGACACTGATCAAGTCCGACAAGACTCCGCAGACCACCCAGGTGATTCCGGAAAATGTCGCCAAGACCATGCAGGGCATGCTGCAGCAAGTGATCGAGGCCCCGCGCGGAGTATTCCGTGCCCAGGTTCCGGCCTATCACGTGGCTGGCAAGAGTGGTACTGCGCGCAAGACTTCGGTGGGTACCAAGGGCTACGCCGAGAACTCCTACCGCTCGCTGTTCGCCGGCTTCGGTCCGATGAGTGATCCACGCTACGCCATCGTGGTGGTGATCGACGAACCGAGCAAAGCCGGTTACTTCGGTGGCCTGGTATCGGCGCCGGTGTTCAGCAAAGTGATGTCCGGCACCCTGCGCTTGATGAACATCACCCCGGACAACCTGCCGACCACGCAGCAGGCCAACGCCGCATCCGGCACCCCTGTACGAGCCAATGGAGGGCGCGGCTGATGTCTCTTAGCCTGAACAAGATTTTCGCCCACGCCGGTCGCGACCTGCTGATTCGTGAGTTGACCCTGGACAGCCGTAACGTGCGGGCCGGGGACCTGTTTCTTGCGGTGCCCGGCGCCAAGTTCGATGGGCGTGCGCACATTGCCGATGCCCTGCAGCGCGGCGCTGCCGCGGTGGCTTATGAAGTGGAAGGGGCAACTGTGTTGCCGCTGACCGATGTACCGCTGATTCCGGTCAAGGGCCTGGCGGCGCAGCTGTCGGACATAGCCGGGCGCTTCTATGGTGACCCGAGCCGCCAGTTGAACCTGGTGGGCGTGACCGGCACCAACGGCAAGACCAGCGTTACCCAACTGGTGGCTCAGGCCCTGGATCTGCTCGGCCAGCGTTGTGGCCTGGTGGGTACCCTGGGGACCGGGTTTCATGGCGCGCTGCAAAGCGGGATGCACACCACGCCGAACCCGATTGCCGTGCAGGCCACCCTGGCGGACCTGAAGAATGCAGGAGCCAAGGCGGTGGCCATGGAGGTCTCGTCCCATGGCCTGGATCAGGGGCGCGTGGCGGCACTGGCTTTCGATGTGGCGGTGCTGACCAACCTGTCCCGTGACCATCTGGATTACCACGGGACCATGGAAGCCTATGGCGCAGCCAAGGCCAAGCTCTTTGCCTGGAACGACCTGCGTTGCCGGGTGATCAACCTCGACGACGATTTTGGCCGGCAACTAGCGGCGGACAAACATGAGTCACGACTGATCACTTACAGCCTCGAAGACGCCGCTGCTTACCTGTACTGCCGCGAAGCGCGTTTTGACGATGATGGCGTGCGCGCGACCCTGGTGACCCCGCAGGGTGAGCACCACCTGCGCAGTTGCCTGCTCGGGCGCTTCAACCTGAGCAACGTGCTGGCTGCGGTAGGTGCGTTGATGGGTCTTGAATACGCGCTGGACGAAATTCTTGCGGTCCTGCCCAAGCTTGAAGGCCCCGCCGGACGCATGCAGCGCCTGGGTGGCGGTACTCAGCCGCTGGTGGTGGTGGATTACGCCCACACCCCGGATGCCCTGGAAAAAGTCTTGCTGGCCCTGCGTCCGCATGCCAAGGGCCGCCTGCTGTGCCTGTTCGGTTGTGGCGGCGACCGGGACCGTGGCAAGCGTCCGTTGATGGCTGAGGTGGTCGAGCGTCTGGCCGACGGCGTGCTGGTGACTGATGACAACCCGCGCAGCGAAGACCCGGCCCAAATCTTCGACGATATTCGTGCCGGTTTCAGCGCGGCAGAAAAGGTGGAATTCGTAGCCGGTCGCGGGTTGGCCATTGCTCGCCTGATCGCTTCCGCGTCGGCCGATGACGTGGTGGTGCTGGCCGGTAAAGGCCATGAGGATTACCAGGAAATCAACGGCCAGCGACATGATTTTTCTGATCTCGCCGAGGCGGACAAAGCCTTGACCGCGTGGGAGGTGGGCCATGCTTAAAGCCCTGCAACTCAGTGAAGTCTCGGCTCCATTGGACGCCCGCCTGATCGCGGGCGATGCTCGTTTTAGCGGCGTCAGTATCGATAGCCGGGCGATTCAGGCCGGCCAACTGTTTATTGCTCTGACCGGCCCACGCTTTGACGGCCACGATTACTTGAATGAAGTGGCGGCCAAGGGCGCCGTGGCGGCGTTGGTTGAACGTGAGGTTCCCGACAGCACGCTGCCGCAACTGCTGGTCAAGGACACTCGCCTGGCGCTGGGGCAGTTGGGTGCGCTCAATCGCGCCGCGTTCAGCCGCCCGGTCGCTGCGGTAACCGGCTCCAGCGGCAAGACCACGGTCAAGGAAATGCTCGCCAGCATCCTGCGCACCCGTGGTCCGGTACACGCCACTCGGGGCAACCTGAACAATGACCTGGGTGCGCCCCTGACCCTGTTGGAACTGGCCCCGGAACACACAGCCGCAGTGATAGAGCTGGGCGCTTCGCGCATCGGCGAGATTGCCTACACCGTGGCCATGACTCGCCCCCACGTAGCGATCATCAACAACGCCGGCACCGCTCATGTCGGTGAGTTTGGCGGGCCGGAGAAGATTGTCGAGGCCAAGGGGGAAATCCTGGAAGGCCTCGATAGCGCCGGGATCGCCGTGCTCAACCTGGACGACAAGGCGTTCCCTATCTGGAAGGCCCGTGCTGCCGGCCGTCAGGTGCTGAGCTTCGCCCTGACTGACAGCTCTGCCGATTTCTTTGCCTCCGATATCGGTCGCGATGCCCGTGGCTGCCCATCCTTCAAGTTGCACAGCCCCAAGGGTGTGGAGGCGGTGCAATTGAACCTGCTGGGCACCCATAACGTTGCCAATGCCCTGGCTGCGGCAGCCGCGGCCCACGCCATGGGCGTCTCGCTGTTCGGCATCGTCACCGGCCTGAATGCGGTGCAGCCGGTCAAGGGGCGTACCGTCGCCCAACTGGCCAAGAACGGCATGCGGGTCATTGATGACACTTACAACGCAAACCCCACCTCAATGTGCGCCGCCGTTGATATACTCGCCGGCTTTTCCGGCCGCACCGTCCTGGTGCTCGGAGATATCGGCGAGTTGGGCGAGTGGGCGGAGCAGGGGCACCGCGAAGTAGGTGCATATGCCGCTGGCAAGGTTTCGGCCCTCTACGCCGTAGGCCCGATGATGGCTCATGCCGTTGCCGCCTTCGGCGAGCACGCGCGCCACTTCGCCAGCCAGGCTGACCTGATTGCCGCCCTGGGCGTCGAGCAAGACCCAAATACCACCATTTTGATCAAAGGATCGCGCAGCGCGGTGATGGAAAACATCGTCGCGGCTTTGTGCGGCTCCAGTACGGAGAAACATTGATGCTGCTGCTGCTAGCGGAGTACCTGCAACAGTTCTACAAAGGCTTCGCGGTCTTTCAGTACCTGACCCTGCGCGGGATCCTCGGGGTACTGACTGCGCTGTCTTTGGCGCTGTGCCTGGGTCCGTGGATGATCCGTACTCTGCAGAACCGCCAGATCGGCCAGTCCGTGCGTAACGATGGTCCGCAATCTCACCTGTCCAAATCGGGCACACCGACCATGGGCGGCGCGCTGATTCTCTCGGCCATCGGTATCAGCACCCTGCTGTGGGCCGACCTGCGCAACCACTATGTGTGGGTCGTGCTGCTGGTGACCCTGGCCTTTGGCGCCATCGGCTGGGTCGACGACTATCGCAAGGTGATCGAGAAGAATTCCCGTGGCCTGCCCAGCCGCTGGAAGTATTTCTGGCAATCGGTGTTCGGCCTGGGCGCGGCGATCTTCCTTTATATGACTGCCCAGAGTCCGGTGGAAACCACTCTGCTGATTCCGATGCTCAAGGACGTGAGCATTCCCCTTGGCATCGGCTTCGTGGTCCTGACCTATTTCGTCATCGTCGGTTCGAGCAACGCGGTCAACCTGACCGATGGCCTCGATGGCCTGGCGATCATGCCGACGGTGATGGTGGGCGGTGCGCTGGGGATCTTCTGCTACCTGTCGGGTAACGTGAAGTTCGCCGAATACCTGCTGATTCCTTATGTACCGGGGGCGGGAGAGCTGATTGTCTTCTGTGGTGCGCTGATTGGCGCGGGCCTGGGCTTCTTGTGGTTCAACACTTACCCGGCGCAGGTGTTCATGGGTGATGTTGGCGCCCTGGCGCTGGGCGCGGCCCTGGGCACTATCGCGGTCATCGTCCGTCAGGAAATCGTTCTGTTCATCATGGGCGGCGTGTTCGTGATGGAAACCCTGTCCGTGGTGATCCAGGTTGCCTCCTTCAAGTTGACCGGCCGCCGTGTGTTTCGCATGGCGCCGATTCACCACCATTTTGAACTCAAGGGCTGGCCCGAGCCGCGCGTGATCGTCCGTTTCTGGATCATCACCGTGATTCTGGTGCTGATCGGCCTTGCCACCCTGAAGCTGAGGTAGAACGAGTGTCTCTGATCGCTTCTGACCACTTCCGCATCGTTGTCGGCCTCGGCAAGAGCGGCATGTCCCTGGTTCGCTTCCTGGCGAGCCGGGGCGTTGCCTTTGCGGTGGCCGATACGCGGGAAAATCCACCTGAGCTGGCCACGCTGCGGCGTGACTACCCGCAGGTGGAGGTGCGTTGTGGCGAGCTGGACGTGGACTTCCTGTGCCGTGCCGACGAACTCTACGTGAGCCCCGGCCTGGCCCTGGCGACCCCGGCCCTGCAGGCTGCTGCTGCCCGTGGGGTGAAATTGTCCGGTGATATCGAGCTGTTCGCGCGTAACGCAAAGGCACCGATCGTGGCAATCAGTGGTTCCAACGCCAAGAGCACCGTGACCACCCTGGTGGGCGAGATGGCAGCGGCGGCGGGCAAGCGCGTGGCGGTCGGCGGCAACCTCGGGACCCCGGCCCTGGACCTGCTCAGCGATGACGTCGAGCTGTACGTGATGGAACTGTCCAGCTTCCAGCTGGAGACCACCGACCAGTTGGGCGCTGAAGTGGCCACCGTGCTCAACATCAGCGAAGACCACATGGACCGTTACAGCGGCCTGCCGGCCTATCACCTGGCCAAGCACCGGATCTTCCGTGGCGCCCGGCAGGTGGTCTTCAACCGCCAGGACGCTCTGACCCGGCCATTGATCGGTGAAGGCCTGCCATGCTGGACCTTCGGCCTGAGCAAGCCTGATTTCAAGGCCTTCGGCCTGCGCGAAGAGGACGGCGAGAAGTACCTGGCCTTCGAGTTCCAGAACCTGATGCCCGTGCGCGAGCTGAAGATCCGCGGCGCCCATAACCAGTCCAACGCCCTGGCAGCCTTGGCCCTGGGCCATGCAGTGGGCTTGCCGTTCGACGCCATGCTCGCGGCGCTGCGCACTTTCGCCGGCCTCGAGCATCGCTGCCAGTGGGTTCGCGACCTGGATGGCGTGGCGTACTACAACGACTCCAAGGCCACCAACGTGGGCGCCGCCCTGGCGGCCATCGAAGGCCTTGGCGCCGACATCGAAGGCAAGATCGTGCTGATCGCCGGTGGTGACGGCAAGGGCGCCGACTTCAAGGATCTGCGCGGCCCGGTGGCGGCCAACTGCCGCGCGGTGATCCTGATGGGGCGCGACTCCGATCAGATCGGCGAAGCCATCGGTGACGCCGTGCCGCTGATTCGTGTCGGCTCGCTGCAGGAAGCCGTGGAGCAATGCCGCGCCACTGCCCAGCCCGGTGATGTGGTGCTGCTGTCGCCGGCCTGCGCCAGTTTCGACATGTTCAAGAACTACGAAGACCGTGGCCACCAGTTCGTCCGCGTTGTGGAGGAACTGGCATGAACCTGAGAAACATCATCAAGCCCTATCCATCGCCGATCATCACCGGTCGGGGCATCGACCTCGATTTCCCGATGCTCGCCGGTTGCCTGACCCTGCTCGGCCTGGGCCTGGTCATGATTGCCTCGGCCTCCACTGAAGTGGCGGCGGCGCAGTCGGGCAGCGCCCTGTACTACATGATTCGCCACCTGATCTACATCCTGCTGGGCCTGGGGGCCTGCATCGTCACCATGATGATCCCGATCGCCACCTGGCAGCGTCTGGGCTGGTTGATGCTGATCGGTGCCTTTGGCCTGCTGGTGATGGTGATCATTCCGGGGATCGGCCGGGAAGTGAACGGTTCGATGCGCTGGATCGGCTTCAGCTTTTTCAACGTCCAGCCTTCCGAGATCGCCAAGGTGTTCGTGGTGATCTACCTCGCCGGTTACCTGGTGCGGCGCCAGAAAGAAGTGCGCGAGAGCTGGATGGGCTTCTTCAAGCCGTTCATCGTGCTGCTGCCCATGGCTGGCCTGCTGCTGATGGAGCCGGACTTCGGCGCCACTGTCGTAATGATGGGCGCCGCTGCGGCCATGCTGTTCCTGGGAGGGGTCGGGCTGTTCCGGTTTTCCCTGATGGTGGTGCTGGCGGTTGCCGCGGTGGTGCTGCTGATCCAGATGCAACCCTATCGTATGGCACGTCTGACCAACTTCGCCGACCCCTGGGCCGACCAGTTCGGTGCCGGCTACCAGCTGTCCCAGGCGTTGATCGCCTTTGGTCGCGGCGAGTGGCTGGGCGTCGGCCTGGGCAACAGCGTGCAGAAACAGTTCTACCTGCCGGAGGCTCACACAGACTTCGTGTTCTCGGTACTGGCTGAAGAGCTGGGCGCCGTCGGTTCGCTGTGCACGGTGGCGCTGTTCGTCTTTGTCTGTATCCGCGGCATGTACATCGGCCTGTGGGCGGAAAAGGCCAAGCAGTTCTTTGCCGCCTATGTCGCCTACGGACTGTCGTTCCTGTGGATTGGCCAATTCCTGATCAACATCGGGGTGAACGTCGGCCTGTTGCCGACCAAGGGCCTGACCTTGCCTTTCCTCAGTTATGGCGGCAGCTCGCTGGTGATCTGCTGCGCCTGTCTGGGGTTGTTGCTGCGTATCGAATGGGAGAGCAGGACCCACCTGGGCAGTGAAGAGATGGAGTTCAGTGAAAGTGACTTCGCCGAGGAGCCGAGCCATGGGCGCTAATGTCCTGATCATGGCCGGCGGCACCGGAGGCCACGTGTTCCCGGCACTGGCCTGCGCCCGCGAGTTCCAGGCCCGTGGCTACACCGTGCACTGGCTGGGCACCCCGCGCGGCATCGAAAACGATCTGGTGCCTGCGGCCGGGCTGCCGTTGCACCTGATCAACGTCAGCGGTTTGCGGGGCAAGGGCAAGCTGTCCCTGCTCAAGGCGCCGTTTGTGTTGATCAAGGCCGTGCTCCAGGCGCGGCGGGTCATTCGCCAGTTGAAGCCGGTTTGTGTCCTGGGTTTTGGCGGTTATGTGACCGGCCCTGGTGGAGTTGCCGCGAAGTTGTCCGGGGTGCCGGTCATCGTTCACGAACAGAACGCCGTGGCCGGTACCGCCAATCGGCTGCTGGTGCCGTTGGCTGCCCGAGTCTGCGAAGCTTTCCCGGACACCTTCGGTGCCTCGCAAAGCCGGCGCACCACGGGCAACCCGGTACGCACCGAACTGTTCCTCGAAACACCGCGCGAGGCCCTGGCCGGACGCAAGGCGCGTTTGCTGATCCTGGGCGGAAGCCTGGGCGCAGAGCCGTTGAACAAGCTGTTGCCGGAAGCCTTGGCACAGGTCGCCCCCGAGCTGCGCCCGGAGGTGTTCCACCAGGCCGGCAAAAACCACGATGAAGTCACTGCAGAGCGCTATCGCGCCGCCGGCGTCGAGGCGCAGGTGCAGCCCTTTATCAAAGACATGGCCCAAGCCTATGGCTGGGCCGACCTGGTGGTCTGTCGCGCAGGCGCGTTGACCGTCAGCGAACTGGCTGCCGCCGGTCTGCCCTCGATGCTGGTGCCTTTGCCCCACGCGATCGACGACCACCAGACCCGCAATGCCGAATATTTGGCTCGTGAAGGTGCTGCCTTCCTGATGCCGCAAAGAACGACTGGTGCTGCGGACCTTGCCGCTCGCCTGACAGAGGTTTTGATGCAACCAGAACGACTCGACAACATGGCCCAGGCCGCCCGCCGCCTGGCCAAGCCCGGCGCCACCCACGACGTAGTGAATATCTGCCTGGAGGTGGCCCATGGTTGAGAATCAGAAAGCCATGCCGCAGCCGGAAATGCGCCGCATCCGCCGCATCCACTTCGTCGGTATCGGCGGCGTGGGCATGTGCGGGATTGCTGAAGTGCTGCTGAACCTGGGCTACCAGGTGTCCGGTTCCGACCTCAAGGCATCGCCGGTTACCGAGCGCCTGGAGTCCTTTGGCGCACAGATTTTCATCGGCCACCGCGCCGAGAACGCTGCCAATGCCGATGTGCTGGTGGTTTCCAGCGCCGTGAACACCTCCAACCCGGAAGTCGCCACCGCTCTGGAACGGCGTATTCCAGTGGTGCCGCGGGCGGAAATGCTCGCCGAACTGATGCGCTACCGTCACGGCGTGGCCGTGGCCGGCACCCACGGCAAGACCACCACCACCAGCCTGCTGGCCTCGGTATTCGCCGCTGGCGGCCTGGACCCGACGTTCGTCATCGGCGGGCGGCTGAATGCAGCGGGCACCAATGCACAACTGGGCACCAGCCGTTACCTGATTGCCGAAGCCGACGAAAGCGATGCCAGCTTCCTGCACCTGCAACCGCTGGTGGCTGTGGTCACCAACATCGACGCCGACCATATGGCGACCTACGACGGTGACTTCAACAAACTGAAGAAAACCTTTGTCGACTTCCTGCACAACCTGCCGTTCTACGGGCTGGCAGTGATGTGCCTGGACGATCCGGTGGTGCGCGAGATCCTGCCGCAGGTCAAGCGTCCGACCGTGACCTACGGCTTCAGCGAAGAAGCCGACGTGCGCGCCATCAATGTACGCCAGCAAGGCATGCAGACCTTCTTCACCGTACTGCGTCGCGACCGCGAGCCGCTGGACGTGTCGGTGAACATGCCGGGCAACCACAACGTGCTGAACTCCCTGGCGACCATCTGCATCGCCACCGACGAAGGCATCAGCGATGAAGCCATTGTCCAGGGCCTGTCGGGCTTCCAGGGTGTGGGCCGACGCTTCCAGGTCTATGGCGAACTGCCAGTGGAAGGGGGCAACGTGATGCTGGTGGACGACTACGGTCACCACCCGACCGAAGTCGCTGCGGTGATCAAGGCCGTGCGCGGTGGCTGGCCGGAACGCCGCCTGGTGATGGTCTACCAGCCGCACCGTTTCAGCCGTACCCGCGACCTGTACGACGACTTCGTGCAGGTACTGGCCGATGCCAACGTATTGCTGCTGATGGAGGTCTACCCGGCCGGCGAAGAGCCGATCCCGGGCGCCGACAGCCGTCAGTTGTGCCACAGCATCCGTCAGCGTGGCCAACTGGACCCGATCTACATCGAGCGTGGGGTCGACCTGGCACCGCTGGTCAAGCCGTTGTTGCGCGCCGGTGACATCCTGCTGTGTCAGGGTGCCGGTGACATCGGTGGCCTGGCGCCAAAACTGCTCGGCAGCCCGCTGTTCGCCGGTGCTGTAGCCGCTGGCAAGGGGGCGAAATGACCGCTGCCTACGCCAACCTGTTCTCTACCGTGAAACCGAGCGATTTCGGTCGCGTCGCCGTTCTTTACGGTGGCAAGAGCGCCGAGCGCGAAGTGTCGCTCAAGTCCGGCAAGGCCGTGCTTGAAGCGCTGCAGAGCGGCGGTGTGAACGCCTTCGGCATCGACGTCGGCGATGATCTGCTGCAACGTCTCTTGAGCGAGAAGATCGATCGTGCCTTCATCATTCTCCACGGTCGTGGCGGTGAAGACGGCAGCATGCAAGGGCTGCTGGAGTGCCTGGGGATTCCTTACACCGGCAGCGGCATCCTTGCTTCGGCCCTGGCCATGGACAAACTGCGTACCAAGCAGGTTTGGCACAGCCTGGGCATTCCGACGCCGCGCCACGCCGTATTGAGCTCCGAGGCCGATTGTATTTCCGCGGTGGCGGAACTGGGCCTGCCTTTGATCGTCAAACCGGCTCATGAAGGCTCCAGTATCGGTATGGCCAAGGTGACTTCCGCGTCCGAATTGATCGACGCATGGAAGGCGGCCAGTACCTACGATTCGCAAGTGTTGGTCGAGCAATGGATCCAGGGTCCGGAGTTCACCATCGCGACCCTGCGTGACCAGGTGCTGCCACCCATCGCCCTGGGCACTCCCCACACATTTTACGACTACGACGCCAAGTACCTGGCTTCCGATACCCAGTACCGGATCCCGTGCGGGCTCGACAGCTCCAAGGAACAGGAACTCATGGAACTCACGGCGAAAGCCTGTGAGGCGCTCGGTATCGCCGGTTGGGCACGTGCCGACGTGATGCAGGACGCCCAGGGGCAGTTCTGGTTCCTGGAAGTGAATACCGCTCCGGGCATGACCGATCACAGTCTGGTTCCGATGGCGGCCCGCGCGGCCGGCCTGGATTTCCAGCAACTGGTATTGGCCATCCTGGCAGCCAGTCTTGAGGCGAGAGGTTAAGTCCATGCAAGGCGCGTCGCTTCGTCATCAGCAACCCGCACCCGGCCGCAAGCCGGTGCCGCGGGGTGCCAGCCGAATGGTGGCCAAAGAGCCGATGTCGGCGCGCCTGCCGAAAGCCAACTTCGGCTTTCTGAAAAGCCTGTTCTGGCCGGTGCTGCTGGTGGCTCTGGGGTTTGGCACCTATGAAGGGGCCCAGCGCCTGCTGCCGTACGCCGACCGCCCGATCACCAAGATCGCGGTGCAGGGGGACTTGAGCTACATCAGCCAGCAGGCGGTGCAGCAGCGGATCGCGCCTTATGTCGCGGCGAGCTTCTTCACCATCGACCTGGCGAGCATGCGCACCGAGCTGGAGCAGATGCCCTGGATCGCCCACGCCGAGGTACGTCGGGTGTGGCCGGACCAAGTGGTGATTCGCCTGGAAGAACAGCTGCCGGTGGCCCGCTGGGGCGACGAGGCGCTGTTGAACAACCAGGGCCAGGCCTTCACCCCGCGTGAACTGGCGAACTATGAGCACTTGCCGCAGTTGTTCGGGCCGCAGCGGGCCCAGCAGCAAGTGATGCAGCAGTATCAGGTGTTGAGCCAGATGCTGCGGCCGCTGGGCTTTTCGATCGCCCGTCTGGAGCTGCGTGAGCGCGGCAGCTGGTTCCTGACCACCGGCGCCGGCAGTGCCGGCCCGGGTATCGAACTGCTCCTGGGCCGCGATCACCTGGTGGAGAAGATGCGCCGCTTCATTGCCATTTATGAAAAAACGCTGAAAGAACAGATCACGAACATCGCGCGCATCGATCTGCGCTACGCCAACGGCCTGGCCGTCGGCTGGCGCGATCCGGCGGCACCCACGACGGCGCAACCTGCCGTCGCGAAGAATTAAGAAGAGGCAGGACCATGGCAAATGTGCAAAGCGGCAAAATGATCGTCGGCCTGGATATCGGTACCTCCAAGGTTGTGGCGCTGGTGGGCGAAGTCGCGGCCGATGGCTCGCTGGAAATCGTCGGCATCGGCACCCATCCTTCCCGCGGCCTGAAGAAGGGCGTGGTGGTGAACATCGAATCCACCGTGCAGTCGATCCAGCGGGCGGTGGAAGAGGCGCAACTGATGGCGGGCTGCCGTATCCACTCGGCGTTCGTCGGTGTGGCGGGCAATCACATCCGCAGCCTGAACTCCCACGGCATCGTGGCGATTCGCGACCGTGAAGTCAGCTCGGCGGACCTGGAGCGGGTCCTCGACGCTGCCCAGGCCGTGGCGATCCCGGCTGACCAGCGGGTTCTGCACACCCTGCCGCAGGATTACGTGATCGACAACCAGGAAGGCGTGCGTGAACCCCTGGGCATGTCCGGCGTACGCCTGGAAGCCAAGGTGCACGTGGTCACCTGTGCAGTGAATGCCGCGCAGAATATCGAAAAATGCGTGCGCCGCTGCGGCCTGGAAATCGACGACATCATCCTCGAGCAGCTGGCTTCGGCCTACTCGGTGCTTACCGACGACGAGAAAGAGCTGGGCGTGTGCCTGGTGGACATCGGCGGCGGCACCACCGACATGGCGATCTTCACCGAAGGCGCGATCCGCCACACCGCGGTGATTCCGATTGCCGGCGACCAGGTGACCAACGACATCGCCATGGCCCTGCGTACCCCGACCCAGTACGCCGAGGAAATCAAGATCCGTTACGCCTGCGCTCTGGCCAAGCTGGCCGGTGCCGGCGAAACCATCAAGGTGCCAAGCGTTGGCGACCGCCCACCGCGCGAACTCTCGCGCCAGGCCCTGGCCGAGGTGGTCGAACCGCGTTACGACGAACTGTTCACCCTGATCCAGGCCGAACTGCGCCGCAGTGGCTACGAAGACCTGATCCCGGCGGGCATCGTGCTCACTGGCGGCACTTCGAAGATGGAAGGCGCGGTGGAACTGGCCGAGGAAATTTTCCACATGCCGGTTCGCCTGGGCGTGCCCCACAGTGTCAAGGGCCTGTCCGACGTGGTGCGCAACCCGATCTATTCCACCGGTGTCGGCTTGCTGCTGTACGGGCTGCAGAAACAGTCCGACGGCATCTCGTTCTCCGGCATCGGCAGCCGCGACAGCTACAGCAGCGACGAGCCCAAGGCGGCACTGCTCGATCGCATCAAGAGCTGGGTGCAGGGCAACTTCTAAAGATTTACCGCAACACCGTTTCAAAGCAGTAGGCAGTAGGCGAAAAACTAGAGAAATGAAAGGAGAGGGAAAATGTTCGAACTCGTAGACAACATCCCGCAAAGTCCGGTAATCAAGGTTATCGGTGTTGGCGGTGGCGGCGGCAACGCGGTCAATCACATGGTCAAGAGCAACATCGAAGGCGTCGAGTTCATCTGCGCCAACACTGATGCTCAAGCGCTGAAAAACATCGGCGCGCGGACCATCCTGCAACTGGGTACCGGCGTGACCAAGGGCCTGGGTGCGGGTGCCAATCCGGAAGTCGGCCGTCAAGCCGCCCTGGAAGACCGTGAGCGTATCGCTGAAGTACTGGCGGGCACCAACATGGTGTTCATCACCACCGGCATGGGCGGCGGTACCGGTACCGGTGCGGCGCCGATCATTGCTGAAGTGGCCAAGGAAATGGGCATCCTCACCGTTGCGGTGGTGACCCGTCCGTTCCCGTTCGAAGGCCGCAAGCGCATGCAGATCGCCGATGAGGGCATCCGCGCGCTGAGCGAAAGCGTCGACTCGTTGATCACCATCCCCAACGAGAAACTGCTGACCATCCTCGGCAAGGACGCCAGCCTGCTGTCGGCTTTCGCCAAGGCGGACGACGTGTTGGCCGGTGCCGTTCGCGGTATTTCCGACATCATCAAGCGTCCGGGCATGATCAACGTCGACTTCGCCGACGTACGTACCGTGATGAGCGAAATGGGCATGGCGATGATGGGCACTGGCTGCGCCAGCGGTCCGAACCGTGCACGTGAAGCCACTGAAGCGGCGATCCGCAACCCGCTGCTGGAAGACGTGAACCTGGAAGGCGCACGCGGCATCCTGGTGAACATCACCGCCGGTCCTGACTTGTCCCTGGGCGAGTACTCCGACGTGGGTAGCATCATCGAGGCCTTCGCTTCCGAACACGCCATGGTCAAGGTCGGTACCGTTATCGATCCGGACATGCGTGACGAGCTGCATGTAACCGTAGTGGCCACCGGCCTGGGCGCAAAAATCGAGAAGCCTGTGAAGGTCATCGACAACACCGTCCAGACTTCCATGTCCGCCCAGTCGCAAGCGCCAGCCCCTGCTCGCCAGGAACTGCCGTCGGTGAACTACCGTGACCTGGACCGTCCGACCGTCATGCGCAATCAGGCGCAGTCGAACGCGGCGACCGCGGCGAAGCTGAATCCGCAAGATGATCTGGACTACCTGGACATCCCGGCATTCCTGCGTCGTCAGGCCGATTGATGGAATGCATCAGGGGTATTAGGGTGATTGGTGTTCAGCAAAGGCATGGTCTGCTATTATCGCCAGCCTTTGTTGATACCAGTTCGCAATTTGCGCTGAAGCGGCCCAAGCCATGATTAAACAACGCACCCTGAAGAATATTATCCGTGCCACAGGTGTAGGCCTGCATTCCGGGGAGAAGGTATACCTGACCCTCAAGCCTGCGCCTGTCGACACCGGCATTGTGTTTTGTCGTGCCGACCTGGACCCTGTGGTGCAGATTCCTGCTCGCGCGGAAAATGTTGGCGAAACCACGATGTCGACCACTCTGGTCAACGGTGACGTCAAAGTGGACACGGTGGAGCACTTGCTCTCGGCCATGGCTGGCCTGGGCATCGATAACGCCTACGTCGAGCTCTCCGCGTCTGAAGTCCCGATCATGGATGGCAGTGCCGGACCCTTCGTATTCCTGATTCAATCTGCTGGCCTCGAAGAACAGGACGCAGCTAAAAAGTTCATCCGCATCCTTCGTGAAGTGACCGTGGAAGACGGCGACAAGCGCGCCACTTTCGTGCCTTTCGATGGTTTTAAAGTGAGCTTCGAGATCGATTTCGATCACCCGGTTTTCCGTGACCGCACCCAGAGTGCAAGCGTGGACTTCTCCAGTACTTCGTTTGTAAAAGAAGTCAGCCGCGCCCGTACCTTTGGTTTCATGAGTGATATCGAGTACCTGCGCAAGCACAACCTCGCACTCGGCGGCAGCGTGGAAAACGCAATTGTGGTCGATTCGGATGGCGTACTGAATGAAGACGGTCTTCGCTACGAAGACGAATTCGTCAAGCACAAGATCCTGGATGCAATTGGCGACCTCTACCTGCTGGGCAACAGCCTGATAGGTGAGTTCAAAGGCTTCAAGTCGGGCCATGCACTGAACAACCAGCTACTGCGCAAGTTGATTGAGCAGAAAGATGCCTGGGAAGTCGTGACCTTCGAAGATGCCAGCACTGCACCGATCTCTTACATGCGTCCGGTTGCGGCCGTGTAAGTCACTCTCTCTTTCCTTTTGTTTTTGAAGGCCATCCCCCCGGATGGCCTTTTTTTATGCCTGCGGTTTCAAGCGCCGCGCTTGGAGCCGCCCTGGGACATGTTGGAAACAACCCGGTTGCGCCCGCTGTACTTGGCCTGATACAGCGCCTTGTCGGCGTCGCTCACCCATTGTTCAAGACCGATATCGGCGTTACCCGACCAGGTGTTGATGCCAATGCTCACGGTCAGCGGCGCGGCGTGTTCGCTGATGGCCGGCAAGGCGGCGATGCTGGTGCGGATCTTCTCGGCGAGTACGGCGGCGCCGGCACTGTCGGTTCCTGGCAGGATGACCGCAAACTCCTCGCCGCCATAGCGCGCCGCCAGGTCCGAGGGGCGCCCGACGCAGGCGCCAATGCTCTGTGCCACCGCACGCAAGGCCTGGTCCCCCAGCGGATGGCCGAAGCGGTCGTTGAAGGATTTGAAGTGATCGACATCGACCATCAATAGCGACAACGGCAGGTTGGCGCGCCGGGCCCGCGACCATTCGTTGCCCAGCACCTGGTCCAGGGTACGGCGATTGGCCAGGCCGGTGAGGGCATCGACGGCTGCCAGGCGCGCCAGTTCCTGCTCGGCGCTCTGCCGGCGCCGCAGTTCGCGGCACAACTGCCAGGTCAGCCAGAACAGGGCGATGCAGAGGGCGCCAGTGGCACCGCTGATCAGCACCGCGGTGCGTTGCCAGGCTCCGAAGACCTCGTCGATGGACAGCGCGACAATCACGATCAGGGGCAGATCGCCGACCTGGGAAAAGGTGTACAGCCGCTGCTTCTGATCAACGCTGGAGACGCTGCTGAAGCTGCCGTTGCCTTCACGCAGAATGCGGACGAAGTTGGGGCGGCTGCTGAAGTTCTTGCCTATCAGGTCGTCTGCCAGCGGCGGTTGCTGGGCCAGCAGAACGCCGTCGCGGCTCACCAGGTTGATCGTACCGTTGCGACCGATATCCAGATTTCTGAACAGCTCGTTGAAGTAGCTCAGGCGCATGGCCGCTTCGGCCACCCCGATGAACTGGCCATGCTCGTCGCTGAGCCGGCGGCTGAAGCTGATCCGCCAGTCGTGATCGGCGGTGCGCGCGCGGAACGGCGGGCTGATCATCATCCTCGGGTCCGGATTGTCGATGTGCGATCGAAAGTACTCGCGATCGGCGTAGTTGCCCGTGCGCGGCACGACCGAGGCCGAGTCGGCCAGCACGTCGCCGTGCCTGTCCAGCAGCAGGATGTCGCCCTTGTAGGGCGCTGCGGTGGCCCGGTCGAACAGCGCCAGGTGACGTATGGACGCCGAAACATCCTTCAGATCGTCACGTTGCGCGGCACTGATCAGTCCCTTGAGAGACAGGTCGTAGAGCTCGACGTTGCGCAATACATCGGCGTCGATCAGTTGCACGATGTTGTTGGCGGCACGTGTGGCAGCCTGTTCGGCAGCGGCGTGTTCGCGGATCAACAGGTAGGTGACGATGCCGAGAATGGCAACAACGATCAGCGAGCTGGAAAGGATCAGCAGGCGCTCGGTATTTGACGCGATCTTCCCTGTGCGGGGTGTCGCACTACTCACGTTCATGATTTTGATTTCTGCTGCGTCGACAGTTTTGAGTCTAGTGTGGACGTGGGCTACAGAAATCGGTCACGCCTGCGCGCTTGTATAAATCTCCGATAAAAAAAAGACCAGCAAAACATGCTGGTCTTTTTGTTTGGGTGGCTTAGAAGACGTTGATCGGGTAGTCGACGATCACCCGGTATTCGTCGGTGTCGTTGTCCAGCGCGCCGTAGCCGTTGCCGCCACGGTTGGTGGCCCACTGCAGGCGTACGGCGAGGTCCTTGGCGCTGCCGCCCTGCACCACGTACTTGAGGTCCAGGTCGCGCTCCCAGTGCTTGGCGTTCTTGCCGTCGGCGCTGTACCAGCTGGCATAGCCGCGGCTGGCCGGATCGACCTTGGTCAGGTCCAGCTCGCCGCGCGAGTAGGAGAGCGCCGAAGTCAGGCCCGGCAGGCCGAGACCGGCAAAGTCATAGGCGTACTTGAGCTTCCACGAACGCTCGTTGGGGCCGTTGAAGTCCGAATACTGCTGGGAGTTGTCCAGGTAGATGCTGTCGCCCTGGGCGATGTAGTCGAACGGTGTGTTGCCGTTGACCCGCTGATAGGCCGCGGTGACGCTGTGGTTACCCACGCCGACGGTGAAGTGCAGGCTGTAGGTGTTGTTGTCGATGTTGCCCAGCAGCGCCTGGCCGGTGTCCTGAGTGTGATAGAAGTGCAGGCCCGGGTTGAGGCTGACCAGTTCGTTGACCGCGTAGGTGTAGTCCAGGTCGTAGTAGTACTGGTTCCAGATGTCCTTGAGTTCGGACGCGTAGAGGCTGCTGGTCAGCCCTGGCACGCCGCTCCAGGCCACGCCGGCCCAGTTCAGGTGCAGGCTCTCGTCGCCCTCGCGCAGGCTGCCGTAGGAAGTACCGATGCGTTTGTGTCCACTCTGGTTGTACGGCTTGGTGAAGCTGGCCTGGCCGCCCTCGATCAACCAGCCGTCGAAGCTGTGGTTGGTCAGGCTCACGCCGCGGAAGGTCTGGGGCAGCATGCGGCTCATGCCGCCGGCGATCACCGGGTTGTTGAGGAACAGGTCGCCAGCCTTGAGCTCGGTATCGAAGGCCCGCATTTTCAAGGTGGCGCCGGCGGTGGAGAACGAGCCGGGCGCCTTGTGCCGGCCATCGTCGCTGATAGGCAGGATGCTTGACTTGGTGGTGCCGCCACCACCGTCCAGCTTGAGGCCGAGCATGGCGTTGGCATCAAGGCCGAAACCCACGGTGCCCTGGGTGTAGCCCGACTCGAAGACGCCGAGAAAACCCTGGCCCCATTCGATGTTGTCTTTGTTCTGCTGCAGGCGGTTGCGGTTCATGTAGTAGTTGCGGGCGTTGAGCTTGAGGCTCGAACCCTCGACAAAACCCTCGGTCTTGGTTTCTTCGGCGGCTTGCCCGAGTGTCGGGATCGTTGCGGCGATTGCAATGAACAGGGGGCTGATCTTCAGTGAGGTCTTGAACAACGTTTAGCTCCTTTGGTGAACGACAATGGCTTCTTATTGTGAATTCGGGTGTTTCTTGTTCTGGGTATGACGAGTGTGCCGAGGGTTTCTATACGGCAAAAAAAAGCCGCTGAACTCAGCGGCTTTAAGACAACTTACTCCCGGGTTGAAAGCAGAGAAGTTGTCGAGGGAAACAAGTCGGAAGCTAGGATCAACTGTCTTTCTGAGTGTCGCTCTTGCTTTGCTCGGCAGTGATCTTCTGGGCTTGCTGAGTGTTTTGCTGCTGGGCTGCCTGGGCGATCTGGGCTTGTTCGAAAGCGGCGGCGCGTGCGGCATTTCTTGCCACGAATCCCTGGGATTCTTCGGCCATGGCCATTGGTGCCACGAACAGGGAAGACAAAACGAACGCGCTGGCGATACCCATACTGTTGGACATTTCTGAAGACCTTCTTGCAGAGCAAGTTCAATTCGGTGCGACAAAAATATAACCACGTGGCTGTTGGAAAAAGAGCCGAACAGGATAAGGACTGTTACAAAAAAAACAATAGTAGGAGCTGGCTTGCCAGCGAACGCGCCCTATCGCCTTGCGCCGGATGTGTTGACGCCTTCGCCGGCAAGCCGGCTCCTACAGAATCCGAGAATCCGAGAATCCGAGAATCCCGAGTCAGAGAGGCAGGTACAGGCCGAAGGTATTGATGCCCCGGTCACTGCGCACGAACACATCACCGCCATGCATCAGGGCGATGGCCTTGACGATGGCCAGCCCCAGGCCGTGATTGGCACCGCTGTTGCTGCGCGAGGCATCCACCCGGTAGAAGCGCTCGAACAGCCGTGGCAGGTGTTCACTGGCAATGTCCTGCCCCGGGTTGCTGACGGCGATCGCCACCTGGTGTTCCTGGATCTCGATCCGCACCTGGATCACTTCCCCGGCTGCGGTGTGCTGCACCGCGTTGCTCAGCAGGTTGATCAGGGCCCGGCGCAGGTGGGCAACCTCGATCCGCACCTGGGCATCGCCCTGGACCTCGACCCTGACCTGGGCGTCTTCGAGGATGAAGTCCAGGTAGTCCAGGGTCGTTGCCACTTCCGCCGCCAGGGAACTGGTGGTGAGCTTGGTGGCCTTGCTGCCCTGGTCGGCACTGGCCAGGAACAGCATGTCGTTGATGATCGAACGCAGCCGCTCCAGCTCTTCGAGGTTCGATTGCAGTACCTCGAAGTAATGCTCCGCCGAGCGCCCCCGGGTCAGGGCGACCTGGGTCTGGCCGATCAGGTTGGTCAGGGGCGAGCGCAGTTCGTGGGCCACATCGGCGTTGAACGACTCCAGGCGCGAGTAGGCGTGTTCGACCCGTTCCAACGTGGAGTTGAAGGAATTGACGAACTGCTTCAGTTCCGGCGGCAGTGGCGACAATTGCAGGCGCCCGGACAGTCGTGGCGGTGCCAGGCGCTGGGCTTCCTGGGAGAGCTTGATCAGCGGCTTGAGGCCGATCCGCGCCACCCAGTAGCCCAGGGCCGAGGCCAGCAGCACGCCGACAATGGCCAGGCCGATCAGGGCCATCAGCAACTGATGCTGGGTCTGGTGGAAGGTGTCGGTGTCGATGGCGATCAGAAAGCGCAGGGCCGGGCGCTGTTCCTTGGCCGGCAACTGGCTGACCAGGACTTTCAGCGGATAGGGGTGATCGTTCAGGTTCAGGTCACGCATGCCCAGGGGGCCTTGGGCGAATTCGCGGATCTGCGCGTCGGGGCTGCCGTATTCATAGCCGGGGTCGCCGCTGATGGCCCAGAAGCGGATGCGCTTGTCTTCCTCGCTCAGCAGCTTGAGCTTGGCGTTGATCTTGGCCCAGTGCTCGGGGTTGCCGTAGCGGGTCAGGGCCGACTCCAGCACGCTGTAGCGCGCATCCAGTTCGGCTTCCGGGAGCAGCCCCAGGCCCTTGTCCACCTGCTGGTAGAGGGCCCCGCCAATCAGCAGGAAGATCAGCAGCGCCACCAGAGTGAACAGCCCGCTCAGGCGCAGGGCGATGGAGTTACTCGGCACCGCGGCTCTCCAGCACATAGCCCATGCCACGGATGGTGTGCAGCAGTTTCTGTTCGAAGGGGCCGTCGAGTTTGGCCCGCAGGCGCTTGATCGCCACTTCGACGACATTCGCGTCGCTGTCGAAATTGATGTCCCAGACCATTTCAGCGATGGCGGTCTTGGACAGGATCTCGCCCTGGCGCCGGGCCAGTACGCTGAGCAGGGAAAACTCCTTGGCGGTCAGGTCCAGGCGGCTGCCGGCACGGCTGGCCTTGCGGCTGATCAGGTCGATCCACAGGTCGGCGATGCTGATCTGCACCGGCTCATGCCCACCGCTGCGACGGGTCAGGGCCTGCAGGCGGGCCACCAGTTCAAGGAAGGAGAAGGGCTTGCCCAGGTAGTCGTCGGCGCCATCGCGCAGGCCCTTGATGCGGTCTTCCACGCGTTCGCGGGCGGTGAGCATGATCACCGGGGTCTGCTTGCGCGCACGCAGTGCTCGCAATACGCCAAAGCCATCCAGGCCGGGCAGCATCACATCCAGCACTATCACGGCATAGTCGCCCTCCAGAGCCATGTGCAGGCCTTCGACGCCGTCCCGGGCCAGGTCGACGGTGTAGCCTTGCTCGGTCAACCCGCGGTGCAGGTAATCGGCCGTTTTTTCTTCGTCTTCGATAATCAGAACGCGCATGACCCGCCTCAGGTAGTGGTGGCCGGCAACAGGGCCGGCTGGGGCCGGTGGAACAGCCGCTCAAGCCACAAGTATATGACCGGCGTGGTGAACAGCGTCAGGGCCTGGCTGACCAGCAGGCCGCCCACCACGGCAATCCCCAGGGGCTGGCGCAGTTCGGCGCCAGCGCCGTAGCCGAGCATCAGCGGCAGGGCACCGAGCAGGGCGGCCAGGGTGGTCATGATGATCGGCCGGAAGCGGGTGATGCAGGCCTGGTAGATCGCCTCCTCGGGAGGCAGGCCGCCGTGGCGCTGGGCTTCCAGGGCAAAGTCGATCATCAGGATGCCGTTCTTCTTGACGATGCCGATCAGCAGCACCAGGCCGATCAGCGCCATGATGGAAAAGTCCTGGCCGCACAGCCAGAGCATCAGCAAGGCGCCCAGCCCGGCCGAGGGCAGGGTGGAAATGATGGTCAAGGGATGCACGAAGCTTTCGTACAGCACCCCGAGAATGATGTACACCGCCACCAGCGCCGCCAGGATCAGGTACGGCTGGCTGGCCAGCGAGCTCTGGAAGGCCTGGGCCGCGCCCTGGAAATTGCCGCTGATGGCCGTTGGCATGCCGATCTCGCTCTTGGCCTGGTTGAGCAGGATGACCGCATCGCCCAGGGCCACGCCGGGGGCCAGGTTGAAGGACAGGTTGGCCGCCGGGAACATGCCGTCGTGGGCAATCGACAGCGGGCCGATGGTGGGCGCATCGAAGCGCGCCAGGGCAGAGAGCGGGACCATTTCTCCGGTCAGCGGCGAGCGCAGGTAGAAGTAGTTGAGGCTCTCGGCCTTGCCCCGTTGCTGGGTGTCGAGTTCAAGGATCACGTTGTACTGGTTGATCTCGGTCTGGAACTCGTTGATCTGGCGCTGGCCGAAGGCGTCGTACAGTGCCTCGTCGACATCGCTGGCGGTCAGGCCGAAACGCGCGGCAGCCGTGCGATCGATATGGATGTGGGTGATGCTGCCGCCCAGTTGCAGGTCGTTGGAGATGTCGCGGAAGGCCGGGTTGCTGCGCAGCTTTTCCGTCAGGCGCTGGGTCCAGGTGCTCAGGGTCGGGCCGTCGTTGCTTTTCAGTACGTACTGGTACTGGGCGCGGCTGGGACCAGAGCTGAGGTTGATGTCCTGGCCGGCCCGCAGGTACAGGACAATGCCGGGCACCTTCATCAGTTGCGGGCGGATGCGGTCGATGAAGGCACTGGCAGACACGTCCCGGTCGCCACGGTTCTTGAGGGAAATCCAGAAGCGGCCGTTGGCGATGGTCTGGTTGCTGCCCGAGACCCCCACGGAGTGGGAGAAGGCCTGCACTGCCGGGTCGGCGGCGACGATCTCGGCCAGCGCCTGGTGCTTTTTCACCATGTCCGGGTAGGAAATGTCCGCCGCAGCCTCGGTAGTACCGAGCACGAAGCCGGTGTCCTGCACGGGGAAGAAGCCCTTGGGGATCAGGATATAGCCGGCAATGGCCATGCTCAGGGTCAGGCCGAAGATCCCCAGCATCAGTTTCTGGTGGGCCAGAGCCTTGCGCAGGCCGCGCTCGTAGACCGCCAGCAGGCGCTCGCCGAAGCCCGGCTTGGCATGGGCCGGGTGCACCGGCGCGCGCATGAACAGGGCCGCCAGGGTGGGGGCCAGGGTCAGCGAGACCACCACCGAAATCATGATGGTGGAAGTGGCGGTCAGGGCGAACTCCTTGAACAGCCGGCCCACCACGCCGCCCATGAACAGCAGGGGAATGAACGCCGCCACCAGGGAGAAGCTGATGGAGACCACGGTGAAGCCGATCTCGCCGGCGCCCTTGATTGCCGCCTCGCGCATGCCGTCGCCGGCTTCCAGGTGGCGGTGGATGTTCTCCACCACGACGATGGCGTCATCCACCACAAAGCCCACGGCCACGACAATGGCCACCAGGGTCAGGTTGTTCAGGCTGAAGCCCAGCACGTACATCAAGGCGAAACTGGCGGTCAGGGATACGCCCAGCACCGCGGAGACGATCAGGGTCGCGGACCACTGGCGCAGGAACAGCGCCATCACTGCCACCACCAGCAGCACGGCGATCAGCAGGGTGATCTCCACTTCGTGCAATGAGGCGCGGATGGTCTGGGTCCGGTCCACCAGCACCTTGACCTGCACCGAGGCCGGGAGCATGGCCTCCAGGCCTGGCAGGGCAGCCTGGATGCGGTCCACGGTCTCGACGATATTGGCGCCGGGCTGGCGCGAGATCACCAGGTTGACCCCCGGTTGGTCGCCGGACCAGGCCTGGACGTAGGCATCTTCCGAACCGTTGACTACCCGCGCCACATCCTGCAGGTGCACGGGGGCACCGTCCTTGTAGGAAACGATCAACTGGCCGTATTCCTCGGGGTGGAACAACTGGTCGTTGGTGGACAGGGTGGAGATGCTCGACTCGCCGTACAGTGCACCCTTGGCCAGGTTGAGGCTGGTCTGCTGGATCGCCAGGCGGATGTCGGCCAGGGTCAGGCCGATGGCCGCCAGTTTGTCCGCCGAAGCCTGGACCCGGATCGCCGGGCGCTGCTGGCCGGTGATGTTGATCTGGCCGACCCCGTCGATCTGGCTGATCTGTCGGGCCAGCAGGGTTTCCGCGTAGTCACTGAGCTCGGTGCCGGGCATCTGCGTCGAACTGATGCTGAGGATCAGCACCGGGCTGTCCGCCGGGTTGACCTTCTTCCAGGTGGGCAGGGTGGGCATGTCCTTGGGCAACTTGCCAGCGGCGGTGTTGATCGCCGCCTGCACTTCCTGGGCGGCGGTGTCGATGCTTTTGTTCAAGGTGAATTGCAGGGTCAGCAAGGACGAGCCCAGGGCGCTGCTGGAGGTCATCTGGGTCATGCCGGGAATGGCGCTGAATTGCACCTCCAGGGGCGTGGCCACGGAAGAGGCCATGGTGTCCGGGCTGGCACCGGGCAGGGCGGCGGACACCTGGATGGTCGGGAACTCGGCCTCTGGCAGCGGAGCCACCGGCAGGCGCGGGAAGGCAATGGCGCCCAACAGTACCAGGGCGAAGGTCAGCAGGACGGTGGCAACCGGATGGTCGACGCACCAGGCGGACACCGAGCCATGGCCCTTCATGGCTGGGGCTCCGTCGCCTGTACCACCTGGGGTGGATCGCTCAGTACCTGGACCTGGGAGCCGGGCTTGAGCCGCGACTGGCCGTCACTGACCAGCACATCGCCAGCCTGGACCCCGGAGATGATGTTCAACCCGCTGTCCTGATACACCACCTGCACCGGCACGACTTCCACCTGCTGGCCCTTGACCCGGTACACGAAGTGCTGGTCCAGGCCGCGCTGGACCACTGTCGGCGGTACGGTGAGGGCGTTCTGGTCCAGGGCGGTCTGGATTTTCACCGTCACCAGTTGCCCGGGCCACAGCTGCTGCTGGGCGTTGCTGAACTCCGCCTTGGCGCGGATGGTGCCGGTCCCGGCGTTGATCTGATTGTCGATCAGGGTCAGGTGGCCGTTGCCCAGCAGGGCCCCGGCGCTGTTGCTGTCAGCGCCGAGGAAGGCCTTGACCGCCGCCGGGTCCTGGGCGCGGATCAGTTGCTGCAGGGTTGGCAGCATTTGCTGGGGCAGGGAAAACTCCACGGCAATCGGGTCGATCTGGGTTACCGAGAACAGGCCCTGGGTATCGCTCATGCGCAGGAAGTTGCCTTCATCAACGGTACGAATCCCCACCCGGCCGCTGACGGGAGAGCGGATCTGAGTGTAGGAAAGCTGTACTTGAGCGGCATCAATGGCAGCCTGGTTACCCTGGGCCGTGGCGTTGAGCTGATTGACCAGGGCCACTTGCTGGTCATAGGTCTGCTTCGAGATGCCGTCATCCACCGACAGCAGCTTGTAGCGCTTGAGGTTGATCTGGGCCACCTGCAACTGGGCCTGGTTCTGCGCCAGCTGGGCCCGGGCCTGATCGAGGTTGGCGCGTATCGAACGATCATCGATGGTCGCCAGCAGGTCGCCGGTCTTGACCAGTTGCCCCTCCTTGACCAGCAGCCGGGTCAGGATGCCATCCACCTGTGGGCGAATCACCACGCTGTGCAGCGACAGCACCGTGCCGATGCCGCTGGTGTAACGCGGTACATCCTGCTGGTGCACGCTGACCACCCGTACCGGAATGGCCGTGGGCGCGGCCAGCCTGGCGGTGGCGGGCTTGTTCAGGAACCACGCGAGGCCGGCGATGAGCACCACGAGTACCGCTGCGGTCACGACTGTTTTCTTGGCAATGGGCATGGGGAGAGAGCGCCGGGCAATGATGTCGGAAGGATGGCCATGATCTGGGCACAGTTATAGCCCGACAACCCGGTCAGCACCGTGACGGCCAGCTGTCAGCGCTGTCAGAAAACTCCCGGTGGGCCCCGATCAAAGATGGCTGGCGCACAGGTATACTGGCGCCCACTGCGGCCTGCACCCCGGCGCGGATTTCCTTTCTCTCCTGGAGTTTCCATGACTTCCCCTGCACAACCCGCTGCGGATGACGCCCTGAACGTCGACCCGGCCGCTGAAGCAACCGCTACCGACACCCCGAGCACAGCGGCGATCCCGGCGTTCAAGTTTCCCTTCAAGCCTTCCGAGTTTGCTCCTGCCAAGAATGCCCAGCAGCCCTGGTACAAAAATGGTGCCAGCAACGGACACACCAAGACCCCCGGCGCAGCGCCTCCCGGCACTCGTCGCTCCATGGGCAAACGCTGATATCGCCGACATTCGCAGAAAAAATCCCGATTTGCGCTTTTTTAATCGCAATGATGGCTAATTGCTTTAAACCTGAGCTGGATCAGTATTTGTGGCATCAGTGCGCTTAGAGTCAGCAGCCCTGCCGACTCCACCCAACACATACGAGCGCGCTATCCATGAAGATCAACCTTCCGGTTACTGGGCGAAACGTGGACTTTGCCCCTGATGCGAATATCCTTTCGACCACTGATCTGACTAGCGCGATCACCTACGCCAACCCTGATTTCATCAAGATCAGTGGCTACAGCCGTGAGGAGTTGCTGGGCTCGCCGCATAACCTGTTGCGCCACCCGGACATGCCCTCCGCGGCCTTCGCCCACATGTGGCGCACCCTCAAGCGCGGCCGTTCGTGGATGGGCATGGTGAAGAACCGTTGCAAGAACGGCGATCACTATTGGGTCAGTGCTTATGTCACGCCCGTGACCCGCGATGGCCAGGCGGTGGAATACCAGTCGGTGCGCACCAAACCCAGCGTCCGTCAGATCGAGGCGGCGGAGCGGGCCTATGCCCAGCTCAACGGTGCCGGCCCCTCGTGGTGGAGCCTGTTGCCGGTGATCAGCCTGCGGTTGCGTCTCTGGGCCTCCATCAGCGCCGGCTTCATCGGCAGCTACGGCGTTTCAGTGTGGCTGCTGCCCGAATCCTGGATGGTCCAGGGGGCCGTGATGGCCATGGGGTGGTGCCTGAGCCTGACGGCGGTCGGCGTGCAAGCGCGGCCACTGGATCGATTGGCCGAGCGCGCCCGGCAGATCGGTGACAACCCCTTGAGCCAGGGCATCTACACCGGCCGTACCGACGAGTTTGGGCGCATCGAGTTCGCCCTGCAGATGCTCGAAGCCCAGGTGGGCGCGGTAGTGGGGCGCATCGGCGATGCGTCCCAGCGCCTGGAGGGGCATGCCGCGGAACTGGTGGAGCATCTGCACAGCAGCCACAACAGCACCCTGGAACAGCAGGCGGAAACCGATCAGGTGGCGGCGGCCATTCACCAGATGGCGGCCAGCGTCGCCGAGGTCGCCACCCATGCCCAGCAGGCCTCGGTGGCGGCAGACCAGGCGGAAAGCGAAACCCGTGAGGGCCACCTGCTGGTGGGCGAAAGCCGCAGTGCGGTGCTGCGCCTGGCCAGCGAGCTGGAGCGGGCCACCGAGGTCATCCATCAACTGGAAAGCCATAGCACCGACATTTCCGGGGTGCTGGAGGTGATCCGCAGCATCGCCGAGCAGACCAACCTGCTGGCCCTGAATGCGGCAATCGAGGCGGCGCGGGCCGGGGAGCAGGGCCGGGGTTTTGCCGTGGTCGCCGATGAAGTGCGCGGGCTGGCCCAGCGTACCCAGGATTCCACCAACGAGATCCAGCGCATGATCAGCACCCTGCAAATGGGCGCGCGCAATGCGGTGGAGGCCATGCAGCACAGCAGCCAGCACCTGGAGAGCAGTGTCGACCAGGCCAAGCGCGCGGCGGTGGCCCTGGACGGCATCAGCCAGCGGGTCAACCAGATTACCGAGATGAGCTTGCAGATTGCCGCAGCGGTGGAAGAGCAGAGCGCAGTCAGCGAGGACATCAACCGCAACATCATCGGCATTCGCAATGCCTGTGAGGCGACCGTCAGTGCCGGCCAGCTCAGCCACGTCAACTCAGGCGACGTGGCCGGGCTGGCGGGGGACTTGCGGCAACTGGCCCTGGAGTTCTGGCACAAGCGCGGCTAGGGCTGTTCGCCGACCCGCCATTGTCCGCGGCTCAGGCGGCGCGCAGGGAAATGAAGGCGTAGTCCAGAGGCGTTTCACTGACCACCTGGGCACCGGCGGCCTGGACCTGACCGGCGATATCGTCTCCGGACAGGTGAAAGCGCCAGGGCTGGCCCGGTGCTCCGGGTGGTGCAGCCTGGACCTGGTCGATGGCGTTAGCCAGGGCGCCCATGTCCGGCAGGTAAGCGGTGAAACCGTCGCCCTTGAGCGCTGTGGTGCGAATGCCCAGCAAGGCGCAAATGGCTTCCTTGGTGTGGATGTCGTCACGGTCGGCCTGGCGCGAGCGGCGGATCAGCTCGGCCAGCTCCTGATCCACCAGTTCATTCCCCAGAATCAGTTGCGGGCCCTGTTCCCAGGATTCCGGCGGGCATTCCTTGGCCTGCGGGTTGAGGGGAATGTGCGGATTGATTTCCATGGGGTAGATGCGGCACACCAGTGGCCGGCGCTGGTAGATGCGGCACAGCTGGTCTTCGTCAAGATTCCGGCAGGGGCCGACGTTGTAGGCGGCGAAGGTGATCGCCACATAGGCTTCGGTGGCGCCACTGCGGACCCGGCAGGAACGGCGTTCGGCGTGCTCGCGCTGCTGCATCGGCAGCCCCAGGCCATTGCCGAGGAAGGCTTCCACCAGAATGATCACCTGGCCGCCGTCGGCCGCCCAGTCGCGGGCTTCCAGCAGGGTCAGGGGCACGTGGTGATCGTTGCAGCATTTGCCGCAGCCGACGCAGGAAAACTGAGTGTTCATTGCACGAAGCGCCTTGTGGATCAGCAGGGGTCAGGTGGGAAAACCGTCATGGACGCTACCCGGGGCTATGCCGAAGCAAGTTATGCGCCATTCACCGGGCCTTGAGGGCCGGCCGGATCGAGTCCCACTCGCTGACCGCAGCCTGGCCGGTCTGCCTGTTGTACAGGCACAGTTCGATGCCCGATTGGGCGCGCATGTGTTTCTGCGGGTAGCGGCCTTGCAGCAACAGGGCGCTGACGCCGACCTGGTCGGGAAATTGCGCGATGGTTCCCACGGGTTTGGGGTTTTGCAGGCCGCTGGCCTGGGTACAGCTGATTCGGATGGCCTGCTCCAGGGCGGCCCAGGCATCGTCGCTGGAGGCGCTGGCCTGGCCGGTGAGGGTGGCCAGGCAGAGCAGGCACAGAGTCTTGGCGTTCATGGGGGCGGCTCCTTGGGGCGCAGGGGCTTTGGGATCGCCGGGGCTGATCCGGCCGTTCGCAGCCTTCGGCGGCAGCTACAGGATAGTGACCGGCGGATCAGTCGAGGGTTTCGTGACGCACGATGTACATGCCGACGCTTTCGTAGAGGCGCCGGGCCCCCAGGTTGCCTTCCAGTACCCGCAGATCGACGCAGCCTTCCCGGCGTTCGGCGAACAGGATGAAGGCTTGCTGCAGCAAGGCGCGCCCCAGGCCCTGGCCGCGCGCTCGGGGGTGTACCACCAGGTCCTTGATGTAGGCGCTGGTCCAGCACTGGGCGACGCCGATCACACCTTCGGCATCCCGGGCCACCAGGCACAGTTCGGGGTCGTATTCGGCATCGCTCTCGAAGGCCTGGCGCCAGCTGTCCAGCACCGGGACGTCGCCGCCACCGTCCTGGTAGCCCAGATGCATCAACTGATGCACAGCCTGCGCATGCTCGGGGCTGTAGTTGTGCACAGTGATGCCGGCAGGCCACTGCGGCGCTGCCAAAGGGGCAGTGAGATCGCGGCGCATCAACAAACAGTGGATCTGGCTCATGCTTCAGGCGCCCTGGGTGGCAATGGTCTTGGCTGCGTCGATCAGGCAGCGGGTCAGTTCTGGCGAGGAAAACTTGGTGAGCACGGCGTTGGCACCGGCCACACGGGCTTTCTCGCTGTTCATGGCGCTGTCCAGGGAGGTGTGCAGCAGCACGTAGAGATGGGCGAAGTCCGGGGTTTCCCGCAGGGTGCGGGTCAGGGCGTAGCCGTCCATCTCCGACATCTCGATGTCCGAGACGATCAGGTTGATCTCGTTGGCCGTGCCTTGCAGTTCCAGCAGGCAGTCGATGGCTTCCTTGGCGCTGCGGGCGGTGTGGCATTGCAGGCCGAGGTTGCGCAAGGTGTGTACCGATTGCTGCAGTGCCACCTGGCTGTCGTCCACCACCAGGATCCGCGCGTTGCCCAGGGCTTCGGCGTCTTCCATGCTCAGCTCGGTGGGCGCCATCTCGATCTGGGCCGGGGCGATGCCATGGATCACTTTCTCGATATCCAGTACCTGCACCAGGGTGCCGTCCACTTGGGTCACCCCGGTGATGTAGGACTTGAGGCCGCCGGAACCGAAGGGCGGTGGACGGATATCGGTGGTCAGGCAATGCACGATCTTGCTCACGGCCTGCACGTGCAGGCCCTGTTTGGAGCGGCTGACGTCAGTGACGATCAGGCAGCCGCTGTCGGGGTCGGCCAGGGGCCGCTCGCCGATGGCCCGGCTGAGGTCGATCACCGACAGCGAGTTGCCCCGCAGGGTGGCGATGCCTTTCACGTGGGGGTGGGATTCGGGCAGCTTGGTCAGCGGCGGGCAGGGAATGATCTCACTGACTTTAAGCAGGTTGATTGCCATCAGCTTGCCGCTGCGCAAGGTAAACAGCAGAAGCGATAGCGAATCTGCGCGGGCTTTGTTGGAGGACATAAAAACCTTCTCTGGAGAAAATTGGCTCGTGGCACGGGCCACGGACAACCATTGATAACGGGTTATCGACGTGTTCAGGGCTGGCTTTAGCGGTGTTCCCGCTTTCCGTCGGCGGCGCGACCCTGGCCGGCAAGCCGGCTCCTGCAGAGGGGCGGGGCGCTTTGTCGGCGCTGGCGTTTACCGCAGGCCCAGGCGCTTGGCCAGGCGGCTCAGGTTGGCCCTGTCCAAGCCTAGCTCACGGGCGGCGCTGGCCCAGTTGTGCTGGTGCCGCTCCAGGCAACTGCTGATCAGTTGGCGCTGGTAGTGGTCGGTGGCCTGGCGCAGGTCGCCGGCTACGGCAGGCATGGCCTGGGTTGCACCAGCAGGCTCGACGGGGGCGCTGGTTCTTTCGCTGGCCCGGGGCAGGTCCAGATCGCCGGCATCCAGGCTGAGGATCTTCGGTCGCTCGGGGTGGTTGCCCAGCGCTTTCAGAGCGCTGCGCCCGATCAAGTGCTCCAGCTCGCGAACGTTGCCCGGCCAGTGGTAGGCCAGCAGCGCCTGTTGCGCCTCAGCGCTCAGGCGCAGGCTGCCCAGGCCCATGCGCGAGCGGTTCTGTTCCAGGAAGTAGCCACTGAGCAGCAGCACATCGCGGCCGCGCTCGCGCAGTGCCGGCACCCGTAGGGGGTAGACGCTGAGACGGTGGTAGAAGTCGGCACGATAGCGGCCGTTGCGCACTTCTTCCGCCAGATCGCGGTTGGTGGCGGCAATCAGGCGCACGTCGACCCGATGCTCCTGGTCCGACCCCAGGCGTTGCAGTTGGCCGCTTTGCAGCACCCGCAGCAGTTTGGCCTGTACTGTCAGCGACAACTCGCCCACTTCATCGAGAAACAGCGTGCCGCCATTGGCCAGTTCGAATTTTCCCCGGCGATCCTGGGTGGCCCCGGTGAAGGCGCCGCGCACGTGGCCGAACAGCTCGCTCTCCACCAGGGTGTCGGGCAGGGCCGCGCAGTTGAGGCTTATGATCGGCTGCTCGGCCCGGGGCGAAGCCGCGTGGATAGCCTGGGCGACCAGTTCCTTGCCGACGCCGGTTTCTCCGGTGATCAGCACCGTCAGGTCGCTGCCGCCCACCAGCTTGATTTCCTCCAGCAAGCGTTTGTGGGCCTTGCTCTGGCCGATCATCTCGCGGTTCTGCCCACTGGCCTGGCGATAGACCTCGGCCCGCTGGTGCTCGTTTTCGGCGCGCTGGGCCAGGCGTTCGATGCGCTGGGCGGCGCTGACCGTTGCGGCGGCGAGGCTGGCGAAGGCTTGCAGGGCATCCAGCTCGATGGGTTCGAAGCGCTGCGGGTCCAGGGCATCGAGGGTCAGCAGGCCCCAGGGGCGCTCGTCGACGAACAGCGGGCAGCCCATGCAGTCATGCACTTCCAGGTGATCATCGAGCCCTTCCACCAGCCCGTCGTAGGGGTCGGGCAAGTCGCTGTCGCTGGCAAAGCGGGTCGGGCCCGGGCTGCCGAGCAGGGCGGCGAAGCGCGGATGCTCGCTGACCTTGAAACGGCGGCCCAGGGTGTCGGTGCTCAAGCCGTTGACCGCCAGGGGCACCAGCCACTCGCCATCCAGACGCAGCAGTGCGGTGGCATCGCAGGGCAGCAGGGCGCGCAGAGCTTCCAGCAGGCGGCGATAGCGCTCGCCTTCGGGCAGCTCGCGGGACAGGTCGGTGACCAGGGGAAGCAGGGCGGTGAGCAGAGATTTTGCAGTCATAATGACTCCGTGGTGTCTTAATGACTATAAAAGACAGAGTGTCTTTATGACTATATTTATTTTAAATTGTTGATATTTAACGTATTTATTTTTGGCACGAAAACTGATTAGGCATAGGAAACCTGCAAGCAGTCATAAAGTCCAGGAGTTGTCCTTATGCTAAGCGTTCAAGATCGTGCCATTATCAAAGCCACTGTGCCCCTGCTCGAAAGCGGCGGCGAAGCCCTGATTACCCACTTCTACCGGATGATGCTCTCCGAGTACCCGCAAGTGCGGCCACTGTTCAACCAGGCGCATCAGGCCAGCGGCGATCAGCCCCGGGCCTTGGCCAATGGTGTTCTGATGTATGCCCGGCACATCGACCAACTGGACCAGTTGGGGGACCTGGTGGCCAAGATCATCAACAAGCACGTCGCCTTGCAGATCCTTCCGGAACACTACCCCATCGTCGGCAGTTGCCTGCTGCGGGCCATTTCCGAAGTGCTGGGCAGCGAGATCGCCACCCAGGAAGTGATCGATGCCTGGGCCGCCGCCTATAACCAGCTGGCGGATATCCTGATCGGCGCCGAGGCGGCGATCTACGACGAGAAAGCCCAGGCGCCCGGCGGCTGGCGCGGTGCCCGTGAGTTCCGGCTGGTGCAGAAGGTGGAAGAAAGCGCGGAAATCACCTCCTTTTATTTCGAACCGCTGGACCAGGGGCCGATCCTCGCCGCTGAACCGGGGCAGTACATCGGTTTGCAGCTCTTTATAGGGGGCGAGGAAATCCGTCGTAACTACTCCCTCTCGGCACTTTCCAACCAGGGCCAGTACCGCATCAGCGTCAAGCGCGAAACCGGCGGCGTGGCCTCCAACTACCTGCATGACCAATGCCCGGTGGGCACCAGCGTCATGCTGTTCCCTCCTGCGGGGGAGTTCACCCTGGCGGCCAGCGACAAACCGCTGGTACTGATCAGCGGCGGGGTGGGCATCACTCCAACCCTGCCGATGCTGGAGGCGGCGCTGGCCACCGAGCGTCCGGTGCATTTCATCCACTGCGCCCGCAATGGCCAGGTGCATGCCTTTCGCAACTGGGTCGATGAACTGGCCCAACGGTATCCACAGCTCAAGCGCTTCTATTGCTACGCCGAGGATGACGGTGTCAGCCCGGCGGCGGACAAGCTGGGCATGCTGACCCGCGAGCAACTGGCCGAGTGGCTGCCGGAGCAACGCGACCTGGACGCCTACTTCCTCGGGCCCAAGGGCTTCATGGCCGCGATCAAGCGCCACCTGCAGGCCCTGGGCATTCCCGAGCAGCAGAGCCGCTATGAGTTCTTCGGTCCGGCAGCGGCCCTGGAATAACCACCCCGGCCGGCTCCCCTCGGGCGCCGGCCTTTTCTCTCTCCCCTTCGTTTCATGTTGCTCCGGTATTCGCTGATTTTCCCGAAACCGCCTTTATTCTCGGCGTATTTGGTATGGCGGTTAATCCACTCTTAACCTGCTTGTCGCTATTGTCCGCAACTGGCAAAGCGCCCGAAGCCGCGTTGCAGTGGCGCTGTACGTCCCTGCATTCAAAGGTCATGTTCAACGTGTAGACTTCCCGGCAGCCGGGTGTGCCTCTGCGAGCATTGGCCTGCACGCGATCGACGGGTTCATCGAAGACAATCTCGGTCTGCCGCCTCGGGTCTCGGGGGCAGGCTGAACACAACAGAAAAAGGAATAGGGATGAGTGACGACAGACTGGGTTTGGGACGCGAGCGGCGTTTCCTGGTGCTGCTGGGGATTATCTGCCTGGCACTGATCGGCGGAGCCCTGTACATGCAGGTGGTGCTGGGCGAGGCGCCGTGCCCGCTGTGCATCCTGCAGCGTTATGCCTTGCTGCTGATTGCACTGTTTGCCTTCATCGGCGCGGCCATGAGTTCGCGACGTGGGGTCACGGTCATGGAAACCCTGGTCGTCATCTGCGCCCTCGCCGGCGCGGGCGTGGCGGGGCACCATGTGTACACCCAGTTCTACCCCTCGGTGAGCTGTGGCATCGATGTACTGCAGCCGATTGTCGACAGCCTGCCGTTGGCCAAGATCTTCCCCCTGGGCTTTCAGGTGGACGGTTTCTGCTCCACGCCGTACCCGCCGATCCTGGGTCTGTCCCTGGCCCAGTGGGCGCTGGTGGCGTTCGTGCTGACGGTGATCCTGGTGCCTCTGGGTGTGGTGCGCAATCGCAAGAAAACCTACTGATTCGCCCGTAAAAGCCCCGGCTCCCCATGGGAGGGCCGGGGCTTTTTTGTGCCGTTCATTCGGCACCTGAAAAGTCCGTGATTTGCGGCAAGCGCAGGTGCGGCAAAAGTGCGACATGTTGTCACAGTGCCGCGGTCGCAGAGGGGCGGTTGAGTCGCTGCAACAGACTGCATTCTGGCGCGCTGGTTCAATGAGAGCCTGTCAGTTTGTGTACGCGAGCCTGTCGGCCGAGAACCATAGCCTGCTATCGATACAAATCTTCACAGCGCCCGTTTTACAAGGGGTGAAGCCTGATGGAAGGCGGCCCTCAGGGGGGATCGAGAGTCCTGGAAGGGGGGTGTTTCAGGTCCTTTTTGGGGCTTTTTGTTGCAAATGAAAATCGCTATGATTGCGATCCTTCGCAACAATCATGAGGGATTGTTGCGCCATGGGATAAAAATTATTTCGGGATAAGACATGGTTTATAAAACGCGACATATCTACAATCGCCCGCACTGAATTTCCGACGCTGCTCAACCCTGAGCACACGAGGACGGTCGAGGGGCGGATAGAGCGCTCCATGCGACTGCGGGTGTCGGCGCCTTCCAAACTTCCGCACCAAATGGAATTGGTCTGTAACAAGGCCTTTGACCACGAGATCGAATAAGAACCACTGCTAGCCCGGGATGTGTCGTTGAGCGCTTAACGCAACGGGCAGGCCCTTATTCAATTGAAGAAAAATGCCAACCCTTGGCAGGGTGAAGTGTTGGCGATCAAAACCCAACTGCATTGCGCAAGCTGCTTTAGAGGTCGTGAGATGAGTAAAAACAGGTACCCCAGATTACTAGGCTTATTGCCGCTGCTCGGCATGTTAATGCTGGGAGGCTGCAAGTGGACCTTGCTCGATCCCAAGGGTCAGGTCGGTCTGGATGAACGAAACCTGATCATCACGGCAACCATCCTGATGCTGCTGGTGGTTGTGCCGGTCATCATCATGACCTTCGCCTTCGCCTGGAAATACCGCGCCTCCAACAAGGACGCGACCTACGCGCCGAAGTGGTCCCACTCCACCAAGATCGAGATCGCGGTGTGGCTGGTTCCGGTGCTCATCATCATTGCCCTGGGTTATGTCACCTACAAGTCGACCCACGCCCTGGACCCGTACCGTCCGCTGGATTCCGACGTCAAGCCAGTGACCATCGAAGTGGTCGCCATGGACTGGAAGTGGCTGTTCATCTATCCCGACCAAGGGATCGCCACCGTCAACAAGATCGTTTTCCCGGCCCATACCCCGGTGAACTTCCGCGTGACCTCCGACACCGTGATGAACTCGTTCTTCATCCCGGGCCTGGGCGGCCAGATCTACGCGATGGCGGGCATGACCACCAAGCTGCACCTGATTGCCAACCAGAACACCGAACTTGAAGGTATCTCCGCCAACTACAGCGGCGCGGGTTTCACCGGCATGAAGTTCAAAGCAATCGCTACCAGTCAGGAAGATTTCGACGCCTGGGTAAACGAAGTCAAGAAGGCACCTAAACAGCTGGACACCGCTGAATACGAAGCTCTTTCCAAGCCAAGCCAGAACAATCCTGTAGAGCTCTACTCCGCCTACGCGCCAAACCTGTTCCAGACCGTCATCGACAAGTATGAAGGCATGAAACCGGGTAAGCCGCTCAAGCACGAGAAGAAAGAAAAGGAAGTGGCCGCAACGGAAGGGATGGACGTGAGTTCGCATTCAGCTGCCGGGGCAGAGGAGTAAACGATGTTTGGTAAATTAAGTCTGGAAGCGATTCCGTTCCACGAGCCGATTGTCATGGTCACCGTTGCCATGATTCTGCTCGGTGGCGTGGCGCTGTTCGCGGCAATCACCTACTTCAAGAAGTGGACCTATCTGTGGACCGAGTGGCTGACGTCCGTCGACCACAAGAAAATCGGTGTGATGTACATCATCGTCGCCATGGTCATGCTGCTGCGTGGTTTTGCCGACGCCATCATGATGCGTACCCAGCTGGCCATGGCCACCGAGGGTTCGCCTGGCTACCTGCCACCTGAACACTATGACCAGATCTTCACCGCTCACGGTGTGATCATGATCATCTTCATGGCGATGCCATTCTTCACCGGCCTGATGAACCTTGTCGTGCCGCTGCAGATCGGCGCGCGTGACGTGGCCTATCCGTTCCTCAACTCCCTGAGCTTCTGGCTGCTGGTATCGGGCGTGGTGCTGATCAACCTGTCCCTGGGCGTTGGCGAATTCGCCAAGACCGGCTGGGTTGCCTATCCGCCGCTGTCGGGCCTGCAATACAGTCCGGGCGTGGGTGTGGACTACTACATCTGGGCGCTACAGCTATCAGGGCTGGGGACAACGCTGACGGGGGTCAACTTCCTGGCCACCGTGCTGAAAATGCGTACCCCGGGCATGAAGATGATGGACATGCCGATCTTCACCTGGACCTGCACCTGGGCCAACGTGCTGATCGTGGCTTCGTTCCCGATCCTCACCGCTACCCTGGCACTGCTGACGCTTGACCGTTACATGGATTTCCACATTTTCACCAATGAACTTGGTGGCAATCCAATGATGTACGTGAACCTGTTCTGGGCCTGGGGTCACCCCGAGGTGTACATCCTGATCCTGCCGGCGTTCGGTATCTTCTCCGAAGTGATCTCGACCTTCTCCGGCAAGCGCCTGTTCGGCCACCATTCGATGATCTACGCTTCCGGCGCGATCTCGGTACTGGGCTTCATGGTTTGGCTGCACCACTTCTTCACCATGGGTTCGGGGGCCAGCGTCAACGCCTTCTTCGGCCTGGCGACGATGCTGATCTCGATTCCGACGGGGGTGAAGCTGTTCAACTGGCTGTTCACCATCTACCACGGCCGTCTGCGCATCACCAGCCAGGTTCTGTGGACCCTGGGCTTCATGGTGACCTTCGCCATCGGCGGCATGACTGGCGTACTGCTGGCCATTCCGGGTGCCGACTTCGTTCTGCACAACAGCCTGTTCGTGATCGCTCACTTCCACAACGTGATCATCGGCGGCGCGGTATTCGGCTACATCGCCGGCTTCAGCTTCTACTTCCCGAAAGCCTTCGGCTTCAAGCTGCATGAAGGTTGGGGCAAGGCTGCGTTCTGGTTCTGGATCTCCGGCTTCTTCGTCGCGTTCATGCCGCTCTATGCACTGGGCTTCATGGGCATGACCCGTCGTCTGAACGCCACCACCAACCCTGAGTGGGTGCCGTACCTGTACGTCGCCATGGTAGGTGCGGTGATGATCGCCGTGGGTATCGCCTGCCAGCTGATCCAGCTGTACGTCAGCGTGCGTGACCGCAAGCAGAACATGTGTGTATCCGGCGACCCTTGGAACGCCCACACCCTGGAATGGTCGACCTCGTCGCCACCTCCGTTCTACAACTTCGCGGTACTGCCGAAAGCCGAAGGCATCGATCCGTTCACCGAAGCCAAGGAAAACGGCACTGCCTACGCGCAGCCTGGCCGCTACCAGCCGATCCACATGCCCAACAACACCGCTACCGGTCTGGTCATGGGTGCTCTGCTGACCGTGTTCGGTTTCGCCATGATCTGGCACATCTGGTGGCTGGCCATCGCAAGCCTGGCCGGCACCGTGATCTATTTCGCGATCCACGCTGCCCGTGATGATCAAGGCTACATGGTGCCGGTCGAAACGATCGAGCGCATCGAAGCCGAACAGCACAAGCGTCTGGTATCGGAGAACAAGATCCCGGCTACCCGTGTTGAAACCTCGTTGGAACAGGCTTAATCCATGTCGAACTTAGTGACCAATGCTGGACACGCCCATGTCGATGACCATGGGCACGATGACCATCACCACGACTCGGGCGAGATGACCGTATTCGGTTTCTGGCTCTACCTGATGACCGACTGCATTCTGTTTGCGTCGATCTTCGCGGTATACGCGGTACTGGTTAACAACGTAGCGGGTGGCCCGTCGGGCCACGACATCTTCGAACTGCCATACGTACTGGGTGAAACCGCCCTGCTGCTGTTCAGTTCGATCACCTACGGCTTCGCCATGCTGGCGTTCTTCCGGGGCAACAAGAAGCAGGTACTGGGCTGGCTGGCCATGACCTTCCTGTTTGGCCTGGGCTTCATCGGCATGGAGATCAACGAGTTCCACCTGCTGATCTCCGAAGGCTATGGCCCTAGCCGTTCCGGCTTCCTGTCCGGGTTCTTCACCCTGGTCGGTACCCACGGTCTGCACGTGACCAGCGGTCTGATCTGGATGGCGATCATGATGTACCAGGTGCAGAAAAACGGCCTGACGGCGACCAACAAGACCCGTCTGAGCTGCCTGAGCCTGTTCTGGCACTTCCTGGACGTGGTGTGGATCTGCGTATTCACCGTTGTTTACCTGATGGGGACTATGTAAATGGCCAACACACACTCCCACGACGAAGCCGGTCACGGCAGCGTCAAGTCCTACGCCATCGGCTTCATCCTGTCGGTCATCCTGACACTGATCCCGTTCGGCCTGGTGATGTACCCATCGCTGCCCAAAGACGTGACCCTGTGGATCGTCCTGGCGTTCGCAGTCATCCAGGTGCTGGTGCACCTGGTGTACTTCCTGCACCTGGACCGTTCCGAAGCACAGCGCAACAACGTGGTGGCGTTCATCTTCGCCGCGTTGGTCATTGTTCTGCTGGTTGGTCTGTCGTTGTGGATCATGTTCAGCATCCACACCGTCATGATGGCGAAGTGAGGTAAACCCGATGTCGCTCAAGCACTTTATCCAAATCACCAAACCGGGGATCATTTTCGGTAACGTGCTTTCTGTGGCAGGCGGGTTCTTCCTGGCCTCGAAAGGGCATGTCGATCTGGCCATTTTCCTGGCCGCCATGATCGGCACCTCGCTGGTGGTAGCGTCCGGTTGCGTGTTCAACAACTGCATCGACCGTGACATCGACCTGAAGATGGAGCGCACCAAGAACCGCGTGCTGGTCCAGGGCCTGATTTCCCTGGAAGTGGCACTGGTCTACGCCTCTATCCTCGGTGTCGCCGGCGTCGCCCTGCTGTACTACGTGGCCAACCCGTTGGCCGCGTTGTTCGCGGTAATCGGCTTTGTCATCTACGTCGGCTTCTACAGCCTGTACCTCAAGCGCAAGTCGGTTCACGGCACGCTGGTGGGCAGTCTGTCCGGGGCCATGCCGCCAGTGATCGGCTATGTCGCGGTCAGCAACAGCTTCGACATGGCTGCGCTGACCCTGCTGGTGATGTTCAGCCTGTGGCAGATGCCGCATTCCTACGCTATCGCGATCTTCCGCTTCAACGATTACCTGGCCGCATCGATTCCGGTGCTGCCAGTGAAGCGTGGCATCCGCGTGGCCAAGAAGCACATCCTGCTCTACATCCTGGCATTCCTGGTGGCGACCCTGATGCTGACCTTCAGCGGTTACGCCGGCATGAGCTACCTGGCGGTAGCGGCGGCCATGGGCATGTACTGGTTGTACATGGCCTGGACCGGCTACAAGGCAGTGGATGACACCGTGTGGGCGCGCAAGCTCTTCGTGTTCTCGATCTTCACCATCACCGCGCTGAGCGTGATGATGTCGGTGGATTTCAAGGCCCCGACCGAGCTCCTGCTGACCTACGCACACTAAGCTGTCCAGGCCACAGGAAAAGCCCCGCCTTCGCAAGAAGCGCGGGGCTTTTTTCATTGCGCTGGGTTGATGGTCACATCATTTAAAGTTTTTCGGCCCGAAGGCCTGGCCTGGCCGGGTAAAATGCGCCGTTCGTGGATAGAACCTGAGTGGATGCAATGGAAAACCGTATTGAACTGTACGACTCGAAGGCGCGCTATGGCGTCATCAGTCGCGGACTGCACTGGGCCATGGCCCTGGCCTTTGCCTGGATCTACAGCACCACCAGTGCGCATTACCTGCTGGCCGATTCGGCCCTGGACAAGTTCCTCTGGCCGACCCACAAGCAAGTCGGCCTGCTGTTGATGGCCCTGCTGCTGGTGCGTGTGGTCTGGAGCCTGTTGAACCGTCATCGCCGGCCGCCGAGCCTCAACCTTGCAGCAACCCTGGGGCATGGGCTGCTGTATGCCGGAATGTTTGCCATTCCGTTTCTCGGCCTGTTGCGTCAGTACGGCTCGGGTCGCGCCTTTTCCGCCTTCGGTCTGCCGGTAATGAACGGCTTCGACGGGCCAAAGATCCAGTGGATGACCGAGCTGGGCAACAATTTCCACAGCCTCCTGGGCTGGACCCTGCTGGTGCTGATCGTCGGCCATGTGGCGGCGCTGATCCTGCACTGCATCAAGGGCCAGGGGCATATTCTGCGGCGCATGGCCGGCAGTGCACGCTCGGCGTGAGCCGCGCACCCGAACACGGAAAAGCCCCGCCTTCGAGAGACGCGCGGGGTATTTTATTGAGAGCCCTTGCGTGGGCTGCCCAACTATTCAAATGACCCAACTCATGCAGGAAGCAGAATGATGAAGAAAACAGCGGTTATCGTGTTCAGCGGCGGACAGGATTCGACAACCTGTCTGATCCACGCCTTGCCGCTCTATGACGAAGTGCACTGCATTACGTTCGACTATGGCCAGCGGCACCACGCGGAAATCGAGACCGCGCAGCGGCTATCCAAGCAGTTGGGGGCGACCGTGCACAAAGTGCTGGACGCTTCGTTGCTCAACGAACTGGCGATCAGCAGCCTCACTCGGGACAACATTCCGGTGCCCACGGTGAACAGTTCAGGCGAGAGCTTGCCCAGCACCTTTGTACCCGGAAGAAATATCCTGTTCCTTACCCTGGCCTCTATCTACGCCTATCAGGTAAAAGCGGAGACCGTGATTACCGGAGTGTGCGAGACCGATTTCTCGGGTTACCCCGATTGCCGCGATGAATTTGTAAAGGCATTGAACAAGGCCCTTGAACTGGGCATGGAGTACAAGTTGCGCCTCGAGACTCCACTGATGTGGCTGAACAAGGCAGAAACCTGGGCTCTGGCGGACTACCACAATCAACTGGAGCTGGTTCGCGAGCAAACCCTGACTTGCTACAACGGCATCATGGGCAGTGGCTGCGCCAACTGCGACGCCTGCAATCTGCGGGCAAAAGGCTTGAACGCTTATCTGGAGAACAAGACGCAAGTCATGGATAGCCTGAAGAGCAAGATGGGTCTGAAGTGAGGATTTGAGCCGCTTGCTGCCCTTGGAGCCCAACACTGAACCTGCCTGGCAGATAGGTGTTGAGCTCCGGCGTCGCTCTACAAACAGCGATCGATCATTTTGCCTGGCTATCCGTTATGTATCTCTTGAACAGTGATCGTGCGCCATAGGCGGGCAATATATTGAAGAATGCAAAACAGACCTTGATTGCGATCTGAACATAAATCATGTTCAGGATGTCGTTGTTTTGCATGGATCCATAGAATGCGATGTAGCAAAACACGAAGCTGTCGATGATGACCGCAAACAAGGTGCTGAGGAATATCCGCAGAAATAGGAATCTAGAATTTGTGAGTTCCTTTATCTTGCACAGCAAATATGAGTTTATGTTTTCAGAAACAAGGAAGGAAACGGAAGACGCTACGAGTACAGACGACACCTGGATAATAACGTCGTTATAAGGTGTATCGAGTTTCCAGCCTGGCAGTCCGGGGAGAAAAGTGGACGCGTAGAGCAGGATGATGATCATGGCGTTGCTTGCAAATGCAAACAGAATGGCTCTTCTGGCGAGCCTGAGTCCGAAGTTCTCGTTCAGCAGGTCAACGATCAGGAATGTCAGAGGGTACAGAAAGGTGCCGGGGGTAATAATGATGTCGAGGGATTCAAGGTAGATCGGCTTTGTTGCAGCGATGCTGGTGAAAATATAAAAGGTAAAGAGCAGCAGGTTGAGGATGATGTAGATCATCCATGAGTTTTCATTGCGGTCGTTCAAGTCGTATGCAGTAAGTGTTCCTCCTTGGGAGTAGAACTTTTTATACAGGTTTTTAACTTCCATTTTGTTTAAGTTATCCATTATTTCGCTGTTCACTACTTCGCTCAGCTTTATTTTTATGACCTTGCCGGTGTCGATGATCATGATCACGGCCAGGTTTTTATTGTTCTCAAACCCCAGAAGCTTGTACTTGCTGTTCTCGATATCACCTTCATAGGCAGTCATTGAAGCGTTCCTCAATGATATCGCCGACGACAGATATACGATCTGGGTCGAAGACGACCTCGTTCATGATCAGCAGTTTCCTGGTCTGTTTGTCGTAAGCCAGTTTTTCCTTTTCATCGGTGATCGTCCCCTTTTGCACGATCAGCAGGTCGCCGACCTCATACATGCCCTTGATATCGTTTTCCAGGCGCACGGCTATCAAGTTAGAGGATGTACCGAAGTAGTAGGTCAATGGGAAACAAGTGGCGAGTTCGCCAATACGTTTATCCATGTTGGCCATCAACTGGCTTTCCTTGAGGATCGGAACAGCAGCCGGGTTCATGTTCCCTTGCGGGGAAATGCTGCTTTCGATGATCTCCTTCTCTTCAAAGTCGACGGTTTCTATTTCCTCATAGGAAATACCGAAGAAGTCGGAGATTTTTCGAATGGTGGACTGCTGGACGTTGCTGACCTTGCCTTCCAGGATGTTGTATATGGTTGTTCTGGTCAGGCCACTGGCGTTGCATAAAGACAGTTGTGTCTCTCCGCGACTTTTAATCAGGTATTTGATATTGCTTTTTAAATACTCTGTTCTTTCTCTTCTGTGCATCAAATGCCTCACCATTTCCTTATAGTCGTAATGCATCGAATTTTTTAGCGTTCACATCGCGCATGACATCGATTGCCTGGTGCCAATAGCGGGATCACTGTGGCAGAAGCCTGTCAGTTGCTTGTGTGTTGTCTGGTAATTCGCTAGTGCTCCTTTAGCCAGCCTGTATCCGTCCTGGGATACTTCGCTACGGGGACTGTGGGCGATCAAGTCGCTGAGAGGGGCCGGTTTGCACAGGGCCGCAACGGACAAGTGTTGCATGCGTCAGCCATGACAATAAAGCCCCAGGGGTTGGGCATTATCACTCTCGCCCTGAGGCTTGCACCGGCAAGGTTGCGCCGATGTCTTTTCACCTCAAAAAAGAAGCATTTAACTTTGAAGATGTTTAATTTTTTGATTAATTCTGTTACGCCTTATACAGTCTTGACCCAGGGCCCGGATCAGCCCGATTCAAACCAACGAACGTAAAACCCAGGAAGCACGCCCTCGTTCGTGGCGCGCAGCACTCAAGGAAGGGGCACAGATTTATGGCAGCCGATACCGAACCACTGAGGAACCAGGCCGACTTGCTGCGATGTGGCTTGACGGACCTGCGAACAGAAGACGCCGAGCTGGCCAGGATCCTGGACGCTGAAGTAAGCCGGCAACAACGCACGCTTTCCCTGGTTTCATCCTCCTGTGCAGCCACTCCCAGAAGCCTTGCCGCCTCGGCCTCGGCGCTGGTCAACGTGACGGCGCAGGGGGTTGCGGGCAAACGCCATCACGCCGGGTGCGAAAACGTCGATCTGGTGGAATCCCTGGCGATCCGCAGGGCACGGGAGCTGTTTGCCGCGCAGTACGCCGCGGTGCAATCGCACTCGGCCTCGAACGCCAACTACCAGGTGTTGTCCGCGCTGCTTGAGCCGGGGGACACCCTGCTCGGGATGGCCCTGGATCATGGCGGCGACCTGACCCACGGCAGCTCCCTCGCTTTTACCGGTGCCCACTACAAGGCGATCCACTACGGCACCACGGCCCAGGGCACCATCGACTACCAGGAGGTACGTCAGCTGGCGATGGCCCACCGCCCGCGCATCATCATCTGTGGGGCAACGGCTTATTCGCGGGTAGTGGACTTCCAGCGTTTTCGCGACATTGCCGATGAAGCCGGGGCCATCGTCCTTGCCGACATCTCCCATATCGCCGGCCTGGTTGCCACGGGGCGTCATCCGAGCCCGATCGATGTGGCGCACGTCACCACCACTTGCACCCACAAACAGCTCGCCGGGCCACGCGGCGGCCTGATTCTTTCCGGGCGGGACGCGGACACCAAGGTGCCCGGCCTGAGGTCGAGCTTTCGTCGGGTGCTCGACCAGGCAGTTTTCCCCGGGATGCAGGGGGCGCCTGCAGTCAACATGATCGCCGCCAAGGCGGCCGCGCTGGGCTATGCCATGTCTGCACAGTTCGATGCCTACATGGGGCGGATTCGTGCCACGGCGGATGAAATGGCCTGCGCGTTCATGGCGCGGGACTACGAGGTAATGGGCGGCGGGACGGAAAACCACACGATCCTGTTGCGCTTGCCTAAGGGCATCAGCGGCTCCCTCGCCGAATCGGCATTGGAAAAGTGCGGAATCATCGTCAGCAAAAAACGGGCACCGGGGGAGACTCGATCGTCATTTGCCGCCAATGGCTTGTGTATCGGCACGGGCTCCATCGCACAGCGCTATGTGGACCCCCAGGGCTGTCGGCAGATCGTCGACCTGGTGTGCCGGATACTGGATCAGCTGGAGCCGCGGGGCGAGCAGCCATACGTTCTGGAGCCCGCGCAGCAGGAGCGCTTCCGGCTGGAGACCGAGGCGTTGTGTGCGATGTACCCCATCCTTGAGTACGGGGATCGCTGAAGAAAAAAAAGCCCCGTCTTCACGCTGGAATACGGGGCTTTTCAGGTCTGCAGAAGGCTGTGCTGGCGCTTCGCGAGCAAGCTCGCTCCTGCAGCGGCGGGTTACAGCTGTTGTTGCGCGCTGTAGCCTTCGAACGCGGTCTGCTGCTGGATCGCGGTGACGATGTTCTTGCGGGTGGCCTGCTGTTCGTTGCCATCCTTGTCGAGGAACATCTCGCTTTCCAGTTCCGCCTCGTCGCCTTCGCCGACAAAGCTGAAGCCGAGGAATTCGAAGGCTTCACGGTCGACGTTGGCCTTGGAGCGCGGGCGCATCGGCAGGGTGACGCTGACGCCGTCCTTGCTGATGGCGAACACTTCCATTTCCTTCTTCGGACGCGCCTTGCTCTTGCCGCCGCTGGGGTTGCTGATGGCCTGGTGGGTCTGGTTCAGCACCTTCAGGGCCAGGCCGTAGACCAGCTCCTGGAAGTCCGGATCGTCCTTGTAGCTGGAGAGAATCCGGCTGATGGGGAATTTCTTGCTCAGGTCTTCCAGGGCGGCGAGGTCGGCGGCCTCGGCGTCTTTGAGCTGCTTGAGCTGGCCCATGAGTTCATAGGCGGTGTCGTCGTCAAAGCGGTCGTGGGCCTGGCGAATCGCTGCGCGCAGTTCGCGAATCTGGTCACTTTCTTTCGAGGTGTGGAAGGCGTCGAGCACCATCTCGCTGATGGTCTTGGCCTGGGACACGTGTTGTGAAAGATGAATGGCGTTTTCGTATTCGGCCTTGTTGGACAGGGCGACTACGGATTCTTCGGTGTTGGAATCAGGCATTGAACATCCACTACTTGGTTTAACAGGTTTGAGGCGCGAAAGGCCCAGGGGGATTTTCGGGGGCGCCTAATCTATTGGACCCGGGCCCTATTGTCACGGACCAAGCGACGGCCCGGCAGCCGCGCCTCTTTCAGACCGGCCTTCGCGCCACAGATTCCCTGTCGTTCAAAGCACTTGTGTATCGCTGACCCCAGCCTCCAGTTCCTGGCGCAGATCGCTGCCTCGGCGGGCGATGAATACCAATTGCGCGGCATGCTCGGTGGGCTGATCGGCGGCCAGGGTGAACTGGCTGCGGTTGCCCACATGCTGCAACCAATAAGGTTGTTCATTGCCTTCAAGGCGCACCAGGCCCTTGAGGCGCAGCAGGTCGGTTGGCAGGCGCGCCAGCCAGTCCCGCAAAGCCTTGGGCTGCAGCGGTCGCGAGCTTTTCCACACCCAGCTTTCGAACAACTGGTCGTGGGCCTGGGGCAGGGCCTTGAACAGCACTTCGGTGGAGCGCACCGGCGGCGCCAGCAGCAGCTCGGGGGGCAGCTCGGCCTGCACCGTGTCGAATACCGGGGCGCGATTGCCGAGGCTGGCGCGGATGCTCTGCAATTGCTCGGCGCTCACCAGGTCGGCCTTGTTCAGCAGCACCCAGTCGGCGCAGGCCACCTGGGCTCGGGACAGGCGGGCCATTTCCCCTTCCAGGTCCTGGTAGCCGCTGGCATCCACCAGGGTGATCACCGCGTCCAGGTGCAGGCGGTTGCGCAGTTGCGGGTAGCCGATGGTCTGCACGATGCGCTGCGGGTCGGAGACGCCGCTGCACTCGATGACAATTCGCTCCAGGGCCGGGCGCAGCTTGGACAGGCTCACCAGTTGCGCCAGCAGGTCCTCCTGCACGGTGCAGCAGATGCAGCCGTTCTGCAGGCTGTACACCGCGTCGGTGACCTCGGCGATGATCGCCGCATCGATGTTCAGCTCGCCGAAATCGTTGACGATCACCGCCAGCCGGCCGCTGTCGGCGCGTTGCACCATGCGGTTGAGCAGGGTGGTCTTGCCGGCGCCGAGAAAGCCTGCAACCACGGTTACCGGGATGCTCGGGGTGCTGTTCATTATTCCTTGCCCTCGATCACCGGTGGCAGGCCTTCCCACACCGCTTGCAGCGGGGTGTCGCTGAAGGTGCCCTGGCGGTCGTAGACCAGTTGCCCCTCGACGAAGGTCAGTTGCACCTGGGTGTGGTGGATGTAGTTGCGTGCGCCCTGGGCGAACAGGTCGCGGTCGAGGACGATCAGGTCCGCCGACTTGCCGGCCTCCAGGCTGCCGGTCAGGTGTTCCAGGCCCATGGCGTGGGCGCCGTTGAGGGTCGCTACTTGCAGGGCCTGTTCCAGGCTGATGGGGTCACCGAAGGTGTCGGGTTCCTGGTTCCACGGGTTCTGCCGGGTGACCATGGTTTCCAGGGCCAGCCATGGATCGATGGACGCCACCGGCCAGTCGGTGCCGAACACCGCGATGCCACCGGCTGCCAGCACGCCCTTGAAGTCATAGATGCGCTTGAGGCGTTCCTGGCCGTAGCCGGAGCGCGCGCCGCTGGCGAACGGTGTCGGGTACCAGGCCGCCGGAGAGAACTCGGCGATCACGTCCAGGGCCTGGAAACGCTTGAGGTTGCCCGGGTGCAGCAGGGTGCTGTGGGCACATTGGTGACGGATGCCACTATTGCCGTTGCGCCGCCGGGCCTCGGCCACGGCATCGAGGAACACGTCGGAGGCGCCGTCGCCGGTGCAGTGGGCGATCACCCGCAGGCCGCGCTTGTCCATGTCCACCACCATGTCGGTGATGTGTTCCGGGGTAAGGTTGAGCTTGCCGCGCCAGCTCGACTCTTCCGGCCAGGGGGTCAGCAGGTAGGAAGACTTGGGCTCCACGGTGCCATCGAAGTGGAACTTCACCGCGTTGGCACTCAGGCGCGCGCTGCGATAGAAATGCCGCTCGCCACTGAGCAGTTCCCAGCGCCGGCGCACCGGGAAGATGTCGTCCTGCCAACTGATGGCTGCTTCCACCCGCAGGGTCAGCTCGCCGGCATCGTCCAGTTCCTTGAGGGCCTGCAGGCGGTTTTCGCAGACGTGCACGTACTTGGTGGCGGTGACCCCGCGAGAGGTCTGGAAGTGCACGCCATCGCGATAGGCACGGCGCAGCACCGACACCGGAGTCGGCGGCATGGCGGCATGGATCAGGGCGTAGGCCCCGTCGATCAACAAGCCATTGGGTTCGCCGGTCAGCTCGTCGCGCTCCAGGTAGCCGTTGCGCGGGTCGCTGGTGTGGCGGTCGATGCCGGCCAGTTCCAGGGCCTTGGAGTTGACCATCATGGTCCCCCACATGCGGTCCAGCAGGGCCACCGGGCGGTCCGGCATGACGCTGTCGAGCCATTCGCGGCCCGGGGTCAGCCCGGCTTCGCGGAAGGTGTAGCGCACCCAGTACTGGCCGTAGATCCAGCCGTCGCCGGGATGGCTGTCGGCATAGGCGTGGATCGCTGCTGCCAGTTGCTCCGGGGTCGGGTCTTCGATGCCCACGTCCAGGTCGTCGGCGTAGCGCGGGGCCAGGGCCAGGTCCGGGTGGGTGTGCATGTCATGCAGGCCGGGCATGCAGAAGGCCCCGTCCAGATCGTGCTGGCGGGTATTGGGCCCGATCAGCGAGGCCAGGGAAGCGAGGCTGCCCACCGCGATCAGCTTGCCCTGGCGGATGGCCACGGCGTCGGCCCAGGGCTGGGCCGGATCGAGGGTGTACATCCGGCCGTTGTGCAGCACCAGTTCAGCGTATTGATCGACGGCGCTATGGGTGGAGTTGAATTGGTCGGAAGCGGTCACGGGGTCAACCTCTCAAGCAGGGGGCCCTTCAAAGGTGGGCAAAAAAGTAAGGCGCAGCAGTGTTCTTGTCGGAGGTACCAGGGCCGCTGGGCGGCCCGGGTCATGCATTCAGCGTTGTGCGCCCAGGGTTTCGACAAAGCCGGCAATGCGCTGGCAGGCGTCCTTGAGCACCTCGTCGGCGACGGTGAAGGAGATCCGCACGAAGCCCTCGGCACTGGCGCCGAAAGCCTGGGCGTCGAGCACCGAGACCCCGGTGGCGCGGAACAGCTGCCAGGCGAAATCCATGCTCGACAGGCCGGTGCGGCGTACGTCCACCAGCATGAACATCCCGGCTTCCGGCTCGCGGCAGTCCAGCAGTTGCACCTGCTTGAGGCCCGCCACCACCAGGTCGCGGCGCCGGCGATAGACCTCGCGGGCGCTGCCGATCACTTCTTCATCGAGCTCCAGGGCCTTGAGCGCGGCTTCCTGGATAAACCCCGGCAGGCCGTAGAGCATGCACAGCAAGAGGTTGTCCAGATGCCCGACCAGGGCCGGCGGGGCGATCACCCAGCCCACGCGCCAACCGGTCATGGCATGGGTTTTCGACAGGCTGTTGAGGATTACCGTGCGCTCGGCCATGCCCGGCAGCGAAGCGATGCTCAGGTGTTCGCGGTCGTAGGTCAGTTGCCCGTAGACCTCGTCGGAGATCACCCACAGGTCATGCTTGCGCGCCACTTCGGCCACGGCTTCCAGCTCCTCACGGCTGTAGACGTTGCCGGTGGGGTTGCACGGGGTGGCCAGGGCAATGCCGCGAGTCTTGTCGGTGAGCGCCGCTTCCAGGGCCGCGGCGGTCAGGCGAAAGCCATTGGCCGCCGGCTGCTGGACGCAGGCGATCTGCGCCCCCGAGGCGTGGATGCAGGCCTCGTAGGTCAGGTACATGGGTTCTGGCACCAGCACTTCGTCGCCGCTGCTGAACAGGCACAGCGATGTGGCGAACAAGCCGTTCTGCGCACCCGCCACCAGCGCCACGTTGTCGGCGCTGACCTCGATGCCCAGCAGGCGGCGCTGCTTGGCGGCGATGGCCTCACGCAGGGCCGGGCGGCCGAGGACGTGGGTGTAGTGGGTGTCGCCTTGCTCCAGGGCGGCACTGGCGGCGGCGCTGATGCGCTCGTCGGTGGCGAAGTCCGGGTCACCGACGCTGAGCACGATCACGTCTTCTCCGCGCCCACGGGCCTCGATGGCCGCGTAGTGGATGTCCCAGGCGCTGACGGATTCGCCGCTGATGCGCTGTACGAAAGGTGAGTAACGCATGTTGTTCTCCTCACGGGCCTCGCTGCCCGCGCAATGAATGGGTTCAGGCCTGACGCTGGGGGACCTTGCCCAGGCGTGCGCACAGATGTTCGATGACAAAGGCCAGGACGATGTAGATCAGTGCCACGGCCAGCAGCGGCTCGTAGACTTTCAGGGTCTGGGCCCGTACCAGGTTGGCCGCGCCCAGCAGGTCGGTGACCGCCACGGTGGACGCCAGTGCAGTGGCCTTGAGCAGCAGCACGCATTCCCCCACCAGGGTCGGGCGCACCAGTTCCAGGGCCCGGGGCAGCCACACCCGGCGCAGGGTCAGCCAGTGGCCCATGCCATAGGCGCGGGCGGCTTCCAGCTCGCCTCGGGGCACGGCCCGCAGGCCGCCACGCAGCACTTCGCCGACGTAGGCGCCGACACTCAGGGTCAGGGCCAAGGCCACATACCAGAAACCTTCGCGCAGGTAGGGCCAGAGAAAGCTGCCGCGAATCGGCGGGTAGGCGGCGAACAGGCTGCCGACCCCGTAATAGAGGATGTAGATCTGCACCAGCAGCGGCGTGCCGCGAAACACACTGATGTAGAACTGCATCGGCGCACGAATCAGAGGGTTGCGCGACACCCGGCCCAGGCCCACCACTACTGCCAGGGCAAAGCCGCAGATTCCGCTCAGCAGCAGGAGCTTGAGGGTGATGCCCAGGCCGCGCAGCAGCTCGCTGGAAAAACCGTTGATCCAGGAAAAGTCCATCCGAGCCTCCTAGTGCTGGGGCAGCCAGCGGTTGGTGCGTCGTTCGAGCACGCGGAACACGCTGCCGGACACCAGGGTGATGACGAAATAGAAGGCCGCGACCGCCAGGTAGAACACCAGGTAGTGCTTGGTGGAACCGGCTGCCTGCTTGCCCACCGAGAGCAGTTCGCTGTAGCCGACGATGCTGATCAGCGCGCTGTCCTTGACCAATACCAGCCACAGGTTCGATAGCCCGGCCATGGCATAGGGCAGCATGCTCGGCAGCAGGATGCGCCGCACCAGCAGCCAGCGTTCGATGCCGTAGGCCCGGGCCGCTTCGATCTGGCCGTAGGGAATGGCCTGGATCGCGCCCCGGATGATCTCCGCCGAATAGGCGCCCTGGACGATGCCCAGCACCAGCACCGCGGCGATGAAACCGTTGACCGTGACGCTCGGCCGGTCCATGGCGGCCATGGCCATGTTCAGCAGGTCGGTGCCGGCGTAGTAGAGCAGCAGAATCAGCAGCAGCTCGGGCATGGCCCGGTACAGGGTGGTGTAGGCGTTGGCCAGCTTTACCAGCCAGCGCGGGCCCTTGAGCTTGATCATCGCCACCAGCAGGCCGATGCCCAGGCCGAGCACAAAGGCCCCGGCGGAAATCTGCAGGGACACCAGCGCGCCCTGGGCCAGGGCGCCGAGCCAGCCGTCGGCGACGAACAGTTGGGAAAGGTCGGACAGAGAAATCATGACGTATCCAGTCAACGCCGGCGGCCCGCGCAAACGGGCCGGCCGGACGGCTTAGTTGGCAGAAATGTCGACGCTGAAGTAGCGGCTGCGGATCTTGTCGTAGGTGCCATCGGCCTTGAGCGAGGCCAGGGCGGTGTTGATCCGCTGCTGCAGGGCGCTGTCACCCTTGCGCAGGCCGACCCCGATGCCGGAACCGAACAGCGGGTCCTTGGGCGCCAGGCCCTTGTCCGCCAGGCCGGCACCGGCCGCGGTCTTGAGGATCGGCTCGATGGTCAGGGCGTCGGCCAGCATCACGTCGATCCGCCCGCTCTGCAGGTCGGCGATCATGTCGTCCTGGGTGGTGTAGTAGCGCAGGGTCGAGGTCTTGCCGTAGTAGGTCTTGGCGAAGGTCGCGTTGGAGGTCGAACCCTGTACGCCGATCAGCTTGCCCTTGAGGCCTTCGGGGGTGGTGACCAGCTCCAGGCTCTGGTCGGCGACCCACATGGCCGGGGTCTGGTAGTAGGGCGCAGAGAAATCGATGACCTTTTCCCGTTCGTCGGTGATGCTCAGGGAGTTGAGGATGGCGTCGATCTGGCTCGATTGCAGGGCCGGGATCAGGCCGTCCCAGGCCACTTCCTTGAGTGGGCACTGGGCCTGCATGCGGTCGCACAGAGCCTTGATCAGCTCCGGTTCGAAGCCGCTCCAGTCGCCGTTGCCGCTTTTCATCGAGAACGGCGGGTAGGGTTCCAGGGCGATGCCGAAGACGATCTTGTCGGCGGCCACGGCGTGGCTGGCCAGTGCACTGAACAGGCAACCGGTGGCGAGCACCTTGAGCAGGTTTTTCATGGCTTTACCCTTTATCGAAGTTGTTGTTTTCAAGGATTGAAGCGAAACGTCAGACGCGGTTTTCCTGAGCCATGACGAATTGCCGGCAGCGCTCGCTGACCGGGTTGAGGAACACTTGCTGGGGGGGCCCTTCTTCTTCCACCAGCCCCTGGTGAAGGAACATCACCTTGCTCGACACATCCCGGGCAAAGGCCATTTCGTGGGTCACCAGGATCATGGTACGGCCTTCCTCGGCGATGCCCTGGATGACCTTGAGCACCTCGCCCACCAGTTCCGGGTCCAGGGCCGAGGTCGGTTCGTCCATCAACAGCACCTGGGGGCGCATGGCCAGGGCCCGGGCGATGGCCACCCGCTGTTGCTGGCCGCCGGAGAGAAAGGAAGGGAAAGCGTCGCGCTTGTTGGCCAGGCCGACCTTTTCCAGCAGGTGCTCGGCATGGGCGATGGCGTCCTTGCGGTCTTCACCGAGGACATACACCGGCGCTTCGATGACGTTTTCCAGGACGGTGCGGTGAGGCCACAGGTTGAAGCTCTGGAACACCATGCTCAACTGGGTGCGCAGGCGCGCCACCTGGGCCGGGTCGGCGACCTGCGGGTTGCCGGCACGGTCGGTCCTGATGCGCACTTCTTCGCCATTGATGCGCAGGCTGCCGCTGCAGGGAATCTCCAGCAGGTTGATGCAGCGCAGCAGGGTGCTTTTGCCCGAGCCGCTGGAGCCGATCAACGACACCACTTCGCCTTCATTGGCGCGCAGGGCGATGCCCTTGAGCACGTGGTGATCGGCGTAGCTCTTGTGCAGATCATCGATCGCCACCACGGGATTGACGGAGTTGGGCTGCGATTGCAAGGGTCGACCCTCTTGTTATTGTGCGATGGCCGGGCAGTACCCGGCACAGGGTAGGGCTTGAGAATTAGCCATCGACGGCGGCGGGTCAATCGAGCATTTTTAGTGGGACACGGTAATTTTTTTCAGTAATTGGCTTTTTTTTCGGCGACGAGCAAGGCTATTGCCGGACGCCGATTGCAGCTATGGTGCTGCCACTCGTTTTTTTGTAGTCGAGGCATGATCGGTATGCGTTATCCCTCCATGACCGCGTTGCGCGCTCTGGACGCGGTGGCCCGCCTGGGCAGTGTCGCCGAGGCCGCCAATGAGCTGAACCTGACGCCCAGCGCCATCAGCCACCAGATCAAGAGCCTGGAGCAGACCCTGGGGTTTGCCCTGACCGAGCGCCAGGGCCGCAGCATTCGCATCACCTACCAGGGGGAGCGCTATGCCCGGGACATCCACCTGCTGCTGGCCAATATCCTCGAGGCCGGCCAGCGCTCCGATGGCCAGCAGGTCAGCGGCCGGCTGTGCATCAGCAGCCCGCCGGGGTTCGCCACCTATTGGCTGTGCACCCATATCGCCGAATTCCAGGCGCTGTATCCTCAGGTTGAACTGCAGTTGGTGTCGCCCCGCACTCCGGGGGACACCAGCGACAGCAGCGTCGATCTGTTCGTGGCCTATGGCATGGGCGACTGGCCCAACCAGCACGTGCAGAAGATCGTCTCCCTGCGCTATTTCCCGGTGTGCAGCCCGAGCCTGGTGAATGCCATGGGTGGCCTGAAAACCCTTGATGGCCTGGATCACGCCTTGCTCCTGCACATGATCGACTACTCCGACTGGCGGGTCTGGCTGGCGGCCGCCGGGGCGCCGAATGTCGACGTGCGCCGGGGCATCGTGTTTGCCGACGCGCACTTCGTACAGTCGGCCTGCATCGCCGGCCAGGGCATTGCCATGGGCGACAACCTGATCAGCGGCGAAGCCCTGGCCCGGGGCCAACTGGTGCAGCCCTTCGGCACCGAGATCGAGTCCAATCGCGGCTACTACCTGGTGGCCGACCTGCTCAAGTCCGAGCGGCCGGTGGTGCTGGCGTTCAGCGAGTGGGTCAAGTCCCAGCTGCAGGGCATCACCCGCTTGCACCCGGAACCCCGTCGCAACGGCAAAGCGTGAATTTTATTGAGCAATCGCCGCGATTTTTTTCGATTGTTGCCCCTTGGGTGCAGCGACTAATGTCCCTCGACATCAGCCGGGCGCAGGGTGTCGCCCGCACATAAGAACAAGAGGAAGTAGTCGATGACCACCTGTGCGCAGTCCCTGGTTCGTTTGCTGGAAGGTTATGGCGTGGACACGGTATTCGGGATTCCCGGCGTGCACACCGTCGAGCTCTATCGCGGCCTGCACGGCAGCCGCCTGCGGCATGTCAGCCCGCGGCACGAACAGGGGGCCGGGTTCATGGCCGACGGCTACGCCCGGGCCAGCGGCAAGCCTGGGGTGTGCTTCATCATCACTGGCCCTGGCATGACCAATATCCTCACGGCCATGGGCCAGGCCTATGCCGATTCGGTGCCGATGCTGGTGATCTCTACCGTCAACCGTCGCGAGCACCTGCGCCTGGGCCACGGCCACCTGCACGAACTGCCGGACCAGCGAGCAATGGTGGCCGGGGTCTGCGCCTTCAGCCACACCCTGCAAGCGCCTTCGGAGTTGCCGGAACTGCTGGCGCGGGCCTTTGCCGTATTCAAGTGTGCACGGCCGCGGCCGGTGCACATCGAGATTCCCCTGGACGTGCTGGAGATGCCCGCCGATAACCTCAACCTGATGCCCCGCAGCCTGCCTGGCGCGCCGGCGCCGGCCGGGGCTTCGATCGAGGCGGCGCTGGCCTTGCTCAACAGTGCCCACCGCCCATTGATCCTGGCCGGCGGTGGAGCCCGGGGTTGCGCCGAGGTCCTGCGGCAATTGGCCGAGCGCCTGCAGGCGCCGGTGGCCCTGACCACCAACGCCCGCGGCCTGCTGCCTTGCGGCCACCCGCTGTTGCTCGATGGCGTGCAGTCCTCGGCCCATGGCCGGGCATTGATCGACGAAGCGGATGTGGTGCTCGCCGTGGGCACCGAGCTTGGGGAAACCGACTACGACTTCTTTGGCCTCGGGCCGCTGCGCTTCAAGGGTTCGCTGATTCGCCTGGACATCGACCCGATGCAGGTCATGGGCGTGCAGCGGGCCCATGTCGGCCTGGTGGGGGATGCCCTGGAAGGTTTGCAGGCACTGCTGGGCAAGGTGGCGCCTGCCAATTCCCGCGGGCGCTGGGCACTGGACAGCGTGCAACGGGTGAACCAGGCCGAGCGCGCCGGCTGGACGCCCAAGCAGCAAGGCTTGCAGGGCCTGCTGGACCTGCTGCGGGACAATCTGGATGCACCGATCCTGGTGGGCGACTCGACCCAGCCGGTGTACCAGGGCGCCTGTGGCTACCAGGCCCCGGCTCCGGCCAGCTGGTTCAACGCCGGCAGTGGTTACGGCACCCTGGGCTACGGCTTGCCGGCGGCCATGGGCGCCAAGCTGGCGCGCCCCGAGCGGCCAGTGGTGGCGCTGGTGGGGGACGGTGGCTTGCAGTTCGCCAGCGGCGAGCTGATCGCGGCCAAGGAAGCACAGATCGGCGTGATCCTGCTGGTGTGGAACAACCAGTGCTACGGCGAGATCCGCGACTACATGCAGGCGCGGGATATCGTGCCGCTGGGGGTGGACATCCTCACCCCGGACTTTCAGGCCATGGCCCGAAGCTTCCATGTGGCGCACCACCGCGCCGACTCCCCCGCGCAGCTGCAAGACCTGTTGCACACCCTCAAGGACACCCGCCAACCGGTGATGATCGAGGTCGATGCCGGCGCCTACCTGGCGCTGGGCTGAACCCAAGCCGGGCACAAGGAGCGCGCTTTACAGGATGCAGGTGGGTTACATTGGCGGCGCCCGCCCGGGCGCGCCTTGCCACTTGAGGATTCAGGGATGAATTGCATTTTCTGCCAGATTGCCGCCGGCACCTTGCCCGCCGCACTGGTGTACCGCGATGAGCACTGCATGGCCTTCATGGACGTGCATCCGCTGGGTGAAGGGCACCTGCTGCTGATCCCCCAGCAGCACGTAGAGAAGCTCGAGCAATTGCCCGGTTTCATCCGCCAGCACCTGTACCAGGTCTTCGATGGCCTGCTGGCGGCGCAACGGCGTGCCGGCTACGGCGTCGAAGGCACCCACCTGCTGGTCAATGACGGCCGCGCCACCAACCAGCACATTCCCCATGCGCACCTGCACTTGATCCCGCGCAAACGCGGCGATGGCCTGGGGTTTGCCGGGCGCTTGCTGCTGCATTTCACTGGCTTGTTCGGCCGCCGGACCCAACTGGAGGTGTTGCAGCAGCAGGCCACGAGCATCGCCGAGCAGGTGCGGGTGCCCTGGGTCAGTGAAACCCCGGTGGGTAACCGCTGATATGCACCTGAGCCGCGCGCTGGCGCTTGAATATGCCGAAACCCAATACCTGCGGGCCCGGGTCCAGGGGCTGGCGAGCCTGCCGGGCAACCCTTATCGGGCCTGCCTGTATGGTGAGCCGGGTTGTGGTGCCTTCGTCGTCGGCGGCAACCCCAGCCCGATGATGAACCGGGTACATGGCGACAGGGCGCAGGATGCCCGGCGCCTGGTCGATCTGCTGCAGAGCTGCGTGGCTTACGCCCCGGCGATCGCCTTGATCGCCGAGTCAGCCAAGGTTGTGCCCACCCTGGAGCTGCAAGGGCTGCCGTTGCAGCGCCTGAAGGGCTGGACTCATGGGCAGCTGTTCGCTCCTGTGGGCGAGATTGTGGCGCCGCCTTCAGTGCTGGATATCGAGCCGGTGACCGCCTCGACGCTGGAAGTGTTCTGCACGCTGCACCGCGAAGGCTTCAATACCCCCGCGGCCGCTCGGCCGGCCACCCAGGCGGCCTTTGGTGGCTTGCTCAACGATGGGCGCGGGCATTTGTACCTGTTGCGGGAGCAGGGCGTTGCGGTGGCCGGCGCGGCGCTGTTCATCGCCGACAACGGCGTGGCGTACCTGGGCACCGCCTTTACCACCCGGGCCGCGCGGGGCCTGGGTTATCACCGGGCCCTGATCGCCCATCGCTTGCAGCAGGCTGCTGCTTTGGGGGCCCGGAGCGTGGCAGCCACCGCTCTGGTGAACTCGCAAAGCCGGCGCAACCTGGAGCACTGCGGCTTGCGCCTGTCCCACCTGCAAACCCTGTATCGGGCCGAGTCACAGGGCTAGTGGGGTGGCGTTGTCGGCGCTGGGTCGAAGCGGATCGAGTACAGAATCGCCCTCAGGGTGGCGAAGTCCTGAAAGAACCCGACGCTGTCAGCCACCACCTGACGCTGGCCGCTGTCGATCAGCGCCATCAGGCAGGTGCCGCCATAGGCGTGAAAGCCGGTGTCCCCATCGCTGATGCCGCAGGTCTGATAGGCCAGCAGGCCTTTCCAGCCGGGGCCTGAAATCTCTTGCACCGGGCTGGGTTCATCCCTTCCGGCGCTGCGCATCCACACGCCGCTTTCCTGATAGAAAAACAAACCTTCGGCGGCCTGTTCCAGGCTGCCCTGCTGCAGGCACAGGTGCAGGGTGTACTCCTCCTGGGGGCGTTTTTTCGGGTGGTCCAGGGTGAGGCAGTTCTGCGCCTGGCCAAGCTTCCAACCTTTGGGGTATTGCAGGCTGAAGCCCTGACCCTTGAAGCGTGGTGAATCCATGGGCAATACCGGAACTCCGGCTTCCTCGCGCAAGGGTTCGTACAGGCTGGGATCGTTGCGACAGGCTGACAGCGGGCGGGCCTTGGCCTTGTGCAATTGGTCGAGGCGATGAGTCCGGGGATCCGCGCTGGCGCTGACACAAGCGCAGCCGTAGCCGTAGTGATTGTTGGTGCGCACCCATTGCTGGTCGTTGAAAGTGGGCCACTCGCCCTCGGCCTGATAGCCGCCCTGGCTGGCGATCTCCCAGACGCCATCGCGGTCGGTCAGGGTGGCGTTGGCTGGCGTCGGATTCTCGAACCAGCCGCACCGGCGTTCGACTTTGGCTGGCGCGGCGAACGCGGGCAGGGCGATAACCGTCAAGAGGGTGCAGAGCATGACGCGCTGAAGCATGGAGCATCCTTGTTCGAGGGGCGGGCCGGGGACAATGGAGCGCTGCTTCGGGCACGTCAAGCCGGGCATGGGGGCCGTCGCGATAGCGGCGCATCTGCACCAGTCTGTCACCAGCCTCGCGGCAGTAGGCCCATGGCTGGGCAGGGTTAAGGGTTTGGCAGGTCCGGCCGAAACAGCGGTTGGGAAATGGCGTAATCTCGCGCCTGGTCAACGAGCCGTCCACCCGCCCTGAGGCATGTCATGCAACGGATGCTGTGCAGCGTTTTAAGCCTGACGATCATCCTGTCATCGCTGGGAGCTTGCACTACGGCTCCGGTCGGGCCGGCAGTCGAGGGGCCGCAGGTGTATGGCTACACCCTCAATCAGCCACTGAGCCGCGAGCAGGTGCAGCGGCTGACCGACACCGGCAAGCACTTTGTCGGGGCCCTCAAGCTGTATCGGCAGGAACTGCCGGACGGCAGCCAGTTCGGTTTCTACACCAACTACCGGAACTGGCTGAATACCCTGGCCCGTACCAGTCGAGAGTTTCCTGCCGAGAGCGATTGCCTGGTGGCCCAGCAGGCGGACCAGTTGCAACTCACCACCCTGATCGATGACTTCAATGCCCGTCAGGCCCGCCCGACGGGAGTGCCACGTCAGGTGGGGGATGTCTACGCCGTCCAGGCGCTGGACGCCTGTCAGCGTGTCGGCGGCCAGGGGCCTGGAGCTGACGCTTTTCGCTATACCCTCTGGGCCACGCTGCAAACCGAGACAGCGGCCCACGATCAGGGCTTTCTGCGCAAGGTCGAGGACCCGCATGCCCAGGCCCGAGACATTGCGCAGGTGATTGTTCTGCTGCCCTTTGCCGCGCTGGCCGCGTTCATGGGGGGCGGTTGCACCGACTTGCAGTCCCAACCCGATGGTGACGGCTACTGCGCCCGGCAGCGCGCAGGTGCCGGCAAATGAGGTGCAGGGCTCAATAGCGCCACTTGCGTACCAGGTCCTCGCCGTAGCGCTGGCTGATCAATGCTTCGGCAGCATCATCGTCGTCATACACCTCCGCCAGGCCGAGCAGCATCAGCGCATCCAGGTACTCCTCGGGGGAGTCGAAAAAGCGTGTCAGCGCCGCGCCTGTGTCGTGATCGAAGTAGTAGACCGCGCCGGATTCGCGGTGAAAGCAGAACAGGTTGCCATTGCCCAGGTAGTCGCCGAAGGCCACCAGCTTGCCTGCCAGTACCAGATCGACATCGCCGATCTCGACGATACCGGGATAAGCCTCCAGCAACGGCTGGATCGGCGTGTGCCCGGGCCCGACGCTGCACAGGACCTCCGCCAGGGACAGCACCCCCAATTGCCGATGGTAGTCGCGCAGCGATCGAGGCAACGGGCAGCCCAGGCGTTGCTCCAGCGCCTGCAGGGCGTCCTCGCTGACAGGCGTCAATTCCGGTTCGTTGACGTGCCCTTCCCATAGCGCGCCGTAGGCGCCAATCGCGGCCAGGTACCAGTTCAGCCGTGCAGCCTGGTCAGGCAGGTCCGGCCAGGCCAGGGGCGGGCAGCCGGCGGGGGGCCAGTCGGCGTTGGAGTCGTGCTGTTCGGACATGGGGCTTCCTTGGATGCGCTGGAGGCGGGGGAGTGATTATGCGCGATGGCGCGTGCGTTCCAGAGTGATGATCGAGGGTTCGAAGCCCAGCGAGCTGAAAAATTCCGCTGCCCCGGGGCGCCCGGCCCGCAGGACCCAGGTGATCTCGGGGTTGTCGCCCATCACCCAATGCACCAGGGCGCGGCCGATACCGCGCCGCTGGTGCTGCTCGGCAACGACCACCATGGACAGGTAACCGTTGGACAGACCGTCGCTGATGCCTCGGGCGAAGCCGACGATCTGCCCCTGCAGAAGGGCGACCGCCGTGCGCTGGGAGTTTGCCAGCAACTGGGCGAAGTATTCGCTGCTGCCCACCCGATGGCCCCAGCCGTTATCGCCGAGAAACTGCCGCAGTGCTTCGCTTTCAGCGGCGTGTGCGTCGCGGATCAGCATGGTGAACTCTCCAATGGGCAAGTACGGGCAGATCGCGCCCCGACTGTGCTCGGGGCCGACCCATGTAGTTGAGTGCTTCGGCCCAGTGGGCATCGTTGTCGCAGCGGCGTGCCGGCTCGACCGTGGGCGACCTGGAGGATACAAGCCTGCCTCGGAAACTGGCAGCCCTCGGAGCCTGAACGCAACCGGCCAAGGGAGCTCTTCGAAACTCGTACGGCTGTTCGCGGCGTTCAGGCATTGGCCACGGATTTGTGGCCAGGGCAACGTGCTGCTCGCCGGCCAGTTCCTCCTGGTGTGTTGAAAAAAAAACGCCGGGAGCAGGTCCGGGGCCTGGAACTTCCGCCGGTATTTGCGGACAAATTCCTCCAGGGCAATGCCCGTCGGAAATTCGGTTTGCAAGCGCTGGCGACAGGCGCTCAGGCCGCTTTCCAGGGCGCCTGAACGCCGTTGCCGGAATGCGCTTGCGCCGCGGCAGTGGTTTTTCTGGAGGCAGGTTTCTTGTTATCGTGGCCTCCCTCTTTCACGGACGAATATCGAGACAGCCCATGGCTAACTCCACCCCGTCACGCTTTGGCAAGATCCTCCAGGGTCTGCTGTTTGCCCTGATCGGCATCGGCCTGTTGGTCATCGCCGTCAATCTCACCCTTGATCGCCGCGAGTTCCTCGCCAGCGCCCAGACCGCCGACGGTATCGTCAGCGATTTGAATGCCGGGGGGTCGCACCCCGAGATCGCCTTCACCAGCAGTACCGGTGAGAAGATTTCCTACCCCCAGGGTGGCTTTATCTTCGGCTACCAGAAGGACCAGCCGGTGCGGGTGTATTACCAGCCCGAGCGGCCGGCCAACAGCGCAATCATCGACGACCCGGCAGCACTCTGGGCCACCCCGGGTGTGCTCGGCCTGATCGGTCTGGTATTTACCCTGGCCGGCCTGGTGGGTGTCATCAGCCAGCGCGGACGAGCCACACAACGAGCAAAAGGACTTTGACCCCATGAACCTCAGCATTCCGATTCCGGTCAACGAAAGTAAATGGCTGTACCAGACCGCCAGCGGCGGCGGCCTGACCGTAGCCCTCGTGGCCGGCGGTGGTGGTTCGATCACCCTGCGTTCGCCTCAGGGCAAGGACGTCAGCTATCGCTACGGCGGCCTGGGGGTGGGCGCCGGCTTTGGTGGGCGCCTGCCGCGTTTCGGCAAGGTCAATATCCAGGTCAAGGGCAAGAGCGTCAGTGGTGCCGGTGCGGCGGAGGCTTTTCCCAGCACCGGCAAGGTCTTTGTCAGCGATGCCCTTCGCAGCCGGGACCTGACCGAGGACGACATCACCGGGCCTTGCTTCTATACCGAGGTCGGTGGCGGACTGGTGGTGGGCGGTTCGGCCACGGCCCTGCTGTTCGGCCTGGACCCCAAGCTACTGGCCCTGGCCGTCGTTTTGGGAAGCAACCCGGCGACCATGATGGCTTCGATCAAGGTCAACGAGCAGCTGCTGCGTTCGGCCAAGGGCGCAGTGGTCATGGCTGGCATGAACGTCGGACCACAGGCCGGTGGCGGCATTGCCACCTACATGGGCTACCTGTTCTAGCCTCGCCCTGAGGCGCGCCGGGAATCACAGGCGCGCCAGGCATTCCTGGAGAATATCCAGGCCCTCCTCGAAGATTTCAGGCTCGGTGGTCAAGGGCGCCAGCAGGCGAATGATGTGCCGCGACTTGCCGCTGGGCATCAGCAGCAGGCCCGCATCCCGGGCGCTGCCTAGCAGCGTGCTCAGTTGCTCTGGCGCCGGTTCGCCCCGGGCATTGACCAACTCGATGCCGCGCATGGCTCCCACCCCCGTCAGACGGCCCAGGAAGGGGCAGAGCCCACTGCTTTTCCAATGCTCATAGCGTTGCACGATCGCCCGCTCCTGGCGCTCGCCCCAGGCCTGCAGGTGCTCGTCGGTCATTTCATCCAGGGTCGCGATCGCCGCCGCGCAGGCAATCGGGTTGCCCGAGTAGGTGCCCCCCAGGCCGCCCTTGGGCAGCACGTCCAGCAATGCTTTGCGACCCACCACGGCGCCCAGTGGAACCCCGCCGCCAATGCTCTTGCCCAGCAGGATCAGGTCCGGCTCGATGCCCAGGCGCGAGAAGGCAAAACGCTGCCCGGTGCGGCCGAAGCCGGACTGGATCTCGTCGGCGATCAGCAAAATGCCATGTTCATCGCAGAAGCTGCGCAAGGCCCGGGCGAACGGGGCGTCCAGGGCCAGGAAGCCGCCTTCGCCCTGCACCGGCTCAAGGATGAAGCAGGCCACTTCCTGTACATCGATCTCCACGCTGAACAGCCGACGCAATGCTTTCAGCGCTTCTTCGCAACTGACGTCGTTGTCGGCGCTGGGGTAGGGCAGGTGGTACACAGGCCCGGGTAGTACACCGACCTTCTGCTTGTAGGGCGCCACCTTGCCGTTGAGGTTGAGGGTGGCCAGGGTGCGCCCATGGAAGCCTCCGTCAAAGGCGATCACCGCGCTGCGCCCGGTAGCTCCGCGCACGATCTTCAGGGCGTTTTCCGCGGCCTCGGCGCCGCTGTTGGTGAGCATGCCGCTGACCGGGTAACTCACCGGGATGAAGTTTGCCAGGCGCTGCATGAACTCGATGTAGGGCCCGTGAGGCGCGGCATTGAAGGCGTAGTGGGTGAGCCGGGTGGCCTGCTGCTGGATGGCTGAGACTATGCGTGGGTGGCAGTGCCCGAGGTTGAGCACGCCGATACCGCCGACAAAGTCGATGTAGCGCTTGCCATCGATGTCCCAGACCTCGGCGTTGCGTCCGTGGCTGAGGCGGATCGGGTGGACGGTGGAGATCGAACGGCTGATGTTCTCGTGGCTCATGGATGCGGGCTCTGGGTGCCGGAAACAAGCCGTTATCTAAGCCGGGGCCGGGGGGCCTGGACAAACGAAATAAAGTCGCCGGGTCAGTATGAAAATTCCCGATGTGCCAAAGCCCTTGTCTCAGTGCTGCTGGGCCTTGTGCCTATTACGCAAATGCCGCACCAGTGCCGCAAGGACCACCAGCGCTATCACCCCGAGGAAGATCGGCAGGCGATAGGGTTTCAGGTCGCCAAGAAAATGCTGCAAGGCTTCGCCGGCCCAGTAACCGGCGCTGACGAACAAGATGGCCCAGACCGCCGCGCCCAGCACATTGAGCAGGGCGAAACGCCAGGGTGCCAGGCCACTGGCGCCGATCACCATCGGGCCGACCAGGCGCATGCCGTAGAGAAAACGCACGGCGAACACCGAAGTCGAGGGGTAACGCTGGATCAGGCCCTGGACCCGTTCGATGGCCGCCTGATGGCGCTTGAGCTTGGGCAGCAGGCGCGCCCCGCCATAGCGCCCGGTCCAGAACAGCAACTGATCGCCGAGGATGCCCCCCAGGGTGGCCCAGCCGATCACTTGCGGCCATTGCAGGCTACCCTGATGCGCCGCCATGCCGCCGAGAATCAACACGGTTTCGCCTTCCAGCAGGCAGCCGATGAAGATCACCCAATAGCCGTAGGCGGCGATCAGCGCGTTAAGGTCGAGGTGTTCGAGCATGGTTATCCAGTTCCGTATTTGAAGTCCGCCCTGACTTCGAGTCGTCATCCTGGCTTTGAGTGCCTTTTTTCTTGCCTGCGGTGTAACGTCCAGGCTGCGCATCTGCGGGAGTTTGAACGGGTTCCCGGCTTGCGAGTCGAGAATCGGGTCTAGTGGGCACTGCTTGAGGCGCCGATCACGCAGTCTGCCCCAACACCCACGCCCAGAACATCCCCGCGCCATACAACCCCAGCCCGAACACCGAATGCGCGATCAGGCTGCGCAGCCGGGCCACATTCGGTTTGGGCATCTTGCTCGCCGCGATCCCGGCGCCCATGCCCGGTTGCATCAGCAGGAACGGCGCAGCCACCGTCAATACGCCGATGATCAGGGCCGGTGCCAGGGTCGGTTGCCGCGCCCACTCCAGGCCGCAGATCAGCAGCAACAGGGCAGCAAAGACGACGCCGATCAGGTAGTGAGCCAGCCAGCCCAGTGCCCGCTCCCCGGGTACTGCATCGGCCTGGGCGATGCTTTGGTGCACAAACTTCCCACGAGGAAAATGCCCGATCCAGCGTCCGACCATGGCCCAGTTGGGGCCAGGAATGTTCAACACTCGCGCCAGAAACAGCGTCCACAAATCAAGGACCAAGGTAGCGCCGACACCGATCAGCAGTGCCGGTAAAATCAACGCCATGAACTCATGCATAAAGACTCCTGGGTATGGATGGCTGCACTTCAGCCTCGGCTATGGGTGTGATAATGTTTCATTCAATTAAGTGATTGAATGATCAATAAAGCAGCAGGAGCTGTCAATGACCGATTCGATTTCCCCTCAACAGCCTCTGGCGGACATGGCCGAGCTGGCACGTATTCTCGGCCATCACCACCGCCTGATCCTGCTGGAGCACATTGCTCGTGGCGAGCAGCCGGTGGAGCGCCTGGTGGAAGCCTCCGGACTCTCGGTGGCCAACACCTCGCAACATTTGCAACAGCTGCGCCGGGGCGGTTTCGTGCAGACCCGGCGCGACGGCAAGCGAGTGCTCTACAGCCTCAGCCAGGGGCCGTTGGCCGCACTTCTGGGGGGCTTGCGCCAATACGTCGATTACAACCACGGGCAGATCCGTGAGCTGCTGGCCGACAGCGAGCAGCAGCCGGGGCGCCTGGAAGGCATCTCCCGGGAAGAGCTGCGCCAACGCCTGCAGGAGGGCGGCATGACCCTGCTGGACGTGCGCTCGCCGCAGGAGTTCGCCCTTGGGCATTTGCCGGGGGCAATCAATATCCCGGTGGAAGAGTTGGAGCAGCGTCTGGCCGAGTTGCCCGCGGGCCAGGAGTTGGTGGCTTACTGCCGCGGGCCCTACTGCGTGCTGTCACACAATGCCGCGGCCTTGCTTCGCGCCAAGGGTTTCAGGGTGCGGCGCCTGGACGACGGTTTCGTCGATTGGCAGGCCGCCGGCCTAGGGGTGGAAACCACCCGGTAAAAGTGTCGCAGAGTCGGCCATACAGGACATTGCCTATAGGGCCATGATCCATATCAACAGGGTTTTCAGAAAAATCCGCTACAAGGACATCAGGCTCGGACCCACAAGGTATCGAGCCCCGGGCCTGTACCGTGAAGGCCGGGATAACCAATAAAAACCTTTGTGGATATCGGCCGAGGGGACCACCCCAGGCGGATTTTAAAGGAATAACCTGATGGCTTTTTCTCTGTCACGCCTGTGCCTTCTGGGCGCTGCGTTGCTCTGCGTACACTCCGTTCAAGGCAGCGAGCCGACCCCGGCAGCCGCCGCTTCCTCCCCAGATTCCGAACTGATCCAGCGTGGCCAGTACGTGGCCCAGCTCGGCGACTGCATTGCCTGCCACACCGCCAAGGGCGGGGCCACCATGGCCGGTGGCCTGGAGCTGAAGACGCCCATGGGCACCATCTACTCCAGCAACATCACCCCGGATAAAGACACCGGTATCGGCAGCTACAGCTTCGAAGCATTCGACCGCGCCATGCGCGAAGGCGTAACCCCTGACGGCAGTCATTTGTACCCGGCCATGCCCTATCCGTCCTACGCCAAGATGACCGAAGAGGACATGCGCGCCCTCTACGCCTACCTGATGCACGGGGTGGAACCCGTAGCCCAGGGCAACCTGGAAGCCGACATGGGGTTCCCCTTCAACCAGCGCTGGGGCCTGTGGTTCTGGAATCTGGTGTTCGTCGACAAGCAGCCCTTCAAGCCTGACCCGGCCAAGGACGAACAGCTCAATCGCGGCGCCTACCTGGTCCAGGGCCTGGGCCACTGCGGTTCCTGCCATACCCCGCGGGGCATCGCCTTCCAGGAGAAAGCCATGAGCGACAGCGAATCCGGCGGCCAGCACTACCTGGCCGGCGAGACGGTGGAAGAGTGGCGAGCCCTGAGCCTGCGCAACCTGTGGACCGTGGAGGACACGGTGCAGTTGCTCAAGACCGGGCAGAACCGCTTTGCCACGGTATCCGGCAACATGGCCGACGTGATCCACCACAGCACCCAGCATTTCACCGACGCCGACCTGACGGCCATCGCCGCGTACCTCAAGTCCCTGCCGGCCGGCAAGGACGACTTGCCCATGCCATCGGTGGCCCTGGCCCCGGCGGCCCCGCCGAACAACCTGTTCACCTCCCGTGGCGGCCTGGGCTACGCGCAATTCTGTTCCGACTGCCACCGTCAGGACGGCGCCGGTGTGCCGCAGATGTTCCCGTCCCTGGCCGGCAACCCCAGCGTCGCCTCAGCCAACCCGACCTCCTTGCTGCACATCACCCTGACCGGCTGGAAGACCGCCCAGACCGCGGCCCATCCACGGGTCTACACCATGCCCGGCTTTGCCCAGCTGGCCGATGGCGAGATCGCCGAGATCCTCAGTTTTGTCCGCAGCAGCTGGGGCAACAACGGCTCCGCCATCAGCGCCGAGCAAGTGAAGAAGATGCGGGCGCAACTGAGCCCGCAAGTGGAAAGCACCCTGTTCGAAACCCCGCGCCTGGCCAACCTGCTGGCGGCGCCGAATGCCGAGCAAGTGGTGCGTGGCATGCGCCTGCATCTGGAAACCAAGGCCCTGCTGCCGGACAACGTCGGCAACTCGCTGAACTGCACCAGTTGCCACCTCAACGCCGGCACCGTGGCCGACGGTTCACCCTTTGTCGGTGTCTCGGCGTTCTTCCCCGGCTACGCGCCGCGAGCGGGCAAGACCATCACCCTGGAAGAGCGCATCAACGGCTGCTTCCGCCGCTCCATGCACGGCAAGCCGCTGCCGGTGAACGGCGCCGACATGCAAGCCATGGTGGCTTACTTCGAGTGGATGAAAATGAACACCCGCCCAGAAGACAAGGTGGCCGGCCGCGGTGTGGGCAAGATCGATCCGGCCCTCAAGCCCAATGCCGACAATGGCAAGCAGGTGTACGCCAAGCAATGCGCGGTGTGCCACGGAGCCGATGGCGAAGGCCTGAAACGCGCCGACGGCAGCCTGATCTTTCCGCCGCTGTGGGGCGATCAATCCTTCAACATCGGTGCCGGCATGGCCCGGACCTACACTGCGGCGGCCTTCGTCAAACGCAACATGCCGATCGGTTTCCACGAGAAGTTCCCCCTGGGCCAGGGCGGCCTCTCGGACCAGGAAGCCCTGGACGTGGCCGAATACTTCTCCCACCAGCCGCGCCCGGACTTCCCGGACAAGGTCAAGGACTGGCCCAACGGCGGCCGTCCGGCGGACGCCCGTTACTGAGGGCTTGACCCTGTAGTCGCCGCCTTTGGCTGCGGCTACAGGCCCCGCAGAAAAATCTGCCGACGCGCCCTGGCGCCGAGGTAAGATTGCCATCCTTTGCGTCAGCCTTCGCTGTCGGTCCTTCAAGGATGAATCATGCGGTTTCGCTCGATCCTGTTGCTGAGCCTGTCTCTGGGGCTCAGCGGTTGTGCCTTTGTTTCCGCGCTCAAAGCGACCACCGTCAGCTACCGGGTGCCGGCCGATGCCGGTGAAACCGCGCTGATCCGCATCGTTGCCCAGGGGCTGGTGCGTGGCGTGCCCTACAGCGATTGCATCGACTGGCGCAAACCGAGCTCCGGGCTGATGGTTCGCCCCCATCGCGGCATTGCCAATCCCAATTTCCGCAACCTGGGCATTCCCATGACGGCCGCCACCGACCGCATGCGCCGCCAGGAAGGCTTTGGTGCCAACGAACTGAAGATCCCGGCCAATCGCCCGTTCGCCTTCATGTTCTACAACACTGAACCGGGGATGGATAAGGACTACCGCGCCGTTTGCGAGCAAAGCGTGACCTTCGTGCCCGAGGCCGGCGCCACCTATCAGATGGTGTTTCTCCAGGATCAGATGTGCACCGCCATGCTGCGCAAGATCGACGACAAGGGCGAGATGCTGCCGGAGCGGGTGGCGCTGCGGCCTACCGATTACTGCAGCGCCGATGCGCGCTAGGGCAAGAACCTACGGGCCATAGTGCTTGCAGATTTCCTCCCAGATATAGGCGCCGCGAAAGCGGATCCAGCGGATGAACAAGCGGTCGCGAAAGGCCTGCCAGCGGCTGCTGCGCCGCAGTGCCAGGCTATCCTCGATTTCCTCCAGCAAGGACTCCCGCTCGAAGCCGATCCAGATCTCCGGGATCACCGACATCAGGTTGATGTAGCACACCGGCGCCACCTCTTCGTAGAGAATGCGCTCCACCTCGGCCCGGTCGTAGTCCTGGGTTTCCCGGGCGATGTAGGCGTAGTCCACCTCGTTGTCGACAAAGGCGTCCGAGAGCAGGTAGCGGATGGTGTCTCGCTGTACCGGGGTGATCGGGCTTGAAGGCATGTTGGGGCGGGTCCTTCCTGGTGGCCGGCGACAGCGAATTCTATCTCGGCGCAATCATCCGTGTCGGCGCCGTGCCATTGGCATTGTGCTGATAGATCGCCACGGGCTGCCCTTGCTCATTGAAAAACACCTGGCCGATCCCCGACGAGTTCCACAGCCGCTCCCCGGCCTCGGCATGCTCGGGCACATGGGGCATCACCTTCATCCGCCGGCGCTTGGTGAACCAGTTCAATGGCGAGCGCGGCGAGTAGAGCCAGCGGTTGAGGCGGTCGAACCATTCCAGCAGGGCGGCGGGGAATTCGTTCTTGATGCCACTGCTGGTGATCTGCCAGATCCGCGGGCCGCCCTGGCGGTGGCGGATCAGCACTTCGTAGACGAAGGAGTAATGCACATCCCCCGAGAGAATCACGTAGCTGCCCGGGGTCCGCGAGTGGCGGAAGATGTTCAGGATCACCTGGGCGGAACCGCGATGGGCCATCCAGTTCTCCGCGTCCACCAGCAGCGGGTAGCCGCACCAGCTGAAGACCTTCTGCACCGTTTCGATCAGCTTGACGCCGAAGATCGGCGCCGGTGAAACGATGATCGCCGAAGGGTGATCCAGCAGTTCGTGTTGCAGTTCGCTCAGGGCTTCCCAGTCCAGCAAACCCGAGGGCTGGCCCAGGTTGGACTCGCTGCGCCAGCGCCGGGTGCGGGTGTCCAGCACCACCAGGGCCGGGGTGCTGGGCAATACGTATTGCCACTGCTGGAAACCCAGCAACTGGTCGATCAGGTCGTTTTGGGCCTGACATTCCAGCATGCGTTCCGGAGTTTGTGCCGTGGTGCTCAAGGCCCGGGTGTGTTCCAGCAGTTGGGCGAAGGCATCCGGGTTGTTGCCCCAGCCCTGGCACAGCATGTAAGCCAGCAGCGCGTTGCCGATGATGCGTTTGGAGAAGGGGTGACCGTAGGCGGTTTCTTCCCATTGGGCGCTGAGGTTCCAGTCGTCGGTGATGTCGTGGTCGTCGAAGATCATCAGGCACGACAGGTGGGCAAAGACCCGCGCGGCACCCTTCAGGCCCTGGACAAAATCGTCGATGCGCTGCTGTTCCCGGGTGTAGCGCGTTTGCTGTTCCGGTGTCAGTCGTGGCGGCTGCGGCGTGATCAGGGTCCAGGGCAGCGGTGACCATACCAGCAGGTACATGGCCAGCACCTCGGCGAAAGTCACCAGGTGGTTGTCAGCGTTGCTGCTGGTGAAAATCGGTTTTTTCACCCCGCCGAAAAACCGCTCGCGCAGGGTTTCATTGCTCTTCAGCGCCGGGAGCAATTCGGCCCGCTGGTAGTAGCTGGCGCCATGGCGGTACAGCGCCTGACTGTCGGCCACTACGGCGCCTTCCAGTTGTTCATCGAACAGCCCGAGGCGCTCGATCAGGGCGTGAATGGCCCGCAACATGGGCCCGGCCACATCGTCGGCGTACACCTGGTCGCCGCTCATCATCAACAAGGCCGGGCGTTGTGCAGGCTCGGGTTGTTGCGCCAGCAGGCGGTCGACGCAGAGCAAGCCGTCAGCGGACGGGTGATGGGGCTTGCGGCAGGAGCCGTGGAGCAGGTTGTCGATGCGGCTGTGGAGCACGAACTCAGGGGTCCTGGCATCGCCATACAGCAGGTGCGGCGCCCAATTGGCAATAGCCCGGGCGCTGTCCTCGGCATCGTTGATCAGCAGGTCATAGGCGATCGTCACGTCCAGGGGCAGGGCATCGTCCAGTGCCACATCGATCAGATGGATGAAGGCATGGCGACCGACGGGAATGACCTGGCATTGCTGCGGGTCGAGGGCCAGATCCAGGGTCGCGCTGCCAGCGGGCTGCATGCGCAGGGTCAGCGCCAATGCCCTGGAGCCCACCAGCCACAGCACCAGCCGCGTCGGCTCCAGGCGGCGCAGCAACGGGCCGGCGAGAACAGGAGGCAGGGCAGTGGGGGGCGTGGTCGGGAGCATCTGCTGCGGGATCTCTAGCGGTTGCAAAGGGGGCGAAATGGTAGCGCAGCCGATGTCGAAGAAACGTCGGTTGCGCGGGCTGGAGCAAGGCTTTTGTATCCGATTATTTATGGGCGTGGGCCCGCATTGCCCGCAAGCTGTTGTACCTGATGATCCATGGCGTCCTGGTGAATCTGCGCCAGCATCCAGTCGATAAACACCTGGGCTTCGGGGGCCGCATCACTGGCCAGCGCGTAGTAATAGCGGGTCAGGGGCTGGCGCAGGTCCGGCAAGGGGCAGATCAGGCGGCCGCTGGCCAGGTCCTTGGCCAGCAACGATGCCGGGCACAGCGCCAGGCCCAGCCCGTCGACGCAGGCCTGGAGCACGAAGTGCATATGGTCGAAATGCAAGGTCGGCGAGGTGCGCAGCGGTTTCAGGCCGCAGTGCTCCAGCCACTTCTGCCAGTCGCTGGCGCGGGTGCGGCTGACCAGCAAGGTATGTCGCGACAGATCATCGGGGCTGTTCAGTGCTGTGCTGTGCAACAGCGACGGCGCTGCCACCACCAGGATTTCGTCTTCCAGAAGGCGTTGGGGTTGCAGCGTGGTTGCCCAGCCGGAGCGGCCACGGCGAATCACCAGGTCGAAGGTTTCCTTGGCGGGATCGGGGAGCAGGGTGCTGGTCACCACCTCCGGCTGGATCTGCGGGTACAGCGCCATGAACTGCGGCAAGCGGGGAATCAGCCAGCGCACCGCGAAGGACGGCCGCACATTGATGGTGACCTTGCGCAGGGCCGCGCCGCGGCGCAGGGAGGCGGCGGCATTGGCGATCTGGGCCAGGGCCACGCTGACCTGCTCATGGAAGGCTTGCCCGGCAGGGGTGAGCACCGACTGGCGGATGCGCCGCTCGAACAGCAGCACCCCCAGGTGCTCTTCCAGCAACTTGATATGGCGGCTCACCGCGCTGTGGCTCACATGCAGTTCTTCGGCGGCGCGGCTGAAACTCTCGTGGCGAGCAGCGGCGGCAAAGGCGCGGACGGCGTTCAGGGGCGGCAGGTCAGTGATCATGTGTCTAATTTAGTCACATGTATGGCGCAATTAAAGCGTTTGTCAGTGCCGCAACAGAAGGTCACGCTGAACGCCGTTCATGACCTGCCGGTTTGCCTGCCATGCCCGATACCCACGCCCGCACCACCGACAAGGCTTCCGCCCGCGCCGCCTCGATCCTCGGCCTGTGCCTGCCCGGCGACACCTTGCTCTACCTGTTGCTGCCCATGCAGCACGAGGCCTTCGGCGTGACCCTGGCCGAAGCCGGCCTGTTGCTGGCAGCCAACCGCCTGGTGCGGATCTTCGGCTACAGCCATGTGATGCGCTTCTACGCCCGGCGCGGTGATCGCCCGGTTTGCGTGCTGGCCGCCTTCACCGCCGCCCTCTGTGCCCTGGGCTACGCCACCTTGTCCGGTTTCTGGTGGCTGCTGCTGTTGCGCCTGGGCTGGGGCCTGACCTACGCGGCCCTCAACCTGTCAACCCAGGTCATGGCCACCGCCGAGCCCACGGGCGCCGCCCGCCGCACCGGCCGCTCCCGGGCGCTGATCGCCACCGGGCCGATGCTGGCCTTGCCCCTGGGCGCGCTGGTCAGCGTCGAATATGGCCCGCGAGTGATCTTCCTTCTTATGGCCCTGACGTCGCTGGTCGCCCTGCTCCTGGCCTTCGGCCTGCCGAGCAAGCCCCATCCACTGGCCAGTTCCAGCCGCCGTTTTCAGCGCCCCGACAGCGTGGCGCTGTGGTCCTTTATCGAAGGGCTGGTGCTGGATGGTCTGTTCATCATTGGCCTGTCGCTGCAGGCCGAGCAGCTGATGGCGGGCAACGCGGTACTGGTGGCGGGCGGGCTTCTGGCCCTGCGCTACGTTTCGGAAATGCTCCTGAGCCCCCTGGGCGGCCTCGCTGCACAACGCTGGGGCGCGACGCGGATGTTGATCGTCTTCTCCCTGCTGACCTCTGTGGCCCTGGTGGGCTTTGGTTGCCATTGGCTGATTGTCGGCGGCGCCCTGGTGCTGGTGTTGCGGGCCCTGCAATTGCCGCTGGTGGTCACGGTGGTTGCACAGCGGCATCCGGGGGCGGGCAGGGTGCGAGCCCTGGCGGCCAATGCGGTGTGGCGGGATATCGGCGCCGGGGTCGGGCCCTTGATCGCCGGCTTGCTGCTGCCGGTGGCGTCCACGGTGTGGGTGTATTCGCTGGCGGCGGGGTGTCTGGCGGTGAGTGCGTTGGCGTGTCGAGAGGTTGGTGTCCGTGGGGAGGAGGGCAGACAGGCGTCTGCCGAAGAGGCTTAGGGGCGCCTCTGTGGCCACGGCCAGTCAGATCAGTTAGCGGAGTTCTGTAGGTGCGAGCTTGCGCGCGATCGTCACGAGCAAGCTCGCTCCTACAGGCCTCAGGCCGAGGCCTTGTGTTCTTCTCCGCGTTCAATGCTCTGCGGCTGGCCCTGCTCGATCACCCAGCGCAGCAGGTCGGTCACCGACACCCGATGCTTGCGCTCCACCCACTCCATGCCCTCAGGGCTGTAGTGCTCGCTGTAGCGGGTCAGCACCAGGTGATTCTGGTCTTCAGACATACGCAGGCTGACTTCGCGGCAATGCAGGCTGGCGTTGTCGAGCTTGGTCACGCGTTGCAGCAGCATCAGGGCGTGTTGTTCGCAGGTGGGCATGGGCAGCTCCTTTGCGGCAAGAGGGGCTGGGGCCGAGGCGGGTTTGAGCAGGCGCATGGTCAGGGTTCTCCAGCAAGGGGAAGCCGATGCTGGCAGGTGAACCTTGCGCAAAGATGTCTGCTTTATTGCGTGGCTGAAGGTTTGTTACCACGTTGAAATATATGACGGGCCGCGCCGAATGGTTTTAGATAACGGCTCTTTCCGACCTTGAGTGATGCCTGCTGGTGAGCCGTCTTTTGATCGTGGACGACGACATTGAAGTCCTCGCTCTGCTGAAGAAATTTTTTGTCCAACAGGGCTACCAGGTGGTGGTGGCCACCGATGGTGCGTCGCTGTGGGCGGCTCTGGAGCGGGAGGTGCCGGACCTGATCATCCTCGACCTGATGCTCCCCGGCGACAACGGCCTGACCCTGTGCCAGCGCTTGCGCCAGCAGCACGCCACGCCGGTGATCATGCTCACCGCCATGGGCGAGTTGAGCGACCGGGTGGTGGGCCTGGAGATGGGCGCCGACGATTACCTGAGCAAGCCCTTCGATGCCCGCGAACTGCTGGCCCGGGTACGGGCGGTGCTGCGCCGGGCCGGGGAGAACCGGCCGGTGAGCGCGGACGTGCCGCGGCCGCTGATCAAGTTCGCCGACTGGCAGCTGGACCTGACTCGCCGCGAACTGCGCTCGCCGGACCAGGTGATGATTCCGCTGTCGGCGGGGGAGTTCGACCTGCTGCTGGTGTTTGTCGAGCACCCGCAGCGCATCCTCACCCGCGAGCAGCTGCTGGACCTGGCCCGGGGCCAGGCCCATGACGCCTTCGATCGCAGCATCGATGTCCAGGTCAGCCGCCTGCGGCGCAAGCTGGAGTTCGACACCAAGCGCCCGGCGATGATTCGCACGGTACGCAACGGCGGCTATCTGTTCACCCCCAGCGTGACCCGCCAGTGAAGCTGATCAAGCCCTTGTGGCGTTATCGCCTGCGCGACACCGTGGCGCGCTGGATCGCCCTGACCATCATCATGGCCATGCTCACGGCCCTGGCGTTCAATGCACTGTTCGTGCAGTTGGCCGGGGTCTGGGCTTATCCGCCACTGGCGGAAACCGGGTTGCTGGAGAAGTCCGCGGCCATCGTGCGCATGGTCGAGGCCTCGGAGCCGGGCCAGCGCTCGCGGTTGGCGGCTTCGGTCAGCACCGATCACCTGAGCATTGTCTGGCAGGCGACACGGCGGGGCCTGGATCTGCCGCTGCTGGAAGACTCCGAATACCGCGACGGCTCCGAGGCGTTTCGCGCCTTGCTCGGCCCACCGCAGCGGCATATCGAGGCCTATCAGCCCAGCGACTGGCGAAGCGACCAAGGTCGCTACGCGCTGCTGGTGCAGTTGAGCGACCAAAGCTGGCTGATGTTTTCTTCGGCGTCACGCAGTTGGGGGCTGGAGGAGGGCACGCGCAACCTGATCGTAATTGCCCTGGTGCTGATTTCCACCGGCCTGGTGGCCTTGATCGCCACTCGCCGGCTGGCCAAGCCGCTGCAGCAGTTCGCCCAGGGCGCCCGGCGCTTTGCCGTGGACTTTCGCGCGCCGCCCATCGATCCGGTGGGGCCCCACGAGATCCGTCAGGCGATTCTTGCCTTCAACGCCATGCAGGCGCAATTGCAGCACTTCATCAAGGACCGCACCCAGATGCTCGCGGCCATCTCCCATGACCTGCGCACACCGCTGACCCGCATGCGCCTGCGCGGTGAGTTCATCGAGGATGCCGACCAGCAGCAGCGCCTGTTCCGCGATGTGGACGAGATGCAGGCGATGATCAATTCGGCCCTGGAATTCTTCCGCGACGATGCGCGGCTGGAGCAGGCCACCCATTTCGACCTGGCCGAACTGTTGCAGACCCTGGTGGACGACTACCGCGACCAGTCCATGGAAATCCTCTTCACCGGGCCGCCGCGTCTGGTGTATTGCGGCCGGCCCCTGGGGCTCAAGCGGGTGATGACCAACCTGCTGGACAACGCGCTCAAGTACGGTGCGCAGCCAGCCATCGTGCTGGAACAGGGGGCGGATCAGGTGCGGGTACGCGTGCTCGATCGTGGCCCGGGGATTCCACCCGAGGCTCTGGAACAGGTGTTTGCACCATTCTTCCGGCTGGAGAGCTCGCGCAACAAGAGCACCGGCGGCGTGGGCCTGGGGCTGTCGGCAGCACGGGCCATTGTCCGCGAACACGGCGGCGAGTTGCGGCTGTTCAATCGTGAAGGCGGTGGGCTGGAGGCGCGGGTGGAGTTGCCGCTGTAGCCGCTGCCGCAGTTGAGGGCTTGCGTCAGAGCTCCATTGCCTCCTGCCCTGGCCCGCTAGGCTTTTTTTCAAGCTGCCCGTAGCGTGACTTGCGCCATCCTGCATTTGCAGGATGGTTTCTGCCCTGGTGCGCCGGGATACTCGATCAGGCATTACCGCGCCCCTGGGCGCACCCTCGCCGAAACCGATAACAACAAGAACGGTGGGCACCATGAACGCAACCCTGGTCGTCCGGAACGCGCCTGCCGCCTGGACATTGATCGATCCGCCTGTGCAGTACCTGGCCCCGGGCCAAGGTTCTGAACATCACGTCTTCCGCTGTTCGTCCACTGGCATGCGCCAGACATCACGGCCTCAAGCGCCGCCCTGAGTTTGTCCTTCCTGCAATCGCACTTCTCTGTCTGTGGCCTCTGTCGCGGGCCGCTATTGCTCGTCCCAAAGAAAGGATCTGCTTCATGACTGGTAAATCTTTAGCCATGCTGGGCGCTATTTTGCTGATCGTCAGTCTTGGCACTCATGCGGCGCAGCCGCCGGTGCAGCCCTACCTGGCGCCTCAGGCGCTGGTTCTGGCGGCCTTCCTGCCTCCACCACCACTTGCCGGCAGCTCCGAGGACCGCCAGGACCTGGAGACCGTACTGCTGGTCCAGGGCCAACGCACGCCGCAGCAGGTGACGCAGGCCAAACGCGACGATCATCTGAGCGACGCGGTATTTCCCTTTGCCAGGGAGATTTTCGGGCCGCAGTTCACTCTCGACCGGCACCCGCTGACTGCGCAGTTCTTCCGCCGCACCCTCAAGGACCTGGTGCAGACCCTGATGCCTGCCAAGGCCCATTTCGCCCGCCCCCGGCCTTATGAGCTGAGCGCCGAGGTAAAGCCGGTGCTGGCGCCGCCGATGGGCGAGTCCTACCCCAGCGGGCACACCATGGATGCCTACCTGAGCGCCATTCTCCTGGCGCGGATGGTCCCGGAAAAGCGTGACGAGCTGTTTGCACGGGCCGCTGCCGCGGGGCAAAGCCGAGTGGTGGCCGGGGTGCATTACCCCACGGACCTTGAAGGGGGGCGGATCTCGGCGGTGGCCCTGGCCGTCGAGCTGTTGCACAACCCTGAGGCCCTTGACGACTTCAACCGGGCCCGGCGCGAACTGCGCGCCACCCTGGCCCTGGATTGACCTCCTATCCCTGAGCGCCGGCTACGGGCGGTGCTCCTTCACTGACAAGGAACAGTGCCATGTCCGTGTATCGCACAAGCATTGTGCTGCTGGGGTTGTGGCTGGGCCCGGGCGGTATCAGCCAGGCGGGAGATGAGGCCTGGGAGGAGCTGTTCACCGAGGGCGAGGCCCGGATGTTTTTCGATAACCAGTACTTCGCCCGGGATTACCGCAACGGGCCCAACAACAGTGGCCGTAACCGCTACAAACCGCGTAGTGAGCGCAATGGTTATCGCCAGGAGTGGGGCCAGTCGGTGCAGCTGTATTACCGTTCCGGTTTTACCCCCGGGCTTCTGGGCCTGGGGTTCGATGCCTTTGCCATGCAGGCCTTCAAGCTCGACAGTGGCGGTGGGCGCACCGGCACCGGCACCCTGGCGCTGGACGGCAAGGGGCATCCGCGGGACAGCCATGGCAAGGTTGGCGGTGCCCTCAAGCTCAAGGTGGCCGAGGCACAGTTGCGTTATGGCAATTTCACCACCCAGGCGCCGGTACTGGCGGCCAACAACAGCCGGATCATTCCCGGGATGGCCTACGGCTGGCAGTTGCAGCGCGACTGGGACGGGCTGAGCCTGGAAGCGGCGCGGCTGAGTGCCTTGTCCGGCCCCACCGAAAGCAAGGCCCGAGGCGGGATTTCCACGGTATACGGACGTTTATCCGGGGCGCGGATCAATATCGACAGCGCCCAGTACCTGGGGCTGAACTACAAGGGCGAGCAATGGCGCGGGGCTTATTACCTGGGGCAACTGGAGGACGTCTGGACCCAGCATTACCTCAACCTGGGCCACACCCTGGAACTGGCTGGCGAGCGCAGCCTGAGCAACACCTTCAACCTGTATCGCACCCGGGATAGCGGCGCCTCGTTGTTTGGCCCCATCGACAACCTGATCGCCTCCCACGCCCTGGCGTACCGTTTCGATGCCCATCGCTTGACCCTGGCCTACCAGCGCTCGTTTTCGGATACCCCGTTCGACTACATAGGTTTCGGAGACGGCCAGACCGGGCAATCCATCGTCCTGGCCAACTCCGCGCCCTATTCGGATTTCAACGGGCCACGGGAACGCTCCTGGCAATTGCGTTACGACCAGCGCCTGGCCTGGCTTGGGCTGCCGGACCTGAACCTGGGGCTGCGTTATCAGCGGGGCTGGGGAGTGGATGGCAGTCATGCCCCGGCCAACAGCATCTACCGTGGCCTGTATGGCGAAGATGGGCGTCATCACGAAACCGACCTGGATTTGAGCTACACCTTCAGCAGCGGTTGGCTGAAGGGCCTGCACCTGCGGGCCACGCAGATCTGGCATCGAGGCAACAGCGCCCAGGCCGATGGTTCCATCGACCAGTTGCGGATTCGCGTGCAGTATCCGCTGGCGCTGTTCTGAAGGGGCGGGGTGGGACTCAGGACCAGTCGAAGCAGAACAGCACCAGCCCTTCCACCGGTTCGTAGAACATCACGATCAGGTCGGCGCCGCTGATTCCGTAGTGGCTGGCCGGTACGCTGAGCGCGTGCTCGAAGCGCCGGCCAGCGGGGCTCAAGGGCCAGACGTCGATGTCGCCGCTGTCATCCGTGGCTTCGACGATATCCATGGGAAATTCCACGGTTTCCACCCAGTTGCCATAGCCCTCGGCGATGCCGGCCATCTGGTCGATGAAGGTCATGTGGTAGTCGCTGTCCTCCGGCCAGGTCAGGCGGCCGAGTTCCTGGTAGCGCTGGCGCGAAGCCTGGTAGGTGGCGTGCTCTTGGGCGTAATGGCGTTGCAGGCTGGCCCGCACGTTGCGCCGGGGCTCGGGCAGATCGGCATTGCCCGGGTGCAGGAAGAAGTAGCGCGGGTCGCCGCACAGGCGGTAGCGGCCGTTCTCGATCTTGAAGCCGATCCAGTTGGTCTTGAGCAGTTCGCTGCCAAAGCCGCAGTCTGCCGTCAATTCGCCTACCAGCCCCTCATCGGGTTCGATGGGGCTCAGCAGGTGCAGGCGCCCGGACCAGCCGGGGTTGATCAGGTTGGCGTCGATGGACAGCAGCGGCAGCAGGTGCTCGGCCAGTTCCTGCTGGTCGGCGACGAACACCTCCTGGGCATCGGGGTAGGCGACGGCGCCGGCCGGCAGTTGGGTGCATTCCGGGGTCTGGATCGTGGGCATGCAGCGGGTCCTTGCTCAAACGGGAACAACAGGGAAAGAAGGCCACGCCTCAGGCGCGGCTGTTACGGAAACTGCCGGGGGTAATGCCCACCACCTTCTTGAAGGCGCGGGTCATGTGGCTCTGATCGAAGAAGCCGCAGCTGAACGAGGCTTCCGCCAGGCTGGCGCCGGTGCGCAGCAGGTTCTGCACCTGGGCCACGCGCTTCTGGATCTGGTAGCTGTGGGGCGAGACGCCGACGGTCTTCTTGAACACGCGGATCAGGTAAAGCGGGTCCATGTCCACCAGTTGCGCCAGTTCTTCCAGGGGAATGTGCCGGGCGTATTCGTCTTCGAGCTTCTTCTTGATGAACTTGACGGCGCTGCGCTCGGCGCTGGCGATGGCGGCAATGGGGGCGCCGCTGCGTTCGAAGAGTTGGGTCACCAGGTCCAGGAGGATGGATTCGCGCTCCAGGCTGGGTGGGGAATTTTCGATGATCTGGTGTTGCTGGAGGAAGGTCAGGGCAAAGCTGGGGTCCAGGTTCAGGGCATTCTGGAACAGATGGATGTGCTCGGCGCCGAAGCGGCCCTGGAAAATCACCCGGTTGACCCAGCCCGGGTCGAGGTAAAGCATGCGGTACATCCAGCCCTGGTCATGCCCGGGGAGGCCGTCATGAATTTCCCCCGGGGTGATGGTGACCACGCTGCCGGCGCTGCCCAGGTAGTAGCTGCCTCTATAGAAGAGTTTTTCCACCCCGCTGCTTATAACGCCTACTGCATACCGATCATGTGAATGCCTGCCAAAAGACTGAGTGCTGTAACGCGCCGATAACAACTCACAGTCGCCTTCTGGTATTCGCCAAAACTGCACGAAATCCTTGTCTGGCCTAAAGACTTTGCCGGGTTGGTGCTCATCCATGAGTTTGTCCAGTTTTGTGCAATACGTTGGAAAAGAGGGCCGCTAAATTTAGCACCCATTTCACAACGCGAGCTAGGGGAAGTGATGCCTACAAAACTAGTTATTGGGGATTACAAAAAGTCTTCATGGTCATTTCGTGCATGGCTGGTTCTTGTAACGGCAGACGTCTCCTTCGAGACCCTTCAGGTCAAGCTGGAACAGGATGACACCCGCCAGCAGATCCTGCGCTATTCGCCCTCGGGCAAGGTGCCGGCACTGCTGCTGGACAAGGTGGTGATCAACGACAGCCTGGCCATCTGCGAGTACGTTGCCGGTGCCTATCCGGCGGCCAACCTGTGGCCCCAGGACCCGCTGGTCAAGGCCCAGGCCCGCGCTGCCGCGGCGGAAATGCACTCCGGGTTCGTCAACCTGCGTACCCAGATGTCCTTCGGCCTGAACACCGGCGATACCCCCGAGCCGCTGACCGCCGACACCCAGGAAGAGATCCAGCGGATCTTCGACATCTGGACCAACCTGCGCCACGCCAGCGGCTCCAAGCAGTTCCTGTGCGGCGACTTCGGCATCGTCGATGCCATGTTCGTACCGGTGGTGTTCCGCTTCCGTCGTTATGGCGTGGCGGTGCCGGCACAACTTCAGGCTTATGTCGAACAAGTTCTGGCCTACCCGCCAGTACAAAAGTGGCTGAAGTTGGCTGCGGAAGAAGTTTGAAAAAGCCGAACTAGTTATAACGAATAACGCTAACTAAAAATTAATGGCTATTTGACGGAAGGCAGAAAAGACCCTGGTGTTTTTTCTGCTTTTTCGAGTCTGACTTTTGTTGCAGGAAGGGGAATTTATGAGTGTTCATAAAGTGACTGCCAAGGATGTTGGCCGTGAAGGGCAAGTTTACGACGTGATCGGCATCGGTTTTGGCCCGGCGAACATCGCCCTGGCCATCGCCATGGAAGAGATGGAATTTGCCGGCACCCGGCTGTTTCTCGAGCGTCACGCGAGCACTCAATGGCAGCCGGAGATGATGCTCTCCGGCAGCGATATCCAGAACCACCCTAGCCGTGATCTGGTAACGCCGCGCAACCCGCGCAGCCGCTACACCTTCACCAACTTCCTGTTCGAGAACGACCGCCTGTTCGAACACCTGAACCTGGGCCTGGAGTTCCCCCTGCGCAGCGAGTTCGCCGAGTACGTACGCTGGGTTGCCGGCTTTTTCGCCCGGGACGTGGCCTACAACCAGAGCGTGAGCCAGATCCAGGTCGACCCGGCCAGCAACCTCTACACCATCACCACCCAGGCCGGCGTGCAGTACCAGGCGCGCTCCGTGGTCCTGGCCCCGGGCCGCACCCCGGTGATTCCGCAGGTATTCGCCAACGCCGCGGCGGACCGGGTGTTCCACCTGACCCAGTACCTGGGGCGCCTGGCCAGCCTGGCGCAGAAGGGTGAGCTCAAGCGCGTGGCGGTGGTCGGCGGCAGCCAGAGCGCCATCGAAATCATCCTGCACCTGCGCCACACCTACCCGAACCTGGAAATCGTCAGCGTGCAGCGCGGCTACGGCTTCCGCCTCAAGGACACCAGCCAGTTCAGCGAGCACGTGTACTTCCCGTCCTTCGTCGACCAGTACTACAACAGCTCCGCCGAGGCGAAGAAGAACATCAACCGCCACCTGCACTACACCAACTATTCCGCTGCCGATGCCGACGTAATCAAGGAACTCTACGTGGGCATGTATGAGGACAAGCTGCAGGGCCGCGAGCGCGTGATCATCAAGGGGCTCAGCGAGATCCAGGGCTGCACGCCGGACGGCGAGGGCTACAGCCTGTCGCTGCGCAACAGCAGCACCCACGCCACCGAGGAGCTGGGCGGGCTGGACGCGATCGTCCTGGCCACGGGTTTTCGCAACCTCGGCACCGGCCCCCAGGAAGAACGCTACCCGGCGATCCTCAAGGACCTGGCCGAACACCTGGAAAGCGACGCTCAGGGCGTGATCCGCATCGGGCGCGACTACAGCCTGGCCGCAGCCAAGGGCAGCCATCTGCCCGCGTTGTACCTCAATGGTCTGTGCGAATCCTCCCACGGCTATGGCGATGCCGGCTCTTTCAGCCTGCTGTCGCTGCGCTCGCGGGACATTTTCAACTCGCTGAACCAGCAACTGGGCCTGGCCCAGGCTGCAGAAAAGATCGCTTGAGCCGCTGCATCGAATCCTGAACCTCGACCCCTTTATGTGAGCAGGCAGCAATGGATATTTCAGAAATGGATGAGTTGGGCGTATTTGCGGATGTGGAGTCTTCGGCGCGCAGTTACTGCCGCAGCTTTCCGGTGGTCTTCGACCAGGCCCAGGGCAGTCATCTGTATGACCTGAAAGGCCAGGCCTATATCGACTTCCTGAGCTGTGCCGGGTCCGTGAACTATGGCCACAACCCCAAGGCGGTGAAGGCCGCGGTGATTGACTACCTGCAACGGGACGGCATCCAGGCTGCCCTGGACATGCACAGCCGGGCCAAGCAGGAGTTCATCTACAACTTCCGCAAGATCATCCTGGCGCCCCGGGCCCTGCCCTACAAAATGCAGTTCACCTCGCCCACCGGCACCAGCGTGGTGGAGTCGGCGGTCAAACTGGCGCGCAAGGTCACCGGGCGCCGGCACATCGTGGCCTTCACCAACGGCTTCCACGGCATGTCCAACACCTCCCTGGGGCTGACCGGCAACCGTGACAACCGCCAGCCAGGGGTGGATCCCTATGTGTTCCGCATGCCGTTCGACGGTTACCTGGAAGGCCTGGATTCCATCGCCTACTTCGAGCGCCTGGTCAAGGACAACAGTTCCGGCATGGACCTGCCGGCAGCGGTGATCCTGGAAACCATCCAGGGCGAAGGCGGGATCAACGTGGCTTCGGCAGAGTTCCTGCAGCGCCTGCGCCAGCTGACCGCCGAGCACGGCATCCTGCTGATCGTCGACGATATCCAGGCCGGCTGCGGCCGCACCGGGACCTTCTTCAGCTTCGAGCCCTCGGGCATCACCCCGGACATGGTGTGCCTGTCCAAGTCCCTCAGCGGCTACGGCTTGCCGTTCGCCCTGCTGCTGCATCGCCCGGAACTGGACCAATGGTCCCCTGGCGAGGACAACGGCACTTTCCGCGGCAACACCCTGGCCTTTGTCGCCGCCACCAAGACCGTGCAGGAGTTCTGGAGCGACGACCGCCTGGTCAAGCACATCCAGGCCAACGAAGCACAGCTCAAGGAGTGGCTGGCTGAAGTGACCGAACGCTTCGCCGGGCATATCAAGGATGTGCGCGGACGCGGGCTGTTCTACGGCATCGAGTTCCACGACCCGGCCCAGGCCGCCGCGGTGATGCGTGCCTGCTTCGCCCGCCGCCTGATCATCGAGCGCTGCGGTCCGGTGGACCAGGTACTCAAGCTGATGCCGGCGCTGACCATCAGCAGCGAAACGCTGCAGGCCGGCCTGGCGAGCATTTTCGACGCCATGCAACAGGTGCTGGAGCAGGGCAAGTTAAGTGACCCGGACCAGGACGTCGATCCTCTGGTCTTCATTAATGGAGTCGCGCATGTCGACTAATACCAACCGCGCCATCATCGAGCTGACCATTGGTGGCTTGATGCTCAGCCTGTCGGCGCTGGCGGTGGCCTTTGCCCACATCGGCGCCGGTGGGGCCGGGTTCTACCGCATGCTGTTCGCCTCGATCCTGTTCTTCCTGCTGCTCAAGGTGCGGCGCATCCCGGTGCTGCTCAAGAGCGCCAAGGCGCAGCTGTACACGGCCCTGGCCGGGGTGTTCCTGGCCATCGACCTGGTGCTCTGGCACCAGAGCATCTACATCGTCGGCCCCGGCATCGGCTCGATCCTGACCAATTGCCAGGTGTTCTTCATGACCCTGCTGGGTCTGTACCTGCTCAAGGAGAAGCCGTCGATCTACTTCCTGATCTCCATCACCCTGGCGTTTATCGGCCTGTACCTGTTGCTGCTGCCGGAAATGACCAGTGCAGTGGGCATCAAGGGTGTGGTCTATGGCGTGCTTTCGGGCCTGGCCTACGCCATTTGCGTGTATTTCCTCAAGGTCAACACGCAGTTGCCTGACGGTGGGGGCGACAAGATCGCACAGATGCTCAACCTGAGCCTGTGGGCCGCGCTGGTGCTGCTGGTGTATGCCCTGGCCATGGGGGAAAGCCTGGCCATCGTCGATGGGCAGACCCTGGTGATGCTGATCATCTATGGGGTGATGGTGCAATTCGTGGGCTGGTTGCTGGTCAACCGCTCCATCGGTGCCATCAGCCTGGGCCTGGCGGGGCTGATCCTGCTGCTGGAGCCGGTGATCACCTACTTCGTCGATGTGGCGTTTCTCGGCAAGGCCAGCTCGGCGCTGCAGATCGCGGGTGCGCTGCTGACCATCTTTGCGGTGTACATCGGCTCTATCAAACCACCGGAGAAGGTGACGCCGGTGACCGAGGCTGCCTGAGGCCTCGAGCTGATCCAGTGCTCTGATTCATAGATCCGCTCGACTTTTGCTGCGCACAGACCCGCCTGTCTGCGCGCAGTTTTTTTTGCCCGGAATTCAGGCTGACAAGGCCAGGCGCGTGGTTCGCGGATCTGTCGCAGCCTGGGCCTGGGTGCCTTCATCCTCTTCCAGTACACGCGAGGCGCGGCCCACCAGCAATGGGTCCGGGGCATGGGCGACTTTCAGGTCCTTGCCCGGGTAGTCCAGCTCGTGCAGGAAGTGGCGGATACAGTTGATTCGCGCGCGCTTCTTGTCATCGGACTTGATCACCGTCCAAGGGGCATCGGCGGTGTCGGTGTGGAAGAACATCGCCTGTTTGGCGGCGGTGTACTCGTCCCACTTGTCCAGGGACTTGATGTCGATGGGCGATAGCTTCCAGTGCTTGAGCGGGTCGTCCCGACGGGAGATGAAGCGGCGCAGCTGTTCTTCGCGGTTCACCGAGAACCAGAACTTGAACATCAGGATGCCGCTGTTGCACAGCATGCGCTCCAGCTCCGGGGTCTGGCGCATGAACTCCAGGTATTGCAGGGGCGAGCAGAACTCCATCACTCGTTCCACCCCGGCGCGGTTGTACCAGGAGCGGTCGAAGAAGACCATTTCCCCGGCGGTGGGCAGGTGCTGGATATAGCGCTGGAAGTACCACTGGCCCTTTTCCTGTTCCGAGGGCTTTTCCAGGGCCACGATCCGCGCGCCGCGGGGGTTGAGGTGTTCCATGAAGCGCTTGATGGTGCCGCCCTTGCCAGCAGCGTCACGGCCTTCGAACAGCACCACGATGCGCTGCCCGGTTTCCTTGACCCAGCTTTGCACCTTGAGCAGTTCGATCTGCAGTTCGTTCTTGGCCTTTTCGTACTCGGCGCGGCGCATGCGGTTGCGGTACGGATAATTGCCCGGCAGCGCAGCGGACACGCTGTCTTCGTTGGAGCCGCGTGGCGCGCTGGCCACCTGCAGGGCCATGGGCTTCTGGCTGATGGCGCTGATCTCGGCCTCGGCGGCTTTCACCGGTGCAGCCTTGCTCGCTGTGCGTGGGCGACGCGGGCGCGGCGTTGCGGGTTTGCGCGGGGTGCTCTTGGCAGGGCTGGCGGAGCTGGCTTCCGGCAAGGCTTTGGGTTGGGTGCGGAGGGTGGATTCTTCACTCATATAAGGAGGGCCTGTGCGTCTCGTTCAAATGTTCACTTACAAGTGTATGGCCCTCAAACGTCGGCTCTTTGACCTCCATCAAGGATGTGCCCGAGAGATGCTTGTATCAGGCGCGCGGGGCCCTGGCGCCGGCTACGGAAGCAATTCCTGCTGATGCACCGCGAGCCTCGGGAATCCAATGCGAGTGTCGCCCCTGGCAGGGGGAGCGACATTCCTCGGAACCTGCATGGAAGGATGCTGAATATGGATACTGATACCGTTGTTCATTCAAGCCGCCGTCGTCTGGCGCGTCGCTGGCAAAATCTGTTGCTGCTACTGGGCCTGGGTGCGCTGGCGCAATCGGCGCTCGCCATCAACGTGGCGTTTGACGGTTCCTGTGCCACCCAGGCTGACCGTACCGCGGTGAGCAATGCCGTGGCCGTCGCTACTACCTGGTCGACCAATGCCTACAACCAGGTCAACAACAATGAAGCGACCTTTCGCCGCAATCAGGACCTGGCCTACCGGACCTGGTTCGGTACCTTCAGCCAGGATCGCTACCAGCGGGTGCGTGCAGTGCTCGACGGGGTGCGTTTCAAGCTCAACAGTGGCAACACCCTGACGGCCTATTGCCGGGTCAACCCGAATGACCCTTGCGACGCGCCCGGGGATATCGCCGCCACCTACGTCAACGCCCGCGGGGACGTGCAGGCCTGGTTCTGCACGGCATTCTTTGCCCTGCCGCCGCGCGTGGGTTTCGATACCCAGGCCGGTACCGTGGTGCATGAACTGACCCATTCCATTGGCCACACCACCGATATCCCCGGCGCCTACGGCGTGGCGGGATCGCAGAACCTGGGAGCCAACCGCCCGAGCGACGCGGTGGAGAATGCCGACAACTACGAGTACTACGTGGAGGACTTGTACGACTGAGCAGGGCGGGAAAGAGGCCCGCAACGGGAGGTGTGCGCCGTGCTGGCACTTTTCTGCAGGCGAAAAAAAAGACCTTGGATTTCAAGGTCTTTTTCATGTTTGGTGCCCCGAGGGAGACTCGAACTCCCACTTCTTGCGAAAACGGATTTTGAATCCGCCGCGTCTACCAATTCCGCCATCAGGGCTCAATGGCGGCGAAGTATAGAGAGGCGCTTACCGTTGGTCAATCGGCTTTCATGGTCAATTTTTGCTTAATCCGCTAAACTTTCCGGCCCTGCTAGACGAACCCCATCATGCGCGTTGCTGACTTTACCTTCGAGCTTCCTGATTCGCTGATCGCCCGCCATCCACTGGCCGAGCGTCGCGGCAGCCGTCTGTTGACCCTGGATGGGCCAACCGGCGCCTTGGCCCACCGTCAATTCACTGATTTGCTTGAGCATTTGCGCCCGGGCGATCTGATGGTGTTCAACAATACCCGGGTGATTCCGGCCCGTCTGTTCGGTCAGAAGGCTTCCGGCGGCAAGCTGGAAATCCTCGTCGAGCGGGTGCTGGACAGCCACCGTGTGCTGGCCCATGTGCGCTCCAGCAAGTCGCCCAAGCCTGGGTCGAAGATCCTCATCGACGGCGGTGGCGAAGCCGAGATGCTGGCGCGCCATGACACGCTCTTCGAGCTGGGCTTTGTCGAAGAAGTGCTGCCGCTGCTGGACCGGGTCGGGCACATGCCGTTGCCTCCTTATATAGACCGTCCGGATGAAGGCGCCGATCGCGAGCGTTACCAGACCGTGTACGCCCAGCGCCTGGGCGCGGTGGCGGCACCGACCGCCGGGCTGCATTTCGACCAGCCGCTGCTGGAGGCCATTGCCGCCAAGGGCGTGGAGACCGCGTTCGTCACCCTGCACGTGGGGGCTGGTACCTTCCAGCCGGTGAGGGTCGAGCGCATCGAAGATCACCATATGCACCATGAGTGGCTGGAAGTCGGCCAGGACGTGGTGGATGCAGTTGCTGCGTGCCGGGCTCGCGGTGGCCGGGTGGTGGCAGTGGGCACCACCAGCGTGCGCTCCCTGGAAAGCGCCGCGCGCGATGGCGTGCTCAAGCCGTTCAGTGGCGACACCGACATCTTTATCTACCCGGGCCGGCCGTTCCATGTGGTCGATGCCCTGGTGACCAACTTCCATCTGCCGGAATCCACGCTGTTGATGCTGGTTTCGGCGTTCGCCGGCTATCCCGAAACCATGGCCGCCTATCGCGCCGCGGTGGAAAATGGATACCGCTTTTTCAGCTACGGTGATGCGATGTTCATCACCCGTAATCCCGCGCCGACCGCTCCCAAGGATCTGGCCCCCGAGGAAACTGTATGAGTCGCACTTGTCGTATGTCCTTCGAGCTCCTGGCCACTGATGGCAAGGCTCGTCGCGGTCGCCTGACCTTCCCCCGCGGCACGGTGGAAACCCCGGCCTTCATGCCGGTGGGCACCTATGGCACGGTCAAGGGCATGCTGCCGCGGGATATCGTCGCTACCGGCGCCGAAATCATCCTCGGCAACACCTTCCACCTGTGGCTGCGCCCGGGTACGGAAGTGATCAAGGCCCACGGTGACCTGCATGATTTCATGCAGTGGAAAGGCCCGATTCTGACCGACTCCGGTGGCTTCCAGGTGTTCAGCCTGGGGGCCATGCGCAAGATCAAGGAAGAGGGCGTGACCTTCGCCTCGCCGGTGGACGGCGCCAAGGTGTTCATGGGCCCGGAAGAGTCGATGCAAGTGCAGCGCGACCTGGGTTCGGACATCGTGATGATCTTCGATGAATGCACGCCGTACCCGGCTGATGAAGACGTGGCGCGAATCTCCATGGAGCTGTCCCTGCGCTGGGCCCAGCGCTCGAAGAATGCCCACGGCGACAACACCGCGGCGCTGTTCGGTATCGTCCAGGGCGGCATGCACCAGGACCTGCGCATGCGTTCCCTGGAGGGCCTGGACAAGATCGGCTTCGACGGCCTGGCCATTGGTGGCCTGTCGGTGGGCGAGCCCAAGCATGAAATGATCAAGGTCCTGGACTACCTGCCAGGCCAGATGCCAGCCGACAAACCTCGTTACCTTATGGGAGTTGGCAAGCCGGAAGATCTGGTTGAGGGTGTGCGCCGCGGTGTGGACATGTTCGATTGCGTGATGCCAACCCGCAATGCCCGCAATGGGCATCTGTTCATCGATACAGGCGTGCTGAAGATCCGTAACGCGTTCCATCGCCATGATGATTCGCCGCTGGACCCAACTTGTGATTGCTACACCTGCCAGAACTTCTCCCGTGCTTATCTGCACCACTTGGACAAGTGTGGGGAAATGCTCGGGAGTATGCTCAATACCATCCATAATTTGCGCCATTACCAGCGTCTTATGGCTGGTTTGCGCGAGGCTATTCAACAAGGTACATTGGCCGCCTTTGTCGATTCCTTCTATGCCAAACGCGGGTTACCCGTGCCGCCTTTAGAATAAGTTCTAAAGACGTTAAGACACTAATTCTGAAATTATCGGAGTGTTAAATGAGCTTTTTGATCCCTGCCGCGTATGCGGACGCCGCTGCACCTGCCGCTGCCGGTCCTGCTGGCACTGGTTTCGAGTGGATTTTCCTGGTCGGCTTCCTGGTCATCTTCTATCTGATGATCTGGCGCCCACAGGCCAAGCGCGCCAAAGAGCAGAAGAACCTGCTGGGTAGCCTGCAGAAAGGCGACGAAGTTGTGACCACCGGCGGTATTGCCGGCAAGATCAACAAAGTGACCGACGACTTCGTGGTTCTGGAAGTGTCGGACTCCGTTGAACTGAAGTTCCAGAAGGGCGCGATCGCTGCCACGCTGCCAAAAGGCACGCTGAAAGCGATCTAAGTTTCATCTTTTACCAATCGACGGGGCGCGCAAGGCGCCCCGCGTCATAAACGGGCGGCGTGATGCTGAACAAATATCCTCTGTGGAAGTACCTACTGATCCTGGCGGTGCTGGCGATCGGTTTTATTTATTCCGCTCCCAATCTATACCCTGATGATCCGGCCATTCAGGTCAGTGGCGCGAGTACCGCGTTGCAGGTCACTCAGGCGGATCTGGATCGTGCGAGCAAAGCGCTCACCGACGCCGGCATCAACGTCAAGGCTTCTTCCATTGCCGCCAACGGCAAGGGTGGCCTGCTGCGCTTGACCAACAAGGAAGACCAGCTTCCGGCCAAGGATGTAGTGCGCAAGGCGCTGGGCGATGACTATGTGGTGGCGTTGAACCTGGCGCAAACCACTCCGCAATGGCTGCGCAACCTCGGTGCGCACCCGATGAAACTGGGTCTGGACTTGTCCGGTGGTGTGCACTTCCTGCTGGAAGTGGACATGGACAAAGCCCTCGACGCCCGCCTGAAAGTCTATGAAGGCGACGTCAAGAGCCTGCTGCGCAAAGAGCGCCTGCGCTATCGCAGCCTGCCGCAGCTCAATGGCGCCATCCAGCTGGGCTTCAGCGATGAAGACAGCCGTGAGCAGGCCCGTTCGCTGATCCGCAAGAACTTCAATGATTTCGATATCGTACCGGCCGACCTCAATGGCCAACCGGTGCTGCGTCTGGCGATGACCCCAGCCAAGCTGGCGGAAATCCGCGAATACTCCATCAAGCAGAACTTGACCACCGTGCGTAACCGGGTCAACGAGCTGGGTGTGGCCGAGCCTCTGGTTCAGCGCCAGGGTGCCAACCGTATCGTGGTTGAGCTGCCGGGCGTGCAGGACACCGCTGAAGCCAAGCGGATCCTGGGCAAGACCGCCAACCTGGAGTTCCGTCTGGCCGCCGAGCCGGGTGCTTCCAAGGCGACTTCCGAGTCCTTCGAATTCCGTGAGGGCAATCGTCCTCCAGCGCAGATCGAGCGTGGCCTGATCATCACCGGTGACCAGGTGACCGATGCCCAGGCCGGTTACGACGAGCATGGCCGCCCACAGGTGAACATCAAGCTTGATGGCCACGGTGGCGAGCTGATGAACCGTTCGACCCGCAGCAATGTCGGTCGCAGCATGGCGGTGATCTTCATCGAGCAGAAGCCGATCACCACCTATACCAAGCAGGTGGTCGACGGCGTCGAGAAGGACGTGCCGGTCCAGGCGTTCAAGGAAGAGAAGAAGATCATCAGCCTGGCGACCATTCAGTCGCCGCTGGGCAGTCAGTTCCGTATCACTGGCCTCAATGGCCAGGGCGAGTCCTCCGAACTGGCGCTGCTGTTGCGTGCCGGTGGTCTGGCGGCGCCGATGTACTTCGCTGAAGAGCGCACAATCGGTCCGAGCCTGGGTGCTGACAACATCACCAAGGGTATCGATGCGTCGCTGTGGGGCATGCTGTTCGTGTCGCTGTTCATCATCGCCATCTACCGCTTCTTCGGGGTGATCGCCACTGTGGCGCTGGCCTTGAACATGGTGTTGCTGCTGGCCCTGATGTCCCTGCTGGGGGCTACGCTGACCCTGCCGGGTATCGCCGGTATCGTGCTGACCATGGGCATGGCGGTGGACGCCAACGTGCTGATCTTCTCGCGGATACGTGAAGAGATCGCCGCCGGCATGACCGTGCAGCGAGCAATCAACGAAGGCTTCGGCCGGGCATTCACCGCGATTCTGGACTCCAACCTGACCACATTGCTGGTGGGTGGCATCCTCTTTGCCATGGGCACCGGCCCGGTCAAGGGCTTTGCGGTGACCATGTCCCTCGGGATCTTTACCTCGATGTTCACGGCCATCTGGCTGACCCGCGCGATGGTCAACCTGATCTTCGGCGGTCGTGACTTCAAGAAGTTGTGGATTTAAGGGGCTGCCATGTTACGTACTATTAACTTCATGGGCGTGCGCAACGTTGCGTTCGGCGTCACTGTGCTCCTTACCGTCCTGGCGTTGTTCAGCTGGTTCCATAAGGGCTTGAACTACGGTCTGGACTTCACCGGCGGTACGCTCATCGAGCTGACCTACGAACGTCCGGCGGATGTGATGAAGGTGCGTTCGCAACTGAACGACGCGGGTTATCACGAAGCTATCGTGCAGAGCTTCGGTGCGACCACCGACCTGCTGGTGCGGATGCCGGGCGAAGACCCGCAGCTGGGCCACCAGGTGGCGGCCGCCCTGCAGAAGGTCGGTGGTGACAACCCGGCGCAGGTCAAGCGCGTCGAGTTCGTCGGCCCGCAGGTGGGTGAAGAGCTGCGCGACCAGGGTGGCCTCGGCATGCTCATGGCGCTGGGCGGCATCCTCATCTACCTGGCGTTCCGCTTCCAGTGGAAGTTCGCGGTCGGTGCCATCGTCTCGCTGATCCACGACGTGATCGTGACCGTGGGTATCCTGTCGTTTTTCCAGATCACCTTCGACCTGACGGTGCTGGCGGCGGTACTGGCGATCATCGGTTACTCGCTCAACGACACCATCGTGGTGTTCGACCGGGTGCGTGAGAACTTCCGTGTGCTGCGCAAGGCCAGCCTGATCGAGAACATCAACATCTCGACCACCCAGACCCTGCTGCGCACCATGGCCACTTCGATCTCCACCCTGCTGGCGATCGTGGCCCTGCTGTTCTTCGGTGGCGACAACCTGTGGGGCTTCTCCATCGCCCTGTTCGTCGGTGTATTGGCGGGTACCTACTCGTCGATCTACATCGCCAACGTGGTGCTGATCTGGCTGAACCTGAACAGTGAAGACCTGATTCCTCCGGCCAATACCGAGAAGGAAGTGGACGACCGTCCTTGATGGCCTGACCTGTTCCGGCTGTCAGTTAAAAAGGCGCGAGTGTTGAACTCGCGCCTTTTTTTTTGCTCCAAGGCTGGGAGAAGCGCGGGCTTTTGACCCGCATGTATGGTCAGGAGGTTCACGTGAACAAGTCGTTGCTGGTTGGTGCGGTATTGGGTGCTGTCGGTGTCACCGCCGGGGGTGCTGTTGCCACCTACAGCCTGGTTAAAAGCGGCCCTGAGTATGCGCAAGTGCTGGCCGTTCAGCCGGTCAAGCAACAGATCAAGACTCCGCGGGAAGTCTGCAAGGACGTCGCCGTGACCCGCCAGCGCCCGGTCAAGGATGAGCATCAGATCCTGGGCACCGTGGCTGGCGCAGTGGGCGGTGGCCTGTTGGGCAGCATGATCGGTAATGGCAATGGCAAGAAACTCGCCACGGTTGCCGGTGCTGTTGGTGGGGGCTATGCGGGGAACAAGGTGCAGGAAGGCATGCAGGAGCGTGATACCTACACCACCACCCAGACTCGCTGTAACACGGTCAATGACATCAGTGACAAGATCGTTGGTTATGACGTGAAGTACGACCTGGGTGGCAAGCAGGGCCAGGTGCGTATGGGTCGGGATCCGGGCAACCAGATTCCGGTGGATAAAGAAGGGCGCCTGATTCTCGGTCAGAACCAGAATCAGCCCGGCCAGTAACCCTCAACTGCAGGAGCCTGTTTGCCGGCTAAGGCGATCTCAAGGTCCCATTCGCCGGCAAGCTGGCTTCTACGGCAATTGCGGGCATAAAAAAGCACCCCTCGGGGTGCTTTTTTGTCGCTGGTGCTTAGCGCTTCAGCGAAGCCGGCAGGTGCGGCTGGATGGCGGTCAGGACTGCCTTGAAGCATTTGGTGTTGCCGGCCACGACGTGGCCTTTTTCCAGGAAGTCGTGACCGCCGGTGAAGTCGCTCACCAGGCCGCCGGCTTCCTGGATCAGCAGGGCGCCTGCTGCCATGTCCCATTCGGACAGGCCCGATTCCCAGAAGGCGTCAAAGCGACCGGCGGCGACGTAGGCCAGGTCCAGGCTTGCTGCGCCAGCGCGACGGATGCCGGCAGTCTGGCCAACCAGGGCGCGGAACATGCCCAGGTAGTTGTCCAGGTTGTCCATCTGGTCGTCACGGAAGGGGAAGCCGGTGCCCAGCAGGGCGCCGTCCAGGCTGGTGCGGCCGCTGACCCGCAGGCGACGACCGTTCAGCTGGGCACCGCGGCCACGGCTGGCGGTGAATTCTTCCTGGCGAACCGGGTCCAGAACCACGGCGTGTTCCAGGCGGCCACGGTATTTGCAGGCGATGCTCACGGCAAAGTGCGGGATGCCGCGCAGGAAGTTGGTGGTGCCGTCCAGTGGGTCGATGATCCACAGGTAGTCTTCGCCTTCGCCGCTGCCGGCGTGCAGGCCGGTTTCTTCGCCGAGGATGGCGTGGGTCGGGTAGGCTTTGCGCAGCGCGTCGATGATCTTCTGCTCGGCAGCGCGATCAACTTCGGATACGTAGTCTTTGGCGTCTTTTTCGTCGACCTTGATGGTATCCAGGCGCTCGATGGAGCGGAAAATCAATTCACTGGCGCTGCGGGCGGCGCGCAGCGCGATATTCAGCATTGGCTGCATGGATAGGTCACCTAAGGTTGTTAAAGAAAGCCGAGCATTCTAGCAGAAAACTTTTGCAGATGAAGGTCGGCGTTCGCTTTGATTGCATTGATCCGCTGTGTGGCGCATTTCGTCAGCGGGTATTGGCCGCTCCTGTCGCGGGCTCTCAATAAGGCAGCGGAATTGGCAGATGGTTATTTTTGAGGCGGTGGTGCAGCCTGTTCTGTAATATTTGCTCCCCCTTCCCGTGTCCGAGAGCGCCTCCCTTGCTGCAGAACATTCGTGTCGTCCTGGTCAATACCAGTCATCCGGGCAATATCGGCGGGGCTGCGCGTGCCATGAAGAACATGGGCTTGTCGCGGCTGGTGCTGGTGGAGCCGCGGGTATTTCCGTCCCATGAGGCGGATGCGCGGGCTTCTGGTGCCACCGATATTCTCGAAAATGCCCAGGTGGTGGCGACGCTGGAGGATGCTCTGGCGGGTTGCACCCTGGTGTTCGGCACCAGCGCTCGTGATCGGCGCATTCCCTGGCCGCTGCTGGATCCCCGCGAGTCGGGCCTCAAGGTCGTGGAGGAGGCCGGGCAGGGGGCGCAGATCGCTCTGGTGTTCGGTCGTGAAGATTCCGGCCTGACCAATGACGAACTGCAGCGATGTCATTTCCATGTGCATATCCCGTCGGATCCGGAGTTCAGCTCGTTGAACCTGGCCACGGCGGTGCAAGTGCTGACCTATGAAGTGCGCATGTCCTGGTTGGCAGCCCAGGGCCAGCCGAGCAAGGTGGAGAAGGATGAGGTGGCGTCGCCGCGCAGTGATGAGCTGGCAACCATGGATGAGCTGGAGCGGTTCTACGAGCACCTGCAGCAAACTCTGGTGGCCATCGACTTCCTCGATCCGGAGAAACCTCGACACTTGATGGCGCGCTTGCGTCGGTTGTACGGTCGCAGCTCGGTCAGCCGGGCGGAAATGAATATATTGCGAGGCATCCTCACGGAAACCCAGAAAGCGGCTCGTGGGGAGCTACAGAAGCGGAAGGATCAGTGATGTTCGAACGTCTGCGTGAAGATATCCAAAGTGTTTTCCATCGTGACCCGGCAGCGCGCAACGCCTTTGAGGTGCTGACCTGCTACCCGGGGATGCATGCGATCTGGATCCATCGCCTGTCCGGCGCCTTGTGGGGGATGGGCTGGAAGTGGCTGGCGCGGCTGGTCTCGAACTTCGGGCGCTGGCTGACCGGGATCGAGATTCATCCGGGGGCCAAGGTCGGTCGTCGCTTCTTTATTGACCATGGAATGGGCATCGTCATTGGCGAAACCGCCGAGATCGGTGATGACGTCACGCTTTACCAGGGGGTGACCCTGGGTGGCACCAGTTGGAATAAAGGCAAGCGCCACCCGACCCTGGAAGATGGTGTGGTGGTGGGGGCTGGCGCCAAGGTGCTGGGGCCGTTCACGGTCGGGGCCGGGGCCAAGGTCGGTTCCAATGCCGTGGTGACCAAGGCGGTGCCGGCCGGTGCGACCGTAGTGGGGATTCCGGGGCGGATCATCATGAAATCCAATGATGAGCAGGAAGCCAAGCGCAAGGCCATGGCGGAAAAGCTCGGCTTCGATGCCTATGGCGTCAGCGAAGACATGCCTGACCCCGTGGCGCGGGCCATTGGTCAGTTGCTTGATCACCTGCAAGCGGTCGATGGTCGTCTGGAGGGGATGTGTGGCGCGCTGAAGGATCTGGGCAGTGACTACTGCGCCAAGGACTTGCCTGCCCTGCGTGAAGAAGACTTCGCTGAAGTCAAGGGCAAGGGCGACAGCCAGGTCGGCTGATGCCCCGCAAACCGGCTTCTCCTGCAGGAGCCGGTCTGCCGGCGAAAAAGCCCCCGAGATGCGATAAGCGACCCGCGGGTCAGTTGTTGCCATCGCGCTGTGCCATTACGTCGCAGACTTTGCTATGATTCGCGCGCTCTTTTGCGGGTAAATCCGACTAAAGTAGTTGGTCTTATAGTTGACCTGATTACTCGGGTATTGCATACTCGCCTCCATTCCGAAACTCCGTGGTACTTGTCCATGCGACTGACTACTAAAGGCCGATACGCCGTGACCGCCATGCTCGATCTGGCGTTGCACGCGCAACATGGCCCGGTCTCCCTGGCCGATATCTCCGAGCGCCAAGGCATTTCCCTGTCCTATCTCGAACAGCTTTTCGCCAAATTGCGCCGTAGCAATCTGGTGTCCAGCGTCCGGGGTCCTGGTGGCGGCTATCAGCTGTCCCGCGACATGCAGGGGATCCAGGTGGCCCAGGTGATCGATGCGGTGAACGAATCGGTCGATGCAACCAAATGCCAGGGGCTGGGTGATTGCCATGCCGGCGACACCTGCCTGACGCACCACTTGTGGTGCGATCTGAGCCTGCAGATCCACGAATTTCTAAGCGGTATCAGCTTGGCTGACCTTGTCACTCGCCGTGAGGTGCAAGAAGTAGCCCAGCGTCAGGACCAGCGCCGTTGTAATGGCAAGGCGCCGCGCCTGGACAAGATTGAAGCGTCCGCCGTCGAATGACAGCCAAAGAGCTAGCGGCACGCCAGCCAGCCTGATTTAGGAGAGAGTCCATGAAATTGCCGATTTACCTTGATTACTCAGCGACCACCCCGGTTGATCCGCGCGTCGCGCAGAAAATGAGTGAATGCCTGCTGGTCGACGGGAACTTCGGTAACCCGGCGTCCCGCTCCCACGTGTTTGGCTGGAAAGCCGAAGAATCGGTGGAAAACGCCCGTCGCCAAGTGGCCGACCTGGTTAACGCCGACCCGCGTGAAATCGTCTGGACTTCCGGTGCTACCGAATCCGACAACCTGGCAATCAAGGGTGTCGCGCATTTCTACCACACCAAGGGCAAGCACCTGATCACCTCGAAGATCGAGCACAAGGCTGTCCTGGACACCATGCGCCAACTCGAGCGTGAAGGCTTCGAAGTGACCTACATCGAGCCGGGCGAAGACGGCCTCATCACTCCGGCCATGGTCGAAGCAGCCCTGCGTGACGACACCATCCTGGTTTCGATCATGCATGTGAACAACGAGATCGGCACCATCAACGACATCGCTGCCATCGGCGAACTGACCCGCTCCAAGGGCGTGTTGTTCCACGTCGACGGCGCTCAGTCCACCGGCAAGGTCGACATCGACCTGCAGGCCCTGAAGGTCGACCTGATGTCCTTCTCCGCCCACAAGACCTACGGCCCGAAAGGGATCGGCGCGCTGTACGTCAGCCGCAAGCCGCGGGTGCGCCTGGAAGCCACCATGCACGGCGGTGGTCACGAACGCGGCATGCGTTCCGGCACCCTGGCTACTCACCAGATCGTCGGCATGGGCGAAGCCTTCCGCGTGGCCAAGGAAGACATGGCTGCCGAGAACCTGCGCATCAAGGCCCTGAGCGACCGCTTCTACAAGCAGGTCGAGCACCTGGAAGAGCTGTACATCAACGGCAGCATGACTGCCCGCGTACCGCACAATCTGAACCTGAGCTTCAACTACGTTGAAGGCGAGTCGCTGATCATGGCCCTCAAGGACCTGGCAGTGTCTTCCGGTTCGGCCTGTACTTCGGCCTCCCTGGAGCCTTCCTACGTGCTGCGTGCCCTGGGTCGCAACGACGAGCTGGCTCACAGCTCGATCCGCTTCACCTTCGGCCGCTTCACCACTGAAGAAGAAATCGATTACGCGGCGCAGAAAGTCTGCGAAGCCGTTACCAAGCTGCGCGCTCTGTCGCCGCTGTGGGACATGTACAAAGATGGCGTCGATATCTCGAAGATCGAGTGGGCGGCGCACTGAATATAAGTCGCCGCACAGGGTTCTGTAGAGCGTACCGATAACGGCGATTTGCAGAACCCAAGAGCGACTCTCTGATGAGTGAGGATTAAGAATCATGGCTTACAGCGAAAAGGTCATCGACCACTACGAGAACCCGCGCAACGTCGGCAAGATGAACGCGGAAGATCCGGATGTCGGCACCGGCATGGTCGGCGCTCCTGCCTGCGGCGACGTGATGCGCCTGCAGATCAAGGTCAATGAGCAGGGCATCATCGAAGACGCCAAGTTCAAGACCTATGGCTGCGGTTCCGCCATTGCTTCCAGCTCCCTGGCCACTGAGTGGATGAAGGGCAAGACCCTGGATGAAGCCGAAACCATCAAGAACACCCAGCTGGCTGAAGAGCTGGCCCTGCCTCCCGTGAAGATTCACTGCTCGGTACTCGCCGAAGACGCCATCAAGGCCGCCGTACGCGACTACAAGCAGAAGAAAGGCCTGATCTGACCGATCGGCTTTCACAGATTTGGCGACAAGTAAGGAGTCACGATGGCTATCAGCATGACAGAAGCGGCTGCTCAACACGTGCGACGCTCCCTCAACGGGCGCGGCAAGGGTGATGGGATTCGTCTGGGTGTTCGCACCACGGGCTGTTCCGGCCTTGCCTACGTGCTGGAGTTCGTCGACGAGATTGGCGAGGACGATCAGGTATTCGAGAGTCACGGCGAGAAAGTGATCATCGATCCGAAAAGCCTGACCTATCTGGACGGCACCGAACTTGATTTCGTCAAGGAAGGGTTGAACGAAGGCTTCAAGTTCAACAACCCCAACGTGCGCGGTGAGTGTGGCTGCGGCGAAAGCTTCAACATCTGAGGCTTGTCGTGGGTACTCCTTGTCATTTCGCTTTATTTGAGCTGCAACCGAGCTTCCGCCTGGATCTCGAGCAGTTGGCCGCGCGCTACCGTGAGTTGGCGCGTGGGGTTCATCCAGACCGTTTTGCCGATGCTTCCGAGCGCGAGCAGCGCCTGGCCCTGGAGCAGTCGGCAAGCCTCAACGAGGCTTACCAGACCCTCAAGAGCCCGCCCAAGCGCGCCCGTTACCTGCTGGCTTTGAATGGCGGCGAGTTGCCGCTGGAAGTCACGGTGCATGATCCGGAGTTTCTTCTGCAGCAGATGCAATGGCGCGAAGAGCTCGAGGATTTGCAGGACAGCGCCGACCTGGCTGGAGTGGCGGCATTCAAGCGTCGGCTCAAGACAGCCCAGGATGAACTGAATGAAAGCTTCGCAGCCTGTTGGGATGATGCGGCGCAACGCGAGCAGGCCGAGCGCCTGATGCGGCGCATGCAGTTCCTCGACAAGCTCACCTACGAAGTGCGCCAGTTAGAAGAGCGCCTCGACGATTAACCCAGTGCCGCTCCGGTCGCACGCCTGATATACAGATAAGTCCAGATAAGCATGGCCCTACTGCAGATCGCCGAACCCGGCCAAAGTCCTCAACCGCACCAGCGTCGCCTGGCTGTGGGGATCGACTTGGGCACTACCAATTCGCTGGTCGCTGCCTTGCGCAGTGGTCTTTCCGAGCCGCTGGCCGACGCGCAGGGGCAGGTGATTCTGCCGTCCGCGGTGCGTTATCACGCCGACCGCGTCGAGGTGGGCGAGTCTGCTCGCCTGGCTGCACCTACCGACCCTTTGAACACCGTGCTTTCGGTCAAGCGCCTGATGGGGCGTGGCCTGTCCGACGTCAAGCAGCTGGGTGAGCAACTGCCCTATCGCTTCGTCGAGGGCGAGTCGCACATGCCGTTCATCGAGACCATCCAGGGGCCGAAAAGCCCGGTGGAGGTATCGGCTGAAGTGCTCAGGGTGCTGCGTCAGCGTGCTGAGGCGGCCCTGGGGGGCGAGCTGGTAGGTGCGGTCATCACCGTTCCTGCCTATTTCGACGACGCCCAGCGTCAAGCCACCAAGGATGCGGCCAAGCTGGCCGGCCTGAATGTGCTGCGCCTGCTCAACGAGCCGACCGCGGCGGCTGTGGCTTATGGTCTGGATCAGCACGCCGAAGGCGTGGTGGCGATCTATGACTTGGGTGGCGGCACCTTCGATATTTCCATTCTGCGCCTGACCGGCGGCGTCTTCGAAGTCTTGGCTACCGGTGGCGATACTGCCCTGGGCGGCGATGACTTCGATCACGCCATTGCCGGCTGGATCATCGAGGGCGCGGGCCTGTCCGCCGACCTCGACCCGGGTACCCAGCGCAGTCTGTTGCAAGCCGCTTGTGCGGCCAAGGAAGCCTTGACCGGCGCCGCGTCCGTGGAAGTGGTGTATGGCGATTGGCGTGCCACCCTGACTCGCGACGCCTTCGACGCCCTGATCGAGCCGATGGTTGCCCGCAGCCTCAAGGCCTGTCGTCGTGCTGTACGCGATTCCAATGTCGAATTGGATGAAGTGCAGGCGGTGGTCATGGTGGGCGGTTCGACTCGTGTGCCGCGTGTGCGTGAGGCGGTGGCTGAAATGTTCGGTCGCCAGCCGTTGACCGAGATCGATCCGGATCAAGTGGTGGCCATTGGGGCCGCGATCCAGGCCGATACCTTGGCCGGCAACAAGCGCGAAGGCGGCGAATTGCTGCTGCTGGACGTGATTCCGCTGTCCCTGGGGTTGGAAACCATGGGCGGGCTGATGGAGAAGGTGATTCCGCGCAACACCACCATTCCGGTTGCCCGTGCCCAGGACTTCACCACCTACAAGGATGGCCAGACGGCCATGATGGTTCATGTGCTGCAGGGCGAGCGCGAGCTGATCAGCGACTGCCGCTCCCTGGCGCGTTTCGAATTGCGCGGCATCCCACCGATGGTGGCCGGTGCGGCGAAGATCCGCGTGACCTTCCAGGTCGACGCCGATGGCCTGCTCAGCGTTTCTGCGCGAGAGCTGGGTTCGGGCGTCGAAGCCAGCATCCAGGTCAAGCCATCCTACGGTCTGACCGACGGCGAGATCGCCAAGATGCTCAAGGATTCCTTCCAGTACGCCGGCGACGACAAGGTGGCCCGTGTACTGCGCGAGCAGCAGGTTGATGCTCAGCGCCTGATCGAGGCGGTGCAAGGTGCCCTGGACGCCGATGGCGAGCGTCTGCTGGATGCCGAAGAGCGCATGGTCATCGAGCTGCAGATGCAGGAATTGAGTGAATTGATGCGTGGCACCGATGGTTACGCCATCGAGCAGCAGACCAAGCGTCTGTCGCAAGTGACCGATGCCTTTGCTGCCCGACGCCTGGATTCGACGGTGAAAGCCGCGCTGGCGGGGCGCAACCTGAATGAAATCGAGGAATAACTGATGCCGCAGATCATTTTTCTGCCACACGCCGTGTTCTGTCCGGACGGCCTGGTTGTAGAGGTCGAACCTGGCGTCTCGGTGCTCGAGGTGGCGCATGACAACCACATCGAGATCGAAAGTGCCTGTGGCGGCGTCTGTGCCTGCACCACCTGCCATTGCATCATTCGTGAAGGCTTCGACTCGCTGAACGAGGCTGACGAGCTGGAAGAAGACCTGCTGGACAAGGCCTGGGGCCTGGAAGCGCAGTCGCGCCTGTCCTGCCAGGCCATCGTCGGCGATGAAGACCTGACCGTCGAAATTCCAAAATACTCGCTCAACCATGCAGCCGAAGCGCCGCACTGATTTCAAGGAACTGGCATGAGCCTCAAGTGGGTTGATGTACTGGAAATCGCGATCCAACTGGCTGAGTCCAAGCCGGATGTGGATCCGCGTTATGTGAACTTTGTCGATCTGCACCAATGGGTTCTGGCACTGCCGGAGTTCAGCGACGATCCGGCTCGCGGAGGCGAGAAGGTTCTTGAAGCAATTCAGGCCGCCTGGATCGACGAAGCTGACTGAATCCGCGGGCTACGCAGTTAGGCAATCCCTATAAACCCGCGTATAATTCGCGGGTTTAATTTTTCGCTTTAATCACCGTTTCTGGAGTTACACCATGGCTGTTCAACGTACTTTCTCCATCATCAAGCCTGACGCTGTTGCAAAAAACGTTATCGGCAAGATCGTTTCCCGTTTTGAAGAAGCCGGCCTGCGCGTTGTAGCTTCGAAAATGAAGCAACTGTCCAAGGCTGAAGCTGAAGGCTTCTACGCTGAGCACAGTGAGCGTGGCTTCTTCGGCGAACTGGTTGCCTTCATGACTTCCGGCCCGGTTGTTGTTCAGGTTCTGGAAGGCGAAAACGCCATCGTTCGCAACCGTGAGCTGATGGGCGCTACCAACCCTAAAGAAGCTGCTGCCGGCACCATCCGTGCTGACTTCGCCGAGTCCATCGACGCCAACGCCGTTCACGGTTCGGACTCCGAAGCTGCCGCTGCTCGCGAAATCGCTTACTTCTTCGCAGCTACTGAAGTAACCGCTCGCTGAGTAAGGCTTGCGCGTGAGAGGTGAAACCATGACTGCATCGATCGGCAAAACTAACCTGTTGGGGCTTACTCAACCGGAAATGGAGAAATTCTTCGACTCAATCGGGGAGAAGCGTTTCCGTGCCGGTCAGGTAATGAAATGGATTCACCACTATGGCGTCGATGATTTCGACGCCATGACGAATGTCGGCAAGGCCTTGCGCGAAAAGCTCAAGGCTGTTGCCGAGATTCGCGGTCCGGAAGTGGTCAGCGAGGACATCTCCAGCGACGGCACCCGTAAATGGGTGGTGCGCGTGGCGTCCGGCAGCTGCGTCGAGACCGTCTACATTCCCCAGGGCAAGCGCGGCACTCTGTGCGTTTCGTCCCAGGCGGGCTGTGCCCTGGATTGCAGTTTCTGCTCCACCGGCAAGCAAGGCTTCAACAGCAACCTCACCGCCGCCGAAGTCATCGGCCAGGTGTGGATTGCCAACAAATCCTTTGGCAGCGTCCCGGCGACCGTCGACCGTGCCATCACCAACGTGGTGATGATGGGCATGGGTGAGCCGCTGCTGAACTTCGACAACGTCATCGCTGCCATGCACCTGATGATGGACGACCTGGGCTACGGCATCTCCAAGCGCCGGGTGACCCTGTCGACCTCCGGCGTGGTGCCGATGATCGATGAGCTGGCCAAGCACATCGACGTCTCGCTGGCGTTGTCTCTGCACGCACCCAATGATGCGCTGCGCAACCAGCTGGTACCGATCAACAAGAAGTACCCGCTGAAGATGCTGCTCGAGTCCTGCCAGCGCTACATGTCGGCCCTGGGTGAGAAGCGTGTGCTGACCATCGAGTACACCCTGCTCAAAGACGTCAACGACAAGCTTGAGCACGCGGTGGAGATGATCGAGCTGCTCAAGGATGTACCGTGCAAGATCAACCTGATCCCGTTCAACCCGTTCCCGCATTCCGGGTACGAGCGTCCGAGCAACAATGCCATTCGTCGCTTCCAGGACCAGCTGCATCACGCCGGTTTCAACGTCACCGTGCGCACCACGCGTGGTGAAGACATCGATGCCGCCTGCGGTCAGTTGGTCGGGCAGGTGCTGGACCGCACCCGTCGTAGCGAACGCTATATCGCCGTGCGTGAGTTGAGCGCCGACGCCGATATGCCGCAAAGCGCCGCAACCCGTACCTGAGAGAGGATCTCCATGGCCCTGCGCTTTGCGCTGCTCCTGCTTGTTGCCAGCCTGTGTGCTGGCTGTGTTCTGTCGGGTGATTCCAACCCGATGAACACCAGCAAGGGGCGCGACGAGGCGCGCGAGGCCTATGTGCAGTTGGGCCTGGGCTACTTGCAGCAGGGCATGAGCGAGCGGGCCAAGGTGCCACTGAAGAAAGCCCTGGAACTGGCCCCCGCCGATGCCGACGCCAATGCTGCCCTGGCACTGGTGTTCCAGGCCGAGATGGAACCGGCCCTGGCCGACGAGCATTTTCGCCAGGCCCTGGCGGCGCGTCCGGACAGTGCCCGGATCCTCAATAACTACGGCAGCTTTCTGTTCCAGGAAAAACGTTACAAAGAGGCTTATCAGCGCTTTGAGCAAGCCGCTGCTGATACTCTGTACCCCGAACGTTCCCGAGTGTTTGAAAACCTCGGCATGACCGCTTCAAGGCTTGGCCAGCGTGATCTGGCCCAGCTGCAGCTGGAAAAGGCCTTGCGTCTCAATCATCAACAGCCCCGTGCATTGCTGGAAATGGCTGAGTTGTCTTACGAAGACAGGCATTATGTGCCCGCGCGCGACTATTACGATCGTTTTAGCCTGCTCGGCGAGCAAAATGCACGTAGTCTATTGCTCGGCGTTCGGCTGGCAACGGTGTTCGAAGATCGCGACAAGGCCGCCAGTTACGGTCTGCAACTAAAACGACTTTATCCCGGTACGCCGGAATATCAGCAATACCTGTCGGAGCAATGATGAAAGCGGCCCATCCCGAAGTTCAAGCAGTGACTCGCGTAAACCCCGGTGAGACCCTGCGTCAGGCCCGCGAAAGCAATGGTTGGTCGCTGGCCGAAGTGGCCCACAAGCTCAACCTCACCGTGAGCTCCCTGAGCAACCTGGAAGCTGGCGCCTTCGACAAGCTGCCGGGGCACACTTTCGCCCGTGGTTATATTCGTGCCTATGCCAAATTGCTGGGCATGGATCAGGCGGTACTGGTCCAGGAGTTCGATCAATACACCGGTACCGACTCCCAGGGCAGCAGCGTCCATGCCCTGGGGCGCATCGAAGAGCCGGTGCGGGTTTCCCACACTATCTTGCGCATTGTCAGTTTGCTGCTGCTGGTGGCGGTGGTTGGTGGCGGTTTCATCTGGTGGCAGGATCAGTCCTCCCAGCGCGGCAAGGAGCCGGTCTCCCTGAGCCCCGAGCATGTCGAGGTCGAAGGCGCCGACGGCACTACCCAGATTCATCCTATCGATGAGCCCGAAGACCAGGCGGTTGTCGAGGGGCAGAGCGAAGCGCTGGACAACGCCGCTCAAAGCGAAGGCCAGGCAGCGAGCGAAACTCCTGCCGCCCCAGCCGTTTTGACCGCGCCGGCGCCGGCTGCCACTGCGTCCGTCCCCGCAGCTCCTGTGCACAACGCGCCGGCTCCGGCGCCTGTCGCACCGGCTGCCGTGGCACAAGCGCCTGTCACGCCGACCGCGCCTGCTGCTGCGGTTGCTCCGGGCAGCGCAGCGGCAACTGCAGTTGCTGGCGCGGGCCAGGTACAGATCCAGTTCAGTGCCGACTGCTGGGCCCAGGTCATCGATGCCAACGGCAAGGTTCTGCTCAGCGCTCTCAAGCGCAAGGGTGAAAATGTCGATGTCAGCGGCAAGCCGCCTTTTGCCGTACGTCTGGGCTATGCCCGTGGCGCACAAATCACTTACAACGGTCAGGCGGTGGATATCGCCCCGTTCACCAGTGGCGAGACTGCTCGCCTGAAGTTAGGTCAATAAGTCATGCACGGCGAATCTCCAATCAAGCGTCGCGAATCCCGCAAGATCTGGGTCGGCTCGGTACCGGTCGGAGGCGATGCCCCGATTGCGGTGCAGAGCATGACCAACAGCGACACCAACGACGTGGCCGCAACCGTCGCCCAGATCAACCGCCTGGAAGCCGCCGGTGTCGATATCGTGCGGGTTTCGGTGCCGGACATGGACGCCGCCGAGGCGTTCGGCCGGATCAAGCAGCAGGTCAAGGTACCGCTGGTGGCCGACATCCACTTCGACTACAAGATCGCGCTGCGCGTGGCCGAACTGGGCGTCGATTGCCTGCGGATCAACCCGGGCAATATCGGTCGTGAAGACCGGGTACGCGCGGTGGTGGATGCTGCCCGTGATCGCGGGATCCCGATCCGTATCGGGGTCAACGCCGGTTCCCTGGAAAAAGACCTGCAGAAAAAATACGGCGAACCGACCCCGGCTGCATTGGTGGAGTCGGCGCTGCGTCACGTAGAGCACCTGGAACGCCTGAATTTCAAGGACTTCAAGGTCAGCGTGAAAGCCTCGGACGTGTTCATGGCCGTCGAGGCCTACCGCCTGCTGGCCAAGGAAATCATCCAGCCCCTGCACCTGGGGATCACCGAAGCTGGTGGTTTGCGTTCAGGCACAGTGAAATCCGCCGTCGGCCTCGGTATGCTGCTGGCCGAAGGAATTGGCGATACCATTCGCATTTCGCTGGCGGCCGACCCGGTCGAGGAAGTGAAGGTCGGCTACGACATTCTCAAGTCTCTGCACCTGCGTTCCCGTGGCATCAACTTCATCGCCTGCCCGAGCTGCTCGCGGCAGAACTTCGATGTGGTGAAAACCATGAACGAACTGGAAGGACGGCTTGAAGACCTGTTGGTGCCGTTGGATGTTGCAGTGATCGGTTGCGTGGTCAACGGCCCGGGTGAAGCCAAAGAGGCGCACATCGGCCTGACCGGTGGTACACCGAACCTGATCTACATCGATGGCAAGCCGGCACAGAAACTGACCAATGACAATCTGGTGGACGAGCTTGAAAAGCTGATCCGGCAGAAGGCGGCCGAAAAGGTCGAGGCCGACGCAGCGCTGATCGCTCGCGGCTAACCGAACGTATTTAAGGATTTTTTGTGAGCAAGTCTCTGCAAGCCATTCGTGGCATGAATGACATCCTGCCCGAGCAGACGCCCCTGTGGCGTTATTTCGAGGGTACTGTGGCGCGCCTGCTGGATAACTACGGTTACAAGCAGATCCGCATGCCGATCGTCGAGTTCACCGAGCTGTTCAAGCGCTCCATCGGTGAAGTGACCGACATCGTCGAAAAAGAGATGTACACCTTCGAAGATCGCAACGGCGACTCCCTCACCCTGCGTCCGGAAGGCACCGCGGCGTGCGTGCGTGCGGTGCTCGAGCACGGCATCACTGGCGGTGGCCAGGTGCAGAAACTCTGGTACATCGGCCCGATGTTCCGTCACGAGCGCCCGCAGAAAGGCCGCTATCGCCAGTTCCACCAGATCGGTTGCGAGGTTTTCAACCTCGACGGTCCGGACATCGATGCTGAGCTGATCGTGCTGACCTGGCGCCTGTGGGGCGAGCTGGGCATCCGTGATGCGGTCAAGCTCGAACTCAACAGCCTGGGCACTGCTGAAGCCCGTGCACGTTATCGTGATGCGTTGGTGGCGTTCCTGTCGGCGCGCATGGACAAGCTGGACGAAGACAGCCAGCGTCGTCTGAAGTCCAATCCGCTGCGCGTGCTCGACACCAAGAACCCGGACACTCAAGCCGTGCTGGTCGACGCGCCCAAGCTGGCCGACTACCTGGACGAAGAGTCCCGTGTGCACTTCGAGGGTCTCAAGGCCCGTCTGGACGCCGCGGGTATCCCTTATGTGATCAACCCGAAGCTGGTGCGCGGGCTGGATTACTACAGCAAGACCGTTTTCGAATGGGTCACCGACAAGCTCGGCGCCCAGGGCACTGTCTGTGCCGGCGGCCGTTATGACGGCCTGGTCGAGCAGATGGGCGGCAAGCCTACACCGGGTGTTGGCTTCGCCATGGGGATCGAGCGCCTGGTGCTGCTGCTGGAAACCCTGGAGCAGGTCCCGGAAGAGATCTCGCGTCAGGTCGACGTTTACCTCTGCGCCTTCGGTGAGGCCGCCGAACTGGCCGCTCTGGCGCTGAGCGAGCGTGTTCGCGATCAATTGCCGAACCTGCGTCTGCAGATCAATGCCGGTGCCGGCAGCTTCAAGAGCCAATTCAAGAAGGCCGACAAGAGCGGCGCGCTGTATGCGCTGATCCTCGGTGACGACGAACTGGCCCAGCAAGTGGTAGGTTTCAAACCCCTGCGTGGCCAGGGCGAACAACAAAGCATTGCCTGGGATGCACTCGCTGCGCACCTGGCCACCTGCGTCGTGCAGGGTTGAAGCTGTCAAACAGCCGATTTAGCGAATAAGGAGTATTGGGGTGTCGAGTACCGAAGATGAACAGCTGGCGGAATTGAAAGACTGGTGGCAGCGTAACGGCAAACCCCTGGTGACTGGCGGCCTGCTGGCCCTGGTTATCGTGTTCGGCTGGCAAGCCTGGCACAAGTATCAGAACAATCAGTCGCAAGGCGCTTCGGTGCTCTATCAGCAACTGCTGGAAACTACCCTGACGCCGGATGGCAAGCCGGATGCGGCTCGTGTTACGGACCTGGCGGGCAAACTCAACAGCGAGTTCGGCGGTACTGCCTACGCGCAGTACGGCAACCTGTTCGTGGCCAAGGTGGCAGTAGACACCGGCAAGCTGGACGATGCAGCGGCACAGCTCAAGGCCGTGGCCGACAAGCCCGCCAACCCGACCCTGGGTGAAGTGGCGCGTCAGCGCCTGGCACAGGTACTGGCGGCGCAGAACAAGGCCGACGAGGCTCTGAAGCTGCTCGACGGCGATGCCGACAAGGCATTCCTGGCGACTCGTGAAGAACTCAAGGGCGATCTGCTGGTCCAGCTGGGCCGTGTGGACGAAGCCCATGCGGCATACCAAAAAGCCAAGGCGGCGCTCTCGGATGAAGCGGCAGTCGGTGGCCTACAAATCAAGCTGGACGACCTGGCCAAAGGGGATGCATGACGTGATCCGTTGGAAACATGCAGCATTGCTGGCTCTGGCCTTGTTGGCCGCGGGTTGCAGCAGCAACAGCAAGAAAGAACTGCCACCGGCGGAACTGGTCGACTTCAAAGAAGAAGTGGTCCTGCAGAAGCAGTGGAGCCGTTCGATCGGTGACGGTCAGGGCGAAACCTATAACATGCTGGTGCCAGCCATCGATGGTGACACCATCTATGCCGCTGACGTGACCGGCGTGGTGGTTTCCATGGATCGCATGAACGGCGACGTCAAATGGAAGAAAGATCTCGAGCTGCCTGTTTCCGGCGCCGTTGGCGTGGGTTATGGGCTGGTCATGATCGGCACTCTGAAAGGCGAAGTGGTTGCCCTGGATGCCTCCAGCGGTGAAGAGAAATGGCGTGCCCGTGTGACCAGTGAAGTGCTGGCTCCGCCAGCTACCAACGGTGACGTGGTGGTGGTGCAGACTCAGGACGACCGCGTGATTGGCCTTGAAGCCAGCACCGGTCACCAGATCTGGCTCTACGACAGCACTCCAGCGGTGTTGACCCTGCGGGGCACCAGTGCGCCGTTGGCGACCAACCGTCTGGCCCTGGCCGGTCTTTCCACCGGCAAGGTGGTCGCGCTGGATATTCGCAACGGCGTACCGGTGTGGGAGCAGCGTGTAGCCATTCCACAAGGCCGTTCCGAACTGGATCGGGTCGTGGACATCGACGGTGGCCTGCTGCTGTCCGGTGGCACCCTGTACGTTGCCAGCTACCAGGGGCGTGTGGTTGCCCTGGACCTGGAGAGCGGCCGTCCGCTGTGGCAGCGTGATGCTTCCAGCTACGCCGGTGTGGCCCAAGGGTTCGGCAGCGTTTATGTCAGCCTGTCCTCGGGTACCGTGGAAGGCGTGGACGAGCGTTCGACTACCGCGCTGTGGAGCAACGACTCCCTGGCTCGCCGCCAACTGTCGGCACCGGAAGTCTTCTCCAGCTACGTAGCCGTGGGCGACCTGGAAGGTTACCTGCACCTGCTGAGCCAGGTTGACGGTCGCTTCGTCGGTCGTACGCGCATCGATAGCGACGGCCTGCGTGCTCGTCCGCTGGTGGTGGGCGACATGATTTATGTGTATGGCAACAGCGGCAAACTGGAAGCCCTGACCATCAAGTAATGGTTTGACTATGCTTGGGGTGATCCCCAAGCGAACTGCAGGAGCGAGCGTGCTCGCGATGGATGCCAGGTGACGCCAGCTTGCTGGACGAGCGCGGCGCCATGGAGTTAATCGCGAGCACGCTCGCTCCTACAGTGCTGCCCCGAGCACCAGCCGCTGCCTCGCAGCGGCTTTTGTATTTTCTGAATTAACGCAGTGGAGAGCCGCATGGTTCCCGTAATCGCCCTGGTGGGCCGACCTAACGTCGGCAAGTCCACCTTGTTCAACCGCCTGACTCGGACTCGCGACGCCATTGTCGGCGACCTGTCCGGTCTGACCCGTGATCGCCAATACGGTGAGGCCAAGTGGCAAGGGCGTACCTATATTCTGATCGACACCGGCGGTATCTCCGGTGACGAGCATGGCATGGATGAAAAGATGGCCGAGCAGTCGCTGCTGGCCATCGAAGAAGCTGATGTGGTGTTGTTCCTGGTGGACGCCAAGGCCGGGTTTACCGCGGCCGACCAGATGATCGGCGAGCACCTGCGCAAACGTAACAAGACTTCCTACGTGATCGCCAACAAGGTCGACAACATCGACCCGGACATGGCCCGCGCCGAGTTCGCGCCGCTGGGCATGGGCGATGCCATCCCGATCGCCGGTGCTCATGGCCGCGGTATCACCCAGATGCTGGAAATCGCCCTGAGCGAATTCCCCAAGGATGACGCTGACGAGCCGGAAGAAGGCGAGGAAGAGATCGTTGCCGAGGGTGAGGAAGCCAAGCGCATTCCGGGCCCGAGCGAGAAGGACGGGATCAAGATCGCCATCATCGGTCGTCCCAACGTCGGCAAGTCGACCCTGGTCAACCGCATGCTCGGTGAAGACCGGGTGATCGTCTATGACCAGCCCGGCACCACCCGCGACAGTATCTACATCCCGTTCGAGCGCAACGACGAGAAGTACACCCTGATTGACACCGCCGGTGTGCGAAAGCGCGGCAAGATCCACGAGGAAGTTGAAAAGTTCTCGGTGGTCAAGACGCTGCAGGCGATCAAGGACGCCAACGTGGTGATCTTTGTCATGGACGCCCGCGAAGGTGTGGTGGACCACGACCTGAACCTGCTGGGCTTTGCCCTGGAAGCCGGTCGGGCCCTGGTGATCGCCCTGAACAAGTGGGACGGCATGCAGCCGAGCGAGCGCGACTATGTGAAGACCGAGCTGCAACGCCGGCTGTTCTTCGTCGACTTCGCCGATATCCACTTCATCTCGGCGCTGCACGGTACCGGTGTGGGCAACCTCTACCAGTCGGTGCAGAACTCCTTCAAGTCGGCGGTAACCCGCTGGCCCACCAGCCGCCTGACGCAGATCCTCGAAGATGCCGTTGGCGAGCACGCGCCGCCCATGGTCAACAATCGCCGGATCAAACTGCGCTACGCCCACTTGGGTGGTGCCAACCCGCCGCTGATCGTGATCCACGGCAACCAGGTGGAGAAGGTGCCCAAGTCTTATGTGCGCTATCTGGAAAACACCTACCGCCGAGTCTTGAAGCTGGTAGGTACGCCGATCCGCATCGAGTTCAAGGGCGGCGAGAACCCGTACGAAGGCAACAAGAACACGCTGACCGACCGCCAGGTCAACAAGAAGCGTCGCTTGATGTCGCACCACAAGAAGGCCGACAAGAAGCGCCGCGACAAGCGCTGACCGGCTTAGGGGCCGGCTTGCCGGTGAAGCTCCGGACCTGCTTCAGAGCTTCGCTGGCAAGCCAGTTCCTACGGGATCTGTGTGGATAAGAGGGCGCCCCGGGCGCCCTTTTTCATGCCTGGCGTTTGGGCTATTCTCGGGGACCTCCGCGCCGCCGTAGTGCGGACTGCTCAGCAGGGAATCCTCATGATCATCAGTAAGTTGCCGAATGTCGGCACCACCATCTTCACGCAAATGTCCCAGCTCGCGGTGGAAACCGGAGCGCTCAACCTGTCCCAGGGCTTTCCTGATTTCGATGGCCCGCAAGCCCTGCGTGATGCGCTTGGCTGGCATGCCGCCAATGGCCATAACCAGTACGCACCCATGACCGGCCTACCGGCACTGCGCCAGCAGGTCGCCGCGAAAATCGCCCGCAGCTATGGTGTCCAGGTCGATGCGGACGCTGAGGTGACCATCACCCCCGGTGCGACCCAGGCAATCTTCTGTGCCATCCAGGCGGTGATCCAGCGCGGTGACGAAGTCATTGTGTTCGACCCCAGTTACGACAGCTATGAGCCGTCGGTGGAGCTGGCCGGTGGGCGTTGTGTGCATGTGCCGTTGGCCGGGCAGGGCTTTGCCCTCGATTGGCAGAAACTCGGTGAAGCCCTGAGTCCGCGCACGCGGATGATCATCCTCAATTCGCCGCACAACCCCAGTGGTGCCTTGATCAGCCGCGCCGAGCTGGACCAGTTGGCCGCCCTGATCCGTGATCGCGATATTTATCTGGTCAGTGACGAGGTCTACGAACACCTGGTGTTCGATGGTGTACCCCATGTCAGTGTGCTGGCCCATGAGGAGCTGTATCAGCGGGCCTTCGTGGTCAGCTCGTTCGGCAAGACCTACCACGTGACCGGCTGGAAGACCGGTTATGTGGTTGCACCACCGGCCCTGAGCGCCGAGCTGCGCAAGGTGCATCAATATGTCAGCTTCTGCGGGGTCACGCCTTTGCAGTACGCTCTGGCGGACTTCATGGCCGACCATCCGGAACATGTCGAAGAGTTGCCGGCCTTTTACCAGGCCAAGCGTGATCTGTTCTGCGATCTGCTGAGCGCCTCGCGTTTCAGCTTCAACCGGGTGTCGGGTACCTATTTTCAATTGGTGGACTATTCGCAGATTCGTCCAGACTTGAATGATGTCGACATGGCGATATGGATGACCCGCGAACACGGCGTGGCGGCCATTCCGGTGTCGGTGTTCTATCAGCAGCCGCCCCAGGGGCAGCGCCTGGTGCGTCTGTGTTTTGCCAAGCGCGAGGAGACGTTGCGCCAAGCAGCGGAGAAACTATGCGTGATCTGAGTGCATTACCCGATCTGAATCTGGCCCTGATCCAGACCACCCTGGCCTGGCACGACCGCCAGGCCAACTTCGAGCATTTCGAGCAGTTGCTGGAGCAGGCCCGTGGTGCAGATCTGATCATCCTGCCGGAAATGTTTACCACCGGATTCTCCATGGAATCCGCGACTCTCGCGGAAGCGGAGAATGGCCCTACCAGCAAATGGCTACGTGGCCAGGCGAAGAAGCTGAATGCGGTGATCACCGGCAGCGTGATAATCCAGGCAGCGGATGGCAGCCATCGCAATCGCTTGCTGTGGGCGCGCCCTGACGGTGAGGTCTGGCACTACGACAAGCGCCACCTGTTTCGCATGGCCGGCGAGCACAATCACTACACGCCGGGGGAACGGCAGGTACAGTTCGAGCTCAAGGGTTGGCGTATTCGCCCGCTGATCTGCTACGACCTGCGGTTCCCGGTGTGGAGCCGGGACGCCCAGGACACCGACCTGCTGCTCTACACCGCCAATTGGCCGGGTGCCCGCCGCCTGCACTGGAATCGCCTGCTGCCAGCCCGGGCCATTGAAAACCTCTGCTACGTTGCGGCGGTGAACCGGGTGGGCACCGACGGCAAGGGCTTTGCCTATACCGGAGACAGCCAGGTTCTGGACTATCAGGGCGAAACCCTGCTCAGCGCCGGAGAGGCCGATGGCGTCTTCCAGGTGTGCCTGAACGCGGGTGAACTGGCGGCTTACCGTGCGCGTTTTCCGGCGAACCTCGACGCCGATACCTTCATGTTCACTTAGGATCGCTTCGGCACTGCACACTTTTTTACAGGTTGTGAATATCAAGCTTCGAGGGTGAAGGCCGATAGCAGGATCAGTTCAGGAGGAATCAACCATGACTACCATCACTGCCACCATCGTCAATCCTTACCCCCTGTCGGCACCCAAAACTGCTTCGACTGAAGCCGAAGGCAACAGCGCCAGCCCGCTGGCGCCGGTGGATGACAGCAAGGACGGTCAGGATAAGGAGCTGCGGGTCAACTCTGGCGATGCCAATATCGATGCGGTAAAGGCCGGTGGTGATCCGGTCAAGGCGCTGCAGAAACAGATCGAGCAGACCCAGAAAACCCTGACCGAACAGCAGGCCCAATTGGCCAATGTGCAGAAGGGCCAGGCCAGCGACGAACAGAAAGCCCAGCAGGTGATGGAAGTCCAGGCGCAGATCGCCGTGACCAACAGCACCTTGCAGGTGCTGCAGGCGGCTTTGCTGCAAGCCATGTTCAGTGTTGATGTGCATGCCTGAAACAGTCGTTGCTGACATTTAGCTGGTGTTATCTGTTCCTGCATAAAAAAGGCCCCGGGGAGTCGAGCTCCTCGGGGCCTTTCGCTTTTGGCAGCCTTTAGGCTGCCTTGGCCTGCTGCTCGCTCAAGGAGCGGTTCAGCGCACTGAACAGCGCCTTGAAGCTGGCGGTGGTGATGTTTTCGTCGATACCGACGCCGTGCACGGCGCGCTCACCGTTGACCCGCAGTTCGATGTAGGCCGCCGCCTTGGCGTTGGTGCCGGCGCCGATGGCGTGCTCGTTGTAGTCCATGATCTCCACCGGAACCGGCAGCCCGGCCACCAGCGCTTCCAGGGCACCGTTGCCCTTGCCGCGCCAACTGAGGTTGGTCTCGCCCTGACCCTTGCTCGAGACTTCCACTTCCACGGCGCTGTGGCCGTTCTCTTCCTGCAAGCGATGGCTGACCAGCGCGTAAGGAGTGTTGGCCTGCAAGTACTCGCTGTGCAACAGCGCGTGGATCTGCTGGGCGGTCATTTCCAGGCCCAGGCGGTCGGTTTCCCGCTGCACCACCTGGCTGAACTCGATCTGCATGCGGCGTGGCAAGCTGATGCCGTATTCCTGCTCGAGCAGGTAGGCGATACCACCCTTGCCCGACTGGCTGTTGACGCGGATCACCGCCTCGTAGCTGCGACCGATATCGGCCGGGTCGATCGGCAAGTACGGCACCTCCCACAAGCCATCGGCTTTCTGCTGGGCGAAGCCCTTGCGGATCGCGTCCTGGTGCGAGCCGGAGAACGCGGTGTGGACCAGGTCGCCGACATAAGGGTGACGCGGGTGCACGGCAATCTGGTTGCACTCTTCCACGACTTTGCGCACGCCGTCGATGTCGGAGAAATCCAGTTCAGGGTTCACACCCTGGGTGTAGAGGTTCAAGGCCACAGTGACCAGGTCGACGTTACCGGTACGTTCGCCGTTGCCGAACAGGCAGCCTTCGACACGGTCGGCGCCGGCCATCAGGCCCAGCTCGGTGGCGGCCACGCCCGTACCGCGGTCGTTGTGGGTGTGCAGGCTGATGAGCACGCTGTCACGACGGTTGATGTTGCGGCAGAACCACTCGATCTGGTCGGCGTAGATGTTCGGTGTGGCGACTTCAACGGTGGCCGGCAGGTTGAGGATCACCTTGTTGCTTGGCGTGGCGTTCCAGACTTCCACCACGGCGTCGCAGACTTCCTTGGCGAACTCCAGCTCGGTGGCGCTGAAGGTCTCTGGCGAGTACTCGAACTGCCACTGGGTTTCCGGTTGCTGGGCGGCGTATTTGACGAACAGCTTGGCCGCATTCACCGCGATCTCTTTCACACCGGCCTTGTCCTGGTTGAAGACAATGCGGCGGAACGAAGGGCTGGTGGCGTTGTACAGGTGGACGATGGCCTTTTTCGCTCCACGCAAGGACTCGAAGGTGCGGGCGATCAAGTCTTCACGGGCCTGGGTCAATACCTGGATGGTGGTGTCGTCCGGAATGTGGCCGCCTTCGATCAGGGTGCGCACGAAGTCGAAGTCGGTTTGCGAAGCGGCCGGGAAAGAAGCTTCGATTTCCTTCACTCCCACAGCCACCAGGGTCTTCCAGAAGCGCAGCTTCTTGACGGCATCCATCGGTTCGATCAACGACTGGTTGCCATCACGCAGGTCCGAACTGCACCAGATCGGCGCGCTGGTGATGGTTTTCGACGGCCAGGTACGGTCCGGCAAGTTGATGGTCGGGAACGCGCGGTACTTGGAGGATGGGTCTTTGAGCATGGTCATGGAGAAATCCTTATTGTCCGGGCCGAAAAGAGGCGGCCTGCCGGTGAGTCAAGAGTGAGGTTGACGCAGGGGGATGAGGCACCGCGATTCAGCCTGGCAGTCGTGCGCTGACGAGGCAGAGGCTCCGGTGTTGACGACGCTGAATGAGGGTGTGAGAGGTTTTCATGTGCTCAACCCTAACCACTGGGGTGAGAGATGGCAAGCAGTCGAAAAAAATTGAGAGGAATACTCGAAAACAAAGCTATATCGAGATTTTATGCTGGGTATTCTTTGAAAGAATACTAACGATTGCGCAGTCGAGTAGGGCTGCGCAATCCCTGTGGGCGTCGGCTCGCCGCTGAATCAATGCCTGATGCAGGCAAGCGGCGCTGCGCGATCAGGGCTGGAAGGCCCCGATAAAGATGGCCGGATCGACCCGCGCATCATTCAGGCTGACGTTCCAGTGCATATGCGGCCCGGTGGCGCGGCCGGTCGCCCCCACCTTGCCCACCACGGCGCCACGGGCCAGGGACTGGCCGATCTTCACGTCGATTTTCGACATGTGGCAGAACATGCTGATGAAGCCCTGGCCGTGGTCGACGAACACGGTGTTGCCGTTGAAGAAGTAGTTGCCGATCAGGATCACTTTGCCCGCCGCCGGGGTCTTGATCGGTGTGCCTGCCGGCACCGCGAAGTCCAGGCCCGCGTGAGGGTTGCGCTCTTCACCGTTGAAGAAACGGCGTACGCCGAACTTGCTCGACAGGGGGCCATTCACCGGCTTGTCCAACAGCAGGTTGCTTGGGGTGTTGGGGCTGAAGCTGCGGTAGGCGCGGATCTGTTCCGCCAACTCGCCGTCGATGCGCTTGAGGTCCGCCGGGTTCGGATTGACCTGGCGCTGGTTCTTCAGGGTGATGTGCTGCTCCGGGTATTTCTTGTTGCCGACCACGAAGTTCAGGCTGCGCCCGCCGGCGCTTACTTGTTGAGTGCCGGGCTTGACCGTCAGCGGGATGCCGACAATCGCCAGCCAGTTGTTCTGCTCCTTCACCACCAGCACCGGCTTGCCCTGGTAGCTGGCCTTGGGCGCCTGGGCGGCGCTGCCCAGGTCGACCACCGCTACGCCACCGGGCACGGGTTTGTTCAGCAGGCGGGTGATGTAGCTGTCGGCGTGAGCATTGAAGGCCAGGCACAGCAACAGCAGGGAGCAGAGAAAACGCGGCATGGATCAATCCAGTAGAGAAAGGGTGACGGGCGTCAGGTGGTTGTCTTCGACGCGTACTTGCAGCTCGCCTTCGCCCAGGCGGGCACTGAGGCGCTGGCCTGGGCGGGTCTGGCCGGCACTGCGAATGGCCTGCCCGCGATCGTCCAGCAGGATGCTGTAACCGCGCCCCAGGGTGGCCAGGGGGCTGACCACATGCAGGGTCTGCATCTGGCTGTGCAATTGCAGGCGGCGGCCCTTGAGGCCTTCGCGCATGGCCCGGGGCAGGCGTTCGGCCAGGCTGTCCAGACGCTGGCGCAGCAGTGCCAGTTGCCGCCCTGGATGCTGGGCTCCGAGGCGGGTTTCCAGGCGGATCAAGCGTTCGCGACGGGTATTCAGGCTGCGCTCGAAGGCGCGGCGCAGGCGCATGTCCAGGTCGTCCAGGCGCTGTGCCTGCTGGCGCAGGCGTTCACCGGGATGGCGCAGGCGTCGGGCCAGGCCGTCCAGGCGCAGCCGGTCGCGCACCAGCCGGTCGCGCATGCGCATCACCAGGCGTCGATGCAGGTTGTCGACCCGGCGTTGCAGGTCACTGGAATCGGGGGCCAGCAGTTCGGCTGCTGCGGAAGGCGTGGGCGCGCGAACGTCGGCCACGAAATCACTGATGGAGACGTCGGTTTCATGACCGACGGCGCTGACGATCGGTGTCACGCAGGCATCCACCGCACGGGCCACGGCCTCTTCGTTGAAGCACCAGAGGTCCTCCAGGGAGCCGCCGCCACGGGCCAGGATCAGCGCGTCGAAGCCCCGGGCGTCGGCCAGCTGCAGGGCTCGGACGATCTGCGCCGTAGCCTCGCGGCCCTGCACGGCGGTAGGGATCAGGGTCAGCACGACCTGCGGTGCGCGGCGCCGGAACACACTGATGATGTCGCGGATCACCGCGCCGGTGGGTGAACTGATGATGCCGATGCGTTGCGGATGGGCCGGCAGTGGCACTTTGCGTTCGGCGCTGAACAGCCCTTCGGCGCTCAGCTTGTCTTTCAGGGCATCGAAAGCCAGGCGCAGGGCGCCATCACCGGCCGGTTCCACGGTGTCGAGAATCAGCTGGTAGTCACCGCGCCCTTCGAACAGCGAGACCTTGCCCCGCACCTTGACCGCCAGGCCGTCCTTCAGCGCCTGGCGGACCCGCGCGGCGTTCTGCCGGAACAGTGCGCAGCGCACCTGGGCGCCGCTGTCCTTGAGGGTGAAGTACACATGGCCGGAGGCCGGGCGGGCGAGGTTGGAGATCTCGCCCTCCACCCAGATATTGCTGAACACGTCCTCGAGCAGCACCCGGGCGCGGCCGTTGAGCTGGGTGACGGTGAGGACCTCGCGGTCCAGGCCGAGTCGTGCGAAGGGATCTTTAATCATGGGGCGCAGTTTAAAGGCCTGTCTCTGAATGGAACAACGCAAATCAACTACAAGTGATTGCGAAAATGTTCGACGAATTGCGCCACCAGGGGCGTCGGCTCCTGTCGGTAGGCGAGGGCCACGGTGCTCTGGCAATCGGCATCCGCCAGCGGCAGGAAGCGGATGCTGGCCGGGGCGATGTCCTGCATCGACTCCGGCAGCAGGGCGATGCCGAAGCCGGCCTGGATCAGTTGCAATTGGGTGGTCTTGCGCGACATCACCCGCGCCGCCCTGGGAAAAAAGCCCTGGCGCATGCACAGCTCGGCCGAGAGGTAACTCAAGCCGCCCCGCTGGGGGTGGGGGATGGAGATGAAGGCTTCCTCGCGAAGCTGGGCCAGGTCGACGCCCCCGGCCGGAGGGTCCAGCGCCAGTGGGTGCTGAGGTGGCACCGCCAGCAGCAAGGGTTCGGCGAACAGGGGCGTGATCTGTACACCTGCCCGTTGACGTAACACCGGCAGGCGCAACAGGCCGATATCCAGGTGCCCCTGCGCCAACTCTTCCAGTTGCGCCTCGGAAGACAGCTTGGCGATGTCCATCGAGGCTCCAGGGCAATGCTGCAAGTAGCTGCCGATGCCCTGGAGTAGCCGGCCGCTCATGGGCACGGTGCTGGAGTGGCTCAGGCGCAAGGTGCCCAATTGCCCCAGGCCTACCTGAGTGGCCAGTTCGCTGGCCTTGTGCAATTCGCTCAGCAGGTTGCGTGCCTTGGGGAAAAACGCTTCACCGGCCGCCGTCAGCCGCGGCAGGCGCGCGGTGCGCTCGAACAGTGGGGTCTGCAATTGGTTTTCCAGCTCCTTGATCTGCCGGCTGAGGGCTGACTGGGCGACGAACAGGCGCTCGGCGGCGGCGCTGAAGCTGCCGCATTCGGCGATTTCCACGAAATAGCGCAGTTGGCGGGTCGAAATCACGAGGCATGCCTTTTTGCGATGAGTTGGCGACTTGGACGATATTAGTCGCAAGGCTCACTGCTGGCTAAAGTCACTGCGTATTCAACTGGGAAGTCGCAGCGATGAGCGTGGTAATCGAGGGTTTGAACCAGTGGTCTTTCGGCCCGGGCAGTTGGTTGGTGATCGGCCTGGGCATCGCGCTGGCGTACATAGTGTTCGGCATTGCCGGGTTCGGTACGGCGCTGGTGGCCGGGCCGGTGCTGATCCTGTTCATGCCGCTGTCGAAGATCGTGCCGCTGCTGGTGCTCCTGGATTTTGTCGCAGCCTTTGGCAACCTTCTGCCCTCGCGCAAGGATGTGGCCAGGCCGGAGTTGCTGCGCCTGTTGCCCTGCATGGCAGTAGGTTGCACCTTGGGGGTGATCTTCCTGCTCAACCTCAAATCCGATCTGTTGCTGCTATTGATGGGGCTGTTCATCAGTGCCTATGCCATCTACAGCCTGTGGGTGAAGGCGCGTCCGACCCAACTGGCGGCCAGCTGGGCGGTGCCGATGGGGATTGTCGGTGGGCTGTTTGGCGCCCTCTTCGGCAGTGGCGGCTTTCTATATGCCATCTACCTGAACAGCCGCCTGCCCAAGGACCCGGCGCGGGCGACCCAGAGCGCGCTGATCAGTTGCAGCACCGTGGTGCGCCTGAGCCTGTTCGCCCTGGCCGGGGTCTATGCCGAGTTGCCGCTGCTGCTATTGGCGCTATGCCTGTTGCCGGCGATGGCCTTGGGGTCGTGGATTGGCCGCCGGCTGACGATGAAACTGTCCCGGGAGGCTTTTGTACGCCTGGTGACCTGGCTGGTGCTGGCCAGTGGCGTTGCCTTGATCGGCCGTTACCTGAGCACTTGACCTGCTGGGGCCAGGGATTAAGCTGCGGGCCTTTGAATTCGTTCGCCGGCAGGCCGGCTCCTACAATTGATGACAGGAGCCGGCTTGCCGGCGAAAGCGTGAGTACCGTCCCCGCATGTTCCAGGCTTATCCATGAACTCCCAAAGCATCCTCGTCCCGAAAATTTCCACCCTGCCGGTGCACGAGCCCCGGGCCCGGGCGATCGTGCGCTGGCTGGTGCGCAAGAACATCGTCGAGGAAAGCCTCAGCACCTGCGGGCGCACGGGCAATCGCATGGGGCACGCCATTGCCGCCGGGGCACGGGAGGTGGTGCTGCGGCCAGAGGCGCTGCCCTTCGGCGAGCCGATCAATGGCCTGGAAATCATCACCAAGCGCTGCATCTATACCCCGGCCAAGGGCTTTCTCGAGGAAGCGGGCTGTGCCGAGTGCCGGCAGGAAATCGGTGAGGCGCTGTTCGAAAGCCTGGAAGACTGGATGCCAGGGCGTACCGACAACTTCACCTGCCCCGAATGCGGCCATGAAGATGACATCAACGGCTTTCTGTTTCTTCAGGAATGCGGTTTTTCCAACTTGGGCTTTATCTTCAACAACTGGGCCGAAGCGGGTTTTAAACAGAGCTTTATCGACGAGTTCGCCGACTGGCTGGATCAGCCGATAAGTTGGGTCAAGGTCGAGTTGTAGCGCGCGGATATCTCCATCTATCACTCCAGCGATATTAGCCAGAGTTTTACATTGAGCCCGGGTAGCTGTCTGAGTATAATGGCGCGCTTCCATTTTCCCGCCCGGGAGCCCCCGCGATGCTGCGTATCAGCCAAGAAGCCCTCACCTTCGACGACATTCTCCTAGTGCCCGGTTATTCCGAAGTACTGCCTAATGAAGTCAGTCTTAAGACCCGTTTGACCCGTGGCATCGAGCTGAATATTCCACTGGTTTCCGCCGCCATGGACACCGTCACTGAAGCCCGTCTGGCAATCGCCATGGCTCAGGAAGGCGGCATCGGCATCATCCACAAGAACATGACCATCGAGCAGCAGGCTGCCGAAGTGCGCAAGGTCAAGCGTTTCGAAGCCGGTGTGGTCAAGGACCCGATCACCATCGAGGCCGACGCCACCGTGCGTGACCTGCTCGAACTGACCAGCATGCATAACATCTCCGGTGTGCCGGTACTGCACAACGGCGACCTGGTGGGCATCGTGACTTCCCGTGACGTGCGTTTCGAAAGCCGTCTGGAAGTCAGCGTCCGTGAAGTGATGACGCCTAAAGAGCGCCTGGTCACGGTCAAGGAAGGCGCCGACAAGACCGCCGTCCGCGAGCTGCTGCACAAGCACCGCATCGAGCGTGTACTGATCGTCGACGACGCCTTCGCTCTCAAGGGCATGATGACCGTCAACGATATCGAGAAAGCCAAGGCTTACCCGCTGGCCAGCAAGGACGACCAGGGTCGCCTGCGCGTCGGCGCTGCGGTCGGTACTGGCAAGGACACTGGCGATCGCGTTGCTGCGCTGGTCAATGCCGGTGTCGACGTGGTGGTGGTGGACACCGCCCACGGTCACTCCAAAGGCGTGATCGACCGCGTTCGCTGGGTCAAAGAGAACTTCCCGCAAGTGCAGGTGATCGGCGGCAACATCGCCACTGGCGCTGCCGCCAAGGCCCTGGCCGACGCTGGCGCCGACGCAGTCAAGGTCGGTATCGGCCCGGGCTCGATCTGCACCACCCGTATCGTTGCCGGTGTTGGCGTGCCGCAAATCAGCGCCATCGCCAATGTTGCAGCGGCGCTGGTAGGCACTGGCGTGCCGCTGATCGCCGACGGCGGTATCCGGTTCTCCGGTGACCTGTCCAAGGCCATCGTCGCCGGTGCTTCCTGCGTGATGATGGGTTCGATGTTCGCCGGTACCGAAGAGGCTCCAGGCGAGATCGAGCTGTTCCAGGGCCGCTCCTACAAGGCTTACCGTGGCATGGGTTCCCTGGGCGCCATGTCCCAGGCCCAGGGCTCTTCCGACCGCTACTTCCAGGACTCCTCCGCGGGTGCCGAGAAGCTGGTGCCGGAAGGTATCGAAGGTCGCGTGCCGTACAAGGGCACCCTGACCGCGATCATCCATCAGCTGATGGGCGGCCTGCGTTCTTCCATGGGCTACACCGGTAGCGCCAACATCGAAGAAATGCGCACCAAGCCGGAGTTTGTCCGCATCACCGGTGCCGGCATGGCTGAATCCCACGTCCACGACGTGCAGATCACCAAGGAAGCGCCAAACTATCGCGTAGGTTGATAGTGATCGCCTCCAGGCCAAGGCCCGGAGGCGATTGACGAATTTAGTAACCGGGGCTGTGTTTTTCAGCCCCGTGTCGTTTCTGAAATTAGACGAGACTGACCATGGCCCTCGACATTCACGCTCACCGTATCCTGATCCTCGACTTCGGTTCCCAGTACACCCAACTGATCGCCCGCCGTGTGCGCGAGATCGGGGTCTACTGCGAACTGCATCCGTTCGACATGGACGACGAAGCGATCCGCGAATTCGCTCCCAAAGGTGTCATCCTCGCCGGCGGCCCCGAATCCGTGCACGAAGCCAACAGCCCTCGCTGCCCGCAGGCGGTGTTTGACCTGGGCGTCCCGGTCTTCGGCATCTGCTACGGCATGCAGACCATGGCCGAGCAGTTGGGCGGCAAGGTCGAAGGTTCCGAGCTGCGTGAGTTCGGCTATGCCCGGGTTGATGTGGTCGGCAAGAGCCGCCTGCTGGACGGCATCGAAGACCACGTCGACGCCGACGGCCTGTTCGGCCTAGATGTCTGGATGAGCCACGGTGACAAGGTCACCAAGATGCCGGAAGACTTCCACATCCTGGCCAGCACCCCGAGCTGCCCGATTGCCGGCATGTTCAACGACGACCTGCGCTACTACGGCGTGCAGTTCCACCCGGAAGTGACCCACACCAAGCAGGGCGGTCGCATCCTGTCGCGCTTCATCCTCGACATCTGCGGCTGTGAAGCGCTGTGGACCCCGTCGAAGATCGCCGAGGACGCCATTGCCCAGATCCGTGCCCAGGTGGGCACCGACAACGTGCTGCTGGGCCTGTCCGGCGGCGTCGACTCCTCGGTGGTCGCGGCCCTGCTGCACAAGGCCATCGGCGACCAGCTGACCTGCGTCTTCGTCGACAACGGCCTGCTGCGCCTGCACGAAGGCGAGCAAGTAATGGCCATGTTCGCCGAGAACATGGGCGTCAAGGTGATCCGCGCCAACGCCGAGGAGCAGTTCCTCAATAACCTGGCCGGCGAAGCCGACCCGGAGAAGAAGCGCAAGATCATCGGCCGTACCTTCATCGACGTGTTCGATGCCGAATCCTGCAAGCTGGAAAACATCAAGTACCTGGCCCAGGGCACCATCTACCCGGACGTGATCGAGTCGGCTGGCGCGAAAAGCGGCAAGGCCCACGTGATCAAGTCGCACCACAACGTGGGCGGCCTGCCGGAAGAAATGAACCTCAAGCTGGTCGAGCCACTGCGCGAGCTGTTCAAGGACGAAGTCCGTCGTCTGGGCCTGGAACTGGGCCTGCCGTACGACATGGTCTACCGTCACCCGTTCCCGGGCCCGGGCCTGGGTGTGCGCATCCTTGGTGAAGTGAAGAAGGAATACGCCGACCTGCTGCGTCGCGCCGACCACATCTTCATCGAAGAGCTGCGCAAGGCCGACTGGTACCACAAGGTCAGCCAGGCATTCGTGGTGTTCCAGCCGGTGAAATCCGTGGGCGTGGTAGGTGATGGCCGTCGTTACGCCTGGGTCGTGGCCCTGCGCGCCGTGGAAACCATCGACTTCATGACCGCACGTTGGGCGCACCTGCCTTACGAACTGCTGGAAACCGTCAGCGGCCGGATCATCAACGAGATCGAAGGCATCTCCCGCGTCACCTACGACGTGTCGAGCAAGCCGCCGGCCACGATTGAGTGGGAATGATCGGGGCCGAGTGATCGGCGCTTGATCCATTCGCGTTAGCCAATGGCGATCGGGACCTTCGGGTGTCGATCGCCATTGTCGTTTCTGGGGGATTGCCTGCGGTACACATCGGCATTTGTGTTGCAGGACCTTTGGAAGCGGCGCTTTTTCGCCTTCCGGCAATATCACGTAAGACATGCTCGGCCCCTTGTCCTGGGCTTCTCTCTACCCTTGGATCTCCCCCCGCCTGTTTTTGCTGCGGCTTGTTCGCGGCGGGGTTTGATCGGAGGGTACAAGGTTGTCGGTTGACAACCTTGTGTGACTGGCGATACTGGAGGCTATGGATGGCTCGTGCAACTCATCCCAAGAAGGACATTGAAATGGCCCTGCGCTACGCCGAATGGCAGGGCTGGAGCATCGAGGTCGGCGGTGGTCATGCCTGGGGGCGGATCTACTGTCCGTACAACAACGAAGTGTGTCGCTGTGGCGAGTTTTGCATCACCAGCGTATGGCGCACGCCGAAGAACCCGACCCAGCACGCCCGGGCGTTATGCCGGGTGATCGATAACTGCACCCTGAACCAGCTGCGTGGAGCCAAGTCGCCGGCAGCCCGCAAGGAGTAAGCACCATGGAATACCTGTTCACCCTCAACTACCTGCTGCCGCTGGAGGGCTGTGATCCGCTGCAACTGGTGGAGCGCCTCGGTGCGGCGGGTTGCACCGACGTCCTGGTGGGCACCGGCCTGGCCGGGCGCCTGGCCCTGGAGTTCAGTCGCGAGGCCGAGAGTGCCGAAGCGGCGCTGCTCAGTGCCCTGGGGGATATCAAGCGGATCATTCCCGAAGCGCGGCTGGTGGAGGCCAGCCCGGATTTTGTCGGCCTCAGCGAGATCGCCGAGATCGTCGGCGTGTCCCGGCAGAACATGCGCAAGCTGATGCTCGGCCATGCCGACAGCTTTCCCCTGGCGATCCATGAAGGCAGCGCTTCGCTGTGGCACTTGGCGGAGGTCCTGAGCTGGCTGGACAGCAAGGGCGGCTACGCCCTCAAGCACCCGGTGATCGAGGTGGCGCGGGTGGCGCAGCAGGTGAACACCGCCAAGGAGTCGAAGCGCATCGGCCCCCTCAGCGGTGAACTGGTGGCCTTGCTGGGCTGATGGGGCAGGGTGGGGCTTAGCGCCGCGCCACGTCGGAGAAGTAGAACTTGTCCAGGGTGTGCCGTGATTCGGTGTACTCGAACTGGCGCCCGTCCTGGAGAAAGGTCTGGTTGCTCACCACGATCACGTGGCTCTGGCCGTCCAGGTCGAGCAACTGCTGGTCGTCCTTGCTCCGCGGGCTGGCCTCGATGGTGCGTTGGGCGTAGCTGATGCTCAATTGCAGGGTTTGTTCGATGTAGGCATAGATCGACTGCTCGGCGATCTGCCGGTCCAGCCCTGGAATCAGATCGGCGACAAAGTGGTTGATGTCGAGAATCACCCGTTTGCCGTCAATGCGCCTGACCCGCTTGATCCGGGTGATCAGGCTGCCTTCTTCGGCTTGCAGATGGGCCCGCAGCGGGCCTTCGAGAGGAAACTGGCTGAACTCCACCACCTCGGTGCTGACGTCATCCCCCAGCCCTGGATAGGTTTCCTGGAAGCTGACGATGCCGCCCAGTTGGAACTCGATGGGATTGGGCGAGAGCACGAAGGTGCCCTTGCCGTGGATCTTCTGCGCGAAGCCGCGCTCCTGCAGCAGTTCGATGGCCTTGCGCACGGTGCCGCGGCTGGCCTGGTAGCTGTCCATCAGTTCGCTTTCCGAAGGCAGGCGGGCGCCACGCTCCAGACGTTCGGTGGTGATGCTGGCAAGCAGATCGCTGTAGATCTGGTTGTATTTGCTCATGGGATGGCTCTGTGCCGCGCTGTGCTCAAGGCAGGCACCTTAAGGGCTGCGCGGGGTATTTGTCCATGTACCTGGCAGGCCGGAGTCGGCTCGGAAAAGCACATTTCGAGCGTTGGCTCGAAGAAAAATCCAAACTCGTCTGTACGAGTTATTGATTTAACTCGTACAGACGAGTAGTTTCCTCCTCGGCGTGCTGCCAATAACAAAAATCTCAGGTGGAAGAACGAGCATGAGCCACGACTATTCAACGATCGCCAGCGAGTTGCTGCACAGCCTCGGTGGCGCCGACAACCTCGAGCAGGCTGCCCATTGCGTGACCCGCCTGCGCCTGGCCCTGAAGGACCCGAGCCGGGTCGACAGCGCCACGCTCAACCAGATCGACCTGGTCAAGGGATCGTTCTTCACCGGTGGCCTGTTCCAGGTCGTGATCGGCCCCGGCGAAGTGGAAAAGGTCTATGCGGCGCTGCGTGAGCAGACTGGCCTTGCGGCCTCGACCATTGCCGATGTGAAGGACAAGGGCGCGCAGAAGACCCACGCCATGCAGCGCCTGGTGCGGGTGTTCTCCGATGTGTTCATGCCTATCCTGCCGGCCCTGATCATCGCCGGCCTGCTGATGGGGGTGAACAACCTGCTGGGTGCCAAGGGCATGTTCATCGAGGGCCAGACCCTGCTCGAGGCCTACCCGGGCCTGGACGGGCTGTGGAGCCTGATCAACCTGATGGCCAACACTTCCTTCGTGTTCCTGCCGGCCCTGGTGGGCTGGTCGGCGGCCAAGCGCTTCGGCGGCAGCGAGATCCTCGGCATCGTCCTGGGCCTGATGCTGGTGCACCCGGACCTGCTCAACGCCTGGAACTACGGCAAGGCCGTGGCCGGGCTGGATGGCCAGAGCCTGCCGTACTTCGACATCCTCGGCCTGTTCCAGATCGAGAAGGTCGGCTACCAGGGGCAGATCCTGCCGATCCTGCTGGCAGCCTATGTGATGAGCGTGATCGAAAAATGGCTGCGGGCCCGGGTGCCCAACGCCATTACCCTGCTGGTGGTGCCCATCACCACCATCGTGGTCACCGGGGTGCTGGCCCTGGCGATCATCGGCCCGGTGACCCGCCATCTGGGGATCCTGATCACCGAAGGCGTGGTCACCCTGTTCGACCTGGCGCCGGTGGTGGGTGGGGCGATCTTTGGCCTCCTCTATGCGCCGCTGGTGATCACCGGCATGCACCACATGTTCCTGGCGGTCGATCTGCAACTGATCTCCACCCAGGGCGGCACCTTTATCTGGCCCATGATCGTCATGTCCAACCTGGCCCAGGGCAGCGCGGCCCTGGCGGTGTTCACCATGAGCCGCAATGCCCGGGACCGCAGCATGGCTTCGACCTCGGCGATCTCGGCCTATTTCGGCATCACCGAGCCGGCGATGTTCGGCGTCAACCTGCGCTACAAGTTTCCGTTCTATGCCGCGCTGATCGGTTCGGCCCTGGGCAGCATCTTCCTCTCGCTGAACAAGGTCCAGGCCTCGGCTATCGGCGTCGGTGGGCTGCCGGGGTTCATCTCGATCATTCCGCAATACATCCCGATGTTCGTGATCGGTATGGTCGTCGCCCTGGTGGTGCCTTTCGTCCTGACCTGCGGCCTGAGCCTGAAGATCATCCGTCCCGGCTACCGAGTGGCCTGACCGGCCCTGCAGGAGCCGGCTCGCCGGCGAATGCCCTCGCACTTTCCAAAGGATTCCCCCATGCAAGACTGGCAGCGTTCGGTGATCTACCAGATCTACCCGAAAAGTTTTCACAGCCACCAAGGGCAGGCCACCGGCGACCTGCTGGGAGTGGTGGACAAGCTCGACTACCTGCACTGGCTGGGGGTCGATTGCCTGTGGTTGACCCCGTTCCTGCGTTCGCCGCAACGCGACAACGGCTATGACATCAGCGACTACTACGCCATCGATCCCAGCTACGGCAGCATGGCCGACTGCGAGTTGCTGATCGCCGAGGCCGGCAAGCGCGGGATCAAGCTGATGCTGGACATCGTGGTCAACCACACCTCCATCGAGCACGCCTGGTTCCAGCAGGCCCGCAGCAGCCTGGACAACCCCTACCGGGATTTCTACATCTGGCGCGATGAGCCCAACAACTGGGAGTCCAAGTTCGGCGGCTCTGCCTGGGAATACGAGGCACAGACCGGGCAGTACTACCTGCACCTGTTCGATCACACCCAGGCCGACCTCAACTGGGACAACCCACGGGTGCGCGCCGAAGTCTTCAAGATGATGCGCTTCTGGCGGGACAAGGGCGTCGGCGGCTTTCGCCTCGACGTGATCAACCTCATCTCCAAGCCTGCGGACTTCCCCGAGGACCAGAGTGATGGCCGGCGCTTCTATACCGATGGCCCGAACGTTCATGAGTACTTGCAGGAAATGCATCGGGAAGTGTTCGCCGGCCATGACCTGGTGAATGTCGGCGAGATGTCGTCCACCCGCCTGGAACACTGCATCCGCTACTCGAACCCGGAGTCGAAGGAGCTGTCCATGACCTTCAACTTCCATCACCTGAAGGTGGATTACCCCAATCAGCAGAAGTGGTTGCGGGCCGATTTCGACTTCCTTGAACTCAAGCGCATCCTGTCCGACTGGCAGTGCGGCATGCAGGCCGGTGGCGGCTGGAATGCGCTGTTCTGGTGTAACCACGACCAGCCCCGGGTGGTCTCGCGCTTTGGCGACGACGGCGAACACCGTGTGGTGTCGGCGAAGATGCTGGCCACCGCATTGCACCTGCTGCAGGGCACGCCCTTTGTCTATCAGGGCGAAGAGCTGGGCATGACCAATCCGCATTTCCAGCGCATCGAGCAGTATCGCGACGTCGAGACCCTGAACATCTACCGCCTCAAGCGCGAGGCCGGTGAAGAGCCGCAGGCCATCATGGCGGCGATCCAGCAGAAGTCCCGGGACAACGGGCGTACGCCAATGCAGTGGAGTGCCGGGGCCAATGCCGGTTTCAGCAGCGGCACCCCCTGGATCGAGGTTTCGGCCAACGCTGGCCAGATCAATGTCCAGGCACAGCTCGACGACCCGCAATCAGTGCTGCACCACTATCGCCAATTGATCGCGTTGCGCCGTGAGCAGGGTTTGATCCAGCACGGCGTCTATCGCCAATTGCTGCCCGAGCATCCGCAGGTCTGGGCCTACGTGCGGGAAGGGCAGGGCGAGCGACTGCTGGTGGTGAACAACTTCTACGGTTCGCCGTGCGAGGTTGAATTGCCGCAGGAGGTCATCGAGCCGGGCATGCAGCAGCGTCTGCTGATCAGCAACTACCCGGGGGATGGCGCCCGCAGCCGGCATTTGCGGCTGCGGCCCTATGAGTCCTTCGTCTTGCACCTGACCGACTGCTGACAATCCTCGCAGAAGCTGCCGGGCGGTTTGCGTCTGCCGTGAATGCGCTGTTGCAGATACAGCGCAGGGCTTCGTTCGTCGGCAAGCCGGCTTCTGTGGATCGAAATATCACAATAAAAATAATGGGGTGGCTTATGAAAACAACAATAAATCGCGGCCTGGCGGCGTCCTGCCTGTGCCTGGCATTGCCCTTTCCGGCCCAGGCCCTGGAGTTCGCCGGCTACTTGCGCAGCGGCCTTGGCACTTCGGTCAACAGCGGCCCGCAATCCTGCTTTCAGCTACCCGGCGCGCCCTCCAAGTACCGCCTGGGCAACGAGTGCGAGCAGTACGCCGAGCTTGAGCTGCGCCAGGACCTGTACACCCTGGAGGACGGTTCGGTACTCAGCGTCGACGGCATGGCCTCGCTCTACAACCGCTACGACCGCAACCTGACCTTCCAGGGCGAAAACGGCTCGGCGCGCATGCCGCAGATGTACGCCCAGTGGTCGAACCTGCCCAGCCTCAATGGCGGCTCGCTGTGGGCCGGGCGCCGTTACTACAAGCGTAACGACATCCATATTTCCGACTTCTACTACTGGAACCAGAGCGCCACCGGCGGCGGGGTCGAGGACGTGCGCATCGGCGATCTGAAATACAGCTACGCCTTTTCCCGCAAGGACAATCTCTACCAGAAGCAGGCCGTGAGCCGTCACGACTTCAACGTTGCCGGTTTCCAGACCAACCCCGGCGGCGAGCTGGAGCTGGGCCTGAGCTACCTGGAAAAGCCTGATCGCCGTGGTGCCCACAATGGCTGGGCGATCACCACCCAGCATGTGCAGAAAGACTTTTTCGGCGGCAAGAACAAACTGGCCCTGCAATACGGTGAGGGGCCCGGTACCGGCCTGGGCTACACCGGCAATCCCTACCTGGATGACGGCAACAAGAGCTATCGCCTGGTGGAGTTCTTCGATTGGCAGGTCACCCCGCGCTTCGGCGGCCAGGTAGAGGCGGTCTATCAGAAGGACATTCGCCCCGACGGCCAGGACCAGAACTGGATCTCCCTGGGTGTGCGCCCGGCCTATGCCATCACCGAACAGTTCAAGCTCGTGACCGAGTTTGGCCACGATCAGGTGGAGGCGCCCGGTGGCACCCGCAAACTCAGCAAGTTCACCTTCGCGCCCACCTGGTCGCCCAAGGGGCCGGAGTTCTGGGCGCGGCCCGAGGTGCGCCTGTATTACACCTATGCCAGTTGGAACGAGGCCGCCAAACGCGCGGCCAACGAACTGGCGGCCGGCTCCGCGCTGTCCGACAGTGGTGTCTTCGGCACTGCCCGACACGGGGCGAACGTCGGTTTGCAGGTCGAGTACTGGTGGAAATAAGCGATGCTGTCGGGGCTCGCGCTCCATCGGCACTTCAAGGAATCATTAGCAGGTGACGTCATGGCCATAACCCAACCCTTGCAATTGCTCGCGCCCCTGTCCGGGGTGCTGCTGCCCCTGGACCAGGTTCCGGACCCGGTGTTTTCCAGCCGGGTGATCGGCGACGGCGTGTGCATCGACCCGACTTCCCAGACCCTCTGCGCACCTCTGTCCGGGGTGATCAGCAACCTGCAGCGCAGCGGCCATGCGGTGAGCATCACTGGTGAACAGGGCCAGCAGGTGCTGATGCACATCGGGCTGGATACGGTGAACCTCGCGGGCAAGGGCTTCACCTGTCTGGTCGAGGAGGGTCAGCAGGTCTCGGCAGGCCAGCCGCTGATTGAGTTCGATGCTGATTATCTGGCCCGGCACGCGCGCAGCCTGTTGACCCTGATGCTGGTGGTCAGTGGCGAGGCGGTGACGGGGCTGGTGTCCGGCAGCCTGCTGGTGGAGCTGGGACAGCCGGTGTTGCAGATCGAGCCCGCCTGCGCAGAGGAAGGGGCCAAGGTCGAGGGCGCTGAAGCAGAGGCGCTGTTTTCCAAACCGCTGATCCTGGGCAACCCCCAGGGGCTGCACGCACGCCCGGCGGCGTTGCTGGCCCAGGCCGCCAAGGGCTTTGCCGCGAATATCTGCCTGCACCGGCGCCAGGACTCGGCCAATGCCAAGTCCCTGGTGTCGATCATGGCGTTGCAGACGGTGCAGGGCGATGTCTTGCAGGTCAGTGCTGCGGGTGCGGATGCCGAGCAGGCGATCCAGGTTCTGGTGGAGCTGCTGGCCTCGGGTTGTGGCGAGAACGTCAGTGCTGCGACGCCGAGTCCTGAGCCAGTAGCGGCGCGGGATGAGTCGTTGGAGACGGTTCTGCGGGGTGTCTGTGCGTCACCGGGTTCGGCGGTCGGCCAGGTGGTCCATGTGGCTGAGCAGCGCCTGCAGATAAGCGAGTGGGCGGCAAACCCGCAGCAGGAGCGTGAAGTCCTTGAGCGGGCCTTGCGAGAGGCGGTGCGGGGCCTGCAACAGCTGCGGGACAATGCCCCGGGTGAAGCACAGCAGGAAATCTTCCGTGCCCACCAGGAACTCCTCGACGACCCGAGCCTGTTGCAGCAAACCGAAGCCCTGATCGTCGCCGGCAAGAGCGCCGCCTTTGCCTGGAACAGTGCCATCGAGGTTACCGCCGAGCTGTTCAAGGGCCTGGGCAGTACGCTGCTGGCTGAGCGCGCGGTGGATCTGGCGGACGTCGGCCAACGGGTGCTCAAGCTGATTCTCGGGGTGCAAGAGCATGCCGTGAGCTTGCCGGACCAGGCCATTCTGATTGCCGAGCAACTGACGCCCTCGCAGACCGCCAGCCTGGACACGGCCAAGGTGCTGGGGTTTGCCACTGTCGGCGGCGGCGCCACCAGCCACGTGGCGATTCTCGCCCGAGCCCTGGGCCTGCCGGCGATCTGTGGGCTGTCGCCCCGGGTCCTGTCCCTGGCCAACGGCACCCGGGTGTTGCTGGATGCCGATCGCGGCGAACTGCATACGGACCCTGACCCGCAACGCTTGCAGCAACTGGAGGCCCTGCGTCAGCAGCAACGCCTGCGCCAGCGTCAGGACCTGGCCCAGGCGGCGCAACCGGCGGTGACCCGCGATGGTCATCATCTGGAGGTCACGGCCAACATTGCCTCTCTGGCGGAGGCCGAGCAGGCCATGAGCCTGGGAGGCGAGGGCGTCGGCCTGTTGCGTTCGGAGTTCCTCTACCAGGACCGCAGCCACGCCCCCAGCCTGGAGGAGCAGGCTGAAACCTATCGGGCCATCGCCCAGGCCCTGGGCCCTGAGCGCAATCTGGTGGTGCGCACCCTGGACGTGGGCGGCGACAAGCCCCTGGCCTATGTGCCCATGGACAGTGAAGCCAACCCTTTTCTCGGCCTGCGGGGCATCCGCCTGTGCCTGGAGCGTCCCGAACTGCTGCGGGAGCAGTTCCGGGCGATTCTCGCCAGCGCCGGGCAGGCACGCCTGCACATCATGTTGCCCATGGTCAGCCAGCTGGCGGAGCTGCGTCAGGCGCGGCAGCTACTGGATGACGAGGTTCGGGCCCTGGGCCTGGCGGAAAGGCCCAAGTTGGGCATCATGATCGAGGTGCCTTCGGCGGCCCTGATGGCAGACCGCTTTGCTCCGGAGGTGGATTTCTTCTCCATCGGCACCAACGACCTGACCCAGTACACCCTGGCCATGGACCGTGATCATCCGCGCCTGGCCAGTCAGGCCGACAGCTTCCACCCGTCGGTGCTGCGTCTGATCGCGCGAACGGTGCAGGCCGCCCATGCCCACGGCAAGTGGGTCGGAGTCTGTGGTGCACTGGCGTCCGAAACCCTGGCAGTGCCGCTGTTGCTGGGCCTGGGGGTGGACGAACTGTCGGTGAGCGTGCCGTTGATTCCGGCCATCAAGGCCCGGGTACGCGAGCTGGATCTGAGCGAATGCCAGGCGCTGGCAGCTCGGATCATCGATCTGGAGGACGCGGTTCAGGTACGTGAATACCTGCACAAGCAGCAAGTCGCAGCCGATTCACTGGTTCTGGAGAACTGAAAATGTTCGAGAAATTGCAACGCGCGTTCTGGAAAGCCCTGACTCCGGACCTGATCCCTGATCAGCCGAAGGCCCCCAGGGCCAACGGCAATGTTCTGAATGACGCAATGCTGGCGGCGCTGGGTGGCAGCGCCAACATCAAGAGCCAGCAACCCCTGGCCCTGACCCGCCTGCGCCTTGAGCTGCATGATCCGCAACTGCTGGACAGCAGTGCCTTGCGCGTAGCGGGGGTACCGGCGGTGATGCCCCTGGCCGGTGGCGTGGTGCACCTGCTGTTGGGATTGCAGGGCTGAGGGGGCTGTTCGACGGCCAGCCGGCTCCTGCAAGAGCAACGGGCTTGCCAGCGAGCAGACTCTCGAAAACACCCATCGTTTCCCCGTCTCGCCTGCGTCCCGTCGCCGCGCCGGCCTTACTGTTTCTCAACTGCGGGTGTATCGTATTCGCCTTTTGCGGGCCTGGGCCCGCGGCTGATACGTGAGGTAGTTGAGTCCATGTCCTTTACCCGTCGACAAATACTCGGTGGTCTGGCCGGTCTGGTAGTGGTGGGCGTGGGGGCGGGCGGCGCATCGCGTTATTGGCTGGGAAAGATGGCTGACGCCGAGGCGGGGCACGATTACGAGCTGATCGCCGCGCCACTGGACGTGGAGCTGGTGCCGGGGCACAAGACCGAGGCCTGGGCCTTCGGCCCTTCGGCGCCGGGTACCGAACTGCGGGTGCGCCAGGGCGAATGGCTGCGGGTACGCTTCATCAACCACCTGCCGGTGGCCACCACCATCCACTGGCACGGTATCCGCCTGCCCCTGGAAATGGACGGCGTGCCTTACGTCTCGCAACTGCCGGTGCTGCCCGGCGAATACTTCGACTACAAATTCCGCGTGCCGGATGCCGGCAGCTACTGGTATCACCCCCATGTGAACAGCAGTGAAGAACTGGGTCGCGGCCTGGTGGGCCCGCTGATCATCGAAGAACGCGAACCCACCGGCTTCAAGTACGAGCGCACCCTGAGCCTGAAAAGCTGGCACGTGGATGAAGAGGGCGCGTTCATGCCCTTCAGCATCCCTCGGGAGGCGGCGCGCGGTGGTACGGCCGGGCGCCTGTCCACCATCAACGGTGTGTCCCAGGCAGTGATCGACCTGCCGGCCGGGCAGATCACCCGGGTGCGCCTGCTGAACCTGGACAACACCCTGACCTACCGCATCAACATCCCGGATGTCGAAGCGCAGATCTACGCTCTGGACGGCAACCCCATCGAGCCGCGCCCCTTGGGCAAGGAATACTGGCTGGGCCCGGGCATGCGCATCTGCCTGGCGATCAAGGCGCCGGCGGCCGGTGTGGAGTTGTCCCTGCGCAACGGACCGGTGCGCCTGGGCACTTTGCGCTCGGTGGCCAACAACGACGCGCCCACCCAGTGGCCCGCTGCCTTGCCGGCCAACCCCGTGGCCGAGCCGGATCTCGACAACGCCGAGAAGCTCAACTTCAATTTCGAATGGGTTGGCTCGGTCTCGGTGAACGTGGACAATGGCAAGCCGCCAAGCCTGTGGCAGATCAACGGCCAGGCCTGGGACATCACCGACAAGACCTGCGCCGACCGCCCGATTGCCACCCTGAAAAAGGGCAAGAGCTACATTTTCGAATTGAAGAACATGACCCAGTACCAGCACCCGATCCACTTGCACGGCATGAGCTTCAAGGTCATCGCCTCGAACCGCAAGAAGATCACCCCCTACTTCACCGACACCTACCTGCTGGGCAAGAACGAGCGTGCCCGGGTCGCCCTGGTGGCGGATAACCCGGGGGTCTGGATGTTCCACTGCCACGTGATCGACCACATGGAAACCGGCCTTATGGCCGCCATCGAGGTGGTGTGATGCGCCAGATACGCCCGGCGCCGATCATCGACCGCAGCCGCGACCAGGACTTCATGCGTGAAGCCCTGGCCCTGGCCGCGCAGGGCGCTGCCCTGGGCGAGGTGCCGGTTGGCGCGGTGCTGGTGCTGGATGGGCAGGTCATCGGCCGTGGCTACAACTGCCCCATCAGCGGCAGCGATCCCAGCGCCCACGCCGAGATGGTGGCGATCCGCGAAGCGGCCCAGGCGGTGAGCAACTATCGCCTGCCCGGCAGCACCCTGTACGTGACCCTTGAACCTTGCAGCATGTGCGCCGGGCTGATCGTCCATTCGCGCATTGCCCGGGTGGTGTACGGCGCACTGGAACCCAAGGCCGGCATTGTGCAGAGCCAGGGGCAGTTCTTCACCCAAGGGTTTCTCAACCATCGGGTGCTGTACGAGGGCGGGGTGCTGGCCGAGGAGTGCGGCACGGTGCTGAGCGAATTCTTCAAGGCGCGTCGAGCGCGCTGATCTCAAACCGGTTCGCGGCCTACACAAAACCGTAGGAGCCGGCTTGCCGGCGAAGAGGCCCTTGAGCCTTGCGCCGCTCTGGCGGGCGCCTTCGCTGGCAAGCGGAACGCCGCCCGGCCAGCTCCTGCGGGGGGAAGGCGGGTTATTTCTTGGCGACTATCACCGCACGCATCGGCGCCGGCAGGCCTTCGATGGTCTTGCTGTGGTCGTTGGGGTCCAGGAAGTCGCTCAGGGACTGATACTTCATCCACTCGGTGCCGCGCTGTTCCTCGATGCTGGTCACGCTCACATCCACGCAACGCACATCGCTGAAACCGGCCCGTCGCAGCCACAGTTCCAGGGCCGGTACGGACGGCAGGAACCATACGTTGCGCATCTGCGCGTAGCGGTCTTCCGGTACCAGCACCTGATGCTGGTCGCCTTCCACCACCAGGGTTTCCAACACCAGTTCACCGCCCTTGACCAGGCAGTCCTTGAGCGCCAGCAGGTGCTCGATGGGCGAACGGCGGTGGTAGAAGACCCCCATGGAAAACACCGTGTCGAAGCCTTCCAGGTTGGCCGGCAGGTCTTCGAAGGGGAACGGCAGGTGCCACACCGAAGGCTCCGACAAGTAACGCTGCACCGCCTGAAACTGGCAGAAGAACAGCCAGTTGGGGTCGACGCCGATCACGCTGTGGGCGCCGGCGCCAAGCATGCGCCACATGTAGTAGCCATTGCCGCAGCCGACATCGAGGATGCGCTTGCCCTCAAGGTCCAGGTGCGGAGCGACCCGCGACCACTTCCAGTCCGAACGCCATTCGGTGTCCACGTGCACGCCGAACAGGTCGAACGGGCCCTTGCGCCACGGCGACAGGCCCATCAGTGCTGTGCGCATCTGCGCCCGAGTGGCGTCGTCGCAGTCGGTGTCCAGGCGCAGGCCATTGATCAGGTCGATTTCGCTGGGCTGGATCTTCGGCAATGCATCCAGGGCGCTTTGCCAGCGCTCCAGGTCGCCATGGCCTTTTTCCATCTTGGCGTCGAGCTGGGCTTGCAGCCCATTGGCCCAGGTGGCCAGGGGCGTACCCGCCAGACGGCGAGCGAGGGGGGACAGATCAATCATGGCAGGGCAATCAACGAGGCAAAGTTAAGGCATTGGAACCACGGCACGACTTTCGAGAACCCGGCAGCCAGCAGGCGTTCGCGGTGTTCTTCGAGGCTGTCGGGCTTCATGACGTTTTCGATGGCACTGCGCTTCTGGGCGATTTCCAGTTCGCTGTAGCCGTTGGCGCGCTTGAAGGCGATGTGCAGGTCGGTGAGCAGGGCGTGTTCCTGGTCATCGTTGAAGCGCAGCTTCTCCGAGAGGATCAGCGCGCCACCGGGCAGCAGTGACTGGCGGATGCGCCCCAGCAGGGCCAGACGCTGCTCGGGGGCGATGAACTGCAGGGTGAAGTTCAGCGCCACCACCGAGGCCGGCTGGAATTCCAGGGCCAGGATATCGCCCTCGATCACCTGCACCGGCAGCAGCTCCTGGAACATCGAATCCTGGCCGTTGAGGTATTCCCGGCACCGTTCGACCATGGCTGCGGAGTTGTCCACCGCGATGACCCGGCAGCCATCCGTGCGCACATGGCGGCGCAGGGCCTGGGTCACCGCCCCCAGGGAAGAGCCCAGGTCGTAGAGCACGCTGTTGGGCTGGGCGAACTGCGCCGCCAGCACCCCGAGGTTCTCGACAATGGTCGGGTAACCCGGCACCGAGCGCTTGATCATGTCCGGGAACACCCGCACCACATCCTCGTTGAAGGCGAAGTCGGGCACCTGGGCCAGTGGCTGGGCGAAAAGGCGGTCGGGTTCTTTGCTCACGGCGGTTCCGGCGATGGAGATAAAAAGAGGGCGGCATTGTAGCCGCTGCCGCAGGCTGCGATAAGGCCCGCAGGGCCTTCAGGGGCTCAAGGGCGACGCAAGGTGTGGTCCTTTCGCCGGCAAGCCGGCTCCTACGGAGAGTAGGGACCGGCCTGCCGGCGCAGGCGGCTCAGCGCGGCTTCTGGCTGAACGCCGAAGCGGCAATGCCCCACTGGCCCAGCCAGTAGAAAATGATGATCAGGTAGGGCGCGGCGTCGAAGGCCAGCACGAAGCGGCTGATGCCGATCAGGCTGTCGGAGAAGGCAAAGCTCAGGGCGCCCAGCGCTGCCAGTACCGCGGACCGCGTGGGCACCGCTGAGCCGAGGCGTGCCAGGGCGCGCCAGAGCATGGCGCTGATGGTCAGGGCGTAGACGATCACCGGCACCAGCAACGGCCCCAGGCCGTGGGAGATCAGGATGCTCAACAGCACCGCGCCAATGGCCAGTGCCACCAGCAAGGGCAGCAGCGCCGGGCGCCGGCAGTCACTGAGGTAGGCCTTGAGGTAGGCCAGGTGCGCCACCAGGAAGGCTCCGAGACCGAACACGAACAGGTCCGTGGGCCAGGCCAGCAGGACATCCCCCAGCACCGAGAACAGCAGGCCGATGATGATCCAGCGCCGGTAGTCCCCGGGCGGTGCATCGTGCAGCCAGCCCAGCAGGGCCAGCACCGGCAGTGGCTTGACCAGCAGGCAGAGCAGGGTGGCATGCACGCTGACGCCGTAGAGGAAGGTCGCGGCGCCCATCAGCGCCAGTATCAGCCAGCCCATGTCAGTTCACCGTGATCGAGCAGTCGAAGGCCTTCACCGGGGCCTCTTCCGGTGCCCAGGGTTGCTGGTAGGTCAGCAGCAGCCGGCCCTGGCCGCTGGCGAAGGCCTGGAAACGCCAGGTCGACTGCCCGCCACTGCCCACCAGGCCGGTGTCTTCGGGGTTGCTGTAGACCTCGGGGCTGACCTTGCGCAGGATGCCGCCGGCCGAATCCTGGATCGCCCAGCGATAACCGGTGGTGGGGTTGCTTGGCAGGGTGAGGATCAGGTTCTGCCCACTGTGCAGTTGCAGCGGGCATTCACTCTGGTTTTCAACGGTGACGTTCTGCTTGGGCTGGCTGGCGCAAGCGGTCAGCAGGGCGAGGCTGAGCAGGGCAAGAAGGCGGGGTGTGGGCATGGGTCAGGAAGCTCCGATCATTCATGACGAACGGCGAGCATAACTGAAGATGATGGGCGGTGTGGGGAGGGGAATAAAGGTTGGCGGTTATGGCCTGTTCGCCGGCAAGCCGGCTCCTGCGAGGGGGGGCCCTGCAGGAGCCGGCTTGCGGCGAAAGGGGTTAGAACAGCACTTTGGCCACGTCGGCAAAACGCTTGGCAAAATGCACGGTGATGCCTTCCTTGAGGTAGTCCGGCAGTTCTTCGAAATGCCCGCGGTTGGGCTCCGGCAGGATCAGCTCGTGGATCTTCTGGCGCCGCGCGGCGATGACTTTCTCGCGCACCCCGCCAATCGGCAGCACGTGGCCGGTGAGGGTCAGCTCGCCGGTCATGGCCACGCCTTTCTTCGGCGGCTGGTTGCGCGCCAGGGACAGCAGGGCGCTGGCCATGGTCACCCCGGCACTGGGGCCGTCCTTGGGGGTGGCGCCTTCGGGAACGTGCAGGTGGACGAAGGCTTCGTCGAAGAACTTGCTGTCGCCGCCGAATTGCTTGAGGTGCGAGCTGACGTAGCTGTAGGCGATCTCCGCCGATTCCTTCATCACATCCCCCAGTTGCCCGGTGAGCTTGAAGCCGCGGTTGTGGGTGTGAATGCGCGTGGCCTCGATAGGCAGGGTGGCGCCGCCCATGCTGGTCCAGGCCAGGCCGGTGATGACCCCGGTGCCGCTCAGGACCTGCTCGTTACGGAACACCGGCATGCCCAGGGAAGCCTCCAGGTCCTTGGGCGCGATCTTGATCGTGGCGTCCGGCTCGTCCAGCAGCTTGACCACGGCCTTGCGTACCAGCTTGCCCAGTTGTTTCTCCAGCTGGCGTACCCCGGCTTCCCGGGCGTAGCCATCGATCACCGTGCGCAGGGCGCTGTCGCTGATGCTCAGGCTGGTCTTGGCGACACCGGCCTTTTCCAGTTGCTTGGGCCACAGGTGGCGTTTGGCGATGGCCAGTTTTTCTTCGGTGATATAGCCGGACAGGCGAATCACTTCCATACGGTCCAGCAGCGGGCCGGGAATCGAATCCAGGGTGTTGGCGGTGCACACGAACAGGACCTTGGACAGGTCCATGCGCAGGTCCAGGTAATGATCGAGGAAGTCGACGTTCTGCTCCGGGTCCAGGGTCTCCAGGAGGGCCGAGGCCGGGTCGCCCTGGTAGCTCTGGCCCATCTTGTCGATCTCGTCGAGCATGATCACCGGGTTCATCACCTCCACTTCCTTGAGGGCCTGCACCAGCTTGCCCGGCTGGGCGCCGATGTAGGTGCGGCGGTGGCCCTTGATCTCGGCTTCATCACGCATGCCGCCGACGCTGAAGCGGTAGAACGGCCGCCCCAGGGATTCGGCGATGGATTTGCCGACGCTGGTCTTGCCGACACCGGGTGGGCCTACCAGCAGCACGATGGAGCCGCTGATCTCGCCCTTGTAGGCGCCCACCGCGAGGAATTCGAGGATACGGTTCTTGATGTCGTCGAGCCCGGCGTGGTGCTTGTCCAGCACCTTGCGCGCGTGCTTGAGGTCGAGCTTGTCGTCGCCGAAGACACCCCAGGGCACGGCCGTGGCCCATTCCAGGTAGTTGCGGGTAACCGCATATTCCGGCGAGCCGGTCTCCAGGATCGACAGCTTGTTCATTTCCTCGTCGATGCGTTTCTGCGCCTGGGGCGGCAGCACTTTGCCAGTCAGGCGCTGTTCGAACTGCTCCAGGTCGGCGCTGCGGTCATCCTTGGTCAACCCCAGCTCCTGCTGGATCACCTTGAGCTGCTCCTTGAGGAAGAACTCGCGCTGGTGCTCGCCGATCTTGCGGTTGACCTCGGCGGAAATCTCTTTCTGCAGGCGCGCCACTTCGACTTCCTTGCGCAGCATCGGCAGGACTTTTTCCATGCGCTTGAGCATGGGCACGCAGTCCAGCACTTCCTGCAGTTCGTTGCCGGTGGCGGAGGTCAGGGCGGCGGCGAAGTCGGTCAGGGGCGACGGATCGTTGGGGCTGAAGCGGTTGAGGTAGTTCTTCAGCTCTTCGCTGTACAGCGGGTTGAGCGGCAGCAACTCCTTGATCGCATTGATCAGCGCCATGCCGTAGGCCTTGACCTCGTCGGTGGGCTCGCTGGGCTGATGGGGGTACTCGACCTCCACCAGGTAGGGCGGACGATGGTGCTTGAGCCAGGTGCGGATGCGCACCCGGGTCAGGCCCTGGGCAACGAACTGCAGCTTGCCGTTTTCACGGCTGGCGTGATGGACCTTGACCAGGGTGCCGTACTCCGGCAGCGCGGAGGTATCGAAGTGCCGCGGGTCCTCCTGCGGGGTGTCCATGAAAAACAGGGCAAGGGAGTGATGCTCGGATTTGCTCACCAGTTCCAGGGTTTCGGCCCAGGGCTCTTCATTGACGATGACCGGCAATACTTGCGCAGGAAAGAAGGGACGATTGTGAATCGGGATGATGTAGACCTTGTCCGGCAGATTCTGTCCGGGCAGGGCCAGGCCGGTGCCATGGGCAGCCTGGTGTTCGGTGTTTTCCGGATCGACGTAGTCACGTGGATCTTCGGGAAATTCTTGCTGGTCGCTCATGGAGGCTCCTGCGCGATGGACTATGCAGCTTAGATGGGGCAGGTCGCCGCGGGTTTCAATGGGGGACTGGTTTCAGCGTTTTTCCGAAGCGGTGGGAAATGCCGCTGCATCGCCCCTTGCCCTGGCAGAGAAGCGTTGCATAGCCGCGGTCTAGGCTGTTCTTGCTGCATGCCTGGGGGTTTTTGCGAAGGGATTCAAGCTCACTTGAAGGGGCTGTTTGACATGGGTTGTCAATAAAATGACTGCGATGTCACCTGTTTTATTGCGTGATCTTGTGTAATTTGAGGATTAATCTGATTGCCCGGAATGCCGGAATGAAGCTGGCATTTATTTGACGCGCGCATTCAGCTTCTCAGAGGGATGGGTATGAAGAAGGGATTTTTCAGCTTCCGGCAGGGGTTATCCGCGTCGGCCTTTTCAAGGCCCGCCGGGGACTTGGAGCGACTGAGAGCAGCCTTATGAAGTGGCGCCGAACCTTTCAGGCAAGGATTGTCGGGGTGCTGGCGCTATTGCTGTTGGTATTGATTGCCGCGGTGTATTTCGCGGTCAAGACCGCCACCACCCAAGCGGTGGAGCGCCAGGCGCAATTGCAACTGAAGATCGGCACCCGGGTATTCGAACGGCTGCTGGACTTGCGCGGTCGCAACCTGCAGTACGGTGTCGACTGGCTGGTGGTGGATTCCGAGTTTCGCCGGGCGGTGCTCAGCGGCAAGCCGGTGGATATCCTTGCCGCCCTGGCCCAGCATAGCGGCGGCATCCGTTCCAGCGAGATGTTCGTGCTCAGCCCCGAGGGCCGGGTCATCGCCAGCACCCTGCCGGTGATCGCCCGGGACCAGCACTTTCCCTACGACCAGGCCCTGCGCCGGGCCATGCGGCACAACACCCACATGCTCTTCGTCGCAATCAAGGGCCGGCCCTATCTGCTGGTCCAGGGGGAAGTGCTGGAGTCGCTACCCATCGCCCGGGTAGTGATGGGCTTTCCCATGGATGAGCTGTTTGCCCAGGAACTGCGCTCCATGAGCAACCTGGAAGTGTCGTTTCTGACGGTCGATGGTCAGCATCCCGGCGAGCTGTTCAGCACCCAGCCGGAGTTCTTCTGGTCGCCCATCATCAATGTCCTGGCCGACTCCCTGTGGCAATCCCTGCCGCAGTTGAGCGAGACCCATGGCCAGCGTTTCCTCAACCAGGCCTTGCAACTGGCCAATACCGGGGATGCCGGCGATCCGCGGGTCATGGCCTTGCTGCAAAGCCCCCTGGAGCAGGCGTTGCAGGCCTTTGCCCCGCTGGATCGGGAGTTCATGTGGATCGCCATGGTGGCGCTGGTGGTCTCCCTGGTCTGCGCCCTGCTGATGGCGCGGCGGGTATCGCGGCCCCTGGAGGACCTGGCCCAGGCGGCAAGACGCATCGGTGCCGGTAACTATCAGGCCCCGGTAACCATCAAGCGCAGCGACGAGTTCGGGGTGCTGGCAGATGCCTTCAACGCCATGCAGAGCGCCATTGCCACCCGCGAACGGCAACTGGCCCACAACGCTCTGCATGATCCGCTGACCGGGCTGCCGAACCGGGCCCTGGCCATCGAACGCCTGACCAAGGCCATTGCCGCCCGGCGCAATGTGGTGCTGCTCTACCTGGGCATCGACAACTATCGGGCGATCAACGAAGGCTTTGGCACAGAAGGCCTGGACCAGATGATGGGCGAGCTCAGCCGGCGCCTGCGAGAAGTATTGTCCCAGGGCGATACGGCGGCCCGGATCACCGCCAGTGAATTCCTCCTGCTGCTGGAGAACACCGAACTGGACGGGGCCATGGCCATGGCTGACCGGCTGCATGACCTGCTCAGCCGGCCGCAACTGATCCAGGGCGATGAGGTGCGTCGGCAGATCTGCATGGGGATGGCGGTGTACCCCGCCGACGGCAAGTCCGCCGAGGAACTGATCAGCCGCGCCGCCATCGCCCGCCATGATGCTTCGCTCAAGCCCGGTTACTTGCAGGTCTACCAGCAGGACCGAGACCTGGCTCACCAGCGGCAGATCAGCCTGATCCGCGACCTGCGCCGGGCGGCCGCCGAAGGTGAGCTGTTCCTGTTGTACCAGCCCAAGCTCGATCTGCGCCGGGACTACCTGCACCAGGCCGAAGCCCTGCTGCGCTGGCAGCACCCGGTGTTCGGCGTGGTCTCGCCGGCGGAATTCATTCCCCTGGCCGAGCGCACCGGCAGCATGCACAGCCTCACCGCCTGGGTCATCGAAGCCTGTATCCGCCAGCTGGCGGAGTGGAACCGCCGGGCCCTGCCCGTACGCCTGTCACTGAACATCTCGGCCAGCGACCTGGAGGACGACGGCCTGGAGGTACGGGTCAGCGATTACCTTGAGGGCTATCAGGTGGCAGCCGAACAGTTGGTGTTCGAGATCACCGAGAGCGCCATCATGCGCGACCCGGAGCAGGCCCTGGCCGTGCTGCAACGCTTGCGCGGCTGCGGCATCAGCCTGTCGGTGGACGATTTCGGTACCGGCTATTCATCCCTGGCGCAGTTGCAGCGCCTGCCGGTGCAGGAACTGAAGATCGACCAGTCGTTCATCCGCAATCTGGATGAAACCAGCGGCGATGCGGTGATCGTGCGTTCCACCATTGAAATGAGCCACAAGCTGGGGCTCAAGGTGGTGGCCGAAGGCGTGGAATATGAGCATTGCCTGAAATTGCTGGAAAGCTGGGGCTGCGATACGGTACAGGGCTATCTGATCAGCCGACCGTTGCCGACCGAGGCCTTTGAGCGCTGGCTGGTGAACTCCCGGGTGTCGAGCTGAAAGCTGGATGGCCGAGGGGCCATCCAGGGGGCGCGCTCAGGGGGCGGCGGACTCAGCCTTGGTCAACAGGCTTTGCAGTTCCGGCTCTATGCCTTCCTCACTGAGGTTGTCCATGATTTCCAGGATGCAGGGCGCATAGCGGGGCTCGATGGCCGCTTCCGACCAGTCCAGTTCATAGATCGCCATGACCCTCACGTCCAGGTAGGGCGAATCCACCAGCAGGCGTTTCAGCAGCTCGATGGCCGGCGGGCTGCGCAACTCTCCCAGGGACACCGCGCAGCGGTGCTGCCAGTACTCGGGGCGCGACAGCAGGGTTTCGCCGAGGCGTTGCCATTGCGCCGGGGTAAAGGCGTGGAGGACTCCCTTGGCCACCTGCTCGGTGGTGTATTCGTTCCAGTTGGCGGCTTCCGAGTCACCGAACCAGTGGTGTAACCGTTCAAACAACTCATCACGCTTATCCGTACTCATGATGTCTTTCTCCTGCGAGGGCGGTCGCGCCAGCACGCTGTTCCTGGCGTGCCGCCCAATGCCATGGCGTTTATACCGGCGTGCCAGAACCGATGCTGCCTCATTTGCGCAGGGCTTCCCAGCATTAACGGCGCGCGCTGACCAACCGTGTCTTGGCATTCTGGTGCAGGCCGCCCGATAGCGCGGCCCCGATTGTCCCGGTTTACCAGGTGCCGGCGAACTTCACCGCCGCCGCGGCGCGCGAGGGCACCTTGAGGGTATGCAGCAGGGAAGACACGTGGATGCGCACGGTGAACGGCGAGATATCCAGCTCTCGGGCGATTTCCTTGTTGGTCTTGCCCTGGGCGATCAGGCGCAGGACTTCCTGTTGCCGGGTGGTCAGCTGGCTCACTTCGGCGCAGGCGTCCAGGGGCAGCAGCAGGCCGGAAGGCGCGTACTTGACCACCACGTCGCCTTCGCGGATGGCCTGAATCGCCTGGCCGATCTCGTCCGGGCTGATGCTCTTGCCGATGAAACCGTCGGCCCCGGCGGCCATGACTTCGGCGATCAGGTCCTGGTTGTCGACCATCGACACCACGATGATCGAGGTGCGCGGCAATTGCTGGCGCAGGCCGGCAATCATGCTGACCGAGGTCAGGCCGGGAAAGCGTAGGTCGAGAATCAGCGAGTCCGGCTCCTCGCCGCTCTCGGCCAGGGCCATTACCGCAGCCAGGTCGCCGGCCTCTTCGAGCACGGCATCGGGCAGCAAGCGCTGGATGGTGCGCAGCATGCCTTCGCGAAACAACGGGTGGTCGTCGGCGACGATAATCCGGCATGTCATGTTTGAAACTCCTTGAAACATCCAGTCCTGTGGGCATGCTAACTTGGCGCACGGCGTTGTAACTGCCCGCTGGTCGTGTCCGATGGGCCAGTTTGCCGAACGGCAAAAGACCACGGCAGCGCATATTGCACAAGGAGGTGATTGCATGAAAGTTGAGAAAGACAGTGAACTCGATCAGGCCACCCTGCGGATTATCGTCGCCGGATGCGCCCTGGTCTGGTTTGGTGTGATCGGCTTCCTGCCGGGGCAGGATGTGGATCCCTACGTGCCGGTGATGATCTACATTTCCCTGTTCATGCTGGGTTCGATCGTGCTGCGCATGGCCATTGCCCGTTGGCCCGGGCACTACCCGGCGCGGCGCATCCTGGGCATGGTCTATGACTACACCGGCACCTGTTACGGCCTGGTGGTAGGCGGCGAGGGGGCGCTGCCGATCTATGCGGTGATGGTCTGGGTCAACCTGGGCAATGGCATGCGTTTCGGCTCGCGCTACCTGGCCATCGCCACCGTGCTGGCGCTGTTCGCGCTGTTCATGGTCTACCTGCTGACCCCCTATTGGCAGGCCCAGCCCTACATGGTGCTGATGCTGATGATCACCAGCACGGTGATCCCGGTGTACGCCCACATCCTGCTCAAGCGCACCCGCCTGGCTTCGGAAGAAGCGATTGCCGCCAACCTGGAAAAATCCCGTTTCCTGGCCCAGGCCAGCCATGACCTGCGCCAGCCGATCCACTCCATCGGCCTGTTCACCGCCTGCCTGCGCGAAGCCAGCCTGGGGGTGGATGAGCGGCGCCTGGTGGACAACATCGATCGTTCGCTGCTCAACGTCTCGCAGTTGTTCCGCTCGATCCTCGACCTCTACACCCTGGACAACGGGCGAGTGCAGCCCAAGTACGAAACCGTCCACCTGGGCGAACTGCTGCGCGACCTGGTACGCCAGAATTCCGAGGCGGCGCGCTGGGCCGGTGTCGAACTGCGGCTGCGGCCCTGCGCCCATTGGGTGCGGGTCGACCCGGGGCTGTTGGCGACCATGGTGCAGAACGTACTGTCCAATTGCTTCAAGTACGCCGCGGAACGGCCGGTGCTGATTGGCGTGCGCCGGCGTGGCCAAGGCCTGGCCATTGTCATCTATGACCAGGGCCGGGGGATTGCCGAGGAGCATCTGCCGAAGATCTTCGATGAGTTCTACCGGGTTCGCCAGGTACGGGACAAGGACGTCGAAGGCGTCGGCCTGGGCCTGTCCATCGTCAAGCGCCTGGGGCAGATGACTGACCTGCAGGTAACGATTCGTTCGCGGGTCGACCACGGCACCACGGTCAGCCTGCACGGCCTGTCACTGGCCGCGCCACAGCGTTTGCACGGTCGTGACGAGGCGTTGCAGAGCGGCTTGCTGACCGGGCTGCGGGTCTGTCTGGTGGAGGATGACCGTAACGTGCTGCTGGCCACTTCGGCGCTGCTGGAGCGCTGGGGCTGCGTGGTCCAGGCCGAATCGAGCGGGGAGAACCTGCTGACCGATTGCGACATTATCGTCGCCGACTATGACCTGGGCACCCGGGCCTCGGGTATCGAATGCATCGACAGCATCCGTCAGCAGCGGGGCTGGGAAGTGCCGGCGCTGATCATCACCGGGCACGACATCGAGAAAATCCACGCCGCCCTGCACGACCGCAACATCGCCATCCTGTCCAAGCCGGTGCGGCCGGTGGAACTGCGCAGCACCTTGCGAGCCCTGCGCGAGGCACCGCTGGTGCCTGCCCACAGGGCTGCGGCGCCAGAGACAGTTACCAGGTCCGGCACGGGATAAGCAGGGGGTAGTTGGTCATGGTCAGCTTCTTGTTCTCGCCGCTGGCCAGTTCGACGAAGTCATCCAGCATGCCCGAGTACGAAGAGATCGAACTGCGCTCGGTGTAGTAGTGGGTGGTCACCGGCCCGTAGTTGGTGTTGCTCTGGCCGGTGCCCACGTACTCGTTCCAGCGGCTGGTGCCGTACACCATATCGTGGCCCTGGACGAAGTAGCGGCCCGGTTGCAGCCCCGTGAACTGGAAGATGCCGTTGCCGTCGGTGCGGGTCACCCGGTGCACGGCCAGGGCTTCGGGGACCATGCTCACCGGTGCGCCTTCGGGTTGGGACGCGCGCAACTTGTGCCAGGCCTGCAAGTGCGGGGTGGCCGGGTAGAGATAGATCTCGACGTTGCGGCTGTCTTCGATACCGTCATTGCCGACGATACAGAACTTGCCGGTGAGCGTTGCGGTGCCGGGTTGCAGCGCGGCGCGCGCGGCCTGGGTGTCGAAGGGCTCGTCGGGGTACTGCACGGTGGGAATCTTGACTGGCGGGTATTCGTCCAGGGTTCGCCCTTGGCGCGGCGCGCAGGCAATCAGGGTACAGGCGAGCAGGGCCAGGCCTGTCACCATGAAGAGACGGGGTTTCATCAACTCAGGACCTTTTCAGGAGGGAGTGGTGCTCGCCCGACGCTGTCCCGCTGCTACACCGGTGCAGCCCGTCGCGGCGAACCTGGTTGGCCAGGGGCTAGCGGTTTATTGCTTGCTGCACTCGGCCGGCAGCGCTACTGCTCCACCCATGGTGGCGAAGGCGACCATGCCGCCGCTGGGCAGTACGCAATTGTATTCGCCGGCACTGGTGCTGGCGGTGAAGTAGGTCTGGGACGCGTCGCTGCGCACGTTGGAAACCGTGGAAACCGGCTTGCCAAGGGTGATCTGGGCGCGGTTCTTGAGGTCGTCGTTGCTCGGTTTGGCGATGGCGCAACCGCCCAGTGCGAGTGCCAGGAGGCTGAGCAGGGCAACGGGGCGGAGGCTGGACTGGAGTTTCATGATGAATCTTCCTTGGTGTTGTTGTGTTTTCAACGGCGCAGCCGCTCCCGACACCGCAGGCTGGCAACGGTGGGGAGATCAGATGGTTGCCCGGCACTATAGCCCCGGGTTGGGGGAGGGTCGATTAGCACAAATGGGCTAATGTCGCTTTGCAATTACGGGACTGCTGGGCAGGCGAGCAGGGCCGCTTGAGAGGACCGGCGAGGCGCCGCCGGTCCTGGAGCCGGGGTCAGGTCAGCAGTTGTTCCTGCAGGCGTCGGCCCAGTACGTCCAGCAGGTCGCAGCCATCGCGCAGGGGGATGACGCACAGCTGGGCGAAGTCCTGGAGCAGGGCCGGGTTGCTCTGCAGGTTGTCGTGGCTGGCGATGTTCTCCAGCAACTGGGTGGCCGCGCGGATGCGGTGCGCGGCGGCTTCGTGGAGAGCGTCCAGCGGGGCCTGGGTGTCCACCAGCAGGGCGGGGATGTTGTAGTCGTTGCTGGTGAGGGGCATGTATTGCTCCACGGCTTTGTCCAAAGTGCAGGCTACAAACAGGTCAGGCATTTGCTGGTGCTTTGCGCGCCTGACGATATGGGGGGCTTCCACACCCCTGTCACTGAGTTTTCAATGACCCCCAGACCTTAAGGGCAGAGCCCTTGAGGGGCAAGGTGATGCGATGGGACGTGAGTTGTAGGAATTTTCGGTGACCGTCCTTTGATGGGCTGCCGGTCGAGCGAGATGGAATGACAAGCCCCTTGTAGGAGCCGGCTCGCCGGCGAAGAGGCCCGCAAGCCATGCAGCGCCCGGGCCCGCGCCTTCGCTGGCAAGCCAGCTCCTACGCAGAGGGCGAACGGCACAAAAAAAGGCGGCTACCAGAAGGTAGCCGCCTTTTTCATGCCTGCCGGTAAAGCTTATTCCGACAGTTTGTAGGCAATGATGTAGTCGCCCATCTTGGTGCCCAGGGAGCCGTGGCCGCCCACGACCACCAGCACGTACTGCTTGCCATCCTTGCCGGTGTAGCTCATCGGCGTGGCCTGGCCACCCGCTGGCAGGCGGGACTTCCACAGCTCCTTGCCGTTCTTCACGTCATAGGCGCGGATGTACTGGTCCAGGGTGCCGCTGAGGAAGCCCACGCCACCACCGGTAACCATGGAGCCGCCCATGCTCGGCACGCCCATCGGCAGGCCGATCGGGATCGGCGAGCTGTCACGGCTGGTGCCGTTCTTGTGCTTCCACACCACCTTGTTGGTGGTCAGGTCGATACCGGCCACGTAGCCCCAGGCCGGAGCCTGGCAAGGTACGCCGAGCGGCGACATGAACGGGTGCATGATCACCGCGTAAGGCGCGCCGGTGTTGGGTTGCACGCCCGAGGTCTCGCTTTCGCGCTTGCTCCCGGCAGCCACTTCTGCGCGCGGCACCAGCTTGGAAACGAAGGCCATGTAGTTCGGGCTGGTGAACAGCAGTTGGCGAACCGGGTCCAGGGACACGCTGCCCCAGTTGAACACGCCCACGTTGCCCGGGTAGATCAGGCTGCCCTGCACCGACGGCGGGGTGTACTGGCCTTCATAGCGCAGTTCCTTGAACTGGATGCGGCACAGCATCTGGTCGAACGGCGTCGCGCCCCACATGGCTTTCTCGTCCAGTGGCGGCGGCAGCAGGTTCAGGTCCGAACGGGCCTGGGTTGGCGCGGTGTGGTCGCCTTCGACAGCGCCGGTGGGGGCCGGTACTTCACGGATCGGCACGATCGGGGTGCCATCGCGACGGTCCAGCACGTACAGGCTGCCTTGCTTGGTCGGCTGGATCAGCGCCGGCTTGACGCCGTCCGCAGTCTTCATGTCGAGCAGGGTCGGCTGGCTGCCCACGTCCATGTCCCACAGGTCGTGGTGGGTGAACTGGTAGTTCCAGCGCAGCTTGCCGGTGTCGATGTCCAGGGCCACGGTGCCGGCGCTGAATTTCTCGGCGCCCGCGGTGCGGTTGCCGCCCCATTGGTCAGGCATCTGGTTGCCCAGTGGCAGGTAGACCATGCCCAGTTTCTCGTCGACGCTGGCCAGGGACCACATGTTCGGCGAGTTGCGGGTATAGGTCTTGCCTTCCGGCAGCGGAGTGGTCTCGTCCGGGTTGCCCGAATCCCAGTTCCACACCAGGTGGCCGTCGTGCACGTCGAAGGCGCGGATCACGCCGGACGGCTCGTTGGTCGACTCGTTGTCGGTCACGTGGCCGCCAATGATCACCAGGTTACGGGTGATGGCCGCCGGGGAGGTGGAGTAGTAGCCGCCCGGGGTGAATGGGCCGATACCGGCCTTCAGGTCCACGGCGCCCTTGGTGCCGAAGTCTTCACAGACCTTGCCGGTGTCGGCGTTGATGGCGATCAGGCGCGCATCGGCGGTAGGCAGGAACAGGCGACGCGGGCAGCTGGTGGCGATGGCCTGGCCCGCTGGGGACAGGGTGGCCGGCTGGCTGATGGCGTCGGCGTTCTTGAAGTTGGCTTCGTCGTAGTACGACACGCCACGGCAGGTCATGTGTGCCCAGCCACGGAAGTCGTCGCCGTTGGGGCCCTGGATCTGCGGGTCGAAGCGCCAGATTTCCTTGCCGGTATCCGGGTCCAGGGCCAGCACCTTGCTGTGGGCGGTGCAGGCATAGAGCTTGCCGTTGACCTTCAGCGGGGTGTTCTGGTTGGTGATTTCCACCGGGTCCTTGTCGGTCGGCATGTCGCCGGTGCGGATGCGCCAGGCTTCCTGCAGCTTGCCGATGTTGGCCGGGGTGATCTGCTTCAGCGGCGAGTAGCGATCGCCGAACTCGGTGCGGCCGTAGGCCTGCCATTCACCGTCGGGGATGGCCGGCGCGGTGCTGGTCATGTCCGCGGTGTCGCGGCCCAGGTCACCGGAGATTTCCCCAGGGTTAGTGAACTGGCTGCCAATGGCGGCGCCACCGGCCAGGACCACGGCCACGCTCAGGGCAGCGGTGCCCAGCGGGGCCGGGCCATCGCGCAGCAGCGGGCGACGGAACCAGGGCAGCAGCAGGACCACGCCGAGGGCGAACCACAGCGACAGGCGTGGCACCAGTTGCCACCAGTCCAGGCCGATTTCCCATAGCGACCAGACGGTACTGGCGAACAGTACCAGGGCGTACAGGCCCAGCGCCGCGCGTTTACCGGCCAGCAGCAAGAGGCCGGTCAACGTCAGGCCGATACCGGCCAAAACGTAGTACAGCGAGCCGCCGAGCATGCTCAGCTTGATCCCCCCGGCCAGCAAGGCCAGGCCCATTAGCAGCAGCAAGATCCCGAGCAGGCTTGGCAGCAAGCGGCTCGGACTTGAAGCACCCTCAGTGCTCATAGTGTGGTTCTCCGTGACGTTTAGAGTGTTCCCGCGCATGTTCACTGTAGATGACGATCAGGCGCGGGCTTGGTTCAGCTGAAAACTGTGAATGGCGTCGTTGTGTGCCTGTCGGCCTTAGAACGAACTCTGGATCTTGATCCCGCCGATCAGGGCGTCGTCCACCCGGCTCACGCCGCCGGGGTGGCGGATGTATTGCAGGTTGGGGCGCACGGTCAGCCAGTTGGCCAGGTGCACGCCGTAGTACAGCTCGGCGCTGTATTCGGTGTCCTGGGGCGGCAGGTAGCTCGGGTTGTCGTAGTCGTAGAGCGCCCGGGCCTGGTTGCTGGCCTGGGCGTTCTTGCGGTACGCCGGGTTGACATGGACCCGGGCCAGGGCAAAGCCGATGTCATCCTTGGCCCGGGCATCGAACAGCCCCTTGTAGACCAGGCCCGCCTGGACATAGTTGTCGATGGCGTTGGTCTTCTTGTCGTGGGCGGTGACGTTGGCGAACAGGCTCAGGCCGCGGGAGTGGTCGCTGGCCTGGCTGGTGACCTGCTGTTGCGCGCCCAGCCACAGGCCGTGCTTGCTGGAGCTGCTGCGGTAGGCCTCGCCGGTCAGGGCTGCAGGCTGGCCATTGCCATCCTTGTAGACGTCGCTGGCCTTGGCGCTGCTGTAGTAGTAGCCGGCGCGGTACTCACCGGCCAGGCCGTTGAGTTTGGGTGTCCACACCAGTTCCACTGGCAACAGTGTGCCCTGGGTGCCGCTGCCGCTGAGCTTGAAGCCGTTGTCGCGATCGAGGTTCGAGGGGTTCTGCTCATAGGCACCGATCTGCGCGTAGAGCTCGGCGTTCAGGTGGTATTTGACCCGCAGGGCCCACTGGCTGACCGGCCAGTTGTACCAGACGCTGCCGGCCCAGTTGCCCACCTGGGAGCCGCAGAACGCCAGGTTCTGGAAGTCGCAGGGAAAGCTGTTGAAGTCTTCGCCCTGGCCGAAGCGGCCGGCCTTGATGTCGAGCTTCTGGTCGAAGAATTTCTGCTGGTACCACATTTGCGTCAGGCGCCAGGTCTGGCCGCGGCCCCAGACTTCCTGGGCCGAGGTGAAGCCGCCGACCCGCGGGTCGTTGATCCGGTCGTTGCTGATGTTGTCGCCGTCGCGCTTGGTCACCGTCAGTTGGAATTCGGCGTCGTCCCAGCCGAGGATCTTCTGCAGGTCCAGGTGGCTGCCGAAGGCAAACTGGTCGCTGTAGCGCGCGGTGCGGTCGTGGTCGTAGCCACCGTGCAGGTTGGCGCCCATCTCGCCGACGTAGTCGATCTTGAAGTCGTAGCCTTTGTTGGCCAGTTCCGTGCGGGTGCCATTCCAGTCGCCGAGCATCCATGGTGAGTCACTGTCGAAGGCCGGTGCGGCCTGGGCGCAGGCGGCAAATCCAAGGGCGCCGAGCAGGCTCAGGCTCTTGGGCAGGGCGACGGAAGTCAGGACAGCGCTGTCTTTTAAACGCTGAAAAGTGGGCATAGGCATTCGGATAAAGTCTTTTTCTAGGAATAGGCAGAAGCAAGGGCATGGCGCGTAGCATCGATGCAGGTTGATCGAGAACGGCAGGCCACTGATTTCAAAGGGAAAGATGAAACGGTTCAGCTTTATTAGGGGGCTAAGGATAAAGCGCCGTCTCCGGGAGAGAAAGCGCTTTTATTGACATGAACAGTTTCGCAATCGGTAACAGTTCCCGGCCCGGGCTCTGCTCAGCGTGGGGTGCTGGCCTGGGCGAGGCTGGGTTTGTGCCGGGTGTGGCTCAGGGCAAAGTGCGCCACCAGGCCGAAGATCAACCCCCAGAACGCGGCCGCCAGGCCCAGGAAGCTCATGCCCGATGCCGTGACCAGGAAGGTGATCAGCGCCGCTTCACGCTGTTTTTCGTCGGCCATGGCGCCGCTCAACCCGGCGCTGATGGCGCCGAACAGGGCCAGGCCGGCCAGTGCCGCAATCAGTTCCTTGGGCAGGGCGGCGAACACCGAGGCCAGGGTCGCGCCGAAAATCCCCATGAGGATGTAGAACAGGCCGCAGGCGATCCCGGCGATGTAGCGCTTGTCCTTGTCTTCATGGGCTTCGCGGCCGGTGCAGATGGCAGCGGTGATGGCCGCCAGGTTGATCCCGTGGGAGCCGAACGGCGCCAGCAGTGCCGAGGTGATGGCTGTCCAGGAAATGATCGAGCGGGCCGGGGTGTTGTAGCCGGCGCTGCGCATCACCGCCATGCCCGGCACGTATTGCCCGGTCAGGGTGACCAGGGCCAGGGGCAGGCCGATGTTGATGATGGCGTGCCAGCTCCACTCGGGAGCGATGAAGATCGGCTGGGCCACCGCCAGGGTGATGGCACCGCCATTGAGTTCGCCCAGGCCTGCGGCCATCGCGCAGCCCACCAGCAGCACCGCGAGGATCGCGTAGCGGGGTGACAGGCGCTTGCCCAGCAGGTAGGCGGCGATCATCGCCAGCACCAGGGCCGGTTGCAGGCTGACCGAAGTGAACAGGCCGGCGCCGAAGCGGAACAGGATGCCCGCCAGCATGGCGGCGGCAATCGCCTTGGGCAGGCGGCTCATGAGCTTGTCGAAGGCCCCGGAAAGCCCGACCAGCGCGATGAGCAATGAGGCCACGATGTAGGCGCCGATGGCCTGGGGCAGCGACACCGTGGGCAGCATCGACACCAGCAGCGCCGCGCCGGGGGTGGACCAGGCGGTGATCACCGGCACTTTCAGGCGCCAGCTCAGCAGCAGGCCGGTGAGGCCGCTGCCGATGGAGATGGCCCAGATCCACGATGACACCTGGTCGCTGGGCAGATGGGCTTCGCGGGCGGCCTGGAACACGATGATCAAGGGGCCAGCGTAGGAAATGATCACGGCGATCAGGCCGGCGATCACGGCGGAGAGGGACAGGTCCTTGCTGAGACTGTGCATGGCATCTCGACTGGGCATGGGTGGGAGGGATTGAGTCGATTGGGTTGGTGCTGTCTGAGTGTATTTCAATGAATTGAATCGATTCAATTGTTTCTCGGGATGGCTCTACCGAAGTTGGCTGTGGTTTGTTGATAACTTAATGATTTATAGGGATTTATAGATCATATAAAAATTTTTTAGCGGTTTTGAGTCGCCAGTTTGGCTTGAAGATCGAATCAATTTTCCAAATGAGTCGATGTTAAGGGGCGATCCATGGCTGTGATATGCTCCGGTCCACCTCAACGCAGCCGATGGTCATCAGCCTCCATGTGGGTTCCCCAGTTAAGCGAGTTCAATCAACCGGTCTACCTGTCCATCGCCGACGCCCTGGCGCGGGATATCGGCAGCGGTTTGTTGAATGATGGTGACCGCTTGCCGACCCTGCGCGAGCTGGCGGTAACCCTGAATGTCACTCCTGGCACCATCAGCCGCGCCTACAGCGAAGCTCAGCGGCGCGGGTTGGTGCAGGGCGAAGTCGGCCGCGGCACTTACGTGCTGGCGCAGCCGCCGCTGGTGTTGCCCGAAGGTTCCAGCGCTCCGTCCCTGTCCCTGGGGCAGGCCGAAGCCCTGGACCTGTCGATCATCAAGCCCTACAGCGAAACCCTGGAGTACTGGTTGCGTGGCGCCCTGGTGGGCATGGCCCGCAGCAGTGACTTCGGCCGGGCGCTGGACTACGCCCCCGATGGAGGCCACCCGGCTCATCGCGAGGCCGGGGCGCAGTGGTTGCGGCATTCCTTGCCCGAGGCCAACTGGCAGCAGGTGGTCATTACCTCCGGTGCCCAGCACGGGCTGATGGTGGCCATCAGCGCCCTGAGCAACGCCGGCGACCTGGTGCTTTGCGAGTCGCTCTGCTACCCGGGCATCATCTCCGTGGCCCACGGCCTGGAGCGGCGCCTGCGGGGCGTGGCCATGGATGAAGAGGGAATACTCCCCGAGGCCCTGCGCGAGCAATGCCTGCGGGAAAAACCGGCGCTGCTGGTGTGCGTCGCCAGTTGCCAGAACCCCACCACGGCGATCATGTCGCCAAGGCGTCGGGCGCAAATTGCGGCAATCGCCGAAGAGTTCGACTTCCTGATCATCGACGACGATATCTACGGCTTTCTCGCCACCGATCCGTCGATCAAGCCGCTGGCGAGCTATGCGCCGCAGCGTTCGGTGTACCTCACCAGCCTGTCCAAGGCGATCATGCCGGCGTTGCGCGTGGGTTACCTCTACAGCCCGCCAAAGCTGCTGTCGCGGCTGAGTTCCATGGTCCGTAGCAGCGTGTGGATGCCGTCGCCGCTGACCGCGCAATTGGCCAGCAATGTGATTGTCGAAGGCTTGGACCGCAAGCTGGTACAGACCCAGCGCAATGAAGCGGCAGCGCGCCAGGCGATTGCCCGGGACGTGTTTGCCGGCCTGGAGATCCGGACCCAGCCCCACAGCTATCACCTGTGGCTGACCTTGCCGGAGCCCTGGACGGGCGATGAGTTCGCCACCCTGGCCCGAGCCAATGGCGTGCTGGTGATGAGCGGCAGCCAGTTCCAGGTGGAACGCGGTGCCAGCTCCCGTTGTGTGCGGGTGGTATTGATGTCGCCCACCACCCAGGACGAGTTGCGCTTTGCCCTGACCCAGCTGGCCAGCCTGATCGAGGCTGACCCGCGGCGTTACCGCTAAGCCCTTGGCCGGCAAGCCGGCTCCTGCGGGGCCGTGTAGGAGCCGGCTTGCCGGCGAACAGGGCCTTAAAAGGTAGTACGCAACCCCACTTCCACACTGCGCCCGGCGGCCGGCGCGATATCCCGCAGGATCGAGCTGGCATAGCGCACGGTCTGGTTGGTCAGGTTCTCGCCCTTGACGAAGGCCAGCCACTGGCTATGTCCGATATCGAAGCGATAACCGGCACTGGCGCCAAAGGTGGTGTAGCCATCGGTGCCGCTTTCGTTGTCCGGCACCCGGCCCTGGCTGGCGGCATGTTGTACATCCAGGCGTGCCTGCCAGCGGTCCAGTTCCCACAGCAGGCCACTGTTCAGGCGCAATGGAGCGATGCGGGGCAGGTCCTGGCCGTTATCCAGGTTCTTGGCCCGGGTGTAGTCGCCGGACAGTTCCAGGGCGAACTTGCCGTAGGCGTTTTCCCCCAGGGTCCAGCGATCCTGGGCCTCGATCCCACTGAAGCGTGCCCGCACTCCGCTGTAGGCGTATTCCGGGATGCCTGTCGCATCTTCTTCGCCTTCATCGTTGAGGGTGCGCCCCGTGCCCAGCAGGCCGATGTAGTTGGAGAAGTGGCTGTAGAACACGCCGACGCTGCCTTTGTGGATGCCGTTGTCGAAGCGCAGGGCCAGGTCGCTGGACACGGCTTTTTCCTTCGATAGCTTGGCGCTGCCCACTTCATAGGTGCCGGTGGCGACGTGGGCGCCGTTGGCATACAGCTCGTAGAAGGTCGGGGCGCGCTCGGTGTAGCCCAGGGTCGCGGCCAGGGACCAGACCGGGGTCAGGGTGTAGACCGCCCCCGAGGACAGGCTGCCGGCGGTGAAGCTGCTGGACTTGTCGGCCTGGGCGAAGCGTTCGTTGCCCTTGCTGTCCGGGTCCACGGTGGTGTGTTCCAGGCGCCCGCCGAGGCTGAGCCGCAGGCGTTCGGTGGCTTGCAGTTCTTCGAGGATGAACAGCGCGCCGCTGTTGGTATCGGTCTGTGGCACGAAGGCTTCTTCGCCCAGGGCGGAGAATTCGTTGCGGTTGACCTGTGCACCGATCACCCCTTCGAGCGGGCCCAGCGGCTGGTGCCGGGCCTCGACACGGGCCTCGTAGCCCTTGTTCTTGAAGGTGGTGCCGGTTTCGCCGCCCTCGATCTCGCGGTGTTCGTAGTCGGTGTAGCCGGCGTTGAACTTGAGCGAGCTGAACGGGCCCTGCAGGTTGCGCAGTTCCGAAGCGAAGGCGTAGTGGTCCTGCTTCATGCGGATGCGCACGTCTTCTTCGGCGGGGGAGCCGTAGTTGGAGTCGTAGTTGCTGTAGGACAGGCCGGCATAGCCGTCGTCCCAGGTGTAGGAACCGCCGATGGCACCGCCGTCCTGGCGACCGTCGCTGTTGCCCAGGCGACCTTTCTTGCCATCCCCGTCTTCACTGGCCGCAGCGTGACGGCTGCGGGCGTAGCCGGGAATCTTCAGGTCATTGAACTGCCGCGAGTTGGCATCCAGGTGCAGGGCAAAGGTGCCATCGCCGGCTTCCAGCTTGCCGGCGCTGCTGCGGGTGGTGTCGGCGCCGCCGTAGCGCAACTCGCCCGCCCCGTGGATGCCCTCGATGGCCTCGGTGGGAATCCGATTGTCGAAGCTGTTGACCACCCCGCCAATGGCGTTACCGCCGTACAGCAGGGCCGCCGGGCCGCGGACGATCTCGATGCGCTCGACGTTAACCGGGTCCAGGGGCACCGCATGGTCGTAGGACAGCGACGAGGCGTCGAGGGCCCCGACGCCGTTCTGCAGAATGCGAATCCGGTCGCCATCCAGGCCGCGAATGATCGGCCGGCTGGCCCCCGGCCCGAAGTAGGATGAAGACACGCCCGGCTGTTTGTTCAGGGTTTCACCGAGGCTGCCTTTTTGTTCCAGGGTCAGTTGGTCGCCTTCCAGCACAGTGCTTGGGGCGGCCAGTTCGGTGCTGCCCAGGGGGTTGGCGGTGATGACCTGCTGGGGCAATTCCACGGCATGGGCCTGGGAGGCGATCAGCAGCGCGGCGGACAGTGGCGACAGGCGCCAGAGCAGGGAGCGAGAAGGGCGGTGAGTTGAGCGGGACATCGGTCATTCCTTGGCGAACAGAGCGCTAGGCGCTTTGAGTCAGTGAGCAGGCGGGACACGGGGGTGCCCAAAATGCGGGTGAGTTGTTATTGATTGATACAATATAACATCTCTTTTATTTCGAAAAGCCAGGAACTTTTCGCTGTTCATGCCCGATCGCCTCGGTGACGGGCTGCGACTACAGTTACTCAAGCGTGCTGGCGCGGGGCCAAGCCCTCGGCTAAGGTGCGCGGCTTTCCTCATTTTCTTCCCGCAAAGGCCTGGCATGACCGACACCCACACCGACCCGCTGCATGGCGTGACCCTGGAACAGATCCTCAAGGCGCTGGTGGAACACTACGAGTGGTCGGGGCTGGCTGAACGCATTGATATCCGCTGCTTCAAGAGCGACCCGAGCATCAAGTCGAGCCTGACCTTCCTGCGCAAGACGCCCTGGGCGAGGGAGAAGGTCGAGAAACTCTATGTGAAGTTGCAACGCACCAAGCGCCCGCTTTAAGGAGCCCTATGGCTGGCTTCTTGCTGCCGGGGCTGTGCACTCGGCGTGGCCTGATTGCCGTGGCGGCGATCCTTGGCTGGTTCGGGCTGACCGTCCAGCTGTACCTGATCCTGCTGTTGCGCTGGGACAGTGGCGCCAGCCTGCTGGGCGGGCTGGTGAACTTCTTCAGTTTCTTCACCGTGCTCAGCAATACCCTGGTGGCCAGCGTGCTGACTTGCGCCCTCAACCTGCGGGTTTCCAAGGGGCAGGCGTTCATGCTCCAGCCCTGGGTCAGCGGCGCCGTGGCGGCGAGCATTCTGCTGGTGGGGCTGGCCTACAGCCTGCTGTTGCGCCACCTCTGGCATCCCCAGGGTTGGCAATGGCTGGCGGACGAGTTGCTGCATGACGTGATGCCGCTGCTGTTCCTGGTCTATTGGTGGTGTTGCGTGCCCAAGGGCGGGCTGCGGATGAGGCACATCGGGTGGTGGACGCTCTACCCGATTGTGTATTTCGCCTACCTGTTGCTGCGCGGGCACTTGCTTGGGCTGTACCCCTATCCCTTCATCTCCGTGGACAGGCTGGGCTACCCCCGGGTGCTGCTCAATGCCCTCGGGATATTGGCGGGGTTCGTCCTGGTATCCCTGCTGTTGCTGGGGCTGGACCGCTGGCTGGGTAAACTCCGGTCCCGGGCCCCGTAGGAGCCGGCTTGCCGGCGAGGGGGCCCTTGGGACCGCCTTCGCTGGCAAGCCAGTTCCTACCCTGATGCGCGATTATTCTTCTTCGCTGCTGTCCAGGCGCCAGTAACCGGCGGCCTTGACGAATTCGTCGTTGAGCTGGTGCTCATCCAGCAGCACTCGACGCACCTGGCGCGACACCTTGCTCTCGGTGGCTACCCAGGCATACAGCTTGCCTTGCGGCACCTGCAACTGGCGCACCGTGCTGATCAGGTCCTGCCCGCCTGCGTCCCGTTCAACCCAGATCACCTGCACCTGGGCGGCGCTGTCCAGAGCCTGGCGTTCGGCGGCGTTCTGCACCTCGATCACCGCCAGCACCTGGCGCCCGGCCGGCAGTTCTTCCAGGCGACGGGCAATGGCCGGCAGCGCGGTTTCATCGCCGATCAGCAGGTAGCTGTCGAAGATATCCGGCACCACCATCGAGCCCCGTGGCCCGCCGATGTGCAGGAACTGGCCCGGTGCGGCCTGTTCGGCCCAGGTGGAGGCAGGGCCGTCGCCGTGGAGCACGAAGTCGATGTCCAGTTCGCCCAACTCCAGGTCGTAGCGGCGCGGGGTGTAGTCGCGCATGGCGGGCATCGGGCCGCTGTCCTTGCCCGGGCCCAGTACCAGGGTTTCCAGGGCGGCTTGCTGTTCGGCGTTCTGCGGGAACAGCAGCTTCACATGGTCGTCGCTGCCCAGGCTGATGAACCCGGCCAGCTCAGGGCCGCCCAGGGTGATGCGGCGCATGCGCGGGGTCAGGTCGACTACGCGCAGCACCTCCAGGCGGCGGCGCTTGATCTCGTGCATGACCCGATGGATGGACAGTTCTGGGCTGGCAGTCATTGGCTTTTCTCCGGGGCGGGGTGGCTCACAGGACCATCGACAATGGCCTTGGCGGTGTTGTTCAGCAGGTCGCGCACCCGAAGGATTTCTTCCGGGCTCCAGCGGCCATGGTGCATTTGCAGGGCGTGGCGCAGGTTGTGCACCGCCTCGTGGATTTCAGCGGGGCGATCATGTCCGCGCAGGGAACGCTTGCTGACCTCGATGCGCATGCGCACGCCGTCCAGGGCGATGGCCTGCTCCTGCAGGGAAAGACGTCCGGCGTCGGTCACGCTGTAGCGCTTTTTGCCGCCTTCGGCATCGCCCTGGATCATTTCGCTTTCTTCGAGAAAGGTCAGGGTCGGGTAGATCACCCCGGGGCTGGGGCTGTAGGCGCCGTCGAACATGCTTTCGATCTGGCGGATCAGGTCGTAGCCGTGGCAGGGCTGCTCGGCGATCAGCGCCAACAGCAGCAGCTTCAGGTCGCCGGGGGCGAATACCCGGGGCCCGCGGCCACCGCGTTCGCGGCCCGGGCGGCGTTCGAAGATCTCATGGCTGTCCCCGTGCTCGCGATGGGGAGGGTGGTGGTGCTCTCTCATTTTCTCTATCTCCGTTTCGATTTAGACATAACTTAAGATATATCTTAAGAATGACGCAAGCACTTCTGCCTGCGGCAAAGCTGCCGTTTGTCGGAGAGAGAGGGGGCTGCCTGTCGTGATTCAGCGTTGCGCCACGCTGCCCAGGCATTGGGTGCCACTGCCCGGTTGCAGGTAGGGCATGAGGATCGGCGCCATGCCCTTGAGCACCTGCACCGGCAAGGCCGAGGTGAATCTGAAGGCCTGGGCCGAGGCCCCCGGCACGTAGGCGGTAAGGGTGCCGAAATGGTGGTCGCCGATGTAGAACACGAAGGTTGCGGTGCGGTTGATGGATTTGGAGCTCAACACCCGCCCGCCGGCGCCAATGGCTTCGATGCGGTTGTCGCCGGTACCGGTCTTGCCGCCCATGGCCAATGGCGTGCCATCAGCCAGCTTGAAGCTGCCGGACACCCGTTTCGCGGTGCCGGCATCCACCACCTGCGACAAGGCTCCGCGCAGCGCCGTGGCCACCTCCGAGGGCATCACCCGCTTGCCCTTGTCCGGGTCGTTGAGCAGGCGGGTTTCATAGGGCGTGCCGGCGGCGAAGTGCAGGCTGTCGATGCGCAAGGTTGGCAGGCGCACGCCGTCGTTGAGGATGGTGCCCACCAGTTCCGCCAACGCCGCGGGGCGGTCGCCGGAGCTGCCGATAGCAGTGGCCAGGGACGGTACCAGGTGGTCGAACGGATAGCCGACGCTCTGCCAGCGCTGGTGGATATCGAGGAAGGCCTCGATCTCCAGCATGGTGCGGATACGGCTGTCGCGGGCACTGCGATGGCGGCTCTTGAACAGCCAGCTGTAGACCTCCTGGCGCTCGAACTCGCTGGCCTTGACGATCTGGGTGAAGTTCGCCTCCGGGTTGTTCATCAGGTAGCCCAGCAGCCAGAGGTCCAGGGGGTGGACCTTGGCGATGTAGCCTTGGTCCGGTAGGTCATAGGCGCCGGGGCCGTAGCTGGCGTAGAGCTTGTCCAGGCGCTCGTCGGTGAGCTTCTCGCTGACCTTGGCGCTCTTCATGTGGGCCCGGACGAAGCGGTTGAAGCTCTCCTGGCTGGCGTCCGGCAGCAGGTAGCGGTGCACGGCGGCGAGGCGGATTGCCGTGGGGTGCATGCTGTCGAGGAAGGTTTCCAGGCGCGACTGGGTGTCCTTGTTGCGGTACTTCTTCCAGAAACGCAGCAGGAACGAGGTGCCCTCACGGTCGGCAAAGCGTGCCAGGTACTCCTGGCGCCGCGGGTTCTGGTCGTCCTTGAGCAATTCGGCGCTGCTGCTGTCGCCGCCATAAGTGCTGTAGCGCACCAGGTCGCGCATCAGGCGGATGAACGGCAGGTTGATGGATTCGCGCAGGGCATCGCGCAGGGTCGGGCTGCGGCCGTTGTCTTCGTTGCGAAAGTTGTGGAAGTGATGCACCCCGCCACCGGTGAAGAAGGCCTCGCCGGGGCTGGCGGAGTAGGTGCGGTCCAGGGCGGCGTCGAGCATCTTCGGCAGGCTGCGGTCGCTGGTCTGCATCAGGTAGTCGAGGGCCCAGCGGCTCAGGCGGTCCTGCTCGTTCACCGGGATCTTTTTCAACTGCGCGGGTGTTTGCCCGGCGTACTTGTCGTGCAACTCGGAAATGATCTGCAGGTAGGTGGTCAGCACCCGCAGCTTGGCGGTGGAGCCCAGTTCCAGCTTGCTGCCTTCGTTGATGTCGAAAGGCTGGTCGGTGCTGTCGGTCTGCACCCGCACCCGCGAGCCGTCGGAGGTCAGTTCGAGCAGGGTGAAGCTGTAGCGCACCTGGGTGGTGCTGGTGGGGGTCAGCAGGCGTTCGCCGAGCACACCAATCTGCGCGGCAAAGGCCGGGTCCGCAAGGTGCTTGAGGTACTCGGTGGCCTGGCGCTGCAAGTCGCTCTGCAAGGTGCTGGTGGCCGAGAGGTCGAGGCGGTCCAGGTCATACAGCGGTCGGTTGAGCAGGGCGGCGAGGCGGCTGCGGGCGACGCTGATGCCCTTGTTGGTCTCGATCGGCTGAATGGTCGGCTGCTGCTGCCAGTCCCGGTAGGTCACCTGGCTGGCCAGGGCGGCGCTGCTCAGCGCCGGGTCGATGACGTTGTTCTGTGCCAGCAGGCGGATATGGCTGTCCGTCAGTTCCGCCAGTTCTGCGCGACCCTTGGCCAGGTAATGGGAGGGACGGCGCTGGGCAATCATCAGCGACAGCACCTGGCGCAGGGCCAGCCCTCGTGCGGCGAGGCTTTTCGAGTCCATGGCGGTGCTGCCGAGCACCTGGTTGACCTTGTCGAAGTCAGCGCCATACCAGACCCGCAGCCCCTCGGCCATGCCGTGCACTTCGCCGTGGCCGGGCACCGCGGACAGCGGCACGCTGTTGAGGTAGTCGCGCACGATGCGTTTGCGGGCCTCCAGGGTCTGTGGGCCGTCCTGATAGGCCCGCACGCTGGCGGAAACCATCTGCCGGATCTTCTCGCCCCCGGATACCGTCAGGCCATCCGGCGAATGGCGGTATTTTTCCAACTGGGTGGCCAGGGTGCTACCCCCGGCGCTCTGCCCCGGCAGGTGCAAGAGCCGGGCGATCTGCGACCAGGCGGCCTTGGCAAAGCGCGGCCAGTCCACCGCCGGGTTGGCCTCTGCCGGCTTGGGGGCCAGCAGATCGCGGTTCTCGATGAACAGCAGGCTGTGCACCACCAGCGGCGGAATGCTGGCAAAGCTCTCATACAGCTGTTGCGGGTAATTGAACTGGTACAGGGGCGCGGCGCGGCAGTCGGTAATGGACAGGCCAGCCTGGATCTTTTCGGTGTAAGGCACGAAAAATCCGCTTTTGCTGTAGTCCATCAGTGCCGGGGAGAAACGCGTCTGGGCGTCGATCAGGTAACCGCGCTTGAGCAAGCGTGGCAGGAACTCCCCCAGGGCGCTGTAGCCCAGGCGCCGGTCGAACGGCCCGGCACCGGTATAGAGCACGGCATCACTGGGGCCGGGCTCCAGGGAGTAGCTCAGGTCAGCGGCCAGCCGGCTGAATTCCCGGGCCTGGAGTTTCGAGGTGCGCATCTCCCGGGCAGCGGCAAAGCCAAGGGCAATCAGGGCGATCAGCAGCAACAGCCAGAACAGGCGCCAGGCATAACGGCGGGATTTGCGGCGTTTCGGTAAAGGCGTTTCGTCCTCGCTGTGGCTTGGCACTGCGTTCTTATGCGAATCGGTCTGCCACAGAGCGCCCATAGTCGATTGATCCATTCACGCAGATTGATCGGACTTGCCTGAAGCTTAGTCGGTGGTGGGCGTCGGTGAAGAAAATGTGAAAACGACCCGGCCCCGCTTCTGTGGCAAGGGAGCAAGCTCCCTCGCCACAGGGTAGAGCCTTTTCCCAGGTAAATACGCCCTAGGTAGGGGCATGACGATGCACCAGGCCTGTGCAATACTCCCGGCCCTTTCCGAGTGAGGTTTCAGGGCAAAAAGCAGGTAATGCTTCTCCGTGAAAGCGGTATTTGCCGAGATTTCTCTCTGAATATTGCAACTTATAGAGTGAAAAGCCCTGTCGGGAGCTTTTTATACTGCGCACCCCGCTGATCTGGCAGGTCTTGTCCTACCAGACGCTCCGTCCCACAAGGCCGGTGCGGTCGAGCAAGCTTCGGCTATCCGCTGGTGCTTCGAAGGCTCGGTGGTTCATATCCAATAACAAAATGAGGTTGTATCTCTATGCCAGTTGGCAACCAACTGCCCCACGGCGAGACCGCTCAGGGCGGCCCGCTGAAACGCGAACTCGGCGAACGGCATATTCGCTTGATGGCCCTCGGCGCCTGTATCGGTGTCGGCCTGTTCCTCGGCTCGGCCAAGGCCATCGAAATGGCCGGCCCGGCCATCATGCTGTCCTACATCATTGGCGGCCTGGCGATCCTGGTGATCATGCGCGCCCTCGGCGAGATGGCGGTGCATAACCCGGTCGCAGGTTCCTTCAGCCGTTACGCACAAGACTACCTGGGCCCGCTGGCGGGCTTTCTCACCGGCTGGAACTACTGGTTCCTGTGGCTGGTGACCTGTGTTGCGGAAATCACCGCAGTGGCGGTGTACATGGGGATCTGGTTCCCCGATGTGCCGCGCTGGATCTGGGCCCTGGCGGCCCTGGTGAGCATGGGCTCGATCAACCTGATCGCGGTCAAGGCCTTCGGTGAGTTCGAGTTCTGGTTCGCCCTGATCAAGATCGTCACCATCATCGCCATGGTGGTCGGCGGCATCGGCATCATCGCCTTCGGTTTCGGCAATGACGGCGTGGCCCTGGGCATCTCCAACCTGTGGACCCACGGTGGCTTCATGCCCAATGGCGTGACCGGCGTGCTGATGTCCCTGCAGATGGTGATGTTCGCCTACCTGGGCGTAGAGATGATCGGCCTCACCGCCGGTGAAGCGCGCAACCCGCAAAAGACCATTCCCAACGCCATCGGCTCGGTGTTCTGGCGCATCCTGCTGTTCTACGTGGGCGCGTTGTTCGTGATCCTGTCGATCTACCCGTGGAACGAGATTGGCACCCAGGGCAGCCCCTTCGTGATGACCTTCGAGCGCCTGGGTATCAAGACCGCCGCCGGCATCATCAACTTCGTGGTGATCACCGCCGCGCTGTCCTCCTGCAACGGCGGCATCTTCAGCACCGGGCGCATGCTCTACAGCCTGGCGCAGAACGGCCAGGCCCCGGCCGGCTTCGCCAAGACCTCGAACAACGGTGTGCCGCGTCGCGCCTTGCTGCTGTCGATCTTCGCCCTGCTGCTGGGCGTGCTGCTGAACTATCTGGTGCCGGAAAAAGTGTTCGTCTGGGTGACCTCCATCGCCACCTTCGGTGCGATCTGGACCTGGGTGATGATCCTTCTGGCCCAGCTCAAGTTCCGCAAGGGCCTGAGCCCGGCAGAACGTGCCGGCCTGAAGTACCGCATGTGGCTGTATCCGATCAGTTCCTACCTGGCCCTGGCCTTCCTGGTACTGGTAGTGGGGCTGATGGCCTACTTCCCGGATACCCGTGTGGCGCTCTATGTCGGCCCGGCGTTCCTGGTGCTGCTGACGGTGCTGTTCTATCTGTTCAAGCTGCAACCGACCAATGTCCAGCAAGGTTCGGCGCGGTCGGCGTCCTGACCTGCGCTTGGGTGATGCGGCTGGCTTGAGCATCCCGGACTGAAACGCTGAGACCAGAAATCCGGCGACCTGCAAAGGCCGCCGGATTTTTTTTGCCCGGATCAACCGCCCAGGGTGCCGCTGGTATCGGCGTCGAAGATGGCCTTGGCCTGCAGCGCCGCCGGCGCCAGCAGGGCGAGCAACGCCGTTTCGCTGTGGAGCTGATGGGCGGCCAGGGTCTTGGGTGTCGGCTCGATGGGAATCAGCACCTCTTCGCCGGGCCCATGCAGCCAGATCGCCGTGACCTGCAGCGCCGAGATGAACAGCAGGCGCAGTTCATAGCTTTTTCCCTGCAGTTGCGGCGCCTGTTCCGCCAGGTCCAGGGCGTTGACGGCGGACGCCGCCAGGCTGCCATGGTTCAGCGCAGAGAAGCCGACCTTGCCGGCCACCTCGGTCAACTGCGCATCGGCAATCGACACTCCGGCATCGAACACCAGGTAATGCCAGTCACCGGCCTTGGCCTCGGCCAGCCCCTTGCCCTGGGCCAGGTCCTCCAGGCTCAGGGCGTAGCCGCGAAAGGCCTGGGACAGATTCAGGTTACGGGCACTGGCCTTGGCAAACCCGCGGTTGATACCGAAACCCTGGGTCTGCAGGGCCGCCTGAAGGGCCGAGCGCAGGTGCTGGACGCCATCGACAGGCGCCTTGGGGTAAGTCAGTTGCATGTCGCCTCCTAGTTTTTTCGGGTGAAGTAGGTGTGGGTCCAGTTGCCGCCGCCGTTGTAGGAACCGGGGAAACTGTTCAGGGCGCGGGTCGAGTAACCGTAGATCGAATCCGCCACCAGGATGTAGCCGCCATCGCTGCCGTAGATCGTCAGGAAATGCGCACCGCCGCCGTACCAGGCACAGCGCAGGCCCACGGGGCGGCCCATGCCGAGCTGGTTGTCGATGGCCGGCATTTGCATCCGGTCCTCACGCATGCCGCCGTAGCAGCGGGTGGTGCGCAGGGCCGAATCCAGGTAGCCGTAGACGTTGCACGGCCCGGGCTGGCTGCAGCAGGAGTTGCGGCCCAGTTCGGCGTTGGCCACTCCGCACTGGGTCCAGGAACCGGTGCCGTAGTAGTTGCCCACCGATGCGGACAATGCGGCCCAGCACCAGTTGCTCTGGGTTTGCTGCTGCACGCTGAAGTTGAGCCGGGCAGCGGCCTGGGGCGCAGCTTCGGTGTGTGGATCGACTTCGCTCAGTTGCGGGTCGAGCAGGCTGCCGGCCAGGCACTGGGGCAGGGCCTGGGGAGCGTCGCCTGGGGTCAGGTTGCTACTTAACATGTTCATCCTCCATGAATGAAATCCAGCCTCCGGCTGGTGTCGTCGTTGCGTGTCGGGCTACTGCGCGTAGCCGGACCCGGGACATGACGCTGCGCTGGGCCAGCCTCGATGGCCTGCGTTGACCGGGTCTGCAAACAACCTTAGAAGATTGATGCGTCAATGCAATTAAAATATGCGTTTATGCATATTACCTGCCGTGGACGTCCCTGGAAAGAGGGGCATCCATGGCGATGGCCGGGGCTATTTTCCGTCGAGAAAATGTTCCAGGGCTGCATTGAACAGGCCCGGGTCCTGGAGGAAGGCGAAGTGGCTGACGTTGGGCAGGATCAGCAGCCCGGCGCCGGGAATCGCCTGGGCCATGTATTCGGTGTGCTCGCGCTTGATGGCTTCATCGTGGTCGCCATCGACGATCAGTACCGGCGTCTTGATCTTCGCCAGGTCGGCGTCGCTCCAGTTCGGCTGGCTGGCCCACATGTGGCCGATCTGCTCGACAAAGGCCGGGTACTCCTTGGGCGTGGGTGACAGGCGGGTGTACTCCTGGCCGGCGCGCTCGATGTAGGCGGCGAAGGTCGGGTTGTTCTCCACGCCTTCCTTGACCCCTGAGGTCTGGGTGTTGGCGGCGTAGGCGAAGACCTTGCCGACCCGCTGCGGGTAACGCATGGCCAGGTCCAGGCCGAGGATCGCGCCGTCGCTCCAGCCGACGAAATCGGCGCGGGGGATCTTCAACTGGTCCAGCAGGGCGATCACGTCATCGGCCATCAGGTCGTAGCCGTAGGGCCGGGCGTCCCGGGTGCTGCGCCCGTGGCCGCGGCTGTCGACGCTGATCACCGTGTGCCGGGCGGCCAGGGCCTTGGCCTGGAGCCCCCAGTAGTCGGCATTACCCAGGCCGCCATGCAGCAGCACCACCGGTGAGCCGTGGCCGAGCTTGCTGTAATACAGGCGGATGCCGTTGACTTCGGCATAACCGGCTTGCGCCCCGGCCACCGGGGCCGGTGTGGGCGGCAGGCTCTGCCAGCGTTCGCCGGCAAAGGCGCTATTGAAGGACATCAGTAAAGCGATCACTGCAAACAGACGACGAGGCATGGGCTTCTCCGTGCATGGGCCCTCTGGTCGGACCGACCTTGGGCAGGTGGTTACCGCGATTGAGTCGATCGAGGGGCCGGTTAGACGTCGATGATCACCAGGGTGCCGTGGCTGCCGGGCAGCACGCTATGGGCCTGGCCGGCCTCCACCAGGTACATCTGGCCCGTCGCCACTTCCACCACGGCCTGGCCAATGCCCAGGTGCAGGCAGCCCTGGGTCACCAACAGGCCTTCGTTGAAGTCGTGGGTTTCTTCCGGGTAGGGCTGGCCGTCCATGCGCAGCACCTTGATGCGGGCCGGGCCGACCTGGCCCACCAGCGTGGATTGCCAGGGCGCTGGCAGTTGGCGGGACAGTTGTTCGAATGACAGCAAGGGCATGGCGGGTCTCCGAAAGGTCAGTGGGGGTCGGGTCTGCTTTCGGTGGTCCGGTCAAGCAAGGTCTGGGTCGGGTTTTCTAGAACTCGTTCATCAACAGCACACGGCATTCGCGGCGCTGAAAAGCATTGATCTGCGGCACCAGGCGGGTGAAGTGCTCGGTCTGGCAGTGGGTGTCGAGGGCCGCTTGGTCCGGCCACTGTTCGACGAAGATGAAGTGCCCGGGGTCTTTCTGATCGACGAACAGATCGTAGGCGATGCACAGCGGTTCCTGGCGGGTTTTTTCCACCAGTTCGGCGTACCACGGGCGCACGGTGTCCAGGTGTTCGGGCTGGATGAAATCTTCAGCGATGACCTTGAGCATTGCAATCTTCCTTGGGTGACGCCCCGCGCTCCCCGGCAACCGGGGAGCACTGGGCAATGGGGCTTAAGCGGCGGCTTCGGTGTTGGGTTCGAAGCTGTCGGCCCGGGCCAGTTGCCACATGCGCGAGTAGAACTCGCCGTTGACCTCGCCGGTGAGCAGCTCGCCGGGCTTGAGGAACACGTGCAACTGGGAGAACAGCTTGATCTCGGTGGCCGACATGCGTCGCACCAGGTGCTTGGCTTCCAGTTGCGAAGGGTGTTGCAGGCCGGCGGCAGCGAGCATTTCCGCCAGGGCCTTGAGGGTGTTGCGGTGGAAGCTGAATACCCGCTGGGCCTTGTCCGGCACCACCAGGGCGCGCTGGCGCAGGTTGTCCTGGGTGGCGACGCCGGTGGGGCACTTGTTGGTATGGCAGCTCTGGGACTGGATGCAGCCGATGGCGAACATGAAGCCCCGGGCCGAGTTGGCCCAGTCGGCACCGATGGCCAGCACGCTGGCGATGTCGAAGGCGCTGACGATCTTGCCACTGGCGCCGAGCTTGATCTTGTCCCGCAGGTTCAGGCCCACCAGGGTGTTGTGGACGAACAGCAGGCCCTCGCGCATCGGTGCGCCGATGTGGTCGGTGAACTCCACGGGGGCCGCGCCGGTGCCGCCTTCCTTGCCGTCCACCACGATGAAGTCCGGCAGGATGCCGGTTTCCAGCATGGCCTTGGCGATGCCCATGAACTCCCAGGGGTGGCCCAGGCAGAACTTGAAGCCCACCGGCTTGCCGCCGGACAGCTCACGCAGTTGCTGGATGAAATGCATCATCTCGATCGGGGTGGAAAAGGCGCTGTGGCTCGACGGTGAAATGCAGTCCTCGCCCATGCGGATGCCCCGGGTGTCGGCGATTTCCTGGGTCACCTTGTGCTTGGGCAGGATGCCGCCGTGGCCAGGCTTGGCGCCCTGGCTCATCTTGATCTCGATCATCCGCACCTGGGGGTTCTGCGCCTGCACGGCGAAGCGCTCCGGGTCGAAACGGCCGTCGCTGGTGCGGCAGCCGAAGTAGCCGCTGCCCAGTTCCCAGGTCAGGTCGCCGCCGTGTTCGCGGTGGTAGGGGCTGATGCTGCCTTCACCGGTGTCGTGGGCGAAGTTGCCGAGCTTGGCACCCTGGTTCAGGGCGCGGATGGCGTTGGCGCTGAGGGAGCCGAAGCTCATGGCCGAGATGTTGAACACCGAGGCCGAGTAGGGCTGGGTGCATTGCGGGCCGCCGACGGTCACGCGAAAGCTGTTGGGATCACTCAGGGGTGCCGGGCGCATGGAGTGGCCGATGAATTCGAAGCCCGACTGGTAGACATCGATCAGGGTGCCGAAGGGTTTGTCGGCGCTTTCGTTCTTGGCCCGGGAGTACACCAGGGAGCGTTGGGCGCGGGAAAAGGGCAGGGCGTCGCTGTCGGATTCCAGCAGGTACTGGCGGATCTCCGGGCGGATGCCTTCCACCAGGTAGCGGATATTGCCCAGGATCGGGTAATTGCGCCGCACCGCGTGCGGGCTTTGCAGCAGGTCGAAGATCCCCAGCAGGCTCAGCAGGCCGGTGACCAGGGCGAATGGCCAGAGCCAGTCGTGTTCGAGAAAGGGCAGGCTGGCGAGGGTGAAAATCACACAGGCGGCAAAGAAGGCGTAGCGGCTCAGAAGGGACAGGCTCATACGGTTTCCTTGGTTCGGACTCATTAAGGTCGTTTATCAGTACTCATTCTTATGGGTGCACAAGATCTTATTGTTGTGTGGGGCTGCCGGGGCGGCCCTGAAGGGGTATCAGGCGCTTTGCGCCTGGAGAAAAATCGAAAACAGCTCGGACTGGGATTTGATGCCCAGCTTGCTGTAGATGTGCTTTTTATGAACTTTCACGGTTTCGGCGGAGATTTCCAGCTTACGAGCGATCTCCTTGTTGGAGCAACCGCTGAGCATCAGGCGCCCCACATCCAGCTCCCGGGCGGTGAGTTGTGCGCCCCGCAGTTGTTGCATGGAGTGGTCCAGCTGGCTGCGCCAATCGGGCATTGGATGCAATTGCGCTGGGTTGTCTTGCTCAATGCTTTCGTGGGGCAGGCGCTGGCGCAGCAAGGCCACCACCCAGGGCTCGATCAGTGACAGCAGGGCGATCTGGGGTGGGGCGAAGCGTTGTCGCGAACCCAGGGACAGGCACAGGGTGCGGCCGTCCGCCAGCTGGCAATTGAACTGGATCTCATCGGCCACCACATTCAGACGAAAGTAGCGTTGGTAGTACTCGGTCAGCTGGAAGTGTTCCGGGGCCACTTCCGCCAGGCGCAACAGGCCGCTGCGCGATTGTTCGCGGCTGGCAACGTAGAAGGGGTCGAGCAGGTACAGGCCGTTGAGGTAGTCCTGGAACAACTGGTCGGGGCTGCCGTCCTCCCCCGGGCATTCGGCGAACACCAGGGGTTTGCGCTCACTGCAAAACAGCAGCGCCACCCAGCTGTCGAAACTCACGTACTGCTCCAGCAGGCGCACCAGCTGGGGCCAGAAACTGGCCTGGTCCAGGGCTTCGATCATCTGCCCCACCGAGCGGTGCCAGGCGATGTCATCCAGCGACAATGTCATGCATCTACCCCTATCGGGTTACCCCGGCTGCGTGATTTGCGGGCCGGTTGCTGCTGCGCATACTGCGGCACAGCCAAAGAACAAGGAATACCCATGAAGGTTGAACTGGCCCAGTTGGCGGGCCGTGATAACGCCACAGCTTACAACCTGGAACGGGCCCTGGCGGCCATTGCCGCCTGCGCCGCCGATACCCGGTTGATCGTGTTTCCAGAAACCCACCTGATGGGTTTCCCCAGCGCCGAGACCGTGGCCGCCGTGGCCGAGCCGCTGGATGGCCCCACCGTGCAGGCCGTGATCCAGGCCGCCCGGGCGCGCAATATCGCGGTGGTGATCGGCATGGCAGAAAACGACGACGGCCGATTCTATAACACCACTTTGCTGATTACCCCCGAGGGCATCGCCCTGCGTTATCGCAAGACCCACCTGTGGGCGTCCGACCGCGGTGTGTTCACCCCCGGTGACCGCTACGCCACCTGCCTGTGGAACGGTGTGCGGGTCGGCCTGCTGATCTGCTACGACATCGAGTTCCCGGAAAGCGCCCGGGCCCTGGCGCAACTGGGCGCCGAACTGCTGATCGTGACCAACGGCAACATGGACCCCTACGGGCCCACCCACCGTACCGCGATCATGGCCCGGGCCCAGGAAAACCAGGCGTTCGCGCTAATGGTCAACCGAGTGGAAGAAGGCGATGGCGGCCTGCTGTTCGCCGGCGGCAGCGCCCTGGTGGACCCCCTGGGCAGCCTGCTGTTCGAAGCCGGGCGCGAGGAAGGTCAGTTCAAGGTCGAGCTGGATCTCAAGCAACTGCAGGTGGCGCGCCAGGACTACCGCTACCTCGAAGACCAGCGCCTGAAGCTTGCGGGCGAAGTGCTCGAACACGGCGATGGCGTGCGTGAACTGCTGATTCCGATCCGCTGAAAGGGCCGTCCGCGGACGGCCAATCCCATAAGAAAGACCCCCTGCTGCACTCATTTCAGTCCTGCCATAAATCTAATAATTGCGGAGTACTCGCTCATGGCTCGCTTGCAACGCACCCTTTCATTGGGCGCGGTGGTGCTGTTCGGTATCGCTTACATGACGCCGATCATTGTCCTCGGCACCTTTGGCATCCTCGCCCAAACCACCGCTGGCATGGTGCCGGCAGCCTATCTGGCGGCGCTGGTGGCGATGTTCTTCACCGCCATGAGCTACGGGCGCATGGCCGCGGCGTTTCCCGTGGCCGGCTCGGCCTACAGCTATGTGCGCAAGGCCATCAGCCCCAAGCTGGGTTTCATCGCCGGCTGGGCGGTGCTGCTGGATTACCTGTTCCTGCCCATGGCCATCTGGCTGATCGGCGCCGCTTACCTGCATTCGGCGTTTCCCGGTGTACCGCAGTGGGTCTGGGTGCTGGCTTTCATCGGGGTGACCAGCGCGATCAATATCGTTGGCCTGAAACTGGCCAACGGCATCAACGGCCTGCTGATGCTGGTGCAGTTCCTGGTGCTGATCGCCTTTGTCGGCCTGTGCATCCACTACCTTGGTGGCGAGGCCGGGCGGCCGCTGTTCACCCTGGCGCCGTTCTTCAACGGGCAGATGCACCTGCCGCTGATCATGAGCGGGGCGGCAATCGCCTGTTATTCGTTCCTGGGCTTTGACGCGGTCAGCACCCTGACCGAGGAAACCCGCGACCCACGGCGGACCATTCCCCGGGCGATCATGCTGATTACCCTGGTGGGCGGGCTGATCTTTGTCGCGGTGTCCTACTTCGTCCAGGTTGCCCATCCGTCCTTCGAGTTCGCCGATGTGGATTCGGCGGCCTACGAGATTGCGCGCAATATCGGCGGCGACCTGTTCGTCTCGATCTTCCTGATCGGGCTGATTGTCGGTCAGTTCGCCTCGGGGCTTTCGGCCCAGGCCAGCGGCTCGCGACTGCTGTTCGCCATGGGCCGCGACGGGGTCTTGCCCAAGCGCTTTTTCGGCAGCCTGCACGGGCGTTTCGGTACCCCGGTCAACAGCATCCTGCTGTGCGCCGTGGTGGCGTTGCTGGCATTGAAGCTGGATGTCACCACCTCGACGTCCTTCATCAACTTCGGCGCCTTCCTGGCCTTCAGCCTGGTCAACCTGTCGGTGATCTTTCATTACTGGGTGGGGGGCCGGCAGCGTGGCCTGCGGGAGTTGATCCTGTTCATGATCTTCCCCCTCATCGGTCTGGCGGCCGATCTGTGGCTGATGTCCAGCCTCGATCACCTGGCGATCTACCTGGGGGCGAGCTGGCTGGTTATTGGCCTGGTGTACCTGGGTTTCCTCACTCGCGGTTTCTCCCGCCAGCCTCCGGAAATGGATTTTCAGGAAGCGGCATAGAACTGTCGGCAGTTTCCTTATTGCAATCGGTTCTCGTTTGGGTGATTTGGATATGTTATTGTATAACGCATCCAGCTCACCCAGATGCCCAGGAGGCCTCATGAAACCCGGTATCCATCCTGACTACCGCACCGTGCTTTTCCACGATACCGCTGCCGACGTGTACTTCCTCATCGGCTCCACCGTCGATACCGATCGCAGCCACACCTACAGCGACGGCAAGACTTACCCCTATGTGGCGCTGGACGTTTCCAGCGCCTCGCACCCGGTGTACACCGGCCAGCAGCGCAAGACCCAGTCCGAAGGCCGCATCGCCGGCTTCAACAAGCGTTTCGCTTCCTTCGGTTCCGGCGCCAAAGCCGCCCAGTGACGGCATGCACGGCGAGTGTTGCCACTGCGCAACACTCGCTGAAGGCGGTTGGCGGCGCAGCCGCAGCGGACCGATGGTATTAAAAAGCCACTATCTCGATTGGAAATTCTTCTAGTCTTCAATCAGGCAACAGGGATTACCGTTGCCAGCTCTAACAATGAAGGACACGTGCATCGACGTTGACCCGAGGTGTCTCATGGGTGAGCTAAACGTTGCCACTGTCACACGCCGACCCGAGATTCTGCTGGTCGATAGCCAGGAAGTGATCCTGCAACGCCTGCAGCAGTTGCTCAGCCCGCTTCCCTACACGCTGCATTTCGCCCGCGATGCCACCCAGGCCCTGCAGCTCCTGGCCAGCCGGGAGGTGGACCTGGTGATCAGCGCCGCCCATCTGCCGCAGATGGATGGCCCGACCCTGCTGGCGCGTATCCATCAGCAGTACCCGAGCACCACCCGCATCCTGCTGACCGGCGACCCGGACCTGAAATTGATTGCCAAGGCCATCAACGAAGGGGAGATCTACCGTTACCTGAGCAAGCCCTGGGATGACCAGGAATTGCTGCTGGCCCTGCGCCAGGCCCTTGAGCATCAGCACTCCGAGCGCGAGCGCCTGCGCCTGCAGGATCTGGCCCAGCAGCAGAATGCCGAGCTCAAGGCGCTCAACACGCTGCTGGAAAAACGCGTGGCGGCACGCACCTCGGAGCTGCAGCAGACCGCCGACATGCTCGACTTGGCCTATGAGGAGCTCAAGCACAGCTACGCCACTGGCGCCGAGCTGTTTTCCCTGCTGGTCAACCAGCGCTTGCCCGCGGATAAGCAGACCAACCGGCGGATCATCGAGCTGGTGCGGGCCTACTGCAAAGTCCAGGGCATCGACCCTGGCGCCCAGCGTGACCTGGCCATGGCCGCGGCGTTGCACAACATCGGCAAGCTGAGCTGGAGCGACAGCATGATGACCAGCCCGGCGGATTTGCTGCATCACCATCAGCGCGAGCGTTATCGGGCCTATCCGGCGCAGAGCGAATCGTTGCTGATGACCCTGGAACCGGTGCAGGACGCCGCGCGGCTGATCCGCCATCACCAGGAACACTGGGACGGCAGCGGTTTTCCCGACCACCTCAAGGGCGACGCGATTCCCCTGGGCTCGCGGCTGCTCAAGCTGGCGGTGGACTTCATCGAGTTGCAGTGCGGGCTGATCCTGGAACGGCACATGAACAGCGACGAGGCCCTGGTGTTCATCCGCAAGTACGCCGGCCGCTTGTACGACCCGGACCTGGTGGAAGGTTTCATCCAGGTGTGTGCGGTCTACCTCAGCGACGTGACCCTGGGCGACCCTTCGGTGAAGGTTCTGAGTACCCGGGAGCTGGCGGCGGGGATGATCCTGGCGCGCAACCTGAATGCCGATAACGGCATGCTGCTGCTCAACGCCGGCAAGGTGCTCAACCTGCCGCTGGTGGACAAGCTGATCGCTTTTGAAACCATGGAGGGCGCCCGCTACAGCGTGTTCGTCAAGTTGCCCCAGGAACAGCAGGCAAGGGCCTGAAGCCGGGTGGCGGTCACATCGAAAAATGCCGGCGGCGGATGACGAGCCGCCGCCGCGCATGTGATCCTTGCGCCCTCATTCTCAAGGCTCCCGGATTCCCATGTCGCTGTCGTCCGTTGCTGCACCCTCCATCATTCGTATCGCCGCTGCCCTGCTGATCGGTGCCGACGGCCAGACCCTGCTGGTGCGCAAGCGCGGCACCCAAGCCTTCATGCAGCCCGGTGGCAAGATCGAAGCCGGTGAACAGCCGGTGCACGCCCTGGCCCGTGAGCTGGAAGAAGAACTGGGATTGCGCATCGACCCGGCCCAGGCCCGTTACCTGCAACAGTTCTCGGCACCGGCGGCCAACGAGCCGGGGCATGTGGTGGAGGCCGAGGTGTTCCTGGTCCATATCCATAGCCCGGTGACCCCGGCGGCAGAGATCGAGGAAGTACGCTGGATCGACCCGGCCGGCGATGGAGATTTGTTCCTTGCGCCGTTGACACGCGATCTGATCTTGCCGTTTTATCGCAAGGCCCGAGCGGGCCACGCCTGACCCCCTCCCATTGCCAAGGATTGCCATGATTCCACTCCACGACTACCTGATCTTCGCCGCTGCTTCCCTGCTGATGGTGCTGACCCCGGGGCCGAACATGATCTACCTGATTTCCCGTTCGATCTGCCAGGGGCGCAAGGCTGGGGTGACGTCGTTATTGGGGGTGGTGGCGGGGTTCTTTGTCCACCTGTTCGCCGCCGCGCTGGGCCTGACCGCGGTGTTCATGGCGGTGCCCATGGCCTATGAGGTGCTCAAGTGGGCCGGCGCCCTGTACCTGCTGTGGCTGGCCTGGCAGGCCCTCAAGCCTGGCGCGCGCTCGCCCTTCGAAGCCCAGCAGCTGCCGGCGGATTCGCCGCGCAAGCTGGTGACCATGGGCTTTCTGACCAGCGCCCTGAACCCCAAGATCGCGGTGTTCTACCTGTCGATCTTTCCGCAGTTCATCCACCCCGAGCACGGTTCGGTGTTCTCCCAGAGCATCATCCTGGGCCTGACCCAGATCAGCGTGAGTTTCTCGGTGAACCTGCTGATCGCCCTGTTTGCCGCCGGTATCGCCTCCTGGTTTGCCAGCAACCCCACCTGGCTCTCGGTGCAGCGTTATTTCATGGGCTTTGTGCTGGCGGGGCTGGCCGTGCGCCTGATGTTCGAACAGCGTCGCGTCAACTGATCGAGGAGCGCCAGCATGAGTGATTTTCCAAGCCCGCAAGCGGTGGTCGAAGCACAACTGCAGGCCTACAACCGCAAGGATCTGGAGGCCTGGCTGGCGACTTATGCCGTAGATGCCCGGCAATACGAACATCCGGCCACCTTGCTGGCCAGGGGGCACGAGGAAATACGAGCTCGGGCCGTGGTGCGTTTCCAGGAACCCAACCTGCATGCCCGGCTGATCCAGCGTACGGTCATGGGCAACGTGGTGGTCGATCACGAACTGATCAGCCGCACCTTCGCCGACGGCAGCGGCACCCTGGAAACCGTGGCCATTTATGAAGTGCAGGGCGGCAAGATAAAATGCGCTTCATTCATTACCGGACACAAGACCCTCGACTGAGCATGCAGATCCAGCGCCTGACCCCTGACGATGTGGAGCAATACCGGGCCTTGATGCTCGAGGCCTATGAGCGCCATCCCCAGGCGTTCACCTCCAGCGTCAAAGAGCGGGAAAAACTGCCTCTGGCCTGGTGGGCCGCACGCCTGGACGGCGAGCTCGACCTGTTGCTGGGGGCGTTTTCCGAAGGGCGGTTGCTGGGGATCGTCGGCCTGGCCTTCGAGCTGCGGGAGAAGGCCCGGCACAAGGCGACCCTGTTCGGCCTCTATGTCACCGGCACGCAGCGCAACAGCGGGCTGGGCTACCGCCTGGTCCAGGGGCTGCTGGCCGAAGCGGCTGAATACGAAGGGCTGCGCCTGATCCAGTTGACCGTGACGGCCGGCAATGAAGCGGCGCTGGCCCTGTACCAGCGCTGCGGCTTCGTCCAGTTCGGCCTGGAACCCCAGGCAGTGCGGGTGGGCGAGGACTATTTCGACAAGATCCACATGTGGCGCCAATTGCCGGCCGAAGGCTGACCCCCGGTTCGCTGGCAAGCCGGCTCCTGGGCAAGCCTGCTTGGGGTCAGCGTACGGCGCTGACGCCGTCCAGGGTCGAGAACGAGGTGTCCTTGGCCGTGAGCAAAAAGTCGCGCATGTAGGGCGCATCCAGCATGTCGGCGCGAATCGCCGCGTACAGGGTGGCGAACAGGCCCTTTTCCCCGAGCCGCTTGGCCTTCACATAACCCCGTGAGCTGTACTCGTGCAGGGCCCAGTGGGGCATCCCGCACACGCCCCGGCCGCTGGCCACCAGTTGCATCATCATCACCGTCAGCTCCGAAGTCCGTACCTGGGCCGGTTCGATGTCCGCCGGTTCCAGGAAGCGGGTGAAGATGTCCAGGCGGTCGCGTTCCACCGGGTAGGTGATCAGGGTTTCGCTCAGCAGGTCTTCCGGGACTACGTATGGCTTGCTTGCCAGCGGGTGCTGGTTGGCGACCGCGAGCATGGCTTCGTAGGTGAACAGCGGCACGTAGGTGATACCCGCCAGCTCCAGGGGGTCGGAGGTCACCACCAGGTCCAGGTCGCCCCGGGCCAGGGCTGGCAACGGAGCGAACGAGAAGCCGGAGGCCAGGTCCAGCTCCACTTCCGGCCAGGCGTCGCGGAACTGATCGATGGTCGGCATCAGCCACTGGAAGCAGCTGTGGCATTCGATGGCCATGTGCAGGCGCCCGGCAGTACCGCCGGCCAGCCGCGAAATGTCGCGTTCGGCGCCGCGCAGCAGGGGCAGGGTCGCATCCGCCAGTTGCAGCAGGCGCAGGCCGGCGCTGGTGAAACGCACCGGCTTGGTCTTGCGCACGAACAGCGGCATGCCCAGGCGCTCTTCCAGCTCCTTGAACTGATGGGACAAGGCGGACTGGGTCAGGTGCAGGCGTTCAGCGGCTTCCACCAGGCTGTCGGCTTCGCGCAAGGCGTGCAGGGTCTTCAGGTGACGGATTTCGAGCACCAGGATCTCCATGAGTGAATTTTGTGGTTAAGGCGAAAAGGTTGAGTTTGTCTCATGTTGACGGGCCTGTCGACCATCCCGCGTTCATCGATTCGCGGGCATCTTTGTCGATACGGGCGACAGCGCCTGTGTGTTGTGCACCGGGTGCCGGGGGCAAGCGCCGACCCTTGCCGCGGAAAAAGTACCGCTGGGGCAATCTTCATCAAATTGTCACGCAACTGTGGCAGCGCGAATCATCCAGGTTCATCAGACTCGCGCTCCACTGGGGTTCTGCGTTTCGGTGTTTTTCATGCGGGTACGATTTCTTTCGACTGTTCTACTCTTGGCCGGGCTGTTGCTCGGCCCGCTGTGTTTTGCGGCCGCGCGCTGCGATGTCAATGTCCCGACCCAACGGGTCGACCTGCCGCAGGTGAGCCTGGCCTACCAGAGCATTGGGCGCACCTCCGACCCGGCGTTGCTTCTGGTCATGGGCCTGGGCGGGCAACTGATCCACTGGCCGGATGAGGTGGTGGTGGCCCTGTGTCAGCAAGGGTTTCGGGTGATCCGCTACGACAATCGCGATGTCGGCCTGTCCACCTGGCGCCAGGCCCCGGCCAGCGCCAACCTGACCTTCGAAGTGCTGCGCTACAAGCTGGGCCTGCCGGTGGCGGCGCCCTACACCCTGACCGACATGGCCGATGACGCCCTTGGCCTGATGGACGCCCTGCATATCGAGCAATTCCACGTGCTGGGGGCGAGCATGGGCGGGATGATCGCCCAGCATCTGGCAGCCATGGAGCCGCGGCGGGTCGAGAGCCTGACGCTGATCATGACCAGTTCCGGGGCCGAAGGTTTGCCGGCGCCGAACGCGGCGCTGGTGCAACTGCTCTCGCGGCGCAATGCACCAAGCCGGGAAGCGGCGCTGGAGCAGCAGGCCGACCTGCTGGCGGCCCTGGGCAGCCCGAAGGTCAGCGATGACCGCCAGGTCCTCTTGCAACAGGCGGCGGTGGCCTATGACCGGGCGTTCAACCCGGAAGGGGTCAAGCGCCAGATCATGGCGATTCTTGCCGAGCCGAGCCGGGTGGCATTGCTCAAGCAACTGCGGGTGCCGACCCTGGTGGTGCATGGCACCGCCGACCCGTTGCTGCCGGTGATGCACGGCGTGCACCTGGCGGCGCAGATCCAGGGCAGCCAGTTGAAGTTGATTCCGGGGCTGGCCCACCGGTTCCAGGAAGCCTTCAAGGCGCCGCTGCTGGCGGCGGTGCTGCCATACCTGCAAACCCACCGGGAAGACACTTCCCACTGGGCGCAGATCGAGCCGCTCGATAGCAGCAACATCCTCTAGGGCAGCGCGGCAAGCCGGCTCTTGCGGTTGGGTGCAGGAGCCGGCTTGCCGGCGAATGAAGCGCCGCGGTTTCAGCGAACGATCTTGTCCACCTGGATGCCGAGTTTCTTCAGCCGGTACCAGAAGCTGCGCTCGGAAATGCCGATCAACTGCGCCGCTGCCGCCTGGACACCGTTGCTCTGTTGCAGGGCGGCGAGAATGTAGGCTTTTTCCACTTCCGCCAGGGCCGCTTCCAGGTCGCTGGGCACTTGCGGGCCGACACTGATGGCTGCGCTGCTCTCTGTGCCCTGCGCCTGGGGGCCGAACAGATACCCTGGCAGGTCCTTTTCTTCGATGACCTGGCCGCTGGCGACGATGGTGGCCCGCTCCACGCAGTTCTGCAGTTCGCGGATATTCCCCGGCCAGGCGTAGCTGGCCATGGCCTGCAGGGCTTCGGGGCTGAAGCCGCTGATGCGCTTGCCGGCGGTGGCACCCAGGCTGTGGGCAAAGTGCCGGGCCAGCAGGGCGATGTCCTCGACCCGTTCGCGCAGTGCCGGCAAGGGGATCGGGAATACATTCAGGCGGTAGTACAGGTCTTCGCGAAATTCCTTGTTGGCCACCGCTTCCAGCAGGTTCTTGTTGGTGGCGGCGATCACCCGCACATCCACCTTGCGCTCCCGTGGATCGCCCACCGGCTCGATCACCCGCTCCTGCAGGGCACGCAGGATCTTGGCCTGCAGGGCCAGGGGCATGTCGCCGACTTCGTCGAGGAACAGGGTGCCCTTGTCGGCTTGCTGGAAACGTCCGACCCGGTCCGCCACGGCGCCGGTGAAGGCGCCCTTGCGGTGGCCGAACATCTCGCTTTCCAGCAGGCCCTCGGGAATGGCCGCACAATTGACCGCGACAAAGGGCTTGTCGGCCCGGTTGCCGTGCTTGTGGATGGCCCGGGCGACCATTTCCTTGCCGGTGCCGCTTTCCCCGGTCAGGAGGATGGTGGCGTTGCTTTCGCGCACCGAATCCACGGCTTGCAGCACCCGACGGAAGGCCGGGCTGTCGCCCACCAGGCTGTCGATCTGCTGATGCTCTGCGAGCTCGGCGCGCATGCGCTGGTTGTCTTTGAGGATGTCGCGAAACTGCAGGGCCTTGCTGACGGTGATGTCCAGTTCGTCGATGTCGAAGGGTTTGGCGATGTAGTCGTAGGCGCCGTTGCGCATGGACTGCACGGCATTCTTCACCGTGCTGTAGGCGGTCATCACGATCACCGGCAACTGCGGGTAGCGCTGCTTGATTTCCCCCAGCAACTGCGGCCCGTCCATGCCGGGCATGCGCCAGTCGCTGATCACCAGGTCGATGTCTTCCTGCTCCAGCACCTTGAGCGCGTGCAGGCCGTTGCCTGCGGTAAATACCTGGATGCCGTTCTGGCTCAGGGCCGAGGACAGCAGGTCGCAGAGTTTCGGCTCGTCATCGACCACCAGCAGGTTATGCGTCATCACTGTCCTCGTCGTCTTCTTCACCGTTGGCCGGAATGTACAGGCTGAAGGTGGCGCCAGCATCTTTTTCGCTGGTGCACTCGATATGGCCGTCATGGCTTTCCATGATCGAGAAGACTTTAGCCAAACCCAGGCCGGTGCCCGAGGCCTTGGTGGTGACGAATGGGGTGAAGATGCGTTCCAGCATGTCCGGCTCGATGCCCTGGCCGGTGTCGCTGACGCTGATGATGGTTTCGTCGTCGCGCTGGGAAATGCCCAGGGTCAGGCGGCCGCCGTCGGGCATGGCGTCGATGGCGTTGAGAATCAGGTTGAGGCAGGCCTGCTTGAGTTGCCGGGCATCGGCGTGGAGGGTCGCGCCGGGGGCCTGGTCGTCGATCCGCGCGTCGATGTTGTGGGTGGCCAGTTCCGGGGTGCAGAAGCCCAGCAGTTCCTCCACCAGCGGGCGGGCCAGCTGGGTGGCGCGTATCGGCGCGCTGGGCTTGGCGAAATCGAGGAATTCGGTGATCAGGTCGTTGATCCGGCTGACCTCGCTGATCACGTATTCCAGGTGGCGCTTGTCGTTTTCCGGCAGGTTGGCCCGGCGGTGCAGCAACTGCGTGGCGGTCTTGATGATGCCCAGCGGGTTGCGGATCTCGTGGGCCAGGCCCATGGCCACTTCGCCCAGGGCATGCAGGCGGTCGCGGCGGCGCAACTGGGCTTCCAGGTGCTGCAGTTCCCCCAGGCGCTCGGTCATGTGGTTGAAGGTGCTGCTCAGCTCCGCCAGTTCGTCGCCGCCGATCACCGGCACCCGTTGGCGGTAGTCGCCGGCGATCACCGCCTGCACGCCCTTGGACAGGCCCCGCAGCGGTCGGGTCAGGCGCTGGGAAACCAGCCAGCCGACGCACAGCGAGGCTGCCGAGCTGAGCAGGAAGATCAGGATGAACAGGTTGCTCTGGTTGACCAGGCCCACCAGGCTGCTATGGCGAAGCAGGCCGCTGAAGATCACCCCCACCAGGTCGCCGCTGTCGTTGAAGATCGGCCGGTACAGGCCGCTGTAGCGGCTGGTGAACTGCTCGGTGGGCTGGCGGGTGGCGCGCAGGATGTCTTCGATCTTGTGCGGCACCTGGGGCGGGTGGTCCTCGAAGCGCTGGGTGGCGAAGATTTCCGAGAAGTCATCGGCCTTGGCCAGGTACAGGCGCAGGTCCAGGGAATGCACGTCGGCCACGCTGGTGAGGAAGCTGGCGTCCAGGTAGGTGGCGATCAGCAACTGGTAGTCGACCCCGTCGAGCTGGGTCTGGAACGTCGAGACTACCGCCCCGGTGGCCACGCCGCCGACCTGGATGGTCTGCAGCACGGCATTGGAGGCGGTACTGATCTGCCCCACCACGTCATCGGCGGCAGTGGTGAACACCACCTTGTGATCGTTCTTGCGGATCAGCGCCACCACGTCGATGCCCATGGAATCGGCGATGTCGGCGGTGAGCTTGTCATGCTTGGCCGCATTGCGGTCCGTGGGCGGGCGCGTATAGCGCAGGAACAGCTGGGCGATCCGCGCGTTGTCATGGAGGATTTCGGTGATCTCGTCCTCGACGATCTTGGTGGACTCCTGCAGCCAGATCCGCACGTTGCTGTCGAAGATTTCCGACAGGGTAGTGGCCGCCAGTTCCGCGGCGATCATGGTGGGAATCACACTGACCAGCCAGAACGCCAGCACCAGCTTGCGTTGCAGGCTCCAGCGGGAAATGGCGAAGGGGCGAGGAGGGCGACGATCTTTTCTGGTCATGTACTTTCGCTTATTGCAGCAGCCATGGCGGGGTCGGAGCGATCCGGGCGGACAAAGCGTTTTATCAGTTTGAGCAGGGCATTGAGCAAGGGATTGCGATGCCGGAAAAACAACATGTTACCGGTGAACTGGCAACCCAGGCGCAACTTGCTGGCATAACCGGCCTGGCCGCACTCGTACAGGGGAATGCGTTGCTGAATACAGTAGTCGACGTTGGCCAGCCAACTGCGGAAATACAGATTGTGCTCACGGGTGACACTGAGGTCGTGGGCAAAGAACTTGTCGATCAGCCGATGCTGGTCGATGAGCACCAGGTTGAAGGCCACCAGTTGCTCGTCGACCCAGTACAGGACACAGGCCGCGCGTTCCCCCAACTGCTCGAGGATGCCGGTGAAGTAGCCTGCCGGCAGGCGTTCGAACTGCAGGTCGCTACGATTCAGGGTGGCCTCGTAGAGGCGCATGATGTCCGGCAGCACGTCGTCGATCTGGCGTCGCCATTCTATGCGTGGCGCCGGTGTCCGGAGTTTGCGGCGCAGGTCCTTGCGGGTGGATTTGCCCAGGGTGCCCAGGTAGGCGTCGATCGAGGCAAAGGGCACCGGCAGCAGCGCCGTGGGCAGGCTCGGCATGGCTTGCAGGCCCGCGGCCAGGCAACTGGCAGCCCATTGCCGGTCGTTGCTCGGCGCATCCTTGACCGCCATCAGGCCGATGCCGAAGCTGTCGGCATCGCGTCGCGCCAGTTGCAGCAACTGCTCCAGCAGCTCCTGGCGGCGTTGCGCAGGCACATGGCTGGCGGTGCCGGCATTGCACTGTTCGGCCACCGGCGAGCCTATGGCGTACAGGCGCAGCTCCAGGGCCCCGGGCCACTGGCGTGCCAGGCGTTCGGTGAAGCGCTTGGCCAGCCCGGAGACCGTGGTATCAAGCCGGTACTGGGTGGTGAAGGCCGGCGCCACTGCCACCAGGGTCGAACCCTCGTAGAGCGCCAGGTAGCGCCAGCGAAAATCGGCGATCGCGGCTTTTTCCACGGCCAGGTAATAGTCCCAATCCTCCAGGGCCCCTGGGAAACAGTCATTCCAGGCGCTGCGATCGATGGCCTGGATGGTTGAAAAGGCTTGGGCGGTTATCACGTCTCTTCCTTAAGTCACGCCAGCTGTCGGTAGTCTTCGCGCACCGCAGGTGCCACCACTCGCTGCTGGATGAAATCTGCGCTCAGCTCGATCACCCGCTGGTACTGAAGGTCCACGGTGATCATGTGATAGCAGTTGTCGAGGAGGATCTTGGTCACCGGGCCGCCGAGCTTGCGCTCCACGTAGTCGGCGTTCCAGGTACTGGTGATGTCGTCTTCGCTGGAGTGCAGCACCAGGGCCGGGGTCAGGATCGACGGCATGCGTTTCTTGACCACGGCGTTCATCCGGTGCAATTCGCGCACCGTCACGCCCTCCATGGTCAGGAGCCCGGCATTGCTGCTTTCACCGGCTTTCATCTGCTTCTCGACGATGGCCCGCAGGCGTTCGTTCTTGATGCCGTAGGGTGGCTTTTCCTCGAAGCGGCAGATGTGCACGCCAAAGGGGATCTTCATCAGCAACGGGGTGAGGAAGGCCAGCTTGTTGATGCTCCAGCCGTCGTACTTCAGGGTGGTGGAGTACATCAGCAGGCCGCTGATCCGTCCCGGATGCTCGGAGGCCAGGTACATGGACATCACCGCACCCATGGACAGGCCACCCACGAACACCTGCTCGTGGCGCTGCTCTACATCGGCGAAGGTCTTGCGCACGCCCTCGTACCAGTCCTGCCAGCCGGTGGCCTGCAGATCGCTGTTGTCCCCGCAGTGCCCGGGCAGGGTCGGTACGTACACCGTGCACGTACCGTCCTTGGCCAGGCCCTGGGCCACCCGACGGAGTTCCGTCGGGGTGCCGGTCAGGCCGTGGATCAACAAGACCCCGACCGGACCCGTGCCGAGAACGAAGCCGGCGCTGCCTTCGCCCAGATCGATCTCAGCCTTGCTCATCGCTTCATGGCCCGATCCAGCAGGCGATCCAGCAGTGCGATGCCCAGGTCGATTTCCGCGTAGCTGATTTCCAGCGACGGGGCCAGGGTGATGACGTTCTTGTAGTAGCCGCCCACATCGAGGATCAGGCCCAGGCGCTGGCCGTTGATTTCGATGTCGCCCTTCATGCCTTCCTCGACCATGTAGTCCAGGGTCGCCTTGTCCGGGGTGAAGCCGTCGGTGGTGCAGATCTCGCAGCGCAGGGCCAGGCCCAGGCCGTCGACGTCGCCGATGATCGGGTAGCGCTTCTGCAGGTCTTGAAGGCCGGCCAGGAAGTACTTGCCTTTCTCCATGACCATCGCGCCGTAGTCGATCTCGCTGGTCATCTTGAACATTTCCAGGCCCACGGCGGTGCCCAGCGGGTTGGAGGCGAAGGTGGAGTGGGTCGAACCTGGCGGGAACACGCCCGGGTTGATCAGCTCTTCACGGGCCCAGATGCCGCCCAGCGGGTTGAGGCCGTTGGTCAGCGCCTTGCCGAACACGATCACGTCCGGCTTGACGTCGAAGTGCTCGATCGACCACAGCTTGCCGGTGCGGTAGAAGCCCATCTGGATCTCGTCGACCACCATCAGGATGCCGTGCTGGTCGAGCACGTGCTTGAGCTCGCTGTAGAAGTTCATCGGCGGGATCACGTAGCCGCCGGTGCCCTGGATCGGCTCGACATAGAAGGCGGCATATTCGCTCTGGCCGACCTTCGGGTCCCAGACGCCGTTGTATTCGGTTTCGAACAGGCGGGCGAACTGCTGCACGCAGTGGCTGCCGTACTCTTCCTTGGTCATGCCTTTGGGGCCGCGGAAGTGGTACGGGAATGGAATGAACTGCGCACGCTCGCCGAAGTGGCCGTAGCGGCGGCGGTAGCGGTAGCTGGAGGTGATCGACGAAGCGCCCAGGGTACGGCCGTGGTAGCCGCCTTCGAAGGCGAACATCAGGCTCTTGCCGTTGGTGGCGTTACGCACCACTTTCAGCGAGTCCTCCACCGACTGCGAACCGCCGACGTTGAAGTGCACGCGGCCGTCGAGGCCGAACTTCTTCTTGGCGTCGACCGCGATCATTTCCGACAGCTCGATCTTGCCTTTGTGCAGGTATTGGCTGGCGATCTGCGGCAGGGTGTCGATCTGTTGCTTGAGGGCGTTGTTCAGGCGTGGGTTGGCGTAGCCGAAGTTCACCGCCGAGTACCACATCTGCAGGTCGAGGTAGGCCTGGTCGCTGGTGTCCCAGACGTAGGAGCCTTCGCAGCGGCTGAAGATGCGCGGTGGTTCGATGTAGTGAACGGTATCGCCGTAGGAGCAGTACTTGGCTTCTTTTTCCAGAAGGATCTGGTCTTCTGCGGTAGCGATGCGGATATCAGACATGGTGGAAGAGTTCCTGGGTTTCAAGAGAGAAGTTGGTCGCGTTGGCGGCGTTGTTCGGCAGCTTGGCCAGCAGCGCGGGCAGTTCGGCGAAGGAGTCGAACCGCGCATGGGGAATCTTGTTGCGTTCGCAGTAGTCGGCCAGGCGATCCTTGGCGAACACGAAGTCGGCGGTGGAAGCCACGCACATGTCCGACTGGCCGTCGCCGATCACCAGCACGCGCTTGCCCCGCGGGGTGGATTTGCACTTGCAGTTGCCGGAAGCGGCGCGGCAGGCGTCGCTGGCGTAGGGGAAGTCGATGCGCCAGCTGTTGTGGTCGACCTGGCGCAGGCGGTTGGCGAGGATCGGCAGCAGGGTCACGTAGTTGCGTGCCAGGATGCGGGCGATGCCCTGCTCGATGCCGTCGCTGACCACTTCGATGGAAGCGCCCAGGCCGATCACGTGATCGACGAAGTCGGGGAAGTCGGGGTCGATTTCGACACTGTCGAAGTAGCCCAGCAGTTCGGCGGGCGAAGCCTTGACCAGGGCCAGTTGGCGGCTGAGGCATTCTCGGGAGCCGATGTGACCGTCCAGCCATTCCTGCTCTATGCCTTCCCAGCTGGGGTCGGCGAAGCGTTGGAGAACGTTATCGATCACGTCGGCGCGGGAGATGGTCCCGTCGAAGTCACATACGATATGCCAGTGCATCATCTGCTGTTACCTGTTGAATAAGAGCGCTCTTTGCGCTTGTGGCAGGGGTAGAGCAGGGACTGTGCCAAGTGGCGAAAACCCAGCGGGGCTGGGGCCTTGGCGAGGAAGGAGGGGGATTTGTAGAGTTCTGGCTACAATTTTTGTAGGTCCCTACAAAGAACATCAGTGCTTGCGCCCAAGGGCCGCTCTGATGATTGATGCGCGCATGTTCAGACAAGGAAACTCATTCATGCCCAGGCTTTCATCCCCCGCCTTACTGGCCGGCCTGCTCTCCCTGACCCTCGCCAGTGGCGCCATGGCCGACTCCGGCATCACCGGTGAACTGGGCCTGGGCCTGGGCTACCAACCCCATGACCCCACAGGCAGCAGCTACGACACCGTGCCGCTGCCGTACATGGACCTGGATTGGGGAGATGTCAGCCTGAACGGTGACGATGGCCTGACCTGGGATGCCTTCAAGAGCAATGGCTTGAGCATCGGCCCCTACATCAATTACCTGCAGGGGCGTAATTCCGACGGTGCGCTGCGCGGCCTGCGGGATGTTCGCGACATGGCCGATATCGGCGCCTTCATCGAGTACGCCCCCGACGACTTCTGGCGGCTGTTCGCCGCCGTGGGCCAGGCGGTGGGCGGGGCCGGGGGCCAGGGCGGGGTGCTGGGCAAGGTCGGGGGTGAAATCGGCTACCCGCTGGGCCTGGGCATCATTGGCAGCAACAACCTGACCCTGCACTTCGCCGATGGCCGCCAGAGCCAGACCTTCTTCGGCGTCGACGCCAAGGAGTCCCTCGCTTCCGGCATTGGCCAGTACAACGCCAGCGGTGGCATGCAGAACTTCACCCTGAGCCAGAATTTCCACTTCCCCCTGGGGGGCAACTGGGCGCTGGTGGCCAGTGCCAGCTGGACGCGCCTGGTCAACTCCGCCGCCGACAGCACCATCGTCCGCGACAAGGGCGAGGTCAACCAGGGGCAGGTGCAGACCGCCATCAGCTACAAGTTCTGAGGGGCGCCGTCCAGGCCTGAGCACGGCCTGGGGCGGCTACAGCAAAAACTGGTCTGGCCTTTGCAATGGTCGCCATGAATTCAATTTCTCAGGAAGTTCTTCATGGCTCGACCTGCCTATCGTCTACTCGCCTATTCCCTCTGGGACCTGATCCCGATTGCCATGGCCCTGGCGCATTTCGCCTTTGTGCTGTGGTTGGTGCTGGATTTCCACGCCCTGTCCTGGTGGGTCATCCTGCCGGCGGCGCTGCTCTACGCAGTCAGCCTGTCGTGGAGCATCAACAGCATTTCCCATAACCAGATCCACAACGCCTATTTCACCCCCGGGTGGATGAACCGCGGCTTCGACCTGCTGCTGTCGGTGACCATAGGTTTTTCCCAGACCCTGTACCGCGACATCCACAACCGCCACCACCGGGGCAACTCCGATCTGCCGGACGCCAATGGCAAGACCGTCGACCCGCTCTCCATCTACCTGCATGGCAAGGATGGCCAGCCGGACAATCCCTGGGCCTACACCTTCCTGAGCTTTTTCCGCGACGACCCCAAGGAGATCTACCAGGAAATGCAGCGCAAGCGGCCTGATGATGCCCGTTGGGTAAAGGTGGAAATCGGCGTCACGGTCGCCTTCTACCTGGTTCTGGCGCTGTATGACTGGCATGCGGTGCTGGTGCTGCTGCCGTTCTGGTACCTGGGGCAGTCACTGTCGTCGCTCAATGGCTACTACGAGCACCTGGGGGGCAACCCGGACCTGCCGATCGCCTGGGGCGTGAGCTCCTACAGCCCGCTGTACAACCTGATCTGGATGAACAACGGCTACCACGCCGAGCATCACTACCGGCCGAAGATGCACTGGACCAAGGTCAAGGCTTTCCACCGCGAGATCCGCGAGCAGCAACGGGCTGCCGGGGTGAGAGTGATTCCGGTGTCCCACGGCCTGGGTTTCCTGGTGTCCCACCGCAAGGCCTAAACCCCGTGGCTGTAGGAGCTGGCTTGCCAGCGAAGGGGCCGGCAAGATCGCCTTCGCCGGCAAGCCGGCTCCTGCACAACGTCCCTTCGCTGTAGCAAAGAGGCCCTCAGGCCTCTTCACCCTCCGCCAAGAGGGCAATCCCGCCGATGATCACAAAGACCCCGACCCAGTGCAGCAGGCTGATCTGCTCGCCCAGGCCCAGCCACGAGCCCAGCAGCACCACCACGAATACCAGGGAGCTCAAGGGGAAGGCCAGGGACAGGCTGCTGCGCCGCAGGATCAGCATCCACACGAAAAACGCGCCGATATAGCAGGCAATCGCCATCAGCACCCCGGGGTTGACCGCGACCGCCGCCAGCCATTGCAGGTTGAAATCCATCTGGCCCAACTGGTCGCCGCCAACCTTGGTGGCGATCTGCCCGGCGCTCTCGAAGCCGATGAGCAGGGCCCAGAGCACGATGGTGCCCAGACGCTCGTGCAGCCAGCCGTGGGAGGTGTTCGAACTCATGAAACGTTTCCTTCTATTCGTTGAACAAGGCTCAGGTACTGGCCACGCACACCAGCATCACCCCGGCGGTGATCACCAGGGTGCCGAGCCAGCGACGGCGGCTGACGGTCTCGCCCAGCACCACCTTGCCCGCCAGTACCACGCCGCAATAGGCCAGGGCCGCCGCGGGGAACAGCAGGCTCAGGGGCGCCCGGGACAGGGCTTCGAGCCAGACGAAGAACTCGATGGCGTAGGCGCCGATGCCGCACCACAGCAAGGGCGCGTTGAACACCTGGCCCCAGAAAGCGTTCAGGCGAAAACCGCCTTCCAGCTCTGGCAGGCGGTCCAGGCCGAGTTTGAAACAGAGCTGGCCGACCACGTCCAGGACAATGGAAAAGGCCACCAGCAGAACAACGGTCAGGGTCACGGGAACAGCTCCTCGAACAGCGAGATCAGGGCTTCATTGGTCACCGAGTTGCGCAGCAGGTCGTCCTGGCTCCAGCGCTCGGCCGGAGGCTGGTCGGACTTGGCTTCCCAGCGTTTGAAGGCGTTGCTGAAGGCCGGCTGGGCGAACTCGCCGCAGACGTCGATGCCCAGGATCCGCTTGCGCGCGGCCAGGGTGCGCAGGGCCTGCAGCAGGTGGGTCAGGCGCATGCCGCCCTGGTCCCAGTTGGTGGCGGCGTCTTCGCTGGCCAGCACATCCTTGTCGATGGTGATCCAGATCGCCTCGGTGGGCAGGCTGTCGATCATCTGTTCGAGAAAGGCCTGCCAGTCCAGTTCCGCCAGGTTGCGCCAATGCAGGTGGTTTTCCTGCTGCTGGTGCCCGGCGCCGTCGCCGACCCGCCCCCAGACCTTGGACGGCGCGTGCTGCCAGGGGAACAGCTGCAGCTTGCCGTGCTTGAGGGCGGCGACGTTGCCGCCGCGCAGTTGTGGGTTGTGCAGGTCTTCGCTGCAGGGGCCAAGGGTGACGATGCGCTGGATGTGCGGCAGTTTCAGCGCCCGGTTGACCCAGGAGCCGCAATGCCGGCGCGGAGCCAGGCGCACCCAGTCCGGGTGGTTGTCGAAGTGGATCAGGCTCACCGGCTCTTGCAGGTCGCCGAGAAAGGCCGGGGTCAGGTGGTGATAGTCACCGGAGCCGACAAAGAAGATTTCCGGCTGCGGGCCGCTGTGGCGGGGCCGCTGGCGCAGGCGTTCGGTGAAGTGACGGTAGGTGCGCTCGGTGGACCACAGGCGCAGCTTGGGCCCCAGGTCCAGCAGGTCGAGACGCCGCGCCTGGCCGCTGTTCAGGCGTCGGATGATCGGCTCCTGGGCGGTCAGGCTGTGGTCGAGATCTAAGATATTCAAAGTGTTCTTTACCCATGGCAGCGCCCTCCAGAAAACTGCGTGATACCGCTCGAACGCAGGCTGGACGGGCTTTGCCGGGTAAATGCAAGGGTCGGGCCAGGGTGGCCGGCGACAGACCGCGGCACCGGCTTCGCGAGCAAGCTCGCTCCTACAGGAAGGGCGGGAGCTCAGGCGTGCAGGCGCACCCAGACGCTGACCAGGATCGTCGCGGCGATCAGCCAGGCCACGGCAGCCACTGCCAGGGAAGCTTCCAGGCGCAGGCGGTCGACCATCACATACAGGGTCGCTAGGTAGACGAAGTAGGGAATGATCGACCACATGCCGAACAGGATGGTGGTCTTCAGGTCATCGAGGGAGCGGCCCTTGCCGACGATGTAGTGGGCGATCAGGGCAAAGGTCGGGAACAGCGGCACCAGGCCGGCGATGTAGTAGTTCCGGGTCTTGGCCAGGGCCGCCAGAATCACCACCACCGCCGCGCCCAGGGCGGCCTTCAACAATAGATCCATGGTTACTCGCGCCTTGGGTTAGTGGCTCAGGCCGTACTTCTTGACCTTGTCGAACAGGGTGGTCTTGGCCATGCCCAGCTCCTGGCTGGCCTGGGTCAGGTTGCCGCCGCTGCGCTGCAAGGCATCGTTGAGCAGGTTGCGCTCGAAGGCTTCCACCGCCTCTGCAAAGCCCAGCCCCTGGGCGACACTGCTGCCGGGCTTCTTGAAGGCCGGCAGGCCGAGGGCAAAGCGTTCGGCGACGTTGCGCAACTCGCGCACGTTGCCCGGCCAGTCGTGGCTCATGAGGGTCGACAGGGTCTGGTTGTCCAGCTCCGGCACCGCGCGGTCAAAGCGCAGGGACGACTGCTGCAGGAAATGCTCGAACAACTGCAGGATGTCTTCGCGGCGTTCGCGCAGGGGCGGCAGTTCCAGGGTCACCACGTTGAGGCGGTAGTACAGGTCGCTGCGAAACTCCTTGGCCCGGCTCATTTCGTCCAGGTCCGACTTGGTGGCGGCGATCACCCGGCAATCCACGGCCACGCTCTGGTTGGAACCGAGGCGCTCCAGGGTACGCTCCTGCAACACTCGCAAGAGCTTGATCTGCAGGTTGATCGGCATGCTTTCCACTTCGTCGAGGAATAGCGTGCCCTGGTGGGCGTGCTCGATCTTGCCGATGCGCCGTTTGCCGGCGCCGGTGAAGGCGTTGGCCTCGTGGCCGAAGATCTCGCTTTCGAAGAGGTTCTCGGGCAGGCCGCCGCAATTCAGGGCGACGAACTGCTGCTGGTGGCGCCGGCTGAAGTCGTGCAGGCAACGGGCGACCAGTTCCTTGCCGGTGCCGGTCTCGCCTTCGATCAGCACGTTGGCCGAGGTATCGGCAACGTTGGCGATCAGCTCCCGCAGGTTCTGCATGGCCGGCGAGCGGCCGATGATCCGCCCTTCCAGGGAACTGCGTTCGGCCAGTTGGCGGCGCAGCGAGGTCACTTCCCGGGCCAGGCCCCGTTGCTCCAGGGCGCGGCGGGCCACATCCACCAGGCGCTCGGGGGAGAAGGGTTTTTCCATGAAGTCGTAGGCGCCTTTCTGCATGGCGCCCACGGCCATGGAAATATCGCCGTGGCCAGTGATCAGCACCACCGGCAGGCTGCGGTCCCGGGCCTTGAGGCGGTTCAGCAGTTCCAGGCCATCGATGCCCGGCAGGCGAATATCGCTGACCACGATGCCGGGAAAGTTTTCACCGACCTGGGCCAGGGCTTCTTCGGCGCTGCCCACACCGATGCAGGGAATGTCTTCCAGGGCCAGGGCCTGTTGGCAACCCAGCAGGACATGGGGGTCGTCTTCGACGATCAGCACGGTCAGCTCGTTGTTCATATCGGCTCGGCTTGAGTGGGGCTTGCCAGGGGCAAGCTGAGGACAAAGGCGGTGCCGCCGCTTGCCGGGTGTTCCACCCCCAGGCTGCCGCCGGTGGCGGCGGCGAGGCTGGCGGACAGGGTCAGGCCGAGGCCCAGGCCCTGCTCGCCGGGTTTGGTGGTGAAGAAGGGTTCGAACAGGTGCTTGCGCGCTTCAAGATCGATGCCGTGGCCGTTGTCGCGCACCCGCAGGCGGTACTTGCCCTCGCTGAATTCGCCCTCCAGCCACAATTGCGGCTCCGGTTGGGCCTGCATGGCATCCAGGGCATTGCCGATCAGGTTGACCAGGATCTGCTCCAGGCGGGTCTGGTCGATCTGCAGGGTCTGCTCGGTGAAGTCGCGGTGCAGTTGCAGGGGCAGGGGTTCGAGGCGCGCATTGAGCACTTGCAGGGCTGCGTCAACGGCCTTGTCCAGGCTGGCCTGGCCCTGGTCGTCGCCACGGCGGGCGAAGGAGCGCAGGCTGGCGGTGATGCGGCCCATGCGGTCGATCAGTTCATTGATGGTCTTGAGGTTGGCGCTGGCGGTGTCCAGGGCGCCGCGTTCGAGGAAGCGCACGGTGTTGCCGGACAAGGTACGCAAGGCTGCCAGGGGCTGGTTCAGTTCGTGGGCGATGCTGGTGGACATCTGGCCGATGGCCGCCAGCTTGCCGGCCTGGACCAGTTCGTCCTGGGCGCGGCGCAGGGTTTCCTCGGCCTGGCGGCGTTCGCGGATCTGGCCCTTGAGCCGTTCGTTGCTGGCCCGCAGGTCGGCGGTGCGTTCGGTGATCCGCCGTTCCAGCTGGCTATTGGCTTCCTGCAGGGCTTCACGGGCGGCCAGGCGAGTGGCGATGACCTTGCGCCGTTCGTTCCAGGCGATCAGCAGAAAGGCCACCAGGGCAAAGGCCACCGCCACCAGGATGCCCTGGTTGATGGCTTCGCGGCGCAGGTCCTGCAACGGGGTGAGCAGGGTGAAGTTCCAGGGGGTATCGCTCAGGGGCCGGGTCTGGGACAGGTAGCTGATGGCTTTCTCGTCGGACACCAGTTCGGTGTTGGCCGGAAAGGTCAGCTTTTCCACGCCTTCGGCCAGGCGTTCCCGGGCCAGGGGTTCCAGTTCGTTGAGGGGGAACCAGTAATATTGCAGGCTGCGGGCCAGGCGTTCCTTGGTGTCGTCGCTGAGCGGGCGGACCGACTTGAGGCGGCGCGCCGGGTCGCTGGACAGGATGATGATGCCGTTCTCGTCGCTGACGAAGGCTTCCAGGCGGGCACGCTGCCAGCGTTCCTCCAGGGCCTCCAGGCGTACCTTGACCACCGCCACGCCGATGATCTTGCCTTGTTCTTCCAGGCCATGGGCCAGGTAGTAGCCAGGTTCGCCGTTGGTGCTGCCGATGCCGTAGAAGCGCCCGGGCTGGCCGCGCACGGCGTTCTGGTAATAGGCCCGGAACGACAGGTCTTCGCCCAGGTAGCTGTCGACGTCACGCCAGTTGCTGGTGGCCACCACCCGGCCCGTGGTGTCCATGACATAGATGGCCCGGCTGCGGCTGCGGCGGTTCAGGCCTTCGAGGTATTGATTGACGGTTTGCCGGTGTTCCGGCGAAGGATCGCCCAGCAGCTGGGAAACACTGGATTCCAGTTCCAGCAGGCTCGGCAGATAGGTGTACTTGCTGATCTCACTTTCTACGGCGCGGGCATGCAGCTCCAGCTGGCGCTGGCCATTTTCGCCGAGGGTGCGGATGCCGTTGTGCTCGCTGATCCAGAACCCGACGTAGCCCAGGCCGATCATCAGCAGGATGACCAGGGGCGGCAGGAACAGATGTCGGATCAGGCGGGGTTTCACGGCGAGTGATGGCGGCGCGGCGCGATAGAGAGTGGGGTCGCATTTCATCACAGATGCCTTGGGTCAACCACTGCGCAGTGTCTGTAGGAGCCGGCTTGCCGGCGACCAGGGCGGCACTGACGATAGGGGAGTCAGATACCGTCCCGTCGCAGGCAAGCCGGCGCCTACAGGAACGCGGGTTTTAGTGCTGCAGGATCTTCTCGAGGAAGTGCTGCGCACGTTCGGAGCGGGCGCTGATATCGCCGAAGAACTCTTCTTTCTGGCAGTCCTCAATGATCTGGCCCTTGTCCATGAAGATCACCCGGTTCGCCACTTTGCGGGCAAAGCCCATTTCGTGGGTCACGCACATCATGGTCATGCCTTCATGGGCCAGTTGCACCATGACGTCCAGCACTTCGTTGACCATTTCCGGGTCCAGGGCCGAGGTCGGTTCGTCGAACAGCATGACGATCGGGTCCATGGCCAGGGCGCGGGCGATGGCCACACGTTGTTGCTGGCCACCGGAGAGTTGCCCCGGGTGCTTGTGGGCGTGGGCGGCGAGGCCGACGCGGTCCAGCAGTTGCAGGCCTTTCTTGGTGGCCTCTTCCTTGCTGCGGCCCAGCACCTTGATCTGCGCGATGGTCAGGTTCTCGGTGATGGTCAGGTGCGGGAACAGCTCGAAATGCTGGAACACCATGCCCACGCGGGAACGCAGTTTCGGCAGGTTGGTCTTGGGGTCGGCGATGGAAGTGCCGTCCACCACGATGTCGCCTTTCTGGAAGGGTTCCAGGGCGTTGACGCACTTGATCAGGGTCGACTTGCCGGAGCCGGACGGCCCGCAGACCACCACCACTTCACCTTTCTTGACCTCGGTGCTGCAATCGGTCAGCACCTGGAAGTCCCCATACCACTTGTTGATGTTCTTGATAGAGATCATACGGCGAACCTTTTTTGCAGACGCTTGACCAGCAGCGAGGCGGCAAAGCTGATTGTGAAATAGACCAGACCAGCGATGATCAGGAATTCATTGGAGCGGCCGATGATGTCGCCGCTGGACCGCGAGGCGTTGAGGAAATCCACCAGGCCCACGGTGTACACCAGGGAGGTGTCCTGGAACAGGATGATGCTCTGCTGCAGCAGCAGCGGGGTCATCTTGCGGAACGCCTGGGGCAGGATGATCAGGCGCATGGTCTGGCCATAGCTCATGCCCAGTGCCTGGGCGGCGCCCATCTGGCCCTTGGGGATCGACTGCACGCCGGCACGGACGATTTCGCAGAAGTACGCCGCTTCGAACATCATGAAGGCCACGATGCACGAGGTGAATGCGCCGATCGGGGTGTCTTCGCCGGTGATCCAGCGCAGCACGAAAGGCACCGCCAGGTAGAACCAGGTGATCACCAGCAGCAGCGGGATCGAGCGGAAGTAGTTGACGTAGGCGCCCGCCAGGTTCGACAGCAGCTTGTTGTGAGACAAGCGCATCAAGGCCAGCAAGGTACCGAGGATGATCCCGCCGACCACACCCATGACCATCAGCTTGAGGGTCATCAGCATGCCGTTCCACAGGCCGGGAATGGCCGGGATGATGCCCGAGAAGTCGAATTCCATTATTTACCTCCCACGGAGATCAGGCCGGGGACCGAAACTTTCTTCTCCACCAGGCGCATCAGCAGCATCAGGCTCATGTTCAGGGTGAAGTAGATCAGGGTAGCCAGGGTGAAGGCTTCGAACAGGTTGGCCGAGAACTCGGCGGTCTGCTTGGTCTGGGCCAGCAATTCCATCAAGCCGATCAGCGACGCCACGGAGGAGTTCTTGAATACGTTGAGGAATTCCGAGGTGAGCGGCGGAATGATGATCCGGTAGGCCTGGGGCAGCAGCACGTTCCAGTAGATCTGCGGCAGCGAGAAGCCCATGGCGCGTGCGGCGGATTCCTGGCCACGGGGCAGGGCCTGGATACCGGTACGTACCTGTTCGCAAACCCGTGCGGCGGTGAACAGGCCCAGGCACACGACAACGCTCAGGTAGGCCGAGGTGGTCGGGTTGAGGTCCTGCTTGTACCACTCCTGGAGGTTCTCCGGCAGCAGGTCCGGCACCAGGAAGTACCAGATGAACAGCTGCACCAGCAGCGGCACGTTGCGGAAGATCTCCACGTACACAGTGGCGATGCCCGACACCAGGCGGTTCGGCACGGTGCGCATGACGCCCAGGATCGAGCCCAGCAGCAGCGCGATGATCCAGGCCACCACGGCGATGGCGATGGTCCAGCCCAGGCCGGAGATGAACCAGTCGAGATAGGTCTCGCTGCCCACGCCGGTGGACTTGAAGAACACGCCCCAGTCCCAGTTGTAATTCATTAGGGTTACCCCTCAGATCGTTCGATGTACAAGCACCCGCCCGGGGACGTCCGTTCCCGCCTGATCATGACGATCAGGCACACACGATCGGCTCGACAACCACCGGTTCGAGTGTTTCCAAAAAATGCCAGCAGGTAGTGACAGACTCCTGAAAGGGCAGGGCCCCTTCAGGAGATAAGGTTAGTCAGGAATCAGGACTTTTTGTCGTCAGCCGCTTTGTCGGTCGGGTTGGCGATCAGGGCCTTGAGCTCGTCGCTCATCGGGAACATCAGGTTCAGGCCTTTTGGCGGGATCGGCGACTGGAACCACTTGTCGTAGATCTTGTTGATTTCGCCTGATTTGTAGGTGGCGACGATGGCGTCATCCACGGCTTTCTTGAACGGGGCATCGCCCTTGCGCACCATGCAGCCGTAGATTTCGTAGGACTGAGGGGTACCGGTCACGGCCCAGTCGGTCGGTTTCTTGGCCTTGGCCATTTCACCGGCCAGCAGTGCGTCGTCCATCATGAAGGCTACGGCGCGGCCCGATTCCAGCATCTGGAACGACTCACCGTGGTCCTTGGCGGAGATCACGTTCATGCCCATCTGCTTGTCGGCGTTCATGGCCTTGAGGATGCGCTCGGAAGTGGTACCGGCTGTGGTTACCACGTTCTTGCCTTTCAGGTCCGCGAAGTCCTTGTAGGAAGAGTCCTTCTTGGACAGCAGACGGGTGCCGATCTCGAAGATGCCAACGGAGAAGTCGACTTGTTGCTGACGCTCGACGTTGTTGGTGGTGGAGCCGCACTCGACGTCCACGGTGCCGTTCTGCACCAGCGGGATACGGGTCTGGGAGGTGACCAGGTTGTACTTGACCTTCAGGTCAGGCATGTCGAGGTCTTTCTTGATCGCTTCGACGATTTTCAGCTGGATGTCGTGGGAGTAACCCACTGGCACGCCGGAAGCGTCAGCGATGTAGGAAAACGGAATGGAAGCGTCGCGATGTCCGAGGGTGATGGTGCCGGACTCTTTGATTTTCTTCAGTGTGCCGGTGAGCTCGGCAGCGAAAACTGGAGTGCTAATCAGAGCGGCAGCGATAGCTGCGCCCAACAGATGGGGAACGATGCGCATCAATATTTCCTCGACATTTGTTTTTTTTATGAAGCCAGTTCGACGGCTCTTTTATACAGCGAATGCCTTGACGGCTCCTGTTGTGTTGGCACGACAGGCATTCGTCGCACAGTGTAGAGCATGAGTCGTGCCAGACCCATTGATCATCGTCAAACCCTTGATTTTCAAGCCTATAGAATATTTATGACCTGGGGATTTCAGCGGCTGTATCCGGTTATCCGAACCCCTGCGGCTTCGCCATTCGGAAAACCGAACGCGCCCCTGCCATTGTAGGAGCCGGCTTGCCGGCGAAACGTTCAATCCTGCGGGCCCACAAAAAAGCCCCTGGACCTTCCGGTGCAGGGGCTTTGCTTGCCTATGTGGCTCAGGCAGCCTTGATCTTGCCGCGATTGTGCTCGACTTTCTGCAGATAATCCTGCAGTTGCTGCTGCTGCGCCTCGGTGGTGAACAGCCCGAGCTTGCTCCGGCGCCAGAGAATGTCCTGGGCTTTCACTGCCCATTCCTCGCTGCACAGGTAATCCACTTCACGGGTATAGAGGCCGCCGCCCAGGTGTTCGCCCAGGTCGCTGAGGCTGTGCACGCCTTCCAGCAGGCGCCAGGTACGGCTGCCGTAGCTGGTGGCCCAGCGCTGGGCGATCTGGCTGGGTACCCAGTCGAACTTCTTGCGGATGGCTTCTGCCAGTGCCTGTGGCGTGCTCATGTTCTCGCCACCGGGCAGGGTGGCCTGGGCTGTCCAGCTCGGCTTGGCCTGCTTGAAGTACGGCGCCAGCTGCGCCATCGCCGATTCCGCCAGTTTGCGGTAGGTGGTCAGCTTGCCGCCGAACACCGACAGCAGGGGGGCCTCCTCGCCATGGCCGGAAAGGGCCAGGGTGTAGTCGCGGGTGACGGCCGAAGGGTTGTCGGATTCGTCATTGCACAGCGGGCGAACGCCGGAATAGCTGTGCAGGATATCGCTGCGGCTCAGCTGTTTCTTGAAGTGCGCATTGACCACTTGCAGCAGGTAATCGGTTTCACCTTCAGTGATCGCCACCTTGGCCGGGTCACCGGTGTATTCGCGGTCGGTGGTACCGATCAGGGTGAACTGGTTGAGGTAGGGAATGGTGAAGACGATGCGCTGGTCCTCGTTCTGCAGGATGTGCGCGTGCTCGCCCTCGTACAGCTTGGGCACGATCAGGTGGCTGCCCTGGATCAGGCGGATACCGTACGGCGACTCCAGCTTGAGGTCGTCCTTGATGAACTTGGCGACCCAGGGGCCCGCGGCGTTCACCAGGGCCTTGGCGCTGATGGAGAACAGGCTGCCATCGGCGCGCTCCAGCTCCAGTTGCCACAGGCCCTTGCTGCGGCGGGCGCTGATGCAGCGGGTCTGGGTATGAACGTGGGCGCCGTGTTCGCGGGCGGCCATGGCATTGAGCACCACCAGGCGCGCATCGTCGACCCAGCAATCGGAGTATTCGAAGCCCTTGGTGATTTCGGCCTTCAGGGCGCTGTCGGCACCGAACTTCAGGCTGCGCGAGCCTGCGAGCTTTTCCCGCTTGCCCAGGTGGTCATACAGGAACAGGCCGGCGCGAATCATCCAGGCCGGGCGCAGGTGTGGCCGGTGCGGCAGGACGAAACGCATGGGCTTGACGATATGCGGGGCCTTGGCCAGCAGCACTTCGCGTTCGGCCAGGGCTTCGCGCACCAGGCGGAACTCGTAATGTTCGAGGTAGCGCAGGCCGCCGTGGATCAGCTTGCTGCTGGCCGAGGAGGTATGGCTGGCCAGGTCGTCCTTTTCGCAAAGGAACACGGACAGGCCGCGACCTGCCGCATCGGCGGCAATTCCAACACCATTGATCCCACCGCCAATGACGGCGATATCGTAAACCTCGGAAAGAGGGCGCGCGGGCAAGGTAGAAGTGGGCATCGACAGGCCTCGTGTTACTTTGATATTTGAATTCGAACATTAATGTTCATTTTCGAAAATACTAGCGCATAAAGATGCACGCATCCAGCGTGCTTCGATTGAAAAAACTGATCGAAGCAGCGCTAAAGGAAAGTTTTCGAACATTGTCGACGGGTAACTGTAGCCGCTGCTGTTGCCTTGGGCTGGATGGCGGGATCGGCCGCGGCGATTTCGAAAGCGATGAAGCGTCGAGGCTCGTCGTTCGAGCGCGGCCGGATCCGCAGGAGGGAGAGCAGTCAGACCACTTCGAGGCGGATCTTGTGCTGGTTGAGCAGTTGGGTCAGGGCCGGTACCGGTTGCTGGTCGGTGACCAGGCAATCGATCAGGCTGATGGGCCCCAGGCGGATCATGGCGTTGCGCCCGAACTTGCTGGAGTCGGCAGCCAGGATCACCTGCCGGGCATTGGCGATGATCGCCTGGGATACCCGCACTTCCTGGTAGTCGAAGTCCAGCAGGCTGCCGTCCTCGTCGATGCCACTGATGCCCACCAGGGCGAAGTCGACCTTGAACTGGTTGATGAAGTCGACACTGGCCTGGCCTACCACGCCGCCGTCACGGCGCACATTGCCGCCGGTGAGCAGTACGTCGAAATCATCCTTGGCGCTGAGCATCGAGGCCACGTGCAGGTTGTTGGTGATGATCTTCAGGTGGCTGTGATTGAGCAGGGCCCGGGCGATGGATTCGGTGGTGGTGCCGATATTGATGAACAGCGAGGCGTGATCGGGGATCTGCGCGGCAACGGCTTCGCCGATGCGCTGCTTTTCGTCGCGCATCTGGTCGGCGCGCATGGCGTAGGCGGTGTTTTCTACGCTGGAGTCATAGGCTGCGCCACCGTGGTAGCGGCGCAGCAGATTGGCTTCCGCCAGCTGGTTGATATCGCGGCGGATGGTTTGCGGGGTTACGACGAACAGCTGGGCCAATTCCTCGATGCTGACGTAGCCGCGTTCGCGAACCAGATCGAGGATTTGCTGCTGACGGGGAGGCAGATTCATGGGGCTTCCTTTGGGCTGCCGTGCAAAATTTGCCCATGATGCCGCAGGAATCCCCTCCCTACCAGTTACAAGCGGTTACCAATCCACGGCTTGGCTTATTTGGCCTCGTCGTGGGGTTCCCAGTCGCGGGTGCGGCTGACGGCCTTCTTCCAGCCTGCGTACAGGCCTTCTTTTTCCGCTTCCGCCAGTTGTGGTTCGAACTCGCGCTCGATCACCGCCTTGCCCCGCAGTTCTTCCAGGCTGCCCCAGAAACCGCAGGCCAGGCCCGCCAGGTAGGCAGCGCCCAGGGCGGTGGTTTCACGCATTTGCGGGCGTTCCACCTGGGTGCCGAGGATGTCGGCCTGGAACTGCATGAGGAAGTTGTTGGCCACGGCACCGCCGTCCACCCGCAGGGCTTTGAGGCGTTCGCCGGAGTCCTGCTGCATGGCGTCGAGCACGTCGCGGGTCTGGTAGGCGATGGACTCCAGGGCGGCACGGATGATGTGGTCCACGCGCACGCCGCGGGTCAGGCCGAACAGCGCGCCACGGGCATAGGGGTCCCAGTAGGGAGCACCCAGGCCGGTGAAGGCCGGCACCAGATACACGCCGTTGCTGTCCTTGACCTTGCCGGCGAAGTATTCGGTGTCGTGGGCGTCGTTGATGATCTTCAGTTCATCACGCAGCCACTGCACGGTGGAACCGCCGTTGAATACTGCACCTTCCAGGGCGTAGGCCACTTCGCCACGGGGGCCGCAGGCGATAGTGGTGAGCATGCCGTGCTGGGATTTAACCGCCTTGTCGCCGGTGTTCATCAGCAGGAAGCAGCCGGTGCCATAGGTGTTCTTGGCCTGGCCCGGCTCGACGCACATCTGGCCGAACAGCGCGGCCTGCTGGTCGCCGGCGATACCGCCGATGGCGATGCCGCTCTTGGTGCGGCCATATATTTCCGACGAGGACTTCACTTCCGGGAGCATTTCCCGCGGGATGTCCAGCACCTCCAGCATCTTCGCGTCCCACTCCAGGGTGTGGATGTTGAAGAGCATGGTGCGCGAGGCGTTGGTGTAGTCGGTGACGTGGGTCTTGCCGCCGGTGAATTTCCAGATCAGCCAGCTGTCGATGGTGCCGAACAGCAGCTCGCCGTTGCGCGCACGCTCGCGGCTGCCTTCGACGTTGTCGAGGATCCACTTGAGCTTGGTGCCGGAGAAGTAGGGGTCGGTCACCAGGCCGGTGGTTTCGCGGATGTAGTCTTCCAGGCCGTCGCGCTTGAGCTGCTGGCAGATCTCGGTGCTGCGGCGGCACTGCCAGACGATGGCGTTGTAGATCGGCCGGCCGGTGTTCTTGTCCCAGACCACAGTGGTTTCACGCTGGTTGGTGATACCGATGGCGGCCACCTGGTCGTGATGCAGGCCGGCTTGTGCCAGGGCCTCGACCATCACCGCGCTCTGGGTGGCGAAGATTTCCATCGGGTCATGTTCGACCCAGCCGGCCTGAGGGTAATGCTGGGCGAATTCGCGCTGGGCGGTGCAGACCACGTTGGCGTCGCGATCGAAAATGATCGCCCGGGAACTGGTCGTACCCTGATCGAGGGCAATGATGTAGTTCTTATTCTGAATGTCGGTCATGTCGATTGCCTTGGACGAAATAAGGGAGTGAGAACAGGCGCGCGATCGATTTGGGCAGGATCACGCGCCACTGGATTCAGGAAGCTTTGACTTTGCCTTCGGTGACCTGTTCGGCCTCCGGGGCGACAGCAGCGCTGGGCAAATGGCGGGCAATCAAGCCGCGATAGGCCGCAGCACCCAGGCAGGCGCCGAGGATCGGAGCGAAGATTGGCACCAGGAAATACGGAATATCACGGCCGCCGGTGAAGGAAATTTCACCCCAGCCGGTCACGAACGTCATCAGTTTAGGCCCGAAGTCCCGCGCCGGGTTCATCGCAAACCCGGTCAGCGGGCCCATGGCACTGCCGATCACGGCAATCAGCAGGCCGATCAGCAGCGGAGCCATCGGGCCGCGCGGCAAGCCATTGTTGTCATCGGTCAGGGACATGATCACTCCCATCAGGATGGCGGTGATCACCAACTCCACTAGGAACGCCTGGGCAGTGGACAGCGCCGGGTTGGGGAAGGTGGAGAACACCGAGGCCAGTTCCAGGCTGGCCTGGGAGCCACGGACCATCTGGTGGGTTTGTTCGAAATCGAAGAACAGGTTGCTGTACAGCGTGTAAACCAACAGCGCCGCGCAGAAGGCGCCAGCGATCTGGGCGAGGATGTAGAACGGCAGTTTGCGCTTTTCAAAATCGGCGAACAGGCACAGGGCGATGCTCACGGCAGGGTTCAGGTGCGCGCCGGAAACTCCGGCGGTCAGGTAGATCGCCATGCTCACGCCGATCCCCCAGATGATGCTGATTTCCCATAGGCCGAAGCTGGCCCCCGCGACCTTGAGCGCGGCGACACAACCGGTGCCGAAGAAGATCAACAGCGCAGTACCCAGAAACTCGGCGATGCATTGGCCCGATAGCGACGGTTGTTGCAGAGCAGTTGTCATGTGAACCTCGATTTTTGTTGTTGTCTGGCGCTGCTGCAAAAGGCATGGAGCGCGACTTCAAACGAAGGCGGAATCCCCATTCCGACCTCGCCTTGCTACTGGGTACAACCTTGGATCTACCGCATGATATTCAGAAACGAAAAAATATAGACAAGAAACACCGCTGTCAAAGGTCGAAAGTGAACGGATGGTCATTTTATAGATATCAATCAAATGAATGATTCCGGGGCATAGTCGCGGGAACGACAGGCATGGTTGCTTTCGTAGGCACACGGGCCGGTTATCAAGGCTTGGAATAGAGCCTTTTGCTGGTGAATGACCTAAAATTCGCGCGCTTGGTTTTGCCTTTTCATTCCTCGCCTGGAGCTGCCATGACCCCTGCACTGGACCTGCTGAAAAAAGTTCGCGCCGAACATCGCATCCACAGTTACGAACATGACCCCAAGGCCGCCTCCTATGGCCTGGAGGCCGCGGAGAAGCTTGATCTTGATCCTGCGCAGGTGTTCAAGACCTTGCTTGCCAGCAGTGAAAAGGGTGAGTTGCTGGTGGCGGTGGTGCCGGTCGTCGGAAGTCTTGACCTGAAGGCCCTGGCCCACGCAGCGGGCGTGAAGAAGGCTGAAATGGCCGACCCGGCTGCCGCCCAGCGCGCCACGGGGTACCTGCTGGGAGGCATCAGCCCGCTGGGGCAGAAGAAGCGCCTGCGGACCTTTATCGATAACAGTGCGCAGCCGTTCGCCAGCATTTTTGTCAGTGCCGGGCGCCGTGGCCTGGAAGTCGAGCTGGCGCCGGCGGTACTGGCCGAGCATACCCAGGCCAGGTTCGCCGATATCGGTCGTCCTTGAGTCGCAACGGCTGCGGCCAGGGCCGCTGCTGTATGCAGGAAAATCCCGACTTCTGTGTCTGTCCCCCGTTGGGGGCCAGGGCCCATGCTGGGGGCCAGTTATTCACGGAGAAGGGATATGCAGCTTGAGTTTCATCAGGTCGATGCGTTCAGCGAGCGCCCGTTCGCGGGTAATCCGGCCATGGTTTACCGGCTTGAGTCCTGGCTCGATGACAGGCTGATGCAGCAAATTGCCGCCGAGCACAATCTGGCAGAAACCGCTTTTGTCGTGCGTGAGGCCCAGGGCTGGCGGATTCGCTGGTTCACCCCGGTGACGGAAGTGCCGTTGTGCGGGCATGCAACCCTGGCCACTGCCTATGTGTTGTTCGAGGTTTATGGCCAGACCGCGCAGCGTATCGACTTTCTCAGCCAGTCCGGGCCCCTGAGTGTCACCCGTGAAGAGGGGCTGTTGTGGCTGGATTTCCCGCTGCGCAGCCCGAGCAGCCAGGCAGGGCGGGAGGCGGTGGCGCAAGCGCTGGGGCTTGAGGTCGTCGAATTGCTGGGGGCCAACGAGCTATTGGCCGTGCTGGAGTCGGAGCAGGCGGTGCGTGAGTGCCGGCCGGATATGACGGCGCTGGCGAAACTGCCCTGGCCCGGGGTGATCGTGACTGCGCGTGGGGAGCAGCACGACTTTGTCTCGCGCTATTTTGCCCCCGCCATCGGTATCGATGAGGACCCAGTGACCGGATCCACCCATTGCTGCCTGGCGCCTTACTGGGCGAAGCGGTTGGATAAGCCGCAGTTGAGCGCCTACCAGTGCTCTGCCCGAGGTGGCGCATTGTTTTGTCGTCTGGAAGGTGAGCGGGTGAAGATCGGTGGGCATGCCCGGCTGATTGCCAGTGGGCAGTTGCATCTGCAATGACTGTGCTGGGTGTTTCGCCGGCAAGCCGGCTCCTACAGTGCGCTGTCGTAGGAGCTGGCTTGCCAGCGAAGACGGCTCAATGCGCGCTGCTGTAGCGGCGCACCCCTGAGTCGCTTTGCGGGATCTGCGCTGCGGTACTGCCCGAGGCCTGGAACAGCACCAGGTGTTCCGCCGCGACCCGGATACCCACATCGGCGCCGACCTGATGATCGGCGTGGCTCGGAAAGATCGATTCCAGCTGGCTGCCGGTGGGCAGCTGCAGGCGATACAGGGTCGAGGCGCCGAGGAACGTCTTGCCCACGACGCGGGCTTTCAAGGCGCTGTCGGGGGCGTGGACGATGTCGTCCGGACGCAACAGCACATCCACCGCACCGCCGGTTGGCCAGGTGTAGGCGCGGTTGCCCTGCAGCAAGCCGAGTTCGGTCTGTACCGATTCCGGGCTGCTCAACTGGCCGCGAATGAAGTAGCCCTGACCGATGAAGCTGGCGACGAAGGGCGTCTGGGGTTCGTGGTAGAGGTTGTACGGTGTGTCCCACTGTTCCAGGCGGCCTTCCTTGAACACCCCTACCTGATCGCTCACGGCAAAGGCTTCCTCCTGGTCGTGAGTAACCAGGATCGCACTGGTGCCACGGGCCTTGAGGATGTCACGCACCTCGTGGCTGAGCTTGCGTCGCAGTTCGCCGTCGAGGTTGGAGAAGGGCTCGTCGAGCAGCAGCAGTTGTGGTTCGGGAGCCAGGGCACGAGCCAGGGCCACCCGTTGTTGCTGGCCACCGGACAGTTCGTGGGGGAAGCGCTGGCCGAGGCTCTTCAGGTTCACCAGCTCCAGCAGTTCGGCCACCACCCGCTCTTTCTGCGGGTGTTTGCGAATGCCGAAGGCAATGTTGTCGGCCACGCTCAGGTGCGGGAACAGGGCGTAGTCCTGGAACACCATGCCGATCCGGCGTTTCTCCGGCGCCAGGGTGAAACCGGCGCTGGAGATGGTCTCGCCCGCCAGCTGGATTTCCCCCTCATGCACCGGCTCGAACCCGGCGATGGCGCGCAGGGTGGTGGTCTTGCCGCAGCCGGATGAGCCCAGCAGGCAGCCGATATCCCCGGCATTGAGGTGCAGGTTGAGGTTCTGCACCACGCGTTGGTCCTGGTAGCCGCAAGCGAGGTTGCGCAGGTTCAGTAGCAAGGGCTGGCTCATGCGTGGTGGTACGCCGGCTCGACGAGGAATTCGAGCAGGGCCTTTTGTGCGTGGAGGCGGTTTTCCGCCTGGTCCCAGGCCACCGAACGCGGGTCGTCCAGCAGGTCGAGGCTGATTTCTTCACCGCGGTGGGCGGGCAGGCAATGCATGAACAGAACATCCTCGGCGGCCAGGTCCAGCAGTGCGCGGTTGACCTGGAAGGGAGCGAACAGTTGCAGGCGCTTGGCGGTCTCCTCTTCCTGGCCCATGGAGGTCCAGACATCGGTGCTCACCAGGTGGGCACCACGCACGGCTTCGCGAGGATCACGGACGATGGTCACGCGGTCGCCGGCCTGGGCTACGAAATCCGCGTTGGGCTCGTACCCTTCGGGGCAAGCGATGCGCAGTTGGAAGTCGAACTGGATGGCCGCTTCTATATAGCTGTTGCACATGTTGTTGCCGTCGCCGATCCAGGCCACGGTCTTGCCCTGGATCGAGCCGCGATGCTCGAGGAACGTCTGCATGTCAGCCAGCAGTTGGCAGGGGTGCAGGTCATCGGACAGGCCGTTGATCACCGGTACGCGGGAGTTGGCCGCAAACTCGGTCAGGGTGCTGTGGGCAAAGGTGCGGATCATCACGGCATCGAGCATGCGCGACATGACGATGGCGCAGTCGCCGATGGGCTCGCCGCGCCCCAGTTGAGTGTCCCGTGGCGAAAGGAAGATGGCCTGGCCGCCCAGTTGGATCATGCCGGCTTCGAAGGACAGTCGGGTTCGGGTCGACGACTTCTCGAAAATCATGCCAAGCACACGATTTTTCAAGGGCTCGAAGAGTACGCCGCGGTTACGCAGGTCCTTCAGCTCGATGCCTCGACGAATCACACTGACCAGCTCTTCGGGCGTGCAATCCATCAGGGAGAGAAAGTGCCTTGCGCTCATCATTAACTACCTTTTTGCAACGGACCGCAGATTCTCAAAGCCTTGTTTAGTCGAACAACGGGCTGGACCTGCGGCGAAAGCCGCACGGGGCGACGAAATAGGGGAAGGCGCGATCTTATAATTAAATGTCGCGTCTTACCAATAGTAGTGCTACGGCGATTATGGGCATGAGAGGCCAGGACGCGAATGCGCTGGCACTTTTGAGACCAGTTTCCAGACAGCAGCCGGGCATTTGTACACTGCCCCGGCGCGCCTTGGCAATCGAGCGCGGCGCGGGTGATGCCCATGCAGTCGTTTTCTGACCTGGAGGGCGGGGGCTGCGTCCCGGATAATCCGCGGGCTGGCAGCCTGAAACATTTCCTAATGCAAAGTGCTGAGGTTATAAAGGCGAATCAGTGGCAGGGACGGGTGAACGATGGAATCCAGGGAGCAACAACTGATGACGCTCTTGGGGCTCACGGCCCGGGCACTCACCGACATGACAGCTTCGGTGACGGCGTTTTCCTTCGAGCTGCTGCGCAGTGAAGATCCGGTGACCCGAGCGGCCGCGCGCAAGATGATCGACCGGATGATGAGCCTCAGTGCAGGCCTGGACGAGCATTGGCGATTGCTCGCACAACTCTCGGGTGGCTATGGAGAGCGGGAGGCCGTGGATGCAACCACCCACGTCTCAGCGGATGGGCCGCCACGGTTGCCCTCCAACTGAAGGCGCCGATCATGGCCGGGGCTGATGGCCGTGAATTCATGGGACGAACGTCACTGGTGTCCTGTCAGGGGAGCGCCCATAGTTTTTGCTTCCGGCAAGCGAATACGCTGCGCTCTCAGACAATAGAGACTGGCCATGACCAAGACTCTCCATCACCGTGCCTGCCACCTGTGTGAGGCCATCTGTGGCCTGACCCTGGAAATCACTGAAGAAGACGGCAGTGCTCCGCGCATCAGCTCGATCAAGGGCGATCTTCAGGACAGTTTCAGCCGCGGTCATATCTGCCCCAAGGCCGTGGCCTTGCAAGATATCCAGAATGACCCGGACCGCCTGCGCCAGCCGGTGCGCCGGGTTGGCAATGAGTGGCAACCGATCGAATGGGACGAGGCCTTTGCCCTGGTGGCCGAGCGGCTGGCGAGTATTCAGCAGCGTCATGGCAACAACGCGGTGGCGACCTACCAGGGCAATCCCAGCGTGCACAACTATGGGCTGATGACCCACAGCAACTACTTTCTCGGCCAGCTCAAGACGCGCAATCGCTTCTCGGCTACCTCGGTCGACCAATTGCCTCAGCACCTGACCAGCTACCTGATGTATGGCCACGGCTTGCTGTTGCCGATTCCGGATATCGATCACACCGATTTCATGTTGATTCTTGGCGGCAATCCCCTGGCGTCCAACGGCAGCATCATGACCGTTCCGGATGTGGAAAAGCGCCTGAAAGCGATCCAGGCCCGTGGCGGCAAGGTAGTGGTGGTCGATCCGCGGCGCAGCGAAACCGCGGCCATGGCCGACCAGCATCTGTTTGTCCGCCCAGGGGGCGATGTCGCGCTGCTGTTTGGCCTGCTCAACAGCATCTTCGAAGAGGGGCCGACCCGCGACAGTCACTTGCAGGTGGATGGGCTGGCCGAGGTGCGCCAGGCCATATCCCGGTTCACGGCGGAGGCCATGAGCCCCCTGTGCGCCATTGCGGCGCCGCAGATCCGCCAACTGGCCAGGGATTTCGCCTCGGCCGACAAAGCGGTCTGCTACGGGCGCATGGGCGTCTCGACCCAGGCCTTCGGCACGCTGTGCCATTGGTTGCTGCAATTGCTCAACCTGGTCACCGGTAACCTCGACCGCGTGGGTGGCGCCTTGTGTACCAGCCCCGCGGTGGATCTGGTAGCGGCGACTTCGGGCGGCCACTTCAATGCCTGGCAGAGCCGGGTTTCCGGGCTTCCGGAATACGGCGGCGAGTTGCCGGTGTCGGCCCTGGCAGAAGAGATGCTCACCGAAGGGGAGGGGCAGGTACGGGCGCTGATCACGGTGGCGGGCAACCCCGTGCTGTCCACGCCCAATGGCCGGCAGCTGGAGCAGGCGCTGGATGGCTTGGAGTTCATGCTCAGCATCGACCTGTACATCAACGAAACCACCCGCTATGCCGACTTGATCCTGCCGTCCACCTCGGCCCTGGAAAATGATCACTACGACACCACGTTCAATCTGTTCGCGGTGCGCAACGTCAGCCGTTTCAACCGGGCGATCCTGCCCAAGCCCGAAGGTGCACTGCACGACTGGGAGATCTTCGTCGGCCTGGCCAAGGCCTTTGCCGAGCGCACCGAAAGCTCGCTCAAGCCGACTATCGCTCCGGCGCAAATGATTGATATGGGGCTGCGTGCCGGGCCTTATGGCGACGCCTCGCCGTTCAAGCTGTCATTGGCGACGCTGGCCGAGCATCCCCATGGCATCGATCTGGGGCCGCTGCAGCCGAATCTGGCCGAGCGCCTGAAAACCGAAAACCGGCGGGTCCAGGCTGCGCCGCCGGCGATCATGGCCGACCTGGAGCGCTTTGCTGCCCTGAAGGCGCCGCAGGAGGGGGAACTGTTGTTGATCGGCCGCAGGCATGTGCGCAGTAACAACTCCTGGATGCACAACTATCACCGCCTGGTGAAGGGCAAGCCTCGTCACCAACTGCTGATGCATCCGCAGGATCTGGCTCACCGGGGTTTGCAGGACGGTCAACGGGTACGCATCAGTTCACGGGTCGGCGCGGTGGAAGTCGAAGTGCTGGCCAGCGCCGAGATGATGCCGGGGGTTGTGAGCCTGCCCCATGGCTGGGGGCATGGGCGTCCGGGCGTGCAGATGAACATAGCCACGGAGCAGCCGGGTTGCAGCGCCAATGACCTGACCGACGAGCGCCAGCTCGATGTGCTGTCGGGAAATGCGGCGTTGAACGGGGTGCCGGTCAGGGTGCAGGCGGCCTGAGATGTCTGTCGGAGAGGCCGAGCAGGGTGCTCAGGATTCCGTTACAATGCGCCACCGTGCCGACAACAGAGTCGGAAAGTTCAGCCGAGGTGTTCCATGGATATCATCGAAACTATTAAAGAGCAGATTGCCAACAACACCATTCTGCTTTACATGAAAGGCTCGCCGAATGCCCCGCAGTGCGGCTTCTCTGCCAAAGCCGCTCAGGCCGTAATGGGCTGTGGTGAGAAGTTCGCTTACGTGGACATCCTGCAGAACCCGGAAATTCGCGCCAACCTGCCCAAGTACGCCAATTGGCCAACCTTCCCACAACTGTGGGTGGCCGGTGAGCTGGTCGGCGGCAGCGACATCATGGCTGAAATGTTCGCCAACGGTGAATTGCAGAGCCTGATCAAGGCCGCTGCCGAAAAAGCCGCTGCCAAGACCGAAGCGTAAAAGCGCGCCTGCTCGCGAGGGTTTCCGGGAATCGACATGCTACTCGTGTGATTCTCGGAAACTTGCGGCAAGCACTCTGCTTCGGTTTGTTACGCGAACATATCCGCGTAATAAAAAAAGCCCCGCTCTCATAAGAGAAGCGGGGCTTTTTTATTCTTCGGGTATTACGAGTTGAGTTACTCGTCACCCATTTGCGATTGCAGATAGTTCTCGATACCCACTTTATCGATCAGGCCCAATTGGGTTTCCAGCCAGTCGATATGCTCTTCTTCGGATTCCAGAATATCTTCCAGCAGTTCACGGCTGCCGAAGTCACCAACCGATTCGCAATGGGCGATCGCGGCCTTGAGGTCGGCATGGCCGGTGCGCTCGATACGCAGGTCGCATTCGAGCATTTCCTTGGTGTGCTCACCGATATGCAACTTGCCCAGGTCCTGGACGTTGGGCAGGCCTTCGAGGAAGAGGATGCGCTTGATCAGCTTGTCCGCATGCTTCATCTCGTCGATGGACTCGTGGTACTCGTGCTTGCCCAGCTTGTTCAGGCCCCAATCTTCATACATGCGCGCATGCAGGAAGTACTGATTGATCGCGACCAGTTCATTGGCAAGGATTTTATTGAGATGCTGGATGACTGTAATGTCGCCTTTCATGATGGGGTCCTGCCCTGTATTTAGTGGAACATGGGCAGAGTCTGAGCTGCATGAACATTACTGTCAAACCTAAGTTATTGAATAATATATGAAAATTAATCGGAATAAGAATGTTTGTGTTCCGCGTTTTGTCTCTAAGCGATTGAATTACAGGCATAAAAAAACCGGACGCCAGGTCCGGTTGTTTGTAACGCCGCTAATTATTGATTAAATCAGGCGACATTAAATTCCACAGGGTAGGGGATTGCCGCTTGGCTGCTCTGCAATTCGGTCAGGGTTTCGCGAACCACTTGCTTGGCCAGGCAGGCACATTTGCCGCACTGGCTGGCAACGCCGGTGGCCTGGCGTACTTCGCGGTAGCTGCAGCAACCTTCGTAGATCGCTTCGCGAATTTGTCCGTCGGTGACACCGGTGCAGAGGCAGACATACATAAGATGAGAACCGTCGCTGGTTAGGGCTCAATTGCGATGGATCTTAATGTTAACGAGAATGATTGTCAAAGTGGTTTCGACGCCCTTTGTTGCTGATTCTTGCTTGAGTGACGAACGGCTTTTCTTGGCATTAATGACAGATCATTCGCATTTTTCGCGTTGGAGGCCGGCCAGAGGAAAAACCACTAAGGACAGCTTAAAAACGCCGTGTATGATGGTCGGTCCTTGCGAAGAGGGCGCACGTCACGGGGCTGTCGCATCAGCATGGCAGGCTCGGGGCCAACCCTTCTTCTTCATTACTACGTCCACACCAGGAGATATCCAATGAGCGTACTCGTAGGCAAACAAGCCCCTGACTTCACCGTTCCGGCCGTTCTCGGCAATGGCGAAATCGTCGACAGCTTCACCCTGTCCTCGGCCATCAAAGGCAAATACGGCCTGGTGTTCTTCTACCCACTGGACTTCACCTTCGTGTGCCCGTCCGAGCTGATCGCTCTGGACCACCGCATGGCCGACTTCAAGGCACGCAACGTTGAAGTGATCGCTGTGTCCATCGACTCGCACTTCACTCACAACGCCTGGCGTAACACCCCGATCAATGCCGGCGGCATCGGTCAGGTTCAATACATCATGGCTGCTGACATGAAGCACGAAATCGCCAAGGCCTACGACGTTGAGTCCGAAGGCGGCGTGGCTTTCCGTGGCGCGTTCCTGATCGACGACAAAGGCGTTGTCCGCTCGCAGATCGTCAACGACCTGCCACTGGGCCGCAACATGGAAGAGCTGATCCGTCTGGTCGACGCTCTGCAGTTCCACGAAGAGCACGGCGAAGTCTGCCCTGCCAACTGGAAGAAAGGCGACAAGGGCATGACCGCTTCGCCAGAAGGCGTTGCTGCTTACCTGAGCGAGAACGCCGGCAAGCTGTAAGGCTTGGCGTCACGCATAAAAAAACCGGCCTTAGGGCCGGTTTTTTTATGGGGCAAAGGAAAGCGACTATTCAGTCGTCGAAATCCTGCCAGCCGCCCATCTGTTTCCAGCGGTTGACGATGCCGCAGAACAGCTCGGCGGTCTTCTCTGTGTCGTAGCGAGCCGAGTGGGCCTCGCGACCGTCGAAGTCGATGTCTGCGCTCTGACAGGCCTTGGCCAGCACGGTCTGGCCGTATGCCAGGCCAGCCAGAGTGGCGGTATCGAAGCTGGAAAACGGGTGGAACGGATTGCGCTTCATGTCCAGGCGCGCCACGGCGGCATTCAGGAAGCCCAGGTCGAAGCTGCTGTTGTGGCCTACCAGGATGGCGCGCTTGCAGCCATTGGCCTTCAGCGCCTTGCGCACCCCGCGGAAAATATCGGTGAGGGCGGTTTCTTCGCTCACAGCCATGCGCAGGGGATGATCAAGCTTGATCCCGGTGAATTCCAGGGCTGCAGCTTCGATGTTCGCGCCTTCGAAAGGCTCGACCCGGAAGAAGTAGGTGTGTTCGGGGAACACGAAGCCTTTTTCGTCCATGCCGATGGTGGTTGCGGCAATTTCCAGCAGGGCGTCGGTGGCCGAGTTGAAGCCACCGGTTTCAACATCGACGACTACCGGCAGGTAACCGCGAAAGCGTGCCGCCATCGGATGGCGAGGACCGCCGCTGCTACCTTCTTGTTCGTCGTCGAAATGGTCGTCACTCACGAGTGATCCTCCAGCAGGCGCCAGCGCAGTTTTTCACCGGCGCGCAGCGGAATGACAGTCAGCTCGCCAAACGGCAGGCTGGCAGGAGCGGTCCATTCTTCACGGACCAGGGTGATGCTGTCGGTGTTGGCCGGCAAGCCGTAGAAGCGCGGGCCGTTGAGGCTGGCGAAAGCTTCCAGCTGATCCAGGGCATTGCGTTGTTCGAACGCTTCGGCGTACAGCTCGATGGCGGCGTAGGCGCTGTAGCAGCCGGCGCAACCGCAAGCGGCTTCCTTGGCGTGCTGGGCGTGAGGTGCCGAGTCGGTGCCGAGGAAGAACTTCGCGTTGCCGCTGGTGGCCGCATCCAGCAGGGCTTCCTGGTGGGTGTTGCGCTTGAGGATCGGCAGGCAATAGAAGTGCGGACGAATACCGCCCACCAGCATGTGGTTGCGGTTGTACAGCAGGTGATGCGCAGTGATGGTGGCGCCGACGTTAGCCGAAGCCTCCTTGACGAACTGCACGGCTTCAGCGGTGGTGATGTGTTCGAACACCACTTTCAGGCTGGGGAAGCGTTCAACCACACGCCGCATGTGCTCGTCGATGAAGATTTTCTCGCGGTCGAAGACATCGACGTCGCCGCGGGTTACCTCGCCGTGGATCAACAGCGGCAGGCCGACTTCGGCCATGGCTTCAAGCACCGGGAAAATCTTGTCGATGCTGGTCACGCCCGAATCCGAGTTGGTGGTCGCGCCGGCCGGGTACAGCTTGGCGGCGTGGACGAAACCGCAGGCCTTGGCCGCGCGGATTTCCTCCGGCTGGGTACGGTCGGTCAGGTAGAGCACCATCAGTGGCTCGAAGCGGCTGCCGGCCGGGCGCGCAGCTAGAATGCGCTGGCGATAGGCGTCGGCTTCCGCGGCGTTGCGCACCGGAGGTACCAGGTTGGGCATGATGATGGCGCGGCCAAAGGTGCGCGCGACATCTGCGACTGTATTGGGCAACACGGCCCCATCGCGAAGATGAATATGCCAGTCGTCGGGACGCAGCAGGGTCAGGCGGTCGGACATTGGAGGTTCCAGGCGGGTAAAACTCGGGGGAATGCTACCGGAAAAGACTCTTCCAGGCACTCGCTATCAAGTTTTGCGACGAGCAACCGATATCCCGAAGGTATGGCGTATTAACGCCTGTCGATTTTTCTGTTGTACACGTCAGTGGAGCCTCCCGTGCGCCAGCGTTATCTAGCCTTGCTCAGTGTGTTTGCCAGCCTGCCTGCGATGGCTCTCACTTTCCAGACTCGCCTGGAGAGCATTGAGTGGACGGTCGAAGGTGACAAGTTCGAGTGCCGCCTGATCCAACCGGTTACCGATTTCGGTTCCGGCGAATTCGTTCGTCGCGCCGGCGAGCAGGCGATTTTCCGCCTCAAGAGTTTCAACCCCATGCAGGCCGGTGGTTCCGCGACCCTGCTTGCGGCCGCCGCCCCCTGGCAGCCGGGGCGTGGCGACATCAACCTTGGGGCGGTCAAGGCCGGTACCGATGGGGTGCTGTTCAACAGCAACCAGATGCAGGCCGGACGTCTGATCGTCGGTTTGCTGGAGGGGCGCAGCCCGGTGGTCCGGCACTTCTCCCGCGAAGGCGGAGTGTCCGAGGTACGCCTGTTGCCGGTGAAGTTCAGCAAGGCCTACGGCGACTATCAAAGCTGCATGGCCAAGCTGTTGCCGATGAACTATGAACAGGTCAAGCAGGCCGAGATCGGTTTCCCCGGGGGTGGCATCGACCTGGACGCCCGGGCCAAGGCCAAGCTGCAAGTGATGGTGGACTTCATCAAGGCCGACCCCACGGTCAATCATGTCGAATTGGACGGGCACTCTGATAACAGTGGCAACCGCCTGACCAACCGTGACCTGTCGCGCCGTCGTGCGCTGGCGGTCATGGAGTTCTTCAAGGCCAATGGCCTGGCGGAAAACCAGATCGTGGTGCGCTTCCATGGCGAGCGCTATCCCCTGGCCCCCAACACCAATGCGGCCAACCGGGCGAAGAACCGGCGGGTCAATGTGCATCTGGAGCGGGTCGCTCCTGCCGAAAAGCCGGCCCCAGCGCCTCAGGCGGCTTCCGGATCCAGCGCAGCGGCGACTTCCTGATACGGCTGTCGTCGTCGCTCGCTCGACATAATCTGTCGCTTGGTCGTCATAAGCTGTCGCGCCTCTGTAAATTATCCGCGTGGATCGGTAGACTTGGCGGCTTTCCGTACAACCCCGTGGAGTGATGGCATGGCGGACGTTAACAAGGTCGTTCTGGCGTATTCGGGCGGCCTGGACACTTCGGTGATCCTCAAGTGGCTGCAGGATACTTACAACTGTGAAGTAGTGACTTTCACTGCTGACCTGGGCCAAGGCGAAGAGGTCGAGCCGGCCCGCGCCAAGGCGCAAGCCATGGGCGTCAAAGAGATCTACATCGACGATCTGCGCGAAGAGTTCGTGCGTGATTTCGTCTTCCCGATGTTCCGCGCCAACACCGTCTACGAAGGCGAGTACCTGCTGGGTACTTCCATCGCTCGTCCGTTGATCGCCAAGCGCCTGATCGAAATCGCCAACGAAACCGGCGCCGACGCCATTTCCCATGGCGCCACCGGCAAGGGCAACGATCAGGTGCGTTTCGAACTGGGCGCCTACGCCCTCAAGCCGGGTGTGAAGGTGATTGCCCCTTGGCGCGAGTGGGACCTGCTGTCCCGCGAGAAGCTGATGGACTACGCCGAGAAGCACGGGATCCCGATCGAGCGTCACGGCAAGAAGAAATCCCCGTACTCGATGGATGCCAACCTGCTGCACATCTCCTATGAAGGTGGCGTGCTGGAAGACACCTGGACCGAGCACGAAGAAGACATGTGGCGCTGGACTGTCTCCCCGGAGAAGGCCCCAGATACCCCGCAATACCTGGAACTGACCTACCGCAACGGCGATATCGTGGCACTGGACGGCGTCGAGATGACACCGGCCACCGTGCTGGCGACCCTGAACCGCATCGGTGGCGAACACGGTATCGGTCGTCTGGACATCGTCGAGAACCGTTACGTGGGCATGAAGTCCCGCGGCTGCTACGAGACACCTGGCGGCACCATCATGCTGCGTGCCCACCGCGCCATCGAGTCCATCACCCTGGACCGCGAAGTGGCTCACCTCAAAGACGAACTGATGCCCAAGTACGCCAGCCTGATCTACACCGGCTACTGGTGGAGCCCTGAGCGTCTGATGCTGCAACAGATGATCGACGCCTCCCAGGCCCACGTGAATGGCGTGGTACGCCTGAAGCTGTACAAGGGCAACGTGATCGTGACCGGTCGCAAGTCTGACGAGTCGCTGTTCGACGCCAACATCGCTACCTTCGAAGAGGACGGCGGTGCCTACAACCAGGCGGACGCAGCTGGCTTCATCAAGCTCAACGCCCTGCGCATGCGCATTGCCGCGAACAAGGGTCGGACCCTGGTCTGATGCTTTGAGTGGTTGAAGAAAGCCCCGCGATAAGCGGGGCTTTTTTTTGCCCTGGCTAATTGCAGTGAGCGTCGAGGCCTAATTCAGATCAGCAAATGTCTGTTGGGCAAGGTGAGCCACTTCTTGATGGGCGAAGTACCAAGTACCGCTACCGAGAGTGCTTGTAGGTTGGAGTTTTATTAGTACGAAAAGTAGCTGATTTGACGATTGATCCTAGGCGGTTTGGATATTGAACCACTTTTATCTAGGTCGTTTTGTAAGGCAATTCGGTATTGTTTGTAAGGATCGTCCTCGTGAGGTCGTAGCCCTCTGTAGCACGGTGTCAGAGTCAATTCTCTGGGGTATTGTGCGGGCTCTAAAAAAACTCTCAGGACTGAGATGGACCTATGAAAAGAGTATTGATCGTGGATGATCACCCTGTTGTCCGTTTGGCTGTGCGCATGTTGATGGAGCGCCATGGCCTTGAAGTAGTAGCGGAAGCAGATAACGGCACGGATGCATTGAAGTTGGCTCTTGAATATGTTCCAGACATCTTGATTCTGGATATTGGAATTCCGCAACTTGATGGGCTCGAAGTTATAAACCGGCTGATGTCCAGAGGTATGTCGATCAAGATTCTGGTATTGACCCTGCAAGTTCCTGGGCCTTTCTCCATGCGCTGCATGCAGGCCGGTGCTGCCGGTTATGTGTGCAAGCAGCAGGACATCACCGAGCTGTTGAGTGCCGTGCGTGCGGTGCTTGCGGGATACAGCTACTTCCCCAACGAGGCCTTGCATACTTTTCGCTCAAGCCAGGGCATCAGCAGTGAGCAGCAGATGATCGAGCTGCTTTCAGGGCGCGAATTGATCGTATTGAAACAACTCACCAACGGCATGAGTAACAAGGAAATTGCCGAGGGGTTGTGCTTGAGCAACAAGACCATCAGTACCTACAAGCGCCGGTTGCTGGCCAAGCTCAATGCTCGTTCACTGGTTGATCTGATCGAGTTCGCTCAACGGCATCGGTTGATATGAGCCTTTAGAGCACGTGCGCATTGAGACGGTGTTGCTGGATGGGCTCGCTTGAGTGCCGACGCAGCCGGTCAGTCGGGGAGGCTGACCGGCCAGATTTGCGGCTGGGCACAGGTACAAAAAAACCTCCATGGGGAGGTTCTTTTGTGACTAGAGGTCAAAGTCGTAATCGGCCAACTGTTTTTGCAGGCGCCGTTCCTCGAGGAGATTGTCGATGGTCCGGCGCTTGCTCAGATTGGTTTTCGCCACTTCGACCACCGGTTCTGCGTCATCTGTTTCAGCTGCGACGAAATCGTCTTCTACGTCCAGTTGTTCTTTGCCAGTACTCATAAGGTCGACTCCAGGCTAGGACTGCCATTGGCGCTCCTTATATCGATATTCTCCTGGCGGGTAAAAAAGATTTTTTCAATCGATCTATCGGCAAAATCAATGCTTGCTCAATCGTCGGAAGTCTTTTGCTTGTATTCGCACAGGTCTTCGATTCGACAGCTGCCACAGCGTGGCTTGCGTGCCAGGCAAACGTAGCGGCCGTGGAGGATCAGCCAGTGATGGGAGTCCAGCAGAAACTCCTTGGGTACGAACTTCATGAGTTTCTTTTCGACCTCGACCACGTTCTTTCCCGGGGCCAGCCCGGTTCGGTTGCTGACCCGGAAGATATGGGTGTCCACCGCCATGGTCAGTTGCCGGAAAGCGGTGTTGAGGACCACGTTGGCGGTCTTGCGGCCCACTCCGGGCAGAGCCTCCAGCTCTTCCCGGGTCTGTGGCACTTCGCTGTTATGGCGTTCCACCAGCAGGCGACAGGTCTCGATGACGTTCTTGGCCTTGCTGTTGTACAGGCCGATGGTCTTGATGTATTCGGACAGGCCTTCGACGCCCAGGGCGTAGATTGCCGCTGGGGTATTGGCTACGGGGAAGAGCCTGGCAGTCGCCTTGTTGACCCCGACGTCGGTCGATTGCGCCGAGAGAATCACCGCAATCAGCAGCTCGAACGGCGAGGAATAGGCCAGCTCGGTTTTCGGTTCGGGGTTGTCTTCGTGTAGCCGGCGAAAGATTTCCAGGCGTTTGGCGGCATTCATGGGTGATTCATTTCCTCGAAGGCGGTCGGTTTAAGGTCCAGGAGCCGGCCCAGGCTCGTTTTGCGGCCAGCAGCGCACCCAGCAGGATAAAACCGCCGGGGGCGAGGGTCAGCAGGCGTAGCCCCCCATGTGGCAGCACGACCCAGCCATTGCCTGCATCCGGCTGGCCGACAAGCCAGCCCAGATGGCTGCCCAGCGTACCAGCGCCCAGCAACTCGCGCAGGGCACCCAGGCCGATCAGGGCCATACAGAAAGCGCCGGCCAGGCGCAGTCGGTTGCGGTGCTGGAAGAAGCCCGCCTGTTCCAGTACCACGCATTGCAGGGGCAGCAGGCCCAGGTACAGGCTCAATTGCTGGTGCAGCTCATAACTCCAGGCCTGCAGCGCCAGCCACAGGCAACTGCCGAGGCTGGCGCTGAGCAGCAGGCTGGCCAGCCAGTGGTGGCGGGTCTCGATGGGCGGACGCAACAAGCGCATGCCGGCGCCGTAGAGGCCGATCAGCAATACCCAGGCCAGGGCCAGGCCGATTGCCTTGACCCAGGAGTCCGTAGCCCCGATCAGGGGTGGCAGCATCAGCAGCCCCGGCAATGACAGCGGCTTATTCATGAGGCGTTCCAGGGAGCAGTTGTCCGCGGTGTTCGTCGAAGTAGCGCAAGGCATCATGCAAGGCACTGATCACCGCACGGGAAGTGATGGTGGCGCCGGCAATCTGATCGAACTGCCCGTTGTCCTTTTTCAAGGCCCAGGCGCTGTCGCCCGGATCATTGCGGGATTTTCCTGAAAACCCCTGGAGCCAGGCATTGGGCCAGCTGGCGATACGTGCTCCCAGCCCCGGAGTCTCATCCTGCCGGAGGGTCTTGCTGCCCAGCAGGCGCCCCTGGCTGTCGATAGCAATCAGCAACTCGATGGGGCCGGCGTAGCCTGTGACCTGGCTGCGCAGCAGCACGGCGCTGGGCCGGCCATTGCGGGTGGCCAGGTAGCCATCGAGCAGGCGACTGTTGCTCAGTTGCCCATCGGCCAAGGGCAATGGCTGGTCCAGGGGCTGGTTGTCATAGCTGCCGGCGGGCAGCACATCCAACAGCTTGCGTACCTGCAAGGCCCGTTGTTCGGCTTCTATGCGTGGAGTGGCGGCATATTGCAGCCACAGGGTGGCACCGATGCCCAGGGAGCCGAGCAGCATCAGCAGCAACAGGCTGCGAGCCCCTTTCATGAGGGGCGCTCCAGCGGTTTTTCGGAGTTCAGGCGCTCCAGGGCCGGTACCGCCAGGTTCATCAGCAGCACGGCGAATGCGAGCCCGTCGGGGTAGCCACCCCAGGTGCGGATCAGGTAGGTGAGCAGGCCAACGCCAACGCCAAACAGCAGGCGGGCCTTGGCGGCCTTGGGGCCGGACACCGGCTCGGTGACGATAAAGAACGCACCGAGCATGCTGGCGCCGCTGAGCAGGTGGAACAGCGGCGAACCGTGGGAGTCGGAGCCGCTGCCGTTCCAGCACAGCAGGCTGATCAGCAGCAGGCTGCCAAGCATGCCCAAGGGCGCCTGCCAGCCGATGACCCGCTGTTGCAGCAGAAACAGGCCGCCAGCCAGAAATCCGAGGTTGACCCATTCGGTACCACGGCCGCCGAAGTGACCGAAGGCGGGGTTGCCGGCAAAGAGTTCATCGACGGTCAGGCTCTTGTTGATCCGCAGGCTGTCCAGCGCCGTGGCCTGGGCCCAGGCGTCCGGGGGCGGGTTGCCTCCCAGGCCGAATACCTGTTGCAGCCCGCCGAGCAGGTCCAGGGCATGGGGCGCGGGCCAGTGAGTCATGGATTGCGGGAAGCACAGCAGGGCCAGTGCATAACCCAGCATGGCCGGGTTGAAGGGGTTCTGGCCGACACCGCCGTACACCTGCTTGCCCAAGAGCACGGCGCTGGCGGCAGCGCTCAGCGGCAGCCACCAGGGGCAATAGGGTGGCAGGGCCAGGGCCAGCAAGGTGGCACTGACCAGCGCACTGCCATCGCTGAGGGCAGGTTGCAGCGGACGCCGCCGCAGGAACAGCACCAAGGCTTCCATGGCCAGGGCCCCACTGGCTGCCAGCAGTAGATTCAGCAGTGGCCCCCAGGCATACAACCACAGCAGTACCAGCAGCCCCGGCAGCGTGGCCAGCAGCACGCGCTGCATGGCCTGGCGCAGGCGCGGATCGACTGTTTCAGGGCACGTCATGGGCGTTTACCTGGCGCTCGGCTTCGCTCAGGCGGGCTTGGGCCTGGGCCAGTTGTTCGCTGCTGGTATCGGTCTGGCGTTGCAGTTTGCTCAGTTCGGCTCGGGCGTAGGCCAGTTCTGTCTTCAGTTGTCGCAGTTGTGGGGCGATCGGGCGTTTCTCGATCCGCTCCAGTACTGGTGCCGGTTTGCCACTGGCGTCTTCCGCGGCGTGCAGCGCCTGTTCGGCCACCGCCAGGGCCGCGGCCAGGGTTTGCAGTTCGGCTTCGGGGGCTGCTGCGGCCTGGGCCTTTTTCAGTTCGGCGCGGCGCATCGCCAACTGGATCTTGGCTCGCTTGAGGTCGGCATCGCGGGCCACCGGCGCGGTCGGTGGAGGCGCCTGGGTTTCCAGTTGGGCCAGTGCCTGCTCGGCCACTTCGAACTGGCGCTGCAGGACGACCAACTGCGATTGCTGCTCGAAGGTCGGCGGATGACCGAAGGCCTTAAGGGATTTGTGCAATTGGGCGCGACTCATGGCCAGCTCGATCTTGGCCTTTTTCAAGGCGGCATCGGCCGCCGCGGCTTTCTGCGCGCGGACCCGCTCGATAGCCGACTGAACCGGATCCTGGCTGGCGTCGCTGGCCTGGGTGGTGCGCTGGGCCCTGGCCTGACGTTCGGCCAGGCGCCGGGCCTCTTCGCGCTGCAAGCGATCATTGCGCTGCTCGAAGCGGCGCCGGGCGTGATCGCGTTTGGCGGCGCGAGCCTGCAACTGCTCGGCGCTGCTGGTCAGGCCGCCGACAATGGGCAGCACTCGGGCCATGGGCAACGGCAGCATGTCGATGCAATCCACCGGGCAGGGCGCCACACAGAGGTCGCAGCCGGTGCATTCGTCGATCAATACGCTGTGCATGAGCTTCGCCGCGCCGACGATGGCGTCCACCGGGCAGGCCTGGATGCACTTGGTGCAGCCGATGCATTCGGCCTCGCGGATATGGGCGATCTGCGCCGGGGCTTCGCCACGGCTGTGGTCCAGTTCTACCACCGGCAGCTGGAGCAGTTGTGCCAGGCCGGCGATGGTTTCCTGGCCCCCTGGCGGACACTTGTTGATGGCCTCGCCACTGGCGATGCCCTGGGCGTAGGGTTTGCATCCGGCGTGGCCGCACTTGCCGCATTGGGTCTGGGGCAGAAGGGCGTCGATGCGTTGAATCAGACTCATGTCTTGGGCAGTCCGTTGAAGCCGAAAAACGCCACTGCCAGCAGGCCGGCGCTGATCAGGTCGATCGGCAGGCCTTGCCAGGGCAGGGGAATATCGTTGGTGGAAATACGCTGGCGCAGGTCATTGAACAGGCTCAGTACCAACCAGAAGCCCAGCCCGGCACCCAGGCTCATGGCGCCGAGGGTCGCCAGCCCAAGGTTTTCCCCGCTGGCGATCAACAGCAGGCCGAGCATCCCGGCATTGGCCAGCAACAAGGGCCAGAGGCCATCGAATGGCAAACCGGGCAGGGCCCGGGGCAGCCAGTGTAGCGCCGGCCTGATCAGCAGCACACTCAGGGACAGCCAGGCAAACAGCTGCAAGGACTGCAGCCCCGAGGGCACCAGCACACCACGATAGAGAACATGGCCGAGTACGCAACTGACCAGCATCAAGACCGTCGTTGCCAGGCCCAGCGCATGGATCCGAAGCCGAGCGCCATCGGCTGGGGCCTGCAGCAGCGGGTCGACGCCCAGCGGCCACTGCAACACGAAGTTGTTGATCAGGGCAGTGCTGACAAGGGCGAGGAGGAAGTCGGTCATGGTCGGGGCCGGTACGGGCAGGCTGTCCTTCAAGAGTAGGCAAACTCCAGCGTCGGCGCAGGGCCCGCCAGATATGCAAATCCCCCCGCTGCGCCGGGCGCAACGGGGGGATGGGGTCCAGCCTGCAGCCTTACTTGATCCGCTGGCCGGGCTTGGCGCCGCTGTCCGGGCTCAGCAGGTAGATTTCTTCACCGCCAGGGCCGGCAGCCATCACCATGCCTTCGGAGATGCCGAACTTCATTTTCCGTGGCTTGAGGTTGGCGATCATCATGGTCAGGCGGCCATCGAGCTTGGACGGATCAGGGTAGGCGCTCTTGATGCCGGAGAACACGTTGCGCTGTTCGTCGCCGATATCCAGGGTCAGGCGCAGCAGCTTGTCGGCACCTTCCACGGCTTCGGCCTTGACGATCAGGGCGACACGCAGGTCGATGGCGGCAAAGGTATCGAAGTCGATTTCCGCGGACAGCGGGTCCTTCACCAGTTCACCGTTGCCTTTAGGGCCACCGGTGTCGGTCTGGCTGGCGGCCAGGTCTTCCTTGGAGGCATCGGTCATGGCTTGCACTTTTACCGGGTCGATCCGCGTCATCAGCGGCTTGAATTCGTTGAGCTGATGGTTGGCCAGCAGTTGCTGGTGGTCGTTCCAGGTCAGCGGGGCCACGTTGAGGAAGGCCTCGGCATCGGCAGCCAGCAGTGGCAGCACCGGTTTGAGGAAGATCACCAACTGGCGGAACAGGTTGATGCCAGTGGCGCAGATGGCCTGGACTTCATCCTGCTTGCCTTCCTGCTTGTTCAGCGACCATGGAGCCTTGTCGGCGATCCAGGCGTTGGCGCGGTCGGCCAGGCCCATGATCTCGCGCATGGCACGGGCGAAGTCACGGGCTTCATAGGCGTCGGCGATGCTTGGCGCCGCGGCCAGGAAAGCCTCGGTCAGCTCGGGGGCGGCATTGCTGTCCACCATCACCCCGGCATTGCCCTTGTGGATGAAGCCGGCGCAACGGCTGGCGATGTTCACCACCTTGCCCACCAGGTCGGAGTTGACCTTCTGCACGAAGTCTTCGAGGTTCAGGTCCAGGTCGTCGACACCACGGCCCAGCTTGGACGCGTAGTAGTAGCGCAGGTATTCCGGCGATAGGTGCTCCAGGTAGGTGCGGGCCTTGATGAAGGTGCCACGGGACTTGGACATCTTCTGGCCATTGACCGTCAGGTAGCCGTGGACGTTGATGCCGGTCGGCTTGCGATAGCCGGCGCCTTCGAGCATGGCGGGCCAGAACAGGGCGTGGAAGTTGACGATGTCCTTGCCGATGAAGTGATACAGCTCGGCGGTGGAGTCCTTGCCCCAGAAGGCGTCGAAATCCAGTTCCGGACGACGGCTGCAGAGGTTCTTGAAGCTGGCCATGTAGCCGATCGGCGCGTCCAGCCACACATAGAAGTACTTGCCCGGCTCATCCGGGATCTCGAAGCCGAAGTACGGTGCATCGCGGGAGATGTCCCACTGCTGCAGGCCGGCGTCCAGCCACTCGGCGATCTTGTTGGCCACGGCGTCCTGCAGGGTGCCGCTGCGGGTCCAGCTCTGCAGCATCTGCTGGAAGTCCGGCAGCTTGAAGAAGAAGTGCTGGGAGTCCTTGAGCACCGGAGTGGCGCCGGAGATCGCCGACTTAGGATCCTTCAGGTCGGTCGGGGCATAGGTGGCACCGCATTTTTCGCAGTTGTCGCCGTACTGGTCCTCGGTGCCGCATTTCGGGCAGGTGCCCTTGATGAAGCGGTCGGCCAGGAACATTTTCTTTTCCGGGTCGAAATACTGGGTGATGGAGCGCGTGGCGATGTGCCCGGCGTCCCGCAGCTTGAGGTAGATCTGGCTCGACAGCTCACGGTTTTCTTCAGCGTGAGTGGAGTGGAAGTTGTCGAAATCCACCAGGAACTCGGCAAAGTCGGCGCAGTGTTCAGCCTGCACGTTGGCGATCAACTGCTCCGGGGTGATGCCTTCCTTCTCCGCGCGCAACATGATGGCCGAGCCGTGTGCGTCGTCCGCGCAGACATAGATGCATTGGTTGCCGCGTAGCTTCTGGAAGCGCACCCACATGTCGGTCTGGATGTACTCAAGCATGTGGCCAAGGTGGATGGAACCATTGGCATAGGGCAGGGCGCTGGTGACGAGGATCTTGCGTGGCTCGGACATGGGGCTCGGCTACTTGATGAAACGGAGGTCGGCCACTATAAAGCGCCGGAGCGGAATTTTCACCCTTCCAGGCACATTGTGCGCAGCAAGCTTTCTCGCCACGAAGGAGTCGGCGGCGTAGGATAGCCGGCTGATTTTCCTGTCTTGTTATCGGAGTTGCCCATGAGCGCCGTCAATCGCGCAGCGGTGGAAGCCGTCCTTCGTCAATACACCGACCCTTACCTGAACCAGGACCCGGTCAGCGCCGGCTGCGTGCGGGACATCGAGGTCCAGGGCGACCGGGTCACGGTCCGCATGGAACTGGGTTATGCCGCCGGCCTGTTCAAGAGTGGCTGGGCGCAGATGCTGCAACTGGCCATCGAGGGCCTGGACGGCGTGAGCTCGGCCAAGGTCGAGATCAGCAGCGTCATTGCCGCGCACAAGGCCCAGGCGCAGATCCCGGGCCTGGCCAACGTCAAGAACGTGGTGGCGGTGGCTTCCGGCAAGGGCGGTGTGGGCAAGTCCACCACCGCGGCCAACCTGGCCCTGGCCCTGGCCCGCGAAGGCGCCAAGGTGGGGATTCTCGACGCCGATATCTATGGTCCGAGCCAGGGCATCATGTTCGGCATCGCCGAAGGCACCCGTCCGAAGATCAAGGACCAGAAGTGGTTCGTGCCGATCGAGTCCTACGGCGTGGAGGTCATGTCCATGGCCTTCCTCACCGATGACAACACGCCGATGGTCTGGCGCGGTCCTATGGTCTCCGGGGCCTTGCTGCAACTGGTGACCCAGACCGACTGGGGCAACCTGGACTACCTGGTGATCGACATGCCGCCAGGCACCGGCGACATCCAGCTGACCCTGGCGCAGAAAGTCCCGGTGGCCGGTGCGGTGATCGTCACCACGCCCCAGGACCTGGCTCTGCTGGATGCGCGCAAGGGCGTGGAGATGTTCCGCAAGGTCAACATCCCGGTGCTGGGCGTGGTGGAGAACATGGCGGTGCACATCTGCTCCAACTGCGGCCATGCCGAGCACCTGTTTGGCGAAGGCGGCGGCGAGAAGCTGGCCAGCCAGTACGACGTCGAGCTGCTGGCCTCGCTACCGCTGTCGATGCTGATCCGCGAGCAGGCCGACGGCGGCAAGCCGACGGTGATCGCCGAGCCGGAAAGCCAGATCGCCATGGTCTACCAGGAGTTGGCGCGGCATGTGGGCGCGCGCATTGTCTTGCAAGAAGCGGCCGCCCCGGCGATGCCCAACATCACCATCAGCGACGACTGAAGCCCCAGGCGGGTGAGTCATGTAGGAGCCGGCTTGCCGGCGAAGGCGTCCTCAAGATCGCTTTCGCCGGCAAGCCGGCTCCTCCCGTTGCGACGGCAGGATCAGACCCGCAGGCCGCCGTCCATTTCCAGGATGCGCCCGGTGTAGTAGTCGTTCTCGAAGATATAGGCCGCCGAGTGGGCGATCTCTTCCGGCTTGCCCATGCGCTTGAGGGGAATACCGGCGGTCATCTTTTCCAGGGCCTCGGGTTTCATGCCCAGGGTCATCTCGGTTTCGATAAAGCCCGGGGCAATGCCCGCCACGCGGATACCGTAACGCGCGAGCTCCTTGGCCCAGGTGACCGTGGCTGCCGCGACCCCGGCCTTGGCCGCGGAATAGTTGGTCTGGCCGATATTGCCGGCGCGGGAGATCGAAGAAATGTTGATGATCGCGCCGTTGTTTCCGAGCTCGATCATCTTCGCCGCCACTTCCCGGGTACAGAGGAAGACCCCGGTCAGGTTGACGTCGATCACCGCCTGCCACTGGGCCAGGCTCATCTTGGTCATCTGGCCGTCCTTGACCTTGACCAGCAGGCCGTCGCGCAGGATCCCGGCGTTGTTGATCAGGCCGTGGATGGCGCCAAAGTCCTCGGCGACCTGGGCCACCATGTGGTTCACCTGCTCTTCATCGGCGACGTTGCACAGATAGGCACGGGCTTCGACGCCGTGGGTCTTGCACGCCGCGACAGCCTGGTCGAGCTTTTCCTGGTTCAGATCGACCAATGCCAGCCGCGCGCCCCTGGCTGCGAAATACTCGGCCATGGAGCGGCCCAGACCTTGGCAACCGCCGGTGATAATGATTACTTTGTCAGTGAGTTGCATTCGCATGTCCCGCTAGCTGGTCTTGAGGGGAGTCCTTTTCGGGAACCCTCGTTCGGCGGCCGGACCTGGCCTGGCTGCAGATGAGAATTGCCCTGTTGGCGTAGCTGGAACAATGCTCCAGGCGCCCGTCCGTTTTCGACGGATTCTACATAAGGAGTCATAAAGTGAGCGTTGAAGCTGCCAAGAATGCACGAGAACTGCTGCTCAAGGAATATCGCGGGGTGCTGTCCACTCATTCCAAGGCCATGCCGGGATTTCCCTTCGGGTCCGTGGTGCCCTATTGCCTGGACGCCGAGGGCCGGCCGCTGATCCTGATCAGCCGTATCGCCCAGCACACCCACAACCTGCAGAAGGATCCCAAGTGCTCGCTGCTGGTGGGTGAGCGCGATGCCGATGACGTGCAGGCAGTCGGTCGCCTGACCTACCTGGCCGAGGCTGAGAAGCTCGAGGATGAGGCCGCCATCGAAGCCGCAGCCGAGCGTTACTACCGTTACTTTCCCGAGTCACAGAACTACCACAAGGCCCATGACTTCGATTTCTGGGTGCTCAAGCCGGTACGCCACCGCTACATCGGCGGCTTCGGGGCGATCCACTGGGTCGACCAACTGACCCTGGCCAACCCCTTCGCCGGAAAGGCCGAACTGAGCATGGTGGAACACATGAACAGCGACCATGCCAAGGCCATTGCCCACTATGTCCAGTTGACCGGGTTGCCGGACAACGCGCCTGCGCAGATGGCCGGGATCGATACCGAAGGCATGCACCTGCGCATCGGCCAGGCGTTGTATTGGCTGCCCTTCCAGGCGCCTTGCAATACGCCGACACAAGTACGCGAGGCCCTGGTTTTCCTGGCCCGAGCTGATCAATGGCCGAAAAATCCGCCCCTAGGTGCTTGAATTCACGAATTGGCGACGTCATTTACGGTCTACTGGAAGGCATTCTTCCGCAGAGGAAACCATTTGATGCGCCCTTTTCTGTTGCTCTTTTTACTTTTCCCGGTGCTCGAGCTGTTCGTCTTCGTCAAGGTCAGCGCGGCCATCGGGTTTTTCCCGGCGCTGCTGCTGATCATTCTCGGTTCGATGCTCGGTGTGCTGGTGTTGCGCGTGGCCGGTCTGGCCACGGCACTGCGTGCCCGTGAAAGCCTTAATCGTGGTGAGCTGCCGGCCCAGCAAATGCTCGAGGGCCTGATGCTGGCCCTGGGTGGTGGTTTGCTGATCCTGCCGGGTTTCATCAGCGATGTGTTCGGCCTGCTGATGCTGTTGCCGATCAGCCGTCGCCTGCTGGCCAATAAAATGCGCCAGCGTGCCGAGGAGCAGGCCCTGCGCCAGCGCGCCTTTGCCGACGACATGCGTGCCGCCCGTGGCGGCCCTGCGCCCCAGCAGCCGCTGGGCCGCGAGCCCAACGTGATCGAAGGCGAATTCGAGCACCGCGACTCCTGAGTCAGAAGCTCACGTCTCACGGCACCTTCGGGTGCCGTGTTCGTTTTGGCGCCAGCGATGTAAAAAATTTCATCGGCCAGCCCTTGTAATAACCTTATGCGCCCTTATGTAACGGTCACCGCAAGGTTTCTGGTGCTGACACCAGACAGACTTCCGCGGCTCGCTTGTCGAGCCGCACCCGGCAAAGCCGGATTTGCTAACCCGCCGGTATCGACACCGGCCGTTGAAAACCACAATTAGGAGAGATCGACAATGAAGCTTCGTCCTCTGCATGACCGCGTCGTCATCCGTCGCAGCGAAGAAGAATCGAAAACTGCCGGCGGTATCGTTCTGCCTGGTTCGGCTGCTGAAAAACCTAACCGTGGCGAAATCGTCGCTGTAGGTACCGGCCGTGTGCTGGACAACGGTGAAGTACGTGCGCTGGCCGTGAAAGTGGGTGACAAAGTGGTGTTTGGCCCGTACTCCGGCAGCAACACCGTGAAAGTCGATGGCGAAGATCTGCTGGTAATGGCCGAGAACGAGATTCTCGCTGTTATCGAAGGCTGATTTCCCGCGTATTTTCCCGCTACTACACAGTATTTAAGGAATATCGATCATGGCTGCTAAAGAAGTTAAATTCGGCGATTCCGCCCGCAAGAAAATGCTCACTGGTGTCAACGTTCTGGCTGACGCAGTAAAAGCGACCCTGGGCCCGAAAGGCCGTAACGTGATCATCGAGAAGAGCTTCGGCGCTCCGACCATCACCAAGGACGGCGTTTCCGTTGCCAAAGAAATCGAGCTGAAAGATCGCTTCGAAAACATGGGCGCGCAGCTGGTCAAAGACGTTGCCTCCCGTGCCAACGATGACGCTGGCGACGGCACCACCACCGCTACCGTTCTGGCTCAGTCGATCGTCAACGAAGGCCTGAAAGCCGTCGCTGCCGGCATGAACCCGATGGACCTGAAACGCGGTATCGACAAGGCGACCATCGCCATCGTCAAAGAACTGAAGGGTCTGTCCAAGCCATGCGCTGACTCCAAAGCCATCGCTCAGGTCGGCACCATCTCCGCCAACTCCGACAACTCCATCGGCGACATCATTGCCGAAGCCATGGAAAAAGTCGGTAAAGAAGGCGTGATCACCGTTGAAGAAGGCTCGGGCCTGGAAAACGAACTGTCTGTCGTAGAAGGCATGCAATTCGACCGCGGCTACCTGTCCCCTTACTTCATCAACAAGCCGGACACCATGGTCGCCGAACTCGACGGCCCGCTGATCCTGCTGGTGGACAAGAAGATCTCCAACATCCGCGAAATGCTGCCAGTGCTGGAAGCCGTTGCCAAAGCCGGCCGCCCACTGCTGATCGTGGCTGAAGACGTTGAAGGCGAAGCCCTGGCGACTCTGGTTGTGAACAACATGCGCGGCATCGTCAAAGTCGCTGCCGTCAAGGCACCTGGCTTCGGCGACCGTCGCAAGGCCATGCTGCAGGACATCGCCGTTCTGACCGGCGGTACCGTCATCTCCGAAGAGATCGGCCTGAGCCTGGAAAGCACCACCCTGGAGCACCTGGGTAACGCCAAGCGCGTGATCCTGTCCAAAGAAAACACCACCATCATCGACGGTGCTGGCGTTGAAGCGGACATCCAGGCTCGTGTGACTCAGATCCGTCAACAAGTCGCCGACACTTCGTCCGACTACGACCGTGAAAAACTGCAAGAGCGTCTGGCCAAGCTGTCCGGCGGCGTTGCAGTGATCAAGGTTGGCGCTGGTTCCGAAGTTGAAATGAAAGAGAAGAAAGCCCGCGTTGAAGACGCCCTGCACGCTACCCGTGCAGCCGTTGAAGAAGGCGTGGTACCTGGCGGCGGCGTAGCCCTGATCCGTGCTCTGCAAGGCATCAACGACCTGAAAGGCGACAACGCCGACCAGGACGTGGGTATCGCTGTACTGCGTCGCGCTATCGAAGCTCCACTGCGCCAGATCGTTGCCAACTCCGGTGACGAGCCAAGCGTTGTCGTGGACAAGGTCAAGCAGGGTGCCGGCAACTTCGGCTACAACGCTGCTACCAGCGAATACGGCGACATGATCGAAATGGGCATCCTGGATCCAACCAAGGTAACCCGTTCCGCGCTGCAAGCAGCTTCGTCCATCGGCGGTCTGATCCTGACCACCGAAGCCGCTGTTGCTGAAATCGTGGAAGACAAGCCTGCAGCTGGCGGCATGCCAGACATGGGCGGCATGGGTGGCATGGGCGGCATGATGTAAGCCAGCCTTACCCCTGTACTGAAAAAGCCCCGCCGGTGAAAGCCGGCGGGGCTTTTTTATGCCCCGGATATGGGGGGCGCCTGGATCTTCGCGGGCAAGCCTGCCCCACTTCTGTAGGAGCGGGCTTGCCCGCGAACGACTTCAGCGCTGGCTCAGTTCATCCGCCGCTGCCTTGGGCGCCTTCCAGCCCAGCAATTGCTGCTTGAAGCCATAACTGGCGCTCTGGTAGTAGCTGATGCCGCGCTGGATCAACGGATCGCTGTCCGCTACCCGGGATTCCTGGCTGGCGCCCAGGGCCTGGTCATGCCGGCGCAACCCCTGGCGCGGGCTGAGAATCGCCAGGTCCTGGCCGTCGAACAGGCCCAGGTGCTGATAGTTGCCCACCAGCACCCGGGGAGGCAGGGGGTTGTCCTGCAGCAGGTTGCGTCCGAAGAAGGTCGACTCGTAGTCCAGGTTCAACAGGCCCAGCAGGGTTGGCGCCAGGTCGATCTGGCTGGCCAGCTGTGCATTTTCCCGCGCCGGAATCAACTTGGGCGCATAGATGAACAACGGAATCTGATAGTTGCTGATGGGCAGGTCTTCCTTGCCCGCGCTGCCTGCGGTGTGGTCGGCGACAAACACGAAAATGGTGTTGTCGAACCAGGGCTTCTGGCGGGCTGCCTTGAGGAACTCGCCAATGGCGTAGTCGGTGTATTTGACCGCGCCGTCCCGGCCCTTGCCGGACTTGATGTCGATCCGGCCATCGGGATAGGTGTAAGGGCGATGGTTGGAGGTGGTCATCAGTTGCAACAGGAAGGGCCGCTGCTGTGCGTAGTCGGCGTCCGCCAGCTTCAGGGTCTGGGTGTAAAGGTCTTCGTCGGCCATGCCCCAGGCGTTCTTGAAGTGGATCTCGGATTCCTCGACGCTGCTCTGGTCCACCACGCGGTAGCCGTTGCCGCTGAAGAAGGCATTCATGTTGTCGAAGTAACCTCGGCCGCCATAGACAAACACACTGTCGTAACCCACGGCCCGCAGTTGCTGGCCAAGGCTGGCGAAACCACTTTCACGACCGATGCGCTTGACGATGGAGCGCCCCGGGGTGGGGGGAATCGCCAGGGTGATGGCTTCCAGGCCGCGGTCGGTGCGGGTGCCGGTGGCGTAGAAGTTGTTGAAGTACAGGCTCTGTGCGCGCAACGCATCCAGGTTCGGGGTCAGGTTGCGGTCGTCGCCGTTGCTGCCCATGTATTTGGCGCTGAAGCTCTCTATGGTCACCAGGACGATGTTGGGGGTGCGTGGAGCCCCCGGGTTGTCGATGGCGCGCCGGATATCCAGCGGGTCCTTGCCGATGAAGCGGGCATTGGGTTCATTCAGTTCGGCGCGCATCTGGCGGGCCACCACATCGGCGGGCAGGCTGCGATAGAACTGCTGGTAGTCCAGTTCGTTGTTGCGAAAGGCGGCAAAGAACTGATAGGGGCCGTTGCTCGCCAGTTCGTTCTGATAGGCGTTGCCGCCCTGGCTGCGCGGGCTGTCCTGGCTGAGCAGTTGCAGGCTGGCGCCGGCCACCAGCAGCAGGCCGAGGGCACTGAGCAGGCGGCCACGCAGAGGCGGCAAGGGCGCATCCAGCGCAGCCTTCAGGGGCTTGCGCAGGGCCAGGCTCAGGGCGATTGCCGCCAGGGCCAGCAGGCTCATGTACAGGCCGATCGGGTAGGACTCGAGAATGTTGTTGAGAACCTCGTCGGAGTACACCAGGTAATCGACGGCGATGAAGTTGAAGCGCACGCCGAATTCATCCCAGAACAGCCACTCCGCCACGGCCGTGAACAGCATGGCGAACAGGCTCAGGCTGAACAGGCCCTGCAACAGCCAGCGGTGGCCGCGTCGACGCCACAGGGCGGGTGGGCAGAGCACCAGGTACAGGCCCAGGGGCAGGGCGGCATAGGCCAGGAAACCCAGGTCGTAGAGCAGGCCGACGCCAAACAGCGGCAGCCAGCCGCTACCGGCTTCGTCGAGGTGGGTGAGCAGCAAAATGCCGCGGGTCAGCAGGAAAATCGCCAGCCAGGTGCTGGTCAGCAGCAGCACGAAACGCGCCGGAGCTGTCTTGAGAAGATCCATCAGAGGGTGTTCCTTGGGGGCAAATGGCCCGCAGTCTGGGGTTGTCCCTGTAGTCAGCTTGTGAACCGCTGGTGAAAATATTGTTAAGCCCCCAGGCTCGGGAAAACTCTGCCAGGCACCGGCCGACAAGGCTGGCGGCGAGCCGGTCTTGGCCTTAAGCTGCGCGAGCCAAGATGGCCGTAACCCTGTACGGAGAGAGTGCCGATGCGAATTCTACTGGTTGAAGACAACCGCGATATTCTCGCCAACCTGGCTGACTACCTGGGGCTCAAGGGCTATACCGTGGATTGCGCCCAGGATGGCCTGTCCGGGTTGCACCTGGCGGCCACTGAGCATTACGACCTGATCGTGCTCGATATCATGCTGCCGGGAATCGATGGCTATACCCTGTGCAAGCGCCTGCGCGAAGACGCCCGGCGTGATACTCCGGTGATCATGCTCACCGCCCGCGACCAGCTCGACGACCGCCTTCAGGGCTTCAAGTCCGGGGCGGATGACTACCTGCTCAAACCCTTCGCTCTCTCGGAACTGGCGGCGCGTATCGAGGCGGTGATGCGCCGTTCCCAGGGTGGTGGCCGTCGGTCGCTGCAGGTTGGCGACCTGAGCTACGACCTCGATACCCTGGAGGTCACCCGCGAAGGCCGCTTGCTCAAGCTCAACCCCGTGGGCCTCAAGCTGCTGGCGGTGCTGATGCAGAAAAGCCCCCATGTGCTGCGTCGGGAGATCCTCGAAGAAGCCCTGTGGGGCGACGATTGCCCGGACAGCGACAGCCTGCGCAGCCACGTTCACCAATTGCGCCAGGTGATCGACAAGCCGTTCGCCAAGCCGCTGCTGCACACCGTGCACGGTGTCGGGTACCGCCTGGCCGAGGGCCGAGATGGAGTTTAAGCAGAGCCTTGCCCAGCGCATCATCATCGCCTTTGCGTTGATGAGCGCACTGGTGGCGGGGGCGTTCGCCATGGGTATCGTGGCGACGGTGCACCTGGTGGAGGAGAAGCTCATCTCCGCAGGCCTGGGCGGTGACCTGCAACGCCTGTTGCTGATGGATAACGTCGGCGACTGGAGCCACCGTCCCGAGCCCGACCAGTTGTTCTACTACAGTGGCGGGCGCGGCGACTTCGAGCTGCCCAAGGATTTGCGCCATCTGGATCCGGGTTTCCACGAGGTGTTCCGCGAGGAGTTGTCCTATCACGCCATGGTCGAGGTGGTGGACGGTCGGCGCTATGTGCTGCTGCAGGACCAGAGCGATTTCGAAGAGCGCGAGCGGGTGCTGTTCGCCGTGGTGCTGGTAGGTTTTGTCCTGAGCCTGGCGCTGGCGGTGTTTCTCGGCTGGATCCTGGCTCGCCGGGTGATGGCGCCGGTAGTGCGTCTTGCCCGGCAGGTGCGCCACCGGGATCAACTGCTGGGCCTGGCTCCGCCCCTGGCGCCGGACTACGCGGCAGATGAGGTAGGAGAGCTGGCCATTGCCTTCGATGCAACCCTGGGCCGCTTGCGCCAGGCCTTGAGCCGCGAGCGGCTGTTCACCAGCGACGTCAGTCACGAACTGCGCACGCCATTGATGGTTCTGGCCACTTCCTGCGAGCTGCTGCTGGAGAATCCACGGCTGGACCCCCGTGGGCGAGCCCAGGTCGAACGCATCGCTCGTGCTTGCGACGAGATGCGCGAGCTGGTGCAGACGTTCCTGATGCTGGCCCGAGCCCAGCGTGAAGATGCCAGCATGTCGCCGCAGCTGAGCCTGAGCCAGGCGGCCAGTGACTTGACCGGTATCTGGCGCGAAGCCATCGAGGCCAAGGGGCTCGAGCTGATCTTCGAGCCCGGAACCCCAGGTGACAATCGCTACAACGCCACCTTCCTGCATGCGGTGATGGGCAACCTGCTGCGCAACGCCTTGCACTACACCGAACAGGGTTTCATCCGCCTGAGCCTGGTGCCCGATGGATTCGTGGTGGAGGACAGCGGCGTGGGCATTCCCGAGGAGAAGCGCGAGGCAATGTTCCAGCCGTTTGTGCGGGGCGATGAAAAGCGTGGGGAAGGCCTGGGGCTGGGGCTGTCCCTGGTGCAGCGGATCTGCGAGAACCAGGGCTGGACTGTCAGCCTCACTACCATGACGCCCAATGGCTGTCGTTTTTTCGTTCAGCTGAACTCGGCCAAGGCCTGATTGTTCTTTCCCGGCCCTGTTTTACGGGGCCGGTCACTTGTCGTTTTTTCCTCTTAAGTGGCCCCAGGCCACTGTCCTCAGCCTGTAAAACCCTGAAATATTTCCTCGTTGGACGGTACGAAGTTTTCACAAAGGGATGACCTGTCGCTGACACGTCGCTGCTTAAGGTGGCGCCATCAGTTGCAGGAGACTTTGATGATGGCTACGCCGATCAAGCTGGAATTTTCCGAAAAATACGATGCCCAACACGCCCAGGAATACCTGCTCAAGCACCAGGATGGTCTGGCGCGGCAGTTGTCCCACAAGCGTGACGAACAATTGGCCCGTACTGCGCTGGCCCTGGCGGGAGAGCCCGGGCTGGTACTGGACCTGCCCTGCGGTGCCGGTCGTTTCTGGCCGCTGCTGGCAGAAAAAACCAATCGAGTGATCATTGGCGCTGACAATTCAGCGGCTATGCTGAGTACCGCCACGGTGGCCCAACCGGCAGACGTGGTAAAACGGGTACGGCCCTTGCAGACCTCTGCGTTTGCCATTGATTTGCCAGACAACGCCGTGGACTGCATTTTCTCCATGCGTTTATTGCACCACATAGGCCAAGCGGAGCACCGCATGGCGCTGCTACGGGAGTTTCAGCGGGTCAGCCGTGACAGCGTGATCATCTCGTTGTGGGTCGATGGCAACTTCAAGGCCTGGAAACGCAAGCGCATGGAGCGCAAGCGCCAGGCTGAAGTTGGGCAGGAGGGTTACCAGAATCGTTTTGTGTTACCGGCGGCCACGGTCGAAGAAGAATTCAGGCAAGCCGGCTTTCGTGTCCAGGAGCACCTGGACTTCTTTCCGCTCTACGCCATGTGGCGGGTCTACGTATTACGCAAGAGGTAAGAGGATGGCTGTTGAATGTGCTTCGGAACTGGATGCCGCGCCCACAGATTGCTTCGAATACTTCTGGAACAAACAAGGTGAATGGGTCGAGGAACCCAATCAGCGTCGAGGCGGCGAGAGCGGCGTCCAACGCATTCAAAGCAGTAGCGGCGGCCTGCTCTATGCCAAGCGGCAGATCGGGCACATTCATCGCAGTTGGTTGCACCCTTTCGGGCGACCGACGGTCCTGCGTGAGCGCGAGGCTCTGCAAGGCCTGCGCCTGCTGGACGTAGAGGTCCCGGAACTGGTGTTCTGCGGGGCCCGGCGTGGCCCGGAGCGACAATGGCAGGCGTTGCTGGTCACCGCAGCGCTGGAGGGCTTCATGGAGGTCGACAACTGGTATGCCGCCGGTGGGCGCGAGCGCCATGGTGAAGCCTTTCATGATCGTTTGTTGCAGGCAGTGGCTGCGACCCTGGCGCGCATGCACAAGGGGCGCTGGCAACATGGTTGCCTGTACGCCAAGCACGTTTTCGTACGGGTGGACGGCGAGGGCGAGCAGGCTCAGGTGCGAGTCGCATTGCTGGATTTCGAGAAATGCCGCCAGCGCTTGAGCAGCCGCCGGGCCGCAGCCCATGACCTCAAGCAACTGCGTCGCCATTCGTCGTGGAATGACGCGGACTGGCAAAAGCTCTACTACTTTTACAAGACGGTGTTTGGCAGCCCCATCAAAGGTTTATAGCGATGAAGCTAGAAATTGCACGAGGTTTGTTCCTGGCAGGAGCCTTGGCAGTCGCTTCTTTGGCCGTAGCTGCCTGGGAGCAGCCGCGCACGCAGGTCCTGAGCGCCCAGGGAGACGCCCATTGCCCGTTGCCGCGGGTGGCCAAAGCCTCTGTGGCGGTCAAGCCCGATCATGATCTGTTGCTGTTCATGTTCGGCATGGCTCAAGGATTGAAACCCCAGAGTTGAAGCTTGTTCAGCCCCTAGAAAAAGGCCTCGCAATGCGAGGCCTTTTGTTTGCCCGGAAATGATCAGATCAGATGCAGGTGGTTGTCCCACAGGCCCGCTGGAAGGTCCAGGGGCTTGGCCACGATCTGCGTCTGGCGGCAGTCGTAGAAACGGCAGCGACCTTGTCCCGAGGTCACCACGAAGCCATCGGCTACCGCTCCGACACCGGCGCAATCGGGCAGCGGGGCGTCGACCCGCACGGCACCGCTGTCCAGGTCCCAGATAAAGAAGCGGTTGCCCCGGGGAGCGGTCAGGGCCACCAGCCGCAGGTCGCTGTGCACTGCCACGCTGGCGGTGTAGTGCCCCATGGCCTGCAATTGTTCCTGGGCTACCGGGAAGGGGGCGAAAGGCTGGCCGGGACGCTTGATCGCCAACAGTTCCGAGGATTCGTGGGCGGCGCCCATGAACTGCTGGCCGGTGACTATGGTGCCGTCGCCGGCAATGCCCATGTGGCGCACGCTGTTCATCTGCTGGGCCAGGGTTTCCTTGCTCAGCAGCGTGCCATCGCGCTGCATCAGGACCAGGCTCGGTTCCATGGCGTCAAGGTTCATCTCCACCCGGCTTTCGGCTTCGGTACGGATACCGCCGTTGGCCACCACCAGGGTTTCCCCGTCGGGCATCCATGACACCTGGTGGGGGCCGATGCCATGGGTGGACAGCTCGCCGCTGTGCACCAGGCGCTCACCCTCGAAGCGGTAGACACCCAGCAGGCCCCGGCCCGGGTCCCGGGTATCGTTCTCGGTGGCGTACAGCCATTCGCCGCTCTTGTGGATCACCGCATGTCCGTAGAAATGCCGGTCCGGTTGCGCGGTCAGGGTCTGCAGGAGCGCGCCGTTGCGCAGGTCGATCAGGTAGCTTTCGGTGCCCGGGCGCCGCGCCACGAACAGGGCGATGGGCAGTTGCGGGTGGTTGATGATGTCATGGCAACGTTGGCCGACCTGGGTGGCAAACACCTGTTTACCGTCCAGTTGATAACCGACGGCGTAATGCTTGCCGTCACCATCGTCCCTGGCCGAAAGCAGCAAGGGCTGCTTGCCCTTTTGCTTGAACAGCGTCCAGCCGCCCAAGGTCACCGCACTGAGCAGCAGGCTGCCCAGTGCCAAAGCCTGACGTCGCAGCATCATCAGTCACCGTCGTTGGCGTTGAAGCCCAGTTGGATCCCCAGCGCCTTGGCCAATTCGCCTTCATGCAGGCGGTGGACCACGTTGAGGCTGTCATACAGGTCGTTGAGTTGCTGGCGGCCAGCGTCGTCACTGAGCATTTCGGTCAGCGAGCGCTGGGTGCTGGCGAAGAGTTTCAGCGAGGCGGCGTAGGCGGCGTCGATCTTGTCGGCCAGAGGCTTCTGATCGGCAGGCAACAGGCCGCGCAGGCCCTTGTTGTCGACCCCGGCCCAGACTGTCTGGGCAGCGCTGAGGCTGGCTTCCAGGCCCTGCAGGGACGACTGGCTGCGCCAGGCATCGGCCTGGAACGGCTGCGGGATGCCCTTGGTCTGGCGGCCCATCGGCGTGCCGAGCTTCTTCTTCAGGGTATCCAGAGCCGTGACCTGGACCCGCAGCAGGTCGGCGATGGCCTCGTGGGAATCGGCGTACCGCTGGTTGGGGAACTTGCTCATCTGCGCGAGCATGCCGTCGTTGGTGTTCCAGCTCGACAGGATTTCTTCGGCCAGTTGTTTCTGGCGCTCACCAATGGCAGTCAGCAGCGGGCAGTAGCGGGCTTTCTGCGCGCTGTCGGCCATGTCGATCTTGCTGTCGAAGAGGATGTATTCGTAGGCCGACAGCCCCTGCACCACGACGCTGGACTTGGCCAGGGCGGCGGCATCGATCTGCGGGTTGGCGGTGACCAGTTGCTCCACCTGACGGCCCACCAGGTTCTTCTTGTCCGGCCAGAACTGGACCTGCCAGGAGCGGTTGCCCTCGGCCAGTGGGCCGATCAGCAACGGCTGGAGCTCGGCCCAGGCTTTTTGCGCATGGAGGAAGTCGGCCCGGGCGGTGTCCAGGCTTTCCTTGCCTTCACAGAAGGCCAGGGCACTGATGGCCAGCTGGCGGTCGGCGTCGACCCAGCGACTGTAGGTCGGCAGGATGACCTGCTTGGCGATGGCCGCCGAGGTCACGGCTTGTGGGTCCTGGGGCGAGCAGGCGCCCAGGGCGAGTGCGGCAAGGCTGGTGAACAGCAGTTTGGGGCGGAACATGTTCGGGCTCCCTTTATTGTGGAGAAAACGTGTGAGTCGAGCGTTATAGAGAATTCAGGAATGCCAGCAACGCGGCGCGCTGCTGGGCATTGAAGGTCAAGACCTGTTGTTTCGCGCCTTCGGCTTCGCCGCCATGCCAGAGCACCGCCTCCATCAGGTTGCGGGCGCGGCCGTCATGCAGGAACTGGGTGTGGCCGCTGACGGTTTCGGTAAGGCCGATGCCCCACAGCGGCGCGGTGCGCCAGTCGCGGCCACTGGCCTTGAACTCCGTGCGGTGGTCCGCCAGGCCTTCGCCCATGTCATGCAGCAGCAGGTCGCTGTAGGGGCGTATCACCTGGTTGGCCAGCTCGGGTTCGGCGGCGTTGGCTGCGGTGGTGAAACTTGGGGTATGGCAGGACTGGCAGCCGGCCTGGAAGAACAGGTTCTTGCCGGCCAGGACCTGGGGCGAGTCGACATCGCGACGTGCCGGCACCGCCAGGTTGCGGGTATAGAAGAGCACCAGGCGCAGGATGTTGTCGCTGACCTCCGGCTCGCCATCCGGGCCGTTGCCATTGGGGGCCTGCTTGCAGGCGGTTTGCGCGTCGGTGCAGTCATCGAAGGGTCTCAGGCGGGTGGTCAGGCCCATATCACCAGAAAACGCGTGAACATTTTGTTGATTGAGGTTGGGTTGCCCGGCTTTCCAGCCAAAACGCCCGAGTACGGTCTTTTGCAGGGCGTCATCCCAGACCCAGTTGGGCCGGCCGGCGATGGCGTTTTTATTCGCCGGCCTGGCATTGGCCAGGATCGCCTCTTCGGGAATGGCTTCCAGCAGCCCCAGGCCGATCATCGGTGGCGCCACCCGGGCGGAAAAACGCGTGTCCGGGTGCATAGGCCCGTAGCCCAGGTCGGTGATCTGCAGCTTGGGTTTGCGCAGCTCCACTTGGGTGCCGTCCTGGAAGCGTACCGGCAGGGGATCGTAGTCCACCCGTACCCGGCCTTCGGGAGCGACCCCGGGAATGGCCATGTCCTGCAACTGGCCGCCGTACACCGGCTCCGGAACGATACCTGCCTGTTCGATGAGCCTGGCAAAGGCCGGATCGTCGGGGATCGACAGGCGCACCAGCATTGACACCGCGTTCAGCGCATCCGGCGCCGGGGGATGGCCGCGCCCGTCCTTGATGTGGCAGTTCTGGCAGGCGTTGGTGTTGAACAACGGGCCGAGGCCGTCGCGGGCGGTGGTGGTGGAGGGGGCGATGACCCAGGGGCTGCGGAAGAAACTGTTGCCGACGCTGAAGTCCAGGCGTCGGGTGGGTGGCAGGTTGGCCGACGGCAGGGAGAAGGCATTGCGATCGCTCTTGTTGACCGTGGTCGCGCCGCCCGCCCGGGCTTCTCCAGGTTCGGCCTGGGTAAAGCGCGGCGCGTCATCGCAGGCACTCAGGCTCAGGGCCATGAACAGAGCGGACCAGCGAAGCGGCAACGAGGGCATCGGACATCCTGCAAGACGAGCAAAACAAGGGCGCAAAGTCTAACAGGGCGGCCTGGATTGAATAAGAGGAATTATCGTTTGGTTTGACCCAGGACAAGCTGGACGGGGCGCAGGCAACGATGTTGCAGGCTGTGCAAACGGCTGCGGCGGGCACAAAAAAGGCGACCCGAGGGTCGCCTTTCTGCCTGGCGCAATGCGGATCAGAATTCGTGATCGGCGTTGTCCGGGTTCAGGTCGCTGATGCCCAGCTTGCCGGCGGCCTGCTCGATCGAGCCGGTCTGCTTGACCAGGGCGGCGATGGCGTCACGCACGATCTGGTTGCCGGACTCGTTGCCCGCCGCAATCAGCTGGTCGTAGTGCTCGCCCTTGTTGGCGTGGTCGACCATGACCTGGATCTTGGCTTCGGTGGCCGCCAGGTCGGCTTTCAGGGCCGCGTCGGCGGCCGGGTCGGCCTTGGCCACCAGGGACGACAGGCTGGCGCCGCTCATCTTGGTGCCGTCGGTACGGGTGTACTCGCCCAGGTAGACGTTGCGGATGCCCTTGGCGTCGTAGAAGTGCGAGTTGTGGGTGTTGTCGCTGAAGCAGTCCTGCTCGTCTTCAGGGGAGTTGGCTTCCAGGGAAACCTTCATCCGCTCGCCGGCCAGTTCACCCAGGGACAGGCTGCCCATGCCGAACAGCATCTTGCGCAGGCCGGTCTCGGCCGGCTCGGCTTCCAGGGTGGCGCGGTAGTTGTCGGCCACGTCCGGCTTCCAGTTGCCGACCATTTCTTCCAGGTCGTTGACCAGCAGTTGGGTCACGGCCTTCAGGTAGGCACGACGACGGTCGTTGTGGCCGCCAGTGGCACCGGCACCTTCCAGGTAGTCCGAAGCAGGGCGGGCGCCGGCGCCAGGGCCGGTGCCGTTGAGGTCCTGGCCCCAGAGCAGGAATTCGATGGCGTGGTAGCCGGTGGCGACGTTGGCCTCGGCACCGCCCAGCTCGTTCAGGCTGGCGAGTTTTTCCGGGGTGATGTCTTTTACGTCGACCTTGTCTTCGCCGACCTGGATCTCGGTGTTGGCGATGATGTTGGCGGTGGCACCCGGGTTGCCCAGTGCGTGCTCGTAGCTCTTGTCGACGTAGTCGATCAGGCCTTCGTCCAGGGGCCAGGCGTTCACCTGACCTTCCCAGTCATCGATGATGGTGTTGCCGAAGCGGAACACTTCGCTCTGCAGGTAAGGCACACGAGCGGCGACCCAGGCAGCCTTGGCGGCTTTCAGGGTGTCGTCGTTGGGCTTGGCGAGGAAGGCATCGATGGCGGTCTGCAGGGTTTTCGCGGTGGATTCGGAGTCGCTGTACACGGCGAAGACCATGTCGGCGTAATGCGCGACCACGGCCTTGGCAGCCGCTTCGTCGACCTTGCCGGCTGCATCGGCCGCTGGGGTGGCAGTGCTGGTGGCCGGGGTCGGCGCTTGGGCGGCAGCCTTGTCGTCTTTACCTTCGCCGCAGCCGGCGAGGGAAATTGCGATGGCCAACAGACTGGCGGTAGCCAGAGGCATACGAATCATGGCGAACATCCTGCTTCGAGAGGGGAGTGGACGGCGCGGGGGCGCGCAAAAGCTGCGACATAATGCGAAAGATTTGCATTATGTGTAAAGGGTTGTGCCTGGAAATATTTCTTATTCAACAGGGGATTGCGCTGGGTCAGGTTCGCCAGCGCCGTGCCTGGCTCAGAGGATTGCCGCATTGCTGCGCTGGGCCTGTTTCAGGTAGGCCCCCAGCTCCCGGGCGGGCAGGGGTTTGCTGTAGTGGTAGCCCTGACCTTCGTGGCAGCCTTCGGAGATGATGTAGGCCTCCTGCTCGGCAGTTTCCACGCCCTCGGCGATCACCTGCATGCCCAGGCTCTTACCCAGCTGGATGATCGCGCGCACGATGGTGGCATCGTCGTCGTCATCCAGCAGGTCCTGGACGAAGCTCTTGTCGATCTTGATCTTGTCCAGGGGCAGGCTCTTGAGGTAGCTCAGGGACGAGTAGCCAGTGCCGAAGTCGTCGATGGCAATCAGGGCGCCGGAGCGACGCAGGCTCAGCAGGTGCTGGGCGGCGGTGCTGATGTCTTCCATCAGGCCGGTTTCGGTGACTTCCAGCTCCAGGCTGCGGGGCGGCAGGCGGTAGATCTGCAACAGATTGTTGACCACCCGTGGCAACTCGGCGTGGTGCAGTTGCACGGTGGACAGGTTGACCGCCATGCGCAGGTCGCTGAAGCCCATGTCGTGCCATTCCCGCAGTTGGCGGCAGGCCTGGTCCAGCACCCATTCGCCTATGGCGATGATGGTGCCGTTCTGTTCCGCGAGGGGGATGAACAGGTCTGGCGGCACCAGGCCATGCTCGGGGTGCTGCCAGCGGATCAGCGCTTCGACGCCCACCACACGGTGGTCGCGATAGCTGATCTGCGGTTGGTAGACGAGGAAGAACTGATCCCGGGCCAGGGCCTCGCGCAGGTCTTTTTCCAGCTCGCGGCGGCGACGCATCTCGCTGTCGACGCTGGCGATATAGAACTGATACCGATTGCGTGACCGGGTCTTGGCCAGGGTCATGGTCTGTTCGGCTTTTTGCAGGAGCTTTTCCGTGCTGTCGCCGTCTTCCGGGAACAGGGTGATACCGATGGTGGCACGCAGGCGGATTTCCTGGTGATCCAGGGCGAAGGTGGCCTCCAGGTCATCGAGGATGCTCTGGGCCAGTTCCGCAGCTTCGTAAGGCTGTTCGATATCGGCCTGGACCAGGGCGAACTGATCGCCCCCCAGGCGCGCCAGGGCGCCAAGCCGGCCGCTGTGGCCGCGCAGGCGGTCGGCCAGTGCCAGCAACAGCTGGTCGCCGGTCTGGTAGCTGAACTGTTCGTTGATGCCCTTGAAATCATCCAGGCCGACACAGAGCACCGCCACCCGGCGTTGCAGGCGCCCGGCGTCCACCAGGATCTTGTCCAGTTGCTGTTGCAACTGCTGGCGGTTTGGCAAGCCGGTGAGGAAGTCGTACTGGGCCATGCGCAACAGGCTGTTTTCCGCCTCGTGACGCAAGTGGGTGTTGCGCTCGATGGAGGCCAGCAACTGGTTGGCGGTATTGATCCAGATCCCCAGCTCGTTCTTCTCGTGGCCCTTGAGCAGGGGCAACTGGTGTTCGCTGGGGCGGTCGGGGTTGATGGTGGTCAGGTGCTCGATGATTCGCGACAGCGGCTTGGTCAGCAGCCAGTGATAGACCAGGTACAGCACCAGGCCCATGGCCAGGGCCCGCAGGACTCCGGAAATGAAGATGATCACCGAGCTGACGATGAAGCCCTGGCCATAAGTGGCGGTGTCGAGGGTGATGCTCAGGTCGCCGTAATATTCGCTGTAGGGGCCACGGCCCACCAATTGCGTAGTGAAGGTGCGTTCCTGACCGAGGATCAGGTCGGTCAGCCAGCGGCTGGAGGATTTCTGCAGGTCGCGGGATTTCTCCGCGAGCATGGTCTCGTTCGGGTGGCCAATGGAGGCCATGCGCACAGCGTCATCCTGGAACAGGCCTTCAATGACTTGCATGCCCATTTCCCGGTCCAGGCTGTAGACCGCCTGTGTCGATGGGTCGCGAAACATGTCGAGAATGCGCTGGGCATCGCTAGCTACCGCCTGCCGAGTCTTGTAGGCATCGAAGACGATCTGGGCGCAGCTCAGGACCACGCCCACTATGAGTGCCGACAGCAGCACAACCCGGAGCAACTTCACCGACAAGCTGTTTTTGAGTTCCAGCTTCAAAGGGCTATTCCTTGTTCCGTGCGTGTAGCGTCAAGTTGCCATGAGTATTGGCAATCCCGTGATGGCCGTCAAAGTGACATTAGTGCCGAGAACAGGATGTCTGCGGGCCAGGCCCGGGTGATCAGAATCAGGATTGCTCGTGCTGTGGATAGTGTGTCGGTAGCGACGCCTTGCAACTTGAGGGGCGGCGTTGTTTTTTACCTGCCATGAATCTTAGCGCTTCAGGTGGGCGGGACAAGATCCCGGCTTTGCCACAGGCAAAAAAAACCCGGCCAGGCCGGGTTTTTTACACTGCAAACGGACTTAAGCGACGAAGTTCTTGCCTTCGAACTGCTCAGCCACGAATTTCCAGTTGACCAGGTTCCAGAACGCTTCGACGTATTTTGGGCGAACGTTGCGGTAGTCGATGTAGTAGGCGTGTTCCCAGACGTCGCAGGTCAGCAGCGGGGTGTCGCCGCTGGTCAGCGGGTTGCCGGCGCCGATGGTGCTGGCCAGGGCCAGGGAACCGTCAGCCTTTTTCACCAGCCAGCCCCAGCCGGAACCGAAGGTGCCAACCGAAGTCTTGGTGAATTCTTCTTTGAACTTGTCGAACGAACCGAACGCAGCGTTGATGGCTTCAGCCAGGGCGCCGGTAGGTTGGCCGCCGGCGTTTGGCGCCAGGCAGTTCCAGTAGAAAGTGTGGTTCCAGACCTGGGCTGCGTTGTTGAAGATGCCGCCCGAAGAGGTTTTGACGATCTCTTCCAGAGTCTTGCCTTCGAACTCGGTGCCTGGCACCAGGTTGTTCAGGTTCACGACGTAGGTGTTGTGGTGCTTGTCGTGGTGGTATTCCAGGGTTTCCTTGGAAATGTGCGGCTGCAGAGCGTCGTGTGCATAGGGCAGCGGCGGCAATTCGAAAGCCATGATGATTCTCCTAATCAGGTCAGTTGCGGTGAGCGCAAGGCCGATCACGGGCGGCCAGACAAGCGCCGGGGAGTTTGTACTCTTTGCGGCGCAGGGTTCGGATCATAGCACCGGGGGTGCGGCTTAACCACGCAACAACTGTGTGGGATAGAGGTTCCAGAGCCTTTTGGAATAAGTCACGCGGCGCTGATCAACTGCAGGGCGACGCTGAACATCATCACCGCCACCAGCAGGTCGAGTATCCTCCAGGTGCTCGGGCGCGCCAGCCACGGAGCCAGCCAGGCGGCGCCCAGCGCCAGGGTGAAGAACCACAGCAGCGAAGCGCTCGCGGCCCCCACCACATAGGCGCCCGGTTCGGTCTGCTGGGCCCCCAGCGAGCCGATCAGCAGCACCGTGTCCAGGTACACGTGGGGGTTGAGCAGGGTCACCGCCAGGGCGCTGAGCATCACCGCCCGCAGCGAACGCACGGTCTGTCCTTCGCCCTGTTGCAGGCTCTGTTTCGAGCAGGCACGGCGCAATGCCTGGGCGCCATACCAGATCAGGAATGCCGCGCCGCCCCAGCGTGCCACCGCCAGCAGCATCGGGCTCTGGGTGAGCACGGTGGCCAGGCCGAACACGCCGGCCGCCACAAGCAACGCATCACAGGTGACGCAAAGCGCCGCCACCGGCAGGTGGTGCTCGCGGCGCAGGCTCTGGGCCAGGACGAAAGCGTTCTGAGTACCGATGGCCATGATCAGGCCGAAGGCCACCAACAGGCCATTCACATAGCTTTGCCACATGGTTATTGCTCCTCGCCGGCGGCCAGTTGTTGCAATACCTGCATGGCCCGCCCGGCATCCGCCTGGCCGACAAACAGGTGGTCGTGGTAGTAGCCGGCGATCACGTTGCAACTGATCCCGGCATTGCCCAGGGCCCCGGCGAAGGCAGCGGTCAGGCCCACGGCTTCGAGCGCCGAATGCACGTTGAGGGTGATCCAGGCGGCTACATAGTCAAAGCCCAGGCCCAGGCGCTCGGCCTGCTGGCGCGCGAGAATCACGGTCAGGCCTTCGCGCTCGCGAAAACTGCCCAGCACTTCGCAGTCCTGCAGCAGGCTGCGGTCGGGGAGGGAGCAGAACACGTACTCGCCGTCATTGAGCTGCGGGCTCATGCTGCGCAGCAGGGTTGCGAGGGAGGTTTCACCGGCCATGAACGGAATCCTTGAACGAAGAGGCATTGCTGAGGCTTTACGCTGGCTATTTTCCCGGCCCGGGTTGTATAAGAAAAACCAATATTGCTGATCTCTCATTAGGAAAACTGATGTTCGACTACAAGTTGCTCTCGGCCTTGGCTGCAGTGATCGAGCAGGCAGGGTTCGAGCGGGCGGCCCAGGTGCTGGGTTTGTCACAGTCGGCGATTTCCCAGCGGATCAAACTGCTGGAGGCCCGGGTCGGCCAGCCAGTGCTGGTGCGGGTGACGCCGCCGGCGCCGACGGAAATCGGCCGGCGCCTGCTCAACCATGTGCAGCAGGTGCGCCTGCTGGAGCGCGACCTGCAAAGCCTGGTGCCGGCGCTGGACGAGGAGGGCCTGCCGGAGCGCTTGCGCATCGCCCTCAACGCCGACAGCCTGGCCACCTGGTGGGCTGGCGCAGTGGGCGATTTTTGCGCCGAGCACCATCTGCTCCTGGACCTGGTGGTGGAAGACCAGACCGTCGGCCTCAAGCGCATGCGCGCCGGGGAAGTGGCGGCCTGCGTCTGTGCCAGCGAGCGCCCGGTGGCCGGGGCCCGCAGCCTGCTGCTGGGGGCCATGCGCTACCGGGCCATGGCCAGCCCGGAATTCATCGCCCGGCATTTTCCCCAGGGCGTGCGTGCCGAGCAGTTGCCGCGCACACCGGCGCTGGTGTTTGGCCCCGACGATTTCCTGCAGCATCGGTACCTGGCTTCCCTGGGCGTGGACGGTGCTTTCGAGCATCATCTGTGCCCGTCTTCCGAGGGCTTCATTCGCCTGACCGAGGCCGGCCTGGGCTGGGGGCTGGTGCCCGAGTTGCAGGTCCGCGAGCAGCTCGAGCGGGGCCTGCTGTTGGAACTGTTGCCGGATAAACCCATCGATGTGCCGCTGTACTGGCATCATTGGCGTAACGGCGGCCAATTGCTGGGGCTGCTCACCGAGCACCTGGCACGTTTGTCGGCACAATGGCTGGTGCCCTGGGAGCAGCCGTAAGCGTCAAGCGACAAGCTGCAAGTAGACAGCTTGCGCACTGATTTTTAACTTGCAGCTTGTAGCTCGTAGCTCGTCACTGCTTTCTTAGGAATATTTCATGAAGATTCTGGTTACCGGCGCAAGCGGCTTCATCGGCGGGCGCTTCGCCCGCTTTGCCCTTGAGCAGGGCCTGGAGGTGCGGGTCAATGGCCGTCGCGCCGAAGCCGTGGAGCATCTGGTGCGCCGTGGCGCTGAGTTCGTCCAGGGTGACCTGAGCGATGCCGATCTGGTGCGCGAGCTGTGCCGCGACGTCGACAGCGTGGTGCATTGCGCCGGTGCCGTGGGCTTGTGGGGGCGCTACCAGGACTTCCACCAGGGCAATGTGCTGGTCACCGAGAACGTGGTCGAAGCCTGCCTCAAGCAGCGGGTGCAGCGGCTGGTGCACCTGTCTTCGCCCTCGATCTACTTCGACGGCCGGGATCACCTGGGGTTGACCGAGGAACAAGTGCCCAAGCGCTTCCGGCATCCTTATGCGGCCACCAAGTACCTGGCCGAGCAAAAGGTCTTCGGCGCCCAGGAGTTCGGCCTTGAAGTGCTTGCCCTGCGCCCGCGCTTCGTCACCGGCGCCGGCGACATGAGCATCTTCCCGCGGCTGTTGAAGATGCAGCGCAAGGGCCGCCTGGCCATTGTCGGCAACGGCCTGAACAAGGTCGATTTCACCAGCGTGCACAACCTCAACGAGGCGTTGTTCAGCAGCCTGCACGCCAGCGGCTCGGCCTTGGGCAAGGCCTACAACATCAGTAACGGCACACCGGTGCCTTTGTGGGATGTGGTCAATTATGTGATGCGCCAGATGCAGGTGCCGCAAGTCACCCGTTATCGCTCCTTCGGCCTGGCCTATGGCGTGGCGGCGCTCAACGAAGGTTTCTGCAAGCTCTGGCCGGGGCGACCGGAGCCGACTCTGTCGCGCCTGGGAATGCAGGTCATGAACAAGAATTTCACCCTGGATATCAGCCGTGCCCGGCATTATCTCGGCTATGAGCCCAAGGTCAGCCTGTGGGCGGCCCTGGATGAGTTCTGCGCCTGGTGGAAAGCCCAGGACATAAGCTGAAACCAAAGACTGAACCGAGTTTGCCCGGCCCGGTCCATTGGCCGGGCGAATTAGCGGTTTATACTCGCCGCACTCAGCCACCACCGCGTTTCACAAAGGTTGCCCCATGCGTAACGATGCAAACGATGACTTCGACGACGTTCCCAGTCTGCGCGCCGATCCTCTCGACGACGATGTCTTCCCCACCACCAGCGCTGCCCGCGAGCGTACCTCCGTGCATTCGCGCGGCACGCCCGTCGTCAAGGTCAAGAGCCCCAGCACCGGCCCGCTCTGGGCATTGGTGGGCGCCTTGTTCTTTGCCTTCATCGGCCTTGCCTGGTGGAGCTTCCAGCAGATTTCGCTGATGGAACAGCAATTGGTGGCGACCCAGGAAAGCTTCGCCAGGATCAGTGAGGAAGCGGCCGGACGCCTGCAGGACATCTCCGGCAAGGTGGTGGCCAGCCAGACCAATGTCACCACCGACAGTGAAGCGCTGAAGCTGCAGATCAAGCAACTGGAGAGCCGCCTGCAGGACCAGAGCCGCCAGCAGCAGGGCGTGGCGGGGCAGGCCACCGATCTGGACAAGCGCCTGGCGCAGATGAGCGCGCAGACCGCCGAGCAGCAAGCAGCCAACAGCCAGTTGCAGGCTCAGGTGAAAGCCTTGAGCGGTGAACTGGCGAGCCTGAAAAGCGCCCAGACCGACAACGGCAAGGTCGATGCCCAGCTCAAGAGCCTGGGCGCCGACCTGGCCACGCTGAAGAAACAGGGCAATCCGAGCGCCGCCATCGAGCGTCTGGAACAGGACCTGATCGTGCTCAAGAGCCAGCAGGACAACCGTCCCGCCGCTGCGCAAAACGGTGCCAGCACTGCCGAGTTCGACGCCTTTCGCGGCCAGGTGACCCGCAACATCAACACGCTGCAAAGCCAGATCCAGAACCTGCAGCAGCAGATCAACACCCGCCCTTGATGGGGGCCGCCTTCCCACGCCTGGCGTGGGAAGGCGTCGGTTCACCCCCCGTGTGCTGAATGTTTCCGCATATCCTGCAGCCGTCTACGCTCTTCGAACGCCAACACGAACGAGGAGCGGGCGATGAGACTGTGGCTTGGAAATACCTGGGTGGGCTGGCTGCTGCTGTTGTGCTTGGGCCCGCTGCAGGCGGCGCCGTCGGTGGATGATGGCGCGGCGGCCCGGGCGCTGCTGGAAAAGGCCCTGGGCTACTACCACGATCAGGGCGACAAGGCATTCGCTGCCTTCAGCCGCCAGGGCGAGTTCGTCGACCACGACCGCTATGTGTTCGTGGTGGATACCCAAGGCGTGATGCTGGCCAGTGGCGGTCCCTCGTCGGCGTTGATTGGCCGTGATGTGTCGCAAGTCCTGGGGCCGGACCTGCGCAAGACGTTCAGGCAAGCGTTGAAGACGCCCGAGGGCAATGGCATCCAGCAGGCCGAGTACCGCTGGCAGAACTGGGCCGACGGCAAGATCGAGCGCAAGCATGTGTATTTCCAGCGGGTCGGCGAACGCATCCTGGCGGTGGGTTACTACCAGCCCCGGGCGTCGGCCGAGCAGGCCAGGGCATTGCTGGAGAGGGCAGCCACGGCCTTGAGCACGGACCGCAACGGCACGCTCAAGGCGATCAACCAGTTGCAGGGCGGTTTTCTCGAAGACGATCTGTACGTGTTCGTGGTGGACATGGACAGCCGGCGCTACCTGGCCCATGGCACCAACCTGCGTTTGCTCAACACCGACTTTGCCAAGATCAGGGATCCCGAAGGCAAGCCGGTGGGCGAGCCGATGCTGGCGCTCATGGCTCGCGAGGATCAGGGCGAATACCAATACCGCTGGAAGAACCCGGTGACCGGCAAGGTGGAGGACAAGCACGCCTACCTGCGCAAGGTAGGGAATCTGCTGGTTGCGGTGGGCTACTACAGCCCTTGATCATGCTGCCCTGCAGCCGCTGCCGCAGGCTGCTTCAGCAAAGGCTGGAGCGCTTCGACCAAAGCGGCTACAGGAGCCCGGGGTGGGTTAACGCGCCTTGTCTTCACGACCGCGCAGCAGGCGATTGGGCATGGCGATCGCCGCTGCCAGCCCCAGCAGGGATACCCCGGCACTGACCAGCAACAGATGCTTGAAGGTCGTCAGCAACTCGGCTCGCAAGGCGTCCCGCGCCGGGCCGGGGGCGGCGTTCAGGCCTTCCAGCAGGGCATTGCCGGAGTGCCCTTCAACCATCAGCCCGGCGCCACCGAGATGGGCCAGGCTGGAATCCTGGAGCAAGGCCAGCAGCAACGCCGACATCAGCGCCACGCCCACCGCCCCGCCGAGGGCGCGGAACAGGTTGGTGGTGCTGGTGGCCACGCCGATATCCCGTTGCTCCACCGAGTTCTGCGTGCCCACCAGGGAGGTGGGGAACTGCATGCCGCCGGCGATCCCGCAGAGCAGCATGAACAGGCCGCTGAGCAGCTCCGACTGCGGCGGCACCAGGGCCATGCCGAGGATCGACAGCGGCATCAGCAGCGCGCCACTGAGGATCATCGGCTTGTAGCGCCCGGTGACCGAGGTCAGGCGCCCGGCACAATAGGCGCCCATTGGCAGACCCATGGCCAGCGGCAGCAGGTGCAGGGCGGCACTGTCGGCCCCGGCGCCGGTGATGCTCTGGAAGCGCAGCGGCATCAGCACGATCAGGGAAATGGCCTGGAAGCTGGTGAAGAAGATCGTGCACCAGCACAGCAGCGCGTTGCGGTTGGTGAACAGGTGCATCGGCAGCAGGGGTTCCCGGGCCCGGCGCTCATGCCAGACGAACAGTGCCAGGACGATGACCGCGATGGCCAGCAGATCGAGCACTTCGGCGCTGCGCCAGGAATAGCCCTGGCCTACCTGGGTGATACCCAGCAGCAGGGCGGTCAGGCCGATGATCATCAGCACGGTACCGAGGTAGTCGATGATCGGCTTGCGCTGGGGCACCGGCAGCCCGATCAGAGTGCGATGCGCCACCCACCAGGCGCCCAGGCCCAGAGGCAGGTTGATCAGGAACACCCAGCGCCAGGAAAGGAATTCGGTCATGTAGCCGCCCAGCACCGGGCCGGCGACGCTGGCCACTGCGTACATGCTGCTGAAGTAGCCCTGGTAGCGACCGCGCTCCCGAGGCGGAACTATGTCGCCAATGATGGCCTGGCTCACGGAGATCATGCCGCCGGCGCCGATACCCTGAAAAATCCGCGCCAGCACCAGTTGCTCCATGTTCTGTGCCAGGCCGCAGAACAGCGAGGCCAGGGTGAACAGCCCCATGCCGAACAGCATCAAGCGGCGGCGGCCGTAGAGGTCGCCGAGCTTGCCGTAGATGGGCACTGCCACGGTCATCGCCACCATGTAGCCGGAGATCACCCAGGCCAGCAGGCCGACGTCCTTGAACTGGGCGGAAATGGCCGGCATGGAGACGGCGACAATGGTCTGGTCCAGGGCGCCGAGAAAGATCGCCAGCATCAGGGCGATCAGCACGCTGCGAATGGCCGGTTTGGGCGAGACGGGCTGTTGGAAGTGGGTCACGAAAGAACCTGCGGGCAGAGATTGACCCGGCGGAGCAAGGCCGGTGGAAGTGCGCTTCAGTGTACTAGATAGGAGCCTACTAGATAGCCATACAAGGAAGTCTCCGGGGATTTTTCATCTGGGCTTAACTGATGGGAACGATGCTCTGTGAAGACCTGGGCGGTCAGACGAAAACGCAGATTATTCGGCGGGAATTAGCTGGTAATGGGACGCATTCTGTATAGTACCCGGCACTGGGCCGGTGCTCTGAACACCGGCCCGGTCAATGTCCATTGATGTTGCTATTGCTTGCATTTCGCCCGGGCGTATTCGTTTATCGAAGAGCCCTGGCGGTTGTCTGATGGTTCGCCCGCTGGCGCCCCCGTCGCCCGTTACACTGAGGCCTGGACTGTAGTGATGAACAAGCCTGCCCTTGCGTCGATTCCGGTGTTCAAGCTCTATGGCGAGAGCCTGGACTGGCCTACCCCGGACCTGCTTCATTGCGAGCCCATCAGCCAGCGCAGCCGCGAGCACCATTGGGAAATCAAGCCCCATCGGCATGCCGACCTCTGCCAGTTGCTGTTTGTATACCGTGGGCAGGCGGAACTGGAGATCGAAGGCCAGCGTACCCTGCTGGACAAATCGATGGTCCAGGTCCTGCCGCCGCTGTCGGTCCATGGCTTCCGGTTTTCCGAAGACATAGAAGGTTATGTGGTGACGCTGGCAGCGCCGCTGGTAAGCCATCTGCAAACCCAACTGGGGCAGGGGCAAAATACCCTGGCCAGGCCCGAGGGATATCCGACGGGGGCAGACGAGGCGTACCTGAACGGTTTGTTCGCCGCCTTGCAGCAGGAGTACCAGGGGCAGCAGCCGGCTCGGGAAATGCTCATGCATGCGCTGGTCAGCATGATTGTGGTCTGGGTCGGGCGCCAGGCGTTGCAGCGCAGCAGTGCCAGCCGGCGTCCCCAGCGGGCCCGTGAGTATTTCAATGGCTTCATCCAGTTGGTGGAAGCCCATTACCGCGAGCATGTGAAGGTCGAGGACCTGGCCCACAAGCTGGGCATTTCCGTGTCGCACCTCAACGGCACCTGCCGTGAACTGGCAGGGCAGCCCGCGCTGCAGATCATGCACGAACGCCAGCTACTGGAAGCCAAGCGGCTGCTGACCTACACCGGGATGACCATCTACGAGATTTCCGCGGACCTGGGGTTTTCCGACCCCACCAACTTCACCCGGCTGTTCCGGCGCCGGGAGGGGATCTCGCCCAAGGTATTTCGCGACCGCCTGAAGGCCGATCAGGCCGGGGACGCCGATTCGCTGACGCTCACCTGAGGGCGTTCAAGGTGGCGTTGTGGGGCATGCAGCGCTCCAGGTTGCAACTGGCGTAGTTGCGCGGTTGCATGCGCGCCTGCTCCACGCGATAAGCGGCAGTACCGTATAGCGCCAGGGTCACGGTGCAGGTCATGAAGATGGCCAGGTACCTTCTTGTCTTGACGTTCATGGCAACGACCTCTGAACCCATACCCCTTTGGTTTAAAGGGGGTACTGTTATCAGCATAGGTCAGTTGCGTGGGCTTGCCCGGCCTGTTTGGCAGGGTATTCAGCAGTTGGATCGAGCAGCCTGGCCAGCGCCGTGCATCTATCTACAAACCTTCGTCCCAGAGCGGTTGCTGGGGAAACCTGAGGACCAGGAAGTCGAGCATGCTGCGCAAGGTCGCCGGCATGTGCTTGCGCGAGGCATAGACCGCGTACATGTTCATCGTGCGCGGTTCGGCGTGGGGCAGCAGGCGTACCAGCTCTCCACGCTTGATGTACTCACCGGCCTGGTAGCTGGGCAGCATGGCGATCCCGGCGCCGGCCATGGTGGTGCGCAGCAGCGTGCTGGCCTCGTTGGCGCTGATGTTGCCCTGCACCGGCACCGATACCTGTTCGCCATCCTGTTCGAAATGCCACAGGCTCTTGCCGAAGTAGGAGTGGGTCAGGCAGTTGTGCCGGTTCAGTTCCTCCACCCGCTGGGGCGCGGGGTGCTCTCGCAGATAGGCCGGCGAGGCGCAGATCACCGAGCGGCAGACCGTCAGGCGCCGGGCGATCAGGTTCGGGTCCAGGTCGTTGCTGGTACGGATCGCCAGGTCAATGCGTTCATCCACCAGGTTTACCGTGCGATCGAGCATCTGCAGGTCGATGCTGACCCCCGGGTAGCGCTTGACGTAGTCGGCCACGGCATCCGCCAGTTGCGACTGGCCGAACGAGGTACTGACGCTGATGCGCAGCAGACCGCGGGGTGCATCGTCCGGCTCGCCAACCGCGGCCTGCATGTCGCTGGACAGCTCCAGCATCTGCCGGCAGCGGGGCAGGATCTCACCGCCGGCGGCGGTCAGGCTGAGCTTGCGCGTGGTTCGGTGCATCAGCCGGGCGCCGACCCAGTCCTCCAATTCCGCCAGATAACGTGACACCACCGGACGCGACAGGTCCAGGTGATCGGCGGCGGCCGACTGGCTGCCCAGGTCGACGACGGTGACGAAGACCCGCATTGCTTGGAGACGATCCATGATTTGCCCGCTTTCAGAAACAAACTATGTTCAAGCATCGCATTTTTTGTAACGAGTCTGGCAACTAAGCTCTGTCCATCCCAACCCAGCCAACAGATGCCGGAGCTGCCCTCATGATCGGATTCACTTCACTCAAACGCTTGCTGCTGGCCACTGCCACCCTGGGCTTTGCCGCCCATGCCGCGGCCGCCGAGCCGACCCTGAGCCTGGATGTCTACAACCCGGGCGCCAACGCAATCTTCCCGGTGACCTCGGTGCTGGTCAGCGGCAAGAAGGACGCGATCCTGGTGGACGCCCAGTTCGGCAAGTCCCAGGCACAGCAACTGGTGGACAAGATCCGCGCCAGCGGCAAGCACTTGACCACCATCTACATCAGCCATGGTGACCCGGACTACTACTTCGGCCTCGACACCCTGACCGCCGCCTTCCCCGACGCCAAGGTGGTGGCTTCGCAGCCGACCGTGGATCACATCAAGGCCACGGTGGATGGCAAGCTGGCGTTCTGGGGCCCGAAAATGGGTGCTGACGTACCGGCCAAGACCATCGTGCCGGGCGTGCTCAAGGGCCACAGCCTGACCCTGGAAGGGCAGAAGCTCGACGTCATTGGCCTGGACGGCAAGCAGCCGGACCGCAGCTTTGTATGGATCCCGTCGATCAAGGCGGTGGTCGGTGGCGTGGTGGTCGCGGAAAACATCCACGTGTGGATGGCCGACACCCAGACCCCGCAGTCCCATGCGGACTGGCTGGCTACCCTCAAGACCATCGACAGCCTGCAACCCAAGACCGTGATCCCCGGGCACTTCCTCGGTGACAGCGCGCGTTCCCTGGCCCCGGTGCACTTCACCGCGGACTACATCAAGGCCTTCGACGAGGAAACCGCCAAGGCCAAGGATTCCGCCGAGCTGATCGCGGCCATGAAAAAGCGTTACCCGGACCTGGGCGAGGACAGCTCCCTGGAGCTGAGCGCCAAGGTCGCCAAGGGCGAAATGAAGTGGTGAAAACGGTTTGACCCGCTCCCTTGTGGGGGCGGATGCCTCTGTACTCTCTTAGCCAACTGGAGACATGTCATGAGCAAGATCGCAATCATTGGTGCCACCGGCCGTGTCGGTAGCCAACTGCTGGAAGAAGCCCTGCGTCGCGGCCACAGCGTGACCGCCATCGCCCGCAACACGGCGAAGATCGGTTCGCGTGCCGGCGTGGTCAGCCGCGATGTGGATGTGGCCGACAGTGCCGCGCTGCAAGCGGCGGTGGCCGGTCACGATGTGGTGATCAGCGCGGCGCATTTTTCCAGCATCGCTGCCAATGCCATCATCGACCCGGTGAAAAAGGCCGGGGTCAAGCGCCTGCTGGTGGTAGGCGGTGCCGGTTCGCTGTTGCTGCCGGGTGGCAGCAAGGTCATCGATAGCCCGGGCTTCCCGGAGGAATACAAGGCCGAAGCCAGCGCCGGCGGGGTGTACCTGGAGACCCTGCGCAAGGAGCAGGACCTGGACTGGACCTTCCTTTCGCCATCGGCGGAGTTCGTCGAGGGTGAGCGTACCGGGCACTTCCGCCTGGGCCAGGACGACCTGCTGGTCAGCGCAGAGGGCCGTAGCTGGATCACTTTTGCCGACTACGCCATCGCCATGCTCGACGAGGTGGAAAAGCCGGCCCATAGCCGTCAGCGTTTCACCGTCGGCTACTGATCACTGGCCGATTGACCCGTTAGCCGCCTGTTGCAGGCGGCTAACGGGTTGTTCCGGCAAGCGTTGAAGGCCCCTCGCGGGGCTTTTCGCTGTCTGCCGGTATTTCAGCGCTGCCGGGCCTGTTCCACCAGCCAGTCCAGCAGTTCCTGCAGGGCCGGCGAAGGCCCCGGGCGCTCCGGGTACACCAGGTAATACGCCTGCCCTGTCGGCACCTTCAATTCAAAGGGCATGACCAGCCGCCCGGCACTCAGGTCATCGCCAATCAATGCCCAGTCGCCAATCGCCACGCCTGTGCCCTGGGAGGCCACGGACATCGCCAGGTCCAGGGTCTCGAAGTGCTGGCCCTTGCCCAGGGTGTCCAGGGGCGTGCCAGCGGCCTTGAGCCAGGTTTGCCAGTCCCGCTGATCATGGGAGGGGTGCAGCAGCAGGTGCTGTTGCAGGTCTCTGGGGCTCGTCAGCGGCACCGGGCCTTCCAGCAGGGGCCGGGAACAGACCGGAGTCAGCTGTTCATTGAACAGGTGTCGCGAGCCCAGGGTCGGTGCCGGTGGCGCGCCGTACATGACCGCGGCGTCGAACGGCTCGCGGCCGAAATCCACGCCATGGGCAATGGTGGTGGTCAGTTGCACCGGCACATCGGGGCGCTCCTTCTGCCACTGCAGCAACCGCGGCAGCAGCCAGCGCATCACGCAGGTCGGGGCCTTGAGCCGCAGGTTGCGCTTCTGGCCGCCGATCTCGTCCACCGCGCCATTGATCATTTCGAACACCTGCTGCACCCGTGGCAGCCATTCCAGCCCCTCGGCCGTGAGGCTCAGGCCCCGGGCCTGGCGCAGGAACAACGGATAGCCCAGGTGACTTTCCAGCCCGGCGATCTGCCGGCTCACCGCTCCCTGGGTGATGTGCAACTGCTCGGCGGCGCGAGTGAAGTTGCAGCACTGGGCGGTGATCAGAAAAGTGTGCAGCGCGGGTAAGGGAGGAAGGCGTTTCATGGCTGGCCGAGGCATGACGTGGGGACATGGCTAGTATGACTTTTTATCCATTGTTGCGGCTACAGGCCCACCGTTCCAATAGCCCCTCTATCGGCGCCCGCAGGCGTTTTCCAGCCTGTGGCCGACGTGCGGTTTTCCTCCAATAAGAAGGGCGATGAGATGGCGACGTGCGGTGAAGTACTGGTCAAGCTACTGGAAGGTTATGGCGTCGAGCAGGTGTTCGGCATTCCCGGGGTACACACCGTGGAGCTGTATCGCGGCCTGGCCCGTTCGCCCATCCATCATGTGACTCCGCGCCACGAGCAAGGTGCCGGCTTCATGGCCGACGGCTACGCCCGAACCAGCGGCAAGCCCGGTGTGTGTTTCATCATCACCGGCCCCGGCATGACCAACATCACCACCGCCATGGGCCAGGCCTACGCCGATTCGATTCCCATGCTGGTGATCTCCAGCGTGCAGGCCCGCAGCCAGTTGGGGGGCGGGCGCGGCAAGCTCCACGAGCTGCCCAACCAGAGTGCGCTGGTCAGTGGCGTGGCGGCGTTTTCCCACACCCTGATGTGTGCCGACGAGTTGCCAGCGGTGCTGGCCCGGGCCTTTGCCCTGTTCCAGGCCGGGCGCCCACGCCCCGTGCATATCGAGATTCCCCTCGATGTGCTGGTCCAGGACGCCGACCACCTGTTGACCAGCGAGCCGGTGCAGATCGCCCGCGCCGGCGCCGCCCCGGCCGCTGTCGCGCAGATGAGCCAACTGCTGGCCAGTGCCAAGCGGCCGCTGATTCTCGCGGGCGGGGGCGCCATCGATGCCGCTCCGGCCCTGACCCGCCTGGCCGAGCTGTTGCAAGCGCCGGTGGCCCTGACCATCAATGCCAAGGGCATGCTGCCTTCGGCGCATCCGCTGCTGATCGGTTCCACCCAGTCCATGGTGGCGACCCGGGCCCTGGTGGCAGAGGCCGATGTGGTCTTGGCCATTGGCACCGAGCTGGCGGAAACCGATTACGACGTGACCTTCGCCGGTGGTTTCGAGATTCCCGCTACCCTGCTGCGTATCGATATCGATGCCGACCAGACCGTGCGCAACTATCCGCCGAAAGTGGCACTGGTGGCCGACGCCCGGATCGCTGCCGAAGCGCTGCTGGCGCAACTTGCCGGGCTGGAATTGGCAGCGCGTCGCAGCGACTGGGGCCAGGTCCGCGCCGCCGCCTTGCGCAGTGAGCTGAGCCAGCTCTGGGACGGCCCGACCCAGGCCCAGACCCTGTTTCTGCAGACCGTGGTCCAGGAACTGCCGGAGATTGTCCTGGTGGGCGATTCCACCCAGCCGGTGTACAGCGGCAACCTGACCTTCAACCCCGAGCAGCCACGACGCTGGTTCAACTCCTCCACCGGGTACGGCACCCTGGGTTATGCCTTGCCGGCGGCCATTGGCGCCTGGCTCGGCGGCGGTTCGCACGCCAGCCAGCGACGGCCGGTGGCCTGCCTGATCGGCGATGGCGGTTTGCAGTTCACCCTTTCGGAACTGGCCTGCGCGGTGGAGGCTCGCACCCCGATCATCGTCCTGCTGTGGAATAACCAGGGCTACGAAGAGATCAAGAAATACATGGTCAACCGCGCCATCGAGCCGGTGGGCGTCGACATCTACACCCCGGATTTCATTGCCGTGGCCAAGGGCCTGGGCTGCGCCGCCGAGCGCATCGACAGCGTCGAGCAACTGCGCGCGGCGCTGCGCTCGGCGGCGGATCGCCAGGGCCCGACCCTGATAGAGGTCGATCAGAACCGCTGGACCCAAGGAGTACAGGCATGAGCGCGCACCCCCTGTTGAACGGACTGTACATCGACGGCCAATGGTTGGCGGGCAGCGAGCATCTGCAGGTGATCAACCCCAGCACCGAGGGCGTACTGGCCCAGGTTGCCGGTGGCGGTCCCGAGGCCGTGGAGCAGGCGCTGTGCGCTGCCAGCGCCGGCCTTGCGCGTTGGTCGCACAGCAGCGGGGCTGAACGTGCCGCGGTCCTGCGACGGATTGCGGCCGGGGTGGCCGAACGCCGGGAGCAACTGATGCACCTGCAGTCGAGCAACAACGGCAAGCCGCAATTCGAGGCCGCCATGGATGTGGACGATGTGATTGCCACCTTCGAGTACTACGCCGGGCTGGCCGAAGGCCTGGATGCCGCTCAGGACGCCAACGTGGCACTGCCCAGCGAGGCCTTCAGTGCCCGCCTGCGCCGCGAGCCCTGTGGCATCGTCGGGCTGATCGTGCCGTGGAACTTCCCCATGGTCACCACCGCCTGGAAGCTCGCTCCGGCCCTGGCCGCCGGTTGCAGCGTGGTGCTCAAGCCTTCCGAAGTCACCCCGTTGCCGGAGCTGGAACTGGCGGCAATCATCGCCGGCAGCGGCTTGCCCCGGGGCGTGTTCAACCTGGTCTGCGGCACCGGCCTGGCAGTGGGCGCGCCCCTGGCAGCCGACCCGCGAGTGGCGAAAATCTCCTTCACCGGCAGCAACGCCGTGGGGGTCCAGGTGATGCAGCGCGCGGCGGAAACCGTCAAGGGCGTGAGCCTGGAGCTGGGGGGCAAGTCGTCGTTGTTGGTGCTGGCGGATGCCGATCTGGATCTGGCGGTGGAACTGGCCTGTGGCGGCGGCTTCTTCAACGCCGGGCAGATGTGCTCGGCCACCAGCCGGGTGCTGGTGGCCGATGAGTTGGCCGATGAGTTCCTGTTGCGCCTCAAGGCCCGGGCCGAAGCCATTCGTGTGGCCGACCCGTTCGACCCCGAGGTGGAAATGGGCGCGCTGGTCAATCAGGTGCAATACCGGCGGGTGCAGGCCCATATCGAGGAAGGCTTGAATGTGGGGGCCAAGCTGGTCTGCGGCGGTGGCCGCCCGGCCGGCTTGCAGCAGGGGTATTTCATTCAGCCCACGGTGTTCACCGAGGTGCCGCTGGACAGTGCGCTATGGCGTGAGGAGATCTTTGGCCCGGTGCTCTGCGTGCGCAGTTTCAGCAACGAGCAGCAGGCCATCGAAATGGCCAATGACAGCGAGTTCGGCCTGGTGGCCAGCGTAGTGGGAGCGGATGCAGCGCATGCCGAGCAAGTGGCCAATGCCCTGCAGGCCGGTCTGGTGTGGATCAATGCGCCCCAGGTGATCTTTCCCCAGACGGCGTGGGGCGGCTACAAGCAGAGCAGCATCGGTCGTGAACTGGGGCCCTGGGGGCTACAGGCCTTTCAGGAAATCAAGCATGTGATCCGCGCTCGTTAGGCAGGCCTCAGTTGCTCACCCGCAGGCGCGCCATATCCCGCAACGGCGGCGCGCCGAACAAGCGGCTGTACTCGCGGCTGAACTGCGACGGGCTTTCATAACCCACCCGATAGCCCGCCACCGAAGCCTCCAGCCCCTCGGCCAGCATCAGCCGCCGGGCTTCTTGCAGGCGCAACTGTTTCTGGTACTGCAGCGGGCTCATGGCGGTCATGGCCTTGAAGCGGTGGTGCAGGGTCGAGACGCTCAGGTTCACCTCCCGGGCCAGATCATCGATGCGCAACGGGTGCACGAAATTGCCGTTGAGCCACTTGATGGCCTGGTTGACCCGGTGGCCCTGGCTGTTGGCAGTGGCGATCTCATACAGGCGGTGGCCCTGGGGGCTGCGCAGCAGGCGATAGAGAATTTCCCGGCGTACCAGCGGCGCGAGCATGGCGATGTCTTTCGGGGTGTCCAGCAGGCGGGTCAGGCGCAGCACCGCGTCGAGCATCGCCGGGTCCAGGCGCTCCACGTACAGGCCGCGCCCGGTAGGCCGGGCGGGTACGCCGATGGGGCCGGCATCGGCAATCAATGCATTGATTTCCCCGGGGTCGATGTCCAGGCGCAGGGCCAGGATCGGCTCCTCTGGTGAAACGATCGCCACCTTGCCGCTCAGGGGGACGGAAACCGAGACCACCAGGTAATTCAAGGGGTCGTAGTTGTAGCTTTCATCGGCCAGGCGTACTTCCTTGCGGCCCTGGGCCATGATGCACAGCGCCGGCTGTGCCAGCACCGAACCGAATTGATGAGAGCTGCTGTGGCGCGAGACGAACAACGAGTCGATGGCCGTGGCGTAGCTGCCGTCCTCGGCGGTGTTGCGTGCAATGATCGCGGCCAGTTCCACGCGCTGCCGTTCCATCTCCGGGGCCAGGGGCGGTGGCGGGGTTTCCAGTGATGGCATGGGGCAGCCTCCGAGTGTTTGCAGTCGGCACAGCTTAAGTTTGTGCAAGAAGCGCGGGTAGGCGAATCCTGCGTAAAACTTGCCTGATCCTGCTGCTTGCGCGCGCGATAGGCAAGATCAGCCGATGCTCCTGAGCTTCACTTGCTTGAAACACCGTTGTCATGCTTTTGCCCAATGGCGCGGAGTCGGGGAGGGAGCAAAGGGCTTGTCGCAGGATTGGGCAAATCAACGGCAGAAATCGACTAACGCGCGCGAGGGCCTGCCCCGTATCGTTGATCCTGTCGCAGCCCGTCCCATGGCTGCCTCGACAACACCCTGGGAGGGTCGCACATGTCCACGCATATTCCCGTCAGTCACATGGCCTTTGTCCGAGCCCGGGCCGGGCGTTCCAAGGAGCTGGGTGCGCGCTTGAGCAGCCTGATCGAACCGTCCCGCCAGGCCTGTGGTTGCCTGCATTTTGCCCTGCAGCATTCGCAGTGCGATGCCGACCTGTGGCTGGTGTCCGGTTTCTGGAGCAGCCAGCAGGCGATGACGGCCTATTTCAATTCCCCGGCCATGGCGATCTTTGCCGAGCTGGTGCAGGACCTGGTGGTCAACAGCCTGGATTTTCATACCTTCAGTACCGTGTCGGCGCTGCAAGCCCATGGCGAATATCCGCAACTACAGCAGGCGCCGGTGCACAAGCTGGCCAGTTGAAGGTTTAGAATGGCCGACTTTTCATTGGCCAGGACTCGCAACATGGCACGCAAAGAGTTTGCACACTACGAAGCAGTTTCCGCTGTGGTTCCAGGGGAGGGGGGATACAGCGCCGCCATTGCCGTCAAGGCTCTCGGCGCATCAAGCGCACCACGCTTTCATAAAGTCCTGGATGAGCAGAAATTCAAGACGGCGCATGACGCCGACCAGGCTGCCGCACAACAACTCGAACAGTTGGCCGACGTCGATCAGGACGGCGAATTGAGCTGGAAGAGCTACTGAGTCCAAGCGCTATTTGACTGCCCCTGGGCGGTGCATCCTGAACAGAGCCTCTGGCCCCAGTTGGAAGTAATCCGCCGGCCCGCCGCCGCGCAGAATCGGCTCTGCCGCGGCGGTGTCGTAGATCCCGTCCTTGAGCAGCCACTTGGCGATATGCACGGCGACCACTTCGCCGAGGATCAGCCAGCTCGGCACCAGTTCCTTGTCCGCCCGCTGCAATTGAATGATCTGGGTGACCTTGCACTCGAAGGACACCGGGCTCTCGGCTACCCGGGGCACGCTGATGATTTTCGACGCCACGGGGGTCAGGCCGGCCAGTTCGAACTCGTTTACTTCGGCCGGGACTGCGGCGCAGCTCTGGTTCATCTGCTCGGCTAGAGGTCGGGTGGCCAGGTTCCAGGCGAACTCGCCGGTCTGCTCGATATTGTTCAGGCTGTCTTTGCGCCCGACGCTGGAGAAACCGATGATCGGTGGAATGTAGTTGAAGGCGTTGAAGAAGCTGTAGGGCGCCAGGTTCAGGCGCCCCTCGCGATCCTGGGAAGAGATCCAGCCGATGGGGCGCGGGCCGACGATGGCATTGAACGGGTCGTGGGGCAGGCCGTGGCCCAGGGCAGGTTGGTAAAAGTGGATATCGTCGGGCATGGCTCAAGGTTCCTGCTTGGGGCGGGTTAAGGGCGTCATAGTGCAGTGCGCAATCGCCCAATTCCAGCGTCCTGGCCCTTGAGCGTTCCACGCTGTGGGTGTTTTCCCCTGGCCAGAAACGACTAAGCCCGGCCAAGGCCGGGCTGTGGTGTCAGGTGCATCAATCAGCTGATGCTGGCGGAACCGGTGCGGTCGTAGCCATCAGCGGCGAAGGTGGCGGAACCGGTGCGGTCGTAGCCATCAGCGGCGAAGGTGGCGGAGCCGGTGCGGTCGTAGCCGTCGGCAGCGAAGGTGGCGGAACCGGTGCGGTCGTAGCCATCAGCGGCGAAGGTGGCGGAACCGGTGCGATCGTAGCCATCGGCGGCGAAGGTAGCGGAACCGGTGCGGTCGTAGCCATCAGCGGCGAAGGTGTTGGCAGCCAGTACCGAGAGGGTCAGGGCGAGGATCAGTTTGCTTTTCATGATGGTGACTCCGGGTTCGTTGAGATGAATGCGTTGGGCTTGGGATGAATCCTACTCCGGTAAAGTTGATATAAAAGCGCAAATTAATGCTTATAAATATCTGCTTTATCGATGCTTATGAGGTCAGCCCTCGCCGCCAAATACCGCGTTCAAGCCTCACTGCATAGAAGAGCCAAGTACCCACTTGGATTCATTAGCAGGCTATGCATTCAGCATTAACTGATCATTAATTGAGCAGATTGCTTGTAAGAAAATATTTCAACGATTTTTTCATCCGCGCCTTACCTGTTTTTCACCCCTTGACGTTCAGCCTCCGCGCAGGCCTGCAGTCCATAGACAGGCCGCCTTGAATGCGACCTTTGGAGCACCTTTGCGAATGAACAAGCTACCCCAGATCACCCTGGCCTTCTGGGTCATGAAAATCTGCGCGACCACCCTCGGCGAAACAGCGGGGGACCTGCTGTCGATGACCCTGAATGTGGGTTATGCCATCAGCTCGATGATTCTGATCAGTGTGTTCCTGCTGACCCTGGTCACCCAGCTGTGGTCCAAGACCTACAACCCGGTGCTGTACTGGATCGTGATCCTCTCCACCAGTACCGCCGGCACCACCATGTCGGATTTCATGGACCGCACCCTGGGCCTGGGCTATGCCAGTGGCTCGTTGATCCTGATCGGTATTCTGCTGGCGATCTTCGCGCTCTGGCGTCTGAGTGGCGACTCGCTGAACGTCAACAAGATCCAGACCTTTCGCGGCGAGATGTTCTATTGGATGGCGATCCTGTTTTCCAACACCCTGGGCACCGCCCTCGGCGACTACCTGGCGGACGATTCGGGGCTGGGCTTTGCCGGCGGGGCGCTGTTGATCGGCTTGACCATCGCCGTGGTGGTGCTGCTCAAGTACTTCACCAGGCTCTCGTCGGTGCTGTTGTTCTGGGTCGCTTTCGTATTGACCCGGCCGTTCGGCGCAACCTTGGGCGACTTCCTCACCAAACCCCACGAAAAAGGCGGCCTGGATTTCGGCACCATCGGCTCGTCGGCGGTATTGGCGGGAATCCTGCTGGTGATGATCGTGGGGGCGGCCTGGGCCCAGAACCGCGATGGGCGCCAGGGCGCTGCCGAACTTTCCTGACCTGTACAGCCTCTGTAGGAGCCGGCTTGCCGGCGAAAGCTTCCCCACAGATCGCGAAAAGCGCCCGGGCCTTGCACCCGGGCGTTGTTGTTTTCAGTCAGTCTCGATCCGCGAATGCTTGCGGGTGTCTTTCATGGTCGCGTAGACCAGCAGCGAACAGGCGATGCAGGCGGTGACGTACCAGTAATAGCCGGTTTCCATGCCGATGCTCTTGAACCACAGGGCGATGTATTCGGCGGTACCGCCGAAGATCGACACGGTCAGTGCGTACGGCAGGCCCACGCCCAGGGCGCGGATTTCCGTAGGGAACAGCTCGGCCTTGACCACCGCGTTGATCGAGGTGTAGCCGCTGACGATGATCAGCGCCGCCATGATCAGGAAGAACGCGCCCCACCAGGTCTGGATGGTGTGCAGGGTGGTGAGGATCGGCACGGTGAACAGGGTGCCGAGGATACCGAAGGCAATCAGGATCGGGCGCCGGCCAACCTTGTCCGAGAGAGCACCGATCACCGGTTGCAGGCACATGAACAGGAACAGCGTGGCGGCGGAAATGGTGGTGGAGTCGGAGATGCTCATGCCGACAGTGTTCACCAGGTATTTCTGCATGTAGGTGGTGTAGGTATAGAAGGCCAGGGTGCCGCCCATGGTCAGGCCGACCACGGTCATCAACTCCTTGGGATGACGCATCAGGGTGCGCATCAGGCTTTCCTTGGGCTTTTCCTTCTTCTTGGTGAAGGACTCGGTTTCTTCCATGCCGCGACGCAGGTACAGGGCTACCACGGCGCAGAGGGCACCGATGCCGAACGGAATCCGCCAGCCCCAGGACTGCAGTTCCTCGGTGGTCAGAATGTTCTGCAGCACGATCAGCACCGCTAGGGCGATGAGCTGGCCGGAGATCAGGGTCACGTACTGGAAGCTGGAGAAGAAGCCACGACGTTCCTTGGTCGCCATCTCGCTGAGGTAGGTGGCCGAGGTACCGTATTCACCGCCTACCGACAGGCCCTGCATCAGGCGCGCCAGCACCAGCAGGATGGGAGCGCCGACGCCGATGGTTTCGTAACCCGGGGTCAGAGCGATGATCAGCGAGCCGAAGCACATCAGCAGCACCGAGGCCATCAAGGCGGCCTTACGCCCTTTGCGGTCGGCATACAGCCCCATCAGCCAGCCACCGATCGGGCGCATCAGGAAGCCCACGGCGAAGATCGCGGCGGTGTTCAGCAGTTGGGCAGTGGTGTCGCCCTTGGGGAAGAAGACTTTGGCGAAGTACAGCGAGAAGGCGGCGTAGACGTACCAGTCGTACCACTCGACCATGTTGCCCACGGAACCGCTGAAGATCGACTTCAGGCGGCTGGCGGTGGTCTTTTCTGTGGCGGGCGCAGCCGCCGACCCGGCAGGCAGGGTATTAGAGATATCCATGAAGGACCCTTCTATTCATTGTTTTTGTGGAGTGCGCGCGAGCGCAGCCTGCTGGGGCTATAGCAGGACCTGTGCCAAGGGCGAGAAGCCCGGGCTAGAGGGGGGGAGGCGGGAGTAATGAGCGGAAATCCGCCTATCGGCACCTTGCGGGTAAGCGGGAAATTGCCGAAAGCGGCCGTGCCCCTGGGCATGTGGGCGAAGGCGTCGATGGGGGCGGTGCCGGGCTTGAGGCTGATTCTCCGGCAAGCCGGGTCCTATAGGGGTTACTCCTCCTTGAGGAACTGTTCCCTGGTCAGTCCATGGCGCTGCATCTTTTCGTTAAGAGTCCGGCGGGGCAGTTGCAGCTCGTTGAGCACCGCCTTGATATCACCCTTGTGCCGGCTCAGGGCCGCGCGCAGGCATTGGGCCTCGAAGGCTTCCTGCTGCGCCGCCAGGGACTGGCCGGGTTCGATGGCGTCGGGTTCCGGCTCGCCCAGGCCCAGCACCTGGCGCTCGGCGGCGTTGGCCAGCTCGCGCACGTTGCCCGGCCAGTCGTGGCTGAGCAGGCGGCTCAGTTGCGCGCCGTTCAAGGGCGCGACGCTGCGCCCCAGGCGTTCCCCGGCATTCTGGGCAAAGTGCTCGTAGAGCAGGGGGATGTCCTCGCGGCGCTCGCGCAAGGGTGGCAGGCGCAGTTCAGCCACGGTCAGGCGGTAGGCCAGGTCTTCACGGAAACGCCCGGCACGGGCCTCGTCCAGCAGGTCGGGCTTGGTGGCGGCGATGATCCGCAGGTCGACCTTGATGCTCTGGTTGGAACCCAGGCGTTCCAGCTTCTGCTCCTGCAACACCCGCAGCAGCTTGACCTGCTGGGCCAGGGGCATGCTTTCGATCTCGTCGAGAAACAGCGTGCCGCCGTCGGCGTATTCCAGCTTGCCGACGCGTTTGCCCTGGGCGCCGGTGAAGGCGCCGCTTTCATGGCCGAACAGCTCGGCCTCGAACAACTGCTCGGGGATCGCCGCGCAGTTCAGGGCGACGAAGGGCTTGCCGGCCCGCGGGCCGAAGTCGTGCAGGCAGCGGGCAATCAGTTCTTTGCCGCTGCCGGTCTCGCCGCGGATCAGCACGTTGACCGGCAGGGCTGCCAGTTCCAGTACCTGGCGGCGCAAGGTCTGCAAGGCCCTGGAGACCCCCAGCAAGGTGGCGTCGAGCTTGGCCCGGCTGTCGGCCTGTTGGTGCAGGCGGCGGTTTTCCAGGACCAGGCGGCGCTTGTCCAGGGCCCGGCGCAGGCTGCTGAGCAGGGTGTCGGGGCTGAAGGGTTTTTCCAGGAAGTCGTAGGCCCCGTCGCGCATGGCTTCCACCGCCATGGGGACATCGCCGTGGCCTGTGAGCAGGATGATCGGCAGGTCCGGGTCCAGGCGCTGGACCTGGGCCAGCAGTTCCAAGCCACTGATGCCGGGCATGCGCACATCGCTGAGGATCACCCCGGGAAAGTTCTTCGGCAGTTGCGCCAGACAGTCCTCGGCCCGGCTGAACAGCTGGACCTCGAAGCCCGACAGGCTCAGCCACTGCTCGACGGCGGTACGTATGCTGGCTTCGTCGTCCACCACGATCACTGAGTTTAGCATTGGATATGGGCCTCCAGGTCGATGGGCAGGCTCAGGGTGAATACCGCCCCTTGCTCCTGGTTGGCCACGCTCAGGCGGCCACCCAGCTCGTGGACTATGGCATAGGACACCGCCAGCCCCAGCCCCAGGCCATCACCCACCGGTTTGGTGGTGAAGAATGGATCGAAGACGCTCAGCAAGTGTTCCTCGGCAATGCCGCCGCCGTTGTCGGCCACCCGCAGTTGCCAGAGCTGGTCTTCGGCTTCGAGACTGATCTCCAGGCGCTTGTGCGGTTTGTCCTGCATGGCGTCCAGGGCATTGCGCAGCAGGTTGATCAGCACCTGTTCCAGGCGGATGGCGTCGCCCCGGACCCAGGCCGGGCGGGTCAGTTGCAGTACCACTTCGACGTCTTCGGCACGCAGCCGGGCTTCCAGCAAATGCAGCGACTGGTCCACCACAGCGGTCAGGTCCAGGCGTTCTCGCAGGCCACTGGGGCTCTTGCGGGCGAAGGTCTTGAGATGGCTGGTGAGGGCGGCCATGCGGGTCAGCATGTCGTCCAGTGGGCGCAGGGCTTTGTAGGCTTCGTCCACCCGGCCGTGATCCAGCAACAGCCTGAGGGTTGCCAGCTGCATGCGCTGGGTGGTCAGGGGCTGGTTGATTTCGTGGGCCAGGGCGGCGGACATCTGCCCCAGGGCCGCGAGCTTGGCCGATTGCACCAGGCCTTCCTGGGCGGTGCGCAGATCGCGGGTACGTTCCTCCACCAGTTGTTCCAGCTCCTGGCGATTGCGCTGGCGGACTTTCCCCAGACGCCAGCGCTGGTTGAGGAACAGCAGCAGGAACACCAGGGTCAGCCAGGCACCGGCGGCGGCAAGCCCGGCATTGCGGGTTTCCTCGAAGGCATTCGGCGGTTTGCGCAGCAGGTGCAGGGTCCAGCCTTCGGCGGCCAACGGCAGGGACTCCCAGAGGTAGCTGGCGCGGCCCTCGGGGCCTTCGACCCGGGCCAGGCTGCTGTTGTCGTCAAAGCGTTGCAGCGTCTGGTGCTGCAGCGGGGTCAGGGGCTGTTTGTCGTACTGGCGGGTGAGCTTGATTTCTTCCAGGTCGTTGCTCGACAGCGGCTGCAAGTGCCGGTAGCGCCAGCCGGGCTGGTTGGCGATGAACACGATGCCCCGGGCATCGCTGACCAGCAGGGTGTCGTTGCCCTGGCTCCATTCATGTTCCAGCTCGGGGAATTCCAGCTTCACCACCATGGCCCCGAGGAAGTCCTGGTTGTCGGCCTTGACTGCGCTGGCCAGAAAATACCCCGGGATGCCGCTGGTCACGCCCACCGCATAGAAGCGCCCGCTGCCCTGGCTGCGGGTCTGCTTGAAGTAGGGGCGAAAGCCGTAGTTGTGGCCCACGTAGCTGCTGGGCAGGCGCCAGTTGCTGGCGGCCACGGCCAGGCCCTCATGGTTCAGCAGCTCCAGGGTCGAGGAGCGGGCCGCGCCATTGATCTTTTCCAGCTTGCGGTTCAATGCATCCTGGGTTTCGGTGGCCACAGGCCCCTGCAGCGCCGCGCGCAGTTCCGGGTCCAGGGCCAGGACCGCCGGCAGGGCGCGATAGCGTTCGATCAGGGTATGCAGCGAGTTGGCATACAGCCCCAACTGCTCATTGGCACGGGCGGCTTCCTCCACCAGCGTCTGCCGTTCTGCATGGCGCATGGCCAGGCCGGCGCTGAGCACGGTGCCAGCAAGAATCACCAGGATATAGAACGTCAAGCGGAGGGGGCGAGAGATCTGGGCCATGAGTCGGGGCAGGCTGCAATGGGGGCGGGAACGATAGCATGAGCGCCGGGGCTAACGTTGATCGCGGACAGTGTCGGGAAAGGGCGGTGCATAAAAAAAGCGGCGGGCCATTCAATGAACAGCACCGCCGCCTGGGCCGAACGGAGGAAGGGCTTACTGCACTTCTACCGCCAGGCTGTCACTGATCTTCTTCTGCCAGATGGCGGGACCTGTGATGTGCACCGACTCGCCCTTGCTGTCGACGGCGACGGTCACCGGCATGTCCTTGACCTCGAACTCGTAGATCGCTTCCATGCCCAGTTCGGCAAAGGCCAGGACCTTGGACTTCTTGATCGCCTGGGCTACCAGGTAGGCAGCGCCGCCGACGGCCATCAGGTACACGGCCTTGTTGTCCTTGATCGCTTCGATCGCGGTCGGGCCGCGCTCGGACTTGCCGATCATGCCCAGCAGGCCGGTCTGCTCGAGGATCTGGCGGGTGAACTTGTCCATCCGCGTGGCGGTGGTCGGGCCAGCCGGGCCGACCACTTCGTCACCGACCGGATCGACCGGACCGACGTAGTAGATGAAGCGACCCTTGAGGTCCACCGGCAGGGTTTCGCCCTTGTTCAGCATCTCGACCATGCGTTTGTGCGCAGCGTCGCGGCCGGTGAGCATCTTGCCGTTGAGCAGTACGGTTTCGCCCGGCTTCCAGCTTTGCACTTCTTCCGGGGTCAGGGTGTCGAGGTTGACCCGACGGGCCGACGGGCCGGCTTCCCAGACGATTTCCGGGTAGGCGTCCAGCGGTGGCGCTTCCAGGCTCGCCGGGCCGGAGCCATCCAGTACGAAGTGCGCGTGACGGGTGGCGGCGCAGTTGGGGATCATGCACACCGGCAGGGAAGCGGCGTGGGTCGGGTAGTCCATGATCTTCACGTCGAGCACGGTGGTCAGGCCACCGAGGCCCTGGGCGCCGATGCCCAGCTGGTTGACCTTCTCGAACAGCTCCAGGCGGATCTCTTCGATGCGGTTCTGCGGGCCACGGGCCTTGAGCTCGTGGATGTCGATGGATTCCATCAACACTTCCTTGGCCATCACTGCCGCTTTCTCGGCGGTGCCGCCGATACCGATGCCCAGCATGCCCGGTGGGCACCAGCCGGCGCCCATGGTCGGAACGGTCTTGAGTACCCAGTCGACGATCGAGTCGGACGGGTTGAGCATGGCCATCTTCGATTTGTTCTCGGAGCCGCCGCCCTTGGCCGCCACGTCCACTTCCACGGTGTTGCCCGGGACGATGGAGTAGTGGATCACCGCGGGGGTGTTGTCCTTGGTGTTTTTCCTGCTACCTGCCGGGTCGGCCAGGATGGAGGCGCGCAGGACGTTTTCCGGCAGGTTGTAGGCGCGACGCACGCCCTCGTTGATCATGTCGTCCAGGCTCATGGTGGCGCCGTCCCAGCGCACGTCCATGCCCACGCGCACGAATACCGTGACGATGCCGGTGTCCTGGCAGATCGGCCGGTGGCCGGTGGCGCACATGCGCGAGTTGATCAGGATCTGCGCTATGGAATCACGGGCAGCCGGCGATTCTTCCCGCAGGTAGGCCTCGTGCATCGCCTGGATGAAGTCCACGGGGTGGTAGTAGGAAATGAACTGCAGGGCGTCGGCAACGCTCTGAATCAGGTCGTCTTGCTTGATCACGGTCATGAGTCGCGCTCCTCTAAAAGACGGGAACATTTAATAAGGTGCCTGCACTTGGGTGCATCGGTCGGATGCAGGCACCTTCTAAGGCACGCCGGACAGACAACTGGCGCGACGCTAAAAAGGCGCGGCAGTATACCTCGCCTGGGGGTTGGGTACACCCGCCGGCCGGGCCAACCAAAGTCGCCCATCGGATGGGCACTGTTCTTGCCTGAGTCGGCGCTGAAACCTGGTGACGGGGTTTTAAATTTGAATAGTCATTTGCCGGGCTCAGCACTAAAGTGGCAAGTGGCCTGCAGGGTAGGAAACTCTTTAAGCCTCCTTTCTCACGGTGAGTCAACGATTGACCCATAAAGCCATCCAGAGCCTGTTATTCAAGCGCTTCGCCATTGCCGCGGGCACTTACGCACTGATCCTGCTGCTGTTCTGGCTGGCCGTCGTCACGGGGCATTCCCGTGCTTCGAGCGGCAGCGCGCTGCTGGGCACTGGCCTGGTGCTGGCCAGCCAGGGGCTGCTGTGCTGGGTGTTCGTCAGCGGACGCAACCTGCAGTTCGCCGACCCCAGCCTGACCGAAGTCCAGGTGGTGCTGGGCATCGTCTGGCAGACCTGGCTGATGGCCCATCTGGATCAGGCCCGCGGGGTGTTCCTGGTGTTCTACCTGCTGCCGTTGCTGTTCGGCCTGTTTCACCTCTCCCGCCGGGCCTATCTGCGCAGCGCGGCGCTGATCTTCTTCTGCTTTGCCGGGGTCAACCTGTGGGACGGCTATCGCCTGCTCCTCGGTGATCCGCAACTGGCCGCGCTGCAGGTCTGCGTGCTGCTGGTGATGCTGGTGTGGATGTGCCTGTATGCCGCCTATGTCCAGGCTTCGCGCTCACGCATGCGCCAGCGGCGCTTTGCCTTGCAGGCCCATCAGGACACGCTGCGAGGCATGATGCGACAGCTGGAGGACCTGGTAGCCACCGATGAACTGACCGGCCTGTTCAACCGCCGGCATTTCCTGCGCATTGCCAGCCGCGAGCTGCAAGCCATGGATCAGGAGCAGGTGCATGGGCTGGCGCTGATCGACCTGGACCATTTCAAGCGCATCAACGATCTCCACGGCCATGCTGCCGGCGACCAGGTACTGCAGGCCTTCGCCGCGGTGGCCACGGCTTGCCTGCGCGATGGCGACGTATTGGCCCGTTACGGTGGCGAGGAATTCGTGGTACTGCTGCCCGAGTGTGACGCCGAGCGCCTGACCTCCTGCTGCGAGCGTTTGCGCCTGGCGTTCACCGAAGTGCAACTGGTGGGCCTTAACGTACGAGACCTGAGCCTGTCGGCGGGGATGACCCTGCTGCGGGCCGGCGACGATCTGGACCATGCCCTGCAACGCGCCGATCAGGCGCTGTATCGGGCCAAGCGCGACGGTCGCAATCGTTGCTCTGCGGCCTGGGAAAACCTCGATGCCTGAATTGACCGTTGGCAGCCGGTGCTGGCCGGTGGCGCCTGGAAGCAACTTGCTGGATGCCCTGAATCAGGCTGGCGTGACGGTGCCCTACAGTTGTCGCGCCGGTAGTTGCCATGCCTGCCTGGTGCATTGTGTCCAGGGCTTGCCCAGCGATAGCCGGCCAGATGCCTTGAGCGACGAACAGCGTCGGCTCGGCTGGCGCCTGGCTTGCCAGTGCCAGGTGGTGGAGGACCTGCACGTCGAGACCTTCGACCCTGTGCGTGATGGCCTGCCTGCGACGGTGAGCGGCCTGGACTGGTTGTCGAGCTCGGTCCTGCGCTTGCGCCTGCAGCCGCAGCGGCCCTTGCGTTACCGCGCCGGCCAGCATCTGGTGCTGTGGGCCGCCGGCCAGATCGCCCGGCCTTATTCCCTGGCCAGCCTGCCGGAAGACGACCGCTTTCTGGAGTTCCATCTGGACTGCCGGCATCCGGGCCAGTTCAGCGATGCGGCGCGCCAGTTGCAATTGGGCGATCCGATGCGCCTGGGGGAGTTGCGGGGCGGCGCCTTGCACTACGATCCGGACTGGCAGCAGCGCCCACTCTGGCTACTGGCCGCGGGAACCGGCCTGGCGCCGCTGTTCGGCATACTGCGCGAGGCCTTGCGCCAGGATCACCAGGGCCCTATCCGTATCATTCACCTGGCCCATGACAGCAGTGAGCATTACCTGGCCAAACCCCTGGCGGCCCTGGCGGCGAACCGGGCCCAGCTGTCCGTCGAGCTGTGGACCGGGGCCGAGCTGACAGCCGCTTTGGCGCAACTGCGGCTTGTTTCCCGGCAAACCCAGGCCTTACTCTGCGGTCACCCTGACAGTGTCGAAGCCTTCGCCCGGCGCCTGTACCTGGCGGGGCTGCCGCGCAATCAACTGCTGGCCGATGTGTTCCTGCCCCGTGGTTGAGCGCTGATTCTTCCAGAGCGAGATCCCCATGACCGATGCCATCGAGTTGCAACGTGAGGGCGGGCTGCTGACCCTGCGCCTGAACCGTCCCGACAAGAAAAACGCCTTGACCCGCGCCATGTACGCTCGCCTGGCCGACGCCCTGAGCGAGGCCGATGGCGATCCCGAGATCAACGCCGTGCTGATCTGCGGCAGCAGCGAATGCTTTACCGCCGGCAATGACATCGCCGACTTCCTCCAGCAACCGCCCCGGGACCTCGACAGCCCGGTGTTTCGCTTCATGCGCAGCCTTGTGCAATGTCGCAAGCCGGTGGTGGCCGCAGTGGCCGGCGCGGCAGTAGGTATCGGCACCACGATGCTGCTGCATTGCGATCTGGTCTATGTCAGTCGCGATGCACGGCTGCGCATGCCGTTCGTCAACCTGGGGCTGTGCCCGGAATTTGGTTCGAGCCTAATCCTGCCGCGCTTGCTGGGGCAGGCCAAGGCGGCGGAGTTGCTGTTGCTGGGCGAAGGCTTCAGTGGCGAACAGGCCGCCGCCTGGGGGATTGCCAGCGCCGCCCTGGGGGATGGTGTGGCCACCTTGGCCAAGGCCCGGGAGGCGGCCTTGCGTTTCAGCCAGTTGGCGCCCGAAGCGGTGCAGGTGAGCAAGCGCCTGATGAAGGCGCCGGACCGCGAACAACTGCGCCAGGTCATTGAGCAAGAGGGCGTGGAATTCACCCGGCGCCTGCAGTCCCCGGAAGCCATCGCCGCGTTGTCCGGGTTTCTCAGCAAGGGCTGAGGCCGTGGACAGCGGTTTCACGCGGGCATGAAAAAGCCCCGGTGTTTTCGACACCGGGGCTTTTTGTTCAGCAAGGCGAAGACTCAGACCATCGGGTCGCCCACGTGCAGGATCTTCATGCCGTTGGTGCCGCCGGTGGTGTGGTAGCTGTCGCCCTTGGTGAGAATCACCCAGTCGCCTTTCTCTACGACACCGCGCTTGAGCAGCTCATCGATCGCTGCCTGGCTGACCTGCTCGGGCGGCAGGGAAGCCGGGTCGAACGGGATGGTGTAGACGCCACGGAACATGGCTGCGCGAGCCTGGGTTTCGCGGTGCGGGGAGTAGGCGTAGATCGGCACCGAGGAGCGGATGCGCGACATGATCAGCGGGGTGTAGCCACTTTCGGTCAGGGCGATGATCGCCTTCACGCCCGGGAAGTGGTTGGCGGTGTACATGGCAGCCAGGGCGATGCTCTGGTCGCAGCTTTCGAACACCTTGCCCATGCGGTGGCTGGAGGTCTTGCTGGTGGGGTGCTTTTCCGCACCGACGCAGATCCGCGCCATGGCCTGCACCGCTTCCAGCGGGTAGGCACCGGCGGCGCTTTCCGCCGAGAGCATCACCGCATCGGTGTAGTCGAGCACGGCGTTGGCCACGTCGGACACTTCGGCGCGGGTCGGCATCGGGTTCTGGATCATCGACTCCATCATCTGGGTCGCAACGATCACCGCCTTGTTGTGGCGACGGGCGTGCAGAATGATTTTCTTCTGGATGCCCACCAGCTCGGCGTCGCCGATTTCCACGCCCAGGTCGCCACGGGCAACCATGACCGCGTCGCTGGCCTTGATCAGGCCGTCGAGGGTTTCGTCGTCGGCCACCGCTTCGGCGCGTTCGATCTTCGCTACCAGCCAGGCAGTACCACCGGCTTCGTCACGCAGCTTGCGCGCGTATTCCATGTCGGCGGCGTCCCGTGGGAAGGACACGGCCAGGTAATCGACTTCCATCTCGGCCGCGAGCTTGATGTCGGCCTTGTCTTTCTCGGTCAGGGCCGGGGCGGTCAGGCCACCACCACGACGGTTGATGCCCTTGTGGTCGGACAGCGGGCCGCCGATGGTCACCACGCAATGCAATTCGGTGGCGGTGGCGGTTTCCACACGCATCACCACGCGGCCGTCGTCCAGCAGCAGCTCGTCACCCACGCCGCAGTCCTTGACCAGATCCGGGTAGTCGATGCCGACGATATCCTGGGTGCCTTCGGTCAGCGGATGGCTGGTGGAGAAGGTGAACTTGTCACCGATCTTCAGCTCGATGCGCTTGTTGGCGAATTTGGCGATGCGGATCTTCGGGCCCTGCAGGTCGCCGAGGATGGCCACGAAGCGGCCGTGCTTGGCTGCCAGGTCGCGGACCAGTTTGGCGCGAGCCTTGTGCTCGTCCGGAGTGCCGTGGGAGAAGTTCAGACGGGCAACATCCAGGCCCGCGAGAATCAGCTGTTCGAGAACTTCCGGCGAGTTACTGGCCGGGCCAAGGGTGGCAACGATTTTGGTACGACGAACGGACATGCACGGACTCCTGAGTTCAAGCGCAACGAGAGGCTACTATGCTCCGAAGTTGTAGTCATTGTTCGTTTGCACTACTTATTGCTTTGTTTGTTTACCGCAACAACCTTGAAGATTTTTGCCGATGAGTCGATACACTGCACAAGACAGGAGATACCCCATGCGATTCGTACTCATTGCTGCCCTGGCCGTCAGTGTTGTCGGCTGTACCCGCTGGTCCATGGACCATCATTTGAATAACGCCTACCGCGCTTATGACCGCGGCAACTGCGAGAGCGTGATGCTCGAGTTGAGCCAGGTCGACCGTGACAGCCGTGCCCGTCGCTACATCCAGCCGGAAGTGTCGATGCTGCGCGGGCAATGCCTGGAGCGCCAGAAGTTGTTCGTCGATGCCGCGCAGACCTACCAGTTCATCATTACCCAGTACCCCACCAGCGAGTACGCGTTTCGCGCCCGGGCTCGCCTGGATACCCTGCAACAGTTGGGGCACTACCCGGCAAATGGCGCCGCTCAAGTTCGTCGCACGGCGTTGTAAAAGAGATTCACTAGGGGGCGGTGTAATTGCCCCTCGTGCTTGAGCTAACATCTGCACAGGCTGTTCGAAAACTGCCCCGGCCCGGCTGGTGGCAGTGGCGTTGGAATCCTTCTGGCAGTCTTCCTCGCGCATCGAATCCGGGAGGGCGGGCCGATATCAGGGCCTGTTCCGAAGCACTAGTGCGGTCATGCTTAATGACCTTTCATAGCGATACCCAGCATGTTCATGGAACCTCGGATCGAGCGGCACCAACTGCCGTCCTTTTTAAAAGTATTCAATCGTTTCACCGACAAGCCGGTGGGTTTCCTTGGCAACCTGTCGGCCGACGGGCTGATGCTGATCAGCCAGTTGCCGATGCTGATCGGTGCCGAATTCGACTTGCGGGTGAAAGTCCCCGGCGGTGACGGCCAGGTGCAGTTCATCGACTTCAGCGCCTGCTGCCTCTGGTGCCATGAGGACCTGACGCCGCACCACTACGACAGCGGTTTCAGCCTGTTGCGGGCCGGTGCGGAGTTTGTCGAGCTGGAGCAGGCGTTGCGTCATTACTTCAGCTTTCACCCGTTGCAGACCTCGGCCTGAGGCGCTCGGCAGCAGCTACAGGCTGCCGGCTTTCTTCCAGCTCAGATAGCGGCTGACCAGTTCGGCCCCCAGTTCTCCCGGGCGGGCGTCGAGCAGGGCGACGCCGTGGGCGCTCAGGCGTTCGTGCAGCTCGGCGCGGCTGTTCAAGTAGTTCACCGTCGCGCTGTAGGCCAGGGCTTCGGGCAGGGTTTGCACCGGGCTCTGGCGCAACTGGTCGAGCACCTCTTCGCGCAGGCTGGCCACCAGCACCCGATGCTGGCGGCCGATGCGCTTGACCGCCGTCAGCAGTTCCTGGTCATCCTCGTCCCGCAGGTTGGTAATCAGCACCACCAGTGCCCGGCGTTTCTGCCGCGCCAACAGCTCGCTGGCGGCGGCCTGGTAATCGGCGGGGCGCTGGCTGGTGTCCAGGTCGTAGACGCCATTGAGCAGCACGCTCAACTGGGCCGAGCCCTTGACCGGTGCAAGGTAGCGCGAGCGTTCCCCGGCAAAGCTGTACAGGCCCACCGCATCGCCCTGGCGCAGGGCGACATAGCTCAGCAGCAGGCAGGCATTGAGGGCGTGGTCGAAGTGCGCCAGCTCGCCATCCTGGCTGCGCATGCGGCGCCCGCAGTCGAGCATGAAGATGATCTGCTGGTCGCGTTCGTCCTGGTACTCCCGGACGATGGGCGCGCGTTGGCGGGCCGTGGCCTTCCAATCGATCTGCCGCAGGCTGTCGCCTTCGCGAAACTCACGCAGTTGGTTGAACTCCAGGCCCAGGCCGCGGCGTTGTCGCTGGCGCACACCGAGTTGGCTGAGCCAGTTGTCCACCGCCAGCAATTGCGCGCCGTAGAGCCGGGCGAAGTCCGGGTAGACCCGGGTGCTGTCGTGCACCTTGAGCAGGCGCCTGGCGCTCCATAATCCGAGAGGGCTGGGCAGGCTGACTTCGCACTGGTCGAAATTGAAGTGGCCGCGCTGCAGTGGGCGCACGTTATAGCCGATCCGGCTGACCTGCCCCGGCTCCAGGCGCGTGGACTGCGGCAGGTGCTCGAAGCCCAGGCCCTGGGGCGGGTGGTCGAACAGCTGCACATCCAGTGGTTGCCGGTAGTCGTGCAGGATCTCCAGTTGCACCTCGCTCCAGCGGCCCAGGGGCAGGCTGCCGGGTAGCTGGCGCTGGATCTGCGGCGAGGCCACGCGCAGCAGGCGCAGGGCGTCCAGCAACGCCAGCAGCAACAACGCCAGCAGCAGGCCCCAGGCAATCGAGTCCAGGCGCGGCAGGGCCTCGCTGCCCAGGGCGCGGGCGGCGCCGAGCAGGGTGTACAGGCCGGTCAAAGTACCCAGCCAGATCAACAGCAGACGGGTCGGCTTCATTGGCGTGGGCGGCTCACAGGCGCGGTGCCGGAATCTGTTCGAGCATCTGCTTGAGCACCTGTTCTACCGACAGGCCTTCGATGTCCAGCTCCGGGGCGACCCGCACTCGATGCCGCAGCACGGCCATGGCGCAGCCCTTGATGTCATCGGGAATCACGAATTCGCCGCCACGCAGCAGGGCCCGGGCACGAGCGCCGCGCACCAGGGCAATGGAGGCGCGGGGGCCGGCGCCCAGGGTCAGGCCTGGCCAACTGCGGGTGGCCCGGGCCAGGCGCACGGCATAATCGAGCACCTGCTCGTCCAGGGGCAGTTCGCTGGCGATGCGCTGCAGGGCCAGTACGTCCTTGGCCTGGAGTACGGTGCGCAGAGGCTGTACGTCGAGCATGTCGGCGCGGGTCGAGCGCGTCACCTGGCGGACCATGGTCAGTTCTTGTTCGGCATCCGGGTAGTCCATGCGCAGCTTGAGCATGAAGCGATCCAGCTCGGCCTCCGGCAGCGGGTAGGTGCCTTCCTGTTCGATGGGGTTCTGGGTAGCCAGGACCATGAACGGCTGGGCGATGGGCAGCGCTCGGCCTTCGAGGGTGACCTGACGTTCCTGCATGGCTTCCAGCAGGGCGGCCTGGGTCTTGGCCGGCGCGCGGTTGATCTCGTCCGCCAGCAGCAGGTTGGTGAACAGCGGGCCCTTGCGCAGCTTGAACTGCTCGGTCTGCAGGTCGTATACCGCATGCCCGGTGACGTCGCTGGGCATCAGGTCGGGGGTGAACTGGATGCGCGCGAATTCGCCGCCAAAGCAGCGGGCCAGGGCTCGTACCAGCAGGGTCTTGCCGAGCCCGGGTACGCCTTCGAGCAGCACATGGCCGCCAGCGATCAGGGCGGTCAGCACATCATCGATGACCGCTTCCTGGCCGATCACCGCCTTCTGCAGTTCCAGGCGCACCGCCTGAGCCAGCTGGCTGGCCCGCTGGCGCTGCTGGGCAGCATGGACCTGAGGCTGTGGGGCCTCGGAAGGCTCGGGGGATTCGATCGGTTGTTCGCTCATAGGGCATTCCTGAGAGTTTGCAGGCGGGCGACCTGGTGGCTGAAATCAACGCTGGAAAGGCGCTGTCCGGACAAGGGGTGCAGGGCCTGTCGAATGGCCTCGACAGGTTGTTGGCTGAGCAGGGCCAGCACGTCCCACTGGGCCTCGGCCGGCAATTGCTCGAAGCCCGGGTGGCGGCGCCGCGCACGGCGCCGGATATCCAGTTGCAGGGCCTGCAGCAACGCACCCTGGCCGGCATGGCGCAGCAGGAAGTCGGCACTGGCCCGCAGGTGTTCACGCAGTTGGCGCCGCGCCTTGGGGGCTGGAGCCAGCAACGGCCCGTGGCGCATGCCGGCCTGCCAGAGCCACAGGCCGAGCAGCAGGGCCAGGGCTACCAGCGCCTGGGGGAAATAGCGCCAGAGCAACTGCCAGAGGTCCGGGTGATCGGTATTGAACAGCAGCGTCACAGCGCTATCGGTATTGAGGTACCACAGCAGCCAGGCGTTGTCGTACAGGCCGATGGCCGGGGCTTTCCAGATATCGGCATCGGTGAGCACGATGACCGCGCCCTTGCCGTATTCAAGCTGGATCATGTGGGTCGCCACGCCGCTGTTGGCCCAGGATTGCGCCAGGCTTTGCGGGTCGTCCAGGTGGAAGTCGGTGTCGAAACTGATGTAGGCCGGAGCCTGTTCGTCTTCCAGGTAGACCTTGGTCAGCTTCGGATAGGCATCGTCGGCTTCCGGCTCCGGTGGCTCGTCAAGGTCCTGGCTGAGCTGCTGGTGGATCTGCACCTGGTCCAGCAGCAGGTCGCCGCTCTTCTGGCTGTCCTCGTCCCACAGGGCCTCGGCGACGAAGAGCAGGCGGCCGCCGGCGCGGGCCCACTCCAGGAGCTGGTCGACCTGGGGCGGGCTCATGTTCGAGCGCTCTCCCAGCAGCAACAGGCTGTTGCCGGCCGGGGGCAAGCTGGCCAGGACATCCAGGCTATTGGCGTGTTGTACCTTGAGGCCACGTTCACGCAGGAACATCTCGGCCGCCAGGTAGGGGTTGGCCCGGGCCTCGGGGGAGGGGCCGTGATCGACCAATTCCTGATAGGGAGTGGCATGGCGATACAGGTAATAGCCGCCGGCCCCGAGGACCAGAGCCAGGAGCAGGACCAGGCCGCCCCACAGGTAGCGCTTCATGGCTGTGCTCCGGGGCCGAACAGGCTGCGCCAGGCGCCGCACAGTTGTGGTTGCAGATCGGCGCCGGGTACCTGATGACCGTACGCCATGTTCTGCCAGTGGCGGGTCAGGCTGATGCTGAAGGCCTCCAATTGTGGCTGCTGCAGCGCCTTGATGCGCTCCAGCACCTGGCCTTCGGTATCGGCCACGCTGAGGGGCAGGTGGAAGTCTTCCAGCAAGCGACTGAGCAGCGCCCGGTACAGCAGGCCCAGGGCTTCCCGGGGCTGGCTGGCCCAGAGTTCAGCGGCGCGGGCGGCGACATCGGCGGGCAGGGTTTCGCTGCTGACTTCCAGCCCGAACAACTGCTGGGGCATGGCCGCGGGGCGTTTCTTGCGCGGCAGCGGACGACGGCTGACGAAGGCCTGCAGCCAATCGCGGTAGCGCCAGATCAGCCAGCCCAGAGCCGCCAGCAGCAACCCCCAGAGCAGAATCTCCAGGCCCTTGGCGACCCCGCCGAAACTGTCCTTGCCGAGGCTTTCCAGCAGGTTCTTGAGCCAGCCTGGAGGCTTGCCCTTGGCGTCCTTCTTCTGGGCTTGCTCGTCACCGAAACGGTAGCGAGTGACCGACTCCTGGTTCTTGAAGGAGGGCTTGTCCAGGATGGCTTGGATGCTGTCCCTGGAGGCCTTGCTGGTCAGCGGTTGCTGCAGCAGCCGCGGGGTCTCGGGGCCGGCCGCGGAACTGCTGGGGGCGGCGGCCCAGAGCGCTTGGGTCGGTGCCAGGAACAGCAGGCCGGCGAGCAAGAGCAGCGTGCTGGCACCGGTCAGGCGCTGGCGCAGGCGACGGAATACCAGCTCGATGTCCCAGGCCTCCAGCTCGGTGCGTCGGTTCAGGTACAGGCTGAAACCGCAGGCCACGTAGATCGGCTCCCAGATCACCAGGACCAGGGCGTAGAAGACGTTGGTCAGGTGTTCCAGCCATAGCCAGTCCTGTTGGGCGGCGATCATCAGGCTCTGCCAGCTCCAGTCCACTTCGACCTGTTGTGGCAGCAGCAGGTAGAACAGCACCATCAGGCCAATCCACAGGGCGCCTTCCAGGTGCATGCCAATCAGGGTCAGCCAGCGCGCGGCACCGGCATTTTTCTGTAGCAGCACCGCCAGGCGTTGTTGCCGGGCATCGGCGCTCAGGCCTTCAAGTTGTACCACCGGCAGGGTGAAGCTGCGGCTCATGCTGAAGCGACGCCAGGTCAGGCTGGCCAGCAGTTGCGGCTTGAGCAGGCGAGGCCATTGTTTCAGCGCTTGCCCCAGGCTGGGTGTTTCACCGAACAGGGCTTTAGACAGAATAAACAGCGGCAGGCGTTCGAAGGCCGGCTTCAGCCACCAGAACAGCAGGATCGCCAGCGACGGCGATTCCCAGAGCAGCAGGCTCAGCAGGGCGAACACTGGCAGGCTGACGATGGCCCAACTGGTCATCAGCAAGCGCCGATGACGCTGGCTCAGTAGCACGCCCAGGTCCATGGCCTCCCAGGCGCTGCGGGGGCGGATCACCACGCTGGCATCACTCAGGCGCATGGGATTCACGTCCGGCCAGGGTCAGGTAGGCCGCCACCAGGCCCCAAAGGGCACTGCCGACGCTGTATTTGACCCAGGCGGCCGGCCAGGTCATGGAGGACCAGTAGGCTTCGACAAAGGCGGCGATCAGCAAGAAGCCGATGACGCCGTAGATCAGTTGCACGCTGACGCGCGCGGCTTGCAGCAGGGCTTCGCCGCGGGTCAGGCGGCCCGGCGCGATCAAGGCCCAGCCAAGCTTCAGCCCGGCGGCGCCAGACAGGGCAATGGCGCTGAGTTCAAAGGCGCCGTGGCCGATCACGAACGGCCAGAAGGTCTGGCCGAAGCCGATCTGGGTCAGGTGGCCGGCAATGGCGCCGATCATCAGGCCGTTGAAAAACAGGAAGAACACACTGCCCACGCCGAACAGCAGGCCGCTGGCAAAGGTCTGAAAGGCGATCCCGATGTTGTGCATGATGTAGTAGCCGAACATCACCCAGTCTTCGCTCGAGGCCCGTTCGGCGGCCCGCCCCAGGCGCCCGGCTGTAGGGTCGTACATGCCCTGCATCTCGCTGACTTGCTGCGGGCTCACCAGGCTGTAGATCAGATCGGGAAACAGGTACACCAGCACCCCGATGGCCAGCAGGCTGCCGAAGAACAGCAGGCTGGCCAGCAGCACCAGGCGCCACTCCTGACGCACCAGGCGGGGGAAACCGGCCAGCACGAAACTCAACAGATTGGCCCCGAAGGCGCTGCGCTGTCGGTACAGCTGCTGGTGGCCGCGCAGGGCCAGTTGTTGCAGCGGATCGATCAGGTAGCTGCTGTAGCCGCGTTCTTCGGCCAGGGCCAGGTGCTGGCACAGGCGCCGGTAGTCCTGGACGAAGCTCTGGCATTCCTCGGCTTTGGCCCGGCCATGTTCCAGACGCTCGAGCAATTGCTCGAACTGTTGCCATTGCGCCTGGTGGCGGTGTTCGAAAAGGCTTTGTTTCATGGGGTTCCCAGGAAGCCGCGGGCAATGCCATTGAGTTCGGCCGTGGCCTGGGCACTGGGTACATGCAGCGGTTGTGCGAGGATGCCGGCCAGTTCCCGGGTACGTTCGGCCGACAGCTGGCCCTGGCGCTCGGCAAAGCCGAGGATCGCCCGTTGCTCATTCAGGCTCAGGGCGAAGGGCGCAGTGCGGGGGACGGCTGGCGGCAGTTCGGGGCGTTTGACCGGCTGCTCGCGGTAGATCACCAGGGTGCCGGCGGCCAGATCGCCGAGGCGTTTGAAGGTCGGGTGCTGCAGGCAACTGATGGCGCCGAGGAAATAGCCGAAAGGCAGCATGTCGGCGAAGCGCAGCAGGTTGCGGGTCAGGGAGGCACTCCAGCCAATCGGGGTGCCGTCGTCCTGCACCACTCGCAGCCCCATCAGTTGCTTGCCGGGCGAGCGCCCCTGGTTCAGCACCTCGAACAGCACCATGTACCACCAACTGATGAGGAACAGCAGGATGGAGCCGAGGCCGACGCCGACTTCGTCGAAAAAGCCCAGGATGATGAACAGCAGGCCCAGCACCAGCCCGCGGATGCCCAGGTCGAGACTGAAGGCCAGGGTGCGCACCAGCAAACCCGCAGGCCGCAGCGGCAGGTCGATGCCCTCGGGGGTTTCGACCTGGTAGCGCGTATCCAGTGGCGGGTGCAGCGATGCGTTCCTTGGCGTTGCTGTCGTCTCAAGCATGGGTAACTTATCGGCTTGGTCTGGTAAAAAATCCAGCGCCGATGCTAGCAGTGTCTGAGGGGCAAACGACATCATTAACTACGAATTCGCCAAGTCCAATGCCTTCGCCCCGGTTCGTGCGGCTGGCCCTGACGGCGCCTGAACGCCTAGACTGCGGCGGTCTTTCAGTTCAGGAACAGGCCGTGACTTCCCTCTTTTGGTACGACTACGAAACCACCGGCATCAATCCGCGTTGTGATCGCCCGTTGCAAGTGGCCGGTATCCGCACCGACCTGGCACTCAACGAGATCGACGAGCCGGTCAACCTCTACTGCCAGCCCAGCGACGATATCCTGCCCCATCCGATGGCTTGCATGATCACTGGCATCACCCCTGGCCGTCTGGCCGAGCAAGGCCTGGGGGAGGCGGATTTCATGACCCGGGTGCACGAGCAACTGGCGCGCCCCGGGACCTGCGGCGTGGGCTACAACACCCTGCGTTTCGACGATGAGATGACCCGCTATAGCCTGTACCGCAATTTCTTCGATCCCTACGCCCGGGAGTGGCAGGGCGGCAACAGCCGTTGGGACCTGATCGACGTGGTGCGCACGGCTTATGCGTTGCGCCCCCAGGGGATCGTCTGGCCCGAGGAGCAGGGGCAGGTAAGCCTCAAGCTGGAGCGCCTGACCGCAGCCAACGGCATCGATCACGGCCAGGCCCATGACGCGCTGTCCGATGTCCGGGCGACCATCGCTCTGGCGCGACTGGTTCGCGACAAACAGCCCAGACTCTATGACTGGCTGTTCCAGTTGCGCAGCAAGCAGCGGGTGATGGATCAGGTCCGCCTGTTGCAACCCATGGTGCACATCTCCGGGCGCTTTTCTGCGGCGCGCCACTACATCGGCGTGGTCCTGCCCCTGGCCTGGCATCCACGCAATCGCAATGCCTTGATTGTCTGCGACCTGCACCTGGACCCTCAGGGGCTGTTGGAGTTGGACGCCGAAACCCTGCGCCAGCGTTTGTACACGCGCCGGGAAGATCTGCTCGAAGGCGAGTTGCCGGTGCCGTTGAAACTCATCCATATCAATCGCTGCCCGGTCGTGGCGCCATTGAGTGTTCTGCGCAGTGAAGATCAACAGCGGCTGCACTTGGACATGGAGCTATATCAGCGTCGGGCTGTGGCCTTGAGCGAAGCTCAAGAAGTTTGGCGGGATAAACTTTCGGTGATTTATGGGCCGGATGAATTTGCCGCAAGCGATGACCCGGAGCAACAGTTGTACGACGGTTTTATTGGTGACCGTGACCGGCGTTTGTGTGAGCAAGTACGTGAGGCTGACCCGTTGCACTTGGCCCAGCAACAATGGCCATTCGATGATGAGCGCTTGCCGGAATTACTCTTTCGCTACCGTGCCCGCAACTTTCCAGAAACATTGAACAAAGCCGAGCAAGAACGTTGGCTGGTTTTTTGTCAGCAGCGTTTGCTAGATCCGCAACTCGGTGCACCCAATACCCTGGAAAGTTTCCGGCAAGGGCTTGAGCAATCGCTGTTAAGTGCGGACCCGGTGCAGCGTCAGGTTCTGGATCAATGGCAGGACTATGTACAGGCCCTGACTCGGCGCCTGGCTCTTTGAGCCGCTGCCCCGCTCCTTGAGCGGGTTGCCAGGGCATAAAAAAACGCCAGCATGCTGGCGTTTTCTCTGTAGGGCTGCAAAGCCCGGGCGCTCAACGGAGAGGCTTAGCCCAGCAGGGTGGCCCAACCTTCTACCACGTCGCCGCCCCACTTGGCTTTCCACTCTTTCAGAGTCTTGTGGTTGCCACCTTTGGTTTCGATGACTTCGCCGTTGTGCGGGTTCTTGTACTGTTTAACTTTACGGGCGCGCTTGGTGCCGGTGGTTTTAACCGCGGCGCGAGGTGCTTTAACTTTCGAGTCCGGATCCAGCAGGGCGATGATGTCGCGCAGGGATTTGGAGTACTCGCCCATCAGGCTGCGCAGTTTGCCTTCGAACTCGAGTTCGGCTTTCAGTTTGTCGTCTTGGGACAGGTTCTTCAAACGCGCTTGCAGTTCTTTGATGGCTTCTTCAGTGGCACGGTATTCGTTGATCAGGGACATGAGGACTACCTTATTGAGCGCTGAGTGGCTGGGTGACAGTGTCGCAATAATAGTCAGGGAGTTTGAGCAAGTAAACATAATACCGCTGTTTTATTCGTCTCTCTTAGTGTGTTTAGGCGTAAAAGACATTTCGCTATTTAATAGGTTGATGCATTCGGGCCGGTTATTCACAAACTAGTTAAGCACTATTTACAAGTGCCATTACGGCGCCTGGAGTAGCGGCCGCTAAGCCGGGCCGGAGCGGCCCTTGGTGATCTGCCCGGGGCGCTGGATGCAATGAATACTGCAGTTTTGTCGCGCAATCGCTAGAATGGCGACCTTTGCGAAGTTCTGGAGTTTCCCCCCCATGCGCACCTTTCGGTTGGTGATTTCTTGCCCTGACCGCGTTGGCATCGTTGCCAAAGTCAGTAACTTTCTAGCCTCCCACAACGGTTGGATCACCGAAGCGAGCCACCACTCGGACAATCTCAGTGGCTGGTTTTTCATGCGCCACGAGATTCGTGCCGATTCACTGCCCTTTGGCCTGGAGGCTTTTCGCGAGGCCTTTGCGCCGATCGCCGAAGAGTTCTCGATGGACTGGCGCATTACCGATACCGCCGAGAAAAAGCGCGTGGTACTGATGGCCAGCCGCGAATCCCACTGCCTGGCCGACTTGCTGCACCGCTGGCACAGCGATGAGCTGGATTGCCAGATCGCCTGTGTGATTTCCAACCACGATGATCTGCGCAGCATGGTCGAGTGGCACGGCATTCCTTATTACCACGTGCCGGTCAACCCGCAGGACAAGGAGCCGGCCTTCGCCGAGGTGTCGCGCCTGGTCAAGCAGCACGACGCCGAAGTGGTGGTGCTGGCGCGCTACATGCAGATCCTGCCGCCGGAGCTGTGCAGCGAGTACGCGCACAAGGTGATCAACATCCACCACAGCTTCCTGCCATCCTTTGTCGGTGCCAAGCCTTACCATCAGGCCTCGCTGCGCGGTGTGAAGCTGATCGGCGCAACCTGCCACTACGTCACCGAGGAACTGGACGCTGGTCCTATCATCGAGCAGGACGTGGTGCGGGTCAGCCACAGCGACAGCATCGAGGACATGGTGCGTTTCGGTCGTGACGTGGAGAAAATGGTCCTGGCCCGCGGCCTGCGCTATCACCTGGAAGACCGTGTGCTGGTGCACGGCAACAAGACTGTGGTGTTCTGATTGAAAAAAAACCAGGCACGGGGGTTCAATACCCCGCTCCTGGTTTTGCACCTCACGAGGTCAGCCCGATGACCGATCCACTGGATAAAGCCACGTCCAAGGCACCCGCCACCCTCGGCGAAGGTTGCCTGAGCCGTTATGACCCCGATGAGTTGAGCCCTGACGACGGCACCGATTTTCCCGATGCCGCGCAGTTGTGGGAGCAATTGCAGCAGGAACCCCAGGCGCCATCCCGGCCCAAGCCTGCTTGAGCCTGCCGCCGGCTAGCCGGCGACAGGGCGTTGGGCGCTTTCAGATCCTGAAACTGCCCACCAGTTGCTTCAAGCGTGCTGCCTGCTGCTCCAGATCGGAGCAGGCCCGCAAGGTGGCCTGGAGGTTTTCCACGCCTTCCTGATTCAGCGTATTGATCTCGGTAATGTCCATATTGATGGACTCCACCACCGAGGTCTGCTCCTCGGTCGCCGTGGCCACCGACTGGTTCATGCCGTCAATCTCGCCTATGCGCTGGGTCACGCTGTTGAGTCGTTCCCCGGCCTGGTTGGCGATTTCCACGCTGTCCTGGCTGTGGCGCTGGCTGTTGCTCATGGTGCTCACCGATTCGCGAGCGCCCACTTGCAGCTCCTCGATCATGCCCTGCACTTGCTGCGCCGACTCCTGGGTGCGGTGCGCCAGGTTGCGCACTTCATCGGCAACCACGGCAAAGCCGCGTCCTGCCTCGCCGGCCCGGGCCGCTTCGATGGCTGCGTTGAGGGCCAGCAGGTTGGTCTGCTGGGAAATGCTGGTGATCACTTCGAGGATCTGCCCGATGTTCACGGTCTTGCTGTTGAGGGTTTCGATGTTGCTGCTGGAGGCGCTGATCATGTCCGACAGTTGGTTCATCGCCTGGATGCTGCGATCCACCACTTGCTGGCCGTCTTCGGCGAGGTTGCGCGCATCGCTGGCCTGTTGCGAAGCCTGGGCGGCATTGCGGGCGATTTCCTGGGCGGCGGCCCCGAGCTGATTGATGGCGGCGGCCACGCTGTTGGTGCGGCTGGCCTGCTCGTCGGAGTTGAGCATCGACGAGTTGGAGGCGCTGACCACGCGCAGGGCGACTTCGTTGACGTGCTCGGTGGCCGAGGACACTTCGCGGATCGAGCCGTGGATGCGTTCGACGAAACGGTTGAAGGCGGTGCCGAGGATGCCGAACTCGTCCTGGTTATGGATGTTCAGGCGTCGAGTCAGGTCGCCTTCGCCATCGGCGATGTCCTGCATGGCCCGGGTCATCACGTGCAGCGGCTGCATCAGCAGGCGGATCAGCAGGCCCAGCAGGGCAATGGTCAGGGCCACGGCCGTCAGGGTGGCGATGATCGCCGAGGTGCGGAACTCGCTGAGCATGGCGAAAGCCTTGTCCTTGTCCACGGACAGGCCGATGTACCAGTTCACCGAGGACAGGCCCTTGATCTGGGTGAAGGTGACAATGCGCGGCTTGCCATCGACAGTGATCTCGCTGAGTTCACTGCTGATCTTGGGGGTGTCCTGGGGGTAGACGTCCTTGAGGGTCTTCATCACCAGGTTCTTGTCCGGGTGCACCAGGATCTTGCCGTCGGCGCTGATCAGGAAGGCGTAGCCCATGCCGTCGAAGTCCAGGGCATTGATGCTGTCGGTGATTACTTGCAGGCTCAGGTCGCCGCCGACCACACCGATCCTCTGGCCGGCCTTGATCACGCTGTCGACGATGGAGATCACCAACTGGCCGGACGCCAGGTCGATATAGGGTTCGGTCAGGGCCGAGCCGCTGCTGCTTTCGGCACTCTTGTACCAGGGGCGGGCGCGAGGATCGTAGCCATCCGGCATCTTGCTGTTGGGACGGATGATGAAGGTGCCGTCATTGTTGCCCAGGTAGGCCCCCATGAAGGTCGAGCTGACGGATTTCTGTTCCAGCAGGTTGCTGACATTCGCAGGGTCCGTGTTGAGGGCCACCGACTGGGAGATGTTCTCGATCAGCAGGGCGCGACCGGCGAGCCAGGTCTGAATATTTTTTGCCGTGACGTCGCCCATTTCCTGAAGATAGTTGTCCAGATCATCACGAATGGCGTTGCGTTGCAGGTAATCGTTGTAGAGCGTGAATAGTGCAAATGCAGCTATGACGATCAGCGAGGCGGCAAGCAGGATCTTGTGGCTGAAGCGCAGATTTTTGTTCATGGCTTGGGGTGTCCGCTAAGGTCTTTGAGTCCAGGGCATCGGGTTGGAAAAACGCACAGAAGGGCGGTGTTATAAGTAAGCTGATATCTCCATCTATCCCACGGGAATTACCTGACCTTTATTTCAGATACTTCTGATCCATCATTTATTCATATCGACCGTGTAAGGCCAAAGATTAACCAGGGGTGACAAAATGCCTGACTCATCGCAACTCGTAATCGGTGCCGGCCTCGATGGCCTGCCGATCGCCCAGGCCATGCGCCTGGCCAACCGCCACGGTCTGGTGGCGGGCGCCACGGGCACCGGCAAGACCGTCACCCTGCAGCGCCTTGCAGAAGCCTTCAGTGATGCCGGGGTGGCGGTATTTGCCGCAGACATCAAAGGCGACCTCTGTGGGCTGGGTGCTGCGGGCAACCCCCAGGGCAAGGTTGCCGAGCGGATCGCCGGCATGCCCTGGCTCAAGCATCAACCACAGGCCTATCCGGTGACCCTGTGGGATATCCATGGGCAAAGCGGTCATCCTCTGCGCACCACCCTGAGCGAAATGGGCCCGCTGCTGCTGGGCAGTTTGCTGGAACTCACCGACAGCCAGCAGTCGGCGCTCTATGCGGCGTTCAAGGTGGCTGATCGCGAAGGCCTGTTGCTGCTCGACCTGAAGGACCTCAAGGCGCTGCTCAACCACCTCAAGGACAACCCGCAGCTGCTCGGGGACGATGCTGCGTTGATGACCACCGGCTCCAGCCAGGCGCTGTTGCGGCGCCTGGCGACCCTGGAGCAGCAGGGCGCCGAAGCACTGTTCGGTGAGCCGGCGTTGCAGCTGGAGGACATTCTGCAGCCGGCCGCCGATGGTCGTGGGCGGATTCATCTGCTCGATGCCAGCCGCCTGGTGCATGAGGCGCCGAAAGTCTATGCGACCTTCCTTTTATGGCTGCTGGCCGAGCTGTTCGAGCAACTGCCGGAGCGGGGCGATGCGGACAAGCCGCTGCTGGCGCTGTTCTTCGACGAAGCGCACCTGCTGTTCGCCGGTACTCCCAAGGCCTTGCAGGACCGGTTGGAGCAGGTGGTGCGGCTGATTCGCTCCAAAGGTGTGGGGGTGTATTTCGTTACCCAGTCGCCCGGGGACCTGCCGGACAATGTCCTGGCTCAATTGGGATTGCGTATCCAGCATGGCTTGCGGGCCTTTACTGCCAAGGAACAGAAGTCCCTGCGCGCCGTGGCGGATGGTTTCCGTCCCAACCCCGCCTTCGATGCGCTGGCGGTACTGACCGAGCTGGGCATCGGCGAAGCGCTGGTGGGCACCTTGCAGGACAAGGGCACGCCAGAAATGGTCCAGCGGGTACTGGTGGCGCCGCCGCAGTCGCGGATCGGGCCGCTGACCGAGGCCGAGCGCCAGGCCCTGATCGCCAGTTCGCCGCTGCTGGGGCGCTATGACAAACCGATCGACCGCGAATCAGCCTATGAAGTGTTGCTGGGGCGCAAGGAGTTGGCACCGCAGGATCAGCAGCCTTCTGGCAAAGCAGCGGCTGAAGAGCCCAGCCTGGCCGACCGGGCGGGTGAGTTCCTTGGCACGGCTGCCGGGCAGGCATTGAAGTCGGCCATGCGCCAGGCGGCTAATCAATTGGGGCGGCAACTGGTGCGGGGCTTGATGGGTTCCCTGCTCGGCGGCAGCAAGCGGCGGTGAAGCACAGGCTTGAGTCAGCCCCGCGGTTTGGCGTGGCTGGCCAGGCGCTCCAGGGCTGCGCGCAGGTTGGGGTCGGTGATGCCCTCTGCGGTGGCCTGGATGGTTTCAGCGGCGTTGTTCGACAGGTCCATGGTGTGTCCCGCGGCCCCTTGCTGGACCGTCGGCGGCTGGACCTTGAACAGGATGCGCGTCAGGTTGCTGAACTCGTTGAACTCCAGCAATTGACGTTGCAGGCGCTTTCGCTGATAGCGCAGGCGCGTTGCCCAGTGGCCGTCGGTGACGATCAGCAGCAGGCTGCCTTCACGCCAGGAAGCAACGTGGCAATGTTCGCGAGCGGCCGGCTGCAGCTGGCTTTCCAGCAGGCGCTGCAGATGCGCCAGGCGCTGGGCGTGGCCGAGTATGGCTTTCAGAGGCTTGGCTTCGCGAAGAAGAACGGCGGGAGCGCGTGCCGTAAGGGGGCGAAATGCCATGATCAGAAACCTGAAGTTACAGAGGCGCCATGGTAGCAGAAAGCGCCCGCCACGCCGGCGCCATCGCTTGTTCGTACTTTGATCAATTTCTGGTTCTTTGCTGATCGTAATCATTAACTTCTGTGGTCAATGGGCTTGAAGTTCAGCGAAAAGCCCTTATTTTAGGTGAGCCCCGTCACAGCGCTGTGCCAGCATCGTGGAATAACGCCACTTTCCTCACCATCGTTTCCGGGTAGAATGCTCGTTCGCATGCGGCCATGAGGGCTGCTCGGGCGACTCACGGGGCCGCCCTCCAACCCTATGTGTGGAAGATCCTGCCGATATGTTTGCGCCTTTGTTAAAGAAACTTTTTGGAAGCAAGAACGAGCGTGAAGTCAAACGCATGCTCAAGACGGTACAGATCGTCAATGCCTTCGAAGAGCAAATGGTGGCCCTTTCGGACGATCAATTGCGTGCCAAGACTGCCGAGTTCAAGGCCCGTATCGCCAAGGGTGAAACCCTCGACAAACTGCTTCCCGAAGCCTTCGCGGTCGCCCGTGAAGCCGGTAAGCGGATCATGGGAATGCGCCACTTCGATGTGCAGCTGATCGGCGGCATGACCTTGCATGAAGGCAAGATCGCCGAGATGCGCACCGGTGAGGGCAAGACCCTGGTAGCGACCCTGGGTGTGTACCTCAACGCGCTGTCCGGCAAGGGCGTGCACGTGGTGACCGTGAACGACTACCTGGCTCGCCGCGACGCCAACTGGATGCGCCCGCTGTACGAATTCCTCGGCCTGAGCGTCGGCGTGGTCACGCCGTTCCAGCCGCCTGAAGAGAAACGTGCTGCCTACGCCGCCGACATCACCTACGGCACCAACAACGAATTCGGTTTCGACTACCTGCGCGACAACATGGCTTTCAGCATGGAAGACAAGTTCCAGCGCGAGCTCAATTTTGCCGTGATCGACGAAGTCGACTCGATCCTCATCGACGAAGCCCGTACTCCGTTGATCATTTCCGGCCAGGCTGAGGACAGCTCCCGCCTGTACACCGAGATCAACAAGCTGATCCCGCGCCTGGAACAGCACATCGAGGAAGTGGAAGGCCAGGTCACCAAGGCCGGTCACTTCACTGTCGACGAGAAGACCCGCCAGGTCGAGCTCAACGAAGCCGGTCACCAGTTCATCGAAGAAATGCTGACCCAGGTCGGCCTGCTGGCTGAAGGCGAAAGCCTGTACTCGGCGCACAACCTGGGCCTGTTGACCCACGTTTACGCCGGCCTGCGTGCGCACAAGCTGTTCAACCGCAACGTTGAATACATCGTCCAGGATGGGCAGGTGGTCCTGGTGGACGAACACACCGGTCGTACCATGCCCGGTCGCCGCTTGTCCGAAGGCCTGCACCAGGCCATCGAAGCCAAGGAAAACCTCAATATCCAGGCCGAGAGCCAGACCCTGGCCTCGACCACCTTCCAGAACTACTTCCGTCTGTACACCAAGCTGTCCGGCATGACCGGCACCGCCGACACCGAAGCCTTCGAGTTCCATCAGATCTACGGTCTGCAGGTGATGGTGATTCCGCCGAACAAGCCGCTGGCCCGTAAGGACTACAACGACCTGGTGTTCCTGACCGCGGACGAGAAATACGCCGCGATCATCAACGACATCAAGGAATGCATGACCCAGGGCCGTCCGGTGCTGGTAGGCACCGCGACCATCGAAACGTCCGAGCACATGTCCAACCTGCTCAACAAGGAAGGCATCGAGCACAAGGTCCTGAACGCCAAGTTCCACGAAAAGGAAGCGGAAATCATTGCCCAGGCCGGTCGCCCGGGCGCCCTGACCATCGCCACCAACATGGCCGGTCGTGGTACCGACATCCTGTTGGGCGGCAACTGGGAAGTGGAAGTGGCTTCCCTGGAGAACCCGACTCCGGAGCAGATCGCCCAGATCAAGGCCGACTGGCAGAAGCGCCATCAGCAAGTGCTGGAGTCCGGCGGCCTGCAGGTGATCGCTTCCGAGCGCCATGAGTCCCGTCGTATCGACAACCAGCTGCGTGGCCGTGCCGGCCGCCAGGGCGACGCCGGTTCCAGCCGCTTCTACCTGTCCCTGGAAGACAGCCTGATGCGTATCTTCGCCTCTGACCGGGTGAAGAACTTCATGAAGGCCCTGGGCATGCAGTCCGGCGAGGCGATCGAGCACCGCATGGTGACCAACGCCATCGAGAAGGCCCAGCGCAAGGTCGAAGGCCGCAACTTCGACATCCGCAAGCAGTTGCTGGAGTTCGACGACGTCAACAACGAGCAGCGTAAAGTGATCTATCACATGCGCAACACCTTGTTGGCCGCGGACAACATTGGCGAAACCATCGCCGACTTCCGCCAGGACGTGCTCAACGCTACCGTCAGCGCCCACATCCCGCCGCAATCGCTGCCTGAGCAGTGGGACGTGGCAGGCCTGGAAGAAGCCATCCAGAGTGGCTTCGGTGTCAGCCTGCCGATCCAGCAATGGCTCGACGAAGACGATCACCTGTACGAGGAAACCCTGCGCGAGAAGCTGCTCAACGAGCTGATCGCCGCGTACAACGAGAAAGAAGACCAGGCCGGTGCCGAAGCCCTGCGCACTTTCGAGAAGCAGATTGTTCTGCGGGTACTGGACGACCTGTGGAAAGACCACCTGTCGACCATGGACCACCTGCGTCACGGTATTCACCTGCGTGGTTACGCGCAGAAGAACCCGAAGCAGGAGTACAAGCGCGAATCCTTCACCCTGTTCTCCGAGTTGCTCGACTCCATCAAGCGCGACTCGATCCGCGTGCTGTCCCACGTCCAGGTGCGTCGCGAAGACCCGGCCGAGGAAGAGGCTCGCCTGCGTCAGGAAGCCGAGGCTCTGGCCCAGCGCATGCAGTTCGAACACGCCGAGGCACCGGGGCTGGATCAGCCGGAAGCCCTGGAAGAGGGCGTCGAGGTCGATGTGGCCCTGGCCACCGCGCCAGTGCGCAACGAGCAGAAGCTTGGCCGCAATGAACTGTGCTACTGCGGTTCGGGCAAGAAGTACAAACACTGTCACGGCCAGATCAACTAAGATCCCCGCCAGACACTGAAACACCCGCGCCGTGACGGCATCAGCCGTCGCGGCGTTTTTCCATTTGCGGCACCGTCTTTTGAGACGACGGTGCAGACACCTGATAAGAGGAGCGCATTCATGGCTGTTGGTCTTGGTCCTTTGCCTACGTTGCACCCGGTTGCCGGCTTCGAGCTCGGTATCGCTTCGGCCGGCATCAAGCGCCCGGGGCGCAAGGATGTGGTGGTCATGCGTTGTGCCGAAGGCTCCACGGTGGCGGGGGTGTTCACCCTCAACGCGTTCTGCGCCGCACCGGTGATTCTGGCCAAGCAGCGGGTACAAGGCCCGGTGCGGTATCTGCTGACCAACACCGGTAACGCCAACGCCGGCACTGGTGAGCCGGGCCTGGCCGCGGCGTCCCGCACCTGCGCCAAGCTGGCGGAGCTGACCGGCGTCGATGCCAGCGCCGTGCTGCCTTACTCCACCGGGGTGATCGGCGAGCCATTGCCGGTAGAGAAAATCGAAGGCGCTCTGCAAGCTGCGCTGGACGACCTGTCCGTGGACAACTGGGCTGCCGCCGCCACTGGCATCATGACCACCGATACCCTGCCCAAGGGCGCCAGCCGCCAGTTCCAGCATGATGGCGTGACCATCACCGTGACCGGCATCAGCAAAGGCGCGGGGATGATCCGCCCGAACATGGCAACCATGCTCGGCTACATCGCCACTGACGCCAAAGTCTCCCGCGAAGTGCTGCAGAACCTGTTGCTGGACGGTGCCAACAAGTCCTTCAACCGCATCACCATCGACGGCGACACGTCGACCAACGACTGCTGCATGCTGATCGCCACGGGGCAGGCCAAGCTGCCGGAAATCACCAAGGCCGAGGGCCCGCTGTTCGCTGCCCTGAAGCAGGCGGTGTTCGAGGTGTGCATGGAAGTGGCCCAGGCCATCGTCCGTGACGGTGAGGGCGCGACCAAGTTCGTCACTGTGGAAGTCAACGGCGGGGCTACTTGCCAGGAGTGCCTGGACGTGGGCTACACCGTGGCTCACTCGCCACTGATCAAGACCGCGCTGTTCGCTTCGGACCCGAACTGGGGCCGCATCCTGGCGGCAGTAGGTCGTGCCGGGGTGCCGGACCTGGATGTCAGCAAGATCGACGTGTTCCTCGGCGAAGTCTGCATTGCCAGCCGTGGCGCCCGTGCTGCCAGCTACACCGAAGCCCAGGGCGCGGCGGTGATGCAGCAGGAAGAAATCACCATCCGCATCGAACTGGGGCGTGGCGCGTGCAGCGAAACCATCTGGACCACCGACCTGTCTCACGAATACGTGAAGATCAACGCGGAATACCGCACCTAAGAACCTCGCCGGCGTTGCCGCTCCTGCTGTAGGAGCCGGCTTGCCGGCGAAGCGCAGATCCAACGCCCGGCCCGCAAGGGCCTGGCCAACATGCCTGAGCAGAGGAAGTAGTGCGGTGAAACGAGTACATGTGGCTGCGGCCGTTATCCGGGATGCCAGCGGCAAGATCCTGATTGCCCGGCGTGCCGATACTCAACATCAAGGTGGCCTGTGGGAGTTCCCCGGCGGCAAGGTCGAGCCCGGGGAGGCGGTCGAAGCCGCGCTGGCCCGCGAGCTACAGGAAGAACTGGGCATCGCCGTCACCGCAGCGCGCCCGCTGATCAAGGTGCAGCACGATTATCCGGACAAGCAGGTACTGCTGGATGTCTGGGAAGTCTCGGCGTTCAGCGGTGAGCCTCACGGCGCCGAAGGGCAACCTCTGGCCTGGGTCACTGCTCGTGAGCTGGCCGACTATGAGTTCCCCGCGGCCAATCAGCCGATTGTCGCTGCCGCGCGTCTGCCAGCCCAATACCTGATCACCCCGGAAGGGCTGGAAACCCCGACCCTGCTGCGAGGCATGCAAAAAGCCGTGGCCCAGGGCTGCAAGCTGATTCAACTGCGGGCGCCCGGCGGCTACGACCCGCAATACCGCGACCTGGCGGTGGATGCGGTGGGCCTGTGCGCCGGCAAGGCGCAACTGATGCTCAAGGGGCCCTTCGAATGGCTGGGGGATTTCCCCTCGGCGGGCTGGCACATCACTGCGGCGCAACTGCGCAAGTACGCCAGCGCCGGGCGGCCGTTTGGCAAGGATCGCTGGTTGGCGGCTTCCTGCCATAACGCCGAGGAGCTGTCCCTGGCCCAGCAGATGGACGTGGACTTCGTGACCTTGTCTCCGGTACAGCCCACCCAGACCCATCCGGATGCACAGCCATTGGGCTGGCAACAGGCCGAGCAACTGATCAGCGGTTTCAACAAGCCGGTGTATCTGCTGGGTGGCGTGGGGCCCGCCGAATGCCAGCAGGCCTGGGCAGCGGGTGCTCAAGGTGTAGCGGGTATCCGCGCCTTCTGGCCGCAGGATTGAAGACATCCTCAATGGCAGCCTGGGCCCAGGTCTGCGGGAGCAGGCTTGCCTGAGAGGCATCGTCGGGCGCTTGCAGGCCCTTTCGCCCGCAAGCCGCGTGGTCAGGGCTTGGCGGCGGCCTGCCAGAGGATTTCGGCAATGCCCTGGCGCTTGGCGATCAGTCGGGCGGCGACAAACAGCAGGTCCGACAGGCGATTGATGTAGGCCAGCCCAACCCCTTGCAAAGGCTCAACGGCATTCAGGTGCTGACAGCGACGCTCGGCGCTGCGGGCCAGGCTGCGGCAGACATGGGCCTGGGCGATCAGCGCCGAGCCGCCGGGCAGGATGAAGTTCTCCAGCGGGCCCAACTCCTCGTTCCACAGATCGATGGCCGCCTCCAGGCGCTGTACTTCGGCCTCGTTGAGTGCCTGATAGACCGGCATCGCCAGCTCGCCACCCAGGTCGAACAACCGATGCTGACAGGGAGCCAGCACTGTGATCACTTCTTCGAGCCCGGGGCAGTCACCGCTCTGCTCACCGAGGCCTGCCAGTAGCAGGCCCAATTGGCTGTTCAGGGTATCAACCTCGCCAATGGCTTCGACCCGAGGGTGATCCTTGGGCACCCGACGGCCATCCCCCAGTCCAGTTTCGCCTTTGTCGCCAGTGCGGGTGTAGATCTTCGACAAGCGAAAGCCCATGTTCAGTTCTCCAGTGGTAACGGTTCTTGGACCAGCGGCTGGCTGCTGGCCAGGGGCAGGCGCAAGGTGAAGCAAGTGCCCTGCCCGCGAGTGGACTGCACCTCCATCTGCCCCTTGTGGTTATTGGTGATGATGAAGTACGACACCGACAGGCCGAGCCCGGTGCCCTGGCCGATTTCCTTGGTGGTGAAGAAGGGCTCGAAGGTACGCTTGCGCACGTTTTCGCTCATGCCGATTCCGTTGTCCTCCACCTGGATCTCTGCCCAGGGCGGATTCAAACGGGTACGCAGGATGATACGTCCGGGTTCGCTGTCATCTTCGCGCTGATGGATGGCCTGGGCGGCGTTTTTCAGCAGGTTGAGCAGCACCTGTTCCAGTTCGTTGGCAGTGCCGGCAACCGGGCCCAGGTTCGGGTCGAACTGGCGAATGATCGCCTGGCCCTTGAAGTCGAAGCCAATGGCCAGGTCGAAGTCGTTGCTGGCGATCTCCACCGCCTGGTCGATCAGCGCCGGCAGGTCGCAGGGGGCCATCTGCCGGTTGCTGCGCCGGCTGAAGCTGAGCATGTGGGTGACGATCTTCGCCGCCCGGGCTCCGGCCTGCTGAATGCCATCGAGCAGTTGCGGCACTTCGCGGCTTTCCAGGTAGCGATTGACGGTCTGCAGTTCAACACCGATCTGCTGCGCGTGCTCAAGGTTCTTTGGCAGATCGGCAGACAGTCGTCGGCGAATGTTCTGTACGTTGTGCAGGATCGCTCCCAGCGGGTTGTTGATCTCATGGGCCATGCCGGCCGCGAGGCCGCCCACCGAAAGCATTTTCTCCGATTGCACCATCATCTCTTCCAGGGACAGGCGCTGGGTGATGTCGTCGATACGGATCACCACCCCGCGTCCGGCGCCCCCCATCAGGGGGTAGAAGGTCAGGGCGTAGTGCTTGGGTTCTTCGTCCTTGAACCAGGTGACCCGCTCCACCTTGGTCACCGTGTGCTGTTCGACGGTTTCCTTGAGCTGCGGCAGGAACGGCTTGAGCGGTTCGAAGGCGAGGAAGATCGGCTGGTTCAGGGCTTCGTCGAGCCGGGTGCCGGACAGGGCGCTGGCTTCCTGGTTCCACTGGGTGACGTAGAGCTGTTCATCCAGAGCGATCAGCGCCGAGGGCATGGAGTCGATGATGCTGTTGAGGTAGTTCTGAAAGCCGGTGAGCTTCTTCTCGATCTTGCTGCGCACCTGGACTTCCAGTTCCAGCTTGCGGTTGGTATGGCGGGTTTCCTCCGCCAGCCCCTGGGCCTGGTCGTAGGCGGCCTGGGAGTCGTCCCGGGCGCGCTTGAGCTGCTGCTCGCGAGCTTCGATGCGCGACAGCATGGTGTTGAAGGCTTCTGCCAGGCTGCCGATTTCATCGTGGTTGCCCCGGGCTGCGCGCAGGGCGTAGTTCTCCTCGCGGGTGACCTGGCGCGACAGTTCCTCGAGCTGATGGATCGGCTGGGTGATCAGGCGCTTGATCTGCCGGGCGATGACCAGCCACAGCAGCACACTGAAGATCAGGATTCCCAGGCTGGCGGTCAGGGTGCCGGTGTAGAAGGCCATCGGCAGTTCGCTGGTGGCCACCAGCAGCAGGTGGCCGGGGGCCTGGCCCGGGCGGGGCAGGGTGATGACCTGGTTGTTGCGAAACTCGGTCATTTGCCAGGCTTCGATGTGCCGGTAGCGTTCGGGCAGCTTGAGGCGTTCGCCGTGCTGCAACTGGGCCAGGCGCTGGCCCTTGCCGTCATAGAGTGCGGCTGCCCGCAGCGGGGTATAGCTGTCGAGTTCGTTGAGCAGCTTCTCGGCATCTTCGGGGGAGTTCAGCGCCTGGATCGCCAGGGTCGGATTGGACACCAGGCGGCCAATGGTCTGCAGCGCCTGGGGCGCCATGCTTTCCTGGGAGATCCAGTAGGCCGCGCTGATAAAGGTCAGGTTGGCGACCAGCAGAACGGTGGTCAGCAGGACAAGCAGGGCGGCCAGGAGCTTTTGGCCCACTGGCAGGTTTTCGAGGCGCTGGCGCAATGGCATCGGCTATATCGCTGGAAATGAGCAAGTGGGGAGCGTAGCCGCTGCTCAGGCGCTGGGCAATCCGCGTTGCTGCAGCTGGTTCACCAGGCGCTGTTGCAACTGCTGCAGATGGGGCAGTTGCAGGCGATGCCGGGCAGCGGCTTCACAGGCGTAACCCAGCAGGTAGCTGATTTCGGTGCGTCGCCCGTTGCTGACATCCTGGTGCATTGAGGAATAGTTGGCGGCGGTGGCCAGGATCACCCGTTCCACTTCCTGTTGCAGGTTTTGCGCTGCGGCGGGTTGCCCGCAGCATTGCAGCAGCTCGCTCAGCTCGGCGCACAGGGTGGCCACTTCGCAATGATGCTGCTGCAAGCCACCGTTACGGCAGTCGTGCAGTACCGTCAGTGGGTTGATCGCGCAGTTGAGTGCCAGCTTGCGCCAGAGCCGGGTGAGGATCTGGGTGCTCCATTCATGGGGAATGCCGCTGGCCGCCAATTCGTCGAGCCAGATCGGCGGAGTGGGGTGCCCCGAGTCCCCTAGCCAGGTGTAGCCGTGGCCGGCAAAGACCACGCGCCAGTCGCCATCGCGGAAGGCGCCTTCGGTGCTGGAGGCGGCAATGCAGCGTGCCTGGGGCACTCGGGAGGCCACGGCATCCTGGCTGCCCAGGCCGTTCTGCAGCAGGATCAGTTCGGCTCCCGGCGCCAGGCGCGGGGCGATGCTGGCCACTGCCGCCTCGGCGTCGTAGGCCTTGCAGGCCAGCAACAGGCGCTGGATGGGGGCGCTGCTGGTGCTGGTTTCTCCAGGAATTGCCAGCAGGCTGCTCTGGCCCTGTTCTACCAGGGTCAGGCCGCCGGCCGCCTGATAGGCCTGCAAGCGGGCGGCGTCACGCAGAATCAGGCGTACCGGCAAGCCGGCGCGGGCCAGGCGGGTGGCCCACAGTGTGCCGAGGCTGCCGGCGCCGAGAACATGCCAGGTGGTGGACATCAGGTTTTCGCTCTGTTTGGCCGCCCGGGGGAGGGCGCGGGGTGAAGGAGGGGAAAGACCCGTTATAATGAGCGCGGATTTTAACCGCAAGCCGGGCGTGTTCGATGTTTTGAACAGCGCCCCTTTTTATTTGGAGAGATTACATGCCGTCGTTTGACGTGGTATCCGAACTGGACAAGCACGAAGTCACCAACGCGGTGGAAAACGCCGTCAAGGAACTGGATCGCCGCTACGACCTCAAGGGCAAGGGCAGCTTCGAGTTCAAGGACAAGGAGCTGACCGTCAACCTGACCGCCGAGGCCGAGTTCCAGCTTGAAGCGATGATCGAGATTCTCAAGCTGGCCCTGGTCAAGCGCAAGATCGACGTGCAGTGCCTGGAGGTCAAGGACGCTTATGCCTCGGGCAAGGTGATGAAGCAGGAAGCGGTCCTCAAGGAAGGTATCGATAAAGAACTGGCGAAGAAAATCGTCGCCCATATCAAGGACGCCAAGTTGAAAGTGCAAGCCGCCATTCAGGGCGAGCAAGTACGGGTGACCGGCAAAAAGCGTGACGACCTGCAAGAGGCCATCGCCGCCCTGCGTGCCAAAGAGTTCGGCATGCCGCTGCAATTCAACAACTTCCGCGATTGATCGGCTTCTCCGGGAACCTCTAGAGCTTATTGGCGTCCGAGGCCGGAGGAATGGCAGAAACGATTGAGCTCCCGCGGGGCTGGTCGTTCTGCCTGTCAGTCATGTGCGCCGCAACCCCGGGAATCTGGAGAAATAGATGGATTTGAACGCTGAAGTAGACAATCTGGTCCGGGCCTCCCAGGCCTGGATTCCAATGATCATGGAATACGGCAGCCGGGTGCTGCTGGCTGTCATCACCCTGGCCATCGGCTGGTGGTTGATCAACAAACTGACTCACAAAGTGGGCAAGTTGCTGGCCCTGCGCAATGCCGACCTGGCGCTGCAAGGTTTTATCAGCAGCCTGGCCAACATCATTCTCAAGGTCCTGCTGATCGTCAGTGTGGCTTCGATGATCGGTGTCGAAACCACCTCCTTCGTGGCCGCGATCGGTGCTGCCGGCCTGGCCATCGGCCTGGCGCTGCAAGGCAGCCTGGCGAACTTCGCCGGTGGGGTATTGATCCTGCTGTTCCGCCCGTTTCGTATCGGTGACTGGATCGAAGCCCAGGGCATCAGCGGTACCGTCGACAGCATCCAGATCTTCCACACCGTGCTGCGTACCGGTGACAACAAGACAGTGATCGTGCCCAACGGCAACCTGTCCAACGGCATCATCACCAACTACAACCGTCAGCCGACCCGCAAGGTGGTGTTCGACGTGGGTGTGGACTATGACGCGGACCTGCAGAAGGCCCGCGAGGTGTTGCTGGAACTGGCCAAGGATGAGCGGGTACTGGCCGATCCGGCCCCGGTAGCTGTGGTTTCTACCCTGGGCGATAGCGCCATTACCCTGTCGCTGCGGGTATGGGTCAAGACTTCGGACTATTGGGACGTGCTGTTCCAGTTCAATGAGTTGTCCCGTGATCGCTTGAAGGCAGCGGGCATTGATATTCCTTTTCCACAACGGGTGATTCGAGTGGTTCAGGAAGCAGCAGCGCAATAAGTCAGTTTCATGACCTGGCCGTTCGGTCAGCTAATGTTGTTCAAGACAAGGGGCTATCAGCCCCTTGTTTGTTTTCAAGTTCGGACTTGGCAACTATGTAAGTTCGAATCGGCAAGGTCTGAAGTAGCTATTGAAGCCTACTTTATTAGTTAGCTTGCTATCTTGATCGGCGGGTTCAATAGGGTACTTTTGCAAGGCAAAAAAAACCGCCAACCTGGCTCAGGTTGGCGGTTCTTATTAGTACTGCGTGTTAAAGCAATCCGCTGAGCCGTGAATTACAAGATGCTCAGTGGGTACTCTACGATCAGACGCAGGTCGTTCAGGTTGTCGTAGTTGGTCGCGCGGTAATCGCTATTGGTACCACGATAGATCGCGTTACGCAGACGGAAGGACAGGTCTTTGGCCGGGCCTTCCTGAAGCACGTACTTGGCTTCTACGTCCCATTCATGCTCTTTGCCGTCACTGGAGTCAGCAACGGTAACGTTGCTGCCGCGAATGTAGCGAGTCATGAAGCTCAGGCCTGGCACGCCGAAGGAGGCCATGTTCAGGTCGTAGCGAGCCTGCCAGGATCTTTCGTCTTCGCCCACGAAGTCGGAGATCTGCACAGAGTTGGCTACGTAAACGGTGCCACCACCATCAACGCCGTAGTTGTAGCCGGTCTTGCCGCTGGACTGCTGGTAAGCCACGGTGAACTTGTGGGCTTCGATGCTATAGGCAGCTGCCAGGCTCCAGACGCGGTTGTCCAGGTCGCCAGCCAGCTTCTTACCATCATCCTTGCTGCGATAGCCGTTGAAGTCGAAGTTCAGAGATTGTTTTTCGCTCAGCGGCAGGGTGTAGTTGACGTTGAAGTACTGCTTCTTCCAGTAGTCTTCAACATCGGAAGCGTGCACGGCGAAAATGAAGTTCTCAAGACCCGAGTAGGTAGCACCTACGATGTTTGCAGAGCTCAGGCCCGGGTTCTGTTTGCCAGTAACGCGGCTGCGACCGTTGATGCTGTCACGGCCCATGCCGGTCTGGGCGCTCAATGCGGTGAAGCGACCACCGATCAGTTCCAGGCCCTTGATTTCGTTGCTGGTGATCAGGGTACCGGTGGCAACTTCAGGCAACAGACGGCCGTCGTCTGTAGTAAATACTGGGCTGGATACGAACTGGTTGCCGTATTTCAGTACAGTATCGGAGATGCGGAACTTCGCAGCGCCGCCCAGTTTCGACTGGGTGTTTTCAGGCTCGCCGGAACCATTGGTGGCGAACAGGCCGTTACCCGCACGACCCGAACCGCCGTCGAGTTTCACGCTGCCCATGGCCATGGCATCGACGCCGAAGCCGACGGTGCCTTGAGTGAAGCCGGACTGATAGGTGAGCAGTTCGCTGATACCGGTGTCTTGACGGTAGCCGCTGGTTTTATCGTCAGTGCCTGTGGTGTAAGTACCGTTACCACGACGCACGTTACCAACGCCGTCCTTATAGTCACGGTTCATGTACATTGCGCGAGTTTTCGCGGTCAGGGTGCTGTCTTCGATAAAGCCTTTTGCATCGTCCTGGGAGGATGCAATTGCAAACTGCGAGGTGCCTGCTGATACAGCCAGGGCGATCATGCTCCACTTCATCACGCGCATCGTGATTTGCTCCTTTGGTTTTTAGAAGAGTACTGCCGTCCCACCTGTTTTTTTATCTGGGCGGCTCTTTCTTTTTGTGTCGGCGCAAACTTATATCACGCTGACAATGTTGGCGATACTTGCCTATCTATCCTTTCAGCTTCTTTACGGCCCTGTCGCAATTTGCTCGATAGGCGTCGTAATTCTGCAGTCAGTCTGTATCCAGGCCGACAACTTTCAGCAGTGTTTTTCGAAGCCGAGAATGAAGGAAACAAGTCCCCATGCACACACTCTAAAAAGCACCGCGGGGCAGCCCTGCCACTATTATTATGAGTCTGTAAGGCCTGACTTCCGTTAGACCGTTGCAGACGATGCGGGGTTGAATGCAACAAGCGTGCACAAACTGAATCTAGCCACCCATTTTTCTTCAAAGAGCCGTTCGGTCCTGTAAAAACCGCATAAAACCGCTGTTTCAAGGGGCGTTTTGTTTGGCTTGACTCGGTGGTTTTCCTGGTGCAGGGCTGTGCATTAAGTTGCACAGTGCGGCGAAACGTTACCGCTGCACACTGCAAAGTGAGTAAACGGCGGATGCTTGAGGAATTTAGCGTAGACCGCCTGTGCGATTCTGGTGCAAAACTTTTGCAACGCTGTGCACGATTCATACAGTCAGGCCCAGGCAAAATAAGGGGCGCAAGGGTTGGCTCGGGTCATTTTCCGAATGGTCTGCGGGTTGTGGGCGCAAATGGTGCGAGGCACGAGAAAATGTCCTGCTGTGGGGCGTGGCCTTTGCATCGCGATCGGCTCCTTGCCGTGCCTGGGTGTGTGCTGTCCGGTCTCTGGCTCATTGGTCATGAAGCGCAGGGCATTCGCAGGTATGCTGCGCGTCTGTCGCCTGGCAGGAGTCCGTCTACTGGACGCCGGGCTGAAACAAGCTGAGCGGGAGTAAACGCGGTGTTCACTTTAGATTCACGGCTGCAACAAGACACATTGACCCTCGGGGATTTCCCCCTCTGCCGGTTGCTGCTGTCCAATGACGCCAACTATCCCTGGTTCATCCTGGTGCCGCGTCGCGAGGATATCAGCGAGTTGTTTCAACTGGATGTCACCGACCAGCAACAGCTATGGCAGGAAACCACCGCGCTGGCCGAGTTGCTCAAGGACTCGTTCGATGCCGACAAGTTGAATGTGGCGACGTTGGGCAATGTGGTGAGCCAACTGCATATGCACGTGATCGTGCGCAGGCGTGATGATGCGGCATGGCCGGCACCGGTATGGGGCAAGCATCCGGCCAAGCCTTACAGCACCGAGCAAGTGGCGGCGATCCGTGAACGCCTGCGGTTGGTGCTGACCGATGATTTTCAGTTTCTGGAGGGGTGAGGCATGAGTCTGCAAGAGCGTGTAACCGACCTGGAGAGCCGCCTGGCGTTTCAGGATGACACCATTCAGGCCTTGAACGATGTGCTGGTGGCGCAGCAGAGGGCAGTGGAGCGCCTGCAGTTGCAGATGGCGGCATTGCTCAAGCGCCAGGAAGAAATGGTCGGGCAGTTCGAGTCGTTCGAAGAGGAAGCGCCACCCCCTCATTATTGAGGGGGATCGGCCGCCCATAAAAAAACCGCGCCTGGGCGCGGTTTTTTTATGGGCGACCGATCAGCGGCGCGGCAGCGCGGCAATCACGTCTTCGGCTTGCAGGCCCTTGTCACGGTTCATTACCGAGAACTCCACGCGCTGGCCTTCCACCAGGACGCGATGGCCTTCTCCGCGAATGGCGCGAAAGTGCACGAAAATATCATCGCCGGAATCCCGGGAGATAAAACCGAAGCCCTTGGAGGTGTTGAACCACTTCACGGTACCGGTATCACGATTGCTCATATCGTAGCTTGGCGTGGCGGAAGCGGAAGGTGATGACTTGTAGAAGCTGATGGCCAGGTGCAGGACTACGGCGATCAGTGCAGTCAGCAAGCTGACCAGAACCGCCGGTTGGCCACCAATGACTGGCATGGGGGCCAGCAGGGTGAGGGTTTGCAGTACAACGACCAGCACCAGCAGGGCGCTGACCAGATTTTGCAGGTGATGACGAGAGCCTTTGTTCCAGTAGGGAATAACTGGAGCCAGGATCAGGTTGAGCAGGCCGAAAAGGGCCAGGTAAAGAGCATCGGGTTGTTGCAGGTAGGGAACCGCGTCAGATCTCAGACTCGGAATCAAGGACAGCAGCAAAGCTGCAATGCCTGTCAGCAGGTGGACGATTTTCAACATTTTGATTAACTCACGTTAAGAAGGAAGCACAAGGAGGAGCTGATCACGCACGGTTCGCTTCTGAACAAATAGGTGAGGCGGTGGTTACGTACGCGGTGTCAGCCTATGCGCGCTGGCCGAAGAAATAGGCAACAGCGACACGGGCTCTATTTAACAGCAAAGCCCAGGCCTTCTCAAATCAGCAGCGGGGCTTGGCCCGGGCGTACAAATGAGCGCTTCTGCAGGCCGAGCTCGGAGAATCGGGCAAAAGCCTGTTCTAGACAGATGGCGGTGATTTTTCCAAGGAACGTCGGATTTCTGCTGCTGTCTGACCTGACTCGAACTCAGTGAGGTTTATCCCGGGCCGGGCCACGGGACAATCCACCGCAGGCCGATTGACGATCCTGGGCGGCGCAGGGGCGGTACTCTTGCTAGAGTGGTCCGGCAGATGAATGGGTGAATCCATCCCGATAACGGAGAGAAACATGGCAATTGATATCGGTATCAGCGAAGAAGATCGTAAATCCATCGTCGACGGTCTTTCCCGTCTGCTTTCGGATACCTACGTGTTGTACCTGAAAACCCATAATTTCCATTGGAACGTCACCGGCCCGCAATTCCGTACCCTGCACTTGATGTTCGAAGAGCAGTACAACGAACTGGCCCTTGCAGTGGACCTGATCGCCGAACGCATTCGCGCCCTGGGCTTCCCGGCTCCGGGGGCCTATTCCATCTATGCCCGGCTGTCTTCGATCAAGGAAGAGGAAGGGGTGCCTGCCGCCGAGGAAATGATCAAGCAACTGGTCGCCGGCCAGGAAGCAGTGACCCGCACCGCCCGGGGCATCTTTCCGTTGCTGGACAAGGTCAGCGACGAGCCCACGGCGGATCTGCTGACCCAGCGCATGCAGGTGCATGAAAAAACCGCGTGGATGCTGCGCTCTCTGCTGGAAAACCGTTAAGCCCGCTCTTGCGAATGGCGTCCCGTACGCCGTTCGCACCCTCGACCAGCAGGCAGCACCTGCGTTCTCCAGACCTTCCGGGGTTGCAGCCCGGATAGATGCCTGACGGTCGGTGACGCCCGCGATGGGGTCATACGGCTGCACAGGGCCGATTTAATGGATATAATCCCGCTCTTTGCTACGTAGCCCGGGCTTTGGCGTGGGCTCTGGCTGTAGTTCAAGCAGTAATCTGGATTGCCGAGACGCCCCCCATGCCCATGTACGACTATCAATGCGCTTCCTGTGGTCATCAGCTGGAAGCCATTCAAAAGATCAGCGCCGCGCCGCTGGTCGACTGCCCAGCCTGCCAGGCGCCCGAGCTGAAAAAGATGCTGTCCATGCCTGGTTTCCGCCTGAGCGGCACCGGCTGGTACGAAACCGACTTCAAGACCGGCTCCAAGAAGAACCTGGCCGGTGGCGACAAAGCTGACTAAGTTGAACGACACGCGCGAGTTCTTGCACTATCCGGCACCTTGAGGTGCGCAAGGCCTCCATCGAATTTCGAATTACGAGAAGTGAAACCACTACCATGATGCGCAGCCATTATTGCGGCCAACTGAACGAAAGCCTGGAAGGTCAGGAAGTAACCCTTTGCGGATGGGTCCACCGTCGCCGTGACCACGGCGGGGTGATCTTCCTCGATATCCGTGATCGTGAAGGTCTGGCCCAGGTGGTGTTCGACCCGGACCGCGCTGAAACCTTCGCCGCCGCCGACCGCGTGCGCAGCGAATACGTGGTCAAGATCACCGGCAAGGTACGCCTGCGTCCGGCCGGTGCCGGCAACGCCAACATGGCTTCGGGCATGATCGAAGTCCTGGGCTACGAGCTGGAAGTGCTGAACGAGGCGGAAACCCCGCCGTTCCCGCTCAACGAATACTCGGACGTGGGTGAAGAAACCCGTCTGCGCTATCGCTTCATCGACCTGCGCCGTCCGGAAATGGCCGAGAAGCTGCGCCTGCGTTCGCGCATGACCACCAGCATCCGTCGCTACCTGGACGAGAACGGTTTCCTCGACGTGGAAACCCCGATCCTGACCCGCGCCACCCCAGAGGGCGCCCGCGACTACCTGGTGCCGAGCCGCACCCACGCCGGCAGCTTCTTCGCCCTGCCGCAATCGCCACAGCTGTTCAAGCAACTGCTGATGGTGGCCGGCTTCGACCGCTACTATCAGATCGCCAAGTGCTTCCGCGACGAAGACCTGCGTGCCGACCGTCAGCCTGAGTTCACTCAGATCGACATCGAGACCAGCTTCCTCGACGAAAAAGACATCATGGGCCTGACCGAAGGCATGATCCGCAACCTGTTCAAGGAAGTGCTGGGTCTGGAGTTCGGCGAATTCCCGCACATGACCTTTGAAGAGGCCATGCGTCGCTACGGTTCCGACAAGCCGGACCTGCGCAACCCGCTGGAACTGGTGGACGTTGCCGACCAGCTCAAGGAAGTGGAGTTCAAGGTGTTCAGCGGCCCGGCCAACGATCCGAAATGCCGCATCGCCGCCTTGCGCGTTCCAGGCGGGGCGAGCATGCCGCGCAAGCAGATCGACGACTACACCAAGTTTGTCGGCATCTACGGCGCCAAGGGCCTGGCCTACATCAAGGTCAACGAGCGCGCCAAAGGCGTTGAAGGCCTGCAATCGCCGATCGTCAAGAACATTCCGGAAGCCAACCTGAACGTGATCCTCGATCGCGTGGGCGCGGTCGACGGCGACATCGTGTTCTTCGGGGCCGACAAGGCCAAGATCGTCAGCGAAGCCTTGGGCGCGCTGCGTATCAAGCTCGGTCACGACCTGAACCTGCTGACGTGCGAATGGGCGCCGATGTGGGTTGTCGACTTCCCGATGTTCGAAGAGAACGACGACGGCAGCTTCACCGCCCTGCATCACCCGTTCACCGCGCCGAAGTGCTCGCCGGAAGAACTGGAAGCCAACCCGGCTACCGCTCTGTCGCGCGCCTACGACATGGTTTTGAACGGCACCGAATTGGGTGGCGGTTCGATCCGTATCCACCGCAAGGAAATGCAGCAAGCGGTATTCCGCCTGCTGGGCATCAGCGAAGCGGAACAGGAAGAGAAGTTCGGCTTCCTGCTGGACGCCCTCAAGTACGGCGCGCCGCCGCACGGTGGCCTGGCCTTCGGCCTGGACCGCCTGGTGATGCTGATGACCGGCGCCCAGTCGATCCGCGAAGTGATCGCCTTCCCGAAAACCCAGAGCGCGGCCTGCGTCATGACTCAGGCACCGGGTCTGGTGGATGCCAAGGCTCTGCGCGAGCTGCACATCCGCCTGCGCGAACAGCCCAAGGCTGAATAAGCCGGCCCGATAAGGCGCACCTTCGGGTGCGCTTTTTCTATGGGTCGAGTTTTTGTTGCCCGCACCCGCCAGGCGGCGTGGGCAATGTTTCAAAGAGAATTTGGAGCAAGTTATGGCAGGTCATTCCAAGTGGGCGAACATCAAGCACCGCAAAGAGCGTCAGGATGCCAAGAGAGGCAAGATCTTCACCAAGTGGATTCGTGAGCTGACCGTCGCGGCCCGTCAGGGCGGCGGCGATCCCAACTCCAACCCACGCCTGCGCCTGGCCCTGGACAAGGCTCTGGGTGCCAACATGAGCCGCGACATCATCGACCGGGCCATCGCCCGTGGCACCGGCGCTGCCGGCAGCGACGATGTGGTCGAGCTGACCTATGAAGGCTATGGCCCCAACGGCGTGGCGGTGATGGTCGAGTGCATGACCGACAACCGCAACCGCACCGCGGCAGCTGTTCGTCATGCCTTCAGCAAGTGTGGCGGTAACCTGGGTACCGACGGTTCGGTGGCCTACCTGTTCGAGCGCAAGGGGCAGATCACCTTCGCCGAAGGTGTCGATGAAGACGCCTTGATGGAAGCGGCGATGGAAGCCGATGCCGACGATGTGGTCAGCAACGAAGACGGTTCGATCGACGTGTTCACCTCGTTCGCCGGTTTCTATGGCGTGCGCAATGCCTTGGAAGCGGCGGGTTTTACTGCTGCGGACGCGGAAATCGTCATGCTGCCGACCACCAGTGCCGAACTGGACCTGGAAGGCGCCGAGAAGGTCCTCAAGCTGATCGACATGCTGGAAGACCTGGATGATGTGCAGAACGTCTATTCCAACGCGGATATTCCCGAGTCGGTCGCCGAGCAACTCGGCTGATTCAATTGCACTAACCTTGAGGCCGGAGGTGCGAAGCCGTGATCATTGCGCGGCAGGGCGCTTCCGGCTTCTGCCTTTTCGCTGTTCCGGTCCTGGCCGGCAAGCCTCTTTATTCAAGCAGCAGGCGTTATGACTCTTATTCTTGGCATCGACCCCGGTTCGCGCATTACCGGTTATGGCGTGGTTCGAGACACGGGGCGCGGCTGTGTGTACGTGGCCTCTGGCTGTATCCGTACCGGGGCTGGCGAGCTGCCCGACCGGCTGCAGATCGTCTATCGCGGGGTGCGTGAAGTGATCCAGGCCTACGGTCCGGTGACCATGGGGATCGAGAAGGTGTTCATGGCGCGCAACGCCGACTCGGCGCTCAAGCTCGGCCAGGCGCGGGGGGCTGCGATCGTTGCCGGTGCCGAAGAGGGGCTGGAGATTGCCGAGTACACCGCCACCCAGGTCAAGCAGGCCGTGGCCGGCACTGGCGGGGCCAACAAGGAACAGGTGCAGATGATGGTCATGCACCTGCTCAAGCTGACCACCAAGCCGCAGATCGATGCCTCGGACGCCCTGGCCATTGCCATCTGTCACGCTCATACCCGTTCCAGCCTGCTGCCCCATGGTCTGGGGACAGCACGCAGTCGTGGCGGCCGCCTGCGTCTCTGATAGCATCAGCGCAGTCATTTTAGGGGTTGAGCGTTTTGCGCCTGGGTAGCCGGCGCAGACGCTCGCCCAACGAGTCGCCAGCTGCGGGCTGGCCATCGCCTAAGGATCTGAAACGTGATTGGACGCTTGCGCGGCACCCTGGCTGAGAAACAGCCGCCGCACCTGATTCTTGATGTAAACGGGCTGGGATATGAAGTCGAAGTGCCGATGACCACCCTGTATCGCCTGCCGTCGGTCGGCGAGCCTCTGACCCTGCACACCCATTTGGTCGTCCGCGAGGATGCGCAGTTACTCTACGGTTTTGCCAGCAAGCGCGAGCGAGACTTTTTCCGCGAGTTGATCCGTCTCAATGGTGTGGGCCCGAAACTGGCCCTGGCGTTGATGTCCAGCCTTGAGGTGGATGAGCTGGTGCGTTGCGTGCAGGCCCAGGACACCTCGGCCCTGACCAAGGTGCCCGGAGTCGGCAAGAAGACCGCCGAGCGCCTGCTGGTAGAACTCAAGGACCGTTTCAAGGCCTGGGAAGCCGTGCCGAGCATGTTCGCCCTGGTGCCGAACCAGCCGGATGCGCCGGCGCCAGTGGCCAGCGCCGAGTCGGACGCGGTCAGCGCGCTGATCTCCCTGGGCTATAAGCCGCAGGAAGCCAGCAAGGCCGTATCCGCGATCAAAGACAAAGGCTTGAGCAGTGAAGACATGATCCGCCGAGCCCTGAAGGGAATGATTTAAGTGATTGAAGCCGACCGTCTGATCGCCGCCACGGGCCCCCGTGAGCGCGAGGAAATCCAGGACCGGGCGATTCGTCCGGTCAGCCTGGCCGACTACATCGGCCAGCCTAGCGTGCGCGAGCAGATGGAGCTGTTCATCCAGGCCGCCCGTGGGCGCAACGAGTCCCTGGACCACACCCTGATCTTCGGTCCCCCGGGCCTGGGCAAGACCACCCTGGCCAACATCATCGCCGAGGAAATGGGGGTGTCGATCAAGAGTACGTCCGGCCCTGTGCTGGAGCGCCCGGGTGATCTGGCGGCCTTGCTGACCAATCTTGAGCCTCACGACGTACTGTTCATCGACGAGATTCACCGGCTTTCGCCGATTGTCGAAGAAGTGCTGTACCCGGCCATGGAAGATTTCCAGCTCGACATCATGATCGGCGAAGGCCCTGCGGCGCGCTCGATCAAGCTCGATCTGCCGCCGTTCACCCTGGTGGGGGCAACCACGCGTGCGGGGATGCTGACCAACCCGCTGCGGGACCGCTTCGGCATCGTCCAGCGCCTGGAGTTCTACAGCACTGCGGACCTGGCAACCATTGTCAGCCGTTCCGCCGGCATTCTTGGTTTGCCCCTGGATCCGGAAGGCGCCTTCGAGGTCGCGCGCCGTGCCCGGGGCACTCCGCGGATCGCCAACCGCCTGCTGCGTCGGGTGCGGGATTTCGCCGAGGTGCGGGCCAAGGGGCATATCACCAAACCGATCGCCGACCTGGCGCTGAACCTGCTGGACGTCGATGAGCGTGGCTTCGACCACCAGGACCGACGTCTATTGCTGACCATGATCGAGAAGTTCGACGGCGGACCGGTGGGGGTCGACAGCCTGGCTGCGGCCATCAGTGAAGAGCGCCATACCATCGAGGATGTGCTGGAGCCGTACTTGATCCAGCAGGGCTATATCATGCGCACCCCCCGTGGCCGTGTGGTGACCCGGCATGCCTACCTGCACTTCGGTCTTAACATTCCGTCACGAATGGGGGACATGCCCGTGGTAGACGAATTCCTCGATGCCGTGGACGATTAATAACCCGCTCTTTGTCGATTTATTCGGGGTTTGTGCTGTCCTAGGGACTGGCATGGTTAAAACATCACGAAAAGTCGTACAAGAATGAAAAAACAGTTGCCTGGCCGGATTGGCAACCTGAGGAGTAAGCACTAGAGTATGCGCGCGCAAAACGGGCTTGAGCCGTTCGCACATCGTTGTCGCGTTTATTACGAGGACACCGATGCCGGCGGCATCGTGTATTACGTTAATTACCTTAAGTTTATGGAGCGGGCTCGAACCGAGCGGCTACGACACCTGGGCTTTGCCCAGTCGCAGCTGGTGGGGGAGAACCTGTTATTTGTCGTGCACTCCAGCGAAGCGCGTTATCACGCGCCGGCGCGACTGGACGACGAACTTCTGGTCAGTGCCCAAGTTACCGAATTGAACCGGGTCAGCCTGCGCTTCACTCAGCAGGTCAGGCGAGCCAAAGACAATGCACTGCTCTGTGAAGGGCAGTTCCTGGTGGCCTGTGTGCGCGCCGACAATTTCAAACCCCGCGCCATTCCAGACGCTCTGCGTACGGCCTTTGCCGACGAGAGCAGCGCGGGTACACACTCAGAGCAGGAGATAAAGCGTGGAAGCTAACGTCGTCGACCATTCCTCCATGTGGAGCCTGGTCAGCAATGCCAGCGTTGTAGTGCAGTTGGTAATGCTGACCCTGGTTGCCGCATCGGTGACTTCATGGATCATGATCTTTCAGCGTAGCAATCTGCTGCGTGCCGGTCGACGTGCCCTGGAGAGCTTCGAAGAGCGCTTCTGGTCCGGTATCGACCTGTCCAAGCTGTACCGCCAGGCGGGCAGCAACCCTGATCCGGATTCCGGCGTGGAGCAGATCTTCCGTGCCGGTTTCAAGGAGTTCTCCCGCCTGCGCCAGCAACCGGGGGTCGATCCTGAAGCAGTCATGGAAGGCGTGGCCCGTGCCATGCGCGTAGCGATTTCCCGCGAAGAAGAAAAGCTCGAGCAGAGCCTGCCGTTCCTCGCCACTGTCGGTTCCGTCAGCCCGTACATCGGCCTGTTCGGTACCGTCTGGGGGATCATGAACTCCTTCCGCGGCCTGGCTCAGGCCCAGCAAGCGACCCTGGCTACCGTAGCCCCGGGTATCGCCGAAGCACTGATCGCCACGGCCATCGGCCTGTTCGCGGCCATCCCGGCGGTGATCGCCTACAACCGCTTCGCCGCTCGTGGCGAGACGCTGATCAGCCGTTACTACACCTTCGCCGACGAGTTCCAGGCGATCCTGCACCGTAAAGTGCACACCAGCGAAGAGTGAGCAGGTAAAACCCATGGCCCGAGTTCGCCACAAACGCAAGCCGGTTGCCGAGATGAACGTGGTGCCTTACATCGACGTGATGTTGGTACTGCTGGTTATCTTCATGGTGACCGCGCCGATGCTCAACCAGGGCGTGAAAGTTGACCTGCCCAAGGTTTCCAGCGAAGCCTTGCCCCAGGACAACAACACCCAGGTGCTGACCATCTCGATCAAGGCTGACAAGACCTACTACTGGAACCTTGGCAGCGAAGTCGACACCGAAAAGCAACAGGACAAGGCGATGACCTTGCCGCAGATGACCGACGCGGTGACCAAGATCATCCGTGCCGGCAATGAAGGCGGCAAGCACACCCAGGTGTTCATTCGCGGTGATAAATCCGTCGACTACGGCGCCGTGATGGGTGCCATGGGCGGCCTGCAGAAAGCCGGAGTCGGTAACGTTGGCTTGATTACCGAGGCGCCCTGATGCACCAACAGCGAGAGCCGTCCGCCTCGGAAAGCTACTTCTGGCCTAGTGTCTGGGCAATTGCCCTGCACGTGCTGGTGTTTGGCATGCTGTTCGTCAGCTTTGCCATGACCCCGGAACTGCCCCCGGCCAAGCCGATCGTTCAAGCGACCCTGTACCAGCTCAAATCCAAGAGTCCGGCAACCACCCAGACCAATCACAAGATTGCGGGTGAGGCGAAGAAATCCGCCGCGCGCCAGACCGAAGCCGAACAGTTGGAGCAGAAGAAGGTCGAGCAGGAAGAGATCAAGGCCGCGGAACAAAAGAAAGAAGAGGCTGCTCAAAAAGCCGAGGAAGCGAAAAAGGCCGATGAGGCCAAGAAAGCCGATGAGGCGAAGAAGGCGGATGACGCCAAGAAAGCCGCAGAAGCGAAAAAGGCTGAAGAGAAACAATTGGCTGATATAGCCAAGAAGAAATCCGAAGAAGAAGCCAAGAAAGCTGCTGAAGAAGAGGCCAAGAAAAAGGCCGCTGAAGAAGCGAAGAAGAAAATCGTCGAAGACGCGAAGAAGAAAGCCGCGGAAGACGCGAAGAAAAAAGCTGAAGCAGACGAAGCGAAGAAAAAGATCGCCGAGGATGCCAAGAAGAAAGCTGCGGCCGACGCGGCGAAGAAGAAGGCCCAGGAAGCAGCGCGCAAATCTGCCGAAGAGAAAAAGGCCCAGGCCCTGGCGGACTTGCTGTCCGATAAGCCGGAGCGTGAAGCCACCAAGTCGGATGAGGTGGGTGACAGTGTCGCAGGCAGTTTCGATGACCTGATTCGCATTCGTGCGGCGGAAGGCTGGGCTCGTCCTCCTTCGGCGCGCAAGGGCATGACGGTGGAACTGCGGATCGGCATGTTGCCTGATGGCACGGTGACCACGGTCAGCGTGATCAAGTCCAGTGGTGATGGTCCGTTCGACGCTTCGGCGGTGGCGGCAGTCAAGAACATTGGGCGTTTGACAGAAATGCAGGGTTTGAGTCCGAAGGATTTCGCGCCCTATCGTTCATTCAAGATGACATTCACACCTGAGGATCTAGCCTTGTGAGAAACCTTCTTCGAGGAATGCTTGTCGTTATTTGCTGTATGGCAGGGATAGCGGCAGCGGACGAAAAAAACATTCTGGTCACCAGTGGCAGTGATCGGGCGACGCCGATTGCGGTAGTGCCGTTTGGCTGGCAGGGCGGCAGCGTGCTGCCGGACGACATGGCACAGATCATCGGTGATGACCTGCGCAACTCGGGTTACTACGCACCGATTCCAAAGCAGAACATGATCAGCTTGCCGACCCAGGCCAGCGAAGTCATTTTCCGCGACTGGAAAGCCCTGGGCGCCCAGTACGTGATGGTCGGTAGCATTGTTCCAGCCGGCGGTCGCCTGCAGGTGCAGTACGCGCTGTTCAACGTCGCGACCGAGCAGCAAGTGCTGACCGGCAGCGTGTCGGGTAGCGTTGATCAGTTGCGGGACATGTCGCACTACATTTCCGACCAGTCCTTTGAAAAACTCACCGGCATCAAGGGGGCGTTCTCTACGCGCCTGCTGTATGTGACGGCTGAGCGTTTCTCAGTGAACAACACCCGTTACACCCTGCAGCGTTCGGACTACGACGGTGCTCGGGCGGTAACCCTGTTGCAGTCTCGCGAGCCGATCCTGTCGCCGCGCTTTGCTCCGGATGGCAAGCGCATTGCGTACGTGTCGTTCGAGCAGAAGCGCCCGCGCATCTTCGTCCAGCACATCGATACCGGGCGTCGTGAGCAGATCACCAACTTCGAAGGCCTGAACGGCGCTCCAGCCTGGTCGCCAGATGGCACCCGCCTGGCGTTCGTGCTGTCCAAGGACGGCAACCCGGATATCTATGTGATGAACATGGCGTCCCGGCAGATCAGCCGCGTCACCAGTGGCCCGGGCATCAACACCGAACCGTTCTGGGGCAAGGATGGTTCCACCATCTATTTCACCTCCGACCGTGGCGGCAAGCCGCAAGTCTATAAAAGCAATATCAATGGCGGTGGCGCCGAGCGTGTGACCTTTATTGGTAACTACAACGCCAACCCGAAACTTTCTGCTGACGAAAAGACCCTGGTAATGATTCACCGCCAGGATGGTTTCACCAACTTCCGGGTAGCGGCTCAGGATTTGCAGCGCGGTAGCGTAAAAATCCTTACAGACACTAACCTTGATGAGTCAGCTACTGTTGCGCCCAACGGCACCATGGTAATCTACGCCACCCGCCAGCAGGGCCGGGGAGTCTTGATGCTCGTGTCCATTAATGGACGTGTGAGGCTCCCGCTTCCTACCGCTCAAGGCGAAGTCAGAGAACCGTCCTGGTCCCCTTACCTGAACTGACGCGGCGCTACAATGTTTCACTTAACACACTGGGGTTCATTAGGAGTTTCACGATGGAAATGTTGAAGTTTGGTAAGTTTGCTGCGCTGGCTCTGGCCATGGCTGTGGCTGTAGGTTGCTCCTCCAAAGGCGGCGACAATGCCGGTGAAGGCGCTGTTGATCCAAACGCTGGTTACGGCGCTAACACCGGTGCTGTTGATGGCTCCCTGAGCGAAGAAGCTGCTCTGCGCGCAATCACCACCTTCTACTTCGAATACGACAGCTCGGACCTGAAGCCAGAAGCCATGCGCGCTCTGGACGTTCACGCCAAAGACCTGAAAGCAAACGGCGCTCGCGTTGTTCTGGAAGGCAACACCGACGAACGTGGTACTCGTGAGTACAACATGGCTCTGGGCGAGCGTCGTGCTAAAGCCGTTCAGCGCTACCTGGTTCTGCAGGGCGTTTCCCCTGCACAGCTGGAGCTGGTTTCCTACGGTAAAGAGCGTCCAGTTGCTACTGGCCACGACGAGCAGTCCTGGGCTCAAAACCGTCGCGTCGAACTGCGTAAGTAATTCGTCATGCGAACGTGCCGTCGTGCTGTAACTATTTTGGCTCTCAGTCTCACGCCGCTCGCGGCGTGGTCTGCGGTTCCTGTGGTCGATAACAACTCCGGCTATAACAATAGCGGGAGCAGTTATCCGCCAGCGGGTTATGGCACGAACGGCGCCTATGCCGGGGGAGGGGTTTCGACCCCTGTCTCGGCACAGGGCGAGCTGTTCCAGCAACTGCAGCAAATGCAGGAACAGATTGCACGCCAACAGGGTGTGATCGAAGTTCTGCAAAATGATGTAGCGCGGATGAAGCAAGAAAGCCTGGAGCGTTACCAGGATCTTGATCGACGCATAGGAAGCGGTGTCGCACCTGCCGCAACTCCTGAGAATTCTTCTGCCGGTGGCGATAACAGCGCTGCCGGTGCCGCTGCTCAGGCGCCAGCCGCCAGTAGCGAACCCGGTGATCCGGCCAAGGAAAAGCTCTACTACGATGCTGCCTTCGACCTGATCAAGGCCAAGGATTTCGACAAGGCCAGCCAGGCCTTCTCGGCATTCCTGCGCAAGTACCCCAACAGCCAGTACGCCGGCAATGCCCAGTACTGGTTGGGTGAAGTGAACCTGGCCAAAGGCGACCTGCAAGGTGCGGGCCAGGCATTTGCCAAGGTTTCCCAGCTGTATCCCAAGCACGCCAAGGTGCCGGATTCGCTGTACAAGCTGGCTGACGTAGAGCGTCGTCTCGGTCACACCGACCGGGTCAAGGGCATCCTGCAGCAGGTGGTGGCCCAGTATCCGGGCACTTCCGCCGCTCAGTTGGCCCAACGGGACCTGCAGCGCATGTAAGTGCGTTGGCCTCCGTTACAAGAAACCCGCGCTTGTCGCGGGTTTTTTCGTTAGAATCCATGCCCTTTTTCTGAAACACGCTTCCTGGGATCTGCGCGATGGCGGGGTTCCTTGAAGTGCCTGACGGAGGCGGACAGCCTGTTTAGCTGTTACGCCCGTGGCGACTATGCAAGACACATTGAGAATCACCGAAGTTTTCTACTCGTTGCAGGGGGAAACTCGGACTGCCGGGCTGCCCACGGTTTTTGTGCGCCTGACCGGTTGCCCGTTGCGTTGCCAATACTGCGACAGTGCCTACGCGTTCAGCGGCGGTAGCCAGCGGACCCTCGATAGCCTGCTGGAGCAGGTTGCCGGTTTCCGCCCTCGCTACGTCTGCGTCACTGGTGGCGAGCCTCTGGCCCAGCCCAATGCCATTCCCTTGCTCCAGCACTTGTGCGATGCCGGCTACGAGGTCTCGCTGGAAACCAGCGGTGCCCTGGATATCTCTGCGGTGGACCCGCGCGTCAGTCGGATCCTTGATCTCAAGACTCCCGGCTCCAAGGAAGCGCACCGCAACCGCTACGAGAATATCGAGCTGCTGACCGCCAACGACCAGGTCAAGTTTGTCATCTGCTCCCGCGAGGACTATGACTGGGCGGTGTCCAAGCTGATCCAGTACGGTCTTGAGCGACGCGCCGGCGAAGTGCTGTTTTCGCCCAGCCACCATGACTTGAATGCACGAGACCTGGCGGACTGGATCGTCGCCGACAACCTGCCAGTACGTCTGCAACTGCAGCTGCATAAATACCTGTGGAATGACGAGCCGGGGCGCTGACATGACTGAACAAGCATCGAGTGAAAAGCGTGCCGTGATCCTGCTGTCCGGTGGCCTGGACTCTGCCACCGTGGTGGCCATGGCTCGCGTCGAAGGCTACCGCTGCTACACCATGAGCTTCGATTACGGCCAGCGCCATCGGGCCGAGTTGCACGCCGCCGAGCGCGTGGCCCGGGACCTCGGTGTGGTGGAGCACAAGGTGATCGGCCTGAACCTCAACGGTATTGGCGGCTCGGCACTGACTGATAGCACCATCGAGGTGCCAGAGGCGCCGGGGGAGGGCATTCCTGTCACCTACGTGCCGGCACGCAACACCGTCTTCCTGTCCCTGGCCCTGGGCTGGGCGGAAGTCCTGCACGCGCGGGATATCTTCATCGGTGTCAATGCGGTGGATTATTCCGGTTATCCGGATTGCCGTCCCGAGTTCGTCGAAGCCTTCGAGCGCATGGCCAACCTGGCGACCAAGGCCGGTGTCGAAGGGCAGGGCTTTCGTATCCAGGCGCCGCTGCAGAACCTCAGCAAGGCCGAGATCATCCAGGCCGGGGTGCGCCTGGGGGTTGATTACGGGCTGACGGTTTCCTGCTATCAGGCAGACGATAGCGGCCACGCGTGCGGCAAATGTGACAGCTGCCGTTTGCGTGCTGAAGGCTTCAGGGCGGCCGGAATCAGTGATCCAACACCTTATTTTTGATTTTTTTCATATGGGGTGTTGAATTCCCGTTAGAAATCAGTATTATACGCGCCACCACACAGCGGGTCGTTAGCTCAGTTGGTAGAGCAGTTGGCTTTTAACCAATTGGTCGTAGGTTCGAATCCCACACGACCCACCATATTTGGCGGTTTAGAAAATCCGGAAGGCCCACGAAAGTGAGGATTTCCGGGTTTTTTTTTGCCTTGCAAAAAACCGTGATCCCGCCACTCAGCTGCTCAGCTTGCCTTCTTCTCACTGCTTGAATATCAACTCTTCTGCAGAGGCTGGCCTTTTGCCGGTAGCCGGACTCATCTCTAAAAACCTTGATAAATTCAGGGGCTTTATCTGAATTCCCCCTTTTTTTCAGGGGTTATCGCTTTAAATTCAGAATAAGTGCGGGGCTCGTTGACAGCACAAATGCCTCCCGCGTAAATCTTGCCGCCATTGCCGACAGGGGTTGCGTCCCTGGCAAGGAGAACACATACCAGGGTCGGTAACTTCGCAGTCAGCAGGGCTTTGCCCTGCCTGTACGAATCTGTCCCTGAGTCTGTGCGTGAGTCACAAGCCCGGCTTACTCAAGGTGACAGGATGTTCACAGAAGCAGTTGCAATATCCGTTAGGCGCAGTGCCCCCTCCAGCCCTTCCGTCATTCGTGGCAAGGGGTGCTTTCTCTACGATGAGCAGGGCAAATCCTTCCTCGACATGTCCGGTGGCAGCGGTGCCGCCAACCTGGGTTATCAGCGCGATGACCTGGTCGAAGTCCTCAAGCGTCAATCCGAACTGCTGATCCATACCGGTTGGAACATCGACAACCCGCAGCGCCATGAAGTGGTCGCCAAGCTGGAGGGGCTGGTGCCCTATGCGCAGGCTTCGGTGTTTGGCGCGGTCACCGGTGCCGAGGCAATCGAGGTGGCGCTGAAAATCGCCCGCGCCGCTACCGGACGCCAGGGCGTGGTGTATTTCCACAATTCCTTCCATGGCAAGACCCAGGGCGCCCTGTCGGTGACCTCCAACCGCGGTTTTCGCAAGCACCTGGCCGGTGGCGACAGCCTGCAACTGACCGCCCTGGCCCTGGACTATGACGCCGACCAGGACCCGGCCCTGGCCGCCTTGTGGCGTGAGCAACTGGCCGAGGATCTGCGCCAGGCGCAGCAGGCCAATTGCTTGCCCGCGGCGCTGATCATCGAGCCGATCCAGGCAGCGGAGGGCATGTATCCGGTGCCTCTGGCGTTGCTCGAAGCGATTGTCGAACTGGGCAGGACCTTCGGCGTGATCACCATATTCGATGAGATCTACACCGGTTTTGGCCGCACCGGGACGCCGTTTTTCAGCAACCCGCAACTGCTGCCGGACCTGTTGGTGCTGGGCAAGGCCCTGGGCAATGGCTTGCCGATTTCCGCGGTGGTAGGCCGCCCGGAACTGGTGGACTGCCTGGGCTATGCCGAGCATTCCTCCACCTTCACCCTGATGCCGCTGGCCTGTGCCGTGGCTTCCAAGGTGCTGGATATCTACCACCAGGAACAACCCTGGCAGTGGGCGGCGAGCAACGGCGCGTACCTGCGCCAGGCCCTGGAAGGCCTGGGGGCCCAGGACGCACGAGTGGTCAATGTGCGCGGCCGCGGCATGATGCTCGCCTTCGATTTCGAGGGCCAGGGCCAGGGCGCTGATGTACTGGCGCTGCGCAACCGGCTGCTGGAGCACGGGGTGATCGTGCGCACCGGCGGGCGCAATCCGGCGACGGTCAAGCTGACCCCGCCACTGAGCATCTCCCAGCAGGAAATCCAGGCATTCATGCAGACGCTGCAGGGCGTTTGTCGCTCCCTCTAATAACAACAAGGCAGGGATATCATGTTGCAGGCTTTTACCCGCATGGCGGGTACCGATGTTGCGGGTGTCATCGATGTCCAGGGCAGCCTTGGCTTTGCCGCGCTCGACCAGTTGCGCGAGGGGGTCAGCGCCGAGCTGCAAGGGCTGCCGGAGCCGGTGCTGGCGCTGTATGCCAGCCATGGCCGGGCCATGTATGCGGCGTTGATCGCGGCCTTGTCCGCCGCCCGGCGAGTGGTGTTCATCGACCCGGCGAGCAACCTCGACGAGTTGATGCCGGTGCTCCAGCACCTGGGCGTTAACCTGGTCCTCAATGGCACGACACGGCCTGGTTCACAACTGACCCGTTCCTTGCCGGTGCTCGACCTGCAGCACCTGCAACCCCGGCCCGTGCCCCCCGGCCGGGAATACCCGTTGCGTTGCCAGGACTACGTGATCTTCACCAGCGGCTCCACTGGCGAGCCCAAGGCCATAGTGCAGCGCATCGAGGCCCTGGGCCGGCACATCGACAACTACATCGGCTATGTTGGAATCGGCCCCGGGCAGCGTGTGCTGCAACTGGCTTCCGTGGGGTGGGACGCCGGCCTGATGGACATCTTCGCCAGCCTGAAGACTGGCGCCACCCTGTGCAGCCTCAACCCCCGGGAGCATGACTTCGCCGCAGTCGAGGCGCTGATCGCCGAACATGACATCGATGTGCTGCATATGACGGTGCCCTATCTGCGTGCCTTCTACAGCGATGCGAGCGCCATCTATGCCCGGCCCAAGCAACTGGTGATCGGCGGCGAGATCATCCACCCCTCGGACATCCAGCGCTTCAACCACGCCTTTGCCCCAGGCTCGCAGCTGTTCAACGCCTACGGGCCGACCGAATGCACCACCGCGCTCTACGCCCGCATCGACCAGGGGCAGACGCTGCAGGACCCGACCTGGGCCCTGGACCGGCCGGTGGAAGGCGTCACCCTGGACATTGCCAAGGAACCGGGGCAGCCCTACGGCGAAGGGGTGGGTGAACTGCTGCTCTATTCTTCCCTGGTGGCCCGGCGCCTGGACCCGGCCAGCGGGCTGATCGTCGAGCTGACCCAGCCCAGCCCCCTGGACTCGCAGCGCCAGTGTTACGCCACCGGTGATCTGGCGTGCCGCCAGCCCGATGGCGCCATACGCCTGCTGGGGCGCAAGGATTCCATCGTCAAGATCAACGGGCAGAAGGTCAGCCTGGTCCAGGTGGAATCGGAGCTCAAGGCTCTGGCCCAGGTACGGGAAGCCTGTGTGATCGCCCATCAAGCCGGGGACAACCTGGCCCTGGTGGCCTTTGTCATTGCCCGTGACGCCAGCCTTGGCGAAGACCTCCTGCGTCAGGCCGCCAGGGCCGCACTGCCGGCGCACCGGGTGCCGGCGCGCTTCCTGCTGGTGGAGCGTTTTGCCTTGAACCGCAACAACAAGATCGACCGGCAGGCGTTGGCGCAACTGGCTGCCCGCGCCATGGCGGCGCCGGAGCCGGCACAGGCCGCACCGGAGCCTTTCTGGCAAGCCATCGGCCAGGTACTTGGCGGGCAGAGCCCGGACCGGGCCAAGAGCTTTATCGACAATGGCGGCGATTCGCTGCGGGCCTTGCAGGTGGTTGCCACGCTGAAGAGAAAGGGCCTGGTGCTGGACCTGGAAGAGTTGCTGTCGGATCAGGCCCTGGGGCAATTGCCGGTGCATGCGGCGGCGGCCAAGGCCCGGCCCGGGGTTTCCCGGCCGCAGGTCGAGGGCCTGCCCAATCGCCGCTTCCTGCTGAGCCGCGGCATCAGCGACCTGGATCACTGGAACCAGGCCCTGGTGCTGGACATAGCCGCCGGCCAGGAGCCACAGCGAGTCAGCCAGGCGCTGCGGGCAATTTTCCGCCATCACTTTATCGAGGCGGGCGTTCAGGATCAGGGGCTGCAGCCTGCCGGAACGGATCTGCAGCAAGCGGTGCAGCGGACCTGCGCAGCCATCTCCCTGAGCCAGGGGCAACTCTTCTGCTTCAGCCAGCAACAGGACGCCGCTGGCCATCACCTGATCATTGCCGGGCACCAGTTCCAGGTCGATCGCTACTCCTGGATGCTGCTGGTTTCCGAGCTGGACGAATGCCTGGGACAGGGCCTGGAGTGCATGCAAAGCTGGCCGCGGCCGACGGCCTTCGAGGAGTGGCAGCAGAGCTACCAGCGCGAGCATGCCGCGGCGACCCATGAAGCGTTCTGGGAAGCACTGCCCTGGGATCGCTGCGCGCAGTTGACCGGGCAGCGCCCCGAGTTTCCCCGGCGCGAGGCCTTTCGGCGAGCCGAACTGTGCCTGGGGCCGGTCCGCGACCTGCCGCAGTGGGCCCGGGGTGTGGCCGAGACCAGCCAGTTGCTGCTGGCGGCCATCCTGCGCGCCATGAGCCAGAGCGAGGACAACCCGTTCCAGAAAGTCCATTTGCTCGACCATGGGCGGGCCCTGGACAAGAGCGGCGCCGAGCTCAACAGCGTGTTCGGCTGGCTGACGGTGATCTACCCCCTGGTGCTGCAGGTTGCCAGCCTGGACCTGGAGCAGATCGCCAGGGAAATCAAGGCCGGCCAGCAAGCCAGCCAGGGCATTGCCCACAGCTTCGGCAACCGTTATTTCGCCACGCCCGAGGCCGAGCGCCTCAAGGGCCTGTTCGATTGCGGCTACAGCTACAACTTCCTGGGCGCCGTGGAGAACCCGCCCGGGGCCCGGGTCGGCGTGCATCCCTTGAGCCTGCAACTGATGCAGGGCAGCCCCAGCCATCACCTGGAGTTCACCGGCTACCTGGCCGCGGGCGAGTTGCTGCTGAAAATCGACTATGACCCGCAGGTCTTCGGCGAAGAACGCCTGGAGTCGCTGCTGACCGGGATCACCGCTGCCTTGAGCTAGAGAAACCTCCATGAACGCCTTACCCGATAACAACAAGAAACCCCGTTCACTGGTCGCCGTGCTGATTTTCCTCGGCTGCCTGCTGATCTGGTCCACCAACTGGATCGCCATTTCGCTGCAGGTGGAACACAGCGATGTCGGCTCTTCGCTGATGCTGCGCTTCCTCATTGCCTACGGGGTGCTGTGGCTGTGGCAACGGCTGTTCGCCGGCCCGCAGCAGCCGGTAACCCGCAAGGCCTACTTGCTGATGGCCGGGGTGGGGGCGGTGTACTTCTATGCCGGCATCGGCCTGGCCTACCTAGCCACCGCTTACCTGGGCAGTGCGCAGATGGCCTGCCTCAGCGCCTTTGTGATTTTCTACATCATCGGCATCAAGCGCCTGTTCCTGCATGTGCCGGTCGCCCTGCACAACCTGCTCGGCGCACTGGTGAGCATCGCCGGGCTGGGGCTGTTCATGCTTGGCGATCCGGGGCGGCCGCTGTCGCTGGCGGGAGTGGCCCTGGGCCTGACTTCCTTCCTGGCGGTGGCCATCGGATCGGTGCTTTCGGAGCACATCCAGAAGACCTGCCAGCTCGGCACCTTGCACATCAACAAGGTGGCGGCCGGCTGGGCCTGCGCTCTATACGCCGTCAGCCTGTTGCTGGGCGGCCATGGCTTGCAACTGCCGGGCACCCTGGCCGATCTCGGCATCCTGCTGTACCTGGGGGTGGTGTGCTCGGCGCTGGTGTTCGTGCTGTTCATCGACCTGATCAAGCGCATGGGCGCCGAGAACGCCGGCTATGTCGGCGTGCTGTACCCCATCGGCGCCAGCTACCTGTCGGTGTGGCTGGGGGAAACGCCCCTGAGCCTGCACCTGATGCTCGGCAGTGCCCTGGTGATGCTGGGCAGCCTGATCAATTTCAAGTTTCGCTACCACCCCGCCCCCAAGAAAGTGGAGTTCAGCTGAATGAGCAATGTACGGATACGCCAGGCCACCACGGACGATCTGATCGGTATTTTCGAGGCCCACCGCAACTCGGTAGAGCGCCTGTGCACCTCTGAATACAGCGATCAGCAGATCCGCATGTGGCTCGATGGGCGCTCCCCGGAAACCTACCGCGAAGCCGTGGAAAAGGGATCGCTGTGGCTGGCCGAGGGCGAGCAGATCGAAGGGTTCGTCGAACTCGACGGCAATGAGGTCAGCAAGCTGTTCATCCGTGGCGATGTGGCCAGGCGTGGCCTGGGCAGCCGTCTGCTGGAGGTGGCGCTGGCTCGGCTGCGGGCCAGCGGTGCCAGCTCGGCCTACCTGGAGGCGACCCTGACGGCCGAAGGCTTCTATGCCTACCACGGCTTCCAGAAGATCGGCGAGGGCACCTTCAGCCGCGGCAACAGCCCGGTGTCCATCGAGATCATCAAGATGGAACGCCCGCTTTGATCTGACCGTCAGCGGCCACTTCAGCACAGCAGGTCTTGCCCGTCCCCGGTTCGCGGGGGCGCGGCCGGCTGCACCCGGAAAACGGCACACGAGGCTTATCCAAGATGACAGGGATGTTATTGAAATTGACGGTGCTCGATCAGAATCTGTGCGCCGGGTGCGGCGCCTGCGCCCTGGTGTGCCCACAGCAGGTAATCGTTTTCGACCCGGACCGGGTGGTGCCGCTGCTGGAGGGCATCGGCGACAGTTGTGAAAGCTGCACCGAGTGCCTGGCGGTGTGCCCGGGGCTGCAGCCGGATACCGATCGCTCCGAACTGGAACTGTTCGGCCGTACCCGCCGCGCCGAAGAGCGCTGGCTGGGGATCAGCCGCCAGGCCATCGGTGCGCGTTCCACCGACCCGCAGATAGTCCGGCGCTCGGCCAGTGGCGGCACCGCCACCACCTTGCTGCTGACCGCCCGGGAGCACTTTGACGTGGACCTGACCCTGACCATGGGCCGTCATCCAGGGCAGGGCTGGCGCAGCGCGCCGCAACTGGGCAGCGCTGCAGCGGCGATCATCAACAATGCCCAGTCCACCTACCAGCTGGCGCCTTACCTCAATGCCCTGCGCGAATGCTACGAACAGCAGCCGGACGCGCGCATCGCCGTGGTGGGGCTGGCCTGCCACGTCCAGGCGATCCGCAAGCTGCAGCGCCGGGACACGGCCATCGGCCACTGGGCCCGCAGCCGGATCATCTGCGTGATCGAGACCGCCTGCTCCTCCAACACCCTGCCGGCCGGCACCCACAGCATCATCAGCGAGGTGCTGGGGCAAGACCCGCAGCAGGTGCGCGATATCAAGTACCGCGAAGGCGATTACCCCGGCCGGCTGCAAGTCACCTTGCTGGACAGCCAGACCTTTGGCATCGATTTCTGGGAGATCCTCGGCAAGCTCAAGGACAACAAGACCTTTCGCTGCCTCAGTTGCGGTGACTGGATGAGCGGGCTGGCCGACGTCAGCGTGTGTGACGGCGACCCCAACATCTTCGAAGCCAGCCTCAACGGTTCCGAAGAACAGAAACACGGCCGCGCGCTGATCCGCACCGAGATGGGCCAGGCCCTGGTGGACAGCGCCATCACCCATGGCCGGCTGGAAAGCTGGGGAGTCGACCTTGGGGGCTTCAACCTCGGCCTTGAACGCAAGAAGAACCGTCGGCGCTTCTATGAAACCCAGCCGCTGGTGTTGCCCGCGGGCCCCGGGGTGGGCGACCACTTCGAGGACGAAGCGCTGGTGGACGACGCCGAACTGATCAACCCCGCCAAATACAGGAGTAGCCCATGATCGATTACCCGGACCGGCCCATCGATTTCACCCTCGGCCGCCAACAGCAAGTCTGGGCCAACATCGACGGCTACCTGCCATCGGACAAGTCCATCAGCCATCGGATGATCCTGTTTGCCGCCCTGGCCCGGCATCCGGTGCGCCTGCGGGACCTGAACCGCGGCAAGGCGGTGACCCTGTTGCTCGATGCCCTGCAGCAACTGGGCCTTGAGGTGACGCCAGGGCAGACGCCCCAGACCCTGGAGATCAGCGGTGAGTTCGCCCAGGCGACCCACGAGCGGCGGGTCGACCTGGGGCCCTCCAGCGCGGCCGCGCGGTTACTGATCGGGATGCTGGTGGGGCTCAATGTGCCGTGCATCGTCGATGGCGACGAAACCCTGCGCAACCGCCCCTTCGACTGGATCGTCGAGCCCCTGAACCAGATGGGCGCCCACCTGGAGTACCTGGGGCGTCCGGGCGCGCTGCCGATCCGTATCCACCAGGCTGCATTCCGCGGCGGCGCGGCGCAGATCCACATCGGCAGCGCCCAGGCCATCAGCACCTTGCTGTTTGCCGGGGTGGCGGCACGCAAGCCGATGTCGATCCGGTACCCGGTGGTGGCCCGGGATCACACCCAGCGCATCATCAACAGTTTTGGCGACCGGCTGCTGGACGAGCAGTTGCAGATCCACTACCAGCCACGGGACTGCGCGATTCCCGAGGAGATCAGCATCCCTCGCGACCCCTCGGCCATTGCCTATCCGGCGGCGTTGTTCCTGCTGTGCAACCGCCACCAGGAGCAGCAGCGCCTGAGCTTCGACAATGTGTGCCTGAACCCTACGCGCCTGGGCTTTTTCAACTGGCTGCTGGCCTGTGGTTTCAACCTGACCCTGGAGGTGGACAGCATTCGTCATGGCGAGCCGGTGGGCCGCCTGCTGCTGCGCGGGGGTGGCCAGCCCAGGGCTCACGACTTGCGCGACAAGCACCAGTTCCACGCAATGATCGACGAAGTGCCGCTGGCCCTGGCCATCAGCTGCGTGCTGCCCGGCAGCGCGACCTTCAGTGACCTCTACGAGCTGACCTTCAAGGAATCGGACCGGATCGCCGCCACCCGCAGCATGCTCAATGCCCTGGGCCTGGACTACCAGGTCGACGGCTACGACGTGCGGGTGGAAGGCGGGCAGGTGCCCAGTGTGCAGGGAGCGATCCCGACTTTCGGTGACCATCGCCTGTCGATGACCGCCCACGTCCTGCTGCTGGCTCACGGGCTGCAGGCCACCATCCTCGAAGGGCATTGCTACCAGACTTCATTTCCAGGGTTTGCCCAGTGCCTGGATCGCCTGACCGGACGGGAGGCCTGATGAGCAGCAGCCGATACACACTCACCGCCTGTGGCGCCGACGGCGTGATCGCCGTGCATGAACCTCTGGCCGCTCTGGCGGCCACTGAAGTGCAGGTGGCGGTGGAATACTCCATGGTCAGCCCGGGCACCGAGCGTCATTACCTGCAGCAGGTACGCGAGACTGGCGAGCACCTGCCGCTGGGCTATTGCGCGGCCGGGGTGGTTAGCGCCGTAGGGCCCGAGGTCGAAGGCGTGCAGCCGGGGGACCGGGTGGTGGCCATGGGCTGGAAGATTGCCACCCATTCCAACTGGATCCAGGTGCCCCAGCGGCTGGTGTGCAAGGTACCGCCGCCACTGACCCAGGACCAGGCGATTCTCGCCACCCTGGGTGCCACTGCGGTGCATGCGGTGGACCGTGCGCAATTGCAGGCGGGGGAACAGATCCTGGTGGTGGGCATGGGCCTGGTGGGCAAGATGCTGAGCCTGGTGGCGGCCTGTCATGGTGCGCGGATCTGGGTCGCGGACCTCAACCCCGCCGCCATCGACCCGGGCCTGCCGGTGCAGGTGCTCGACCTGCTGGCCGAGCCGGGGGCGATGGCCGGGCAGTTCACCCGGATCTTCCTGTGCATCGATGCTGATATCAGCGCCTTGTTCCCGCGGTTGCTGGCCCTGCTCAATCCCCAGGGCAACGGGGCTGGCCGCTCGCGGCTGGTGAATGTCGGGCGGGTCAGCCTGACCCTGGAGCTCTCGCCGCAAATGGGCAACATCGACATCATCAACGTGTCCCGCTGCGGTAACGGTTACCGCGACGATGCCTACCATCACGGGCGCAAGAGCGTGCAGTGCCCGGCAGGGGAGGCCACGGTGGAGCGCAACATCGCTCGTTGCCTCGACTACCTGGTGGCCGGCAAGGATTGGCTGGAGCACCTGCAGCGGGTCGAGATGGACCTGGGGCAGGCGTTGGCGCACTACAACGGCGCGGCGTTCTTCGCCCCTGGAATCAACCTGATCAAACACAGGGAAGCGTGACGGCATGGCTCATCTATCTATTGCTTCGTGCCTGGACGACATCTTCGCCCGGCATGCCACGGATACCGCGCTGAGCTGCAACGGCGCACGGCTCAGCTACCGGGAGCTGGAACAGCGTTCGGCACAGGTGGCGGCCCGCTTGCTGGGCTTGGGCCTGACGCCTGGCAGCACCCTGGGCCTGGAGGTGGAACGCTCGATTGAACAACTGGTGCTGCTGGTGGGCATGGTGCGGGCCGGCCTGTCGTACTGCTATCTGGACCGCAACAACCCGCCCCAGTGGAACCAGTCGGTGTGTGAACGCAGTGGCGTGTGCTGGCGGGTCACGCCGGAGGTTGCCGGTGGCCCGGGGTATCTGGCGCTGGATGAGTTGCTCGCGCCCACGGACGAGGCTGCGTGCTGGCCGCCGCTATGCGGCGCCGAGCCGGTGTACGTGAACTTTTCCAGCGGCACCACCGGCGCGCCGAAGATCATTCCCTGTACCCATCGCGGGGTGTTGGGGTTCTGCGACCGGCCGCGACATTTTCCGCTGCAGCCGGGCTTTCGCATGCTGTACGCCTCGAACCTGACCTTCGACGCCTCGCAGTTCGAGATCTGGACCGCGCTGCTCAATGGCGGCGAATTGCATATCCATGTTCCCGGCGCCCTGACCCTGGAACACCTGCATCGTTACATCCACGAGGCCGGGGTCGACAGCCTGTGGCTGACCTCGACCCTGTTCAACACTTTCGTCGATATAGAGCGCGGCTGGCTGCGGGGCGTCAAGCGGCTGATGGTCGGCGGCGAGGTCCTGTCCGCAGGGCATGTCCGCCAGGCCTATGCTGCCGCCGATGAGCTGGTTCTCTACAACGGTTATGGCCCCACGGAAAACACCATGGGTACCTGTGTCTATGCCATTCCCCGCAGCTTCGACAGCACCCGGGACATTCCCATCGGCCAGGCCGTGGACGATGCCACCCTGTTGCTGCTGCGCCCTGACGGGCAGCCGTGCGAGGTGGATGAACCCGGCGAGCTGCTGATCGCCGGGGGCGGCTTGTCCCCGGGGTATCTGGGGGATGCGGGGCTGACCCGGGAGCGCTTCATCGACCTGCCATGGCAGGGCCGGACGCTGCGTTGCTACCGCAGTGGCGACCTGGTTTCCCGGGATGGCCAGGGGCTCTATCACTTCCATGGCCGCAGCGATGACCAGATCAAGCTGCGTGGCCAGCGCCTGTCGCTGACCGAGGTCGCCGCCGCCTTCAAGCGTTACCCGGGAATGCTCGATTGTGTGGTGTTGCTGGATGACCAGGGAACCGAAGCGCAGTTGCTGCTGGTGTACCTCAAGGCGCCTGGGGTCGAGCCCCGGGTGCTGGCCGAATATGGCCGGCAAAGCCTGCCGCCGTTCATGGTGCCGTCGCGATTTGTCGAGGTTGAGCGCTTTGCCCTGCGCTCTTCCGGCAAGCTGGATATTGCTGAGCTCAAGCAGCGCCTGTGTCTCGGGCAGCCGGCCACTGAAACGGACGACTCGCCGGCAGGGCGTTTTCTCGCGCGTTTCGGCGTGTCGGCTCATGACCTGCAGCGCAGCTTCTTCGACAGCGGTGGCAACTCGCTGGCGGCGATCAAGCTGGTGGGCACGGTGAACCGTCACTTGGGCTGGGAAGGCCTGGGCCTGGAGCAGTTCTACCGCATGGCCACCCTGGGCCAGTTGCTGGACTGGCTACAGGCCCAACCCGGCCTGGCGTCCCTGCTGGAAAGCGGTGCGCAGGAGTACTACGTGATCGAGTCGGAGCAGGAGTCCTTGCCCGCCGCCCATGCGGGGTTTTCGATCAATACTCACCTGGGGCGTTTTGCCGTGGTCCGCGCCACCTCGGCCAGCCACGCCCGGGAGGCGCTGCGCAGCGGTTCCGCGCGGTTGCCGGTTGCCGGCGACAGCCGCTGGATCGGCTTGAACAAGAGCCAGTTGTCGATGGTGTATGCCGAACTGTTCAACAAGGATCTACGGGCCAACAACGTGCTCTACCTGTTCCGGCCCGAGCAATTGCCGGCCGTCGGGCTGGACCTGCAGGCGTTGGCCCAGGGCTTGAAGCAGCGCTATCCACTGGCGGGCTGTCGGGTGGCGCGGGTCGAGGGCGAGTACTGTCTTGATCTGGCCCCCGAGCCGCCGGCGCGCCTGTGGCTGGAGCCTGTGGCGGAGTTTCCCAGCCAGCAGGCCTGCGTGGAGCATTTCCTTGAGCGGCCGCTGTCACTGTTCGAGCAGGACCTGTGCAGCCTGTTCAAGGTGCGCATCGACGGCACCTTGCACCTGGGGCTGTGGTTGCACCACATCCTTGGCAACCATGTCGGCCAGTTGAGCCTGCTGCGCAGCGTGGAACAGTTGGCGCTGGGCGTGCAGTCGCCGCCGGTGGCGGATTTTTCCTTTGTCGGCAATAACCTGATGCAGGCCGAGGAATATGAGCGTCTGGCAGATGCCGGCACCGAGGCCTGGGAGCAAGAGGCCGAGGAGTACGCGCCGCTGGCCGATGTCCCGGCGCCGGCGGCCACTGCCCAGGCGCTGCAGTTGCGGGCGGCACTGGCCATGGACCCGATGAAGCTGGCCTCGCCGCAGCGTCTGTTCCACCTGTTGCAGGCGTTTCGCCAGGGCTGTGCCGAGGGCTTGGGGATAGAGGCGCCGATCGTCAATCTATTGTTCGCCTGGGCTGAGCGTTCGGTGATCAGCGGATTCTCCAGTTACACGGTGCCCGTGCCCCTGGCTCCCGGGCGCTTCGCCGAAGGCTGCGAGCCACAGGCCTGCATGGATTACCTGAATGCCAAGCTGGCCCGGGCGGCCTTGGGCTACGAGGAAATACTCGCGGCCCTGGGCCTGTACGGCTTTGCTCCGGCGTTCCTGTGCAATTTCGTCGAGCTGCCGGCCAGTGACGCCCGGTGGTTGCAAACGCGGATTGCCAACCCGGTTAGCGAGTGGCCCAAGACCCTGCTCGACCTGACGGTGATCAAGTCGGCGCTGGGCTGCGAAGTGCTGCTCAACAGCTATCTGCCCGAGCCGCAGGCCAGGGCATTTCTCGAATCCTTTGTCGCGGCGGGGCAACGTCAATGAAACTGATCTGCTTTCCCGACTTCGTCGGCCATCCGATCTGTTTTTCCGCCCTGGGCCGGGCACTCAAGGGGCGGGTGTCGCTGGTGCAGGTCAACTACAGCGACTACTGGCCCTATTCCAGTGTCAAAGACCTGGCCCGGCAGATTGCCCAAGAGCATGAGCTGACGACCCTGGACGCGGTGCTCGGTTACTCCTTCGGCGCTTATGTGGCGGCCTGTTGCGTGGCCCGCAGCACGGCACCCGCCAGGCCGCTGCTGTTGGTGGACCCGCCGCTGCTGGCCGAGCTTCGAGGGTTGGCCCCTGACGCCATTGCCCGGCGTTTGGCGGCCGATCCGCAGTATGCCTACGTCGATGACCTGGTGGACGCGCAGTTGGTCAATCGCGAGTGCGTGCACGGCAATATTCTGCTGCTGTCCCAATGGCAGGCGGTGCCGCTGAAGGGGCGCGCGGTGGATGTGCTGTTGTCCGCCGGGCGCAGTGCCGAGGGGCTGCCCCCGGGCCTGGGGCTCGATCCGGCCCAGGACAATCGCTACTGGCGGGACGAGCAGCGCCACCATGGCTCGGTGATCAATAGCCCCGATGTACTCACCTGGCTGCTGGACCCTGAGGCCTTGCAGCGCATTGCTTGGTGATCGAAGCCGGCCCGTTCGGGGTGCCCTCAGTTCCAGCTAAGTTTTCCCTCGTAGCCTCTGCTTCGCGCCAATACACGCGCCGTTATGGAGAGGCACCCGATGAAGCCGCTGAGCAAGACCGATTGGCTGAACAAGGTTCCGGAGGTGACGCTGTCCTTCTGGATCATCAAGATCATGTCCACCACCGTGGGCGAAACCTGCGCCGACTACCTGGCCGTCGACGCCGGCCTGGGGCAGGGCGTGACCAGCATCGGCATGGCCCTGTTGCTGGTGCTGGCGCTGTTCGCGCAGTTCCGCAGCCGGGCCTACACGCCATGGATCTACTGGCTGAGCGTGGTCCTGGTGAGCATCGTCGGGACCCAGATCACCGATGTGCTCACCGATCAGCTGGGCATCAGCCTGTACCTCAGCACCGCAGTGTTTGCAGGCTTGCTGGCGGTCAATTTCGCTGTCTGGTACGCCGTTGAGCGCAACCTTTCGATCCGCCAGATCGTTACCCCGCGACGCGAGCTGTTCTACTGGGCCACCGTGCTCTGCACCTTCGCCCTGGGAACCGCCGCCGGGGACCTGGCCACCGAGGCGCTGGGGCTCGGCTTTACCCTGGGAGCGCTGATCTTTGCCGCACTGATTGCCGTGACCCTGGTGGCCTGGCGCCTGGGGGGCAATGCGGTGCTGACCTTCTGGATCGCCTACATCCTCACCCGACCGTTTGGCGCCGCCCTCGGCGACCTGCTGACACAAGCCAAGACCTACGGTGGCCTGGGCCTGGGCGCCACCTGGACCAGCGCAATCTTCCTCTGCGTGATTCTTTTGCTGGTGACCGTCGCGCAGCTCAACGTCAACAACCGTCAGCGCCTTTCCCACTGATTATCCGACCTTCACTCAAGGACTCATCATGGCCTTTATCCGCTCTGCCATTCGCTACACCACGACTCTTTCCATGATTGCCCTGCTGGGGCTGGCCGCGGGGTGTTCCAAGCCTGCCGATGCGCCCAAGCCCGGCACTGCCGCTTCAGCCCAGGCTACCGCGGCCACGGCCTCCAGGCTGGGCGACCTGGCCGAGTTCCAGGCCATTGCCCGTGATGTGGCCGGCTTGGTGGACAAGCAGGACCTGGCGGGGGCGAAGCGCCGGATCAAGGATCTGGAAGTTGCCTGGGACTCCGCCGAAGCCGGCTTGAAGCCCCGTGCCGCCGGTGACTGGCATGTATTGGACAAGGGCATCGACCGAGCACTTGACGCCCTGCGCGCCGGCACCCCGCAACAGGCCGAGTGCAAGTCGGCGATGGACGATCTGCTGGCAACGTTCAGTCGCTTGCAAGGCAAGGCCTGACCCTCATCTTTTCCAGCAGACCGGCAGGCGAGTGATTACCCTTGGGGGGACTCGACCCGGGCCCGGCCTTCCTCAAGCGCAGGCCGGGCCTGTTTCACTACGGAGGCACTATGCGGATCTTGCTGGTGGAGGACGACGGGATGATCGCCGAGGCGATACAGGGCGCCCTCAAGGATGCAGGCTACGCCGCCGACTGGGTCAGCGATGGGGTGACCGCCCTGGCTGCCCTGGACAGCCAGCATTACGACCAGGTGCTGCTAGACCTCGGCCTGCCCGGCAAGGACGGGTTACAGGTGCTCGACAGTATTCGTCGCCGTAACAACCCGGTGCCGCTGTTGATCATTACCGCTCGTGACAGCCTCGATGACCGGCTGCGAGGCCTGGACGGCGGCGCGGACGACTACCTGCTCAAGCCCTTCGCCATGGCCGAGCTGCTGGCGCGAATGCGTGCGGTCATGCGTCGCAAAGGCGGTAGCGCGGCACCGCTGCTGGGCAATGGTGTGGTTTCGCTGGACCCGGTATCGAAACAGGCAAGCTCGTTCGAGCAGCCTGCGGTGCAGCTGTCGAACCGCGAATTCGCCTTGTTGCAGGCGCTGTTGATCCGCCCGGGGGCGATTCTTTCCCGTAGTGAGCTGGAAGACCGCATCTACGGCTGGGGCGAGGAGGTGGAAAGCAATGCGGTGGAGTTCCTGATCCATGCCTTGCGCCGCAAGTTGGGAAGCCAGGTGATCAAGAACGTCAGGGGGATGGGATGGATGGTTTCAAAAGACGTCTGAGCGAATCGGTCCAGCTCAGGCTGTCCATTGCCCTATCAGTGGCGGTGCTGATCGTTGCGCTGCTGGCCGGAGTCTTTGCTTATGTCTCGGCCTTCGACGAGGCCCTGGAGATGCAGGACAACACCCTGCGCCAGGTGGCCGCGCTGTTCGAGCGCCAGCACATGACCCTGGCCTACCCGCCGCCGGGGCAGGTCGTCGCCGACGATAACGAGGAATCCAGGGTGGTCGTTCAATACCTGGCCGATGGCGCCAGGGCGGCGGCGGACAGTGATGCCGAAATCCCCCTGCCGCTGCCCACCACCCTGGCGGACGGTCTGTCGACCCTGGCGGTGGGCGGCGAGCCGTTTCGGGTGCTGGTCAAGACCACCAGCGCCGGCCTGCGGATTGCCGTGGCCCAGGAAACCGGCGCTCGTGACAGGGATGCGCGGGAAAGCGCCTGGCGTGGACTGTTGCCCTTCCTGATCCTGTTTCCCGTGCTGTTGCTGGTGATTGCCGATCTGGTGCGCAAACTGTTTCGTCCCATCGAGCAGTTGGCGGCCGAGATCGATCTGCGTGACGAGCAGGAATTGCACCCGATCGACGAGCGCCATCTGCCGACCGAGGTGCGGCCTTTCGTGCGGGCCATCAATCGCCTGTTGCTGCGGGTGACTCAGTCCATGACGACGCAGCGGCGTTTCGTGGCGGATGCCGCCCATGAATTGCGCTCGCCGCTGACGGCCTTGTCCCTGCAGGCCGAGCGCCTGGCATCGGTGGAGATGCCCAGCCTGGCTCGGGAGCGCCTGCAACTGTTGCGCCGGGGGATCGAGCGCGGCAGGAAGCTGATCGATCAATTGCTCGGGCTGGCGTCTGCACAATCGGCCATCAATGGCCGGATTGAGCCGGTCTCGGTGCACGGGGTGTACCGCCGGGTGCTGGAGGACCTGCTGCCCCTGGCGGAGGCCAAGGCGATCGACATCGGCCTGGAAGGTGGGCCGGACAGGCAGGTGCTGATCAGCCAGGAGGACCTGTTGACCCTGGTGAAGAACCTGGTGGACAACGCCATCCGCTATACCCCGCAAGGTGGGCGGGTAGACCTGTCGGTGGCCCAGGTGCAGGACGAGATCCTGCTGCAGGTCAGCGACTTGGGGCCGGGTATTGCCGTGGCTGAGCGCGAGCGCGTGTTCGACCCTTTCCATCGCGGGCTGGGCAGCGATGAAGTGGGCTCCGGGTTGGGGCTCGCCATCGTCAAGGCCATTGCCGATCGGCATGCCGGCCGGGTCTGGCTGGATTACTCCGACCAACGGGCCAAACGCGGGTTGTGTGTGACGGTGGCTTTCGCCCGGGTGCAGGCGCCGCCGGCAGGGTAGGGCGCGGCTGTTGGGCAGAATAGGCTTTTGAATACCCTGGATATTCTGTAGCCTTGCGCGGCTCCAATGTTGTCCGTACCTGATGAACTCACTCTCCCGGCGGGGCCTTAAGCGGTCCGGAGCCGGTGGTATACTCGACTTTCGCGCCTCAAGCGCCTGCAGGTCTTGCGAACATGACGCAAATTTCTGAACGCCTTCTGGTTCAAGCCCACCTCGACGCCAAGCAGCCCAAACCCTTGAGCGCTGCGCAAGAGGCCCATCTGCGTGCCGCCATCGCTGCCGAGCTCAAGGCTCAGGATGCGGTGCTGGTTGCACACTTCTACTGTGATCCGGTGATTCAGGCCCTGGCCGAAGAAACCGGTGGCTGCGTGTCCGACTCCCTGGAAATGGCCCGCTTCGGCAATGCCCATCCGGCCAAGACCGTGCTGGTTGCCGGGGTCCGCTTCATGGGTGAGACGGCGAAGATTCTCAACCCTGAAAAACGGGTGTTGATGCCGACCCTGGAAGCCACCTGCTCCCTTGACCTTGGCTGCCCGGTGGAAGAGTTCTCGGCCTTCTGCGACCAGCATCCCGAGCGCACCGTGGTGGTCTATGCCAACACGTCGGCGGCGGTCAAAGCCCGTGCCGACTGGGTGGTGACCTCCAGTTGCGCCCTGGAAATCGTCGAAAGCCTGATGGATAACGGCGAGAAGATCATCTGGGGCCCCGACAAGCACCTGGGCACCTACATCCAGCGCCAGACCGGTGCCGACATGCTGCTCTGGGACGGTGCCTGCATCGTTCACGAGGAGTTCAAGTCCAAGCAGCTGGAAGACATGAAGGCGCTGTATCCGGATGCGGCCATTCTGGTGCACCCGGAGTCCCCCAGCTCGGTGATCGAACTGGCCGATGCGGTGGGCTCCACCAGTCAGCTGATTGCTGCCGCGCAGCGCCTGCCGAACAAGACCTTCATCGTCGCCACCGACCGCGGCATCTTCTACAAGATGCAGCAGCTGTGCCCGGACAAGGTGTTCATCGAGGCGCCGACGGCCGGCAATGGTGCGGCGTGCCGCAGTTGTGCCCATTGCCCGTGGATGGCCATGAATACCCTGGAGCGTACCCTGCAGTGCCTGAAGGATGGCAGCAACGAGATCAGCGTCGACCCGGCGCTGATCCCCAATGCGCTCCGCCCTCTGAAGCGCATGCTGGATTTCACCCAGGCCGCGCGGATGAAACTGGCGGGCAACGCCTGATTGATTCTTCTGCTCGCTTAAAAAAACGCCCCGATCTGTCGGGGCGTTTTTGTAGGCGGCGGGCTTACTTCTTCTGCTTGGGAATGCGCACCAGCTGGCTGTTGGAGTAGATGTCGTGCCAACTGCGTTTCTGCTTGTCAACCAGCACCCAGAAGAAGCCCAGGCCGGCACACAGCCAGGACGCGATCGACACCATGAAGCGCAACAGTGCCTGCCACAGGCTGATACGGCTGCCGTCGGCGTTCTGCACCCGGATACCCCAGACCTGCATGCCCAGGGTCTGGCCGGAGTGGGTCCAGAACTTGGCGAAGAAACCGAACAGTACGAACAGCAGCACCGTGGAGTACAACGGGTCACCGTCCAGGGCGCCGGATTCGGTCAGGGTACGCATCCGCGCCTCGCCGATGATCTGCATCTGGATCAGCTTGTAGACGCCGCCCGTGACAATCAGCAGGGCAACGCACAGCAGGAAATCATAGAACATCGCTGCCAGGCGACGACCCAGGCCGGCGGCGGGGAACTCGCCTTGGGGGCTTAGCAGATGTTTCGACATGACAGGCTCTCGACTGAAAAAAGAAGCCATTTTACGGAATTGCGCGCACAAAAAAGCCCCTGATGTCAGCATCAGGGGCTTTTTCGTTACAGACGATTAAGCTTCTGCTTGTACTTCGTCAGCCTGCATGCCTTTCTGGCCTTGCACAGCGATGAAGGTCACTTTTTGGCCTTCTTTCAGGCTCTTGAAGCCGTTGCCCTGAATGGCGCGGAAGTGTACGAACAGATCCGGACCGCTTTCTGGAGTGATAAAACCAAAACCTTTCTCGTCGTTAAACCACTTGACGGTACCGCTCTGACGTTGGGACATTTCTTATTTCCTTTGACGCTAAAAAATTAATGACAGTCTCTTTCTCATGAAAGAGTACTGGGCTGGGTTGCAGGAAAGTAAGAGACGTCGAACGGGTTGTAGCAAACTTGTTAGCTACTGCCCAGGTCACGATTCCAAGCGACCCATGCAAACACAGTGGGGAAACTCTACGCCAACTATGGGAGAAAAAACAAGCCCCGCGAAGCCCCGGTTTTACTCAGCTTGCCGAGGTTTGGCGGAACTAGCGTACGGGGCTTATTCGATAGAGTTGTTCAATTGTTTTCGGGCGTTATAAGTGAAGTTCAGTATCGAAAATATGCACTGTTTTATGGCGGTTGCGTTACAGATTAGTGCACTTTTAACGCAACCGCGTTACTTATAGAAACAGTCCCTCAGCCGCGGTAGTAGCGTTGTGGCACGAATGGCATTTTGCTTACAAGCATTGGCACCTTTTTCCCACGAACTATTGCTGCAACTGGCGTATCGAGTGCGCAGTGCTCTATGTCGAGGTAGCCCATGGCCAAGGGGCCGCCCAGGGTCGGGCCAAAACCGCCGCTGCACACGCTGCCGATAACCTTGCCTTCGGCGTCGACGATCTCTGCACCTTCACGTACCGGTGTGCGTTCCTGGGGCAGCAGGCCGACGCGTTTGCGGCTGACACCGCCTTGCTGTTGGGCAAAGATCACCTCGGCACCGGGGAAGCCGCCGGCGCGGGCGCCATCGGCACGACGTGCCTTGGAGATGGCCCACAGCAGGCTGGCCTGGATCGGCGTGGTGTCGCTGTTCATGTCATGGTCATAGAGGCACAGGCCGGCTTCCAGGCGCAGGGAGTCGCGGGCGCCAAGGCCGATGGCCGCTACTTCCGGCTCGGCCAGCAGGGCACGGGCGAGTTTTTCCGCCTGGGCCGCCGGCACCGAGATTTCGAAACCGTCTTCGCCGGTGTAGCCCGAACGGCTGACAAAGCAGTCCACGCCCAGCAGGGTCACCGGCTTGAACTGCATGAAGGTCATCTGCGCCACCTCCGGCGCCAGGCGCGCCAGCACCGTGACCGCAGCCGGGCCTTGCAGGGCCAGCAGGGCCCGTTCCTCGAACAGCGGTTGAATGTCGCATTGCTCGCCCAGGTGGCGGCGCAGGTGGGCCAGGTCCTGGTCCTTGCAGGCGGCGTTGACTACCAGGAACAGCTGTTCGTCCCCCAGGTTGGCCACCATCAGGTCATCGAGGATGCCGCCCTGTTCGTTGGTGAACATGGCGTAGCGCTGCATGCCCACCGGCAAATCGATGATATCCACCGGCACCAGGGTCTCCAGGGCCTGGGCGGCATTGGCGCCGCGCAGCAGGATCTGCCCCATGTGGGACACATCGAACAGCCCGGCCTGTTCACGGGTGTGCTGGTGCTCCTTCATCACTCCCAGCGGGTACTGCACCGGCATGTCGTAGCCGGCGAACGGCACCATGCGGGCGCCGAGTTCCAGGTGCAGGCTGTGCAGCGGGGTTTTCAACAGTGTTTCGGTGGACATGGGCAACTCCTGAAAAAACGTGCGGATACAGGCTGCGTATCAGCACTCGATAATGTTCACGGCCAGACCGCCACGGGCGGTTTCCTTGTATTTGCTTTTCATGTCGGCGCCGGTCTGGCGCATGGTGCGGATGACCTTGTCGAGGGAGACGAAGTGCTGCCCGTCGCCGCGCAGGGCCATGCGCACCGCATTGATGGCCTTGACCGAGCCCATGGCGTTGCGCTCGATGCAGGGCACCTGCACCAACCCGCCAATGGGGTCACAGGTCAGCCCGAGGTTGTGTTCCATGCCGATTTCCGCGGCGTTCTCCACTTGCTGCACGCTGCCGCCGAGGACCTCGCACAAGGCCCCGGCCGCCATCGAGCAGGCCACGCCCACTTCACCCTGGCAGCCGACTTCGGCGCCGGAGATCGAGGCGTTTTCCTTGTAGAGGATGCCGATGGCTGCGGCGGTGAGGAGAAAACGCACCACCCCGTCTTCGTTGGCCCCGGGAATGAAGCGCATGTAGTAGTGCAGCACCGCCGGAATGATTCCGGCCGCGCCATTGGTGGGGGCTGTGACCACCCGTCCGCCGTTGGCGTTTTCTTCATTCACCGCCAGGGCATAGAGGTTGACCCAGTCCAGCACCGACAAGGCATCGCGCAGCGCCGCTTCCGGGTGCTTGCACAACTGGCGGTGCAGGGCCGCGGCGCGGCGCTTGACCTTGAGTCCGCCGGGCAGGATCCCTTCGTTGCGGCAGCCGGCATCCACGCAGTCCTGCATCACCTGCCAGATCTTCAGCAGGCCGGCGCGGGTTTCAGCTTCCGGGCGCCAGGCACTTTCATTGGTCAGCATCACCTGGCTGATGGACAGGCCATAGGTAGCGCAATGTTGCAGCAGTTCCTTGGCATTGCGGAAAGGGAAGGTCAGGCGGGTGGTGTCTTCAACGATGCGATCGGCCCCGGCGGCATCTTCATCCACGACGAAACCACCGCCAACGGAGTAGTACTCGCGGCTGCGGATCTGCAAACCGGCGCTGTCGAAGGCGCGAAAGATCATGCCGTTGGGGTGATAGGCCAGGGGCTTGCGGATCATTGCCAGGTGTTCTTTCTCGTTGAACGCAATGCTGTGTTCGCCGAGCAGGTTGAGGCGCGCGCTGCTGCGTATTTCCTGCAGGCGCGCGGCGATGTTTTCGGTATTCACGGTGTCCGGGTGCTCGCCTTCCAGGCCCAGCAGCACCGCCTTGTCGCTGCCGTGGCCTTTGCCGGTGGCGCCCAGCGAGCCGTACAGCTCGACCTTGACGCAGGTGGTGCTGGCCAGCAGTTGATCGCGACGCAGGCCTTCGACAAAACGCGCGGCGGCGCGCATCGGGCCGACGGTATGGGAGCTGGAGGGGCCGATGCCAATCTTGAACAGGTCGAACACGCTCAGGGACATGTTGGTTCTCCGGTTTCTTATTGTATTGATCGGCAAGCAAGCACTTGCAGGAGCTAGCTTGCCCGCGATACAGGCGCCGCTGCTCTACCCGATTGATGCGTTATCGCTCATCGCCGGCGAGCCGGCTCCTACAGGTATACGCGGTATCTGCAGGGGCACGGCTCTCCAGTGATGGACGGCTTACGCGTCCTGGTAGCTCTCGATCGAAGGGCAGGCGCACACCAGATTGCGGTCGCCGAACACGTTGTCGACCCGACCAACCGGCGGCCAGTACTTGCCTTCCACCAGGGATGCCACTGGGTACACCGCCTGTTCACGGCTGTATGGATGGGACCACTCGCCCACCAGTTCGGCCGCGGTGTGCGGAGCGTTCTTCAGCGGGTTGTCGTCCTTGTCCAGGGCGCCGTTTTCCACTGCGCGGATTTCTTCGCGGATGCGGATCATGGCGTCGCAGAAGCGGTCCAGTTCTTCCTTGGATTCGCTTTCGGTGGGCTCGATCATCAGGGTACCGGCCACCGGGAACGACATGGTCGGCGCGTGGAAGCCAAAATCGATCAGGCGCTTGGCCACGTCATCGACGCTGATGCCGCTGCTGTCTTTCAAAGGACGCAGGTCGAGGATGCATTCGTGGGCCACCAGGCCGTTGCTGCCGGTGTAGAGCACCGGGTAGTGCTCTTCCAGGCGGCGCGAGATGTAGTTGGCATTGAGGATCGCCAACTGCGAGGCGCGCTTGAGGCCGGCGCCGCCCATCATGCTGATATACATCCAGGTGATCGGCAGGATGCTGGCGCTGCCGAACGGAGCGGCACAGACCGCGCCTTTCTTGTTTTCCAGCGCGGCATGGCCGGGCAGGAAGGGCGCCAGGTGCGACTTGACGCCGATCGGGCCGACGCCCGGGCCGCCACCGCCATGGGGAATGCAGAAGGTCTTGTGCAGGTTCAGGTGGGACACGTCGCCACCGAACTTGCCCGGGGCGCAGAGGCCGACCATGGCGTTCATGTTGGCGCCGTCGATGTACACCTGGCCGCCGTTGTCGTGAATGATGCCGCAGATTTCGCGGATGCCTTCTTCGAACACGCCGTGGGTCGACGGGTAGGTGATCATCAGCGCGGCGAGGTGCTCACGGTGCTCGATGGCCTTGGCCCGCAGGTCCTCGATGTCGACGTTGCCGCGGGCGTCGCAGGCGGTGACCACCACGCGCATGCCGGCCATGTTGGCAGTGGCCGGGTTGGTGCCGTGGGCCGAGGAGGGAATCAGGCAGATATCGCGGCGCTCGTCGCCACGGCTCTGGTGATAGGCACGAATGGCCAGCAGGCCGGCGTACTCGCCCTGGGAGCCGGCGTTGGGCTGCAGCGACACCGCGTCGTAGCCGGTGGCAGCGCAGAGCATCGCTTCAAGTTCGGTGGTCAGTTGCTGGTAGCCGGCGCTTTGCTCGGCGGGAGCGAAGGGGTGCAGTGCGCCGAACTCGGCCCAGGTGATGGGGATCATCTCGCTGGCGGCGTTGAGCTTCATGGTGCAGGAGCCCAGCGGGATCATGGTGCGATCCAGGGCCAGGTCCTTGTCCGCCAGCTTGCGCAGGTAGCGCATCAGCTCGGTTTCCGAGTGATAGCGGTTGAATACCGGGTGGCTGAGGATCGCCGACTGGCGTGCCAGGGCAGCGGGGATGGCGCTGGTGACCGCCGCCGCGAGTGCCGCGAAGTCCGGCGCGGCCTTGCCATCGCCCAACAGGCTCCACAGGGTTTCAACGTCGGCTTGAGTGGTGGTTTCGTCCAGGGACAGGCCCAGGCGCTCGGCGTCTATCACCCGCAGGTTGATGCCCTGGGCGAGAGCCTTGTCGTGCAGCGCAGCGGTGCGGCCAGCGGCGTGCAGGCTCAGGGTATCGAAGAAGCTTTCCTGCTCCACGGTCAAGCCCAGCTGGACCAGGCCCTTGGCCAGGATCGCGGTCAGCTGGTGAATGCGCTGGGCGATCTGGGTCAGGCCCTTGGGACCGTGGTACACGGCATACATGCTGGCGATGTTGGCCAGCAGGACCTGGGCGGTGCAGATGTTGCTGGTGGCCTTCTCGCGGCGGATATGCTGCTCGCGGGTCTGCATGGCCAGGCGCAGGGCCGGCTTGCCGAAACGGTCCACCGAGACGCCCACCAGGCGGCCGGGCATGTCGCGCTTGAAGGCATCGCGGGTGGCGAAGTAGGCCGCATGCGGGCCACCAAAGCCCAGGGGCACGCCGAAGCGCTGGGCACTGCCGATGGCCACGTCGGCGCCGAATTCCCCGGGCGGGGTCAGCAGGGTCAGGGCCAGCAGGTCGGCGGCCACGGCCACCAGGGCGTTGGCAGCGTGGAAACGCTCGGTCAGCTCGCGGTAGTCGAACAGGTCACCGTTGCTTGCCGGGTATTGCAGCAGGGCGCCGAAGAACGGGCTGACGTCGGTCAGCTTGCGCTCATCGCCCACCACCACGTTGATCCCCAGGGGCTCGGCACGGGTGCGCAGCACATCGAGGGTCTGTGGGTGGCAATGCTGCGAGGCGAAGAAGGCGTGGCTGCCCTTGTTCTTGCTCAGGCGCTTGCAGAAGGTCATGGCTTCGGCGGCGGCGGTGCCTTCGTCCAGCAGCGAGGCGTTGGCGATCGGCAGGCCGCTCAGGTCGCTGATCAGGGTCTGGAAATTCAGCAGGGCTTCCAGGCGACCTTGGGAGATTTCCGGCTGGTACGGGGTGTAGGCGGTGTACCAGGCGGGGTTTTCCAGGAGGTTGCGCAGAATCGGCGACGGCGTATGGCAGTTGTAGTAGCCCTGGCCGATATAGGTCTTGAACAGCTGGTTCCTGGCGGCGATGGCCTTGATCGAGGCCAGGGCCTGGGCTTCGCTCAGGCCCTGGCCCAGCTCCAGCACGCTGGTGCCCTTGATGCTCTCGGGAATCACGCTGGCGCTCAGGGCTTCCAGGGAGTCGAAGCCGAGGCTATTGAGCATGGCTTGCTCATCGCCCTGGCGCGGGCCGATGTGGCGCGCGATGAATTCGTTGGCGGTGCTCAGGTTGACGGTCATGGCGGCTCCTCAGGCTTCGGCGCTGGCTTTGATCAGGCGGTCGTAGGCGTCCTGGTCCAGCAATTGGCCAACGGCAGCGGCATCGGCAGGGATGAAGCGGAAGAACCAGCCTTCGCCCAGCGGGTCTTCGTTGACCAGTTCCGGGCTGTCTTCCAGGGCCGGGTTGGTGGCGACCACTTCACCGTCCAGGGGCATGTACACGCCGCTGGCGGCTTTCACCGATTCCACGGTGGCGGCTTCGGCGCCCTTGTCGTAGCCCTGCAGCTCCGGCAGTTGCACAAACACCACATCACCCAGGGCGTTCTGGGCGAAAGCCGTAATGCCGACGGTGACACTGCCATCCGCTTCGGTACGCAGCCATTCGTGATCTTCAGTAAAACGCAACTCGCTCATGGAAACTCCTCAGGGGCCAGACTCGTCTGGTGGACGCGATTGAATGCTCGGACAGCGCCGAGCCGAATGGCAATGTCCATAGCAAGAACACGGCCAATATTTATTTGGCCGTTGTAAATCAAGGGGTTGAGTGTTTTTTGTAGAGAATGGAATTTCACGGCCGTAGCGAAAACGCTACAGCACGGGGTGCGGAAAAAAGGCTTTGAGGATCAAAGCCTTGCACGGCTGCGATTGCAAGGCTTTGTAGCGAAATCGTTCCACTGTAGCGCTTTCAGTACAGATGGAGGTCGCTTTCAGAGCGGCAGGCGCAAGCTCAGGCCTTGCTGGGAATGCCGTATTTGCGCAGGCGGTGGGCAATCGCGGTATGGGAGGTCTGCAAGCGGTTGGCCAGTTGCCGGGTCGAGGGGTAACTGACGTAGAGGTTTTCCAGCAGCCCCTTCTCGAAGGCTTCCACGGCCTGTTCCAGGCTGGCCACTTCGGCATCGTTCTGGCGGGCTACCGAGGTGCCGGCAATGTCCAGGTCACCGATGTCCACCAGGTTGCTCTCGCAGATCGCCGCCGCACGGAAGATCACGTTCTGCAATTGCCGCACGTTGCCCGGCCAGCGGTTGCCCAGCAGCGCCGGGTAGGTCCCCGGTGTCAGCCGGCATACCGGCCGCTGGATCTGCGCGCAGGCCTGCTGCATGAAGTAGCGGGCCAGCAGCAGGATGTCCTGGCCGCGTTCGCGCAGCGGTGGCACTTCCACGTTCAGCACGTTGAGGCGATAGAACAGGTCTTCGCGGAAGGTGCCTTCGTTGACCATTTTTTCCAGGTCACGATGGGTGGCGCTGAGGATGCGCACGTTGACCTTGATCTCGCGATCGCCACCGACCCGGCGAAAGCTGCCGTCATTGAGAAAGCGCAGGAGCTTGGCCTGCAGGTAGGGCGACATCTCGCCGATTTCATCGAGGAACACCGTGCCCTGGTTGGCCAGCTCCATCAGCCCCGGCTTGCCGCCGCGCTGGGCGCCGGTGAAGGCGCCGGGGGCATAGCCGAACAGCTCGCTCTCGGCCAGGTTTTCCGGCAGTGCCGCGCAGTTCAGGGCCAGGAACGGCGCGCCGTGGCGGGCGCTGATGGCGTGGCAGGCGCGGGCCACCAGTTCCTTGCCGGTGCCGGTTTCACCCTGGATCAATAGTGGTGCGTCCAGCGCTGCGACCCGCTGCGCCCGGGCCTTGAGGGTGCGGATCGCCGGTGATTCGCCGAGCAGGGCATCGAAGCCTTCGGCGTGGTCGTGATGCAGGGCCGAGAGCCGTTCACCGATGCGGTTGGGCGGGTACAGGGTCAGCAGGGCACCGGCGTCGGTAATGGGAGTGGCGTCCAGCAGCAGGGTCTGGCCATTGACGGTGATTTCCCGCAGCGGCAGGCGAAAGCCGTTTTCCAGCAGGGCCTCCAGCAGTGCGGGGTCGGCAAACAGCTCGGCGACGCTTTCCCCGGCCGGTTCGCGACCATACAGGGCGATCAGCGCCGGGTTGGCCAGCAGCACTTTGCCGGCACTGTCCAGGGCCAGCACCGGATCGGTCATGGCCGCCAGCAGGGCGTCCAGTTGCAGGTGCCGGCGTTGCCCGGGAAGGATGTCCACCACCGTCACCGCCTGCACGCCACGTACGTTGAACAGCGCATCGCGCAGTTCTTCCAGCACCTGGGGGCTCAAGGTCGGGGCATCGATATAGACGTTGGGCGGCACCATTTCCACCGCATCCAGGTTGAGGTTGCGCCCGCCCAACAGGGCCAGGACTTCCTGGGTGATGCCGACGCGGTCGATGAAGCTGACGTGGATACGCATGGGGTGACTGACGGTTCTGCAAAGCGGAGGGTGGCCAGTATGCCTTGGGGCAGGGGCTTAGTCGAAATCGTCACGCATGCCGCAGGAGCCGGCTAGCCGGAGAAGGCGGGCCGGGCAGCGATGCAGGGCCGTGGTCAGTTCGCCGGCACGTCGGCCCCAGCAGGGGATCGGGGGTTATGCAAGGTGCTCGGGTTTCACCGGGTCGCCGGGCTTGACGTCCAGTTGCTTGCGTACGTCCTCGAACATTTCGTCGTAGTACTTGTGCATCGAGGCAATGCTGGCGCTCTTGGGCAGGCCGTGCTGCTGGGCGAGGCGGGTGGCGTGGCGGGCGAAGTCGAAAGCCAGGTCCTTGGCCAGGAAGAACTGCTCCTTCAGGGACTTGTCTTCGATGGTGCCGTGCAGGGTGAACATCATGCCCTTGCCCTCCTTGGGGTCGTGGGCCACTTCGTAGTCAATGCACAGGTTGTAGCTGAAGTCGTCCTTGTTCAGCGCATGGCGCTCGATATGCAGGTGACCGGGCTCAAACATGGCCATAGGCTTCTCTCCTCCAGGGCTTTGAAATGAGGGCAGGCGCCGGGCCTGCCCCGAGTTTTCACTGCAAGCGTCTTACAGGTAACTGATGCCAGGTTGCGCGGTGCTGATGCGGGTGCCGGCCTTGCCCTGGACGATCGCTTCGATGTCCGAGAGTGAACCGATCACTGCGGTTTTGCCAGTGTGCCGGGCAAATTCGCAGGCGGCCTGGACCTTCGGCCCCATGGAGCCGGCGGCAAAGCCCAGCTTCTCGATTTCGTCCGGGTGGGCCTGGCCGATGGCCTTCTGGGTCGGTTTGCCGAAGTCGATGAACGCCGCGTTGACGTCGGTGGCGATCACCAGCAGGTCGGCTTCCAGTTGCTCGGCCAGCAGCGCCGAGCACAGGTCCTTGTCGATCACGGCCTCGATGCCCTTGAGCTTGCCATCCTCGCCGTACATGGTGGGGATGCCGCCACCGCCGGCGCAGATCACGATGCTGCTTTTTTCCAGCAGCCACTTGATCGGACGGATCTCGAAGATGCGCTTGGGTTTCGGGCTGGCCACTACCCGGCGGTACTTGTCGCCATCCGGGGCGATGGCCCAGCCTTTTTCCTTGGCCAGCTTCTCGGCTTCTTCCTTGCTGTAGACCGGGCCGATGGGCTTGGTCGGGTTCTTGAATGCCGGGTCCTTGGCGTCCACTTCCACCTGGGTCAGCAAGGTGGCGAACGGCACCTCGAAGTCCAGCAGGTTGCCCAGTTCCTGTTCGATGATGTAGCCGATCATGCCTTCGGTCTCGGCGCCTAGCACGTCCAGCGGGTAGGGCGAAACCTGGGTGTAGGCCGCCGCTTGCAACGACAGCAGGCCGACCTGAGGGCCATTGCCGTGGGCAATCACCAGTTGGTTGCCGGGGTGGATCTTGGCGATCTGTTCGGTGGCGATGCGGATGTTGGCGCGTTGGTTGTCCGCGGTCATGGGTTCACCACGGCGGAGCAGGGCGTTACCGCCCAGTGCAACGACGATACGCATAATGCAGTCCTTCTAGAGTCCGGTGCCGGGGGGGGGGGGGGGGGGGGGGGGGGGGGGGGGGGGGGGGGGGGGGGGGGGGGGGGAAAAAAAAGAAACCCCACTGGGT
>NZ_JBXAMM010000003.1:401790-573362 GCF_058800645.1 Pseudomonas sp. GW822-FHT04H02 | reverse complement strand
AATACAGCCTTTCGAGACCCCGGTGCAGACGCCGCCTGGGCGCCCCCGGTGCTGGAGGGGGATTACAGGTCGGCCAGGGTCGAAACCAGGATCGCCTTGATGGTGTGCATGCGGTTTTCCGCTTGCTCGAAGGCGATGCAGGCGGGCGACTCGAACACGTCGTCGGTCACTTCAATGCCGTTGGCCAGGTGCGGATACTGCTCGGCGATCTGCTTGCCGACCTTGGTATCGCTGTTGTGGAAAGCCGGCAGGCAGTGCATGAACTTGGTCCGTGGGTTGCCGGTGGCTTTCATCAGCTGGGCGTTGACCTGGTAGGGCAGCAGTTGCTCGATACGCTCGGCCCAGGCTTCCACCGGTTCGCCCATGGAGACCCAGACGTCGGTGTGAATGAAGTCCACGCCCTTGACCGCGGCTTTCGGATCCTCGGTGAGGGTGATGCGGGCACCGCTTTCCTCTGCGTATTGCTTGCAGCGCTGCACCAGGTCGTCATGGGGCCACAGGGCCTTGGGCGCGCAGATGCGCACGTCCATGCCGAGCTTGGCGCCCACCAGCAGCAGAGAGTTGCCCATGTTGTTGCGCGCATCGCCCAGGTAGGCGTAGCTGATCTCGTGGATCGGCTTGTCGGCGTGCTCACGCATGGTCAGCACGTCGGCGATCATCTGGGTCGGGTGGTATTCATCGGTCAGGCCGTTGAACACCGGAACCCCGGCGAATTTCGCCAGTTCTTCGACGATTTCCTGCTTGAAGCCGCGGTACTCGATGGCGTCGTACATGCGCCCCAGCACTCGGGCAGTGTCCTTCATGCTTTCCTTGTGGCCGATCTGCGAGGAGTTGGGGTCGATGTAGGTGACGTTGGCGCCCTGGTCATAGGCCGCCACTTCGAAGGCGCAACGGGTACGGGTCGAGGTCTTTTCGAAGATCAGGGCGATGTTGTTGCCCTTGAGGTGCTGCTGCTCGGTGCCGGTGTACTTGGCGCGCTTGAGGTCGCGGGACAGGTCCAGCAGGTAGCGCAGCTCACGTGGGGTGTGGTGTTCCAGGCTCAGCAGGTTACGGTTGTGGATGTTGAAAGCCATGATGGATCTCCTTTGATTTCGGTCGTCCACTTGCCGAGGCCCTTTGTAGGGGCAACGGCAAGCTGCTATGTCGGATAGGGTCGCTTAGTAGTCGATCGGGTCGCGGATGATCGGGCAGGTCATGCAGTGGCCGCCGCCACGGCCCCGGCCCAGTTCGCCGGCGCTGATGGTGATGACCTCGACCCCGGCCTTGCGCAGCAGGGTGTTGGTGTAGGTGTTGCGGTCGTAGCCGATGACCACGCCGGGTTCCACGGCCACCACGTTGTTGCCGTCGTCCCATTGCTCGCGCTCGGCGGCGAAGGCGTTGCCACCGGTTTCCACCACGCGGAGGGCCTTGAGGTTGAGGGCCTTGGCCACGGTGTCGAGGAAGCTGGTCTCTTCGCGACGCACATCGATGCCGCCGGGCTTGCTTTCGTCAGGGCGCAGGCTGAAGGCGACGATCTGGCTCACCACTTCCGGGAAGACCGTGACCAGGTCGCGGTCGCAGAAGCTGAACACGGTGTCCAGGTGCATCGCCGCGCGGGATTTCGGCAGGCCGGCGACGATCACGCGCTCCACGGCCTTGTGCTTGAACAGGTTCAGCGCCAGTTGGCCGATGGCCTGACGCGAGGAGCGCTCGCCCATGCCGATCAGGACCACGCCGTTGCCGATCGGCATCACGTCGCCGCCTTCCAGGGTGGCGTTGCCGTGTTCCTGGTCCGGGTCGCCGTACCAGATCTGGAAGTCGGCGTTGGTGAACTCGGGGTGGAACTTGTAGATGGCGGTGGTCAGCAGGGTTTCCTGACGTCGCGCCGGCCAGTACATCGGGTTCAGGGTCACGCCGCCGTAGATCCAGCAGGTGGTGTCGCGGGTGAACTGGGTGTTGGGCAGCGGCGGCAGGATGAAGCTGGAGTGGCCGAGGAAGTCGCGGAACATCTCGATGGTCTTGCCACCGAAGCTGGTGGGCAGGTCATCGGCCGATACACCGCCGATCAGGTACTCGGCGACCTTGCGCGGCTCCAGGCTGCGCAGCCACGAACCGACTTCGTTGACCAGGCCCAGGCCGACCTGGTTGGCGGTGATCTTGCGCTCCAGAATCCAGTCCAGGGCTTCGGGCATGGCGACAATGTCGGTCAGCAGGTTGTGCATTTCCAGCACATCGATATCCCGCTCACGCATCTTGGTGACGAAGTCGAAGTGGTCGCGTTTGGCCTGGGCCACCCACAGCACATCATCGAACAGCAGTTCATCGCAGTTGTTCGGGGTCAGCCGCTGATGGGCCAGGCCTGGGGAACAAACCATGACTTTGCGCAGTTTGCCGGCTTCGGAATGTACGCCGTACTTAACTTTTTCCGTGGTCATTACTGTGATCCTCCAGAGACAAAACAATCGGGGGTGTTGCTAGAGCTATAGGGTCAGGAAGCCGTCGTAGAGTCCGTAGGCCGCCACCAGGGCGCCTATGACCACTGCGGCAAAAATCAGCTTCTCGACGTTGGTGAAAATCGGTTTGTGCAGTTCCATCTTGGCCTTGGCGAACAGCACCACGCCGGGGGCGTAGAGCAGGGCCGAGAGCAGCAGGTACTTGACCCCGCCGGCATACAGCAGCCAGATCGCGTAGAGCAGGGCGATGCTGCCGATGATCAGGTCCTTCTTGCGTTCGGCCAGGGCCTGTTCATAGCTTTCGCCGCGCACCGCCAGCAGTACTGCGTAGGCCGCCGACCACAGGTAGGGCACCAGGATCATCGAGGTGGCGAGGTAGATCAGCGACAGGTAGGTACTGGCCGAGAACAGGGTGATGACCAGGAATATCTGCACCATGGCATTGGTCAGCCACAGGGCGTTGGCCGGTACGTGGTTGGCGTTCTCGCGGCGCAGGAACTCCGGCATGGTGTGGTCCTTGGCGGCGGCGAACATGATTTCCGCGCACAGCAGCACCCAGGACAGCAGCGCCCCCAGCAGCGAGATGATCAGGCCGACGCTGATCAGTACCGCGCCCCAGTGGCCCACCACATGCTCCAGCACTGCCGCCATGGACGGGTTCTGCAGCTTGGCCAGTTCCGGCTGGGTCATGATCCCCAGGGACAGCACGTTCACCAGCACCAGGAACAGCAGCACGGTGATGAAGCCGATGACGGTGGCCTTGCCCACATCCGAGCGTTTCTCCGCCCGGGACGAGAAGATGCTCGCGCCCTCGATGCCGATGAACACCCACACGGTGACCAGCATCATGTTGCGCACCTGGTTCATCACGCTGCCCAGGTCCGGATTCTTCACGCCCCAGATGTCGGCGGTGAAGATATCCAGCTTGAAGGCGAACAGGGCGATCAGCACGAACAGCAGCAGCGGCACCACCTTGGCAACCGTGGTCACCAGGTTGATGAAGGCCGCTTCCTTAATGCCGCGCAGCACCAGGAAGTGCACGGCCCAGAGCAAAACAGAGGCGCCGATCACGGCCGCGGGGGTGTTGCCCTCGCCGAAGATCGGGAAGAAATAGCCCAGGGTGCTGAACAGCAGGACGAAGTAGCCGACGTTGCCCAGCCAGGCGCTGATCCAGTAACCCCAGGCCGATGAAAAGCCCATGTAGTCACCGAACCCGGCCTTGGCGTAGGCGTAGACGCCGCCATCCAGGTCAGGTTTGCGATTGGCTAGAGTTTGGAAGACGAAGGCCAGGGTCAACATGCCGACAGCGGTAATTGCCCAACCAATAAGAACAGCACCAACATCGGCGCTGGCGGCCATGTTTTGCGGTAAGGAGAAGATCCCGCCGCCAATCATGGAACCCACTACCAGGGCGACTAAGGCGCCCAGTCTTAGTTTACCGGGGGATTCAGACATTGCATGACTCCAATGCAGGAGAAGAGAGACGTCAGAGTAAATCTGCTTGCAATCCGAACAGCTGACTCAGATCAGTTCATTACTGCATTCCGTTGTGAATGAATGACTTAAGATTTGTTGCGGGGGGTAGAATGCTGCCCGGAGAGGGCCATTCCAGACAGGTTTCGATCTCCTTATCAGTAGCGGTTCTCATTGCCGACGACGTTTGAAACTAGACCCTTTTGGGGAATGTGCAAATCTTTCAGCGGCATTGATTAATCACTTGGTAGTGATGGCACTTAGTGCATATACATAACAAAACAGTCGGTTATTCAGGGCTTTCTACGAGGTGTCCAGAGGCCCGTTGCATAAAGGATAAATAATTGACTGTTACTGTTAGACGCAAATTTGTAGAAGTTATTTAATAGCGTGTAGCTTTAATCGCCAGATCGACTCACTGAAGCAGAGGTAGGGATGTCACAACCGGCGCAGAAGCTGCAACTCGGTGCATTGATCGCCCTGGTGGTGGGTTCCATGATTGGCGGCGGGATCTTCTCGCTGCCGCAGAATATGGCGGCCCGGGCCGATGCCGGAGCGGTGCTGATCGGCTGGGCCATCACCGCGGTGGGGATGCTGACCCTGGCCTTCGTCTTCCAGACCCTGGCCAACCGCAAGCCGGAGCTCGATTCCGGGGTCTACGCCTATGCCAAGGCCGGGTTCGGCGACTACATGGGCTTTTCATCGGCCTGGGGTTACTGGATCAGTGCCTGGCTGGGCAACGTCGGCTACTTCGTCCTGCTGTTCAGCACCCTGGGCTATTTCTTTCCGGTGTTCGGCCAGGGCAATACCCCGGTGGCCATCGGTTGTGCCTCGGTCCTGCTGTGGGCCGTGCATTTCCTGGTGTTGCGGGGGATCAAGGAGGCGGCGTTCATCAACCAGCTGACCACGGTGGCGAAGATCGTGCCGCTGGTGATGTTCATCGTCATCGCTGCCGTGGCATTCAAGGCGGATATCTTCACCCGGGATATCTGGGGCCGCAGCAACCCGAACTTCGGCGGGGTGATGGACCAGGTGCGCAACATGATGCTGGTCACGGTGTTCGTGTTCATCGGTATCGAGGGCGCCAGCGTGTATTCGGCCCGGGCGCAGAAGCGCGCCGATGTCGGGCGGGCCACGGTGATCGGTTTTCTCGGGGTGCTGGCGCTGCTGGTTCTGGTCAACGTGCTGTCGTTGGGGATCATGAGCCAGCCGGAGCTGGCGCAATTGCAGAACCCTTCCCTGGCGGCAGTGCTGGAGCATATCGTCGGCCCCTGGGGCGCCTTGCTGATCAGCATCGGCCTGGCGGTTTCCCTGCTGGGGGCCTTGCTGTCCTGGGCCTTGCTGTGCGCCGAGATCCTCTACGCCACCGCCCGGGACCGGACCATGCCGGCTTTCCTGAAGAAGGAAAACGCCAACCATGTGCCGGTCAATGCCTTGTGGCTGACCAACGTGATGATCCAGATCTTTCTGCTGATCACCCTGTTCTCTGCCGGCACCTACACCAGCCTGATCTACCTGGCGTCGTCGATGATCCTGGTGCCCTACCTATGGTCGGCGGCCTATGCGGTGCTGCTCAGCGGTCGCGGGGAAACCTACGAGCAGGCCTCCCGGGAACGCAAGAAGGACCTGTTCATCGCCACCGTGGCCCTGAGCTATGCCATCTGGCTGCTGTACGCCGGTGGCTTGAAGTACCTGCTGCTGTCGGCCTTGTTGTATGCGCCGGGGGTGATCCTGTTCGCCAAGGCCAAGCATGAGCAGGGCGAGCCGTTGTTCACCCCGCTGGAAAAACTGATCTTCGCGGCCGTGGTCATCGGCGCCTCATTGGCGGCCTATGGCTTGTACAGCGGCCTGCTGGCGCTGTGATTCATCACCTGCCCTACCAGGGCGCCTACGACTGGCCGGCGATGCTGGGCTTTCTCAGGGCCCGCGCCATCGAAGGCCTGGAGGTGGTGCAGGGCGATACTTATGCCCGCACCTTCGCGCTGGCGGGCGGGCAAGGCACCTTGAGTGTCTGCCCGGGGCCTGCAGGCCATTTGCAGGTGCAGTTGCAGGGGGCCGAGCAGGCCCTGCTGCCCCAGGTGCTGGCGCGCTTGCGCCGGCAATTCGATCTGGACGCGGACCTGCCCCTGATCAACCGCCATCTGGCCCGTGATCCGCTGCTCGCACCGTTGCTGGCGGCACGCCCGGGCCTGCGAGTACCCGGGGCCTGGGACGGTTTCGAGCTGGCCATTCGCGCCGTGCTGGGCCAGCAGATCACCGTGCAGGGCGCGATCCGCCTGGCGGGCAAGCTGGTGGCGGTGCATGGCCGGTTGCTGGCCAGTCCCGACCCGCAGTGGCCCGGTTTGACCCACCTGTTTCCCATTCCCCAGGTGGTGTCCACTGCCAACCTAGCCGACCTGTGAATGCCCCGCAGCCGGGCACGCACGCTGTCTGCCGTGGCCCAGGCCTTGCTCGACGATCCACTCCTGTTCGAACCCAGGGCCAGCCTGCAACAGGGGGTGGAGCGCCTGTTGCAATTGCCGGGAATCGGCGATTGGACCGCGCAATATATCGCCCTGCGCCAGTTGCGCGAGAGCGATGCCTTTCCGGCGGCGGACGTAGGCCTGTTCAACGCTGTGGCACGTCTGCAGGGGCTGCGGCCCAATGCCCGCCAACTGCTGGCCCGGGCCGAGGCCTGGCGGCCGTGGCGCGGTTATGCGGCGCAGCATTTGTGGGCGGCCATGGGCTGAAACGGTCTGCCGGTTCCTACGGGATCAACTGCCAGCCAAGGCCTTCACCACCATCTGGGGCGATGGGCGCCCAGGGCGGTGGCCGGGCAACTCCACTGCACCGGCGTTCCATTGATGTGCAACGGCACCCGCAGGCGCCGCGCCGGCCCCCAAGGGGTCTGTTCCAGCACCAGCCCCTGATCCTCGTGGTCTTCGGCGCGCAGTGGAGTTTCGGCGGTTGCTGACGGGGAATGATCAACCAGCAACTGGGCGGTACGGGCCAGGGACAGGCGCGCCGATGCGCCCTGCTCGCCGCTCAGGGACCGGGTCAGTGCCCGCAGGGCGCTGGCTGCCATCAGGTAACCGGTGGCGTGATCCAGGGCCTGGACCGGCAGTGGTACAGGCCTGTCCGCGGCTTTCCAGGCCATGCCGACTTCGGCGATGCCGCAGCTCATCTGCACCAGGCTGTCGAAGCCCCGGCGGTTGCGCCAGGGGCCGCTCCAGCCGTAGGCATTGAGGCTGACTTCGATCAGCCCCGGAGCGATTTTCTGGCGTGCCTGGGCGTCATAACCCAGGTGTTCCAGGGCATCGGCGCGGTAGCCATGCAGAAGCAGGTCGGCCTGCGCCAGCAGGCCTTCGAACAGGGCACGCTGCTCAAGGTCGTGCAGATCGAGGCGCGCGCAGCGTTTGCCCAGGGTCACCTCCGGCTCCAGGGCCGGCTCGTTCCAGTGTGGCGGATCGATGCGCAACACCTCGGCGCCCAGCCCCGCCAGCAGGCGGCTGGCCACCGGGCCCGCCAGGACCCGGGTCAGGTCCAGTACCTTGAGCCCGGCCAGGGGCCGGTCGACGCGACCGCTCCAGGCCTTGTGCCGCTGATCGGCCTGGGGCAGCCAGTGCACCAGGGGTTCGCTGTTTACCGCCTGGCCCTGGGGGTGGGCCTGCCACTGCGCCCAGCTGCGCATCTGCGCGGCACAACCGCCCTGGTCGACTATCGCCTGCTCCAGTTCCAGGGCGTTCCAGGTGGCCACCTGGGCGGCCATGGCCGAGCGTTCGGTCACCGCTCCCAGCACCCGTTCGGCGGCGGCCCGGTGCTGAGGTGCGTTGGTGTGCAGGCGAATCCAGCCGTCGCGGCTGGCGTAGTCGCCGGCAATCGGGTCCCAGGGTGATGGCAGGCTCCAGCCCTGCGGGCGGATCGAGCTGGCGAACCAGAACGAGGCCAGGCGCCGGTCGACGCTGACCTCTGGCAGGCGTCCGGTCTGGCTGTACAGGAGTTCAGCGACTGCCTGCCCGGCAGCGGCAATGCTGGCGCTGGCCAGGTCGGTCACGGCGAAGGCCGAGGGCAGGGCGCCCTGGCCGGTTTGCCGGATGCTTGATGACGCCAGGCCCAGCGCGGCCTGGATGGATGCGAGTAACTCGGTCATGGCCCACTCCGCGGATCAGGGGAGGGCATTGCACCCTGAAACTGCCGCGGCTGTCGATCACCCTTGGTCATCGGCCGCGGCTGGCGCCGGAGCAGCGCTTACACGCGGAACTGATCCATGAGTTTCATTTGCTGGGTGGCCAGGGCATTGAGCTGGCTGCTGACCTGGGCCGACTCACTGGCCTGTTCGGTGAGGGTTTCGGTCACGGTGCGAATCGCCGAGACGTTGCGGTTGACCTCTTCGGCCACCGCGCTCTGCTGCTCGGCAGCGCTGGCGATCTGCAGGTTCATGTCGCTGATCACGGTGACCGCGTCGCTGATCTTGCCCAGGGCCTGGACTGCCTGCTGGATCTGCCCTGCATTGTTCTGCGCCTGGCTCTGGCTGGCGTGCATGGTGGTCACCACATCCCGGGTGCCGCTCTGGATGCGTTCGATCACCACGCGGATTTCCTCCACCGAGTCCTGGGTGCGCTTGGCCAGGTTGCGCACTTCATCGGCCACCACGGCGAAACCGCGACCGCTTTCCCCGGCGCGGGCCGCTTCGATGGCGGCGTTGAGGGCCAGCAGGTTGGTCTGCTCGGCAATACTGCGGATCACTTCCAGCACCGACCCTATCTGTTCGCTGCTCACCGCCAGGGCTTCGACTTCCCCCACCGCCTTGCTCACCTCGTCGGCCAGCAGGCTGATGTCCCGGGTGCTGCGCTCGATGATGGTCATGCCTTCCTTGGCCGACTGGTCTGCGCCACGGGCGGCCTGGGCGGCATTGGAGGCACTGTTGGCAACATCGTGGGCAGTGGCGCTCATTTCGTTGGAGGCGGTGGCCACTTGATCGATTTCGCGGAACTGCACCTGCATGCCTTCACTGGTCTGGCGGGCGATCTCCGAAGACTGGTCGGCGGTGCCCCGGGCTTCGGTGATGCTCTGCTTGATCTGGGCGATGGTCGGTTGCAGCTTGTCGAGGAAGCGGTTGAACCAGCCCACCAGTTCGCCGAGTTCGTCTTTCTTGCTGTAGTCCAGGCGCTGGGTCAGGTCGCCGTCGCCGCTGGCGATGGCCTTGAGCATCTGCGCCACGCTGTTGATCGGGCGGGTCACGCCCGAGGCGCTGAGCCAGATCAGCAGCAGGCCCAGCAGGCCGGCGCCGACGGCCACCAGTACGGTTTTCACCGTGCCGCTGGTCTGGGCCTCATCCAGCAGGCCTTGCAGTTTTACCGAGTCTGCCAGCAGCACTTGTTGCGGCAGGTCGATGGTGACGCCCCAGGGCTTGGCATCGGCAATCGGGCTGAAGGGGTAGACCGCGCGGATCAGTTCACCCTGTTGCAGGACCTTGTTCTGGTTGCCGGCGAGCAGCGCGAGGATATCCTTGCCCTGGGCGCCGAGGGTTTCGTTGATGTTCTTGCCGACCTGGCTGGCATCGGCGCCCACGGCCGCCAGCAAGCCGCTGCCGGCGACGATCATCATGTGCCCGGCACCGTTGAACAGAAAGCGCTGGGATTCGCCGGCCGCGGCCTGCAGGGAGTCCAGGGCGATGTCGACGCCAATCACCCCGATGACCTTGCCGTCCACCAGCAAGGGCTGGGAGATGGTGGTCATCAGCACCTGTTTCTTGTCCTCGCCGATGGTGTCGGCGTAGGGGTCCAGCAGGCAGGTACGGCGGCTGTCGCGGGGGCAGGTGTACCAGACGTTGTAGGGGGTGCCGCTGAGGTTGAGGGTGGTCTTGGTCAGGTCGTCTTCCACCATCACGGTGTTCAACTGCTGGCCCCCGGATCGGCTCCAGTAGGTGGCGAAGCGCCCGCGTTCGTTGGAAGCACGGGCTGCGTCATTGAGAAATTCGCTGTCCTTGCCATCCAGGGCGTTGGGTTCGTAGGCCAGCCAGATGCCGAGCACTTTGGGATTGCGCTCGAAGGCGGTCTTCAGGCTGTGGTTGAGCTCTTCGCGCAGTGCCGCAGCTTCCAGGCCGCGCTTGCTCGCCATGTCACGCAGGTCGCGTACCTGGTCCGCCAGGGCGGTGATCACCAGGTTGCTTTCACCGAAGGTCTTCTGCACCCGTACTGCCTGGTCGGCGGCCTTTGCCTGCAGCAACTCTTCGACCCCGGCGGTGAGCATCCGCGTGCTGGAGGTGTTGACCAGTTGGTTGTTCTGCTGGCTCTGGTACAGGTTCATGCCGACGATCAGCGCCACTACGCCCAACAGGCACAGTCCGGACAACAGCACTATTTTCAGGCGAATGGAGAGAGAGTCGAACATGGGGGCGATCTCGCGAAAGGACGGATGGAAAGCACGGAATCGGATGACTCCGGTCGCCAAGTCCATTCAGCGCTATGCCCGGAACATCGGCTCGGGCGGCCTTTGCGTGAGGGGCTGCCGACGAACGGTCATGTCCTTGACATATATGGCCTCAGGGGCAAGGGCATAGCTGCCAGCGGGCGCAGGTCAGGAGGCCTGCGGCAGGGCTTCTGGGCGTGACCAGATCCACAGGTTGCCCAGGGTCATGCCGGCAATGGCGGCATACATCGTCCAGTGATGGTTGAGCAGGGTCAGCATCAATCCGGCACACAGCAGCATGCTGACCGTGGCGCTGATCTTGGCCTTGCGGCTGACGATCCGGCCGTTGCGCCAGTTGCATAGGATAGGCCCGAACAGGCGATGGTTCTCCATCCAGGCGCTTAGCCGTGGCGAGCTCTTGGTGGCGGCCCAGGCAGCCAGCAGGATGAACTCGGTGGTCGGCAGGCCGGGTACGACGATGGCGATCAGGCCGATGGCCAGGCTGACATAGGCCAGCGCGCCAAACAGCAGGCGGGAAATCTTCGACGAGGAGGGGCGAGTGGGGGTCATGGTTTCGATGATGAGGTAACGCGTCGTACGGCTCAATCCGCGAATGCCGCCGGCCGACAAAATACCGCTGCGGGCAGGGGCACGCCTTGGCGCGCCACCTGCCCGCAACTACGCGGGTCAGGCCGGTTGTGCGGCGCCGGAGTAAGCCTGTTCCAGCAGCACGGTGAAGCGGTTGAAGGCATCCAGGGCACCTTTTTCCGCCGCGGCTTCTTCTTCGGCGGTGAACTCCAGGCCGTCGAGGATGCGAGTGAAGGTTTTCCAGCCTTCGGCGCGGCCACCGGCTGGTTCGCCCAGGTGACGGGCACCGAAGGTTTCGCTCAGGCCCAGGCCCACGGCACGCTTGATCAGGAACGCGGCACCCAGCTTGGAACCCTCGGAGACGAAGATCCAGCCCAGGGCTTCGGCCTGGCTCGGGTTGCTGACGGCACCGGCCACTGGTGCAGGAACCTCGGTTTCCAGGTCGGCCAGGTCAGCCTTGGCAGCTTCGGCGCGGCAGCGCTCGGCCAGGTCCGGGACGATCTTGTTCAGTTCGGCATCGTTGTACAGGTCCACCAGTTCCGACTGGAACAGGTACTGGGCCACCACGAAACGGGCGAATGCACCTTGGGTTTCGAAGGGCGCATGGGCCTTGACCAGGGCGTCGAGCTTGGAATGAGGCTCGTGGGTGATCTGGTTCAGGCGTTGGGAGCGCAGGTGGTGACGCTGGGAGGAATCCTGGGAGGTCATGCAGATGTCCTTGAGAATGAGAGGCACTTAGTGACTAGACGAACAAGAAGACGCGACACAGTAAAAAATCCTCACTGCCCTGGATGAAAAAGGGCAGTAAGGTGTCCAGGCGTCAGATATCCCACACCAGGTTGACCGAGAAGTTGCGGCCTGGCTGGGTCAGGCGGTCGAGGTTGGCGGGGTTGAGCATGCCGGCCTCGCCGACGCCGTCATAGCCGCGCACGTCGTCCCAGTTCCAGTATTTCTTGTCGGTCAGGTTGTACAGGCCGGCGTTGACAGTGACGTCGTCGGTAACCTTGTAGAACCCGGTGAGGTCGAGAATGCCGAAGCCGGGGGTCTTGAACTGGCTGCTGGTGGTCAGGCCGTCCGGGGCTTTGAACGCAGTGTCATCGACTCGATCCTTGCGCTTGACCAGGGTCCAGCTGAGCAAGGTGCCGTAGTTATCCTGGTCGTAGCCCAGGCCAAACACCGCCTTGAGCGGGTTCACGCTATTGATCGGTTCACCGTTGTCGGCATTGCGACCGTAGGCGTACGCCACCGAGCCCAGGGTGTAGAGGCCCTGTGGAGCACCCAGGGCGTCCAGGTTCAGGCGGCCCTTGGCTTCGGCACCCTTGATGGTGGCGTGCTTGATGTTGGCGGTCTGGAACTTGATCTGGTTGTAGCCGGGAGCGATGGCATCTTCGTTGATGAAATCGCTGTACTTGTTATAGAACACCGCCACATCGAAGTTGCCGTGTTCGAAGTTGCCGCGCAGGCCGGTTTCCCAGCTCTTGCTCTTCTCCGGCTTCAGGTCCGGGTTGGGGGTGACCGAATAGCCGGCACCCGGGTTCTCGAAGCGTCCGAACAGCGCCTTGGCAGTCGGTGTGCGGAAGCCTTCGGCGTATTGGCCGTACCAGGTGTATTGCTCGGTCAGCGCGTAGGTCAGGCCGAACTTGGGCGACAGGCGATGCCAGGTCTTTTCGTTGGCATTGATTTCCGAGGCCTTGCCTCCGGCGGCGACGATGGTGTTGACGAACTCGTCGGTCACGTGAGGTTTGAGCTGGGTGTAGTCGTAGCGCAGGCTGGGCAGGAAGGTCCAGTCGTTCCACTGGATCTGGTCCTGGACGAACAGGCCATAGGTGTTGATGGTCGGGTCCGGGAAGTCGCTGGATTTGGGGATGCTGTCTCCCCGGGATGCGCTGGGGGCTCCAATGGCCGAGCAGTTGGTGGCCACGTTCAGGCAGGTGGCGGTGCCATAACGGTAGCCGGTCACTTTCTGTTGCTTGATGTTGGTGCCGTAGGTCAGCAAGTGCTCGGTATCGGCCAGGGTGAATGCCTTGTCCAGTTGTGCATCGAAGACCCACTGCTTTTCCTGGTACAGGGTGTCTCGGGTACGCGCCACACGGCGCCCGGACTGATAGATCTCGTCGGCATGCTGGTCGGTCTTGGCGATCTGGTAGTTCAGGCTCCACTTGATCTTGTCCGCCAGGACGCTGTCGAGGGCAAAGCTGTGTTCCAGGCCGAAACGCTCGCGGGTGATGGTGTCGTTGGCGGTGCGGGCGCGGTACAGGTTGCTGCCGGTGCCGTTGAAGAACAGGCCGCCGACCACACTGCGCTGGTTGCTGTCGCGGTCGTCCTTGTACTTCTCGTAGGTGAGGCCCAGGCGCGAATCGTCGTTGTAGTCCCAGCCCAGCTTGGCCAGCACACTGGTGGTGCGCACGGTTTCCGGGTTGGCTTCGGTACGGTTCAGGCCGGTGCCGCCGGTGCTGCCGTAGGATTCGGTTTCGCGGCCATTACGTTGGCTCAGGTGCAGCAAGCCGTCGAATTCGCCGCTGCGCCCGGCGAAAGTGCCGGAGGTCAGCCAGCTGTTGTCGGAGGAGCTGTAGCCGCTTTTCAGGCGGGCGCCCAGATCCTGGCCTGGCTTGATGATGTCATCCGGGTCGAGGGTGAAATAACTCACAGCGCCGCCGATGGCGTTGCTGCCATACAGCGCCGAAGCCGGGCCGCGGAGGATTTCCACGCGCTTGATGATTTCCGGGTCGACGTAGTTGCGTTGGGTTTCAGCGTAGGGCCCGTTGAAGAAGCTGCTGGGCACTTCTACGCCATCGACCTGGGTCAGGATCCGGTCGCCGTCGATGCCGCGGATGTTGTAGCCACTGATACCGCCGCCACGCAGGCCCGCGCCACCCACCGAGACGCCTGGTTCATAACGGGTCAGTTCGCGGATGTTGTTGACGTTCTGGCGGTCGAGTTCTTCCCGGGTGTGCACGCTCACGGTGCTGGGCACCGAGTTGATGTCCTGCTCCTGACGGGTGGCGCTGATGGTCACCTGCTGCAGGTTCACCACATTGGCTGCGCTGCGCTTTTCCAGAACGATGTTGTTGTTGCCCAGCTTGCGGTAGCTCAGGTTGGTGCCGCTGAGCAGCCGATCCAGGGCCTTTTCCGGTGGCAGCGAACCGCGCACGCCCGGGGAGGACACCCCGCTGCCCAGCTCCGCCGGCAGGCCCACTTGCCAGCCGGTGACCGCAGTAAAGGCGTTGAGCGCCGATACCAGCGGCTGCTGGGCGATAGCGAAGTTGTAGTTGCCCATGCGCTGGCTGGAGGATGCCGGGGCATCGGCGGCCATCACGGGGGCAGCGTGGGCGCCGGCCAGCAGGATGGCTGCGGTCAGCAGCGACAGGGTGCAGTTTTGCAGGCGGGCACAGGGAACAGGGGATCGGCTGTTGAGGCGAGGGGACATCGAGAGCGCTCCGGGTCGCACGAAACTTTTATAGGTGCAGATACGCATTCAAAATGCGAATCAGTTGCATTGGCTATAACGAGACGTACGACCCGTAGAGATCGCGTAAAAATAATTGTTCTCAGTTGAGAATCACTAGTGCCGGGAACTCGGAAAGCCGTGCCGAAGTGATGTGGGCCAGGGAACGCACCACATCCAGAGGCTGATCCAGGCGGTAGTTGCCGGTTACCGCGATCTTTGCCAGGTGTTCGTTGTTGTTGACGATCCAGCCCGGGTAATAGCGCCGCAGTTCGGCCAGGACCTGGCTCAGGGGGCAGTTCTCGAACACCAGGCGGCCCTGGACCCAGGCCAGCTCCTTGTCGGCGTCGAGCCTGGCCGGCTGGTCGAAGCCCTGGGGCCCGACCCGCACGCTTTCCCCGGCGCGCAGGCGCAGGCGCTGGTCGGCGTGGGTGGCGCGCAGGTCGATGTCACCGCGCTGCACCTGGACTTGTGCCACGCCGTCCAGGTAGCGCACGGCAAAGGTGGTGTCGCGCACGCTGGCCTTGACCGGGCCGGCGTCCAGTTCCAGGGGCAGGCCGCGATTGCCGGGGATCTCGAAGAAGGCTTCGCCCTGGTACAGCCGGGCCACGCGCTGGTGATCGTTGATGTCGCTGGAAAAGGCCGAGTTGGTGTTGAGCAGCACCCTGGAACCGTCTTCGAGCTGCAGGCGCTGGCGCTCGCCGATCTGGGTCAGGTGGTCGGCCTGCAGGCGCAGCGGCAGGTTGCTGAAGCTGAATAATCCGAGCAGCAGCACCGCGGCGGTGGCCAGGGGTTTCCAGTGGGGGCGCAGGCGCGCCAGGCGCGAGACTTTCGGTGGCGCTGCCAGGGTCAGGGCGCATTGCGCCACTTGCGGGCCATTCCAGATCGCCTGGGCCTTTTCGAAGGCCTGGGCGTTGAGCGGTGAAGCCGCCAGCCACTGATGAAACTGGCGCACTTGTTCCTCGTTCGGATGTTCCAGCTCGATCAGCCAATCCAGTGCCTGATCCATGGCCAGGGTGCTTGAGTGCGGGCCGGCAGGGGTGGGCGGCTCGGCGCTGTGAAAATCCGTCACGGGTGTTCCTCGGCTGCGTCTGTGCGCGGCTGTTTTTTCAAGAGAGAGCGAAAGCCGGCCAAGGTTAACAAAGGCTCGGGGCTGCCGCAGTCATTCTGCTCAGCGGTTGAGACTCACTGGCCGTCGAGACGTTCGGCGACGCCGATGCAGATGGCCATGATCAGTTTCAATTCCTTTTGCACCGTGCTCAGTGAAACCCCGAGCTCGTCGGCGATCTCCTGGTAACTGTGGCCGTGCAGGCGGCTGAGGATGAAGATCTGCTGCTGGCGAGGGCTGAGCTGGCCGAGGCTGAGGTTCAGGCGTTCCAGCATCTGCTCGGCGTGGGCCGCGTCTTCGGCACTGCTGACGGGCGCGGCGACATTCTCCACCACCTCCGGCGGTACGTCTTCGAGCAGGGTGCGGCCCTGGATGCGCCGGGCCCGCAGGTGATCCAGGGCGAGGTTGCGCGCGGTCTGGAAGACAAAGGGTTCAAGGTGCGTGATCGGCCGCTCGCTCAGGGCCCGGGTCACGCGCAGGTAGGTTTCCTGCAGCAGGTCTTCGGCGGTGCTGTGGTTGTTGACCATCCGCTCCAGCGTTCGCAGCAGAGAAATGCGTTGGGTGAGGAAGACGTGGTTGAAGTGCGATTGACTCACAGCAAGGCCTGATCCATTTTTTCAGCAGATGATAATGATTGTCATCTACGTCAATGGTCAAGCCTTGCGTGAATTATCCTCGGCCGGCCAGGTAGGCCTGATAGTCGGGAATCCGGTGCTCATGGGCCTGGTTCATCAGCGGGCTGCTGAGCAGGTAGTCGGCGCTGCACTCGTTGCAGGCCACCGGAATGTTCCATACCGCCGCTACCCGCAACAGGGCCTTGATGTCCGGATCATGGGGCTGGGGTTCGAAGGGGTCCCAGAAGAACACCAGCAGGTCGACCCGTTGCTCGGCAATCTGCGCCCCCAGTTGCTGATCGCCGCCCAGGGGGCCGCTGATCATGCTTTCCACCGGCAGCCCCAGGTGCTTGCTCAGCAACAGGCCGGTGGTACCGGTGGCAACCAGCTCGTGCTCGGCCAGGCGCGCCTTTTGCCGCCCGGCCCACTCCAGCAGGAACGCCTTGCAGTGGTCATGGGCGACCAGGGCGATGCGCTTGCGCGCGGCCATGGTCTTGTGGGTGAAACTGATACCGATCATCGACGAATATCCGTTTTATTCCGCGTTGCACAGGGCCAGGCAGTTATCCAGCATGCGGTTGGAGAAACCCCACTCGTTGTCGTACCAGGCCAGCACCTTGAGCAACCGGCCACCGCTGACCTTGGTGTGGTTGGCGTCGAAGATCGACGACAGCGGATTGTGGTTGAAGTCGCTGGAGACCAGCGGCAGGGTGTTGTAGCCGAGGATCGTCGAGTGCTGGCTGGCGCTCTTGAGCAAGGCATTGACCTCTTCGGCGGTGGTGTCGCGCTTGAGGGTCACCGTCAGGTCCACCAGGGACACGTTGATCACCGGTACTCGCACGGCCATGCCGGTCAGCTTGCCAGCCAGCTCCGGCAGCACCAGGCCCACCGCTTCGGCAGCGCCGGTCTTGCTCGGGATCATGTTCTGGGTGGCCGAACGGGCGCGATAGGGGTCGCTGTGGTAGACGTCGGTGAGGTTCTGGTCGTTGGTGTAGGCGTGGATGGTGGTCATCAGGCCGTTGTCGATGCCCAGCTCGCGGTGCAGTACTTGGGCCACTGGCGCCAGGCAGTTGGTGGTGCACGAGGCGTTGGAGATGATCTGGTGCGACTGGCGCAGGATGTCGTGGTTGACCCCGTAGACCACGGTGGCGTCGGCGCCCTTGGCCGGGGCCGAGATGATGACCTTGCGGGCACCGGCGGTCAGATGGGCGGCAGCCTTGGCGCGGTCGGTGAACAGGCCGGTGCATTCGAACACCACGTCGATCTTCTCCGCGGCCCAGGGCAGTTCGGCCGGGTTGCGAATGGCGCTGACGGCAATCCGGTCGCCATTCACGGTGAGGCTTTCCTGATCGTGTTCGACTTGGGCGTCGAAAGTGCCGTGCACGGTGTCGTATTTCAGCAGGTGGGCATTGATAGCGCTGTCTCCGAGATCGTTGATAGCGACGATCTGCAGATCCTGGCGATAGCCTTGGGTATAAAGTGCGCGCAGGACGTTACGGCCGATACGGCCAAAACCATTGATTGCGATTCGAAGAGTCATGTGCAAACGCCTGTCGTTGAATTTGTTGTTGGAATTACAAGATTATTCGCATAGAAATAGAAAACAAGCCTTTTTAGTGGCAATATTTTGTCTTATCTACAACGAGTGACCTGAATCAACTGGTCCAAATGGTCAGAAACATCCTCCGCTGTCCCTGAGCGGTGGCGCGTCTGATCAGCATAGACAAACAGGTCGCCACATCCGTTAGCCTGGAGTTCTACACATGCATCCCCGCGTTCTTGAGGTCACCGAACGGCTTATCGCCCGTAGTCGCGCCACTCGCCAGGCCTATCTCGCGCTGATCCGCGATGCCGCCAGCGATGGCCCGCAGCGGGGCAAGCTGCAATGTGCGAACTTCGCCCACGGCGTGGCCGGTTGTGGCACCGACGACAAGCACAACCTGCGGATGATGAATGCGGCCAACGTGGCAATTGTTTCGTCATATAACGACATGTTATCGGCGCACCAGCCTTACGAGGTGTTCCCCGAGCAGATCAAGCGCGCCCTGCGCGAGATCGGCTCGGTGGGCCAGTTCGCCGGCGGCACCCCGGCCATGTGCGATGGCGTGACCCAGGGCGAGGCCGGCATGGAACTGAGCCTCCCGAGCCGTGAAGTGATCGCCCTGTCTACGGCGGTGGCCCTCTCTCACAACATGTTCGATGCCGCGCTGATGCTGGGGATCTGCGACAAGATTGTCCCGGGGTTGATGATGGGCGCCCTGCGCTTCGGTCACCTGCCGACCATCTTCGTTCCGGGCGGGCCCATGGTCTCGGGCATTTCCAACAAGCAGAAAGCCGACGTGCGCCAGCGTTACGCCGAAGGCAAGGCCAGCCGCGAGGAACTGCTGGAGTCGGAAATGAAGTCCTACCACAGCCCCGGCACCTGCACCTTCTACGGCACCGCCAACACCAACCAGTTGCTGATGGAAGTCATGGGCCTGCACCTGCCGGGCGCCTCTTTCGTCAACCCCAATACGCCGCTGCGCGACGCCCTGACCCATGAGGCGGCGCAGCAGGTCACGCGCCTGACCAAGCAGAGCGGCAACTTCATGCCGATTGGCGAGATCGTCGACGAGCGCGTGCTGGTCAACTCCATCGTTGCCCTGCACGCCACGGGCGGCTCCACCAACCACACCCTGCACATGCCGGCCATCGCCCAGGCGGCGGGCATCCAGCTGACCTGGCAGGACATGGCCGACCTCTCCGAGGTGGTGCCGACCCTGTCCCACGTCTATCCAAACGGCAAGGCCGATATCAACCACTTCCAGGCGGCGGGCGGCATGTCGTTCCTGATCCGCGAGCTGCTGGAAGCCGGCCTGCTCCACGAAGACGTCAATACCGTGGCCGGCCGCGGCCTGAGCCGCTATACCCAGGAACCCTTCCTGGACAACGGCAAGCTGGTGTGGCGCGACGGCCCGATCGAAAGCCTGGACGAAAACATCCTGCGCCCGGTGGCCCGGGCGTTCTCTGCGGAGGGCGGCTTGCGGGTCATGGAAGGCAATCTCGGTCGCGGCGTGATGAAGGTTTCCGCCGTGGCCCCGGAGCACCAGATCGTCGAGGCCCCGGCCGTGGTGTTCCAGGACCAGCAGGACCTGGCCGATGCCTTCAAGGCCGGCCTGCTGGAGAAGGACTTCGTCGCGGTGATGCGCTTCCAGGGCCCGCGCTCCAACGGCATGCCCGAGCTGCACAAGATGACCCCCTTCCTCGGGGTGCTGCAGGACCGCGGCTTCAAGGTGGCGCTGGTCACCGACGGGCGCATGTCCGGCGCTTCGGGCAAGATTCCGGCAGCGATCCATGTCAGCCCCGAAGCCCAGGTGGGTGGCGCGCTGGCCCGGGTGCTGGACGGCGATATCATCCGCGTGGATGGCGTCAAGGGCACCCTGGAGCTTAAGGTAGACGCCGCAGAATTCGCCGCCCGGGAGCCGGCCAAGGGCCTGCTGGGCAACAACGTTGGCACCGGCCGCGAACTCTTCGCCTTCATGCGCATGGCCTTCAGCTCGGCAGAGCAGGGCGCCAGCGCCTTTACCTCTGCCCTGGAGACGCTCAAGTGAAACTGGCCCTGGTCGGTGATATCGGTGGCACCAACGCGCGCTTCGCGTTGTGGAAAGACCAACAACTGGAGGCGATCGAAGTCCACGCCACTGCGGACTACAGCTGCCCGGAAGACGCCATCAAGGCCTACCTGCGGGACCAGGGGCTGGCCCTGGGTGCCATAGGCTCGGTGTGCCTGTCGGTGGCCGGCCCGGTCAGCGGCGATGAGTTTCGCTTCACCAACAACCACTGGCGCCTGAGCCGCCAGGCTTTCTGCCAGGCGTTGCAGGTGGACCAACTGCTGTTGGTCAACGACTTCTCGGCCATGGCCCTGGGCATGACCCGCCTGCAGCCGGATGAATTTCGCGTGGTCTGCGAAGGCGTTGCCGAGCCCTTGCGCCCGGCCGTGGTGATCGGCCCGGGCACGGGCCTCGGGGTGGGCACCCTGCTGAACTTCGGCGACGGTCGTTACATGGCCTTGCCGGGAGAGGGCGGGCATGTCGACCTGCCCTTGAGCAGTGCGCGGGAAACCCAGCTCTGGCAGCACATTCACGACGAGATCGGCCATGTCAGCGCCGAGACCGCCCTCAGCGGTGGCGGCCTGCCCCGGGTGTACCGGGCGATCTGCGCGGTGGACGGCCATGAGCCGCGGCTCGAGACTCCGGAGGCCATCACCGCGGCCGGCCTGGCCGGCGACCCGATCGCCCGGGAAGTGCTGGAGCAGTTCAGCTGCTGGCTGGGCCGGGTGGCGGGCAACAACGTGCTGACCACCGGGGGGCGTGGCGGGGTGTACATCGTCGGTGGGGTGATTCCGCGCTTTGCCGATTTCTTCATCCACAGCGGCTTTGCCAAGAGCTTTGCCGACAAGGGTTGTATGAGCGATTACTTCAAGGGCATCCCGGTGTGGCTGGTGACCGCGCCCTATTCCGGGCTCACCGGTGCCGGCGTGGCCCTGGAGCAGGCCCAGGGCTGACGCCGCCCTGGCAGGCGACCCGGCATCAGGCATAATCGCGCACCCTGCCTAACAATAAGGACGGCCCCGGTGAGTTCAGTCAGTAAGTCGATTTTGTTGGTTGACGACGATCAGGAAATTCGCGAGCTGCTGGAAACCTATCTCAGCCGCTGCGGCTTCCAGGTGCGCAGCACCGCCGACGGGGCCGGCTTTCGCCTGGCCCTCAACGAGGCGCCCAGCGACCTGGTGATCCTCGATGTGATGCTGCCGGACGAAGACGGCTTCAGCCTGTGCCGCTGGATCCGCCAGCATCCCAAGCGCAGCCAGGTGCCGATCATCATGCTGACCGCCAGCTCCGACGAGGCCGACCGGGTCATCGGCCTGGAGCTGGGCGCCGACGACTACCTGGGCAAGCCTTTCAGCCCCCGGGAGCTGCAGGCGCGGATCAAGGCCCTGCTGCGGCGCGTGCAGTTCACCCAGGAGCGGGTTGTCGGCGAGGTGCTGTGCTTCGACGAATGGCGCCTGGATGTGATCAGCCACCGGCTGTTCCACAACGATGGCGAGGAGGTGATTCTTTCCGGCGCCGACTTCGCTCTGCTCAAGCTGTTTCTCGACCATCCCCAGGAAATCCTCGATCGCGACACCATCGGCAATGCCACCCGCGGGCGTGACCTGATGCCCCTGGATCGCATCGTCGACATGGCGGTGAGCCGCCTGCGCCAGCGTCTGCGTGACACCGAAAAGCCGCCGCGGCTGATTCGCACCGTGCGCGGCAGCGGCTATCAATTGGCAGCCAATGTGGTTGCCGGCAATGGCCACTGAGGCATTGCGCAAAGTGCTGCGGCGCCTGCCGGTGCCCCGTTCCCTGCTGGGGCGGATGCTGCTTTTGACCCTGCTGGCGGTGCTGTTCGCCCAGGCGCTGTCCAGCGTGATCTGGGTTTCCCAGCTGCGCGCCACCCAGCTCGAAGGGCTGGTGACCAGCGCCCGCAGCCTGGCCCACTCGATGACCGCCAGCGTCAGTTACCTGCGTTCGTTGCCGGTGGCGTACCGGCCCCTGGTGCTGGACCAGTTGCGCAGCATGGGCGGTACGCGGTTTGTCGTGACCCTGAACGACAAGCCCCTGGGCATGCAGGTGCTGCCCGCCACCCCGCGCAAAGAAGCGGTGTTGCAAGCTGTGGAGCAGGTGTTGCGCCAGTCCCTGGGCAATGACGCGGACATTTCCGTGACCTTTGTCAGCCCCGATGATCTGCGGATCTTCAATGGCGGCCTCAAACTCGACGAATTGCCCCGCTCCTGGGCCCATTACGCCCTGACCCTGGAGCCGGTAAACCCGCCGGTGCTGGTGACCCAGATCCAGATGGCGCCGGGAGAGTGGCTGTACATCGCCTCGCTGTTGCCCGAGCCCTACACCAGCCTGGAAGAACAAGGCCTGCCGGCGCAGCAGGTGTGGTTCATCCTGCTCACCAGCGGTTTTCTGCTGTTGTTCATCGGCCTGTTGGTGCATTGGCAGAGCCGGCCCCTCAAGCGCCTGGCCCGGGCGGCGCGGGACATGTCCCTGGGGGCCGACGTCGAGCCGGTAGCGGAGGGCGGTGGCAGCGAGGTGGTGGAAGTGGGGCGGGCCTTCAACAGCATGCGCGAGCGCATCAGCCGCTACCTGACCGAGCGCAGCCAGCTGTTCAGCGCCATCTCCCATGACCTGCGCACCCCCATCACCCGCTTGCGCCTGCGGGTGGAATTGTTGGAGGACGAGCAACTGCAGGCCAAGTTCGGGCGCGACCTGGATGAACTGGAGTTGCTGGTCAAGGGCGCGCTGCAGTGCGTCAAGGACACCGACATCCACGAGAACATCGAGCCGGTGGACCTCAATCAGGTACTCGACTGCCTGGTAGAGCCTTATCTGGCACCCAACGGCAATGGCCGCGTGACCCAACAGGGCAGGGCCCTGGCCAGCTACCCGGGCAAGCCCCTGGCGCTCAAGCGCTGCATGGGCAACCTGATCGACAATGCCCTGAAGTACGGACAGAACGCTCACCTGCACATCGAAGACGACGACAGCGGCTTTGTCCTGCATGTCGACGACGAAGGCCCCGGCGTACCGGAGCAGCGCCTGGAGCAAGTCTTCGAGCCGCACTTCCGTCTTGCTGGCCAGCAGCAGGGCTACGGCCTGGGCCTGGGGATTGCCCGCAACATCGCCCACAGCCATGGCGGCGAAGTCAGCCTGCAGAACCTGCGCGAAGGCGGCCTGCGCGTAACCCTGTACCTGCCCCGGACCTTCGACTGACCTGCCGGCCGTTGTAAGCGCTGGCTTGTGTCGGAGCTGGCTTGCCAGCGAAGGCGTCCTCAAGGGCACCACAGGGCTCAAGGGCCTCTTCGCCGGCAAGCCGGCTCCTATGGGGGAGTGCAATGTCACGGTTTGGTGACATTGCGCAGGTCCTTTGTTACCTGCGGTCGCAGGCGGCTTGATTAGACTCAAGCCTTCGATAAAAACAACAACAGGTCACCCATGGACGCTCTCTCCCTGCCATTCAGCAGTTGGCTGAATGCCCCTGCACATCAGGCCTGGCTCGCCGCCGAAGGCCTGCGCCTGCTGGATTTTGCCAAGGCCTCACGGCTCCCCGCGGGCTTTGGCAACCTCGATGAACAGGGCCGCCTGCCCAGCGGCGCCCAGGCCGAAACCATGAACACCGCGCGCATGACCCACAGCTTTGCCATGGCCCATATCCAGGGCCTGCCGGGTTATGCCGCTCTGGTGGACCACGGCATCGCCGCCCTCGGCGGGCCCTTGCGTGATGCCGAGCACGGCGGCTGGTTCGCCGTGGCCGGGCAGGCCGACGGCAACAGCACCAAGGCCGCCTACCTGCATGCCTTTGTCGCTCTGGCGGCCAGCTCCGCGGTGGTGGCCCAACGTCCCGGCGCCGAGCGTTTGCTGGAGGAGGCCATCGCCATCATCGACCGGCATTTCTGGAGCGAGGAGGAGGGCGCGCTGCGCGAGTCTTTCAACTGCGACTGGAGTCAGCCGGAAGCCTATCGCGGTGCCAACAGCAACATGCACGCCACCGAGGCGTTCCTGGCCCTGGCCGATGTCACCCAGGACTCACGCTGGCTGACCCGCGCCCTGCGGATCGTCGAGCGGGTGATCCACACTCAGGCGGCGGCCAACGACTTCATGGTGATCGAGCATTTCGACCTCGCCTGGCAACCACTTCGTGACTACAACCGGGCCTTTCCCGCCGACGGTTTCCGGCCCTTTGGCACCACCCCGGGACACGGCTTCGAATGGGCGCGGCTGTTGCTGCACCTGGAGGCTTCGCGGGTGAAGGCTGGCATGCTGACCCCCGGCTGGCTGGTGCAGGACGCGCAGAAGCTGTTCGAAAGCAACTGCCGCCATGGCTGGAGCGTCGATGGCGCCCCGGGCATGGTCTACACCCTGGACTGGGACCATCAGCCAGTGGTGCGCGAGCGCCTGCACTGGACCCACGCCGAGGCCAGCGCCGCCGCCAGCGCCTTGCTCAAACGCACCGGCCAGGCCCAGTACGAGGCCTGGTACCGCTGTTTCTGGGAATTCTGCGAGGCCCATTTCATCGACCGCAGGCACGGTAGCTGGCACCACGAACTGGGCCCGGACAACCAGCCGTCAGCCCGGATCTGGGGCGGCAAGCCGGACCTCTATCACGCCTGGCAGGCGGTGCTGATCCCGCGCCTGCCGTTGGCCCCGAGCATGGCTTCTGCATTGGCCCAGGTGTCTGTTCCGGGCCTTGTGTAACCATGTGGTGACATTTCCCCGTCGCTTCGTTACTCGAATGATCGACTAGGCTGTTTAGACTCGTTTGCAGCGCAAGCACCAGACTTGCATGCATAACAACAAGAAAGGTACTTCAAATGAATGCGATTTCTCGCCTCGCCACTGTCATTTCCCTTGCCTCTCTGTTTCCCCTGAGTGCCCTCGCCGCCGACTCCAAAGGTTCTGTGGAAGTCGTCCACTGGTGGACTTCGGGTGGTGAAAAAGCCGCCGTCGATGTGCTCAAGGCCCAAGTGGAAAAAGACGGTTTCACCTGGAAGGACGGCGCCGTGGCCGGCGGTGGCGGTTCCACTGCCATGACCGTGCTCAAAAGCCGCGCCGTGGCCGGCAACCCGCCGGGTGTGGCGCAGATCAAGGGCCCGGACATCCAGGAATGGGGCAGCACCGGCCTGCTCAGCACCGATACCCTCAAGGACGTGGCCAAGGCCGAGAACTGGGACGGCCTGCTGTCGCCCAAGGTGGCCAATACCGTCAAGTACGAAGGTGACTACGTGGCGGTGCCGGTGAACATCCACCGGGTCAACTGGCTGTGGATCAACCCTGCCGTGTTCAAGAAAGCCGGGATCGACAAGGCCCCGACCACCCTCGAAGAATTCTATGCCGCCGGCGACAAGCTCAAGGCCGCCGGCTTCATCGCCCTGGCCCACGGCGGCCAGCCGTGGCAGGACAGCACCGTGTTCGAAGACGTGGTGCTCTCGGTCATGGGCCCGGAGGGCTACAAGAAAGCCCTGGTGGACCTGGACCAGAAAACCCTCTCCGGCCCGGAAATGGCCAAGGCCTTCACCGAGCTGAAGAAAATCACCGGCTACATGGACCCCAACCGTGCCGGGCGTGACTGGAACATTGCCGCAGCCGACGTGATCGGCGGCAAGGCCGGCATGCAGATGATGGGCGACTGGGCCAAGAGCGAGTGGACCGCGGCCAAGAAGGTCGCCGGCAAGGACTACCAGTGCGTACCGTTCCCGGGTACCGACAAGGCCTTCACCTACAACATCGACTCCCTGGCGGTGTTCAAGCTCAAGGCCGACCGCAAGGGCGATATCGCTGCCCAGCAGGACCTGGCCAAGGTCGCCCTGGGCAAGGACTTCCAGAAAGTCTTCAGCATCAACAAGGGTTCGATCCCGGTGCGTACCGACATGCTCAACGACATGAGCGCCGAGGGCTTCGACTCCTGCGCCCAGGCGTCGGCCAAGGACTTCCTGGCAGACGAGAAGACCGGCGGCCTGCAGCCGAGCATGGCGCACAACATGGCCACTTCCCTGGCGGTGCAGGGCGCGATCTTCGACGTGGTGACCAACTTCATGAACGACAAGGATGCGGACCCGGCCAAGGCCAGTGCGCAGCTGGCTTCGGCGGTCAAGGCCGCGCAGTAATCCTTGAACCCCGCCGCCGGTACGCCGGCGGCTCACCCGTGACTGTCGCCGCCCTGCCTGTGCCCCGGCCCATGCAGCGACGGTGTGCAGCCCGGATTCACTCCTGACTGGGTTATTCCGATGAGCTCTGTGGCGGTTTTCAGCAAAGCCTCACCGTTAGATGCATTGCAGCGCTGGCTACCCAAGCTGGTGCTGGCACCGAGCATGGTGATCGTGCTGGTGGGTTTCTACGGCTACATCATCTGGACGTTCATTCTGTCCTTTACCAATTCCAGCTTCATGCCGAGCTACAAGTGGGTCGGCCTGCAGCAATACCTGCGCTTGATGGACAACGACCGCTGGTGGGTGGCGAGCAAGAACCTCGCGGTCTTCGGCGGCATGTTCATCGCCATCAGCCTGGTGCTGGGAGTGTTCCTCGCGGTGCTGCTGGACCAGCGCATCCGCAAGGAAGGCTTTATCCGCACCGTGTACCTGTACCCCATGGCGCTGTCGATGATCGTCACCGGTACCGCCTGGAAGTGGTTGCTCAACCCCGGCCTGGGCCTGGACAAGATGCTTCGCGACTGGGGCTGGGAAGGCTTTCGCCTGGACTGGCTGGTGGATCAGGACCGGGTGGTGTACTGCCTGGTGATCGCCGCGGTGTGGCAGGCCTCGGGCTTTGTCATGGCGATGTTCCTCGCCGGCCTGCGGGGTGTCGACCAGTCGATCATCCGCGCCGCCCAGGTGGACGGCGCGAGCCTGCCGACCATCTACCTGAAGATTGTCCTGCCGAGCCTGCGGCCGGTGTTCTTCAGTGCCTTCATGATCCTCGCCCACATCGCCATCAAGAGCTTCGACCTGGTGGCGGCGATGACCGCGGGCGGGCCGGGCTATTCCTCCGACCTGCCGGCGATGTTCATGTATTCCTTCACCTTCAGCCGCGGCCAGATGGGCATAGGTTCGGCCAGCGCCATGCTGATGCTGGGCGCCGTGCTGACCATCCTTGTGCCGTACCTGTATTCCGAACTGCGGGGCAAGCGCCATGACTGACTCCCTTGGCAAACCGACCCTGAACTTCAGCCGGATCGCCATCTACGCCACCCTGCTGCTGGCGGCGGCGGTGTACCTGATACCGCTGGTGGTGATGCTGCTCACCAGCTTCAAGACCCCGGAGGATATCCGCACCGGCAACCTTTTGAGCTGGCCACAGGTGGTGGACGGCATCGGCTGGATCAAGGCCTGGGACACTGTCGGTGGCTACTTCTGGAACTCGGTGAAGATCACCGTGCCGGCGGTGCTGATCTCTACCTTCATCGGTGCAATGAACGGCTACGTGCTGTCGATGTGGCGCTTTCGCGGCTCCCAACTGTTCTTCGGCCTGCTGCTGTTCGGCTGCTTCCTGCCGTTCCAGACGGTGTTGCTGCCGGCTTCGTTCACCCTGGGCAAGTTCGGCCTGGCCAACACCACCACCGGCCTGGTGCTGGTGCACGTGGTCTACGGGCTGGCCTTCACCACTTTGTTCTTTCGCAACTACTACGTGAGCGTGCCGGATGCGCTGGTCAAGGCTGCGCGCCTGGACGGTGCCGGGTTCTTCACCATCTTCGGCAAGATCCTGCTGCCGATGTCGGTGCCGATCATCATGGTCTGCCTGATCTGGCAGTTCACCCAGATCTGGAACGATTTCCTCTTCGGCGTGGTGTTCGCCAGTGGCGACGCGCAACCGATCACCGTGGCCCTGAACAACCTGGTCAACACCAGCACCGGGGCCAAGGAATACAACGTTGATATGGCAGCGGCGATGATCGCCGGGCTGCCGACACTGCTGGTCTACATCTTCGCCGGCAAGTATTTCCTGCGCGGGCTGACGTCCGGCGCGGTCAAGGGGTAAGGCATGGCAACTCTCGAATTACGCAACGTCAACAAGACCTACGGTGCCGGCCTGCCGGACACCCTGAAGAACATCGAGCTGAAGATCGATGACGGTGAATTCCTGATCCTCGTCGGCCCATCCGGCTGCGGCAAATCCACCCTGATGAACTGCATCGCGGGCCTTGAGAACATCAGTGGCGGGGCGATCCTGGTGGACGACGCCGACATCAGCGGCATGAGCCCCAAGGATCGTGACATCGCCATGGTGTTCCAGTCCTACGCGCTGTACCCGACCATGAGCGTGCGCGACAACATCGCCTTCGGCCTGAAGATCCGCAAGATGCCCGCCGCCGAGATCGACGCGGAAGTGGCACGGGTGGCCAAGCTGCTGCAGATCGAGCACCTGCTCACCCGCAAGCCGGGCCAGCTCTCCGGTGGCCAGCAGCAACGGGTGGCCATGGGCCGGGCGCTGGCGCGGCGGCCGAAGATCTACCTGTTCGACGAGCCGCTGTCCAACCTCGACGCCAAGCTGCGGGTGGAGATGCGCACAGAAATGAAGCTGATGCACCAGCGTCTGAAAACCACCACGGTCTATGTCACCCACGACCAGATCGAAGCCATGACCCTGGGTGACAAGGTGGCGGTGATGAAGGACGGGATCATCCAGCAGTTCGGCACCCCGAAGCAGATCTACAACGACCCGGCCAACCTGTTCGTGGCCAGCTTCATCGGTTCGCCACCGATGAACTTCATCCCCCTGCGCCTGCAGCGCAAGGACGGCCGCCTGCTGGCCCTGCTGGACAGTGGCCAGGCTCGCTGCGAGCTGCCCCTGGGGCCCCAGGATGCCGGGCTGGAAGACCGTGAGGTGATCCTCGGCATTCGCCCGGAACAGATCGCCCTGGCCGCGGGCGAGGCCAACGGCCTGCCGACCATTCGTGCCGAGGTCCAGGTGATCGAGCCCACCGGCCCCGACACCCTGGTATTCGTCACGCTCAATGGCACCAAGGTCTGCTGCCGCCTGGCACCGGACCAAGCCCCCGAGGCCGGGGAAACCCTGACACTGCAGTTCGATCCGGCCCGGGTGCTGTTGTTCGACGCCCAGAGCGGTGAACGCCTGGGCGCCGCCGGGGCACCGGTGACAGAGGCCCGGGGCGGCAATGTGGCGCAGTTCAAGGGGCGCTGAATCCGTGACGGATGGCCTGTCATCCGTCGCCACTGCTGTAAACCGCGTTGGATAAATCGTTAATAACAATAAAGACGAGGATGTAGGGATGAAAAAGCAACACAGCAACACCCGATTGCTCTGCCAGTTGTCGGCGGTGGCGGCCCTGGTCCTGTCCGGCAATGCCATGGCCGATGAGGCGTTCAGCGCCGATTCGAAATGGATGACCGGTGACTGGGGCGGCGAGCGCACCAAGCTGATCGAGCAGGGGATCGACATCAAGGCCGACTACGTCGGTGAAATGGGCGCCAACCTGCATGGCGGTTACAACGACGACAAGACCGGGCGCTACAGCGACCAGTTCGGCCTGGGCGTGGCGTTCGACCTGCAGAAGCTTTTGGGCTGGGACAACACCCAGGCCAAGATCCAGCTGACCAACCGTAACGGCCAGAACATCTCCAACGACCGCATCGGCGACCCGCGTGCCGGCACCTTGAGCTCCTCCCAGGAGGTCTATGGCCGGGGGCACATGGTCCGCTTGACCCAGTTGTGGGTTCAGCACCAGTTCCTCGACGGCAAGCTGGACGTCAAGGCCGGCTACTTCGGCGAAGGCGAAGACTTCAACACCTTCCCCTGCGACTTCCAGAACCTGGCGTTCTGCGGCTCCCAGGTGGGCAACTGGGCCACCGGCATCTGGTACAACTGGCCGGTCAGCCAGGCGGCGCTGCGCATCAAGTACAACATCACCCCCGAGCTGTATGCGCAAATCGGCGCCTACAACCAGAACCCGTCGCAACTGGAGCACGGCAACGGCTTCAAGCTCAGCGGCAGCGGCACCAAGGGCACCGTGTTGCCGGTGGAACTGGTCTGGTCGCCCAAGCTCAACAGCCTGCCGGGCGAGTACCGCGTCGGTTACTACAAGAGCACGGCCGATGCCAATGATGTGCGCAAGGACGTCAATGGTCAGGATGCCGCGAACACGGGTGATGCCTATCGCGTGCACAACAGCAAGCACGGCTACTGGTTCGTCGGGCAGCAGCAACTCACCACGCACAACGGTGATGCTTCCCGGGGCCTGAACATCGCCGCCAACGCCACCTTCCACGACAAGGACACCAACGTCGTCGACAACTACCAGTCGCTGATGTTCGTGTACAAGGGGCCGTTCGATGCGCGTCCCAAAGATGACGTCGGCATCGGTTTTGCTCGGATCCACGTCAACGACGATGTGCGCAAGAACGCCCAGCTGATCAACGAGGACAACGGCATCAGCAACTACGACAACCCGCTGTATATGCCGCTGCGCGACACCGAATACAACTACGAGATCAACTATGGCTTCCACGTCACCAACTGGCTGACCGTGCGCCCCAACCTGCAATACATCACCCACCCGGGTGGTGTGGATGAAGTCGACAACGCGCTGGTGGCCGGCCTGAAAATTCAGTCGGTGTTCTAAGGCCGTTGCGATAAGCTCCTTCTCTCTGTGCGCATTTTGCGGATGGCCTGGGCCGTCCGCTTTTTTTTGTCGGGCCGGCGCCCCCCTCATGAGTAGCGAGACAGCATTGATTTTCAGGACTGCGGCCCATGCATGAGCATCCGCTACAACGCTTTTTCAGATCCTTGCGCGAGCGCCCGGTGTTTGCCTGGGAGCGCTATCAACTGCGTGACGTGCTGGTGATCGATCACCCGCTGTGCCAGGCCGTGTTCAGTCGTCAGGGTGCCCAGTTGCTGCACTTCCAGCCGGCCGGACAAAAGCCCTGGCTGTGGTGTGCGGCGAAGTGGCCGCAGGTGGGGGCGATCCGTGGCGGAGTGCCTGTGTGCTGGCCCTGGTATGGGCGCCATCCCAGCGAAAATGCCTGGCCTTCCCATGGCTGGGCGCGGCTGCTGGACTGGAAGCTGCTGGACAGCAGCAGTGATGAAGAGGGCGTGCGCCTGCACTGGCAATTGCAGTTGTGCGACTGGAAGGTCGACCTGCATGCGCACCTGGGCCAGAGCATGGACCTGCGCCTGAGCACCGAGCACCAGGACACCGAACCCTGCCAGTTGAGCCAGGCTCTGCACGCCTACTGGCGTATTGGTGATGTCGGCGAGATAGCGCTGTCCGGGCTCGATGGCGCCCAGGGTTATGACCAGTTGAACCGTCAGGTCTGCCAGCAGCAGGGCGAGTTGCGGGTCGAGGGCGGTTGCCAGCGGGTGTTCCAGCACGAGGGTGAGTTGCAGCTCAAGGATCACGCCTGGCAGCGCGAGTTGTGCATCGATACCGGTGACCATGCCGACACCGTGGTCTGGCACCCCGGCACCCGGCCGCTGCTGGGGGTGAGCTGGAATGAGGTGTCGCGGTTCGTCTGTGTCGAAGCGGCTGTGGGTGGCACCGACAGCCTGCGCCTGGCGCCCGGGGAGCAAGCGCACCTGAGCTTGCAGGCGCGCGCTGCGGGGTAGGGAGCCGGCTGGCCGGCGAACCGGCCCGGCTTCAGTTGAACTCGTCGCCCACCGGGTAGCGGCTGGCGTTGAGGCTTTCCTTGATCTTGCGCAGGTGTGGCTGGAAATCCACGCCGCGGCGCAGGGTCATGCCGGTGGCCAGCACGTCGAGCACGGTGAGCTGGATGATCCGCGAGGTCATCGGCATGTAGATGTCGGTGTCTTCCGGTAGCGGGATGTTCAGGCTCAAGGTGCTGGCCTTGGCCAGTGGCGAGTTTTCTGCGGTCAGCCCCAGCACCGAGGCGCCGTTTTCCCGTGCGATACGCGCCACTTCCACCAGTTCGCGGGTGCGGCCGGTGTAGGAAATGATCACGAACAATTCGCCGGTATGAGCCACCGACGCGATCATCCGTTGCATCAGCACATCGGCGTGGGCGGTGACGGCGAGGTTGAAGCGGAAGAACTTGTGCTGGGCGTCCAGGGCCACCGGGGCCGAGGCGCCGAGACCGAAGAAGTGGATCTGCCGGGCCTGGATCAACAAGTCCACGGCCTTGCTGATCAGGTTCGGGTCCAGGGCCTGGCAGGCGCTGTCCAGGGAGGCGATGGCGCTGCCGAAAATCTTTTGCGTGTAGGCTTCTGGGTTGTCGTCGGCCTCCACGGCACGGCTGACATAGGCCGCACCGCTGGCCAGGCTCTGGGCCAGTTGCAGCTTGAGTTCCGGGTAGCCGCTGACGCCAAAGGAGCGGCAGAAGCGATTGACCGTCGGTTCGCTGACCGAGGCAGCCTGGGCCAGGGCGGCGATGCTGAAGCGAGTCGCCTGCTGCGGGTTGAGCAGGATGACTTCGGCGACTTTACGTTCCGCCTTGTTCAGTTCTTCAAGACGGTTCTGGATCTGCTCCAGAAGGTTTCGCACTCGGTCCATTAAGGTTTCCTAGATCGGCTAGACAGGCGCTGCGGGCAGGGCCGGGAAGCGGTCAATCGAGCAAGGCGCGCCGACGGATTGTCGGTGCAGGCCTTTTGAGCTTGCTGCGATTGCGCTGCGCACCGGGTCGCTGGCGCGCCTGCAATGCGAAGTTGAGAGGTGGCCTATCCTACTGATGGCCCGGATCGACCACCACCTGGAATCTGTATTTTGTAAAAATGTTGTGTTTATTACTACATTTTTCCTTGAGTGATGCCTTGAAAAAAGGTATTTGTAGCTTAACTTGATAAAAGAACAAACATCATGCCTTCGATAACGGTTGAACCCTGCACCTTTGCCTTGTTTGGCGCGCTGGGCGATCTGGCGCTGCGTAAGCTGTTTCCTGCCCTGTACCAACTCGATGCCGCCGGTTTGCTGCATGACGACACGCGCATCCTGGCCCTGGCCCGCGAGCCTGGCAGCGAGCAGGAACACCTGGCGAATATCGAAACCGAGCTGCACAAGTATGTCGGCGACAAGGATATCGATAGCCAGGTCCTGCAGCGTTTTCTCGCCCGCCTGAGCTACCTGCATGTGGACTTCCTCAAGGCCGAGGACTACGTCGCCCTGGCCGAACGTGTCGGCAGCGAGCAGCGCCTGATTGCCTACTTCGCCACGCCGGCGGCGGTGTATGGCGCGATCTGCGAAAACCTCTCCCGGGTCGGGCTCAACCAGCACACCCGTGTGGTCCTGGAAAAACCCATCGGCTCGGACCTGGATTCATCACGCAAGGTCAACGACGCGGTGGCGCAGTTCTTCCCGGAAACCCGCATCTACCGGATCGACCACTACCTGGGCAAGGAAACGGTGCAGAACCTGATTGCCCTGCGTTTCGCCAACAGCCTGTTCGAAACCCAGTGGAACCAGAACTACATCTCCCACGTGGAAATCACCGTGGCCGAGAAGGTCGGCATCGAAGGTCGCTGGGGCTATTTCGACAAGGCCGGCCAACTGCGGGACATGATCCAGAACCACTTGCTGCAACTGCTCTGCCTGATCGCCATGGACCCGCCGGCCGACCTTTCGGCCGACAGCATCCGCGACGAGAAGGTCAAGGTGCTCAAGGCCCTGGCGCCCATCAGTCCGGAAGGCCTGACCACCCAGGTGGTGCGCGGCCAGTACATCGCCGGCCACAGCGAAGGCCAGTCGGTGCCGGGCTACCTGGAGGAAGAAAACTCCAACACCCAGAGCGACACCGAGACCTTCGTCGCCCTGCGCGCCGATATTCGCAACTGGCGCTGGGCCGGTGTGCCGTTCTACCTGCGCACCGGCAAGCGCATGCCACAGAAGCTGTCGCAGATCGTCATCCACTTCAAGGAACCCTCGCACTACATCTTCGCCCCCGAGCAGCGCCTGCAGATCAGCAACAAGCTGATCATCCGCCTGCAGCCGGACGAAGGTATCTCGTTGCGGGTGATGACCAAGGAGCAGGGCCTGGACAAGGGCATGCAACTGCGCAGCGGTCCGTTGCAGCTGAATTTTTCCGATACCTATCGCAGTGCACGGATCCCCGATGCCTACGAGCGGTTGTTGCTGGAAGTGATGCGCGGCAATCAGAACCTGTTTGTGCGCAAAGATGAAATCGAAGCCGCGTGGAAGTGGTGTGACCAGTTGATTGCCGGGTGGAAGAAATCCGGCGATGCGCCCAAGCCGTACGCGGCCGGGTCCTGGGGGCCGATGAGCTCCATTGCACTGATCACGCGGGATGGGAGGTCTTGGTATGGCGATATCTGATTTGCAACTGCCGGCGGGCGTGCGCGCCCACGAATTCCGCAGCCCCACGCTGCTGGCTGAAGGCCAGGCGCTGAAGGTCGCCGAGCTGCTGCGCGAGGCCATTGCCGCGCGCGGCAACGCCACCCTGGTGGTGTCCGGTGGCCGTAGCCCGGTGGCGTTTTTCCAGGCTCTGGTGAAGCAGGAGCTGGATTGGTCCAAGGTGCTGATCACCCTGGCGGACGAGCGCTGGGTGCCTGTGGAGCATGCCGACAGCAATGCGGGCCTGCTCAAGCGCTACCTGCTCCAGGGGCCGGTGGCCAAGGCTCGCTTCCTCGGCCTCTACAGTGCGGCGGCCAATCTTGAAGAGGCTGCCCTGCAAGCGGACAGTCTGCTGGCCGAACTGCCAGGCATCGATGTGCTGGTGCTGGGCATGGGGGATGACGGCCACACCGCGTCGCTGTTCCCCAACAGCCCGAACCTGGCTGAAGCGCTCAAGGCCGATGGCACTCGTCGCTGCTGGCCGATGCTGGCGCCCAGCGTGCCCCATCAGCGCCTGAGCATGAGCCGGGCATTGCTGGCTTCGGCCCGCAACAGCCTGTTGTCGATTTCCGGTCAGTCCAAGCTGACCACCCTGAGCGCCGCACTGGCTGGTGACGCTGTCGCCGAAATGCCGATTCGCGCCTTCCTGCAAACCCCGTTAGAGATTTACTGGTGCCCATGAGCCAAGGATCAGCCGCTATGACAAACCTCGCCCCGACCGTTTCCATGGCGGACAAAGTTGCCCTGATCGACAGCCTCTGCGCCAAGGCGCGGATCCTGCCGGTGATCACCATTGCCCGCGAGCAGGATGTCCTGCCGCTGGCCGATGCCCTGGCGGCCGGCGGCCTGACCGCCCTGGAAGTGACCCTGCGTTCGCAGTTCGGCCTCAAGGCGATCCAGATCCTGCGCGAACAGCGCCCGGAGCTGGTGACCGGTGCCGGCACCGTGCTCGACCCGCAGATGCTGGTGGCGGCGGAGGCGGCAGGTTCGCAGTTCATTGTCACCCCGGGGATCACCCGCGACCTGCTGCAAGCCAGCGTGGCCAGCCCGATTCCCCTGCTGCCGGGGATCAGCAATGCTTCCGGGATCATGGAGGGCTATGCCCTGGGCTATCGCCGCTTCAAGCTGTTCCCGGCGGAAGTCAGTGGTGGCGTGGCGGCGATCAAGGCCCTGGGCGGGCCGTTCGGCGAGGTCAAGTTCTGCCCTACCGGCGGCGTCGGCCCGGCCAATATCAAGAGCTACATGGCGCTCAAGAATGTGATGTGTGTCGGCGGTAGCTGGATGCTCGATCCCGAGTGGATCAAGAACGGCGACTGGGCACGGATCCAGGAGTGCACGGCCGAGGCCCTGGCCCTGCTGGACTGAAGGTTCTACCCGATTCGTTGGTGTGTTCTACGGCTTTACGGTGCGCTTGGTCGGCGCACCGTTTTTTTTTGCCTGGAGAATAGCGCTGCCCGGCGCGCGACAGGTGGGCAGGGCTTACCGGCCGGCCAGGTCGGTGAGGGCTTCGATCAACTGCTGCATATGCGCAAGGGGAGTGGTCAGCCCCGGAGTGATGCGGATGCAGGTGCCGAACCCTGCGCCATTGCGGGCCACGGTAAACAGGTTGTAGTCCCGTAGCAGGCGATCCGCCAGGGCTTGCTGGTCCTGGTGGCGGGTGAAGCGCACAGCGCTGATGGCGCAGCACAGGCGCGGGTCCTGCGGGGTCATGACTTCCAGCCCGTCCATTTCGCGCACCGCTTCGCTCCAGCTATGGCGCAGGTAGTTCAGGCGCGCGCCCTTGGCCGCCGCACCACCCATCGCCCGGTGTTCCTCGAACACCCGGGGCAGGGTCATCAGCGCCGGAATGTTTGGCGTGCTGTAGGGCGTACGGGCGCGCACGTCGTCACGGGGAAAATGGAACTCGTCCATGTCCGGGTCGATGTCTTCCAGGCGTTCGGGGTGGATATACACAAAGCCCAGGCTCAACGGTGCGCCGATCCACTTGTGCAGGTTGAAACCGGCGAAGGCGATGCCCAGGTCGCGAAGGTCGAAGTCGATCTGGCCCAGGGCGTGGGCGCCGTCGAGGATGATGTCGACCCCGTGTTCCCGAGCGGCGGCGGCAATCGCCCGGACCGGCATCACCAGCCCGCTGCGATGGGTGACATAGGTCAGGGGCATCAGCTTGAGCCGTGGGTAGCGCTCGAAAGCGTCTTTGTAGGTGCTTACAAGGCTGTCAAAACTGGCAGGATGCCGGTGGACGATCTCTATCACTTCGACGCCGCGCTGGCGGGCCAGCCAGCGCATGGCGCTCTTGACCGTGTCGTACTCCAGGTCGCTGAGCAGCACCTGGTCGCCCGGTTGCAGGCGGTTGTAGTTGCGGATCAGCGATTGCAGGGCGTCGGAGGCACAGCGGGTCAGGGCCACGGCGTTTTCCGGCGCCTGCAGCAGCGCCGCCAGTTGGCGGCGGATGTCCAGCGCGTCGATCTGCTCGAAGCGCTGGCGCACCAGCAGCGAGTTGCTGCGGTTCACCCACTGGATGTTGTGCTGGTACTCCTGGGCCACGCTGCGGGTCATGCGCCCGAAGTAGCCGTTTTCCAGATTGATCGGCCCCGGCTCGATGTCGAACTGGCGAGCGATGCCCTGCCAATGATCTTCGTCGTGGGCAAGTGTGGCTGCAGTCCTTGGCATGGAGGGCTCTTTTTCAGTGACGGGGTTTGGGTTTGCCGTGTTTGGCCCGCAGGGGATCGAGCAGGTCGCTAAGGCCGTTGTGGTCGATTTCCTGCATCAGGGCCAGCAGGCCGCCGAGTTCGCCCTTGGGAAAACCTTCCCGGGCGAACCAGTTCAGGTAGGGGCCGGGCAGGTCGGCCAGGATGCGGCCCTTGTATTTGCCGAAGGGCATTTCCCGGGTGACCAGCAGTTCAAGAGTTTCAGGGGTCATGGCGGGGGCTGTCGTGTCATTCAAGAGCCTTGGAAAATACAGGCATTCTGCATGGAGGCCAAATGACAGATCATGCAAATAACTCGGATACAGATTTTTGTATATTTTCTAAGTAATTGAATAGTAAGGAATAAAAATATAATCCAAGTCTGGCATGGCGGGTGCAACAGTTAACTCAACTAACTCAACTCTCGAGTTAACCCAATTCTCGCAACCCACAAGGAACCAGAAAATGACTGACTTGAATAAAGAAGCTATTTCGGTACTCAACAGCCTGATCGAGACCAGCAAGGACGGTCAGGAAGGGTTCAAGACCTGTGCCGAAGACATCAAGCACCCCGAGCTCAAGGCGCTGTTCATCAAGCGCTCCACCGATTGCGCCACGGCCGCGGCAGAACTGCAGTCGGTAGTGCGCTCCATGGGCGGGGATCCGGAAACCTCCACCAGTGTCAGCGGCGACCTGCACCGTCGCTGGGTCGACCTCAAGTCCCTGGTGACTGGCAAGGACGAGGAGGCGGTGCTCAACGAAGCCGAGCGTGGTGAAGACCATGCACTGAAGGCCTACAAGGAGGCTCTGGAGAAGATCAACAAGCACAACCTGGTGGGCATTCGTGATGTGGTAGAGCGCCAGTACCACGGCGTGCAACGCAATCACGACCAGGTCAAAGCCCTGCGCAATCAGGCACGCGCCCGTTCGTAAGGGTCAAAACCTGTCAAAAACGCCAGCCAGTCTGGCGTTTTTTTATGCCGGTAATTTAATGCTGGACGGTATTTAGTTAGCTAGCTAATAATTAGCCCAGCTTCGCTGATGCCTATCGCGACTATCGTTGTGTTTGTCCTGCCAAGAGTTGCCAGCCGTGCCCATTACCCTGCAAGCCCTGCTTGCTCCCAACCTTCCTGCATTGCAGTTCGCGATCAAGACCCTGCTCGGTGGTGGGGTAGCGCTGTGGCTGGCATTGCGCTGGGGGCTGGAGCAACCGGCCTGGGCCCTGATGACCGCATTCATCGTGGCTCAGCCGCTGTCCGGCATGGTCCTGCAAAAAGGTCTGGCGCGGCTGTTGGGGACCCTGGTGGGGACCCTTATGTCGGTGCTGTTCATGGGGCTGTTCGCCCAGACCCCCTGGCTGTTCCTCCTGGCCCTGGCGCTGTGGCTGGGGTTGTGCACGGCCAGTTCGACCCTGTTGCGCAGTGCCTGGTCCTACTCCTTCGTGCTGGCCGGCTACACCGTGGCCATCATTGCCTTGCCGGCCATCAGCCATCCCCTGGGGATCTTCGACCAGGCGGTGGCCCGCTGTACGGAGATTTCCCTGGGCATCATCTGCGCCACCGCCAGCAGCGCGCTGCTCTGGCCGCTGCGCGTCGAGCGACAGTTGGCCGATCAGGCCCGCAGCGCCTGGCACAGCGGGATGCAGGCGGCCCGTGCGACCCTGGCCGGGGATGCCCAGGCCCGCAAGGGCCTGCTGGAGATCCTCGGGCGCATCGTCGCCGTCGATGCCCAGCGCGAACATGCCTGGTTCGAAGGCCCGCTGGGCCGCCAGCGGGCCCGGGCGATCGGTGGCCTGAGCCAGAAACTGTTGATGCTGCTGCGCATCTCCCGTTCGGTGCGGCGCCAGTGGAAGCAGTTGGATAGCGTCGAAGCCGCGCGGTTGCAGCCGTGGATGGATCAGGTCCTGGCGGCCCTGGACAGCGCTGATGGGGCCAGCCTGCAAGCCTTGTCGCCACGGGTGCTGGAGGCCTCCCGCGATGGGGCGATCAGCCCGGCGCAGAGTTACTGCCTGGCGCGTTTCAGCTTGTTGCTGGACACCGCCCTGGCTGCCACCCAGGCCCTTTCAGCGGTGCAGGAGGGGCGCGGGGCAATGGTGCAGCCGGCGACGCTGACACCTCACCGCGACTTGTCGCTGGCCCTGGTATTCGGCGCCCGCAGCGCCCTGGCTTTTCTGACGGTGGCCAGCTTCTGGCTGGCCACCGCCTGGCCCGCGGCCTCCGGGGCGATGCTGCTGACCTGTGTGGTCTGCAGCCTGTTCGCCAGCCGCGAGAACGGGGCGCAGATCGGCATGAGCTTCATGCGCGGGATCTTTCTGGCGGTTCCGGCAGCCTTCGTGGTGGGGCAGATCCTGCTGCCCCAGTGGAGCGGTTTCCCGATGCTGGCGATGGCCATGGGCGTGCCGCTGTTCTTCGGCGCCCTGGGCATGGCCAAGCCGCAGATCGGCGCCACGGCCACTTCGTTCTGCCTGCACTTCATCGTGCTGATCTCGCCGATGAACCGCATGAGTTTCGATGTTGCCAGTTTCTTCAATAACGCCCAGGCCATGGTGCTGGGGGTGGGCGCTGCGGTGCTGGCCTTCCATCTGCTGATCCTGCGCAACCCGGCGTGGCACGGCCGGCGCCTGCTGGCTGCGACCCTGCACGACCTGGTGCGCCTGACCCGGCGCAACCTGCGGGGTGCGGAAAGCTGGTTTGGCGGGCGCATGGCCGACCGCCTGTTGCAACTGGCGCGGCATTATCCGGAACTGCCGGAGCCGGCCCGCAGCCGCTGGGACGATGGCCTGCTGGGCCTGGATATCGGCGACGAACTGATGCACCTGCGCCTTAGCCTGGCGGTGGCCCAGGTACCGGTCGGCGCCGCGCAGCGAGCTTATTTCGAGCACCTGCAGCGCACTCTGGAACAAGGCCCGGCGGGCAGTCGTCAGGATGCCCTGGAGCAGCCCAGCGTGGCCCTGCTGGAGGCGCTGGGGCAGCAGCCGCCCAGTGATGCGTTGAAACTGGCGCAGGGCGCCGTCGTGCAATTGCAAAGCAGCTGGCGCAGTTGGTGCCGGCAGCAGGAGGAAAGTCATGGGGCTGCGTGAGTGGTCGCTGGGCGGGGTGCTGCTCAGCCCGTTCCTGATTTATGTGGTGCTGGCGCTGGTGCTGACCGGTGCCCTGCGGATGCTGGTGCGGGTAACCGGGCTGGGCCGCTGGATCTGGCACGAAGCACTGTTCGATTGTGCCCTGTACGTCTGTGTCTTGACGGTCATTACGCTGGTCCTGGGGCCCTTATAAGGAGTTGATCATGCGTACACCCGTACGTGTCGTGTTTACCCTCTGCCTGGTGGCGGTGGCGATCTTTGCCGGTTATCACCTGTGGCAGTACTACATGCTTACGCCCTGGACCCGCGATGCGCGGATCCGCGCCGACGTGGTGATAGTCGCCCCGGATGTGTCCGGCTGGGTGCGCGAGCTCAAGGTGGCGGACAACCAGCCAGTCAAGGCCGGCGAGCTGTTGCTGAGTATCGACCGCGACCGTTTCGAGGCCGCCCTGGAAAAAGCCCAGGCGGTGGTGCAGACCCGCCAGCAGCAGTTGAGCCTGCGCGAACATGAAGCCAGCCGCCGCGCTGCTCTTGGCCCCCAGGCCATCAGCGCCGAGCTGCGCGAGAACGCCCAGATCAACGCCGGCATCGCCCGTGGCGAGCTGCGCCAGGCCCAGGCCGAGGCCAAGGTCGCCGAATTGAACCTGGCCCGTAGCCAGGTGCATGCGCCCCGTGACGGGCATATCACCAACTTGCGCCTGGCCGAGGGCAACTACGTCAATGCCGGGCAGCCGGTGATGGCGCTGATCGATGACTCGACCTTCTATGTCCAGGCCTATTTCGAGGAAACCAAGCTGCCGCGGATCCAGGTCGGCGACCCGGTGAAGGTCTGGCTGATGAGCGCCGGTGATGCCCTGCAAGGCCATGTGGAAAGCATCAGCCGGGGGATCACCGACCGTAATGCCACGCCTGACGGGCAACTGCTGGCGGAAGTGGAGCCGACCTTCAACTGGGTACGCCTGGCCCAACGGATTCCGGTGCGGATCAAGCTCGACAAGGTGCCCGAAGGCATCAACCTGAGCGCCGGCATGACAGCCAGTGTGCAGGTGGAGGAGGGCGGCAAACAGTAGGAGCCGGCTTGCCGGCGAAAGCGCTGGCATAGCCTTCGCCGGCAAGCCGGCTCCTGGGGAGCGAGACTCAGCCGATGGTGATGGCTGGCAGGGTGGTCAGGGTCACGGTCTGTTTTCTGCGCGGAGCGGCGATTTCGGCTTCGCCGTCCACAACCAGTTCATCGTGCTGGTTGAATACGCGAGTGGCGATGCGCACGCGGAACTTGGGCAGTTTTTCGAGGATCTCCAGGCGCACGGTCAGGGTGTCGCCAATCTTCACCGACTTCTGGAAGGTCATCTGCTGGCCGATGTAGATGGTGCCCGGGCCAGGCAGCTCGCAGGCCACGGCGGCACTGATCAGCGCGCCGCTGAACATGCCGTGGGCGATGCGCTCCTTGAACGTGGTGGCGGCGGCGAACTCGGGGTCCAGGTGCACCGGGTTGTGGTCGCCGGACATGGCGGCGAACAGCTGGATGTCACGCTCCTCGACGGTCTTGCTGTACTGGGCGGTCTGGCCGACTTCCAGGGCTTCGTAAGGCGTGTTGGTTACCTGGGTCATGTTGCTGAAATCCTCTGACAGATAAATAAGCGCACTGGCTGCGCACTGGCTATTCCGACCGTGGTGGCCGGCGGTGCTGCAGGGCCTGGTCGAGCCAGGCCAGCACGTCGTGGGTCACTTGGTCACGGTTGCTTTCGTTGAACAGCTCATGACGTGCCTGGGGGTAGATATTGAGTTGCAGGCACTGGCTGCCGGCCTCGCGCAACGCGTTGGCCAGATCCTTGAGACGCTTGCCAGCGCTCACCGGATCACATTCACCCCCCATTACCAGCAGCGGCAGGCCCGGATCGATCTGCTTGAGGTTGGCAATCTTGCTGATTTGCTGCAGCCCGCCCAGCAGATCGATCCACAACTGGTTGGTGCAACGAAAGCCGCACAATGGATCGGCCACGTACTTGTCGACTTCCGCCGGGTCGCGGCTGAGCCAGTCGAAGGCGGTGCGATTGGGTTTGAACGCCTTATTGAACGAACCGAAGGACAGCCATTCGATCAGTGCGCTGCGCCCCTGGCCGCCCTGGCGCCAGCGTTCGATGCGGGCGATCAGGCTGGCGGCGCGGTACAGCGCCACCGGCTGGAAATTCGAGCCGCTGAGAATCGCCCCGTGCAGGCTGGCGCTGTGATGTTGCAGATAGGCCTGGGCGATGTAGCTGCCCATGCTGTGGCCCAGCAGGACGATGGGCGTGCCGGGGTGCTGCTGGCCGATGTGCTGGTTGAGGCTGGCCAGGTCGCCGACCACCTTGCTCCAGCCGTTCTGGTCTGCGTAGTGGCCCAGCACCCCCTGTTCCGCCGTCTTGCCGTGGCCACGCTGGTCGGGGGCGTAGACGGCATAGCCTTCGGCGCACAAGGCCTGGGCCAGGCGCGCATAGCGCCCGCTGTGCTCGGCCATGCCGTGGGACAGCAGGACCACCGCCTTGAGTGGCGGTTCGGGCAGCCACTGGTTGACGAAGAGGCGGTGGTGGTCGCTCGTGGTCAACCAGAACGTGTCATGGGTCATGGCGATTCCTTTGCTCGAAGACGCTGCACTTTATAGCGCATCGGTGCCTGGGCGTCTGATTCGCGCGCCCGTTGGAAGCAAGATTCACAAAATTAATGACACACTTGCGCATATTTGCCTGAATCGCCATAGCTGCTAACGTCCGAGGAGCCCCGCCCCTGAGAGCGTTGCAGTGGCGGCCCGGACAGCTCAGGTACAAGAGAGGACAAGAATAATGCAACCTGATTTCTGGAATGATAAGCGCCCCGCTGGCGTCCCCAACGAGATCGACCTGGGGGCCTTCAAGTCGGTGATCGAGGTGTTTGAGCGTTCCTGCAAGAAATTCGCTGATCGCCCGGCCTTCAGCAACATGGGCGTGACCCTCACCTACGCCGAGCTGGAACGCTACAGCGCGGCCTTCGCCGGTTATCTGCAAAGCCATACCGATCTGGTTCCGGGAGACCGTATTGCGGTGCAGATGCCCAACGTTTTGCAGTACCCGATCGCGGTATTCGGAGCCTTGCGCGCAGGGCTGGTGGTGGTCAATACCAACCCGCTGTACACCGCGCGGGAGATGCGCCACCAGTTCAAGGATTGCGGGGCCCGGGCCCTGGTCTACCTGAACATCTTCGGCCAGAAGGTCCAGGAAGTGCTGGGGGATACCGATATCCAGTTCCTGATCGAGGCCCGGATGGGCGACATGATGCCCAGCGCCAAGGGCTGGCTGATCAATACCGTGGTGGACAAGGTCAAGAAGATGGTGCCGGCCTACCACCTGCCCCAGGCCATTTCCTTCAAGAGTGCCCTGCGCCTGGGGCGTGGCCAGAGCATCAAGCCACTGCAGGTGGGCCACGACGATGTTGCGGTGCTGCAGTACACCGGGGGCACCACCGGCCTGGCCAAGGGCGCGATGCTGACCCACGGCAACCTGGTGGCCAACATGCAGCAGGCGCGGGCCTGCCTCGGCCAGCATGGGCCCGACGGCCACACCCAGTGGCGCGAAGGCCAGGAGGTGATGATCGCGCCGCTGCCGCTGTACCACATCTATGCCTTCACCGCGAACTGCATGTGCATGATGGTGACCGGCAACCACAACGTGCTGATCACCAACCCGCGGGACATCGGCGGCTTCATCAAGGAGCTGAAGAAGTGGCGTTTTTCTGCGCTACTGGGGCTCAACACGCTGTTTGTGGCACTGATGGATCACCCGGATTTCAAGAACCTGGATTTTTCCAATCTGAAGCTCACCAACTCTGGCGGCACGGCCCTGGTCAAGGCTACCGCCGAGCGCTGGCAGAAGCTGACCGGCTGCCGGATCACCGAAGGCTACGGGCTGACCGAAACCTCGCCGGTGGCCTGTACCAACCCCTATGGCGAGCGTTCGCGGCTGGGCACCGTTGGCCTGCCGGTACCGGGCACCACCTTGAAGATCATCGATGACCAGGGCGTCGAGCTGCCGCTGGGCGAGCGGGGCGAGCTGTGCATCAAGGGCCCGCAGATCATGAAGGGCTACTGGAACAAACCCGAGGCCACCGCCGAAGTGCTGGATGCCGAGGGCTGGTTCAAGTCCGGTGATATCGCGGTGATCGATCCGGACGGTTTCGTGCGCATCGTCGATCGCAAGAAGGACATGATCATCGTCTCGGGTTTCAACGTGTACCCGAACGAGATCGAGGATGTGGTCATGGCTCACCCGAAAGTCGCCAACTGTGCAGTCATCGGCATACCGGACGAGCGTTCCGGCGAGGCGGTGAAGCTGTTTGTGGTGCCGCGTGAGGCGGGGGTCAGCCTTGAAGAGCTCAAGGCCTACTGCAAAGAGAATTTCACCGGCTACAAGGTGCCCAAGCACATTGTGCTGCGTGACTCTTTGCCGATGACCCCGGTGGGCAAGATCCTGCGCCGCGAGTTGCGCGATATCGCTTGAGCCCAGGGCTTTGTGAGGGGGTGAGAGATATGGCACTAAAGGAAACTGGCGGGAAGTAGAGGGAAGAAAGCGGGCGACCCTGGAAACATAAGGGGTTGAGCGATAGAAAGTGACAAAACCAGTGCCAAAAGAGGCGCGAAGCCAAAAAAAATTCACAGAGACAAAAAAGCCCGCGTTTAGCGGGCTTTTTGGCACTTGGGGTCAAATCATCCAGCCACCAGACCAGACCACCCGGCCGACAACTTGTAGGCGCTCCAGTCGATCTGCTGGGACGCTTATAGTCTGATAGGCCGTGTTGGCACTGATCACAAGCACGCCGCCATCTAGCTGGCGCTGCAATCTCTTGGCGTACAGCAGGTCATCCAGTCGGATTACGTAGAACGCCTCCCCTTGGATCACGTTCCGGGAAAGGTCGACCATAACCGTATCCCCATCCTTTAGAGCGGGCTCGTTGGAGTCTCCGTCCACACGCACAGCGGCAAGCTGTGAGGCCACTAGGCCCTTTTTCGTAAGGCTGTACTTAGTAAACGCCAGCATCGTCAGGATGCGCGCTCCATCGCTCCACGCGCCATGCCCTTGGCTGATGCGGGCATCGTACAAAGGCACATAGGCATAAATGCTTTCGTCGACTGCTTGAGCTGGTGCGCCTTCTGCGGGGTACATCTCGCCCCGGCCCGAGGCTATCCAGTCAAGAGACACCCCTACAGCAGAAGCCAGCAACGCCAACGAGTTAAACGCTGGCATCCCTTCCCCTGCAATCCATCTCTGAAGAGACGACAGAGCCACTTTTGCGGCTTCGGCAGCCTGTTTTCGGGATTCGAAAAGGCCAGCGACTGTCGCTATTCGAGTTTCTATTCCCGAATTCGGAAAAGAAACCGCATTTTCGCCCTGCGGAGGATGTTTCTTTTCCGTGTAAGTCACTGAATTCACTAGGATTTTCCCATTTCGACAAGTGTGAAACCCAAAAACGAGAATGAAAACTCCCGAATTCGGTTTACCAAGTCCCGTATACGGGATATATTGTCCTAAACCGGCCGTTAGAAAGCCAAAAAAAACCACCCGAGATGATGGTTATTAAATGGAAACCTTCGACATACCGCTCGATTTAGAAAGGCGCTGGGAGTGGATCAAGTTTCAGCTCCGCGTTCGCGGCACCAACTTTGCCGATCTTGCGAGAAAGCATGAACTCAACGAGCGCGCAATCCGCAATGCCAAGCAAAGACCCTACCCGAGGGTAGAGAGAGCAATTGCTCAAGCCCTAGGGCTTCAGCCTGTGCAGCTGTGGCCTGAGCGTTGGAATGTAGACGGCTCTCCACTTCGCCAGCGTCCGAACCGTGCTGAATCTAATTCGGCGCACCCGAAGCATACCGAAAAACGTCCGGATGGTCACAGTAAAACCCAGCGAGACGAGTCCGATGCGTGATTGGTATTCATCCCAGGAACTGGCAGGGCTGCCGGGGCTTCCAGGCTCTGTGCCGGGCGTTCGAAAGGTCGCTTTGCGGCTTGATTGGGAGTGCCGGAAACGCAGTGGAAGCAAAGCTATTGAGTACCCCTTTACTTGCCTTCCAGCAGAAACCCAAGCGGCACTAATGGCTCAGTCCATTGCGGAGGCCGTGCCTGTGACTACAGCGCCGACCAATGAAGCAATTGCCGTGGAAGCAGCTCCTGAAGTTAGCAAAGGTGCTGCGCGCCTGACGGATGTGCAGAGGTCCGTAATGGCGGCTCGGTTGTGCTTCATTCGGGAGATTGAGCGAATGAGTTCCGTCGTTTCGCAGAATCGAGCTATTGAGGTTCTGGTCAAGCAAGCCCACAGCAACGACTTGAGCCCCTATCTCATGGAGCGGCTTGAGCTGGCGAACAACAAAAAGTCCGGAAGTCGTGCACTGTCTGAGCGGAGCCTGAAACGTTGGCTTGCCGCATACAGAACAGGTGGCGAAGTCGGATTGGCGCCACTGCGCCAGCGTCCGAACCTGACTGTTCCGGACTGGGCCAAGGATTTTTTGCGGTGCTATCAGCGACCAACTAAACCAAGTGTTGCCGCGAGCTATGCCGAGTTCTCCAGGAAGTACGAAGGCACGTTGCCCAGCATTCATGCTGTCCAGCGGTTCCTGAAAAAGCTTTCTCCTGAGGCGTTACAGGCTGGACGCATGAGTCCTCAAGAACTGAAGTCGTTGCAGCCATTCCGCCGAAGAACCACCAAGAACATGTTTCCAGGTGACGTGTACACGGCGGACGGACACAAGTTTGACGCAGAGGTCATTAACCCGATTACGGGCAAACCCTACCGGCCTGAAATCACCACCGTTATGGATGTGGCCACCCGGAGAGTGGTCGGCATATCTGTTGGGGAAGCTGAGTCGGCAATAGGTGTGCTTGATGCCCTGCGGGATGCGGTCCGGAAATGCATGTTTGGCATCTTCTACGTCGATAACGGCTCGGGCTTCGATAACGACATGGTGCGCGAGGTAGTAGATCGCCTCGGCGGCACGATGCAGCACTCAATCCCCTACAACAGTCAGGCCCGAGGGGTCTCCGAGCGCGGGCATCAGACTATCTGGGTGCGAGCGGCTAAGAAGCTGACTAGTTACATCGGTGCTGACATGGATAAGCACGTGGGAAGCAAGGTCCACCGGATCAGTCGCAAGCAACTTAAAGAAGTAGGAGCGACCCGCTATCTACCGACTTTCGGCGAATTCATGGCCGGGGTTGAGGATGAAATATCCACCTACAACAAAACCCCTCATAGGGGACTGGAAAAGTTTAGAGATCCGCTTACAGGAGCTTTACGCCACCCAAGCCCCGACGAGGCATGGCAAGCCGCAATAGAACAAGGCTGGGAGCCGGTTGTGGCCCCTCCTGAGTTGATCGAGTCGCTGATGCGTCCTCAGGTCATACGCAAGACGCATCGAGGAGAAATCCAATGGATGAACCAGACGTATTTCCTCAACGATTTGCGGTCCTTGCATGGGCAAGAAATACGGCTTGCCTATGACGTTAGAGATGCTGGGCGCGTTTGGGCATATGCGTTAGAGGGCGAGCTTATCGGTGAAGCGCTGCTGGATGGAAACGCCTCGGACTATATGCCGATGAGCCTTTTGGAGCGTAGCCGTGAAAAACGCCAACAGGGCCAGCTCAAGCGGGGCATGGACAAGCTGGAGACGCTGACAGGGCACCGGGTCGAAATGATAGCCCCAACGACTAGACCCTCGGCAACGCTCACCAGTGAACAGCTTATCGAAGCTCAGGAATATGCACAGGCGCTAGACGCGCAGAGGCCGCAATTCAATGTGCCAGGGGATGACGTGGCGCGTTACAGGCTCTGGGTCAAGCTCGATGAGCAATTGAGGTCAGGGAAGGAATTAACCGCTGAGGAAGCCAAGTGGTGGAAGGCATATCCCAACCATCCGGACTTCTCAGCGATTAAAGAAGTGTTTCAACACGTGGGGTGACTCCCACGCTTTCAGCAGTAAACGAGCCGGCAAGCTCGTCTTTAAGGAGATAAAACACAATGAGTGTAACCAAAATCGTTCCATTAACAAATGTGGGCTTACTAGCGGGGGCAATTAAGCGAGCCCAGGCGCGCCCAGTGGGACTACCGGGCCTTGTAGCGATGTATGGACCAAGCGGGTTTGGTAAGAGTGTTGCGGCTGCTTACTCGGCTAATTTGCATCGGGCTTATTACGTCGAGTGCCGGGACGCTTGGAGCAAGAAGGCATTCCTGTTGGCAATTCTTCGGGAAATGTCCATTTTTCCAGCTAAAACCATGTCGGAAATGGTTGATCAGATCGCCGTTCAACTCTCTGCCTCGATGCGGCCTCTGATTGTCGATGATGTGCAGTACCTGCTGGATAAGGCCGTGGCAAATGCGTTAACCGACATTTACAACGCCAGCCAAGGCACGATTGTTTTGATCGGTGAGGAACGGGTGCCTGCATCGCTCGCGAAACTAGAGCGCTTGCATAACAGGGTTCTTGAATGGGTTCCGGCTCAGGCCGCAACGCTCGATGACCTCAAGGCATTGGCAAAGTCGACTTACCCTCAACTTGTCTTCGCAGATGATCTGTTGATAGACCTGAATCAAGCGACCCGGGGTTGTCTGCGTCGGGCGGCGGTGAACCTTTACAAAGTCCAATCTGAAGCATCGGCCATGATGCTGGATCGGGTTGACCTTCAGGCCTGGGGAAAGCGTGGATGGTTCAACGGTGACGCTCCGTCTCGGAGGGTTAGCTAATGACTAAGACCACTCAACTCAGCGTCTCCGGCGGCAAAGTTGCTAAGCAGCATATGTGGGAGGCTGTCAGAGCGAATAAGGCCGGTTTCTCCTTGCGCATGATTGCTTCGGCGTCAGGGCAACCCATAGCTCAAGTAAAGGCTTACGTTTTGGCTATGCGGAATGCTCGGCTTGTCGAAGTTTTCGACGAAAGTGGCGACGCAAAGGACCATCGTTGGCGATTGGTACGTGACGAGGGGGCCGACTATCCGCGACTGCGGTCCAATGGGCAGCGCTCCACTCACGGCCTTGGCTTGGAAAACCTTTGGCGTGCAATGCGCATCATGAAAAAAATGACTGCTGCTGATGCTGCACAGATGGCGAGTGTTAACGGGGTGCGCGTTACTCAGGCATACGCCCTTAACTATTTCGTCCTACTGGTGAAAGCAGGTTATCTGGTCGCAAGTAGCAAAGAATCCAAGCGCGAACAAACATTTGAATTTGTACCAGGAATGAATACAGGGCCGAAACACCCCGTTATTCAACGGTTGGAGTCTATTAAGGTATTCGATTCGAACACCGAAGCGCTGGTATACGCCAAAGAAACTACAGGAAGCGTGTCGACTGCTTCTGAACCTAGCAATGATATGGAGCAGGAGAATCTTCGTCTGCGTCAGCTGGTTTCGGAGTTTGTTGATACTGGCGATAAAGCTCCGACTCCTAGCTTGCTTCAACGTGCTTTGTTGGAGCTTGCAGAATGAAGCAGATCGATATTTCTGCATGGGGCAGTGAGCCGCCGCTGTTCATTAAATTGCTTGCAGCAGAAGTGGCAGTTAGTAATCGCACTCGGGCGGCCCGGCGAATTGGCCTGAGTCGTACCGCTGTAAGTTTGATCCTGGTTAACAAGTACAGGAGCAAAAGCACAGCGGGTGTTGAGCGCCGTGTTCTTGATTCGCTTGGGCGCATTGAATGTGTTGCATTCAGTGAGACAGTGACAATTGAGCAATGCCAAAGCTACCGCGAAAAGGTGGCCCCAACTCATAACCCACAAGCTATGCAGCACTGGCGAGCATGTCAGCACTGCCCCTATAACCCGTCATGTGCAGGTGCCGGAAATGCAACAGTCCACTGAGATTGCTCAAGTTCCCGTTGCTCGCGTCCAGTTCTACATAGCCGGTCGTAGTCTGATCCGGATCTATGCGGAGGGAAAGTGCGTGGGCTTTTCCGAAACTTATAAGTTCGCCCAAATCAAAGCGGCCGAGTTTGAAAAGGCGGCTGTTAAGCAGGAGGTTCACTGATGCGGACTCGCTGCCCAAACTGTGGAACTACTTTAAGCCTCGATGCGCTGATTGCACATGATGGTGCCAGAGACGCTTTAGGTGTCGCTTTTAAGTTGTCCGGCCAGCTCGGGAATACTCTGGTTCGTTATATCGGGTTGTTCAGGCCTGAAACCCGCGAACTGACGATGGATCGAGTGGGGAAACTTCTGAATGAGTTGCTGCCGGACCTGCAAGCACAGCGCATTGAACGCAATGGAACCGTATTCAATGCGCCCCCGGCTTGCTGGGTTTGGGCGATAGAGCAAGCCGTGGCCGCTCGCGATGCTGGACGGCTGATGACTCCACTGAAGGGGCATGGCTGGCTTTATCAGGTCATGACTCAGTGGCAAGGAGAAACAACTGCGGTTACTGCTCTGCCGGAGTCTTTGCCAGCGAGGCAAATGCCTTCCGCTCGGCCTAGTCAGACAACGGCGGCATTGGCCGCATTACAGGGGCGGTTGAATGGCGGATGACTGGCTTGAGCGTGAGGTGATTGCCGGACTAATGGGGCTAGTTGCTTTGCGTCTGGATGGCGCCCCGGCAGCCGACGCCATCACCCTAACTCTTGATATCTGGTTGGTAGCTCTGAAAAAGGCTCAGCGCTGGAACGAAGAACAGGACAGCGGTCGAGTTAAGTCTGCATTTGAAACGCTGTTCGCAAACTGCGAGCGATGGCCCGCACCAGCGAGCCTTATACGAGAACTACCGGTCCGGCAGGGGCAGCAAACTTTGCCTAAACCAGCCCTTACAGATCAACAACGAGCGAATGGTCGCCGCCGAATTGGCGAAATCTTAGACGGCCTGAAGCACGGCAACACCAAACTCAAGACGAATATGGAGCATCAGAAAATATGAATATTCCGGAAGGATTTCGCCAGGACGCCAAAGGGCATTTGGTCCCGGTGGACTTGATCAAGCCAATCGACTTGGCACGTGACGAACTGGTCACTGATCTTGTCGGCAAGGCTCGCGAACTGTCCAAGGCGCTGGCTCTTTTCAAGGGGCAGGCATTTGGCGATATCAAGGCATTTATCGAAATGTCGGCCGAACAATACAAGGCCAGTATTGGAGGGAAGAAAGGGAATGTCTCTTTACTGACGTTCGATGGCCGTTACAAGGTAATCCATGCTGTAGCGGACTCAATCAAGTTCGATGAGCGCCTTCAAGCAGCCCGGGTTCTTATCGATGAATGTGCCGCTGAGTGGACGCAGGACGCCCGAAGTGAGGTGCGCGTCCTGGTTAATGAGGCGTTTCGGACAGACAAAGCCGGTGAAATCAGCACTGGCCGCGTGTTGGGCCTGCGCCGTCTTGAGATCAAGGACGAACGATGGCAACGGGCGATGCAAGCTATTGGTGAAGCTGTCCAGGTGGTTGGTTCAAAGAGCTATATCCGGGTCTATGAGCGCATTGGCGATTCCGACCAGTACGCGCCTATCCCCCTGGATATCGCGAGCATTTTTGTTTCGGACGCAGTGCCGCCGACGATGCATTGAACAGCTCGATTGCTCCAGAAAAAGCCAACCAATACAGACCAATAGCGAGAACAGTTCAAATGGCCAAGTTTCAAATCACAGTAGAAGACGGCGCCGATGGCGTTTCCATCTCCGTAGACAACCAGAACCAGCTCAACAGCAGCAAGGCTGGACAGGTTGCCAATGTCCTGGTTCAGAACGCCCGGCTTATCGCCCGCATCCCGCTTGAAGGTGCAGCCCGTCACATGGGCGGTTGTACATGTGAGGTCTGCCAAGCAATGCGCGAGAAGATGATATTCAACCCAACTATCCATTGAGCGAAACCGCCCCGGGCAACTGGGGCGGTCTATCCGGTGTGGCGTTCGGATACTGATGAGCTGCCGAGGAAGTAAAGGAGAAAGGAGAAAATGAATCGACGTAATTTACAGCTATCTAAGATCCACATAGCCAAGAAGGACCAAGGGCTAGACGACGAAACTTATCGGGCCTTACTCAAACGTGTTGCGAATGTCACCTCTGCGAAAGACCTCACTCCGCGTCAAATAGGCGCTGTGCTGGCCGAGTTTGAACGGCTCGGTTGGCAACCCAAGCCCAAAAGCAATGGGCGTGCTGCTCCGAACGTTGCCCCCGACCGCCAGAAACTCGTTGGAAAAATTGAGGCGTTTATGGCCGAGGCTGGCCGCCCTTGGGAGTATGCGGATGGCATGGCATTACGCATGTTCAAGGTTGAGCGGGTCGAGTGGCTGAACGCAAAACAGTTGGGCAGCCTGGTTTCGGCCTTGACCTACGATGCGCAACGAAACGGGAGGCCGACTCAGTGAGCAATGAACAATTGTTTCCCGATGACAGCGACAGGCTAGACCCGAATAAAGTCCTGGCTCATATGGAAGACCCGGCCGTTATCACTCGGTGGGAGGGGACGCTTAAGGAAATGGTCGAGATTGCCGAGGCAGAATTGAATAGCAAGCTCCACAGCACCCCGGAGGTGGTGCCAGAGATCGCAAGATCAGTAGTGTTTGCCATCTGTGACACCATGGGCGGATCGGTGATTTACCTACCCAGGGGGGATGCGTTAAAGAAGGCGATGCGAGACGCGGCAATCTTTCGGGCGTGGCGTGACCACAACGCCCCGATATCAACCTTGGTTCGCAGGTACAAACTTGCGTCGCAAACGATATATGAGATCATCGCGCGCCAACGGGCCTTGCATCGTCGCAACGAGCCTGACCTATTTGGCTTTGAAGACGGGACGGTCCATTAATGATGGGTTTGAGAGGGGTGTTAGTGGTTTCGGCGTTGTACGTGTCGACGGTCTGCTCGGCACAGGAACCTAACATTGCTCTCAAGGACGATTTGAGCCTTGCCAAATCGAACCAAGCTCTGGCCCAAGAGCTTTGGGTAAAAAATCGTGATGCCTGTATGACCCGTGATACCTCCGTCCTGGCGGAGGTTATGCGCTCTGCAAACAAGCAGCTTCACGCTCAAAAGGCGTTGGCTGCTTCTGCCTATCCCGGTTGTCGACAAATGCTCAGTGATGTTCTGTTTATCAACGGTGGCTGCTACACCGGCAAGCTGTCTCAAGGCGAACTGGATCGCTCTCGGACAAACTGGGAGAAGGACAGCGCCGCATGCTCAACTCAGATCGAAAATACGTCAGCTTCCTCCGCTGACTCTGAAGTTCAGTCAGAAGCCGAATGGGAGGCGCAACAGCGCCGTGAGGGAGCGTCCGAGGACGATATAAAAACGATGAAAGCCATTCGCGCTTTGTAACTCAATAGCCCCCCTAAAGCCCCGCTCAGTCCGGGGCTTTTTCTTGCGCGTGCAAGAAACACAACCCCTCCTTGCTGTAAGCGAATCTAGCCCGGACCCCAACTCCGGCAGGCTCGCAAATGTCCTTTGTCCCTCGTTCGTCCAGGCAGTACGCCGAGCTTGTTATTGCAGAGCCTTTCCCATCTGAGGTTAAGGCGCTGATGGACAGGTGCCCTCCGGAGTGGCGCGCAAGTGTCGAGCTAATCGTGGCAAGTCATGAGCGCCGGGTTGCCGAGTACGTAAGGCAAAAAGAGAAGTTACGGCCTAAGGACGGCCAGTCTTCGCCGTGTCTCGGTACATACAAGGCCGCAGAAACTGTACGGGGTGATCCCGTTATCGCTGCTCGTTCGCTTGCAGGTATCCGCGCCTCACTTCAATCAACTCAGGAATCTCACTGATGGCTTTCTTTCATCGGCGTCCGCGTGCGCCACGAATGACCTTTTGGTCACTGATCACTGTTGTTCTGCTGCTCTGTCTGGCCCTGGTCGCCCCAACCAAAATGGTCGTTGTCCTCTACAAAGCGGGCTTGGTCACTCTTGGTGGTGTGCTGGGCTACTGGATCGACCGGGCCCTGTTTCCCTATGCGCGCCCGGATCGAGTCTTGCCGGTTGATCGAGCGTTGGCGGGCATGCGCCGGGCCTTGGTGGTACTGGCCTGCATTCTCGGTCTGACGCTGGGGCTCTGACTATGCGCCCCCTTCGGACCTGTTCCTCTTTCATGTTCCTGATCCTGGTGGTTGGTGTTGCCCTGTTCGGTCGCGCAAAGGCAGAAGTTCCCCCGCAGGCTGAACACTACCGGCGAGACTTGACTCGCATTGCCCAGGCCGAATGGGGGCTTGATGCCCCGGTGGCGATGTTCGCGGCGCAAATCCATCAGGAAAGCCGCTGGAAGTTCGACGCAAAGTCGCCGGTCGGTGCGCAGGGCCTGGGTCAGGTGATGCCGACAACTGCCACTTGGTTGGCGCAGACCTTCCCTAAGGCGCTGGGCAAGATCGAGCCCTATAACCCGATGTGGTCGATTCAGGCGCTGGTCAGCTATGACCTTTGGCTTGCCAGTCGAGTTAAGGCCCGCAACACCTGCGACCGGAACGCCATGATTCTGTCCTCTTACAACGGGGGGCTTGGCTGGGTGATCCGTGATCGAAAATTGGCTGCGGCCTCGGGGGCCGATCCGCTGATCTGGTTCAACTCAGTCGAGCGTTTTAACGATGGTCGCTCGGCCGCAGCCTTCAAAGAAAACCGCCAGTACCCACGTCTGATCTTGTTGCGCTGGGAACCTATGTACGTCGCTGAAGGCTGGGGCCTGGGAGGCTGCCAATGAAGTCTCTTGCAGAGCTGGCGGCGCCTGTCCTTCTGCTTCTTGGGGTATCTGCTGCTGTTGTGCTCACGCTGAATCTGAATCAGCAGGAAGGCTATGAGCGGGGTTATGAGGTCGCGAAATCAGAGGGAGAGGTGGCACTAGGAAAGCTCCGCTTGGAAGTCGCGAACGAAATGAAAGAAGCCGCAGAAAAGGCAGCTAAGGAACTGGCCGCAGAGAAACAGCGCGGGGATGTTCTGGCGCTTCAACTAACCAACAAAAGTCTTGAGCTACGGAAAAACACCGAACGGCTCACCGGGGAGATTCAACGTGTCACGACTCTTTATCGCCGCACCCTGGACGCGCCGCCTCAGCCTCTGCCTGTGGCTGTTTTCACTGTTGGCTTTGTCCGGGTGTGGAACCAAGCCCTTACCTCCGGCGCAATGCCTGCCAGCCAGTCCACCAGCAGAGCTGCTTCAGAAGGCGGAGGAGCCGGAGCCGTTGAACAGCTCCCCGCAGGCATAACGCCTGCCGACCTTCTAACTAACCATGTGCGCAACAGCGAAAGCTTCGCTAAGTGCCGCGCCCAGCTGAATAGCCTTATCGAGTGGAACACCCATGGACGTAACTGATCGCGCATCCGTAGTTGAGGAAGCGAACCGAGAGGCCGCCATTGCTGCGCATTTGGCACTGGCCCGTAAGCCTGTAGGCGTATCGGCGCTGGAATGTGATGACTGCGGGCTGGAGATCCCCGAGGGGCGTCGTCTTGCTGTTCCAGGCGTGATGCTCTGCATTGATTGCCAAGACGTACACGAACGGATGTCCCGCCAATGACGACTATTGAACTGCCCCTGTGGCAGATGATCGGCATTACCGCCACGGTGCTGGCGATGTTCGCGGGCCTGGTCAAGCTCCTCTTGGCGCAGATGGAGAGCAGGCTGGAACAGCGCTTCGCCATGATGGACAAGCGCTTTGAGGGGGTAAGCAAGGACTCAGAACGATTGCGCGACGTAGAGCTACGCCTGGAACGGCTCAAGGGTGAGATGCCTTTGCACTATGTCCAGCGTGAGGACTATGTCCGCAATCAAACCGTATTGGAGGCCAAGCTGGATGCCTTGGCCTTGAAGCTTGAAAACGTACAGCTCAAGGGAGCCCGTGAATGATTTCTGATCCTGCCAAGGTACGGCGCGAATCGCTGCGCTGGTACATCCTCCTCACTCTCAACACTTCCCGGCCGGTGGACCCCCATGAGGCTGTGGTGCTTTCGACTATCCAGGGCATCTATCCAGACGCCACGCAATTGGAATTGCGGCGTGAGCTGGACTATCTGGCTGATCGTTCATTGGTCACGCTGCAGAAAAGCCCTTCCGGTGCCTGGGTCTGTGGGTTGACTCACTACGGCGTTGATATCGTGGAGTACTCGATTGAGTGCCGTCCGGGTATCGCTCGCCCTGAAAAATACTGGTCGTGACCATGCCGCCGAGAAGCAAGGTCGCAGGACTTCCGCCCGAGGTTAAAGAGTGGCTTGACCAAGCCCTGGTTGAGTCGAATTTCTCAGGTTATGAGGCGCTGTCCTCCGAGCTTGGGAGCCGTGGCTATTCCATTGGAAAAAGCGCGCTGCATCGTTATGGCTCTGAGTTTGAGGTCAAGCTCGCGTCGTTGAAGATGGCTTCAGAGCAGGCTAAGGCGGTGGTACTGGCTGCGCCGGATGATGAGGGCGCAGTCAATGAGGCACTGATGCGTTTGGTCCAGGAGCATCTGTTTAAGCTGCTGATGGCTGACAACAAACCTATTGACCTGCCAAAGGTGGCAAAGGCGGTCGCTGAGCTTGGCAGGGCCTCTGTCGTACAGAAGAAATGGCAAGCTGAAGTGCGCGACAAGGCGGCTGCCGCTGCTGACAAGGTTGAGAAAATCGCCAAGAAAGGTGGTCTGGACGCTAAGACCGTGGACCAGATCCGGCGTTCTATTTTGGGCGTAGCCTCATGAGTAGGCGGTTCCTGTTCGCAAATTGGGCGCTGAAATGACCAACACTGTTTCTCCGCTCCAGGAGGTGCTGTCCGGTGAGTACCTGCCCCTCACTCCTGCTGTGTTGCTGGAATACCAGAAGAACTGGATTGGCATTCGCGCCCCGCTGAAGGTCGGCGAGAAGTCCCGGCGTATTGGTTTGACCTGGGCTGAGGCGGCCGACAATGTCTTGGTGGCAGCCTCCTCAAAGGAGGCAGGCGGCCAGACTGTCTACTATCTCGGCTACAACCAGGACATGACGGTGGAATATATCCAGGCTTGCGGAATGTGGGCGCGGGCCTACGATTACGCAGCAAGTGAAATTGAAGAGGGGATTTGGCCGGACGAAGATCCGGACAAAAACATAAAGACCTACACCATCACCTTTCCCAGTGGGCTCCGCATCGTTGCACTGACCAGCCGACCGTCCAACCTTCGGGGGCGACAGGGTGTTGTCGTGATTGATGAGGCAGCGTTTCACCAGGATCTAGCCGAGCTGTTGAAGGCCGCGCTTGCGCTACTGATCTGGGGTGGTGAGGTCCATGTGATCAGCACTCACGATGGAACAGAAAACGCTTTCAATGAGCTGATCAATGATATTCGTGCAGGCAAGCGCAAGGGGGAGCTGTTCCGTTGTGAGTTCCGTGACGCTGTAGCGGATGGACTTTATCAGCGGGTTTGCTTGCGCAAGGGCATTGAATACAAGGCCGAGGAAGAAGCCGCCTGGGTCCAGGACGTCTACGACTTCTATGGTGATGCTGCCGAGGAGGAGCTTGATTGTGTGCCGTCCCAGGGCGGCGGTGCTTTTCTGAGTATGGCCCTGGTCGAGCAGCGGAGTAATCGCAATGTCCAGGTGCTGCGCCTGAACTGCCCGCAAGGCTATGAAACTCTAGATGCTCATGTCCGTCAGGTTGAGTGTCTGGAGTGGTGTGAAGAGCATTTAAAACCGTTGCTTGAGGCCATTCCCAGGGACGTGCAAAGCCATTACGGAATGGACTTTGCCCGCACGGGCGACCTTTCGGTGATCTGGCCCCAGGTTAAAGAGCAGGATCTGCGCAAGCGTGTGGTGTTTGTCATTGAGCTGCGTAACACCCCCTTTGCACAGCAGGAACAGATTCTGTTCTACATGGCCGATCGTCTGCCCAACTTGCTCAAGGGGGCCCATGACGCCAGGGGCAACGGTTCGCAGATCGCTGAAAGCGCTGCCGTTCGCTATGGGTTTAACCGCATCGAGCGGGTAATGCTGACCGAGGGCTGGTATCGCGAACACACGCCACCTTTCAAGGCTGCCCTAGAGGACGGCACCTTGTATGACATCCCGGCCGACAAAGATGTCAGCAGTGATCTACGTGCCTTCCGCATGGTCCGGGGTGTGGCCCGCATCCCAGATAAACGCACTAACGACAAAGGCGAAAAGTCCGGCGGCAAGCGCCACGGCGACGCAGGTATTGCAGCGTTGTTGGCTGACTTTGCTTCGCGTCAGGAAGTCGAGATCTTTGAATATCACCGAGTCCAACCAAACGCTGTGCAAGATCGAAAGGTCACGCTCGGCGCCGGTTGGCGCTCACAGAAGGGCATCTGGTAATGGCACAGTCCAAAATAGTTGATCAGCACGGCCGCCCTATTGAGTACGACCGGCTTACAGAGGAGTTGGCGGCACCGCGGTTGACGGGAATTCGGCAGGTTTGGCATCCCTCTGTGGCGAGTGGCCTTACACCCACGCGACTGGCGAGCATCCTTCACGCTGCAAATGAAGGCTCAGCCAATGACTATCTGACATTGGCTGAGGAGATGGAGGAGCGTGATCCGCATTACGCGTCGGTCCTCGGCACACGCAAGCTGGCGGTCGCTGGCCTGAATATCCGTATTGAAGCAGCAACGGACGAGGCGGAAGACGTGCGCCGCGCCGATGCGCTGCGGGAAGTGGTAGAAGCGCCCGAGTTCGGTGAGCTACAAAGTGAAGCCGTGGACGCCCTGGGCAAGTCTTACTCGGTGAGTGAAATTATTTGGGACCGTAGCGGTAAGGTCTGGACCCCTGAGCGTTTTGAGCCCCGTGATCAGCGATTCTTTCAGTTTGACCGCGAAACAGGCCGACAACTTCGGCTGCTCGATGAGGCAGATCCGGTCAATGGTATTGAGCTTGCCCCATACAAATTCATTGTCCATTACCCGCGTATTCGCTCCGGCCTGCCGATTCGTGGCGGGCTGGCGCGTGTCGCGGCAGTGGCCTACATGTGCAAGGCCTGGACCTGGAAGGACTGGATGGGGTTCGCCGATATCTACGGTATCCCTATGCGGGTTGGGCGCTATGGGCCGAATGCAAGCAAGGACGATATCAACACTTTAATGGCTGCTGTCGCCAACCTCGGCAGTGATGCAGCGGCAGTTATCCCTGACAGCATGCGGATTGATTTCACTCAGGCGGCCAATGTGGCTGGCGCGGGCGAGTTCTTTAAAGGATTGGCTGAGTGGTGGGATAAGCAGGTTAGTAAGGCTGTGGTCGGTCAGACAATGAGCGCCGACGATGGCGCCAGTTTGGCGCAGGCCCAGGTTCACAACGAGGTGCGCCTCGATCTCCTTGAGGCCGACGCCAAAGCACTCAGCAACACGTTGAACCGCCAGTTTGTCCGTCCGTTCTGTGATCTAAATTTTGCTCCTGGTCGAAAGTATCCGCGCCTGATTGTCGATGTACCCAAACCCGAGAATATCAAGCTGCTGATCGATGCCTTGGACAAGCTTGTCCCATTGGGTCTGGAGGTCGAGCAGTCAGTCGTGATGGATAAGTTAAACCTCCCAGCTCCTGCGCCTGGTGCCAAGTTGCTGGGTAAGCCAGTTAGTACACCACTGGCAACGGCGGCAAACCGCGAGCAGTCAGCTCAAGCGATGATTCAGAGAGACATTGTTGATAATCAGGTTGGCACGCTTGAAGCGGCGGCAATGGTGGGTATGGATGACATGGTTGAGGCCATACGTTCACTCTTGGAGTCGGTGGACTCCCTGGAGGAGTTTCGCGACCGACTGATCGAGGTATATCCGGAAATGAATGCTGATCAGTTGGCTGATGCTATGGCGGACGGGATGGCGGCCGCGAGCATGGCCGGACGGTATGACGTCCTGAGGGGCTTGTAATGGCTGTGTCTCACGGCTCCTTGCCCTTCCAGGAGCAGATAGATTACTTCCGGGGCAAGACGGACATTCCGTCCCGCACCTGGACCGACATTTATCAAGTTGAACATGATTGGGCGTTCGTGGTGGCCGGGACCACTAAGCGCGCCCTGTTGTCTGATATGCGGGGAGCGGTTGAAAAAGCCATCACAACAGGGTTGACGCTGGAGCAGTTCCGCAAGGACTTTGACCAGATCGTTAGCAAGCATGGCTGGCAGTACAACGGCGGCCGGGGATGGCGGAGCCGGGTGATCTATGAAACCAACTTGCGCCAGTCCTATAACGCAGGGCGTGAGGCTCAGATGGCTGATCCTGAGTTACGCAAGCGTCGACCCTTCGCCGTATACCGGCACGGAGACAGCGCGCACCCACGGCCACAACACTTGGCTTGGGACGGGACGGTGCTTCCCTTAGATGATCCATGGTGGGCAACTCACAGCCCCCAGAATGGCTGGGGCTGCAAGTGTAAAAAGTACATGCTCAGCCAGCGGGACGTTGATAGGCAGGGGCTCAAGGTTGGGCCTGCTCCGGTCGTGGAGTATGAGAATAGGACCATTGGCATAAATAGCCCCAATGGCCCGCGTGTTGTCCGGGTGCCTAAAGGCATTGATCCCGGATTTGACTTTGCTCCTGGTCAGTCTCGTTTGAATGCAGGCGTTCCACCGCTGCAAGCCTTCGATCAGTTGCCTGATCCAGGGGCACGGGCTAGCAGCGTGCAAGGCGCGGGCTTGCCCAATCGACGCGCTCCAGGTGCATTGCCTCCGGCGCGTGAAATGGCGGCTGATAGATTGCTGCCTGCTGGCCTCTCTGATGTTGAATATGTGGATCGCTTTCTTGCTGAGTTCGGTGCCGCAGAGCGGGCGCCAGTGGTGTTCAAAGATGTGACAGGTGACGCTGTGGTGGTCGGTCGGGATTTGTTCACCAATGCCAAAACCGGCGCTTTGAAAATCAGGAAGCGTGGCCATGCTCGCGAGCTGCTGTTGCTGGCTGACGCGATCAAAGATCCTGATGAGGTTTGGGTGCGGCTGGAATGGCTCTATTCACAGAACAGAGCAGTTGTCCGGCGCCGCTACATCTCCCGTTATCAGGTCGACGGTGAATCCGTGCCTGCTTTGTCGGTGTTTGAGGTGGGGGATGACGGGTGGGATGGGGTTACGACGTTTTCGCCGGATGCCAATGATCCGGACTACCTGGAACAGCTGCGTATTGGTGTCCGGCTCTATCGCCGACCGCAGATCGAGAAGAAGTGAAACCGCGCGCCGCCACACGCGATTAATCCTGAGTGTAGGCCTGGAGGTCCTGGCGGGGACTGCTCACTCAATGGATGAATCTAGATAGTAGGAGGTGAGAGTGGCCGGTGCAATGCTTAATGTGGAGCTGGACAACCGTCTGGCAGAGTCGGCTCTTGCTGAGTTGTTGGAGCGAATGGGGGATTTGCGGACGCCCCTTCTGGACATTGCGGAATACTTGCATCAGTCCACTGACGACAGGTTTCGTCAGCAGGTCGCGCCGGATGGGTCGCCCTGGGCTCCTCTGGCTCCTTCAACTATCGCAAGGAAAGGGGCGAACAAGATCCTTCGCCAGGATGGCAATCTGCAAGACACCCTTCGGCATAGCGTCAGTGGCAATGAGCTGGCGTTCGGTACTGACCGCCCTTATGGGGCCATTCACCAGTTCGGTGGGAAAATTGAACATGCGGCAAGGTCGCAGCAGGTTTACTTCAGCCACAAAAATGGAACTGTCGGCAATCGCTTTGTGAAGCGCAGCAAGTCCAATTTCGCGATGTGGACAACCCGGGGAGCGCATGCGATGGAGTTACCGGCTCGTCCTTATATTGGTCTGTCGTCTGAGGATGACGCTGAGATCCTTTCCATCATCTCCGATTACCTTACAGGTGCTATGAATGGCGGATCTTAGGAAAGCCCGCTGGCGACGTTTTGAGGGCCTTACAGGTACAACCGGGGCGGGTGCTGGTCGAGGAAAGCGTTAGACATGCGTTAGATTTGCTTGTGGGGCTATGGCTGCATGATAGATGCAGCAGAATTTCGGCACCTGCGCATAAAATGGCCTTTCGCTGTACTCCGTAACACCTCCCTTCTCTTTGGTTTAAACCTTAAACCGCCCTGAAACTCCCTATCGAATTCAGCCGCTCAAACTGGCGGCATGAAAAGAACACTTCTCGCACTCAATACTGACCTTTCCGCCACCATCACCGATGGTCAGGCGCCCGAGTGGGTCGAACTCATTCCGCCTGGACCGAATGTCACTGGCCGAGATGGTCGTCAGTGGGTGTTCGATGAGCTGGCGGCCAGCCAAGTCCAATCCAGCTTTATTGGCCGTTCCATCGAGCTTCCAATCGATTGGGAGCATGCCACTCAGCACCGAGCGCCAAAAGGCGAAGACGCACCAGCGGCGGCCTGGATCAAGCAACTAGAAACCCGCGACGGCGCTCTTTGGGGGCGTGTTGATTGGACGCCCAAGGGTTCCGCCCAGGTTGTCAGTCGCGAGTATCGATTCCTTTCGCCTGTCTTCGACTATGACCCGCAAACCATGCGCATTGCCCTCTTGGTCAGCGCAGGGCTGACCAACAAGCCGAATTTCCTTTTGACCGCCCTCAACAATGAAAACCCGGAGATCACGCCAGTGAAACTGTCACCAGCGTTTCTGGCCCTGCTCGGCTTGCCCGATGCAGCGACCGAAGAACAGGCCATATCGGCCGTTACTCAACTCAAAGCCACGGCTCAAGCCACCAACACCGAGCGCCTTGATCTGGCGCGTTTTGTTCCGCGTGCGGATTTCGACGCGATGCAGGGGCGCGCCGCCAATGCCGAGCAGCAGTTGGTCGCGCACAAAAAAGCAGAGCACGACAAGGCCGTCGACGCGCTGCTTATCTCGGCCACCCAGGCCGGAAAGATCGTTCCGGCGACTGTCGACTACTACCGTGCGTCTTGCCATGACGAGGCGGGCCTGGAGCGCTTCAAGGCGTTTGTAGCAGCTGCTCCCATCGTGGGCACTCCTTCTGGCCTCGACAGCCGAAAGCCAGAAAGCACCTCTACGGCTCTGAACGCCGAAGAAAAGCAGGTCGCATCGTTGTTCGGTATGAGCGATGCGGAATTTCTCCAGGGCAAGGCGTAACCCAGCCCCCTCAGCAAGGTACTACCCATGATTATTACTCCAGCGTCATTGGCGGCGCTTTACACGGCATTCAAAGCGGAGTTCCAGAAGGCTCAGGCTGCAACGCCAACTGACTGGCAGCGTATCGCAACGCTGGTCCCTTCTTCGTCGGCGAGCAACACCTATGGTTGGCTCGGTCAGTTCCCGAGTTTTCGTGAGTGGATTGGCGAGCGCGTTCTCAAAAACATGGCCGCCCACGGCTACACCATTACCAACAAGAGTTATGAAGCGTCGGTAGGGATCCCGCGCTCGGCCATCGAAGATGACGAGGTCGGCGTTTACAAGCCGCTGTTCGAAGAAATGGGGCGGGCTTCCACTGCGCACCCTGACGAGCTGGTGTTCGGCTTGCTGAAGGCCGGGCAGTCCGAAAAGTGCTACGACGGTCAATACTTCTTCGACGTTGATCATCCGGTTTACGCCAGCAACGATGGCACCGGCACAGCTGTATCGGTAAGTAACTTTCAAGAAGGGACCGGCCCAGCGTGGTATCTGCTCGATGTGAGCCGCGCAATCAAGCCTCTGATCTTCCAGAAGCGCCGCGATTATGCGTTGAAGGCGATGACCAGCCTCGATGATGAAAGCGTGTTCATGCGTGATGAATACCGCTATGGCGTCGATGCGCGGGCTCAAGTCGGTTTCGGGTTCTGGCAGTTTGCTTATTGCTCGAAAGCCCCTCTCACCCCTGACAGCTATGGCGCTGCTCGTGCCGCCATGAAAGCCTTCAAGGGCGATGGCGGCCGACCATTGGGCGTCACTCCTGGACTCCTGGTCGTGCCTTCTGTTCTGGAGGGTAGTGCCCGCAAGATCCTGAAAAAAGACGCCGACGGTGGCAACGAGTGGGCAGGCACTGCCGAAGTCCTCGCGCCAAGCTGGCTGGATTAAGGGGGGCGCTATGACCATCGTTATTGTTGCCAAGCATGATGGGTTCCGCCGTTGCGGTGTCGCCCACTCCAGCAAGAAAACCAAGTATCCCGACGATTTCTTCACCGAGGAGCAACTGCTGGCTTTGAGTAAAGAGCCCCAGTTGATTCTCGGTTATGAAGATGATGAACCCGGCCCGGGGGACCAACTCGATGGAAATCGTTCGGAAGCGTTGCCGCCGCAAGCGTCCAGCGCCCAGGAAGACGGCCAGTCGCAAGCGCCTCAAGCAATCGTTGCGCCCTTGGGCGGTGTTGTTGAACTGCCTGCTGACCCAGCCGTAAGTCTCACTCCTTCGGATCAACTGTCAGGCCTGGAGAACGCCGCCAGCGTTCTGGGTGGGCAGTCGTCGAGCGGCGACAGCGGGGCGACTCAGGTTCTGGATGGCGCTCCTGGTCCTGTAGTCGATCAGCCGCAAGCCGAAGGCGAGCAAACCAAGACCCGCAAGGCCCGAGGCGCAGCGAAATGAATATCTCACTGCCGTCCGCTAGTCAGCTTCTGTTTCGGTTTGGGGCTCGCCAACTGACTCAAGTTGCAACACCTAGTGAACTGCTCCCTATTGAGCCTGAGCTACTGGTGGCCGCTGCGGCAGGCAAGCCGCTCAACGACTGGGAGCCCGAACAAGTTGAGACGGCTGTGGCTACGTTGGCACGGATCGCTGATGTAGTTACACGGGCGCGCAGTGAGGTTTCTTTCTACCTTCGGTTTCGCCCCGCCAATGAAGACGCGCCCGCCTGGGTGGCGGACGATCTGGCAGAGATCGCTCGCTATCACCTGTACGACGACGCGGGCCATGAGAATTCCACTGTCCGCGTCATTTACAAGGACGTGATCAGGCGCTTGGAGGCGTTGGCCGCAGAGGACAAAGAGCGCGGAGCGGCGGAAGGGGGGCAGTCTAGATTCGAAATCACTAGCAACCCGCGACTCATGAGCCGTCGCACCCTGAGGGCTTTGTGATGTTGGGGGAGCTGGAGGATCTGATTGAGGCTCGACTCAAGGCGCTGTGTAAGACCTTGCAGCGCCTTAAGGTTGAAAGCTACGGCGGCGAATTGAGCGACCCGGACCTCTTGTCAGGGTTGTTGAATCGCTGCCCGGCAGTCCTGGTCATGGTGCCAAAGGCGGTGTTTAACCGGAAAAGCCAAGCACGTTACAGCGTGCCGATCACGTTCCGGCTGGTAATCGCCACCCGAAATGCTCGCAGCGAACGGGATACCCGGCGCGGTGGCACCAGCTCGGAGATTGGTAGCTATGCACTTTGGGAAGCCTGTATGCACCAACTGGTGGATTGGCAACCCTGGGAGGGCAGAGCCGCTATCAGGCCAACCGAGCTTTCAAACCTGATCAATGGGAGGTTTGCGAGCGACCACCTGTCAGTCCTGGGCCAATCATTTGTCATTGAATTGGATTGGGAAAAGCCCGCTCAAGCGCTGCCGGAACTCCTCGGCATAGACATGCAATACCACGCGCCATCGGATAACCCCGAGCCGGTGGTAACCGACACAATCGAATTGAGGGACGTGTAATGCACGTTATCGCCGCGCCAGGTTTGCTGGTGCCCAGGGAGTCAGACCCTTTGACGCGCATCGAGCCAGCTCCGGCCGATGCGGTCGAGGTTCCCGACACTTCGTATTACCGCCGCCGCGTTGCCGAGGGCGAGCTACTGCTTGTTAAAAAGACGCGTAGCGGTGCCAAAAGCCCCGCAAAAGGAGCCGACGAATGAGCATTTCCTTTGACACCATTCCGGCATCGATCCGCAAGCCGGGTGCTTACTTTGAGTTCAACACCAGCTTGGCGGTGCGGACGCTGCCAACCAACAGGCAGAGCATTTGCTTGATAGTGCCCCTGGGGCCGAATGCAACGGTGCCAGCCAACGTGCCGACCCAGTTTTACAGCGCCGATGAGGCGGGTGAACTGTTCGGTCCGGTGGCGAAAGAGATGACTGAGGCCGCAATCAAAGCCTATCGCTATGTCGCCATCTCGGCCGTTGGCGTGGTGGTGGAAGGTGACGCAGAGCCAAACATTTCTGCCGCGCTGGATGCTACTGCGATGGGTGGATTCACTATCCTTGTTCCGGCGTGGTTCACCCAGTCGGCGCTCACTGCGTTGCGCACCCATATCCAGACTTACACCGACTCCATTGAGCAACAGAGCATCATCGGTGTAGCTGCATTGACTGGCACCTTGTCAGCCGCCACTACTTTGGCTGCTTCTTTGAACTCTGGCGCCATCACGTTGGCCGTTTTGCCAGGAACTGCATCGAGTCCGCGCCAAGTGGCGGCAGCCTATGCCGCAGTGATCGCCTCCGAAGAAGATCCAGCACGCCCGCTGAACACTCTTGTGCTGGGTGGTGTTCAAGCCCCGGGTATCACCAGGCGCCTTGGCCGAACTGAGCAAGAAACGGCTCTGGCTAATGGAGTAACGCCGCTGGAGGTGGGGGCGGGTGATGTTGTGCAAATTGTCCGAGCAGTCAGCACCTACACCAAGTCGGCGGCCGGTGCCAATGACGTTTCTCTGCTCGACCTGACCACTATTCGGACGCTCTATTACGTTCGCAATGCCTGTCGCGAGCGTGTCCGGCTGCGATTCCCCCGCTCCAAACTTTCCGTCAAAACTCCGGGGGCAGTGCGTGGCGAACTGCTCGACGTGCTCAAGAAGCTGGAGGAACTGGAGATCGTTGAAGAGGTTGACGCCAATGCCGCTGGCTTAGTGGTCGAGCGGTCGGCCCAGGACGTGAACCGCCTGAATGCCTCTATTCCGACCGATGTTGTTAACGGCTTGCACGTTTTCGCCGGTCGTATCGATCTGCTTTTGTAAGAGGTGACACCGAATGGCTGATAACTATGTGGGACAAATTGTCCTGGAGATCAATGGCACTGACTACGAAGTGACCAGCGTTGAGCCAAGCCTAAAGACTGGTCGCAAGGTCGTGAAAACCATGAACCGCACCGGTCGCCCAACTGGCACGGCAAAGGGTATTGAAGAACATGAGTTGAAAATCTCTGTTCCGATTCCGAAAGCGGGTGAGCCCGATTGGCGCGCACTGATGGACGCCAAGTTGACCATCTATCCCCAGGACGGTGGCGGAAAGCGCCAATCCTGGACCGGCTGCTCACTGGCGGAAATGGGCTCCAAGTATCAGGTCGAGGGTGAGGCTACCCGGGATCTGACTATTACCGCGCTGAACTTCTACCTGGAGTAACAAGATGACCGAAAAAGCGAGCAAGCAATGGGACGGCCTGACCATAACCGGGTGTCTGGGTATCGGCGTGTATTACGCCGGAAGTCACCATAAGGATTTCACGTTACGGGCGCCGGTAACGGGTGATCTGATTAACGCCCAGCAGGAGTACCCGAGCGGCCCCCTGCAACTGATTACCGTGGACGTGTACCGGCGCCAGTTGCTGGCACTGGGGGATATTCCACAGGGGGCGCTAACGACAGAGCTTCTGTGTGGAGCCTTGCATGAGAGCGACCTCGCCATCATCGCCGACGCTGACGCCGAATTGGAAAAAAAGCTCAAGCCGCTGAGCGCGGTATCGCCGACTGGCGAAGGATCGAGCATGGGCTTGTCCGGAACGGCTACCGGCTAGACGAAATCCGCAAGATGACCAAGCCGGAAATAGAGGCCCGTATCGGGCTGATTATCGGCAAGGTCCAGGGCACACGCTACGTCGCCCAGCGCAAGCGTGTACCGCTGCCTAAACCCAAGTAGCGAAAGGCTCGGTTCCGGGCCTTTCTTGTATCTGCAAGACCTTCGGGGGTGTTGAATGAGTTCCGATCTGCGCGTCGCGCTTCGTATACAGGCCCATTCGGGCAACAGTAGGCGCGAGGTCGAGATGCTTAACCGTGACTTGCGCAAAGCAGGTAAGGAGGGGGCAAAGTCCCTGGCCGATGAAGCATGGAAGGCTGGCGCGGCTGTTACCAAGATCGGCCAAGCCGGGGCGGTTAGCTACAAGACCATGCGTAGCTCGATGCGTGAGACAGCAAAGGCCGGGGCTGATACTCGATTCGAATTCACCAAGACCACGGCCGAACTGAAAGAGATGGCTAATGCTGCTCGTACAGCCGCCCGCAATGCAAAAACCGAGTTGAGCGGGGCTGATAGGCAAGGTGTGCAGCCTTTGCGCCAGAGCGTTGAGCGCACTGAGTCGGCTTTTCGGCGTTTGGCTCAGAATGGTGGCCGCAACCTGCGAGCCCTCAAGACTATAGCTGCTGGTGTGCGTCAGGAGTTTGACCGACTTAAAGGCTTCGGTAGCTCCGCTCAGGGCCAACTAGCTGGACTTGGCTTGGGGGTAGGAGTTGTTGCTGGCCTGACGGGTAGCGCTCGATTAGACCGCCAGTTGATCCGCACCAAGCAAACCGCCGACATGTCACCCGAGGAGAAAGAGGATTGGAAGCGTGAGGGCTTCCGGATCGCCACCGACTACGGCATCAGTCGGGAGGATGTGGACAGCGGTTTCAATACGCTCATTGCATCCGGGGTCAAGTATGACCCGGCCAAGAAGACAGCCGATGCCGTCGGGCAGGCAACCGCCGTCACAGGTGCGGACTCTGCCGTTTTGGGTAAGGCGGTTGTAGCGGCGGCTAGTGCCTTCAATATCGACTTGAACAAGGCCGACGCGGCCCTTGATCTCCTGCAAAAAATGACAGTTGCTGGTCGGTTGGGAAATGCCGAGTTGGAGAACCTGTCCGACCTGTTTCCGAAAATTGGCGGTGTTGCGTCTGCGGCCGGCATGTCCATTGAGCAGGCCCTGGCTTTTACCGAGGCGCTTTCTAAGGTGGAGTTGCAACCTGACCGGCTCGGGACTTTGGCGGAGTCGACCCTACGAGTTTTCAGCAACAAGCAATACCGGGATCAGATCACTAAGGCCAGTGGTGTTCAGTTCTTCAACAAGAAGGATGGCAGTTCCAGAAACCCAATGGAGGTTTTCGAAGATCTGAAAAGAAAGTACAGCGCGATGAAAACCGATGAGCAGCGCGCCAAGTTCATGGGCATTGTCTTTAAGGGCATGGACCAGGACACCGTTCGAGGCATGCGCAGCATGCTGACGGGCGAACGCCTCGACGACTTCAAGTCAGGGGCCAAAGAGCTGGAAACCTCCTCGCCGATCTTCAATCGCGACTTGAAGGAAAATACCCATAGCGCCAGTGGCTCCGCTGCCCGCGTCAAAGCGACTCTGAATCAAGCAATTGACCGGATGGCAACCCCGCTAAACAAAGGGCTAGCGGATATGGGGAACTATCTGCTCGATGACCTGAACCTGTCCGGAGAGCAGATGCTGCTCGGTGGTGCAGCCTTGGGGGTTGGTGGCTATTACGCGGGGCGTGGTGCCAAAGCAGGAGCAGGGGCGCTGCTCAACAAGTTCATGGGTGGCCCTGAGACACTGAAGAACATTGCGGTTGGCAAGGTGTTGGAGGAGGCCACTGGCGTGAGTTCGGTTTTCGTCACTAACTGGCCTGCGGCCATGCTTGCGGGTGCAGGTCTGCCGGACCTGCCGGGCGGACAGCCTTCCCAGGGCAAGGGCAAGCCGGGCGGGTTTATAGCGCCTTGGCTTGCTCCCGTAGCGCTTGCTTTCGGCACCACGCAAGTGGGGGGAGCCAGTGCCAGTACCGATGAGGGGCGACTGCGTGATGCTCAGCGTAGCGTGCTGCTCGATGACGGCCAGCGGGCCTATCAGACCGCGTTCTATCGCAACCGGATAGACCTCGCCGCACAGAACCCTGAGCAGTCCTCAGACTGGCTGTCGTCCCAGGCGCAACGTTTGACTCATCAGCAAACGGGCATGACGGCTGCGGGTCTGCCTATCGAAAGCGCCAACCAGTGGGCGGCAGGCGTTGCAAACCGGGCTGTGAGTGCGGGCGCTGAAACGTCAGCGGCTGAGGCCCGGCTGCGGCGGTTGCTCGATCAGCCCTTGGTGATCGAAGTGCGGTCGGATTCGCACTTGATACAGGCTGAAGTCGAACGCCGAACGGATATCCAGATGAGGCGCGGCCAATGAGTTGGGCAGAAACTTTGCTGGACGCATCCTTTCGGGGTGTTCCGATCCAGGTTGTTGAGGAGAGCGTACAGTGGCAGCGCTCTTTGGCTGAGCATGGCACCCCTTTTAAAGATGGAGACAGTGTCCGGGATCTTGGTCGGGGCGCGCGCCGCTTTCCCATGCAACTGGTGGTGTTCGGGGTCAACTATGAAATTGAGCTTCAGAACATTATTCGTGCTTTGGAGATTGTCGGCCCTGGCGAGCTGATCCACCCGATTTACGGCAGTCTGAACGTCGTGTCTCAGAATGTCGAAATCAAGCATGTAGCGGATGCTCCTGATGCTGCCGTGGTTAGCTTGGTGTTCGTTGAGGACACACCAGATCTGCCGTTTTTCGCCCGGCAATTTGAGTTTGTCGATATCGGCGTCTTGGAGCCTGAAGATCAATACAGGTGGCAGGATGGGATATTCGACTTGTTCGGTCGGATCGATTCCCTGGTCGCTGAGATTCAGTCGTGGATTGGCGGGGGCTGGGTGGGGTTGATCGAGAAGGCGCTAGGGCTGCCGGGTATTTTCTTACGCGTGCAGCAATTGCGCTCGCAGATTCTGGGAGTTGTATCTGGCGTTGCGTCAATGGCGAAACATCCATCGGCCGCGTTCGACCCGCTAAGCGACCTGTTTCGAACTCCAACGCAAATCCGCAGTTCTGTACAGGGCAGCACTCCAAGCTCCTCATTGGCGTTGCTCTCTCGGTCTGGCATTCCAGCCGCCATGCCGGGCGGTGATGGTTTGACCACTGACGCTGCCAGGGTGGGAAACAGCTTTCTGATAAGCGCCCGCGAGGGCGTGGCTCCTGATACGGATCTGTTGCCGAATCGCATGCCTGATGATCCGGTGGAGGCAAGCGCCTTTTCCTTGGTCGTCCTGGTCGTCACTGAGCTGGCGGTTGCCCATGCTCAGGCGGTGGCAATCTTGATTGAGGCTGAAGCCAAGAAGCCAACGCTGAGCCCGGTGGAGGTCGAGGGGCTGGTTAACTTGGTGCGTTCGTTGGTTCAGGGCTCAATCCTGCTTCAGCGTCGCCTGTTCAGTGTCGAGGACTCGCGGCCAGTTATTGAGGCGCTACGCAACACCGCCGCCATGATTCAAGCCCGAGGCCGTCAGGTAATACTGCAAAGCCCGCCCATGATTGAGCGGGTTGTGCAGACGCCGGCAAGCCTTCGCCTACTGGCCCACCGCTGGTACGGCGACCATGCGCGTTCAGTGGAACTGATCCGCCTTAATCCGGACCTCAAGACCCCCCATAACATCCCGGCCGGGAAGGTGCTGCGTGCTTATGCTGAATAACCCTATGCCATCCATTCGCCTGTCTATCGGTGGCTTGGCCCATGACTCATGGGACGGCTGGTCAGTCGAATCCGATTTGTTGACCCCGGCCGACGCTTTCGAGCTTGAGTTGCACACCAAGAACGCTTTGCGTCTCCCTGAGGTGATCAAGGAAGGGGCGCCGTGTTCGCTGACACTCGATGGCGACCGGGTTTTGACTGGGCAAATCGATGAGTTTGAACACGACATATCCCGCCGTGGTATTGCCATGCGGATCAATGGCCGGGACAACGCGGCGCCCCTGGTTGACTGCTCGGCGCCGTTTGTTTCGATGCGTGAGGCATCACTGGCGCAGATCCTGGAGCAGGTGGTTAAGCCGTTGGGGGCTTATCAAGTCGAGATCCGCGCAGACAAGGCCAAGACCCGGCGACTGGTCCAGGTAGAGCCCGGCCAGACCGCTTGGGAGGCGCTGTTACAGGTTTCTGAGGCAAATGGGCTATGGCCCTGGGTTGAGCCGGATGGTCGTTTGATCATCGGTGGGCCGGACTACACCGCGCCACCAGTCGGCACATTGGTACTGCTTGAGGATGGCGTGGGCAACAACGTTGAGCGCTTGAGTGTTCGTCGATCAATTGCCAATCGATACAGCCAGATAACGGTCCTGGGCCAACACGGGCAGTACGACAACGACGGGCTTGATACCAAGCGTGCTCACCTGCGTTCGGTGATCCAGGACGAGACGCTGGCGCGTCGCGGGATCTTCCGTCCGAAGGTGGTAATCGATAGCTCCAGTGAGAACCAGGACATGGCCACGACCCGCGCCAGGAAGCTCCTCGCTGACAGTCGCTTGGAGGGCTTTGAAATACGCGCCATCGTCAAAGGGCATCGTGCCGACAATGGGCGGGTATGGGCTCCTGGACAGCGGGTAGTCGTCCGCAGTGAGCCGCATGGACTCAATGACACCTACTTTCTTATGTCACGCACCCTCAGGCTGTCCCGTGGTGAAGGGGAAATAACTGAGCTGCGCCTGCGTGAAGACAAGATGTGGGTGTTGGATGGCAACAAGTTGAAGAAGCACAAGGGCAAAACCAATGCCGATGCTGCGTTTATTCAGATGATCAGGGGGGCGTAATGGCCGATATGGGGCGTTTGGTGCGCGAGCAGGTCCGTCGCGTGATGTCTGGCTTTCGATTGCCCTTCCGGGCTGTTGCAGCTCGTAACACGCACGGCAAGCTGATTGGTGTGCAGATGCAAGGGCTGGCGGGTGAGGCGGTGGTGGGCGAGCAGTTCCAGTATTACGGCTTCACCTCTGCGCCGCTGCCGGGTGCTGAGTACATCGTTATCCCGGTCGGTGGGAACAGCAAACACTCAGTAGTTGTTGCCAGTGAGGATGGGCGTTACCGATTGGCGCTGAAGGATGGGGAGGTTTCGCTGTACACCGATGAAGGTGATTACGTTCATATGAAGCGTGGGCGGGTTGTCGAGATTGTGACTGATGAGCTTGTTGTGAAGGCTCGGAATAAAATTCAGTTTGATACGCCGATGGTTGAAATCACCGGGGACCAGTATACGCAAGGCAGTATCAAGGCCGATGATGAAGTTTCGGACGGTGTGCGGAGCATGCAGGCAGATCGAGATATTTATAATCAACATGACCATGGTGGCGGCCCTAAGCCATCGCGCCTTCAGTGAAACTCTGCTATCTATTGGCGCTTGGATAGGGAGGAAGCCACAGATGGAACATGCAGTTTGCAAGAATGATTCGATCACATATGACACGGTAGTTTTTCAGGCGCTACATCCTCATACGCTGTACAGCTACAGGAGGAATCTGATTTGTCCTGAGTGTTACCATAAGTCTTACTTTCGCAAAGCTTCTGGTGGGCGGGCTGCTTGTTTTGGTGCTTTTCATAGGCCTGGCTGTAGGCAGGCGTCTTCTATAAGTGGTTGGAAATATGATACTGCGGTAGATGACGACGCAAACTATAATCCACAGACTCATATAATCATTGACGTGCCGTGGGGTAATCCACAACTAACTCCAGCTGACTCGTTTACTGACAATGTCCAGGATCAAAGAGGTGTCGTGTCTTTAGCTCAGGGGGCGGCTGGACCGGTTACGTTGCATAGATCCTTGTCCTGGTTGCTAGATCGTTTGATGTCAGACAAATTCATTGGCGATACGCGAGTTTTGGATATCCCGGGTTATATTCAAGGAACCGCTGACGAGCTATTTGTCAGGTGTTCAGAGGTGAATTTACACAAATGCGATCCTAATAAAATCTATGGTTTTTGGGGACCGATCTACGAGGTGAATAGTAGAGGTGACGGTGCGTATTTTCTGAATAGTGGGGAGTGGTCTGACTTCAGTTTTCTGCTGAATTCTGAGGAGTGCTCAGTTCTACGCCAGCTTCATAGGACTGAGGCAGAGGACTTGGAGGGCGCGACGGTTCTGTTTTTCGGTAGATTGCTAACCAACGGCCACACCGCTTGTATTTTTCCAGTACTGAGTGCTGTTAGGGTTCCTAACTAAATAAAATACTCTTAAACCGACCTGAAATAAGAAATGCCCTTTGTGCCTGCATCATCCATCCCATGGACGCAGGCATAAACTCAACTACTGGCGATTTAACGGGGCGGCGTATCAATACGCTTGCGAACGCCGTTTACATCCGTCTCATTACGCCACTCGGCACATGGTGGAAAGACCCAGCCCTGGGCTCACGCCTGCATGAACTTCGCCGCGAAAAGGATTTGCCCCGAGTGGGCATCCTTGCCAAGCAATACGCCGAGCAAGCCCTCAAGCCACTGCTCGATGACGGCCGCGCCAAGAAGATCACCATCACCGCCGAGCAGCCACACAACGGCTGGCTCGAACTGCAAATCGACATCATCGACGCCACCGGCAATCCGCAGGTGTTTCACCAACCTGTACGAGTGATCTGATATGGCCTTTTCTGCGCCTGCCCTGGAAAGCATTCTCGCCGCGATCTTGCGCGACATTCGCAACCTTCAGCCCGAGGCTGATATCGGCACGGACAGTGACAACTATGTGCGCTCTGCTGCCGTCGCTGCGGCTATCGAGGGCCTGTATCAGAAGCTCGCCTGGGTGTATCGCCAGATCTTCCCAGACACCGCCGACGAAGAAGAACTGGTGCATGCGGCTGCCATTCGGGGAGTGCTGCGCAAGAGTGCAGTAGGCGCGACAGGGACCGTCGCGCTGAAAGGTGCTGTAGATGTCGAGTTGTTGCCAGGAGCTACCCTCACTCATGTCGTTACCGGTGAGAAGTTCGACGCATTATCTAGCGCGACAATTGGCACCGATGGCACTGCAACCGTTCTTGTCCGGGCGCAGACTGTCGGCGCCCAACTCAACAAGCTGACTGGTGGCCTTGCGCTAACCAGCCCGCCATTGGGCATGGACGCAGCCGCCAGCTTCGTTGGTGAGACTGCCGGTGGCGATGACCAGGAAAAGACCGAGTCCTTGCTTGCCCGGCTCCTTGACCTCATACAGTCGCCGCCAGCAGGTGGCACGGCTTATGACTTCAAGCGCTGGGCCAGAAGCGTGGACGGTGTGGCAGATGCACTGGTGCTGCCTATGCGTCGTGGTGCGGGCACTGTCGACGTGGTGATCACCGCCAGTACCGGCATCCCATCGGCCGAAGTCATAGCCAGCTGCAAGGAGTTCATCCTGGGCGAATGCTCGGTGATTGCCGATGTGTGGGTTTATGCCCCAGTGGTCCGCACAGTCGACTCCACTGCTCTTGTAGAGCTGGCGGACGGTTACAAGCTTGCTGACGTGCAAGCGGCCGCGCAGGTCGCCTACAACACGTTGCTCGGGACACTAAAGCCTCGCGAGATGCTCAAGCGCTCACAGATTGAGGCCATGCTCAACAATCTGGCCGGGGTTACAGATCGCTCCGTTACGGCCCCGGCCGGAAACGTCAAAGCCTCTGATGACGCTGGCTTGATCGGCTGGATTCGTCCCGGAGCCATCACGCTAGGGCTGATGGAATGACGAGTCTTGCCGACCAGCTTCGGCTGCTGCTCCCACCAGTCTCCTATGACGGGTCGGCGCCTCGCTTGTCGGCTGCCATCGAAGCCGAGGCCAGCGCTCTGACGCTTTCCGATGCTCAAGCCGAGGCGACTTACAGCGCCATTTTTGCTGACTCTGGAATGGGGCTTGCCGACTGGGAGCGCGTTCTTGCGTTGCCTGATCCCTGCCTTGTTGGTGTGCCTCAATCGGTTCGCCAGCGTGTACAGGCGGTTGTCAGCAAGCTGCAAGGTCGTGGCGGTCAGAGCCGGTCATTTTTTATCGTCCTGGCAAAGTCGCTGGGCTACGACATAACCATCGATACCTTCCGTCCAGCTCGCGCAGGCATAGCGCGAGCTGGCGATGCAATCAACGGCGGCGACTGGGCGTTCACATGGCGCGTCAACGCGCCAGCGGTGACGGTGAGCCGGGCCGTTGCAGGAATCACCGGAGCAGGCGACCCGTTGGCGTCCTGGGGGAACAAGTCCCTTGAGTGCAGGCTCAGTCAAATGAAGCCCGCAGAATCCATTCTGCTTTTCGGTTACGGAGACAACTAATGCAAAAGATCGGTGAAAGTACCGCGTCGGCAAACGCCCAGGGTGAGTTCACTGAGGGCAATCCTGGCTCAGGTGTCGCGGCTACGCTGCTTAAGGCAGCGTGGTTGAACGCAGTGCAGCGGGAGCTGGTTCATCTGGTCGAGGGTGCAGGCCTGACTCTGGACGCTGCTGATGACTCTCAGATCCTCAAGGCCGTTCAGGCGATCCAGGTCAATGCAAATACATGGTTAAAGCTCGGTGGCAAGCCGACCACTATTGCAGGATTCGGCATTACTGATGCTTTCACAAAGGCCGAGACCGAGTCGGCGATTCAGCAAAGAATCGCTGATTTGGTCGCCTCGTCTCCTGAAGCGCTCAACACGCTCAATGAGCTGGCTGAAGCCCTCGGCAATGACCCAAACTTCGCAACGACAATGACCAATGCGCTTGCGAGCAAAGCGGACAGGGCGAGCAATCTCGCTGGGTATGGCATTAGCGATGCATACACGAAAGGCGAAATGGATGCTGCGCTTGGTGGAAAAGCGGGAAAGGCAACGACTTTAGCTGGGTATGGGATCACCGACGCCTATACAAAATTCGAAGTTGACGGTCTGCTCGCTACTGGTGGTATCGCGGGTTCTTCCTCTGATTTGAGAGTCTGGGCAACTGGGACAGGGACCATCATTGGGTTAACCGCAAATGCGGTCTGCGTGAAGAACGCGGCGGGGCAGCAACGGATCTTAAATAGTGTTTCGTTGAGCTGCGATCTAGGGGTAAGTGGAGCAGGAGGACTGGATACAGGGCTTTTAAAGGCTGACTCTTCCTACAATATTTGGGTCATCTGGAATGGTTCAAATGGGGAGCGGGCGCTGTTGGCGTCTCTAAGTCCTACCGACCCTGTAATGCCTGCTGGATTTGCTTTCAAGGCCATTGTGAGCTGGGTTCCTGTCAACTCAGGCAAGCTTCCGTTGAGCTTTTTTCAGCGCGGGCGGTCGTGGCGCTATAAACCGGCGTCGGGTTCCAGCCTGCTGGCAATGCCAGTCCTGGTGACGGGTGTTGGTGGCGATCCGTCATCGGGGGCGTGGGCGGTGGCTGGGGTGGGATCTCTCGTCTCCCCATACGCAGGGCAAATCATCGTTGTCATGAGCATCACGCTTGCCACATCCGCCGCAATGGTTGTTGCGCCGAATCCGTCCTATGGCGGCTACAGCTCGCCGACTAACCCGGCGCCTGTTGGGCTATCAAGCTCTAATTTTCTGACGTCGCCGACACCCGCAACGCTCGTGCTTGAGGACTCCAAGATTTATTGGGCCTGCAATGCAAGTTCGGGCCGTATTTTCGTCCATGGATTCGAGTTCGCGCTATGAGCTATGCAATACGAAATGACCTGAAAGGTTGTCGTTCTATAAATCACGCCGATGATGTCGCTGGCGATGAGCATTTTTCTATTACTCCCTTACTCGCTGTGGAGCCGTCTCCGGGGGAGCTGGCAGAAGTGGCGAAGAATCATCGAAGCATGCTGCTAGCAGGCGCCGTGGCGCGTATGGGGCCGTTACAAGATGCGGTTGATATTGGGGACGCAACTGAGGATGAAATCGCAAGATTGAACCTGTGGAAGCGCTACCGGGTCGAGCTGAACCGCATCGAACAGCAGGCGGGTTTCCCCTCGGATATCGCGTGGCCGTCGTCGCCAGATGGCGCGGGGGCCTAGTGAGCGGTGCCAAAAGGTGCGCTCACCGGTGCCAAAAAAAACGCGCGCTTACAGGCTTTTGCCTGGCGGGCAAGCCGGTTGGCGCAACCGGCTTGCCCGCTCTGTATTCCGAGGGGCGCAAAGCCCCGGGCCAGAGCGGAATTCAGGTGGGTAGAATTTTTACTCTAAAAGTGACTATTTAAATGTCTTGAGTCATTTTTGTGACTATTCAGGCCTTCTTTGGCTCTAGTCGGCCTTTTCCAAAGCTGCTACTCTCGGCGCGCTTTGTGACTTCTCGGCCTAAGTAAAAGCCAGACTCACCAACAATAGACACCAATAAAAAACACAGACAAATAATAATCGCATCAAATGCGGTGATGAATTCGCGTTGCTGAGGAGTGGGCTTCCATGATCGAAGACTTTTGGAAGGATAAGTACCCAGCTGGGATTGCTGCCGATATCAATCCAGACGAGTATCCGAATATTCAGGCGGTGTTGAAGCAGTCCTGCCAACGTTTCGCTAACAAACCGGCCTTTAGCAACCTCGGCAAGACAATCACCTACGGTGAACTGTACGAACTGTCCGGGGCCTTTGCCGCGTACCTGCAGCAGCATACCGATTTGCAGCCCGGCGATCGAATCGCCTTGCAACTGCCCAACCTGCTGCAATACCCGATCGCGGTATTCGGTGCGATCCGCGCCGGCCTGATCGTGGTCAATACCAACCCGCTGTACACCGCGCGGGAAATGGAACACCAATTCAACGACTCCGGCGCCAAGGCCCTGGTCTGCCTGGCCAACATGGCCCACCTGGCAGAGGCCGTGGTACCCAAGACCGGGGTCAGGCACGTGATCGTCACCGAAGTGGCGGACCTGCTGCCGCCGCTCAAGCGCCTGCTGATCAACAGCGTGGTCAAGTACGTGAAGAAGATGGTGCCGGCCTATCACCTGCCCCAGGCCGTCAAGTTCAATGACGTTCTGCGCAAGGGCCATGGCCAGCCAGTGCAGGAAGCCAACCCTGCCAGCAGCGACGTGGCAGTGCTGCAATACACCGGTGGCACCACCGGGGTCGCCAAGGGCGCCATGCTGACCCACCGCAACCTGGTGGCCAACATGCTGCAGTGCAAGGCGCTGATGGGCTCAAACCTCAATGAAGGCTGCGAGATCCTCATCACCCCGCTGCCGCTGTACCACATCTATGCGTTCACCTTCCATTGCATGGCCATCATGCTCATGGGCAACCACAACATCCTGATCAGCAACCCGCGGGACTTGCCGGCGATGGTCAAGGAGCTGTCGAAGTGGAAGTTCAGCGGCTTTGTCGGCCTCAACACCCTGTTTGTCGCCCTGTGCAACAGTGAAGCGTTCCGCAAGCTGGATTTCTCGGCGCTGAAAGTCACCTTGTCCGGTGGCATGGCCCTGCAACTGGCGGCGGCCGAGCGTTGGAAGGAAGTGACCAACTGCCCGATCTGCGAAGGCTACGGCATGACCGAGACCAGCCCGGTGGCCACGGTCAACCCGATCCAGAACATCCAGATCGGCACCATCGGCATTCCGGTGCCTTCGACCCTGTGCCGGGTGGTGGACGACGCCGGGGAAGAGCTGCCCCTGGGCGAAGTCGGCGAACTGTGCGTGAAGGGCCCGCAGGTGATGAAGGGCTACTGGCAGCGCCAGGATGCCACCGATGAAGTCCTCAACAGCGAAGGCTGGCTGAAGACCGGTGATATCGCGCTGATCCAGCCCAATGGCTACATCCGCATCGTCGACCGCAAGAAGGACATGATTCTGGTCTCCGGTTTCAACGTCTATCCCAATGAGCTGGAAGACGTACTGGCCTCGCTGCCGGGCGTGCTGCAGTGCGCGGCGATCGGCGTGCCGGACGAGAAATCCGGTGAGACCATCAAGATCTTCATCGTGGTCAAGCCGGGCGTGACCCTGACCAAGGAGCAGGTGATGGCGCACATGCGTGCCAATGTCACCGGCTACAAGGTGCCCAAGGCTGTTGAGTTCCGCGATGCGTTGCCAACCACCAACGTCGGCAAGATCCTGCGCCGCGAGCTGCGTGACGAAGAGCTGAAGAAGCTCGGCGTGAAGAAGTAAGCCGCAGCGCCCACAAAAAAGCCCCGCCAGTGCGGGGCTTTTTTATTGGGCGGCGCCCGCCTTACTGCTGGAACTGGGCGAAGCTCACGCCGGTGCCGGCCGGGCGCACGTCCTTGAGGAAGGAGTCCTTGTCGGCGCTCAACTCCAGGCTCAGGGCGGCCTTGCGCTTGCCTTCGTTGCGGATCACCAGGCCTTCGAGTTTTTCCCGTAGGAACACCGTAGGCACTTTCAGGTGCAGCAGTTGATCGGTGTCCGGGGTGTGCAGCAGCAGGTGCACCCATTCGTACTGACCGATGGCCAGGCGGGTGACCAGGATATCGAACCACCAGATATTGCGGTTGCGGTTCAGCTCCGCGAAGTGGCAGTTGTTGACGCCCAGCACCGCACCGCCCAGTTCCTGGTTCCTGCGGGCGATAGCCTGCTTTTTATCGAGTTTCATAACGTTCCTACGGGGATTGGATCTTCAGTGCTTGGCCTGAACAGGGGGAGCATTCTCCCGGGTTGCCCGGCAAACATAAAGCGCTACCTGGGCGGCGCGATGAAATGCCCGGAAAAAATAATTGAAACTCTGCGCGAAAGCCGCGGGTCAACCTTGGGTAACGACGCAATCCCCTTTGTTCGATCAATGAATGTTCTACGGAGAAATACCATGGGCAGCACAGCGGATAAGGCAAAAGGTCTGGCTAACGAAGCCATCGGTAACGTCAAGCAAGGTGTCGGCAAAGCCACCGACAACACCAAGCTGCAGGCTGAAGGCAAGCTGCAGGAGAAGAAAGGCGAAGCCCAGCAAGCGGTGGGCAAAGCCAAGGATGCAGTGAAAAAGACCATCGACAAGGCCTGAAAACGGCCTGTTCGATGACCCACTGCAGCGGCCATCCACGGATGGCCGTTTTCATGTGAGGTGTGGGTGAGAGAGGGGAATCGGCCACTGGAAATGGTTGCGGTTCGCCAACTAGGCTAATTTGTTGTAGAAAACGCCCCCTGAGTCGCTATCGACTTCAACCTTTTTGCGGCGAAAGGAGACGCTATGATTTTTCCGGACCTCAAAGGTTTGCCCCTGCACCGGGTACTGATCCGCACGGTGAATGAGTTCATCGCGGACGAGATGTCCACCTACGCCTCGGCACTGGCCTACCAGATGCTGTTCTCGCTGTTCCCCTTCATTCTGTTCCTGATCGCCCTGATCGGTTTCCTCCATCTGCCGGACTTCTTCACCTGGCTGCGCCTGCAGTCGGAGCTGGTGCTGCCCCACGAGGCCCTGGAGCAGGTCAACCCGGTCATCGATCAATTGCAGCAGTCCAAGGGTGGCCTGCTGTCCATCGGTATCGTCATCGCCCTGTGGACCGCTTCGGCGGGTGTACGCCTGATGATGAGCGCGATGAACGCCGCCTACGACGTGGTCGAGGGGCGGCCGATCTGGAAGCGCTTCCCGCTGTCGGTGTTCTACACCGTGGGCATTGCCGGCATGCTTCTGGCCGCCGCGGCGCTGATGGTGCTGGGGCCGCAGGTGATGGCCTGGCTGGCGGGGCAGGTGGGCCTGGAGGACTTCATCGTCACCCTGTGGACCATCCTGCGCTGGCCGGTGATCGTGCTGCTGATGATGGTGGCCGTGGCCCTGATGTACTACGTGATGCCCGATGTGCAGCAGAAGTTCCGCTTCATCACCCCGGGCTCGGTGCTGGCGGTGGTGGTATGGATCGTCGCTTCCCTGGGTTTTGCCTACTACGTGAAGACGTTCGCTAACTACAACGCCATGTATGGCAGTATCGGTGCGATCATCGTGCTGTTGCTGTACTTCTATATCTCCGCCGCGGTGCTGTTGCTGGGAGCGGAGATGAACGCGGTGATCGAACACATGTCGGCCGAAGGCAAGGACCCTGGCGAAAAGGACTTTGACCAGCACGACGAAAAACAACACGTTTCGGGACTGGGCCGGGACCACTCGCTCAAGCCGACCACTGACGAAGCCTGATCATGATCCGTGAAATCCTCAAGATGGGCGATGAGCGCCTGCTGCGCATCGCCCCGCCGGTACCGCCGGAAATGTTCGACAGCCCCGAGCTCTGGGAACTGATCGACGATATGTTCCAGACCATGGAAAGCGTGGGTGGCGTCGGCCTGGCGGCGCCGCAGATCGGTGTCGACCTGCAACTGGTGATCTTCGGCTTCGAGCACAGCGAACGTTATCCGGAAGCCGAAGCGGTGCCGCAAACCATCCTCATCAATCCGCTGATCACGCCCTTGAGCCCGGTGCTGGAAGAGGGCTGGGAAGGTTGTCTCTCGGTTCCCGGCCTGCGCGGCGCGGTGCAGCGCTACCAGCACATCCGCTACGAAGGCTTCGACCCCAGGGGCGAGCCCATTGTGCGCGTGGCCTCGGGTTTCCACGCCCGGGTGGTGCAGCATGAGTGCGATCACCTGATCGGCCGGCTGTATCCCTCGCGGATCAGCGATTTCAGCAAGTTCGGCTTCACCGAAGTGCTGTTTCCCGACCTCGACCCCAACGCCGACGAATAAGCCCCGGCCCGCCCGGTGTCAGGGCCTCGACCCAGGCCGGTCGATGGCCATGGCCAGCAACGGTTTGCTGCGCTGGTAGCGGGCCAGCCGTTCGTTCAAGGCGTGTGGCAGGCAGGTCGTGCTGCAGAAGCCCATCGACCGGTACAGGGCCTGCAGGTCCGGATGGCAGAACAGCCAGACCGGGCCTTCGACGCTTTGCACGGCCTGCCCCACCAGCTGGGTGGCCAGCCCCTGGCCGCGACTGGTCGGGGCGACGAACAGGCCCGTCAGCCAATAGCCTTCAGCTGCCGGGCTCAGGCTCATGCCAGCGATGATTTCACTGCTTCTGGCAACCCAGAGCTGCCCCTCGGAAGCGGCGCGCATGGATGACCGGTGCTGGCGATAGAACTTGTTCAGCAAGGGCCGTTCAACCTCGGCAAGCAGGTTGATCTGGAGGTCAGGCATGAGGTTTCCGGATTTGGCAACAGGGGCCGGCGGATTATAAAAGAACCCTGGCCGACTATAGGTGCTATACCTGAAGCCTTTCCCGCATCAGTGGAGTGAACGTCATGTCCAAAGGTATGAACGCCAAGAAAAATGCCAAGAAAAAGCCGGCAAAGAGCGCAGACGAGAAACGCGCCGAGAAAAAGGCCAAGAAGACCGAAGTGAATATCTTCGGCCACTGATCACTTTGACGAAGCCCGCCCCGCGGGCTTCGTGCTCTCTCCCCTCAGGCCAGTTCCAGCGCCAGGGCATCGCGTACCGCCGGTCGCTGTTCGACCCGAGCCTGGAACCGCGACAGCGCCGGCCAGTTCGCCAGGTCGATGGCGAACAATGCCGTCCAGCGCAGGACGGTGAACAGGTAGGCATCGGCGATCCCGAACTGCGCGCCTTGCAGGTAGTCCTGGTGTTCCAGCGACTGCTCGAGCAAGGCCAGGCGCTTGAACAACTTCTGCTTGAACACCTCTTTCACCCCATCATCGAACCCCGGATTGAACAGCCAGCCCATGATCCCGTGCACTTCGCTGGTGATGAAGTTCAGGGTTTCCTGCAGGCGCACCCGCTCCCAGCTGCCATTGGCCGCGGCCAGGCCGGACTCGGGCTTGAGGTCGGCGAGGTATTGCAGGATGGCCGGGCCTTCAGTCAGGACCTGGCCATCGTCCAGTTGCAGCGCGGCTACGTAGCCCTTGGGGTTGATGGCGAGGAAGTCCCGGCCGTCGGCGGTGCGCTTGCTGCGGTTGTCGACGCGGATGGCCTCGAACGGCAATTGCAGCTCGCGCAGCACGATATGGGAGGCCAGGGAGCAGGCTTGTGGGGCGTAGTAGAGTTTCATCGGCAGGTCTCTGGTGAACGTGCGAGCCAGTGTCGTGCAAGGCGGCAACATGGGTAAAATTAATCTTTCAGAACACTGCCATAAGGACAGCTACTGCCATGATGAACCTGATGCACTGGCGCCTGCTGGTGGCGATTGCCGAGTGCGCCACCATCACCCGGGCCGCCGAGCAGGTGGGCATGACCCAGTCCGGGGCCAGCCAGGCCCTGGCCCAGATGGAGGACATGCTCGGGGTGCAGCTGTTTGTCCGCGAGAGCCGCCAGGCGCTGCCCACGGCGATCGGTTTGCAGGTGCTGGCCCAGGCGCGGGTGATGCTCGAGGCCCTGGCCGAGGTCCGCCGGCAGGTGGACGCGGCGCGGGGCATTCCTCAAGGCAGTGTGCGACTGGCGGGCTTTCCCATGGTCCTGGCGACTTTCCTGCCGCCGTTGCTGCGGCGTTTCAAGCAGCTGTATCCGGGCATCGAGGTGGTGCAGCTGGAGGTCAGTGATGATGAGGTCGAAACGCTGCTAGAGGCGCAACTGGTGGACCTTGGGGTCGTGCTCAACCCGGCCCCCGAGCGCCGCTCTTGGTTGCTGGGGCGTGATTCTTGGGTCGCGGTGCTACCTGAAGATCACTCCTGGCAGGCCTCGACCATCGACCTTGAAACCTTGCTGGCGCAGCCCTTTGTCCTGGCCACCGGGGGCTGTTCGGTGAATGCCCGCAGCCTGGCCGCCGAGGCCGGGATCCCCCTGGCCGACGTCCGGGTGGAGGTGCGGGAATGGAACAGTGCCTTCAGCCTGGTGCGCGAGCGGCTGGGAGTGACTCTGGTGCCACAGAGTACGTTACCGGTGCAGCGCGAAGGGTTGCGGGTGCTGGAACTGAGCACAGGAGTGGAGCGGGAGTTCGCCCTGGTAGCGGCGCCGGGGCGGGAGTCGAGTGTGCTGGTCCAGGCGTTTCTGTCGACCCTCGAAGAGTTTTAGTGCGGGAGCTTCCCGGGCTTTGCCACAGGCTCTGTTTATGTCTTGTTTGTTACTTGTCGCGAATGCACTTCAATACCTCGAAAGTTGTGAAAACAGACTGACTAGTGGCCTTGCATAGAGACTGCGGCTGTCTATGCTCAATTGTGAAAATTCGTATCTGTTGGCCTATGAGTATCCGTCCCGCGCGGCCTGCGCCGTTGTAACCGGTATGCGTGCGACCTTCATCCAGGGCGCAGTATTGAATCCATGAATAAAGGCGAGAGTGCGCAGTTAGAGGCACCGCAGTATCAGGAGTGTCGATTTAGATGGAGTTTCTTAACTTTGTTAGGTCAGGCCCGGAAATGGGGCATCAAGTAAAGGATGGCTTGATAAGAGCGTTGCAACATGGACTCTCCGATTAAACATCATTTATCACCTGACACTTCCTCTCTCATATGGAGGGAGGCGCTTGCCCTGTTTTATAGATCGTTGTGGTGGATCAGTTGAAAGACTAGAAACTTCCGTCAATCAAAAGACAGCGTTGAAGGTGATACAACCATGTTTAACCTACATCACAAGGCTGACCTGCTGGAAATCGAACGATTCAACTGTGCGCTGAGCGAGGCCAACGCCAAGTTGGCGGCGATCAGTCGTTCCATGGCGATGATCGAGTTCTCGCCCGATGGCATCGTGCTGGATGCCAATGAAAACTTCTGCCAGGTCATGGGCTACTCCGCAGAAGACATACGTGGCAAGCATCACCGGATTTTCTGTGAGGAAGAGTTCTATCGCAGCGAGGAGTACAGCAAGCTGTGGCGCGACCTGGGGCGTGGCGAACCGGTCAGCGGGACTTTTCTGCGCCTGGACAAGCGTGGCCGGGAGATCTGGCTCGAAGCCAGCTACATGCCGGTGTTCGATGCCGATCGTCAGGTGCGCAGTGTGATCAAGGTGGCGTCGGACATCTCCGAACGCATCCATGTCGAACATGAGAACCAGAGCCTGCTGAACGCTATCGGCCGTTCCATGGCCATCATCGAGTTCAGCCCGGACGGCAGGATCATCACCGCCAACGACAACTTCCTGAAGACCATGCAGTACACCCTGAATGAAATCGTTGGCCAGCATCACAGCATGTTCTGCCACCGTTCCGAGGCTGAATCTCCGGAGTACAAGCAATTCTGGGCTTCGTTGAACCGGGGCGAGTTTCACTCCCATCGTTTCGAGCGGGAAAACAAGTATGGGCAGACGGTGTTTCTCGAAGCCTCCTACAACCCGCTGTTCGATACCAAGGGCCGCCTGTACAAGGTGGTGAAGATCGCCAGCGACATCACCGATCAGATGACCACCTTGCGCTCCGCCGCCGAGTCCGCCCACAGCACCTCGGTGCAGAACGACGCCTGTGCGCAGAAGGGCTCGGAGGTGGTGCAGCAGACCGTGGAAATCATTCAGCAGATTTCCCATGACCTCAATGAAGCGGCCCACAGCATCGATGCGGTGAGCAAGCAGTCGGACATCATCGGCAGCATCGTCCAGACCATCCGCGGGATCGCCGACCAGACCAACCTGCTGGCCCTCAACGCGGCCATCGAGGCCGCCCGTGCCGGTGAGCATGGGCGCGGTTTCGCCGTGGTCGCGGACGAGGTGCGCAGCCTGGCGGCGCGCACCAGCCAGGCGACGGTGGAAATCGTCGAGGTGGTGCGCAAGAACCACGACCTGTCGACGAGCGCGGTGACCAGCATGCAGTCGAGCCTGAGCCGCACCGGGCTCGGGGTCGAACTGGCGAATGAGGCGGGGGAGGTGATCCTGGAGATCCAGCAGGGCTCGCGGCACGTGGTGGATGCCATCAGCCAGTTCAACTCGACCCTGCAGTTGCAGTAGCCGGTTTTCGCCGGGCACAAAAAAGGGTTCCCATGGGGAACCCTTTTGCGTCCAGCGGGGTTACAGCGCGGCGAGGAACTTCTCGTCCACCGGTTTGGCGCTGTCCTTGGCGTCTTTCTCTTCCTTGGCCAGTTGCATCTTGTCCTGCAGGCGCTGGGCAATTTCCTGGTTGATCGCCAGCTGGCGCTCTGGCGGCAGGTTCTTCAGGTCTTCCTCGGTCAGCCCCATGTCCTTGAGGATGCTGTCGCGCAGGCGCTGTTCCGGGGTCTTGCTCATGTAGTCCTTGAACTCGCTCAGCGCGCCGGTTTCCGTCGCGCTGGTAGCCTGCGCGGCGCTGGCGGTCGGTGGCGTGGCCTGGAGCAGCACGCGGGTCTTGGCGAAGGCGGCGTTGACGTTGTCGTCCACGCTGTTGGCCTGCTGGCTGGAGGACTGGGACGCCGGATAGGTCACGGAGTTCTGGGCCTGTTGCAGCATGCCGCTGTACAGCGCGCTGGCGGCTGCGGTAGTCGGGTCCATATCGGTGCGCGAGGTGGGCTGCACCGAAACGGATTTCTGGGCGTTGACCAACATGATCGGGAACCTGTGTAAGAGAACTAGGCTGAGGTTTTAGCAAGTTCCATGCCGATTGATACGCCCTTGTATATCAAGGGCTTGGCTCAAGACGCCGGTCGTGGCTGCCAGCAAGCGGACAAGTCTTGCCGCTTTCAGGCAACCGCTGCCGGCGCCGTCTTCATGCGTGGGCAATGTCTTCCAGGGCCAGGTTGCGGGTGCGCGGCCCGAAGCGGCCGATGGTCAGGATCACGATCAGCATGCTGCTGACGATAAAGGCCAGGACCCCGGGCGTGCCGAAATGCTCGAGGAAAAAGCCCACCAGCAAACTGCTGAACACCGTCGACAAGCGGCTGAACGAGTAACAGAAGCCCACCGCCCGGGCGCGAATGTTGGTGGGGAACAATTCGCTCTGGTAGGAGTGGTAGCTGAAGCTCAGCCAGGCATTGCAGAAGGTGATCATCACCCCGCAGACAATCAGCCCCAGGGCGCTGCTCTGCAGGGCGAACAAGGTGCCGAAGGTCATGGCGCCCAGGGCCGAGCCGACGATCTGCCACTTGTTCTCGAAGCGGTTGGCGAAACGCACGAACAGCAGCGGCCCCAGGGGGTAGGCCAGGGTGATGATGAAGGCGTACAGCAGGCTGTGGGTGACGCTCACGCCCTGGCCCGACAGCAGCGCCGGCAGCCAGTTGCCGAATCCGAAGAAGCCGATGGCCTGGAACACGTGAAACACGATCAGCATCAGGGCCCGGCGGCGGTAGGGCGGTTGCCAGATATCGGCGAAGCGCCCACGGCCCTGGATATCCACGGCCTGGGGTTCGGGCTCATCCAGCGGCTTGGCGTAGTCCCGGGCGCAACGGGTCTCGAGGCCTTGCAGGATCCGGTCGGCTTCGTCGAAGCGCCCGTGCTGGGCGAGCCAGCGTGGCGACTCCGGCAAGCGTGAGCGCAACCACCAGATGAACAGGGCGAACACCGCGCTGGCCAGCACCACCCAGCGCCAGCCGGAGATCCCCCAGGGCGCCTGGGGCACCAGCCACCAGGACATCAGCGCCACTGCCGGCACCGACAGGAACTGCACGAAAAAGGCAAAGGCGAAGGCCGAGCTGCGCATGCGCTTGGGCACCAGTTCGCTGAGGTAGGCGTCGATGGTCACCAGTTCGATGCCCAGGCCGATGCCCACCAGGAATCGCATGCAGATGATCCCCAACGCCGTGCTCTGCAGCCCCATCAGCACCGTGGCCAGGGTGTACCAGATCAGGGCGAAGGTGAAGATCGCCCGGCGTCCGAAGCGGTCGGCTATCGGGCTCAGCAGGCTGGCGCCGAGGAACAGGCCGAGAAAGGTCGCCGAGGCGAAGGCCGCCTGGTCGGAAAAACCGAACACCCCCTGGTTGCCGCTGGCGAAGATCCCGTCGCGGATCAGCCCCGGGCTGATGTAGGCGGTCTGGAACAGGTCGTACAGCTCGAAAAAACCGCCAATGGACAGCAGCGCCACCAGGCGCCAGATCGTGGCCACGGCAGGCAGGCGGTCGATGCGCGCGCTGATGCCGGCGGCGCGTTGAGGGTCGAGGTCGCTGGTGAGCGGGGCAGAGGCGGGCATGCAGGGAGTTCCACAGGACACAGAGCGGAAATCTTAGCCTGCTAACGGAAACCAAGGATTGTGAATCCACGTGCGTAAACCGGAGGATGCGCTGATTTATTGTCGTATTTCGTTACATCTGCCGGATTTATAGCGCAATGCCGGGCACCCGCGCGTGACGGCGGGTGCCCGGTGGTGGCTCAGTAGGTGATGGGAATGCCGAAATCTTCCTGGAAGGCATCGTCCACCGGTTCGTAGCCCAGCACCCGGGTGGTTTCGCTGAGGTCCAGGCGCTTGAAGCGATTGTTGGAAATGCCGTGGCCGATCAGCAGTTGCACCCCCGGGGTTTCCACTGCCCGTTGCAACAGCTGCACTGCATCCCGTGGGCTGAGCCAGGCGCTCAGGTCGCGGGTGGTGGTCAGTTCGTGGTGTTTCGGGTCCTCGAACGCACCAATGCGCAGGGCAATGCAGGACAGCCCGCGCTTGGCGGCATAGAAGGCGCATAGCGCCTCGCCGTAGCACTTGCTCACGCCATACAGGTTGGCTGGCATCACCGGCATGCCCGGGGTGATCTGCCGGTCCACCGGGTAGCCCTCGATGGTCTGGGCGCTGCTGGCAAATACCAGGCGCCGGCAACCGGCCTGTACCGCGGCCTCGAACAGGTAGGTGGTGGCGAGGATGTTGTTCGGCAGCAACTCGTCGAAGCTGGCGCTGGCATGGGGAATGCCGGCCAGGTGCACGATGACGTCGATCCCCGGGAGCAGGCGGCCGATGGCTTGCGGGTCGTCGAGGTCCAGGCGCACGAAGCGGTGTGGCGCGGGGATTTCGAAGTCCGGCTCCACCCGGTCGGTGAGGGTGAAGCGGTGGCGCTCCTGGGAGCCCTGAAAAAACACCTTGCCGATCCTGCCGCAAGCGCCGGTCAGTAGTACGTTAAGTCCGTTCATTTCGAATCTCCGATGGGCCAGAGGAGGGATGGCCAGCTCAGGCGATGCCATTGCGCCCGTGCAGCATGAAGCCCGGGTGCAGGCTGAGGCGTTCGTAGTAGGCGGCCACGGCGGGGTAGGCCGGGTGCTCCATGGGGGTCATCTTCCAGCGATTCACCGAGAGGCCAAGAACGATATCCGCAAGGCTGAAATCCTCGCCCAGAACATAGGCGCCCGAGCGCTCGAGCTGGCGTTCGAGGATTTGCATCTTGGCATTCCAGGCCAGCAGGCTGGCGCCGATGCGCTGGCTGTCCTGGTAATCCGCATGCTGGCGCACCAGGCCCATGAAGGCATAGCTCCAGGACGGGTTCAGCTCGGTGGCCTGCCAGTCCATCCACTGTTCAACCAGGGCCCGGGCGCGCGGGGCCGTGGGCAGCAGGCCGCTGCCGGGGTGCAGGTTGGCCAGGTAGCGGCAGATGCTGTTGGATTCCCACAGGACCCCGGCGTCGTCGATCAGCACCGGTACCTGGGCATTGGGGTTGAGGGCGAGAAACTCGGGGGTATGGGTGGACTGAAAGCCACTACCCCAGTCTTCCTGCTGGTAGGAAAGCCCAAGCTCCTCACAGGTCCACAAGACTTTCCTGACATTGATGGACGAGGCTTTACCGAGAATTCTGCAGCGGGTTCCCATGACGCTTCCTTGTTCGTGGTACTGGATGGCCATGGGAATCTAACAGCGTGGCGTCGTCTCGGCGACGATCAATTTGCCGATACGGGTATCTCAGGCCGGATCGGGGAGGGCCGAGGCCGGCAAGCCGAAAACCCGGTCGAACAGCCAGTTGAAGGCAAAGGTGTAGCAGGGGATGAACAGGATCAGCGCCAGGTCCAGGAGAAAGGCCTGCACCAGGCTGATCGCCATCCACCAGGCGATCAGCGGGATCAGGAACACGATCAGGGTCAACTGGAAACCCACGGCATGGGCAATGCGCCGCTTGACTGTACGGGTGCGCGATGGCTGGCGGCTTTCCCAGCGCTCGAACAGGGTGGTGTAGATGAAGTTCCAGGTCACCGCGATGCTGGTGATGACCACCGCCAGCGGCCCGGTGCTGCTGGGCGAGGTGCCGGACAGCAGGGCCAGGCCCAGGGCCGAGAAGGTCATGCCGAACACTTCGAATAAAGAGACATAGACCAGTTTGCGTTTCACGCCTTGCATGCGGGTTCCTCGATTTTGAATGGGAATGGCCAGCCTGAGGGTGGCGCAGGGCGCGGAAGATAGCTTCAATCAAGGTGACAGAAAAAGTCGGAAGCTTTCAGTTTTCCTGATAGGTTGTTTCTCATGAACTTCTCCAGCGACAGCATCCAGTTGTTTCTCGCCGTGCTCGATCGCGGCTCCTTTTCTGCGGCGGCGCGTTCTTTGGGCAAGGTGCCTTCGGCCGTGAGCATGGGCATCGCCAACCTCGAGGCGGAGTTGGGGTATGCGCTGTTCGATCGCAGCCACCGCGAGCCGCTGCCCACGCCGCTGGCCTTGTCCCTGGCGCCCCATGCGCGGCTGATTGCCGACCAGCTCAAGCAATTGCAGGTGCATGCCGTCGAGCTGTCCCTGGGCCTGGAGAGCAAGCTGTCGATCGCGGTGGTGGATGACATCGACAAGCAACGGGTACTGGCCGCCATCAAGCTGATTGCCGAGCGCTATCCGCTGCTGGAAGTCGAGCTGCTCAGTGCTCCCCAGGATGACGTGCTGCACCTTTTGCACAGTGGCCGGGTCAGCGTCGGCGTGGCCTTTGCCGGGTTGAGCGTGAATGCCCTGGAGTATTTCCAGTACCTGGGCTGCGAGCGGATGATTGCCTGCATTTGTGCCGGGCACCCTGTGTTCCAGGCCAGTGACGGTTCGCTGTACCTGGAAGAGCTGATCAAGGTCCGTCAGGTGGTGGTGGCCAGCCGCGACCTGCCCCTGAGTGATACCCGGCCCCTGGTGGGCGAGTCGCTGTGGCGCACCGACAGCCTGGCGATGGCCCTGCACATGGTGGAGGCGGGGATCGGCTGGGGCAATTTCCCGCTGTCGGTGATCCAGCCGTTGCTGGCGGCGGGGCGCTTGCAACGGTTGCATTTCAAGAACATCGACAACGGCCTGGTGTTGCCGGTGCACGCGGTGTGGTTGAAGAACCAGCCTTTGCAGAAGGGGGCCCTGGCCCTGGTGCAATTGCTCAGCGGCGAGGACCCGGCGCTGGGGGCCGTGGCCCCGCCTGCCTGAGTGCCTACGCCAGGGCTTGCCGGCGCAACCAGTGCAGCAGTTTTCCGCTGGCCGAATCCGGGTCTATGGCCTGGGGGGAAAGCAGGTAATAAGCGCTGCCATCGGCGACAAAGCCGAAGGGCGCACACAGCAGCCCGCCCTCCAGGTCGTCACGCACCAGTTGCCAGGGGGCAATGGCCAGACCCAGCCCGGCCACGGCCGCTTGCAGGCTGAAGTAGAAGTGCTCGAAGACCTGCTCCGGTGGCGTCGGGGCAACCGGTTGTTGCTGCAATTGCAGCCACTGTTGCCAGGCGTGCGGCCGGGTGGCGCTGTGCAGGCGCGGTGCCTGCGCCGCCAGTTGCGCCAGCCCGGCCGTTGCCGGGGTCCAGTCGGCCTGGCGCTCGGGGCGGCATACCGGGCCTATGGCTTCGTCGAATAGCCAGTGGGCCTGGGTGTCGCGGCTCCAGGCAAAGTCGTTGCGGCGGATCGCCAGGTCGATACCGGCACCGAACGAGAAGGGCCCGCCGCCGGCCAGCAGCTGGATCGGCACTTGCGGGTGCTCGGCATAGAACCCCGGCATGCGCGGAATCAGCCAGCGCATCAGCAGGGTCGGCTCGCAGGACAGCACCAGCGGTGCTGCGGGAGCCGGGGCTCGCAGGCGGCTGGCGGTGCTCTCGATCAGGTCCAGGGCCTGGGTCACGCTGTGCAGCAGTTCGGCTCCGGCGGCGGTGAGAAAGACCCGCTGGCTGCGGCGCTCAAAGAGAGGGGTGCCGAGGTCCTCTTCCAGGGCGCGCACCGCACGGCTGATGGCGCCGTGGGTCAGGTGCAGGGTGGCGCCGGCCTGGGTGAAGCTTTCCAGGCGTGCAGCGGCTTCGAAGCAGCGCAAGGCGCTTAGCGGGGGCAGGCGCCGTCGCGAGAGTTGTGAGTTTTTATCACCAGGAATGTCAGTTTTCATCGTTATCGGCCTGGGTCATGGTCCCAATACAGTAGCGCCTGATTCTATAGCCTAGGCGTATTCAACGTGACCGAACTGTTACTCGTAATCACCATTACCATTCTTGCTGTACTCAGCCCCGGGGCCGACTTTGCCCTGGTAACCCGCAACAGCCTGCTGCTTTCGCGCCGCCACGGCGTGTTCACGGCCCTGGGCATCGGGCTCGGGGTCATGGTGCATATCGGCTACAGCTTGCTGGGGGTGGGGGTGCTGTTGCAGCAGTCGCTGCTGTGGTTTACCGGCTTGAAGATCGCGGGTGCGCTGTACCTGATCTACCTGGGCATCAAGCTGTTGCGCAGCCCTGAGCAACGTCCGGGGGAAGAACCGGCAGAGGGGGCTCGGATGTCGACCTGGGGCGCCTTGCGCAGTGGCTTTCTGACCAATGCCCTGAACCCCAAGACGATGATTTTCGTTCTCAGTCTGTTCATGCAGGTGATTCAGCCGGGCACGGCCTTGCCGGTGCAGATCGGCTACGGCGCGATCATCGTCCTGGCCCACGTGCTGTGGTTCGTGCTGGTGGCGCTGTTTTTCTCGGCACCGGCGATTGCCGGCCGGCTACTGGCCTACAAACGCCGGATCGATCAGTTGTTCGGCGCGGTGCTGGTGGGCTTCGGCCTGTTGCTCAGTGTCCTGAGCGTCAGGCCCTGAGGCGTTTCAGGTGCTTTCCCGAACCCGCAGTTCAAAGCCCATGTCCACCACCGGCTCGGCCACGCTGTTGCCGGCCAGCAGGGTCAGCATCTGTTCGGCGGCGCGGCGGCCAATGGCTTCGCGCGGAGTGCTGATGCTGCTCAGGCGCGGCACCATGTGTTCGGAGGAGGGCAGGTCGTTGAAGCCCAGCACCGCCACCTGCTCGGGCACCTTGATCCCGCAGCGCATGGCTTCCAGCAGCGCGCCTTGGGCCAGGTCGTCGTTGCCGAAGAAGATCGCGTCCACCTGGGGCTGGCTCTGCATCAGTTGCAGGAACAGCTCGGCTCCCAGGCCGACGGACGAGGGCCGTGGGGTCAGCAGTTCCAGGTCGGGGTTGTACAGCCCGGCCTGCTGCAGGGCACGGCGGAAACCTTCGCCGCGCAGCAGGGTGCGCTGGTCCAGTTGCGCACCGACGTAGGCCAGGTGCTTGCGCCCGCGGGAAATCAGGTGCTGGGCCGCCGTTTCGCCGGCGTTCAATTGCGAGAAGCCCACGCAGTTGAGCCCGGCGCCGGAGTCCAGGTCCATCATGTAGACGCAGGGAATGTTGTTCGCCTCGATCATCCGTCGGGCGCTTTCGGTGCGGTCGAAACCGGTCAGCAGCAGCCCCCGGGGCTGGTAGGTCATGTAGTTGCGCAGCAGGTTTTCTTCTTCGTCCCGAGAATAGTGGCAGTTGCCGATCAGCACTTCGAAGCCTTTGGGGCGCAGTACCTGGTGGATGGCTTCCAGGGTTTCGATGAACAGCAGGTTGGACAGCGACGGCACCAGCACCACCACCGACTGGCTCTGCGCCGAAGCCAGGGCGCGAGCGGCGGAGTTGACCACGTAGTTCAGTTCCTGCGCGGCCTTCTGCACCTTTTCCACCAGTTCGGTGGCCACGCTGCTGACGCCGCGCAGGGCCCGGGAGGCGGTAATCGGGCTGACTCCGGCCAGGCGGGCGACTTCATTGAGGGTGGGACGGCCCGTGGTACGGGTGTTTTTATCGTTTTTATGAGTGGTCATCAGACGGCTTGCCAAACAAAATTCAAGTCTCTAAGGTAGCGCTGTCCTGAAACAGCTGCAATGCGTGAGCGAGGTGTGCCTGACCCTCGCTCTTTGGTTTGGCGGACTATATACGCGGCAACCCACAAAAATGACAAGAAGGCGTCGGCAGACACTGTTTTTGTACTAGATTTTTTATTTGCGAAGGTAGCGCTGTCTGCGCGCTGAGGTGTTTCATGAGTCAACCCATCACCGCCCTGGTCATCATGGGTGTTGCCGGCTGCGGCAAGTCCAGTGTCAGTCAGGCCCTGTGCCAGCGCAGCGGCGCCATGGCCATTGAAGGCGATACCTTCCACCCGGCGGCGAACATCGCCAAGATGAGTGCCGGCATTCCCCTCGACGACGAAGACCGTGCCGGCTGGCTCGACAGCCTGTGCGATGAACTGCGTCGTGCCCTGGCCGCCGGCCAGCACCCGGTACTGACCTGCTCGGCGCTCAAGCGCAAGTACCGCGAGCGCCTGCGCGCCGCCACGCCCGGCCTGGGCTTTGTCTTTCTCGAACTGACTCCGGCAGTCGCCGCCGACCGTGTGGCGCACCGGCCAGGGCATTTCATGCCTTCGACCCTGATCGACAGTCAGTTCGCCACTCTCGAATCCCCGGTGGGGGAGCCGCTCACCCTGGCCCTGGATGCCAGCACCCTGAGCGTCCAGCGCCTGGCCGAACTGGCCAACCAATGGTGGCTGGAGCATGGCCTGGAACCTTCACATTAAGTGCTGGCTCGAAAAAGGTAGCGCTATCCCACTCGGCCCTTGTTTTTAACGCTTTAATAAAAACAACAAACCGGAGGCAATCCCATGTTTGGCATGTCCCAAGAGACCTATCTGCTGGTTGATGCAGTGGTCACTATCATCGGGCTGATCGTGTTGATCACCCGATTCAAGCTGCACCCCTTCATCGCTCTGATCATCGCCGCGGGTTTCCTCGGCCTGACGTCGGGCATGCCGGTGGACAAGATCATCAAGGCGTTCCAGGACGGCTTTGGTGGCGTGCTCGGTTTTGTCGGCATCATCCTGGCCCTGGGTACCATGCTCGGCAAGATGATGGCCGAGTCCGGTGGCGCCGATCAGATCGCCCAGACCCTGATCCGTTCGTTCGGCAAGGAGCGGGTGCAGTGGGCGATGATGTTCGCCGCCTTCCTGGTGGGCATCCCGCTGTTCTTCGAGATCGGCTTCGTGCTGCTGATTCCGCTGGTGTTCATCGTTGCCCGGCGTACCGGGGTGTCGCTGATCAAGATCGGCATTCCGCTGCTGGCCGGCCTGTCGGCGGTGCACGGCCTGGTGCCGCCGCACCCGGGGCCGCTGCTGGCCATCGGCGTGTTCGGCGCCGACATCGGCAAGACCATCCTGTATGGGCTGATCGTGGCACTGCCCACGGCGATCATCGCCGGGCCGATCTACGGCACTTTCATTGCCAAGTACATTCCCGGCAATCCGTCCCAGGAACTGGTGGACCAACTGGCCCGCGAGCCCCAGGCCGCCCAGTTGCCCAGCTTCAGCGTGACCCTGGTGACCGTGCTGCTGCCGGTGTTCCTGATGCTGCTCAAGACCTTCGCCGACGTGGCGCTGCCTGACGGACACTTCTTCCGCATCTGGATGGACATGATCGGCCACCCGATCACCGCCTTGCTGCTGGCGCTGCTGCTGTCGCTGTACACCTTCGGCTACAAGCAGGGCATCGGTTCCAAGCAGATTCTCAAACTGTTGGATGCCAGCCTGGCGCCGACCGCGGCGATCATCCTGATCATCGGTGCCGGTGGCGGCTTCAAGCAGATGCTGGTGACCAGCGGCGTGGGTGACGTGATCGGCCATATGGCGGTCAATGCGCAGATCTCGCCGATCCTCCTGGCGTGGCTGGTGGCGGCGGTGATCCGTATCGCCACCGGTTCGGCCACCGTGGCGACCATCACCGGTGCCGGCATCGTGGTGCCGGTGGTAGGGATGATTCCCGGGGTCAACCGCGAGCTGCTGGTGCTGGCCACCGGCGCCGGTTCGCTGATCCTGTCCCACGTCAACGACGCCGGGTTCTGGCTGGTCAAGCAATACTTCAACATGACCGTGGCCGAGACGTTCAAGACCTGGACGGCGATGGAAACCATCCTTTCGGTGGTGGGCCTGATCTTTATCCTGCTGCTGTCGTTGGTGGTTTAAGAGCACCGCCCGTAGGAGCGGGCTTGCCCGCGAAACACCGATAGCACGGCCACAAAAAAACCGCATCGCTGCGGTTTTTTTGTGGCTCAAGCCATCTCAGTTTTTCGGTGCCAGCCCGTCGGCGCGGAACATGCCGCGGATGCCGCGCACTGCCTGGCGAATCCGGTCCTGGTTTTCGATCAGGGCGAAGCGCACGTGATCGTCGCCGTATTCACCAAAACCCACCCCCGGCGAGACACAGACCTTGGCCTCGGCCAGCAGCTTCTTGGCGAACTCCAGGGAGCCCAGGTGCGCGTAGGCCTCGGGAATCTTGGCCCAGACGTACATCGAGGCCTTGGGGTTCTCCACCATCCAGCCCAGTTCGTGCAGGCCCTTGACCAGCACGTTGCGCCGCTGCCGGTACTGTTCGGCAATGTCGCGCACGCATTGCTGGTCGCCTTCCAGGGCGGCAATCGCCGCCACCTGCAACGGGGTGAAGGTGCCGTAGTCGTGGTAGCTCTTGATCCGCGCCAGGGCGCTGACCAGTTCCGGGTTGCCCACCATGAAGCCGATGCGCCAGCCGGCCATGTTGTAGCTCTTGGACAGGGTGAAGAACTCCACCGCGATGTCCTTGGCGCCCGGCACCTGCATGATCGACGGGGCTTTCCAGCCGTCGTAGACGATGTCGGCGTAGGCCAGGTCATGGATCACCAGCACGTCGTACTGCTTGGCCAGGGCGATCACCCGTTCGAAGAAGTCCAGCTCCACGCACTGGGCGGTGGGGTTGGACGGGAAGCCGAGGATCATCATCTTCGGCTTGGGGATCGAACCGCGGATGGCCCGCTCCAGCTCGGCGAAGAAATCCACCCCGGGCACCAGCGGCACCGAGCGCACCTGGGCGCCGGCGATGACCGCGCCGTAGATGTGGATCGGGTAGCTGGGGTTGGGCACCAGCACCGTGTCGCCCTGGTCCAGGGTGGCCAGCATCAGGTGCGCCAGGCCTTCCTTGGATCCGATGGTGACGATGGCTTCGCTTTCCGGGTCGATATCGACCTCGTAGCGGTCCTTGTACCAGCGGGAAATCGCCCGGCGCAGCCGCGGAATGCCCTTGGAGGTGGAGTAGCCGTGGGTGTCTTCGCGCTGGGCGACGGTGACCAGTTTCTCGACGATATGCGGCGGGGTAGGGCCGTCGGGGTTACCCATGCTCAAGTCGATGATGTCTTCGCCGCGCCGACGCGCAGCCATCTTCAGCTCGGCAGTGATATTGAAAACATAGGGGGGAAGACGATCGATGCGCGCAAAGCGGCGCGGCGAACCTTGTTCGGCCATTGTTGCCTCGAAAAGACGTAAGCGCCCGGAACCGTCCGAGCGACGTTGGCCACTGCGGTGGCCTGCGGGGCAGACGATACGGGCGCCGCCGCCGGCTTGTCCAGAGGCGCGGAAAATTATTTTTGGTGCGCCGGGCGGATTTGCGAGGGGGCAGGATTTGCCGCTATAACGTGCACGCTTCTTGCCTGCAAGGGCTGTGAGCTGCCTAAGCCGGCCCGGCTTTTCCGGGCTCCTCGCACCTCGCCCCTCTTCGAACAACAGCAGCAAACGGGATGAATGATGGAGTTTACCAGCGGCTTCTTGTTGAGCCTTTCGCTGTGCCTGGACATCGGCGTGGCCAATATCGCGATGATTACCCTGGCCATGCAACGGGGTTATTTCCAGGGCTTCTGCCTGGGCCTGGGGACCTGTGTCGGCGACCTGATCTATGCGCTGCTGGCCCTGGCCGGGATGACCGTGCTGCTGCAATACCAAAGCGTGCGCTGGGTGCTGTGGATCGGCGGTTCGGCCCTGCTGGTGTACTTCGCGGCGAAGATGATCTACGCCGCCCTCCATCACAGCGCGGTGCTGGCCACCGCCGGGGAGGCGGACCAGGGCTCGCCGCGCCGGGAGTTTTTTCGCGGGATCTTCCTGGCCATGTCGTCCCCCAGTGCGATCCTCTGGTTCGCTGCCGTGGGCGGCACCCTGATTGCCCGATCCGGGGGCGGTGGGATTGCCGATTCGGGATTGTTCCTGGCCGGCTTTTTCTGTGCCGGGCTGGTCTGGACCCTGGGTCTGTGCCTGGCCGCGACCCAGGGTGGCAAGCTGCTGGGGGACAAGCTGTTGCGCTATTCCTACCTGGCATCTGCGGCGATCTTCTGCTATTTCGCGGTGTACGTGATTCTATCCGGCTACCAGGAGTTCATCCTTGGTACGGGCGCGGCAGACCTTCCGGCGCTCTGATCCTGGCCTTGGCTATTGGCTTCTATACTTCGTGCCGAACCCATCTTTTCTGCGGCAGGAGTGGCATTCATGGATGAGCAAGAACAGGGCAGAGGCCCAGAACCGCGCTTCGAAAGGGAGCGTTTTTTGCTGATCGCCGGCCTCGGCGAACGATTCACTCCTGCCACTCGCCAGGACATCGGCCTGCTGTGGCAGCGCTTTGTGCCGCACATCGGCAAGGTGCCGGGGCAGGTCGACCGCAAGACCTATGGCATCTGCTGCAACCCCGACGGCCAGGGCGGCTTCGAGTACATCGCCGGGGTCGAGATCAGCAAGCTCGACGATCTGCCCGAGCGCTATCGCTGGATCGAGGTGCAGCCGCAGCACTATGCGGTGTTCGAGCATGGCGGCGCCTTGCAGGACTTGCCCCGGACCTTCGACTACATCTGGAACACCTGGCTGCCCCAGTCGGGTCGAGAGGCCGCCGATGCCCCGGAATTCGAGCGCTACAGCGCCGACTTCAACCCCCAGGCCGGCACCGGGGTACTGGAAATCTGGCTGCCCCTGAAAAGTGAATGACCCCCTCGGGGGCGCTGGCCCGTCCCCGATTCTCCCGCCCCACACCGCCGCAATCTTTACGCCGTCTTAATGCCGCCCCCGGCAATCAGTGCCCGACCTTGATGCGCCCTCACCTAACCTGCGTGGCGCAGAGGAGAGCGGTGGACGAGGCGTTCCCGACTCCCTGCCGGCGCCCGTCGCGGGTGCCCTGACCGGCCGTGCCCGGGTTGCGCTTTGCGCTCCCGGCACCGCCTTTGAGCATTAAGGGGAGAGCTGCCTTGCTGACACTGCCATTCATCTACGGCGCCAGTGGTTTGTGCGCCGTGCTGCTGTTTGCCTACCTGGGTTATGCGCTGATCCGTGCCGAGAAATTCTGATGACCGCACGCAGCAACTGCCACCCACTTTCATTCGCCCGTCCGGGCATCTACCAGAAAGGAAACCAGCCATGTTCGACCTGATCTTCGTGGGCCTGACCCTGGGGTTCTTTGTGTTGACGGCCCTGGTCATCGTCGCCATGGGCAAGATTTGAACGGAGCATCGACATGTTGAGTACTGTGCTGGAATACGCGGTGATCCTCGGCCTGATGACCGGGCTGGCCGCGCTGATGGGCCAATGGCTGGCCAGGGTCTTCAGCGGCCGTGGCCACGCCTTGCCGGAGCGTGCCACCTACCGCCTGCTGGGGATCGACCCGGCTGAAACCATGGGCTGGGCCCGCTATGGCTCGGCCCTGTTGCTGTCCAATGCGGCGATGATGCTGCTGGGCTACCTGCTGCTGCGCCTGCAAGGCAGCACACCGCTCAACCCCCTGGGGCTGGCGGCGCAGACCCCGGACCTGGCGTTCAACACCGCCGCGTCCTTTATCACCAACACCAACTGGCAGGCGTACTCAGGTGAAAGCAGCCTGTCGAACTTCAGCCAGATGGCAGTGATCACCTTCCTGATGTTCGTCGGCGCCACCGCAGGTGTTGTCGCCGCAGCCGGCTTCATTCGCGGCCTGAGCCGTTCCAGCTCGGCGGATATCGGCAACTACTGGGTCGACTTCACCCGCACCCTGTACCGGGTGATGCTGCCGTTGTGCCTGATCATGGCCCTGGTCTATGTCTGGCAGGGCATGCCCCAGACCCTCAACTCCCAGGCCCTGGCCACCACCCTGGAAGGCGCCCAGCAGCAACTGATCGTCGGCGCCGTGGCCAGTTTCGAGTCGATCAAGCACATCGGCACCAACGGTGGCGGCTTTTTCAGCATGAACGCAGCCCACCCGTTCGAGAATCCGACGCCGCTGACCAACGTCCTGCACATCCTCAGCATGTTGCTGATCCCTTCGGCGCTGACCTACGCCTTCGGCAGCATGCTGCTGCGTCGGCGTCAGGGCTGGGTGTTCTTCGGCACTTTCCTGGTGATGTTCATCGGCTTCCTGGCGATTGTCTTCACCGCGGAGCAGGGCGGTAACCCGCTGCTGACCCAGGCCGGTGCCGACCAGCAGATGTCGGAGACCCAGAGCGGCGGCAACATGGAAGGCAAGGAGCTGCGCTTCGGCATTGCCGACACCGCGCTGTTCGTCACCACCACCACCGGCGCCACCACCGGTTCGGTGAATGCCATGCACGACTCGCTGACCCCCATGGGCGGCTTCGTGCCCCTGGCGCAGATGATGCTCAACTGTGTGTTCGGCGGCGACGGCGTGGGCTTTATCAACCTGATCCAGTACGCCCTGCTGACGGTGTTCCTGGTGGGCATGATGATCGGCCGCAGCCCTGAGTTCCTCGGCAAGAAGATCGAGGCCCGGGAGATCAAGCTGGTGATGCTCTCGGTGCTCGCGCACCCGATCTGCATCCTCGGTTTCACCGCCCTGGCGGCACTGTGGCCGGGCACTCTCAACAGCCTCAACAATCTGGGCCCCCATGGCTTCAGCGAGGTGCTCTACGCCTACGCCTCGGGCACCGCCAACAACGGTTCGGCGTTTGCCGGCCTGAACGCCAATACACCGTTCTTCAACACCACCATTGGCCTGGCGATGCTCATGGGGCGCTTCTTCACCATGCTGCCGATGCTGGCCGTGGCCGGTTCCCTGGCGGCGAAAAAGAACATCCCGGCCGGTGCCGGCACCATTCCCACCGCCACGCCGCTGTTCATGTTGCTGGTGGTGTTCGTGGTGCTGGTGGTCGGTGGCCTGACTTTCCTGCCGGCCCTCGCGCTCGGCCCGCTGGTGGAGCAACTGCAGTTGCTCGCCGGCCAGACCTACAAGTAAGGGGTTGTGATGACTACGCAAATGCAAACCCAGGGCGCCACCGCGCTGCTGTTCAAGGGCCTGTTGCGCCCGGTGCTGGTGTCGGCGGTGTTCTTCATGCTGCTCACCGGGCTGGCCTATCCACTGGTTACCACGGGGTTGGCCAACCTGCTGTTTCCGTTCCAGGCCCAGGGCAGCCTGGTGCAGCGTGATGGCCGGGTCGTGGGCTCGGCGCTGATCGGCCAGGCGTTCGACCGCCCGGAGTATTTCCAGGGCCGCCCGAGCATGACCCTGGGCAGCGATCCGCTGGACCCGAGCAAGAGTGTGCCCCAGCCCTACAACGCCGGGGCCAGTGGCGCCAGCAACCTGGGCCCCACCAGCCAGAAGCTGGTGGACAGCGTGGCCGCGCGGGTCAGCGCCTATCGCCAGCTCAATGGCCTGGCGGCAGACATGCCGGTGCCAGTGGACGCAGTGACCGCCTCGGCCTCCGGCCTGGACCCGCACATCTCCCTGGCCAACGCCCGGCTGCAACTGAACCGGGTGGCCCGCCAGCGGCAAATGGCCGCCGTGGACGTGCTGATGCTGCTGCAGGCGCACAGCGAAAGCCGCACCTTCGGCCTGCTGGGCGAGCCCCGGGTCAATGTGCTGCAACTCAACCTGGCGCTGGATGCCCAAGCGCCCCTGCATTCCTCGCCCGTTGCGGCCAGTGAGTAAGAGACGTCGATCATGAGTAGCAACCCTCGTATAGCGTTGTTCGACCGTGGGCTAGTGCTCACCGCGTGCCTGGATGCCGTGAAGAAACTGCTGCCCCAGGCGCAGTGGAAGAACCCGGTGATGTTCGTGGTCTACCTGGGCAGCCTTCTCACCACCCTGCTGTGGTTCCAGTCCCTGGGCGGCGAGGGTGAGGCCCCCAGCGGCTTTATCCTCAGCATCACCCTGTGGCTGTGGTTCACCGTGCTGTTTGCCAACTTTGCCGAAGCCCTGGCCGAGGGCCGCAGCCGGGCCCAGGCGGCGAGCCTCAAGGGCATGAAGCGCCAGACCCTGGCCAAGCTGCTGCAACAGCCCCGGCATGGCGCCGCCTGGTTGCCCATGGCCGCCAGCGAACTGCGCAAGGACATGGTGGTGCTGATCGAGGCCGGCGACCTGGTGCCCCTGGACGGCGAGGTCATCGAAGGCGTGGCCACGGTGGACGAAAGCGCCATCACCGGTGAATCGGCGCCGGTGATCCGCGAGGCCGGGGGCGACTTTTCCTCGGTCACCGGCGGCACCCGGGTGCTGTCGGACTGGCTGGTGGTGCGCATCAGCGTCAACCCCGGCGAGTCGTTCCTGGACCGCATGATCTCCATGGTGGAGTCGGCCAAGCGCCAGAAGACTCCCAACGAGGTGGCCCTGACCATTCTCCTGGTGGGCCTGACCCTGCTGTTCCTGCTGGTGATCGTGACCCTCAGCCCGTACTCGATCTTCGCCGTGGCCATGAGCGGCACCGGCAGTGTGATCAGCGCCACGGTGATGGTGGCGCTGCTGGTGTGCCTGATCCCCACCACCATCGGTGGCCTGCTCTCGGCCATCGGTGTGGCGGGCATGAGCCGGATGATGTCGGCCAATGTCATTGCCACCTCCGGCCGCGCCGTGGAAGCGGCGGGGGACGTGGACGTGCTGCTGCTGGACAAGACCGGCACCATCACCCTGGGCAACCGCCAGGCCAGCGCCTTCCTGCCGGCGCCGGGGATCAAGGACAGCGAACTGGCGCAAGCCGCGCAACTGGCTTCCCTGGCGGACGAAACCCCGGAAGGCCGGAGCATCGTGGTGCTGGCCAAGCAACTGTTCGACATCCGTGGGCGTGACCTTCACGCCCTGGGCGCCAGCTTCGTGCAGTTCACCGCCCAGACCCGCATGAGCGGGGTCGACCTGCCCGAGGGCCGGAGCATCCGCAAGGGCGCGGCCGATGCCATCCGCCGGCATATCGAGGCCCAGGGCGGCAGCTTCCCGCCGGCCTTGCAGGCCAAGGTCGATGAAGTCTCGCGCCGTGGCAGCACCCCGCTGGTGGTCAGCGAAGGCGCCCAGGCCCTGGGCGTGGTGGAGCTCAAGGACGTGGTCAAGGGCGGGATCAAGGAGCGCTTCGCCGAGCTGCGGCGCATGGGCATCAAGACCGTGATGATCACCGGCGACAACCGCCTGACCGCGGCGGCCATCGCCGTGGAAGCCGGGGTCGACGATTTCCTCGCCGAAGCGCGGCCCGAGGACAAGCTGCAACTGATCCGCGACTACCAGGCCAAGGGCAAGCTGGTGGCCATGACCGGCGACGGTACCAACGACGCCCCGGCCCTGGCACAGGCCGACGTGGCGGTGGCCATGAACAGCGGCACCCAGGCGGCCAAGGAAGCCGGCAACATGGTGGACCTGGACAGCAACCCGACCAAGCTGATCGAAGTGGTGGAAGTGGGCAAGCAGATGCTCATGACCCGCGGCGCCCTGACCACCTTCAGCGTGGCCAACGACGTGGCCAAGTATTTTGCTATCGTACCGGCCGCCTTCGTCGCCACTTACCCGCAACTGGCGGCGCTGAACGTGATGCACCTGAACAGCCCGAACTCGGCGATTCTCAGTGCGGTGATCTTCAACGCGCTGATCATCGTGTTCCTCATCCCCCTGGCGCTCAAGGGGGTGAAGTACCGGGCCATTGGCGCCGCGGCGCTGCTCAACCGCAACCTGCTGATCTACGGCCTGGGCGGGGTGCTGGTACCCTTCGCCGGGATCAAGCTGATCGACATGCTGCTGGCCGGCCTCGGCCTGGTCTGACAGGGACTTGCAAGGCGGCGCTCTTTCGAGTGCCGCCTTGTCCATTTAAGGATGCACATGGCTGTTCTCGATGCTGACATGCCGCCCCGCGACGGTCGCCCCGATCCCGATGCGCTGCTGGAAAAACTGCAGCAGGACGAGCAAGCGGCCCAACGGGGCAAACTGCGGATCTATTTCGGTTCCAACGCCGGAGTCGGCAAGACCTGCGCCATGCTCACCGCGGCGCGCAACGAAGTGGCCCAGGGCCGCGACGTGGTGGCCGGGGTGGTGGAAACCCATGGCCGGCGGGAAACCGCCGAGCTGCTGCAAGGGCTGCAAGTGCTGGAGCGCCACCGCCTGATGCACCGCGACTACGCGTTGCCGGAGTTCGACCTGGATGCCGCCCTGGCGCGCCACCCGGCGGTGCTGCTGGTGGACGAGCTGGCCCACAGCAACGTGCCCGGCTCGCGCCATCCCAAGCGCTGGCAGGACGTGGAGGAATTGCTGCGGGCCGGCATCGATGTCTGGACCACCCTCAACGTCCAGCACCTGGAAAGCCTCAACGACATCGTCAGCGGGATCATCGGCATTCGGGTGCGCGAGACGGTGCCCGACCACCTGTTCGACGAAGCCCACGAAGTGCTGGTGATCGACCTGCCGCCGGATGACCTGCTGCGCCGCCTCAAGGACGGCAAGGTCTACCTCGGGCCCCAGGCCGAACGCGCTTCACGGCATTTCTTTCGCAAGGGCAACCTGCTGGCCCTGCGTGAACTGACCCTGCGCCGCACCGCCGACCGGGTCGATGCACAGATGCGCGACTATCGCCGCGAGCGTTCGATCAATGCCTTGTGGCCAGCCCGCGAGCGCTTGCTGGTGGGGATCGCCGGCGACCCGGCGGACGAGCGCCTGGTGCGCGAAGCCGCGCGCCTGGCGCAAAAGCTCGAAGCCGACTGGATGGTGGTGCACGTGGCTTCGGCCCAGCGCCGTGGCGCCGGCGCCGCCCGTTATGCGGCGGCCATGAAGACCCTGGCCCTGGCCGCCGAGTTTGGCGCCGAGACCGCCACTTTGCCCGGCATGGATGTCGCCGAAGCCCTGGTGGCCTGCGCTCGCGAGCACAACGCCAATCGCCTGGTGCTGGGCCATTACCCGCGCAAGGTCTGGCAGTTCTGGCACCAGTCGGTGAGCGACCGCATCAGCCGCCAGCACCCGGAAATCGACCAGATCGTGATCGCCAACGGGCCCTTGAGCCGGCGCCCTGCGCCAGTGGACAAGCCCGAGGCCGGCCTGCCGCCCAGCCGCGCGCCGGCCTACCTGTGGGCGAGCCTGGCGTGCTTTGCCGCCACCGCGGTGGCGGCGCTGCTGCTCAAAGTGTTCGACCCGGCCAACGTGGTCATGCTGTTCCTGCTGACCGTGGTCCTGGTGGCGCTGCGCTACGGGCGTGGCCCCGGCGTCTGGGCGGCGATGCTGGCGGTGCTGTGCTTCGATTTCTTCTTCGTCCAGCCGGTGTGGTCGTTCACGGTCAACGACACCCAGTACTTCTTCACCTTCGCCCTGATGCTGGGGATTGCCCTGATCACCGGCCAGCTCACCGCGCGCCTGCGCCATGAAGCGCGTACCGCGGCCGCGGGCGAGCGCCGTGCCACCTCCCTGGCCGGGCTGGCCCGTGAGCTGTCGGCGGCGTTGACCGAGGAGCAGATCTGCGCCGTGGCCCTGCGTACCTTCAGTGGGGTGTTCGAGGCCCGGGTCGGGCTGGCGTTGCCGGATGCCGAGAATCGGGTGCGGGCGCTGAGCGCCAATACCCTGGCCATTGACGAGAGCATCGCCCAGTGGGCCTATGACCACGACCAACCGGCCGGGCGCGGCACCGATACCCTGGCGGCGGCCAAGGGCTGCTATCTGCCGCTCAAGGCGCCGATGCGGGTGCGTGGCGTGCTGGTGCTTGAAGCCGAGGATGCCGAGCGCCTCAAGGAGCCGGAAGAACAGCGCCTGCTGGAGGCCTGCATGAGCCAGCTGGCGATTGCCCTGGAGCGCGTGCATTACGTCGAGGTGGCCCAGAGCACTGTGCTGCAGATGGAGGGCGAGCGCATGCGCAACACCCTGCTGGCGGCCATTTCCCATGACCTGCGCACGCCCTTGACCACCATCATCGGCGCCGCCGACGCCGCCTTGCCCCACGCTGCGCAGGGCCCGCTCAAGCACCTGCTGGCAGGGATTCACGATCAGGCTTCGTCCATGCAGCGGCTGATCGAGAACCTGCTGGACATGGCGCGCATGCAGGAGCGCGGGGTACGCCTGAATCGCCAGTGGAACTCCCTGGAGGAGATTGTCGGCAGTGCCCTGCGCCAACTGCGCGAGCCCCTGGCCGGGCATCAATTGCGAGTGGCCATGGCGCCGCGGCTGCCCTTGGTGGAAGTGGACGCGCTGTTGCTGGAGCGGGTGCTGGTGAACCTTCTGGACAACGCCGCCAAGTACACCCCGGCCGGGACCCTGGTGCAGATCAGCGCCCGCCAGGTCGACCAGCAGATCATCCTGCAGGTCAGCGACAGCGGCCCGGGCTGCCCAAAGGGCAGTTCCCCGGCCAGCCTGTTCGAAGCCTTCAGTCGCGGTCAGCAGGAATCCGCCGTGGCCGGCATCGGCCTGGGCCTGGCCCTGGCCAAACGTATCGTCGAGGCCCATGGCGGGCGCATCGAGGCCCAGCCTCATGCCGATGCCGGGCTGAGTTTTGTCATCACCTTGCCGGCGGGTCAGCCGCCTTCCATGGAAACCCTATGAGCAGCGCACGCATCCTGATCGTCGAGGACGAAGCCAATATCCGCCGTTTCGTCGGTATCGCCCTGGAGGACGAAGGTTTCCAGGTGTTCGAGGCCGACAGCGTCAAGCGCGCCCTGATCCATGCCGCCAGCCGCCAGCCGGACCTGGTGATCGTCGACCTGGGCCTGCCGGACGGCGACGGCAAGCAGTTGATCAGCGAGCTGCGCGGCTGGCTGGCGGTGCCGATCCTGGTGCTGTCGGCCCGGGATAGGGAGGACGAGAAAGTCGCCGCCCTGGATGCCGGCGCCGACGACTACCTGGTCAAGCCGTTCGGCGTGCCGGAACTGCTGGCGCGGATTCGCGCGCAACTGCGCCGTCATGGCCAGAGCGGTACGGCGGCCGCTACCAGCAAGGTGGCCTTTGGTGCCATCGAGGTCGACCTGGCCACCCATGAGGTGCGCCGCGAAGGGCTGCCTGTGCACCTCACGCCGATCGAGTACCGCCTGCTCTGCGCGCTGATCCGTGGCCAGAGCCGGGTGCTGACCCATCGCCAGTTGCTGCTGGAAGTCTGGGGCCTGGACTACGTCGACCGCGCCCATTACCTGCGGGTACACATGGCCCATCTGCGGCAGAAGCTGGAGGCCGATCCGGCCCAGCCCCAGCATCTGATCACCGAGTTGCAGGTGGGTTACCGCCTGGTGGGGCTGTGATCCCGGCCCAGGGATTTTTCGCCGCGGCGCCGTTCGTGGACAAAGTCGATGTACAGGGTGATGCAGCCGAAGGCGGCAATGCCGAACAGCAGTAGAAGGCCGATCTGGATATTGCTCATGGGAAAGCTCCTGGGGGCAGGACGGGGCGGTTCCAGCCCGCTCGGGCCGGCCACCCTGACGTCGGGGAGCTGATAGATAAGCCCTTGGCGCAGGCGTTGCCAGGGCTTATATGAAAGCTTTACGGCGGCCCCTTCGATCCCTATGTAATGCATACGCAGGCTGCACTGTTGGTAGAATCGGCGGCCCTTCTCCGACCCCAGGTTGCCGCCCATGACCGCTTCGACTCCGCTGATCCGCACCGTCCTGCCCACCGACCTGGACCGCTGCTTTGCCATCGAGACCCTGGCCTACGAAGGCGACGAGGCCGCGACCCGGGACAAGATCGCCACCCGCATCGCCACCTGGCCCGAAGGTTTCATCGTTGCCGAAGTGCAGGGTGTGGTGGCCGGCTTCATCAACTCCGGCGCTACCTTCGATGTGCAGATGGCCGACGAGGCCTTCAAGGAACTGATCGGCCACGACCCGGCGGGCCCGGAAGTGGTGATCATGTCGGTGGTGGTGCACCCGGACTTCCAGGGCCTGGGCCTGTCCCGGCAACTGCTGCAAGCCTTCATCGCGCGCATGCGCGAACTGGGCAAGGCGCGCATCCACCTGATGTGCAAGGAACGCCATGTACCGCTGTACCAGCGCTTTGGTTTTGTCTACATCAAGGCGTCGGAGTCGGACCACGGCGGTATGGCCTGGCACGAGATGGTGCAGTCGCTGTAGAGCGGATATCGGGTTTGCAGCCGCGGGCCCGGGGTCAGAACGCCAGCGCCATCCGCCGTTCATAGCCGATCCGGCCCTTGCAGGCTTCGCCGTTTTCCACCCAGCCCAGCTTGCGGTACAGCCTGAGGGCCGGCTGGTTGTCGCTGTCCACCGCCAGGGTCAGGCCCTTGAGTTCGGGCCAGGCCTGGCGGGCGGCCTCAGGCACCGCTTGCAGGCAGGCCTGGCCGAAGCCCCGGCCCTGGTGCCGCCGGTCCACTTGCAGGGCGTGCAGGCTGGCGCTGTCGGCATCGGCCCAGGCCGGCAGGCAGGGCGGGCGCTTGAGCAGCAGGAAGGCCACCGGCCACTCCTCGCTGAGCAGGGCAAAGCCCCTGATCGCTCCCCGCGGCGCGTTGCCGAGGGTGTACAGCGCGCCATGAATGTCCCCGCTAAACGCCTTCTGTCCGGGCAGCACCTCAAGCTCCAGCAAGCGGGCATGCTGGTGGCTGTCGAGCTGTTCGTAAGGCACCAGGCGAGTGGTCACGGGCACGTAGATCCGGTGGGGGGAGGGTGCGGATTCTAGCGATTTTGCCCCGCGGGTAAATTTTTTTATGCGCAGTGTCGATTGCGCGAATGGCCAGACGACTAAGGGTGAACTGAACATTCAACGGCGTGGGTGCAGGGGGTGTTCAGCAGCGGTTCATTCCATTCATGAGGAGTTTCGCCATGCACAATCCATCCAACGAAGCGCAGATCCGCAGCCTGATCGACCACTGGCAACAGGCTGTGATGGCCCGGGATATCCAGCGTATTGTCAGCTACTACGCCGACGACATCACGTCTTTCGACGCGGTCGGTGCCTTGCAATTCAAGGGCAAGGCCGCCTATCGCGAACACTGGGAAGCGTGCATGCAGGTCTGCCCCGGCCCGGGCATTTTCGAGTTCCATCAGTTGCAGGTGCTGGCCGACGAAGAGCTGGCCTTCGCCCACTGGCTGGCCCATTGCGGTGGCACCGATGCCGAGGGCGTGACCAAGGCCTGCTGGATGCGGGTGAGTGTCGCTTACCAGCGCCGTGCGGGCCAATGGCTGGTGGTGCACGAGCACTGGTCGGCGCCGTTCGACATGCTCACCGGGACCACCCAGTTCGACCTGCAACCCTGAGCAACCAGCGGTTCGCCAAAGCGGCGAACAGCGACCATAGTTGCTCAGCCCGAATCCGGAGGTGCCCATGAAATACCTATGCCTGGTCTACAGCGACGAACAGTTGCTGCACAGCCTGCCCGACAGCCCCGAGGATGCCGAGTGCCTGGCCTATGCCGAGTCGGTCCAGGGCAGCGGGCGGATGCTTGCCGCCGAGGCGCTGCAATCGGTGCACACCGCCACCACGGTGCGCATGCGCGGTGGCAAGCTGTCGATCACCGATGGCCCGTTCGCCGAAACCAAGGAACAGTTGGCCGGTTTCTACCTGATCCAGGCCAAGGACTTGAACGAAGCGATCCAGGTGGCCGGGCAGATACCGGCGGCCCGGGTCGGCAGTGTCGAAGTGCGTCCGGTACGTGAATTGAATCCCTGAAAACAACGATAAACAGGAGTTTCGCGATGACTTTCCAGACCGCGGGCCGCAAGCCCGCCGAGCATGAACTGTCCATCAGCCGCCTGATCGACGCGCCGCGCAACAAGGTCTTTCGCGCCTGGACCGAGCCGGCCTTGCTGGCGCAATGGTGGGGGCCCCACGGCATGACCACTCCGGAGTGTGAAATGGACCTGTGGGTCGGCGGCCAGTTTCGTACCCTGATGCGCGCCCCGGACGGCAGCGAGTACCCGACCATGGGGGTGTTCCTGGAGATCGCCGCGCCGTCGCGGCTGGTGTTTACCGACGCCTACCTGCCGGGCTGGATCCCCTCGGGCAAGCCGTTCATGACCGCTGAAGTGACCTTCGAGGAGCAGGGCAACCAGACCCTCTACACTGCCCGCGCCATGCACTGGACCGAGGCCGATCGCAAGGCCCATGAGGCCATGGGCTTTCACGAGGGCTGGGGGCAGAGCCTGGAGCGCCTGGTGGCCCTGGTCACCCGGGACCTGCCGGACTGATGAGCGACCAGCCTCGGGAAGTCATCGCGGCAACGGTGGCGCAGGTCTACCGCGAGCAGTCGCGGCGGATCCTCGCCACCCTGATCCGCCTGCTGGGGGATTTCGACCTGGCCGAGGAGGCGCTGCATGAAGCCTTCTTCGTGGCGGTGGAGCGCTGGCGCAGCGATGGCGTGCCGGACAACCCGCGGGCCTGGCTGGTGTCCGTCGGCCGCTTCAAGGCCATCGACGCCCTGCGTCGCCGGGCGCGCTTCGCGGCGTCACAGGCGGCGCTGCTCAGCCAGCTCGAGCAACTGGAACAGGACGACTGGAGCGCCGAGGACGTGCAAGACGATCGCCTGCGCCTGATCTTCACCTGCTGCCACCCGGCGCTGGCGGCGGATGCCCAGGTACCCCTGACCCTGCGGGAGATCTGCGACCTGAGCACCGAGGAAATCGCCCGGGCCTTTCTGGCCACGCCGGCCACCATCGCCCAGCGCATCGTGCGTGCCAAGGCGAAGATCCGCGATGCGCGGATTCCCTACCAGGTGCCGGCGTTGAGCGAGCTGCCCGAGCGCCTGGAGAGCGTGCTGCGGGTGATCTACCTGGTGTTCAACGAAGGGTATTCGGCTTCCATGGGCGCCGAGCTGACCCGGGAGGACCTGACCCGCGAAGCCATTCGCCTGGGCTACCTGCTGCTGGAACTGTTGCCGGAAGCGGAGGTGATGGGCCTGCTGGCGCTGATGCTGTTGCACGAGTCACGGCGTGGCGCGCGCCTTTCCAGCGACGGCGAGCTGGTCCTGCTGGACGAGCAGGATCGCGGGTTGTGGCAGCAGGACTTGATCGAGCAGGGCTGTGCCCTGGTAGAGCGCGGCCTGCGCAGCGGCCAGGCCGGGCCCTATTGCCTGCAGGCGGCGATTGCCGCGGTGCATGCCGAAGCGCCGAGTGCAGCACAGACCGACTGGCCGCAGATCGTCGGTTTGTATGACGTGCTGCTGCGCCTGCAGCCTTCGCCGGTGATCGAGCTCAACCGTGCCGTGGCCCTGGCCCAGCGCGACGGGCCCGGTGCCGGGCTGGCGCAAGTGGAAGCGATCCTGCTGCGCGGCGACTTGCAGGATTACCACCTGGCCCATGCCGCTCGTGCCGACTTCTGCCGGCAACTGGGGCATATCGCCGCGGCGCGTCAGTCCTACCAGCGGGCCCTGGCCCTGGTCCGGCAAGCCCCCGAGCGGCGCTTCCTCGAACAGCGCCTGGCCCAGCTCCCCCAGTAGCCGCTGCCGAAGGCTGCGACCGAACCCGCCGGGGCGCCAACCGCGCCCCGGCTCAAGCCTGCTGACGGGTCGCCGCCAGGACGATCTCGCGGATACACACTTGCTGCGGCTGCTGGTAGGCAAAGGCAATGGCCCCGGCCACGTCGTCTGCACTCAGCACCGTACCGCCCATGTCCTGTTTCCAGGCCTGGTAACCGGCCTTGATGGCCTCGTCGGTGGTGTGGCTCAGCAGTTCGGTTTCTACCGCACCGGGGGCGATGGTGATGACCCGCACATTGTGTGGCGCCAGCTCTTCGCGCAGGTTTTCCGAGAGCCCGTGGACCGCGAACTTGGTGCCGACATAGGCCACGTGGTTGGCAAAGGTCTTGCGCCCGGCCACCGAACTGACGTTGATCAGGGTGCCCTGGCGGCGCTCGATCATCCCGGACACCACGGCGTGTACGCCATTGAGCAGCCCCTTGACGTTGACGTCGAGCATGCGCTCCCACTGCTGCGGGTCCTGCCGGCTGATGTCCCCCAGGAGCATGACCCCGGCGTTGTTGATCAGGGCGTCCGCCGGGCCGAACCGCGCTTCGGCCTCCGCCACGGCGGCCAGCAGTGCGGCGCGGTCGGTGATGTCCACCGCGCGGCTCAGGCTGTCGGGCAGTTCCAGGGCGTGCAGGCGCTCGACGCGCCGGGCCAGCAGCAGGAGGGGATGGCCGGCCGCCGACAGCAGGCGGGCGGTGGCCTCGCCGATGCCCGAACTGGCGCCGGTGATGATGACGAGAGGCTTGCTCATGGGAGGACTCCAGGAATAAGAAAAATGCATGGCTTTACGGGGCGGGCAGTATATTTAGCCCTCTTGAGGCTGAAAAATGCCTTATTCCTCTGTCTGTCATCGGTATTTCCTATGGATATCCGCCATCTCAAAGCCTTCCTTGCGGTGTTCGAGGAGCGCAACATCACCGCTGCCGCCCAGCGCTTGTGCATCAGCCAGCCGACCTTGTCGGTGACCATCAAACAGCTTGAGGACGAGTTGGGGGCGCAGTTGTTCCTGCGCCAGCCACGGGGTGTTGAAGTCAGCGAGCAGGCGCGGGTGCTGTATCCCCAGGCCCGGCGCATGGTGGCCGAGGCCGAGAGCTTGAGCCGTCTGTTTCGCCAGGACGAAAGCCGTTTGGCGCTGGAGCTGGGAGTAGAAGGTGATATTGCCGACAGCCAGATCTCCGCTTTCGTACGAATGGCCCAGCAGGCGTTGCCCAACCTGTTGCTGACCTTGCAGGAAGGCTGTGTCGGCGACGCGCGCCTGGCGGTGGAAGAGCTGTGCTGCGAGGACGAATTGTTCCTGCCGTTATGGGAGGAGCCTTATGTGCTGGCGGTGCCGGTGGGGCACAGGCTGCTGGAGCAAGAGCAGCCCCAGCCCCGGGTGGAGGACTGGGTCACTTGCCCGGAGCACGCCTCGCACCAGCGCCTGATGGCGCTCTATGGCGGTGCTGTGCAAGCCCAGGCCGGGCATGCCGGGAGCTTGAAACAGGCGCTGAACATGGTGGCGGCGGGCCTGGGGGTGGCGATGCTGCCGCTGTCGCTGGTGCAGGGCCGCGAGGGGGTAGAAAGCCGGGCCTTGCACCTGCCGGCGCCCAGCCGGCGGATCGGCTTGTGCTACGCCGTGCAGGCGCTGGAGTCGGCGACCTTGCGCACGCTGCATGACTACTTGCGCACCCTGCGGCCAATCGGCTAGCGGGCGGCGCTGACGAGCGCGGTCATTGCAGCATCTGCGCCAGCAACCAGCTGCCCGCCGGCCCTGGCGGGTGCAGGCGCGACCAGAGCGCGTCCACCGCCACGGTGCGCGGCCAGCCACGCACGTTCAGCTCCTGCAACTTGCCCGCGCCAAAACCTTCCACCAGCCAGCGCGGCAGGGGCGCCCAGCCAAAGCCGCCCTGGGCCATCTCCAGCAGCATCAGGTAGCTGGGGGCCGACCAGACCCGGCCCTGGCAGCGGCTGTCGTAGGGGTTGAGCACGGTGGCCAGACGCAATTCACGGTGCTGGCGCAGGCTTTCCTCATCGACCCGGGCCTGCTGCGCCAAGGGATGCTTGCAGGCCACGTAGAGGGAAATCTCACTGCGCTCTTGCATGGTCTTGTGCTCCAGGTCCGCCGGGTAGTCGGCCTGCATCTCGGCAAAGGCGATCTGCGCCCGGCCGCTCTGCACCAGGGCGATCAGGTCTTCGCACTCGGCAATCAGGCATTCCAGCTCGAGGTCCGGGTAACGCTGCTCGAAGGCGCTCAGGCTGCTTTCGAAGCGATCCGACTGGTAGGTGTCCGACAGCGCCACCGTGAGTTTCGCCTCAATGCCCTGGGACAGCTGGCTGGCGGCCATTTCCAGGCGGCTGGTGGCAGCCAGGATTGCTTCGGCACGCTGCAGCAGCACATGCCCGGCCGGGGTGAGGCCGGGCTTGCGGCTGGAACGGTCGAAAAGCTGCACGTCGAGGTCGATCTCCAGGCTGGCCACCGCCGCGCTGATGGTGGACTGGCTCTTGCCCAGCTTGCGCGCGGCAGCGGAAAAGGAACCTTGGGTGGCTGCCTGGACAAACGCCAGGAGCACTTCATGTGAGGCCATGAACTATCGCCCTGCTCGATGGTTATTGATTATGAAGTATCGGCCTTGTCCTGGAAGATCGGCAACACATTCATTCAAGGAGCCGACCATGAGCCTTCAGAAATCCCTTAACGAACGCATCTTCCAGGCGGTAGGTTTTGAACTGCTGGCGGTGCTGATCTGCACCCCGCTGCTGTCCTGGATCATGGACAAGCCCATGGCCGACATGGGCCTGGTGACCATCGGCATCGGCCTGTTGGCCCTGGCCTGGAACGTGGTGTTCAACGGCCTGTTCGACCGGTTGCTCAAGCGCTTGCAGTGGGTCCACAACGGCTGGACCCGGGTCCTGCATGCGTTGATGTTCGAAGGCGGGCTGGTGGCAGTGGGCGTACCGATGATTGCCTGGTGGCTGAATATCAGCCTGCTGCAGGCGTTCATCCTGGACATCGGCGTGCTGCTGTTCTTCCTGCCGTACACCTATGTCTATCACTGGGTCTACGACGTGCTGCGGGACAAGTGGCTGCAACAGCGCCTGGCTCACTGAGCCGGTTTCAGGGTGCCGGGTGCCGCCCTTCGATGGCAGCCAGATAGGCTTCCAGCGCCCGCGGTACTTCTTCGAGCAGCAGCTGGCTCTTGAACTCGGGGTGTTCCAGGGCCAGCTGGAACAGGCCGATGGGCAGGCCGAGCATGGCCATGGCGTAGGCCTCGCGCTCGGCGGCACTGGCCCGGGGAAGGCGCAGCGCCAGGACCTGGCGATAGACGCTCTTGATCTGCAGGCGCAGGTCCGGGGCCTGCAACTGGCCCATGGCAAACCCCGGGTTGATCATCAGCAGCAGGTCGGGGTGCTGCTCCAGGTATTCGAGGATCGGCAGCACCATGCGCTCTATCACTTGCCGGCCACTGGACCCCGTCCAGACCTGCGGAGCAACCGCCAGCAGGTCGCTGGTGATGGTGCTCAGGGCTTCGATGTGGCGCTGGCCCAGGGCCTCCAGCACTTGCTGCTTGTCACTGAAAAAATGATAGAGCGAACCGATGGAGGTACCGGCCAGCCGGGCGATGCCGTGCATGGTCAGGTTCGCCGCCCCCTGGCTGGGCAGTAGCCGGGCACAAGCGTCGAGGATCGCCATCACCCGTTCGTGGCCACGGGACTGTTTGGGGGTTCGGTGGGGAGCGGCGGGGGAGGGAATGGATTCGGTCATGGTCAGCGAAATGTCCGGGGGCGCCTATTATGGCGTAGAGCGTGGGGTGCAGTCCTAGAGAAAACTAGACACCATCCTCTACTTTTGCAGAAAATACCCGGCTTCGGGTTCCGTTCAGTGAACCTGCTGTCCTCCTGACTATCTGAAGGCCATGACTATTTCCCGCAACTGGATCATCTGCGAACACTGCGATTCGTTGTACGAGTCCGTGCCGCTCGGCAAAGGCCAGACGGCCCAGTGCTCGCGCTGTGGCGCGGTACTGGCCCGTGCCCGTTGGCTGAGTGTGCAGCAGCTGTTGGCCCTGTCGATCACCGCCGGGTTGTTGTTCGTCTTCGCCAACCTGTTTCCGGTGATCAAGATCAGCCTCGAAGGTCTGAGCAACGAGGCAACCCTCTGGCAATCGGTGGAGGCCCTGGCCCAGGGCCGCATCAGCCTGATTGCCGCGATCACCGGCCTGACCATCATTCTTGCGCCGTGCCTGCAGATCATCCTGCTGTGCTGGGTGCTGGGGTTTGCCAATGTGGGGCGCGCCGCGCCCGGCTTCAAGGCCAGCATGCGCGCTCTGGAGCACCTGCGGCCCTGGAGCATGCTGGAGGTGTGCCTGCTGGGGATCCTGGTGGCCATCGTCAAGCTGGCGGGGATGCTCGATGTGCATCCGGGGCTGGGGCTGTGGGCCCTGGCGATGCTCACGGTGCTGATCATCCTGATTTCCGGCAAGGACATCCGCTACCTCTGGGATGACCTGGAGGGCCGCTACTGATGAGCGCTCCACCCTACGCCCGGGACCACCAATTGATGCTGTGCCACACCTGCGGCCAGGTCTGCCAGGCGTCCGAGCATCAATGCCCGCGCTGCGATGCGCCGGTGCATGCGCGCAAGCCCAACAGCCTGGCGCGCACCTGGGCCTTTCTGCTGGCCAGCCTGATCTTCTACATTCCGGCCAACCTGCTGCCGGTGATGCACACCAGCATCTTTGGCAGCGCCAGTGAAAACACCATCATGAGTGGCGTGGTGGAGTTCTGGAAACACGGTTCCTGGGACATCGCCCTGCTGATCTTCATCGCCAGCGTGGTGGTGCCCTGCAGCAAGTTCTTTGTCCTCGGCACCCTGCTGGTGACCTGCCAGCGCCGCAGCCTCTGGGCCCAGCGCGAGCGGGCCAAGCTCTATCGTTTCATCGAGCTGATCGGCTACTGGTCGATGCTCGACGTGCTGGTGGTGGCCCTGGTGGCGGCCCTGGTGCAGTTTCGCGCCCTGAGTTCGATCGACCCGCGCATGGGTATTCTGTTTTTTGGTTTGGTGGTGGTGCTGACGATGTTGGCGGCCATGAGTTTCGATCCCCGGCTTATCTGGGACGCAGAGGTTGAAGATGTCTGATCATCCAGGTTCCAACGCAGCAAATCCCCCGCCCGTTCCTGGCGCTCCGGCGCTGCGCACGCGGCGTTTCAATGTCTCGCTGGTGTGGCTGGTGCCGATTGTCGCGGCCCTGGTGGGGCTGTCGATGGTGGTGCACAACTCACTCTCGGCGGGGCCGGAAATCAGCATCAGCTTCCAGACCGCCGAAGGCCTGGAAGCCAACAAGACCCAGGTTAAGTACAAGAACGTGGTGATCGGCAAGGTGACCTCCATCGCCCTGAGCGACGACCGCAAGAAGGTGGTGGCCAAGGTCGAGCTGGACCAGTCCGCCGAACCCTTCACCGCCGACGATTCGCTGTTCTGGGTGGTGCGCCCGCGAATCGGCGCCAATGGCATTTCCGGGGTCGACACCCTGCTTTCCGGGGCCTTTATCGGCGCCGATGCCGGCAAGTCGGAAAAACGCAAGGACAGCTTCAAGGGCCTGGAAACCCCGCCGCCCATCACCTATGGGCAGAAGGGCAAGCGCTTTACCCTGCACACCGACGACCTGGGCTCGCTGGACATCGGCTCGCCGGTCTATTACCGGCGCATCGAGGTGGGGCAGGTGGTGTCCTACCAGTTGGCCAACAGCGGCAAGGGCGTGGACGTGAAGATCTTCGTCAATTCGCCCAACGATAAGTACGTCACCACCGACACCCGTTTCTGGAACGCCAGCGGCGTCGACGTGACCCTCGGCGCCAACGGTTTGAAGGTCAACACCGAGTCGGTGTCGTCGATCCTCGCCGGCGGCATTGCCTTCGTCGAACCCAAGTACAGCCCCAACGCCAAGCCGGCTGACGAGAACGCCGAGTACACCCTGTTCGGCGACCAGGACACCGCCCTGGCGCCGCCCGACGGCGCGCCTTATTACATTCGCATGCGCTTCGACCAGGCCTTGCGCGGCCTGTCGGTGAATGCCCCGGTGGAGTTCCTCGGGGTGAACATCGGCAAGGTGGTGTCCATGGACCTGGACTACGACGAGCAGCGCAAGTATTTCCCGACCCTGGTCGGCGCGGTGATCTACCCCGAGCGGCTGGGCAAGGCCCACGAAAAGCTGGTGAAGCAGACTGGCGGCGAAGACGACGCCCGCTCGGCGAAACTGATCGGCGCCTTCGTCAAGAACGGCCTGCGCGCCCAGCCCCGCAGCGGCAACCTGCTGACCGGCCAGCTGTACATCTCCCTGGACTTTGTCACCAACGCCAAGCCGGTGGCCTATGACGCTACCGCACGGCCCCTGGAGATTCCCACTGTGCCTGGCAGCATGGACAAGTTGCAGGAGCAGTTGCAGGCCGTGGTGGACAAGATCAGCAAGCTGCCGATCGACTCCATTGCCGCCAACCTCAATGGCAGCCTGGCGGAGATGCAGAAGACCCTCAAACAGGTCAACGGCGAAGTGCTGCCACAGATGCGCGACACCCTGGAGCAATCCAAGAAGACCCTGGCCAGCGCCAACGAGAGTTTCTCCGAAGACTCGCCGCAGCGGCAGAAACTCGGCCAGGCCATGGAGGAAGTGCAGCGCACCGCGCGTTCGGTGCGGGTGCTCAGCGATTTCCTCGGGCGTCATCCTGAGGCGCTGATCCGCGGGCGCCTCAAAGACAATCAACCGGATGCCTACCAGTCGCCATCCTCCTCTGTTCGCGAATCCGTACCGGAAGCCCAGCCATGAAAACCCGTGCCCTGTTGCTCTGCCTGACCCTGGGACTTGCCGCCTGCAGCTCCGCGCCCACCCATTACTACACCCTGCTGCCACCGGTGGCCGAAGGCAGCAGCGCGGCCCGCACCGGGGGCCCGCAGTTCGAAATGTCCACGGTGCGGATTCCGGTCCAGGTGGACCAGCCGCAACTGGTGGTGCGCCAGGACAGCGGCACCCTGGCGATCCTCGAAACCCAGCGCTGGAGCGCGCCGCTGGTGGATGAGTTCCACGACGCCCTGGCTAGCCAGATGGAGCAGAAGCTAGGTACCCGCAACCTTGAAGGCCTGCCCAAGCAGCCCGGGCGCCCGGTGCTGTCGTTGCAGACCGATGTGCGGCGCTTCGAGTCCCTGCCCGGGCGCTATGCGCTGATCGATGTGGTCTGGAGCCTGCGCCAGCGGGGTGAGGGCGGCCCGGCCCGCAGCCTGACCTGCAGCAGCCAGATCCGCCAGCCGGCGGGTGTGGAACTGAACAGCCTGGTCCAGGCCCATCAACAGGCCATCGCCCAGTTGGCCGGGCAGATCGCCGCCGCCGCGCAACGCTGGACCTGCCCCTGACTAGGTTTGTGTAGCCGCTGCCGCAGGCTGCGAACGTCTCCGTAGGAGACGCGTGGATCTTGAGGCCGCTGGAGGTTCGGCAAGAGATCGCCAAGCAAGGTGTTCAGCGCCGGGCGCTGAGTTGCTGGGGCGCCAGGAAGGCATCGTGGAAATAATCGCGCAGGGCCTGCATGGCCGGGGTGAAGGTACGCTCGCGGTGCCAGGCCAGCCCCACGCTCATGGGCGTGACCGCATCGCTCAGGCTCAGGGTCTCGATACGCTTGCCTTCCAGTGACCAGGGCCGGTGCACCAGATCCGAGAGGATCGCCACGCCGCTGCCGTTGGCCACCATGCTGCGCACCGCTTCCACCGAGCTGGTGCGCACGCGCACCCGGGGCTGCTGGCCGGCCTGTTCCCAATAACGCATGGCGCTTTGCTCGGCTTCGTCGACGGTGAGCAGGATGAACGGCTCCTCGGCCACGTCCGCCAGGCTGATGCTGCTGCGCTCGCACAGCGGATGATGGGCCGGCAGCCACAGCCGGCGCTCGGAGTTGAACAGGGTCTGCGAGACGATGTCCGGGTGCGTCAGGTTGGCGGTGAGTACCACTGCCATGTCGAAGCGGCCTTCCAGCAAGCCTTGCTCGATGGCCTGGCGTTCCTGTTCATGGAGCTCGATGGTGACGTCCGGGTGCCAGTGCTGCAGGCGCTGCAGGTGGTGCGGCAGGAAGTAGCCGATCACCGTGTAGCTGGCCGCCAGGTGCAATACGCCGCTGGCCCGATAGTCCGGCAACGGGCTGTTCAGGGCATCTTCGACGCTGCGCAGGATCACGTAGGCGCGGTTGAGAAAATGCCGCCCGGCATCGGTCAGGTTCATGCCCTGGGCCGAGCGCACGAACAGCTGCACGGCGAGCATCGCCTCCAGCTCCTTGATCGCCGTGGTCACCGCCGACTGGGAAATATTCAAGTGCAGCGCCGCCTGGGAAATCTGCCCGATCTCGGCGGTAGCAACGAAATAGCGCACCTGGCGCAAGGTCAACGACACGGCCCATTCCCCTCTAACGCTGCAGGAGCCGGCTTGCCGGCGAAAGCGATCGTGCAAGCGCCTGCGCCGTCACGCATCACGCTGCCTGCTAGCTTTATCTGTTTTTCAGAACAAGCTCTATCTGATAATAGATCTTCCCAAGGGGTCAAGGGCGCTCTAATTTTCGTCGCACGAAGTCACGAGAGTTGGAGCAACAGTGATGCAGGCAGTGGATTTCAATTCGGACATGGGCGAGAGCTTCGGCCCCTGGACCATCGGCGATGGCGTCGACAACGAGCTGATGGGCTTTATTAGCTCGGCCAATATCGCCACCGGCTTTCACGCCGGCGACCCCGGCACCATGCGCCGCACCATCGAACAGGCCAAGCGCCTGGGGGTGGCCATCGGCGCCCATCCGGGGTTTCGCGACCTGGTGGGTTTCGGCCGCCGGCACATCAATGCCCCGGCCCAGGAGCTGGTGGACGACATGCTCTATCAGCTTGGCGCCCTGCGGGAAATGGCCCGGGTACAAGGCGTGAAGCTGCAGCACATCAAGCCTCATGGTGCGCTCTACATGCACCTGGCCCGGGACGAGGAAGCGGCGCGGCTGCTGGTGCAAAACCTGCGCCGGCTGGAGCCCGAGTTGCTGCTGTATTGCATGCCCAATTCGGTGATCTGGCGTGTGGCCCAAGAGCTGGGGCAGCCGGTGATCCGCGAGTTCTACGCCGACCGCGACTACGACCTCAGCGGCTCCATCGTGTTTACCCGCAACGTCCGCGCCCTGGACCCGGCAGCCGTGGCGGCCAAGGTGCTGCGCGCCTGCCAGACCGGCCTGGTACGCACCGTCGAAGGCGAGGAGCTGTTTCTCGAATTCGATTCCATCTGCCTGCACAGCGACACCCCCGGCGCCCTGGATCTGGTGCAGGCCACCCGAACGGCGCTGGATCAGGCCGGCATCGAGGTCCGCGCACCGCGTTGAGGCGCATCGACACGAAGCACCGCGCACAGACGCGGGGTTCATCTGGTTTTGTTTTTTTTGCCTGCCTTTCTACAACTATTCCAAAAGGAACAGACATGGCCGAATACAGTGTTATCACCCCCTTGCCGGGCACCTTTTATCGCAAGGCCACCCCGGAGTCGGCGCCTTTCGTCGAGGTCGGCGACAGCGTCAGCGCCGATACCGTGATCGGCCTGATCGAAGTCATGAAGCAGTTTTCCGAACTGACCGCCGGGAGCGCGGGTCAAGTCAGCGCCTTTCTGGTGGAAGACGGTGATCCGGTGGAACCGGGTCAGGTCGTCGCGACGCTCGAACAGTGAGGGCCGGGGTATGACTGGATCAATCAACAAATTGCTGGTGGCCAACCGTGGCGAGATTGCCGTGCGCATCATTCGCGCGGCCAAGGCCCTGGGGATTCCCACCGTTGCCGCCTGCAGTGAGGCGGATGCCGATTCCATGGCCGCACGTATGGCCGATGAAGTACAGATCATCGGCCCGGCGCGGGCCGACAAGAGCTACCTGAATGTCCAGGCCCTACTCGGTGCCTTGCAGGCCAGCGGTGCCAACGCGGTACATCCGGGCTATGGCTTTCTTTCCGAGAATGCCGACTTCGCCGAGGCGGTGGTCGAGGCCGGGGCGATCTTCGTCGGTCCCAGTGCCGAAACCATCCGCCGCATGGGTGACAAGGCCGAAGCCCGGCGCACTGCGCAGGCGGCGGGAGTGCCGGTGGTACCGGGCTCCCCAGGAGAACTCTTCGACCTGGACAGTGCGCTGGCGGCCGCTGAAGTCGTGGGCTTTCCGCTGTTGATCAAGGCCAGTGCCGGCGGTGGCGGGCGCGGGATCCGCCTGGCCCGGGACGCGGCGCAATTGGCCGAGGAATTCCCTCGGGCGCAACGCGAAGCCCAGACGGCTTTCGGCAACGGCGCAGTGTACCTGGAGCGTTTCATTGGCCGTGCGCGGCACATCGAAGTCCAGGTGTTGGGCGATGGCAAACACGCGGTGCACCTGTTCGAACGCGAGTGTTCGCTGCAACGGCGGCGGCAGAAGATCTTCGAGGAAGCGCCGTCGCCGGTACTCAGTGCCGAGCAGCGTGAGCAGTTGTGCAGCAGCGCCGTGCGCCTCACCCAAGCCTTGGGCTACCAGGGCGCGGGCACCCTGGAATACCTCTACGACGACAGCACCGGCGAGTTCTTCTTTATCGAGATGAACACGCGGATCCAGGTGGAGCACCCCATCAGCGAGCTGATCACCGGCATCGATCTGGTCCAGGCCATGTTGCGCATCGCCGGGGGCGAGCCCCTGGGGTTGCGCCAGAGTGATATCCGGCTTAACGGCGCGGCCTTGCAGATGCGCCTGAACGCCGAAGATCCGGCGCGGGATTTCTTCCCCAGCCCGGGCAAGGTCGAGCAGTTGATCTGGCCGCAAGGCGCCGGGGTGCGAGTCGATAGCCACCTGTACCCGGGCTATGCTGTGCCGCCTTACTACGACTCGCTGCTGGCCAAGCTGATCGTCCATGGCCGTGACCGTGGCCAAGCCCTGGCCCGGGCGCGGATTGCCGTGGAGCACACCACCCTGACCGGCATGGCCAGCACCTTGTCGCTGCACCGTGAACTGCTGGCCGAACCCTGGCTGGAGCAGGCCGACTTTCACACCGGAACCCTGGAAACCTGGCTGGCCGAGCGCCGCGCCGGAGGTGTCGCATGAGCCAGCCGATCCGCTACAGCTTTGGTGCCGACGAGCACCTGTTCGCCGAAGTCAGCGACAGCATGTCCCTGGAAGCCTTCTTCAAGGGCATGGCGGTGACCCGCGCGGTGGAGCGCCTGGAATTGGATGGCGTGCTGGATGTGTGCCTGGCCAATGCTTCGTTCCAGATCCGCTTCGACCCGGACCGCATCGCCCCGCAGGATCTGCTGGAGGCGGTGCAACAGGCCGAGGCCTGCGCGGTGGCCGAGCGCAGCCTGCATACCCGGATCATCGAGATCCCGGTGCTCTACAACGACCCCTGGACCCATGAAACCCTGATGCGCTTTCGCGACCGGCACCAGGACCCCAGCGCCACCGATCTTGAGTACGCGGCGCGGATCAACGGCCTGGCGGATGTCGAAGCCTTTATCGCCGCCCACAGCGGCGCGCCCTGGTTCGTCTCCATGGTGGGCTTTGTGGCGGGCCTGCCGTTCATGTTCCAGATGGTCGAACGTGAACGGCAACTGCAGGTGCCCAAGTACCTGCGGCCGCGCACCGATACGCCCAAACTGACCCTGGGCCACGGCGGCTGTTTCGGCTGCATCTACTCGGTGCGCGGTGCCGGCGGCTACCAGATGTTCGGCGTCACCCCGGCGCCGATCTACGACCCGCAGCAACAGTTGGCCTACCTCAAGCAGCACATGGTGTTCTTCCGTCCGGGGGACATCGTGCAGTTCAAGCCCATTGACCGCCAGGCCTATGACCTTGCCGTGGCCGAGGTCGAGGCCGGGCGTTTCGACTTGCGCATCCGCGAGGTGGAGTTTTCCCTGGATGCCTTTCTCGCCGACCCGGTCGGCTATCCCACGTCGCTGCAGGAGGTGCTGGCATGATCAAGGTCATCAAACCGGGCCTGGCCACATCGGTACAGGACCTGGGGCGCGAAGGTTTCTATCACCTGGGGATTCCGCCGTCCGGGGCCCTGGACCAGTACGCCCTGAGCGCCGCCAACCAGCTGGTGGGCAACCCGGCGGGGGCAGCGGGGCTGGAGTGCACCTTGCTCGGCCCTGAGCTTGCATTCAGCACCGATGCCCTGGTGGCGGTCTGCGGTGCCCACATGACCCCCAAGCTCGATGGCGTGGACATGCACCTGGACACCGCCTTTGCGGTCAAGGCCGGGCAAGTGCTGCGCTTCGACTTTCCCAAGGCCGGGGCCCGGGCGTATCTGGCGGTGGCCGGTGGCATCGATGTGCCGCTGGTGTTGGGCAGCCGCTCGACTTACGCCTTGGGTACCCTGGGTGGTTTCCAGGGCCGGCGCCTGGTGGCGGGTGATGAGCTGCCGGTGGGCGTGGACAGCGGCAAGAGCCGCCCGGGCGCCAGTCTGCCCATGGCGCTGCGCCAGTCCCTGGGCGGCGAAATCACCCTGCGGGTGGTGCCGGGCCTGTACTACGAACGTTTGAGCGAGGCGGCCAAGGCCAGCTTCTTCGCCGAACCCTGGACCGTGGGTTCGGAGGCGGACCGCATCGGCTATCGCTTCAAGGGCGGCAGCGCCTTGAGCTTCCAGCCCAGGGAGCAGCCGTTCGGTGCCGGTTCCGATCCGTCGAACATCGTCGACAGTTGCTATCCCATCGGTTCGATCCAGGTGCCGGCGGGGCTCGAACCCATCGTCCTGCACCGGGACGCGGTGTCCGGTGGTGGCTACGCGATGATCGGCACGGTGATCAGCGCCGACCTCGACCTGATCGGCCAGATGCAGCCCAACCAGAAGGCCCGTTTTGTCGCGGTGACCCTGGAAGAAGCGCTGGAGGCCCGGCGTTCCTACAAGAAAAAGCTCAGTTGCCTGAGCAAGTTGTTCCCTTCCTGACCCTCTTGCTCGTGTAGCCGCTGGGAGCCTGAGGTTGCTGCAGGTTTGGCGAGGGATCGCCAGGCAAGGCCCCGCGGGCCTTTTCGCAGCCTCGCAGGCTCGGCAGCGGCTACAGAGGGGGAGGCACGCCCCTCAGAAGAGCTGAGTGAACAACCAGTACAGGCTGCCGGACAGCAGGATCGCCGCCGGCAGGGTCAGCACCCAGGCCATGGCCAGGTTGCGGATGGTGCGCATCTGTAAGCCGCCGCCATTGGCCACCATGGTCCCGGCCACCCCCGAGGACAGCACATGGGTGGTGGACACCGGCAGGCCGAACATGTCCGCCGCGCCGATGGTCAGCATCGCCACGGTTTCCGCCGAGGCACCCTGGGCGTAGGTCAGGTGGGTCTTGCCGATCTTTTCGCCAACGGTGACCACGATGCGCTTCCAGCCCACCATGGTGCCCAGGCCAAGGGCGATGGCCACGGCGATCTTCACCCACAGCGGAATGAAGCGCGTGGCGTTGTCGATCTGTTGCTTGAACAGTTGCAGTTTGTCCCGGGTGTCCTGGTCGAAGTGGCCTACCTGATTCTTGTCCATCAGGCGGATCGCCTCGCTGGTCAGGTACATGTCGTTGCGCACGTTGCCCATGGCTTCGGCGGGCACCTTGGCCAGCGAACCGTAGCCCTTCACTTCAGTGCCGATGGCGCCGGTCAGGGCGGCCAGCGCGGGGATCAGTTCCGGTGTCGCTTCCTTGCTGCGCATGTACTCCGAGAGCACCGCGCGGGAATCGGCCGGCGCCGGTTGCGGGGCACTCTTCACCAGGGCCTGCTGGGTGACTTCGGCCACCGCGGCGAATTGCAGCGACTGGTCGGCGGGCATGGTGCGGTTCAAGGCGTAGGCCATGGGCAGGGTGCCCACCAGGATCAGCATGATCAGGCCCATGCCTTTCTGGCCGTCGTTGGAACCGTGGGCGAAGGACACGCCGGTGCAGGTCAGGATCAGCAGCCCGCGAATCCACCAGGGCGGCGGTGCGTCGCCCTTGGGTGCCTTGTACAGGGCACGGTTCTTGACGAACAGGCGCAGGGCCAACAGCAGCAGGGCGGCGAACACGAAGCCGATCAGGGGCGAGAACAGCAGGGCGTAGCCGACCTTGGTGGCCTGGCCCCAGTCCACGCCGCTGGTGCCGTCGCGGCCATGCATCAGGGCATTGGCCACGCCGACACCGATGATCGAGCCGATCAGGGTGTGGGAAGACGAAGCCGGCAGGCCCAGCCACCAGGTGCCGAGGTTCCATAGGATGGCGGCGATCAGCAGGGCGAAGATCATCGCGAAACCGGCGGAGGAACCCACCTGCAGGATCAGTTCCACCGGCAGCAGGGCGATGATGCCGAAAGCCACCGCGCCGCTGGACAGCAGTACGCCGAGGAAGTTGAACAGGCCGGACCAGACCACCGCGAACTGCGGCGGCAGCGAGTGGGTGTAGATCACCGTGGCCACGGCGTTGGCGGTGTCATGGAAACCGTTGACGAACTCGAAGCCCAGGGCGATCAGCAACGCCACGCCCAGGAGCAGGAACGGGGTCCAGGTGGTGACCGTGGTGCCCAGCTCGTGCATGTCGTGCACCAGGCTGTAGGCGGTGAACAACAAGCCCATGGCCAGCACCGCGAAGAAGGCGACGAGGGTGAAGGGGCCGGGCTTTTTATCCAGTTGCGGTTTGCTGTCGAGGTTGGACGAAGCGGCAGTCAGGGACGGGGTGGCCATTGCTGGACAATCCTGTGGCGAGAAGGAGTGCTGCCCATGATCGTTGCTGAATGTTACAGGGAGGCTGCCTCAGGTCATGGTTTACGCAATTGAGCCCTTGCGTTGATCAGATCGATCACGCACGACCATCCCTCCATCCCGCTCATCCCGTAGGAGCCGGCTTGCCGGCGAAGAGGCCCTCAAGCCAAGCACCTGCCTTGGCGGACGCCTTCTCCGGCAAGCCGGCTCCTACAAGGTGGGGTCAGTAGTCCTGGCGTTTGCGAAAGGCCCAGCGCCCGGCGATCACGGTGAAGGTGGCCACCAGGGCGACCAGGATCCAGAAGCCCTCCGGGTCGCCGGAGAACGGAATGCCACCGACGTTCATGCCAAAGAAACCGGCGATGATGTTGATCGGCAACGCCAGCACCGTGACCACCGTCAGGGTGAACAGGGTGCGGTTGGTCTGTTCGTTGAGGTTGGCGGCGATCTCTTCCTGCAGCAGCTTGATCCGCTCCCCCAGGGCGGTGAGGTCGTTGATGATCAGGGCGAACTCTTCGGTGGACTTGCGCAGCTCCTTGACGTCTTCCTTTTGCAACCATTGCGGCGGGCGGTTGAGCAGGCGCAGCAGCGAGCCCGGCTCCAGGGCCAGCAGCCGTTGCAGGCGCACCAGCACCCGGCGCATGGCCCCCAGTTCGGCACGGTTGGTGGAGACCCGGGCTGCCAGCAACTGGTCCTCGATCTGATCCACGCTGAGGCTGGTCCGGCGCACGATCTGGGTCAGCACTTCGCCCTGGTCCCTTAGCAGGTGCACCAGCAGTTCCAGGGGCGAGCGAAAGCGTTCTCCGGCCTTGACCGAGGAGCGCAGCTTATCCACCGAGTGCAGCGGCTGCAGGCGGGCGCTGACGATCAGGCGGCTGCGGGCGCAGACCCAGAGGGTGGAGATGTCCGAGGAAACCATGCTGCCGAAGTTGAACACCACGTCGTTGACCACCGCCAGCAGGGCCGAATCCACCTGTTCGATGCGGGTCGAGCGCGAGCCTTCGTGCAGGGCCTCGAAGAATTCGTCGGGCAATTGCAGGTGGGACTTCATCCAGCGCTCGCACGCGGCGTGAGCCAGGTTCAGGTGCAGCCAGAGGAACTCCTCGCTGTCCTCGGGGTGTTGCAGGGCTTGCAGGGCTTTGGCCGAGTCCAGTTCGCGGCCCCGTTCGCCGGGGCGAAAGCTGAAACCGTAGAGCAGGCCGAACAGATCGGAATCACGGTGACTCTGGTCGATGCTGTGGTTCATGGAGTCTCGCAGGAGGGACAGTGCCTGGCGCGGGTTTCTCAGGTTCACTTGAGCCCCATCATGGCAAGGCTTTTTGACATTTTTGTGACGTTTTGAAGTGCATGATGGAGCCCGTCATACCGATGGTCGGCGGCACTCAAGATTGTCTTGCGCAGGCCGATCACACTCCTACGCTGCACTCATTCGACCCCTCTCGAATGCGCCTTACAGGGATGTTCGGCACTACGCATGCCTTCATCGGGCCTGCTCTATCCCTGCCATGAGATCTCCTCGATGTTTTTGCAAAAATCCCTGAGAGCGCAAATCCTTGCCCTGCTGAGCGGTAGCCTGCTGGCGATGTTGTTGATCGCCCTGGCGAGTTTTCATTTGCTGTCCGGTGGCGTGCAGAGCTACCGCGAGCTGATTGAAGGTCCGCTGCGCAGTTCGCAGTTGATCGACGAGGCCAACCTGCAGTTCAAGAGCCAGGTACAGGAGTGGAAGAACGTATTGTTGCGGGGCAAGCAGCCCCAGGAGTTGAACAAGTACTGGCAGCAGTTCGAAGACCGCCAGCGCGATGTGCAGAGCATCCTCGGCCAGCTGGTGCAGACCCCCGGGCTGGACGCCTCCCTCAAGAGCCGGGTGCAGCGCCTGGCGGATGAGCACCGGCAGTTGGGTTCGGCCTACCAGAAGGGCCGCGATGCCTATGTGGCCGGCGGTGCCGATCCGAGTGCCGGCGATGCCGCGGTCAAGGGCGTGGACCGGGCCACCAGCGAGCAGATGAGCGAACTGGTGACCGAGCTGCGCCAGCACGGCGACCGGCAGTCCGCCGAGATCAGTGCAGCGGCCGACCGCACGGTGTGGCTGGGTATTCTGGTGATGCTGGCTTCCGGTTTGCTGATCGGCCTGCTCAGCCTGTGGCTGGTCAATCGCAGCCTGGTGCAGCCGATCCGTCAGTTGATCGACTATGTCGCCCAGCTCAGCCGCGGCCAACTGGCCCAGCGGGTGGCCAGCGAGCGTCAGGATGAACTGGGCAAGCTGGCGATGGCCGCCAACACCCTGCGGGATTTCCTGGCCCAGACCTTCGCCAGCTTGCAGCGCAGTGCCTCGGACCTGGACAGTTCCAGCGGCGAGCTCAACTCCATCGCCACCCTGATGTCCCAGGGCACCAACGAGCAGTTCAACCGCACGGACCAGGTGGCCACGGCGATGAACGAGATGTCCGCCACCGCCCAGGAAGTGGCGCGCCACGCCGCCGACGCCGCTCGTGCCGCAGACGATGCCGACCAGTCGGCGCAGCAGGGCGAACAGGTGATGCAGCAGACCATCCACAGCATCACCCAGATGCGTGGCGAGATTGCCAACACCGCCACCGTGATCCGCCGGCTGGAGGCCGACAGCGGGCGCATCGGCAAGGTCCTGGAAGTGATCCAGGGCATTGCCGAACAGACCAACCTGCTGGCCCTCAACGCGGCCATCGAAGCGGCCCGTGCCGGTGAGGCCGGGCGCGGTTTTGCCGTGGTCGCCGATGAAGTGCGCAGCCTGGCGCAGCGCACCGCGGCCTCGATCACCGAGATCAACCAGATCATCCAGAGCGTGCAGACTGGGGCCGTGGATGCGGCCCAGGCCATCGAGAGCGGCCAGTCCCGCAGCGAGCAGAGCGTGCAGCAGGTGACCGAAGCCGGGGCCATGCTCGAGCGCATCACCGAAGCGGTGGAAGCGATTCGCGACATGAACCGGCAGATCGCGACCGCCGCCGAGGAGCAGACGTCGGTGGCCGAGGACATTTCCCGCAACCTCACCGAGATCACGTCCATCGCCAGTACCAATCTGGACAACGTGCAGCGCACCGAGGCGGCGAGCCGCAATCTGCACGGCCTGTCGGGGCAGTTGAGCGAGGTCACGGCGCGCTTGAGCGCCTGAGGCCGGCCGGGGTGTATCGGCCTGCTTACCAGGCCGATACACGATCACTCTCAAGTGGCCGGGGCGGGTGTCGATGACCGGGTATCTTCACACCCGACAGGACTCACACCATGGTCAGCATCACTTCCATCGCGATCAACCAGACCCAGGTCAGCCCGAGCAAGACCCGCATCGCCGGCAGTTCGGACAGCGACACTTCAGCGACCTCCACCGCCAGTACCACTGCTGCCAGCGACGCGACCAAGGCGCCGGCCACGGGTGCTGGCGCGGCCGGCGGCAGTTCCAGCAGCGATGATTCCAGCAGCGACTCGGTCAAGCAGTTGCGCAAGCAGATCGCTGAACTGCAAAAGCAATTGCAGGAGCAACAGCAGCAGTTGCAGGCCGCGCAGAGCAAGCAGGAAAGTGCCGATGCCAAGGCCGCGCAAGTAGCGGCAGCCCAGGCTCAGGTGGCCAGCACCAGCGCTTCGTTGCAGACCGCCACCGCGGCCTTGTTCCAGGCCCTGCAGCAATCCCAGAGCAGTACTTCAGGCTCCCTGGTCAGCACCAGTGCCTGACTGATTCGCACGCCCCAACGCACAAGGCCGCGCTCCCGAAGCGGGGCGCGGCCTTGTAGGGGCGGGGGGGTTACTTGTCTTGCTTGTTGCTCAGGACCTTGCCGGTCTTGGCATCCAGGTCCACGTCCCACTCGATGCCTTTGCTGTCGCGCAGTTCCACCTGGTAGACGTAGGCGCCAGTGGCGGTCTGCTCGAGCTCGGTGTCGGTGATGCTGGCGGCGGTGGTGCCCGGGTGCTGGGCGAGGGCGGCCTGGTTGAGTTTTTCCAGGTCCATGATGGCGCCGGACTTGAGCAGGCCGGGGATCAGGTCCGGGCGCACATCGGCCTGGGCCAGGCCAGCGGTCAGGGTCAGGGCGGCGGCTGCGAACAGGGCGGAGAACTTGGTCATGGGTTGATTCCTTGGGGTGATGGGTTTCGATGGGCACAGGTTAGCCAACGCAACTTAATTCACCCTTAATTCAGGTCACTCTTTGCGTCGTTTGTTCAAGCCGCGCCCCGGCATCGGGTCGCAAGCTGCGGTTTTCCCTACAGGAGCTGCAGCAAATGAAACGAATGCTTGCATGGTTGTACGCACCCTTGGTGTTTGCCGGGTTCATCGGCGCCGGGGTGTGGTGGATGAGTGCTGGGCCGGCGTCTGCCAGCGGGTTGTTGGGGGTGTTCGGGGCTGCGCTGGGGGTGTCGTTCCTGGCGGAATGGTGCTTGCCCTATGAGCCTGGCTGGAACCGTTCCCAAGGCGACCGGCTGCGCGACAGCCTGCATGCCCTGGTCAATGAAAGCCTCAATGCGCTGGGACTGCTGGCGTTGCCCGGGCTGGTGGCGCTGCTGGCCCATGATGGGCTCTGGCCCCGGGGCTGGCCGCTCTGGGGGCAGTTGCTGCTGGCCATCGTGATCGCTGATTGCGGCATTACCCTGGCCCACTACGCCAGTCACCGCCTGGCCTGGCTCTGGCGCTTGCATGCGGTGCATCACAGTGTGCAGCGCATGTACGGTTTCAATGGCTTGCTCAAGCATCCCCTGCACCAGTTGATCGAAGCTTCGGCCGGGCTGCTGCCGCTGGTGTTGCTGGGCATCCCGCTGCCGGTGGCGCAGTTGCTGGCCCTGGCCATTGCCGTCCAGCTGCTGTTGCAGCATTCCAATGTCGACATGCGCCTGGGGCCTTTGCGCTGGATCTTCGCCTGGGCGCCGGTGCATCGCTTTCACCACATGAAGTACGGACGCGCCGGGGATGTGAACTTCGGGCTGTTCTTCAATCTCTGGGACTGGCTGCTGGGCACCGCGTTTTATCGCGATGACTATTGCATGCGCCAGGGCGACCTGGGGATTGGCAGCCGTGCCGACTACCCGGTGGATTACTGGCCGCAGTTGCTGGAGCCGTTCAAGGCCCAGCGCTATGGGGCAGAACCCGTGGTGCCCGAGCAGTTGCGCCGGCGCGTCAGACCAGCAAGCGAGGCTTGAGGTGCTTGAGGGCCTGGCTGGCGGTGACGCCGAACAGGCTCTTCAGGGTTCGGGAGAAGTGCGCGCTGTCGGCGAACCCGGCGCCGTGTGCCGCGCCAGTGTGGGTCTGGCCCTCCAGCACCAGGGCCATGGCCAGGCGCAGGCGGCGCCAGAGCACCAGGCGCCTTACCGGCAGGCCGACGTCACGGGCGAACAGACGCTCCAGCTGGCTCAGGGATACATGGGCCCGGGCCGCCAGTTGCGCGGCGGCCACCTTGCCCTCCAAGGCGGCATCCACGGCGTGCAGTGCCCGCGCTACACGTGGGTCGGCAACGGGCTGGCGCGGGCAACGGCGCAGCGCCGCTTCCAGGCCGGGCAGTGAGGGGGCGGCGCCACTGACGCATGCTTGCAGGTCTTCGACGGCGATCAGCAGCGGCTCGGCGTACACCGTGAAGGCCTGCTCGGGAGCCTGAACGATGGCGTGGCGCTGCAAGGCCGGGATCAACAGGTAATGAGCGCTCTGCAGCCCGCCCGCGAGCGCCACCGTGACCGGTTGCCCGGGGGCGATGATCAGCTGATGGGCATAGTGGGCATGGGGCTCGGTTGGCCCCATCGCCCCGTGGATCAGGCCGAAATCCCGGCCCAGCCAGAGCTCGCCGTGCCAGTGCGAAACCGCCATTCAGTAACCGCTGGCGTCCAGCAATTGCGCCACGCTGGCACTGGCCGGCCGCTTGAAGTACTTGAGCAGTTCGGCACTGCGGTTGGTGAAGATGCCATCGACCCCGGCATCCATGACCTTCTTGAAGTCCACCGGCTCGTCGATGGTGTAGACGTGCACCAGCAGGCCCTGGTCGTGGGTGTACTGGTTCATCCAGGGTTGCACCAGGTCCGAGTAGCTCTGCTCGCCACCGCCGGTCAGGGCCGCGGAAGGGCCGGTGCCGATGGCACCCTGGGCCTTGGCGAAATCCACCCAGCGCTTGAACTCGGCCTGGTCCTTGGGCTGCTGCCGGGCATAGAACGCGGCCTTGTCGGTTTCGCCGCTGCTGGCGAAGCTCTGGCCGGACGCGGGTTCGATACTGCCGGGCGCGACCCACAGCAACAGTACTTTCGGCACGTTGGGCATTGCCTGGTGCAGCAGTTCCAGGCTGTGCTTGTCGAAGGTCTGCAGCACCACCTTGCCCTTGCCCTGGCCCACCGCCAGTTCGCTTTTCGCCAGCTTGGAACCGGCCGGGCTCAGCCAGCCACGGTCCTGGAGTTTTTCCTTGAGGTCGTGCTCGATACCGGGGAACAGCTGGGGTTCCTTGGTCTCGATATACAGCCCGGGCTTGTGCTGCGCATTGCCCTGGGCGATGTCGATGATTTCATCCAGGGTGAGGATCTTCAGCCCGGCAAAGCCCGGCCGCGCCCGCTCCGGGTGGGCCTGGTTGAACCAGCTGCCGGCGTCGAGGGTTTTCAGTTCCGCCATGGTGAAGGCGTTGGCCGGGCTGTCCTTGCGTTCGGGGAATTTCTGCGCCACGTCGGTGGTGCGTTGCAGGTTGTTGTCGTGCAGGGCGAAGAGCACGCCATCCTTGCTGCGTTGCAGGTCCATTTCCAGGTAGTCGGCGCCCAGGTCCCGGGCCAGCGTGTAGGAAGCCGCGGTGGATTCGGGGGCATCGAAAGAGGCGCCGCGGTGGGCGATCACCGCTGGTTGTGGAATCCCCTGGCGAGCGGCCAGGGCGTCCGGGCCAGGCTGTTCAGAGGCCTGGGCCAGTCCGCAAGCGAGCATCAGGCCCAGCATCAGGGCACAAGGGGTGAAGGTCGCGGGCATGCTCGAAATCCTTTCGTGGGGGCGTGTTCAAGGGGATATCTTTTAACAACTCGATGACGCTTGTGCTATCTCCAGAGCGACATAAATCCCTCTCATTTGCATTTTTCAGCGCTTTTTTCCGGCGCTTTGCAGTACTCTTGGGCGCTGCAGTTTCCCCATCAGAGGGAGGCCCTGAAAACTCCGCTGTCCCTTGCCTCGCGTGTAGACCATTGATCACCTGTCCTGCGGGACTCTAGTGAGGTTTACCATGAGCATCACCTCCGAACTCATCTGTCAGGCTGCCGACCAGCTCAAGGGCTTTGTCGGCTTCAATCGCAAGACCGGTCGCTATATCGTGCGCTTCAGCGAAGACTCCTTTGGCATGGACGTGGCCGACGACGCCATAGTGCCGGCCCACGAGTTTGTCTGGGCGCCGGTGTCGGACCAGGCCATGAGCCTCAAGCGCGAGCAGATCCAGCTGCTGCTGGATCAGAACATCGACGACCGGATCAATATCAGCGAGCCGCTGCGGGTATACATGCGCCGCAGCGACTTGCCGGAAATCCAGGCGGTGCGCAGCCTGCTGTCGACCACGCAGGGCTGATGCGTGCCCCCGAGCCGTCACCCGGGCGGCTCGGGAATCCGTGCCTGAAGCGGGCTCAGCCTGGAAAGCCGTAAGCCCGTTGGACCTTGCTCACCCGGGTGCTGAACTGGCGATACCACTGTGCCCGACCGCGCTCGCGGATCGCGCTGTGTTCGGGGTGCTGCTTCCAGGCCAGGATCGCCGCTTCGCTGCTCCAGTACGACACGGTGATGCCGAAGCCGTCCTCACCTCGTGCCGATTCGACCCCGAGAAACCCCGGCTGCTGGCGCGCCAGTTCGAGCATGCGTTCGGCTGCCTGTTCATAGGCGGGGTCGGCCTCACCGCGCTGGGAACTGAAAATCACGGCGTAGTAGGGCGGTGCGGGAGTCCGGTCAGTCATGCTTGGCACTCCCGGCAGGCCGTGAGCAAGGCCCTGACCAGAGGCGGTGTGCGGTCCTGGAGGGCCGCGCGCTCGGGTTGGAACAGGGTGGCGACGAAGAACGGATGCTCGTCCAGTTCCAGGCTGCGCAGGTCGCCGGCGCTGTCATGGCCAGTGGGGAGCAAGGTGCCGCTGAGCAGGGCGCCAGCGAAGTCCGGATTGACGCCATAGCGGCAGCGATAACCTTCCTCGATGCAGGTTGTGCCGTAGGCCCTGGCGATGCGGCTGTTGGCGCGCAACTGAATTGAGTCCCGGGCTTCCACCAGGGCGCAACTCAAGGGCGTGAGCAGCACGCGCTCGGCGTCGGGCGCGGTTTCGCCGTGTTCAGCATCGGCCCAGCCCAGCACATTGCGGGCGTATTCCAGGACCGCGTGCTGAAAGCCGCCACAGGTACCGAGAAATGGCCGCTGCTGTTCACGCGCCACGCGGATCGCCAGCAGGGCACCCTCGATGTTGCGGTAGGGGCTGCCGGGGACACACCAGATACCGTGGAAGCCCTCCAGGTCTTTCTCCTGGTGCAGATCGGCGGTTGCCAGACACTGGTATTCCACTGGGCCGGCACCCTCCTGCGCTGCCCGCTCCAGGGCCAGGGGGATGGCCTGGTGCGCGGTGATCTGTGGGTCGTAATCCCCCACCAGGGCGATACGAATGGTCGGTGCTGGTACCTGTGGATGCATGGAACTCTCCGGTTGTGACCCTGACTTGTCGATGGCCTGGGCCCACTATAAATTGGCGCCTACGCAATCAATATTGGCGTTTACCCAAATGATCATTGCACCAGCGCACTATCAGTTGAACTATCCCGATCTCTCATTGATCCTGGCCCTGGTTCGCGGCGGCTCCCTGGCGCGTGCTGCGGCCCTGCTCAAGGTCGATGTCTCGACGGTGTTTCGCGCCGTGCGCCGGCTGGAGGCCGGGCTGGGCCAGCAGTTGTTCGACAAGAGCCGCGCCGGCTACTTGCCCACCAGCCTGGCCCAGGCCCTGGCGCAGCAGGCCGAACACGCGGAACAGGCCCTGGAAGCGGCGCGTATCGGCGTGGCCCGGGGCGGCGAAGTGGTCAGCGGCACGGTACGCCTGACTTGTACCGATTCGGTGTTGCAAGGCCTGTTGCTGCCGGCCCTGGCGCAGTTCATGGCGAACTACCCGGCACTGGTCATCGAGCTGTGCACGTCCAATGATTTCGCCAATCTCAACCGGCGTGATGCGGATATTGCCGTGCGCCTGACCGCCAGGCCTCCAGAGCACCTGGTGGGGCGCTGCCTGGGGGCGGTGTCCTACCGGGTATGCGCCAGCCCGGCCTATCGGCAACGGGTCGACTGCACTGATCTGTCGCGGCTGGCCTGGATCGCCCCGGACGATTTCCTGCCCGATCACCCCACGGTGGTCTGGCGTCGCCAGCAATGGCCCGGCGTACAGCCCAGTTACCGCTGCAACAGCATGCTTTCGGTTACCGAGCTGGTGCGCGCTGGCCTGGGCGTGGCCGCGCTGCCGGATTTCCTGGTGGGCAGCGCCGGGCTGGAAGCGTTGAGTGAACCCCTGGGCCAGGAAACCGCCCTGTGGCTGCTGACCCGCCCGGACTGTCGGGCCTTGCGTTCGGTGGTGACACTGTTCGACGAGTTGGCGCGGCACTTGCGCTGGCCCTGAGGCCTTCAGGCCTTGGGTTGATCCTTGCGCACGAAATGCTCATGCATCTCGCTGGTGAGATTCTCGATGCGCTCGGTCAGTTGCTTGGTCATTTCGGTCAGCCGGGTGTTCTGTTCCAGCAGCTCCATCAGTTGCGTGGTGGTCTGTGCGGCCTGGGCCTGGCGTTCGCTGTTGGCAACGGCCAGGGCTTCGCGGTGCTGCGCATCGGCATCCGCCTGGGCCTTGTCCCGCGCGGCCTGGCGGGTCTGTGCGAGGAGAATCAGCGGGGCGGCATAGGCCGATTGCAGGCTGAAGGCCAGGTTCAGCAGGATGAAGGGATAGACGTCGAAATGGGTGACGCCGGTCAGGTTCAGGGCCACCCAGACCAGCACCACCAGGGTTTGTGCGCCGAGGAAGGTCGGGGTGCCGAAGAACCGGGCGAAGGCTTCGGCCTTCAAGGCGAAGTTATCGGTGCCGAAGGTCGGCGCCAGGTGGGCATGGGCGCGATGAAAGCGCAGGTGGTCGATGACCGGAGTGGGTTTCTTCGGGGTGTCGCTGGAACTCATGATGGCCTCCGCCAGGCACTGGGACGTCAGGCCACTATAGCCTCCCGGGCCAGGCCCGACGTCGCTCTCGACGCCAGGAAAGCCTGCCCTCAGGGGGCGCCGCGTTCGTTGGCGAACATGCTCACGGCCTCTACCGCCTCGCTGGCACCGTCGCGAATCTGCAGGATCACCGTGCCCGCCTGATCCGCCAGTTGCACGCCCTTGGCCGCCCGCTCCCGGGTACCGTCCATGCTCTTGATGGCTTGCTGCGTTTCGTTCTGGATCATGTCGATCATGCTGGAGATTTCCGCCGTCGAGCCGCTGGTGCGCGCCGCCAATTGCCGGACTTCATCGGCCACCACGGCAAAACCACGGCCCTGGTCCCCGGCCCTGGCCGCTTCGATGGCGGCGTTCAGAGCCAGCAGGTTGGTCTGGTCGGCAATGGCGCGGATGGTGTTGACGATGGCGGTGATCTGCTCGGAGCGTTCGCCCAGGCGCGCGATCAGCGATGAAGATCCCTCGATGTTCTCGGCGATCTGGCGCATTTCGCTGGCGGCTTGCTGGATCACTCCGGTGCCTTGTTCGGCGACTTTTCGGGTCTGCACCGAGATGTGATAAGCCTGGCTCGCGCTCTGGGCATCCTGTTCGTGTTTTTCCACCTGCTGGGTGACGTCGGCGGCGTACTTGACCACTTTGCACAGGCGCCCGCTGGCGTCGTAGACCGGGTTGTAGTTGGCTTCCAGCCACAGCGTACGTCCGTGCCTGTCGATCCGCTCGAACTGACCGTTGAAGAACTCACCCCGGTTCAGGCGGTTCCAGAAGTCCTGGTAGGCGCTGCTGTTGATCAGCTCGGGTTTGCAGAACATGCGGTGATGCTTGCCCTTGATCTCGGCCAGGCTGTAGCCCATGCGGCTGAGGAAATTGCTGTTGGCACCGATGATGCTGCCGTCGAGGTTGAACTCGATCACCGCCATGGCCCGGTCGATGGCGTCCAGCTTGTTTCGCGCCTCCACCTCTTCCTGCACTCGGGCGGTGACATCCAGGGCGTACTTGACCACTTTGTACACTGCGCCGGATGCGTCGCGGATGGGGTTGTAGCTGGCTTCCAGCCACAGGCTCTGGCCGTTGCTGGCCACCCGTTCGAAGGTTCCGGATTCGAACTGGCCGCTTCTGAGGCGGTTCCACAATTGCTGGTAGTCGCTGCTGCGAACGTACTCCGGGGTGCAGAACAGGCGGTGCGGCTGGCCTGTCACCTGGTCTTCGCGATAGCCCAGGGTCTGGAGGAAGTTGGCGTTGGCTCGCAGGACGTTGCCCTGCAGGTCGAATTCGATCACCGCCATGGAGCGATCAATGGCTTCCAGCAATCGGGATTGTTCGGCAATGGTTTGCTGCAGGGAATCGATGGTCTTGTTGTGGCGGTTGAATAGCATGGTAGCTGGTGCTCTGTGGGAGAAACGTCGCGTCGATCCCTATTGAGTTCGCCGGTATGCCGAATGCTCCCCAGCGTTCGGCATTATCTGCTCAATGCCAGCGTTCCATGACTGACAGATAAATTCGCAGCGATGACGCGGGCGACGTTGCTGGCGTGCATCGTTGGCCGCATCAAGAGGAGACGTAGTGGCTGCGAATCGATTTAGTTGGATTGATGGGCTACGGCATTTGTCCCCGAATGGAGGTCCTGTGCGGTAGCGAAGTGGCGGCATTATGATGGCAATTGCCGGGATAAATCCAAATAAAGTTGTACAAAAATGTTTTTTACTTCCTTTTTGTATAAGTTTTTTGGGTTTTTATGCCATTTGTGTTTGCCGGGAATGAGCCTCGTCGTCATTGCTGGCAATTCGATTGCGGCCACTGTTTTTCGCCAGGTACAGGGCCTTGTCGGCGGCGTTGAGCCAACTTGAAGGGTCCTGGAATTCGCGGTCGAAGGCGGCCAGGCCGATGCTCAGGCTGACTTTCAGTTCAGCCACTTGCGGATGCCGGTACTGGCTGAAGACCTGGCGCAGGCGTTCCATGACCTCCAGTGCCTGCTGGCGGTCCATGCGCGGCAGGATCACGCAGAACTCGTCACCGCCGTAGCGGCCGGCGAGGTCGTCGTGACGCAGGTTGCGCCGCAGTTCGTTGCTCAGATGGCGCAGCACCGTATCGCCGATGATGTGTCCGTAGGTGTCGTTGATCGCCTTGAAGTGGTCGATGTCGATCAGGGCGATGCTGGCATCGATCTGTTGCTGCTGGCATTTGTGGAACTTGATATGCAGCAGGTCTTTCCAGGAGCCGTGGTTGAGCAGACCGGTGAGGCTGTCGGTGCGGCTCAGGGCGCTCAGGGCGCGCTTGTGCTCGGACAGCTTGATCGCCAGCCGGTAGCAGACCATGCCCACGGCCAGCGGATAGAGCGTGAGCATCGGCAGGCAGGCATAGATCTGCAGCGGGCTGATCCGGGTATTGAAGCTGGCGCCGAACAGCGACCAGGACAACAGGACCCCGATGCCCTGGGCCAGAGCGCCACGGATGAACAGACGCACCCCCCCGGCGGCCACATTGTTCATGGCCATCATCGACAGGATGGTGACGGCGGGCAGGGGATTGAACTGCATGGTGGCAGCCCAGAAACCGCCCAGCATCGAGTCGTACAGCAGGTTGCGACGTTCTGCCTGGTAGGGAAAGGCAGAACGGGTGGAGAGTTGATAGGCCAGGTGAGGCCAGAGCAGGCCGTGGAACAGGAGCAGGGCCCAGATCCAACTGGGCAGTGCAAGGGGGTAGAGGGTGGCGAATACACTGATACCGCCGATACCCAGGCCGATGATCCTTGGCCGATAGATGCGCCGGGCAAATGACAGCCCCTTGCCGCGTTGGTTTTCCATAAATTCCTGCACCAGGTTCTGTACTGAAACACCTTGTGGTGTTTTTTCGGCTTAGCCGTTTATCGGATCAGTCTGGTGAATATTGTCATTTATTCCAGTGAGAATAATCAGTGTCCTTCCAAGCCATTTCACAGTGGTGGCGACCGCCGGCTGCGGTTCGGCGCGCACAGGTGCCCCGGGAACTCAGGCCTGGTAGCGGCCCAGGAACATGTCCAGCGCCGACTCGACGACCTGATTTTGCATGCCTGTTGCCAGTGGCGCCTGGCCCATGGTGATCTGCGGCCAGAAGGCGAAGCTCTTGAGCAGGCCGTGCATCTGGGTCGCGGCGAATTCCGGGTCTACCGGCTTGAGGCGACCGTCGGCCAGAGCGCCGCGAATCCACAGGGTCAGGCCTTCTTCCCGTTCGCCAAGCCGCGCCACCATGTTCTGCGCCCGTTCCGGCGAGTGAATGGCTGCGGCGATGGCCACCCGGGCCAGATCGAGAAAGTTGTCGTCCGCCAGCAGTTGCAGCTTGGCCCGCACGACCTTTTCCAACTGCTCGCGCAGGGGCAGGTCGCTGCGGTAGATGATTTCCGATTGCGCGCTGATGCTGGCCCAGAGCTGGTGCAGGATCTCGGCGAACAGTTCCTCCTTGCTGGGGAAGTGGTTGTACACCGTGCGCTTGGACACCCCAGCCGTAGCGGCAATCTTGTCCATGCTGGTGATCTCGAAACCGCTGGTGCGAAATTCACTGATCGCCGCCTGGACGATGGCACTGCGTTTGAGGTCGGTGAGGCGCTTCGGGGCTGTCATAAGTTGGGTTCGGTCAGGATGGTCGGTAAAAACACTCGGCAGTCTACTTCGTCTGTTTCCTGTTGCAATGTAGAAACTACACTGTGTAGTGTAGTTCATCTTTGAAACGATGATTGGCGGCTGATGCTTGCGTGCCTTGGCCAGTAGATCGTCCCGCAATACCACGTCGCAACCTTGCTGCGTTCCATGGAGTCATTTCAATCATGGCCACTGTCTCGTCAAGCATCACCCGTGCTCCCCGCGAGGAAACCTCACGCCAGGAGCAGGGGGCTTTTCGCAACCATGCGCCGGTGCGTCGTGCCGGCTTTGGCAAGACCCTGCAGATCTTCTGGAACATGTTGTTCCACAAGCCGCGCAATACCCGCCCGGCCGGAGCCATTCCGGTGCAGCCGCTGACCCGCGAGCAGTTGCTGGCGGCGCCCGATCACAGCGTGTACCGCCTGGGGCATTCCACCGTGCTGCTGAAGATGCGCGGCAAGTTCTGGATCACCGATCCGGTGTTTGCCGAGCGCGCGTCACCCGTGCAATGGGCCGGGCCGAAGCGCTTTCACCAGCCGCCGATCAGCCTGGAGCAATTGCCCGATATCGAGGCGGTGATCCTGTCTCATGATCATTACGATCACCTTGATCACAAGACCGTGCTGGTCCTGGCGGACAAGACTCGGCATTTCCTCACCCCGCTGGGGGTGGGCGATACCCTGATCAAGTGGGGCGTGCCGGCGGCCAAGGTCCGGCAACTGGATTGGTGGCAGGGCTGTGAGGTCGCTGGCGTCCGTTTCGTTGCCACCCCATCGCAGCACTTTTCCGGACGTGGTCTGTTCGATGGCAACCGGACCTTGTGGGCCTCCTGGGTGATGATCGATGGCCCCACGCGGATCTTCTTCAGCGGCGATACCGGTTATTTCGACGGTTTCAAGCGTATTGGCCAGCAGTACGGCCCATTCGACCTGACACTGATGGAAACCGGGGCCTACAACGTCGAATGGCCCCATGTGCACATGCAGCCCGAGCAGACTCTGCAGGCCCACATCGACCTGCAAGGTCGTTGGCTGCTACCGATCCACAACGGCACCTTCGACCTGGCGATGCACGCCTGGCACGAACCCTTCGACCGCATCCTGGCCCTGGCCTGGGAGCGCAGTACCAACATCACCACGCCGCAAATGGGCGAAGCCTTCAACCTGGCGCAGCCGCAGCGGGGAGCCGCCTGGTGGCTGGAGGTGGAAGGTGCACTGGAGCAGGCGGGCGTCGAATCCGCCTGACCCAGGCCTTCTTCGCCCGCGCGGCGGGTTATGAGGATGGTGACCATGGCATCCGCCGTTTGCGGCGCCATGAGGCCCGGAAAAAAAACCTGGCCTGCCCGCCGGTTCGTCCGGGCTCGACCCCTCTGCCAGTACCGGCCTTGTACGAGCACTTGCCCAGGCGGCTGGATCATTCGATCAGGGCGTAGTCGGGCCGCTCCATCGGGTTGGGAGTGGCTCCCTTGATGTTCATGCCGCGGCCAGGGGTGAAGCCCGGGAAGAACACCAGGCCCTGGGCCTCAAGGCAGAACGCCAGGGCCAGGCGGGTTACGTCACGGACCTCGTAGCCCGCTTCGAAGCGCTGGATGGCTTGCACCGAGACCGCGGACTCGCGGGACAGCTGATCCATGTCCCAGCCCAGCATGTCCCGGGCCTGGGCGCAGTGTTGTGGAGTGAATTGATAGAGAGCGATACGTTCCAGGGTGATTTTCATCGCGAGAGAGGCCATGGTTTTCTCCGGGAGGTTAGGCAGTGCGTTGGCGTTGTACTGGATATTTGTACAGTTGTTTTGCGTCCGGATCAAACTCAATTTCTGCCACTGCGCCAGCCTTTGGTCACAAGGCTTTTCCAGGGGCTGGATGCTCTTGATTCAGGTAGGTGCTGGGGGATTGCCCCAGCACCCGACGGAACATGGTGGAGAACGCGCCAGGGCTGTCATAACCCAGGTCCAGGGCGATTCGGGTTACCGGCTCCGCGGCCGCCAGCCGGGCCAGGGCCTGGATCACGCAGGCCCGTTGCCGCCACTGCACGAAGCTCATATCGGTCTCCTGGCGAAACCAGCGATTGAAGGTACGCAGGCTGACATGCAGTCGGTCTGCCCAGTGCAGGGGGGATTGATGGACATCGGGCCGGGCGAGAAAAGCCCGGCACAGCTCCAGCAGTGGGCCGCCGGCCGGCAAGGGAATGTGCAGCGGCAGGCCAGGGCAACGCTGGATTTCGTGCAGCAGCAGGTTGATCAGCAGCCCGTCGCGCCCGTCCAGGTCGTATTCCAGGGGCATGTCCACTGCTTCCAGCAGTAGCTGGCGCAGCAGTGGCGAGATGCCGATGACCCGGCAGCCGCTGCTGTCCAGTGGCGCCGCGGCCGGCTCGATATACAGGCTGCGAGTGCTGACCCCAAGCATCAGCACCTCATGTTCCACCCCCGGTGGAATCCACACCGCCCGCTGCGGTGGCACCACCCAGTTGCCCTGATCGGTACTGACCTGCATCACTCCGGTGGCGCCATAGAGCAGTTGCGCCCGCCGATGCCGATGGCGCGGCAGGTGTTGCCCGTCTGGGTAGTCGGTGCCAATGGCGAGCACGGGACGCGGGGTCTGATCCAGTTGGTCGATGGAGATATTGCGCATGCCGACACAGTCCTGTATTTGGCGTAAACGCAAACATTATTGGCCAATTTGCTGAAGCCGGCCAAGCGCTGGGGTTCTATCTTCCAGGGCGTCTACCTGAATGGAAACGCCTTGATGTTCTATCTACTGTTGGCACTTTTTGGTTGCATGACGGGCATCAGCGCCGTGCTGTTCGGCTTTGGTGGCGGGTTTGTGGTGGTACCGCTGCTGTACTGGATGTTGCTCGGCAGCCAGGGCGCCGATTCGGCGGTGGGGCAGGCGGCGATGCATGTCGCGGTAGCCACTTCGACCTGTGTGATGATCGTCAACGCCCTGGTTGCCACCGGCAGGCACCAGCGCGCAGGCAATCTTGTCCGCCGCTATCTGTGGCCCCTGGGTGGCTATATCGGGCTGGGGGCGATAGTTGGCGCGGCGGGGGCCATGTGGGTGAGTGGCGAGGTGATCCGCTATGCCTTTATTGCCTACCTGGGCCTGACCATTGCCGACTGCCTGCTGCGCCGGGGGTTTCTTGAACAGTCGGTAGGGCAGAAAACCCGTGACCTGGGATCAGGCGAAACGCTCTTTGGCGGTGTAGGAATAGGCGTCATTGCTACCTTCCTCGGAGTGGGCGGCAGTGTCATGACTGTTCCCCTGCTACGTCGCTGCGGCCTGAGCATGACCCAGGCCACCTCCATGGCCAATCCGCTGAGTGTCCCCGTGGCGCTGGCGGGTACTGCGACCTATATGGCGCTGGCAGGCTATAGCCGTTTCGATCTGGGCCCCTGGTTTGTCGGTTATGTCGACCTGCTGGCGTTTTTTGTCCTCACCCTGGGTTCGTTGCTGGGTATTCGTCTGGCCGCGCCCTGGATCGGCAGGATCCCTGACCGGGTACATGCGAGGGTTTACATCGGTCTGTTGTTTCTGGTGCTGCTGAGCATGTGCCTGAAGTGATAGAAGCGTCACGCTTGGCCGCTCGATTGTCCTGGGGCGCCGGTCCATAATTGCTCGTCGCTTACCACAGGCCCAGGCGCTGCTGACGACGCTGGCGGCCTTTTCATGCAAGGGAGTTTCCATGTTCAACGGATTGATGCGCCAGATCCTCGGTGCCCTGTTGCTGTGTATCTACCTTCAGGGTCTGCAGGCCTCGCCCTCTCGACAGGTTCTCAGCGGCACTCTGGGCAAGATGCCGATTGTGCTGGAAATCAATACCGGCGATCCCAAGGACGTCACAGGGCGATATTTCTATCAGAAGTATCACCATGATCTGGCACTCAACGGCACGCTTGTCGGGCAGGCGCTGGAGCTGCGGGAGGGAGGAGGCCGCCCTGACGATGAGCAGGCGGCCCTGCCCACCTTCAAGTTGCAGCAAACTGCCGATGGCTGGCAGGGACAGTGGCAGGACTCCAAGGGCAAGACTCTCGATGTGCAGTTGTCCACGGCCAAGGCTGAGGCGCCCAAGCCGGATGCGTTGCCCTATCTGGCGCAGCTTTATCCGAATGATCTGTACGAATACCTGCGCCTGCAGGGCCTGGCCCTCAAGCAGGGCAAGCAGCAGAGCTTCATGGGTTACACCCTGCAATGGTGGAGCGAGCCAGGGTCGAAGCTGTCGATGTTCAAGGTGGTCGGCGGTTACCCGGAAGCTCAGCAACAGCGTCTCAATCAGTTGTTGATGGAGCGTCTGTGGCGCGAGGTGAGCGCCTACCACGAGTGCCTGCTGGGAGCCGGCTCCCAGGAGGGCGAATTCATGCAGACGGTAAAACCACAGTTCTTCTCACCGGCGGTACTGAGCGTGAATATCTCCACCAGCTATTCCTGCGGCGGTGCTCACCCGGACTTTGGCGACTCCCCCATGAATATCGACGTGAACAGTGGCCACCCGTTGTCACTGTCCGATGTGCTCTGGGTGGGGCAAGGCAAACCGCTATTGCACAGCGACCGCAATGGCAAAGGGGACACTCGTCTCACCGAAGCTGAGCGCACAGGCCTCTACGAATACACCCAGGAAAAACTGGCACCCTGGCTGGTCCAGCAGTTTCGCGCCTTGTACCCCGACAAGATGCGCGAGCCGACCGACCCCGACGAGGGCTGCAACTACAGCGACGAGAGCGTCTGGGGCGATAACAGTTGGTACTTCACTCCCAAGGGGCTGTTCCTCAAGGCCTACTTTCCTCGGGTAGCGCGGGCCTGTGACGGGCCTGAGTGGTCGGTGCTGCCGTATGCGTTGGTCAGGAAGCACCCCGGGGCCGTCGCTCTGGAGCTGCCCAAGCATTGAAACCGAAGGAGGTTATTTTGCTTCCAGCCCCGGCGCCTCACGGATCACGAAGTGATCCAGGTTCTCGATATTGGCGCTGAAGACCCCGAAGGTCGACTCGGGGTCTTTCTTGCTCGGCACTTGCTTGAGCGCCGGCGTCACGCCATAGAAGAAACAGTACAGCTCCCGCTGGCTGTCGGCGGCGCCCTTGATCTCCTCGAGGAAGGCTTTGCGCTTGCGGTAGCTGTCGATCAGCTTCTTGCTCAGGTAGACATTGACCGAGTAGGGCTTCTTCTTGGTTTCGCCCTCTGCCTTGAACCAGACTTTCTGCTCGAAATCGATGCGAAAGCTTTGGGTGTAGTCCTTGATCTCCTTGATCTTGCCCCAGTAGATAAGCCCCTTGTTGTCCAGCAGGTACTCGATCTTCTTGAAGAACGAGGCGTAGCTGGCCGTGTGTTCGCCGACCTTCAGCGGCATGCGCTTGAGCAGTTCCTTGTCGTCGATGTTCGACACAAAGCACTCCACCGGGTGGGCGAAGACGCTGGTCTTGTCCGGGGTAGTGTCGCGCCCGGGGTGGGGCTTGTGCGAACTGGCCGTAGCGGCTGGCGGAGTGTCCCGTGGGGCATCCACTGCCGCTTGGGGGCTGGCCGGCTTGCGCACGTATTCACGGCGGCTTAAGAGCAGCTCCGAGGGGAAATGCTCCTCGCGTTCCTCTTCGGTCGCGGTGCCTTCCACGCTACCGGCGCTTTTGCTGACCCCATAAGGGCATCCTTCCATATGAAGCGTGGCGGGCAGGTTCTTGAAATGCGGCGTGCGGATGTAGTTGACGTTCTTGGCGTTGAAAGTGCCCAGTTGATTAGTGCTATCGAACGCTGCGCGGCATTCATCGTTGGGGCACTGGAAACTTTCCCTGGCCGAATCGAAGACCAGGGTTTCATCGAAATTCAGATCACGCACGTCATAGATCGACAACTTGTCGTCGAGGCTGATGCAGTACGCGGTATCGAATTTCATGGGCGCTTTGATCCTTAAGCGGAAGAGGGTTCTTTATAGCGGCAGGTCATGCAGCCTGCACGTACTTTGATGAGCCAGTCCCTGTGTAGATTGATGCGGCCAATAAAAAAGCCCTGACCAGGTCAGGGCTTCTTGTTTGTGTCATTGATCCGGGAATCAATCCCAGCTCAAGGCGCCGCCAGTCTGATACTCGATCACGCGGGTCTCGAAGAAGTTCTTCTCTTTCTTCAAGTCCATGATCTCGCTCATCCATGGGAACGGGTTGGTGGTACCTGGGTACTCTTCCTTCAGGCCGATCTGCGACAGGCGACGGTTGGCGATGAACTTGAGGTAGTCCTCCATCATCGCGGCGTTCATGCCCAGTACACCGCGCGGCATGGTATCGCGAGCGTATTCGATCTCCAGTTGGGTGCCCTGGAGGATCATCTGGGTCGCTTCTTCCTTCATCTCGGCATCCCACAGGTGCGGGTTTTCGATCTTGATCTGGTTGATCACGTCGATGCCGAAGTTCAGGTGCATGGATTCGTCGCGCAGGATGTACTGGAACTGCTCGGCGACACCGGTCATTTTGTTGCGACGGCCCATGGACAGGATCTGGGTGAAGCCGCAGTAGAAGAAGATGCCTTCCAGAACGCAGTAGTAGGCGATCAGGTTGCGCAGCAGTTCCTTGTCGGTGTCGACGGTGCCGGTTTCGAACTTCGGATCGGAGATCGAACGGGTGTACTTCAGGCCCCAGGCGGCTTTCTTCGCAACCGATGGAATCTCGTGGTACATGTTGAAGATCTCGCCTTCATCCATGGCCAGCGATTCGATGCAGTACTGGTAGGCGTGGGTGTGGATCGCCTCTTCGAACGCCTGGCGCAGGATGTACTGGCGGCATTCCGGGTTGGTGATCAGGCGGTACACGGCCAGTACCAGGTTGTTGGCAACCAGGGAGTCGGCGGTGGAGAAGAAGCCCAGGTTGCGCATGACGATGCGACGCTCGTCGTCGGTCAGGCCTTCCGGGTTTTTCCACAGGGCGATGTCGGCGGTCATGTTGACCTCTTGCGGCATCCAGTGGTTGGCGCAGCCGTCGAGGTACTTCTGCCAGGCCCAGTCATACTTGAACGGCACCAGCTGGTTGAGGTCGGCGCGGCAGTTGATCATGCGCTTCTCGTCAACCGCGACACGGGCGGAAGAACCTTCCAGTTCAGCCAGGCCTTCGGCGATGTCGAGCTGATCCAGAGACGCCTTGGCGCGGGCTACGGCAGCGGAGTCGCTGGCGGTCACGGCACGGGCTTCGAGAGCGGCGGCGCCACCGGCGCTGTCGAGGCGGTCCATGTTGGCTTCAGTAGCGTGGCCGGCGTTGGCGCCTTTGACCGCAACTTCACCTTCTTCTTTGTCGAATTCGTCCCAGCTCAGCATGACGTGTCGTCTCCTGCTCGAGGGCCAGATGCCCGTGTGAAAACAAAAGGGGTGGTTTTTCACACGGCACGCTGGCCGCGTTAAATCATTGGAAATCGTTTGTTGCAGCAGTGAACGCAGGCAATAAACAGAAATACGTGTCCGGGTGCCTGGTGACCGCTGTCGGGCGGAGCTTGGTGTGCCAGCTCCTGCGCAGGATTCAGCAGGTCGTTTTCATCCGGTAAGGGAATGTTGCAGGCCCGTTTTGAGGACGCATTATAAGGATATTTTCGGGGGCGTGGGGCGACCGATGGGCGCAGGCGAGCCCGAGAAGGGGGGGGACTTGGAGCAGAGCGCGGGTTTACAAGGCTTTGGCGGTTGAAGATTTTTTTTCACGCTTGAAAAAAATAGCTGGAAATGGCCAAAAAATAGCCAATTTTACTAGATGTTGTGTTTTTGCAAGACTTTTTGAGGTTTTGAACACAACTCGAATCGCTCGTTCTTGCCTTGGGAAATCTCCTGGAGCAGGTCTTCAGGGGGTGGCCGGATTTCCTCCGTCGAAGCCGTCGCTGGAGTTGCTCGCAAGGTCGTGGGCGGTGCCATGAGGAGGCCATCAACCTCAGGAGGAAAGGTGCGTGCGATTGCCGGGCTCGCACGTCGTCAGGCTGAGGCCTTTTACTGCCCATGGGTGGGTAGTCACCAGGCATCTGTGCCGCAAGAGGGATTTCTTGCGGCCGGCAGTCATCAAGGTATGTGCAATGAACTTTGCTATTAGCCGTTAGAGCAACCGTTGCCCATTACGCGATATTGAAGAATATGCCGCTGGCCGTGGGAGTCTTCATATTCCATGCGCGCTGGTACAACTTCGCATACTTCTGGAACTTCGCTCATGGAGATAACTTTGGCGATATCCAGATCAGTCGAGTAAGTGTATTCCTCTACCGGTACTTGCTGGTTGGCGACATCAGTCGGGATCTCATCAGCCATCGCGGTTACGCACAGACTGCTGAGGGCCAGAACTAATAAAGCTTTCATTTGCGTTTTACCTTTCTAAGGTCGTGTGAGGTCACGCAGCCTTTATGGGGCTGCGTGTGGAACTTGAGTAGAAGTTTGATTAACTGCCTTCGTGGGGGCTGCAACTTGGTTAATCAGATTGCCTGTTGGGCGAGGCAGATTTTAGGCGCGGGGGCCGCAGTCATATAGGCGTACTTTTGATAAACACCTTTGACAGTTTTTGTAACAATCGCCGAAAAAGGGCTGTTTGGCAGCTGGCTGGAACTTTTTTGGGTAGGGTGGATATCGCTGTAAGGCGCATTCTTGAAGGGGTTTGGCAAATGAAGGGGTATTTCGCAGGGGGTTGTTACTACCATCGTCGAATGGTTCTATAGACGTCCCCCGGCTACAACGGGGTCATACAAAAACAACTATGTCACCGAGGTAAGAAAGATGAGTGCGGCTTCTCTGTATCCCGTTCGTCCCGAGGTTTTGGCCAATACGCTGACTGACGAAGCGACCTACAAGGCCATGTACCAGCAGTCGGTCGTGAACCCGGACGGTTTCTGGCGCGAACAGGCCAAGCGTCTCGACTGGATCAAGCCTTTTACCACGGTGAAGCAGACCTCCTTCGACGATCACCATGTCGATATCAAGTGGTTCGCCGACGGCACCCTGAACGTCTCCTACAACTGCCTGGATCGCCATCTCGCCGAGCGCGGTGATCAGATCGCGATCATCTGGGAAGGCGACGATCCTTCCGAAAGCCGCAACATCACCTACCGCGAACTGCATGAGGAAGTCTGCAAGTTCGCCAACGCCCTGCGTGGCCAGGACGTGCACCGCGGCGACGTGGTGACTATCTATATGCCGATGATTCCCGAGGCGGTGGTGGCCATGCTGGCCTGTACCCGCATTGGCGCGATCCACTCGGTGGTGTTCGGCGGCTTCTCCCCTGAAGCCTTGGCCGGGCGCATCATCGACTGCCGCTCCAAGGTGGTGATCACTGCCGACGAAGGTATCCGTGCCGGCAAGAAAGTGCCGCTCAAGGCCAATGTCGACGATGCCCTGACCAATCCGGAAACCAGCAGCATTCAGAAGGTCATCGTGTGCAAGCGCACCGGTGGCAACATCAAGTGGAACCAGCACCGCGACATCTGGTACGAAGACTTGATGAAAGTCGCCGGCAGCGTCTGCGCGCCGAAAGAGATGGGCGCCGAAGAAGCGCTGTTCATCCTCTATACCTCCGGTTCCACCGGCAAGCCCAAGGGCGTGCAGCACACCACCGGCGGCTACCTGCTGTATGCGTCGCTGACCCATGAGCGGGTGTTCGACTACCGCCCGGGCGAAGTCTACTGGTGCACCGCCGACGTCGGCTGGGTCACCGGCCACACCTATATTGTCTACGGCCCGCTGGCCAACGGCGCCACCACCGTGCTGTTCGAGGGTGTGCCGAACTACCCGGATGTCACTCGGGTGGCGAAGATCGTCGACAAGCACAAGGTCAACATCCTCTACACGGCACCGACCGCAATCCGCGCCATGATGGCTTCGGGCACCGCTGCCTGCGAAGGGGCCGATGGCAGCAGCCTGCGCCTGCTGGGCTCGGTGGGCGAGCCGATCAACCCGGAAGCCTGGGACTGGTACTACAAGAACGTCGGTCAGTCCCGCTGCCCGATCGTCGACACCTGGTGGCAGACCGAAACCGGCGCCACCCTCATGAGCCCGCTGCCGGGGGCGCATGCCTTGAAGCCGGGTTCCGCAGCGCGTCCGTTCTTCGGCGTGGTGCCGGCCCTGGTGGATAACCTGGGCAACATCATCGAGGGCGCGGCCGAGGGCAACCTGGTGATTCTCGATTCGTGGCCAGGCCAGGCACGGACCCTGTACCGCGACCACGATCGTTTCGTCGATACCTACTTCAAGACGTTCCGTGGCATGTACTTCACCGGTGACGGCGCCCGTCGCGACGAAGATGGCTACTACTGGATCACCGGTCGGGTGGACGATGTGCTCAACGTCTCCGGGCACCGCATGGGTACCGCTGAAATCGAAAGTGCCATGGTTGCGCACCCGAAGGTCGCCGAAGCGGCGGTGGTGGGTGTGCCTCACGACATCAAGGGACAGGGCATCTACGTCTATGTGACCCTCAATGGTGGCGAAGAGCCGAACGAAGCCCTGCGCCTGGAATTGAAGAACTGGGTGCGCAAGGAAATCGGGCCGATCGCCTCGCCGGACGTCATCCAATGGGCGCCGGGCCTGCCGAAAACTCGTTCTGGGAAGATCATGCGGCGGATTCTGCGCAAGATCGCCACGGCGGAGTACGACGGTCTGGGCGATATCTCGACCCTGGCTGACCCGAGTGTGGTGCAGCACCTGATCGATACCCACAAGACCATGAACGTCGCCTGAGGCGGTTTTCGAGTCACCCAGCCCCGCCCGGCCCTGTGCCGGGCGGGGCTTTTTTGTGCGGTGGCGATGGGCCGCAAAGCCCTCTGCGTGGCTGTTGCAGGTGCCGGCTTGCCCGCGAGGAAGGGGCGAATAAATATCGGATTTATCCCTTCGGTGTATCCGAATGTTACCGGTACGGCCGAAGATGTAACCTCGCGCCTACTTTCGGGGCAATGGGAAACGCCGGGCCCCATTTCGGGGCCTTTTATACCCTTATAAAAAATAAGTCATCACGCTGCGCTTGCCGGAATAGAAGGCTTTGCCAATAATAGGCCCGCAATTTGCAGCATAGATCGGTTCCCCGTCTTTCGCTCTTGCATAGAATTGAAGAGCTGTCAATGCGCTGGCCAGGCATTCTCGATGCTTCTGTAATTTGTTGTCGCATTGAGGAAATATCGGCTTCCAGCCTGTCGTTAGAATGCCGGTCACTCGCTCGTCGTTGCCTGTGTGTGAGCCCCTTGCGGGCTGCCCGGGCCGCAGCGCCGCTATTTGCTGTTTCACCCATTCGCATATTGGGCTGTCGCTCACTCTGCCGTTTTCGCCCTTTACCGATGGAGTTCTAAGATGAAGAAACTCGTGCTTCTTGGCGCCCTGGCACTGTCCGTGCTCTCCCTGCCGACTTTTGCCGATGAAAAGCCCCTGAAAATTGGTATCGAAGCGGCTTACCCTCCGTTTGCCTCCAAGGCGCCGGACGGCAGCATCGTCGGTTTCGACTACGACATCGGCAACGCCCTGTGCGAAGAGATGAAGGTCAAGTGTGTCTGGGTCGAGCAAGAGTTCGACGGCCTGATCCCGGCACTGAAGGTTCGCAAGATCGACGCCATCCTCTCGTCCATGTCGATCACTGACGATCGCAAGAAATCCGTGGACTTCACCAACAAGTACTACAACACCCCGGCGCGTCTGGTGATGAAGGCCGGTACCCAGATCAGCGACGGCCTGGCCGAGCTCAAGGGCAAGAACATCGGCGTGCAGCGCGGTTCGATCCACGAGCGTTTCGCCCGTGAAGTGCTGGCTCCCCTGGGTGCGCAGATCAAGCCTTACGGCTCGCAGAACGAAATCTACCTGGATGTGGCCGCCGGTCGCCTCGACGGTACCGTGGCGGACGCTACCCTGTTGAATGACGGCTTCCTGAAGACCGACGCTGGCAAGGGCTTCGCCTTCGTCGGTCCGGCCTTCACCGACGTCAAATACTTCGGCGACGGCGTAGGGATCGCCGTGCGCAAGGGCGACAAGGCCGATCTGGACAAGATCAACGCCGCCATCGCTGCCATTCGTGAGAACGGCAAGTACAAGCAAATCCAGGACAAGTACTTCGACTTCGACATCTACGGCAAGTAAGACCGTCGAATCAGTCAGTCCGAGATGGCGCAAGCAGCAGAATCTCTGAAGTTTGCGCCATTTTTTCATCCCAATTTTCGAGGACCTGAATCATGTTGAAAGGCTACGGGGCTGTCATCCTCGATGGCGCTTGGCTGACGCTTCAGCTCGCCTTGTCGTCCATGGCCCTGGCCATTGTTCTGGGTCTGATCGGGGTTGCGCTGCGCCTCTCGCCGGTGCGCTGGCTGGCCTGGCTGGGCGACCTGTACTCCACGGTAATCCGCGGTATTCCCGACCTGGTGCTGATCCTGCTGATCTTCTACGGCGGCCAGGATCTGCTCAACCGGGTGGCGCCGCTGCTGGGTTATGACGATTACATCGACCTCAATCCGCTGGCGGCCGGTATCGGCACCCTGGGCTTCATCTTCGGTGCCTACCTCTCCGAAACCTTCCGTGGCGCCTTCATGGCGATCCCCAAGGGGCAGGCGGAAGCCGGCATGGCCTACGGCATGAGCAGCTTCCAGGTGTTCTTCCGGGTGATGGTGCCGCAGATGATTCGCCTGGCGATTCCCGGCTTCACCAACAACTGGCTGGTACTGACCAAGGCGACCGCGCTGATTTCCGTGGTGGGCCTGCAAGACATGATGTTCAAGGCCAAGCAGGCGGCGGATGCCACTCGCGAGCCATTCACCTTCTTCCTTGCAGTGGCGGCGATGTACCTGGTGATCACCAGTGTCTCGTTGCTGGCACTGCGTTACCTTGAGAAGCGCTACTCGGTAGGCGTAAGGGCGGCTGATCTATGATCTTCGACTACAACGTCATCTATGAGGCCCTGCCGCTGTACTTCGGCGGCCTGCTGACCACCCTGAAACTGCTGGCGCTGTCGCTGTTCTTCGGTTTGCTGGTGGCGCTGCCCCTGGGGCTGATGCGGGTGTCCAAGCAGCCGCTGGTGAACATGACAGCCTGGCTCTACACCTATGTGATCCGCGGCACGCCGATGCTGGTGCAGCTGTTCCTGATCTACTACGGCCTGGCTCAGTTCGAAGCGGTGCGCGAGAGTTTCCTCTGGCCCTGGCTGTCCAGCGCGACCTTCTGCGCCTGCCTGGCCTTTGCCATCAACACCAGCGCCTACACCGCGGAAATCATCGCCGGCAGCCTCAAGGCCACGCCCAATGGCGAGATCGAGGCGGCCAAGGCGATGGGCATGTCGCGCTACAAGATGTATCGCCGCATTCTCTTGCCATCGGCTCTGCGCCGCGCGCTGCCGCAGTACAGCAACGAAGTGATCATGATGCTGCAGACCACCAGTCTGGCGTCCATCGTGACCCTGATCGACATCACCGGCGCGGCGCGGACGGTCAACGCGCAGTACTACCTGCCGTTCGAGGCCTACATCACCGCCGGCGTGTTCTACCTGTGCCTGACCTTTATCCTGGTGCGCCTGTTCAAGCTGGCCGAAGGCCGCTGGCTGCGCTACCTGGCGCCGCGGAAGCACTGATATGGAACGCATCGATCATCCATTGCCCTGGAATCACCTGGGTAGCGAGCGGCATATCTCGGTGTTCCGTTTCGGCAGCGGCGAGCGCAAGGCCTATATCCAGGCCAGCCTGCATGCTGACGAGTTGCCGGGCATGCGTACTGCCTGGGAGCTGAAGAAGCGCCTCGGCGAACTGGAAGCCCAGGGGGCTCTCAACGGCGTCATCGAGCTGGTGCCGGTGGCCAACCCACTGGGCCTGGGCCAGTTGCTGCAAGGCAATCACCAGGGGCGTTTCGAGGCCGGCAGCGGCAAGAACTTCAACCGTGATTTCGTCGAGTTGAGCGAGCCGGTCGGCCAGCGCCTGCAAGGGCGCCTGGGGGATGATCCGCACGCCAATGTGCGCCTGATTCGCCAGGCCATGGCCGGGGTGCTGGCTGAGCTACCGCCGGCGTCCAGCCAGTTGCAGGGCATGCAGCGGGTGCTCCTGAGCCATGCCTGCAGCGCTGATGTGGTGCTGGACCTGCATTGCGATGCCGAGGCGGCGCTGCACATGTATGCATTGCCGCAGCATTGGCCGCAGTGGCGCTCCCTGGCCGCGCACCTGGATGTGAAGGTCGGCCTGCTGGCGGAAGATTCCGGTGGCAGTTCGTTCGACGAAGCCTGTTCGTTGCCCTGGTTGCGCCTGTCGCGGCAGTTCCCTGAAGCGCAGATCCCCTTGGCTTGCCTGGCAACCACCCTTGAGCTGGGCGGCCAGGCCGACACCGGGCGGCCTCAGGCCCAAGCGCACGCCGAAGGCATCCTGGCGTTTCTTGCCGAGCAGGGGTTGATTGCCGGTGACTGGCCGGCCCCCGGGCGCGAAGCCTGCGAGGCCATGCCTTTCGAAGGCACCCAGCTGCTGTATGCGCCGCACCCCGGCGTGGTGAGCTTTCTGCGTCCGGCCGGTAGCTGGGTGGAGGCGGGCGAGCCGGTTTTTGAAGTGATTGATCCCCTATCCGATCGGGTCAGCACGGTGTGTGCTGGCACCAGCGGCGTGCTGTTCGCCGTTGAGCGGCTGCGTTATGCCCAACCCGGTTTCTGGCTGGCCAAGGTGGCGGGGCGCGAAGCGCTGCGTCACGGGCGCTTGCTCAACGACTGACTGTTTTTGTGAGAACCGACCGCATGTACAAACTTGAAGTCCAAGACCTGCATAAGCGCTATGGCAGTCACGAAGTGCTCAAGGGCGTGTCCCTGAAGGCCGCAGCTGGCGATGTAATCAGCATCATCGGCTCCAGTGGCTCGGGCAAGAGTACATTCCTGCGCTGCATCAACCTGCTGGAGCAGCCCCATGCGGGCAAGATCCTGCTGAACAACGAAGAGCTGAAGTTGGTAGCCAACAAGGACGGCGCCTTGAAGGCCGCCGATCCCAAGCAGCTGCAGCGCATGCGCTCGCGCCTGTCGATGGTGTTCCAGCATTTCAACCTGTGGTCGCACATGACCGCGATTGAAAACATCATGGAAGCGCCGGTGCATGTGCTGGGTGTGTCCAAGGCCGAGGCTCGCGAGAAGGCCGAGCACTACCTGGCCAAGGTCGGTGTGGCGCACCGCAAGGATGCCTATCCGGGGCACATGTCCGGTGGCGAGCAGCAACGGGTGGCAATTGCCCGGGCCCTGGCGATGGAACCGGAAGTCATGCTGTTCGACGAGCCGACCTCGGCCCTGGACCCGGAACTGGTGGGCGACGTCCTGAAGGTCATGCAGGCCCTGGCCCAGGAAGGCCGGACTATGGTGGTGGTGACCCACGAAATGGGCTTTGCCCGTGAGGTGTCCAACCAGCTGGTGTTCCTGCACAAGGGTGTGGTGGAAGAGAGCGGCAACCCGCGTGAAGTGCTGGTGAACCCGCAATCAGAACGTTTGCAACAATTCCTCTCGGGCAGCCTCAAGTAATAGCTGCCGTTGTGCACCAAATTAGGTCATGCTGCGCACCGCGCGCCAGATGGTCTAACTTGGTGCTGCCGCCCTTGGCTTCTCACCTTGTTTTCGTTTCGGATTGCCCGCCATGACTGCCCATCGAATTGGTTTCCTGATTTGGCCCAGCACTAAAGCCTTGACGCTGGCGCTGGCTGAGGAGGCCTTGCGTGTTGCCCAGCGGGTGCACCCGGAAGTGGTCTATGAGCTGGCTTTCCTGCAGGCTGAAGCTCCGGCCGAAGGCGCCTGGCAGCTGCCGGGCGAGCCTTGGGCGGGCAAGCTGGAAGGTTGTCAGAAACTGTTCCTGCTGGCGGACGAGCCGCCGGCGCCGATGAGTTCCGGCTTGAGCAGTGCCCTCAAGCAGCTGGTGCGTGCCGGCTGTGTGATTGGTGGGCTGTCAGCCGGGGTTTACCCCTTGGCACAACTGGGGTTGCTCGATGGTTATCGGGCAGCGGTGCACTGGCGCTGGCAGGATGATTTCGCCGAGCGTTTTCCCAAGGTCATCGCCACCAGCCATCTGTTCGACTGGGACCGTGATCGCCTGACCGCGTGCGGTGGCATGTCGGTGCTGGACCTGCTGCTGGCGGTGCTGGCCCGGGATCATGGCGCCGAGCTGGCCGGTGCGGTGTCCGAGGAACTGGTGGTGGAGCGCATTCGTGAAGGCGGCGAGCGCCAGCGTATCCCGCTGCAAAATCGCCTGGGCTCCAGCCACCCGAAGCTGACCCAGGCAGTGCTGCTGATGGAGGCCAATATCGAGGAGCCGCTGACCACCGACGAGATTGCCCAGCACGTCTGTGTTTCCCGTCGTCAGTTGGAGCGGATCTTCAAGCAGTACCTGAACCGCGTGCCCAGCCAGTATTACCTGGAGCTGCGCCTGAACAAGGCCCGGCAGATGCTGATGCAGACCAGCAAGTCGATCATTCAGATCGGCCTGTCCTGTGGTTTCTCTTCCGGCCCGCACTTCTCCAGCGCTTACCGCAACTTCTTTGGCGCCACCCCGCGTGAAGATCGCAATCAGCGGCGCAGCAGCAGCCCGTTCGAACTCTCCTCCGTGCCTTCCGAGCGTGGCTGACCCCGTATTGTAGGAGCCGGCTTGCCGGCGAATCCCACAGGCAACCCGCTCGCCCGCAAAATCCCGTTCGACGTCCTCTTGTCGTAACGTCGATAACCTTTTCGAGATTTGGGGCTGCCCGCCACATAACTACCTGGGTAATTACCTTGGGCAAATTGCCCGGCAAATCTGCCGCTGAGGCTGTGCGCAGTTTAAACTGCGCCTTTGCGACGCTATTTGTCGCATTGCCATAAACCCGCTTAAAACCTGGGTTGGCGCTATAAGAAGTTGTCGCTTGGCGACAAGGCCGGGCACAAAACTGTCCTTACAATCCCTCCATCGCTCGCCAGTTTCAGGCGGGTGTTCCTCTTCAGGAGACTCCGATGTCCGTTGAGCAAGCTCCGGTGCAACGCGCCGATTTCGACCAGGTGATGGTTCCCAACTACGCACCTGCGGCCTTCATTCCTGTGCGTGGCGCGGGGTCCCGAGTATGGGATCAGTCGGGTCGGGAACTGATCGACTTCGCCGGCGGCATCGCGGTCAACGTACTGGGCCACGCCCATCCGGCCCTGGTAGGCGCACTGACCGAGCAAGCGGGCAAGCTGTGGCATGTGTCCAACGTCTTCACCAACGAGCCGGCCCTGCGCCTGGCCCACAAGCTGATCGACGCCACCTTCGCCGAGCGCGTGTTCTTCTGCAACTCCGGCGCAGAAGCCAACGAGGCCGCCTTCAAGCTGGCCCGTCGCGTGGCTCACGATCGTTTCGGCGCCGAGAAGTACGAAATCATCGCGGCCCTGAACAGCTTCCACGGCCGTACCCTGTTCACCGTGAACGTGGGTGGCCAGTCCAAGTACTCCGATGGCTTCGGTCCGAAGATCACCGGCATCACCCATGTGCCGTACAACGATCTGGCCGCCCTGAAAGCCGCGGTTTCCGACAAGACCTGCGCCGTGGTGCTGGAGCCGATCCAGGGCGAGGGCGGCGTGCTGCCGGCCGAGCTGGCCTACCTGCAAGGCGCCCGCGAGCTGTGCGACCAGCACAACGCGCTGCTGGTGTTCGACGAAGTGCAGACCGGCATGGGCCGCAGCGGCGAGCTGTTCGCCTATCAGCATTACGGCGTGACCCCGGACATCCTCACCAGCGCCAAGAGCCTGGGTGGCGGTTTCCCGATCGCGGCGATGCTGACCACCGAAGCGCTGGCCAAGCACCTGGTAGTCGGCACCCACGGCACCACCTACGGCGGCAATCCGCTGGCATGTGCGGTGGCCGAGGCGGTGATCGACGTGATCAACACCCCACAGGTGCTCAATGGTGTGAAAGCCAAGCACGACCGCTTCAAGACCCGTCTGTTGCAGATCGGTGAGAAGTACGGCCTGTTCACTGAAGTCCGCGGCCTGGGCCTGTTGCTCGGCTGCGTGCTCAGCGATGCCTGGAAGGGCAAGGCCAAGGACGTGTTCAACGCGGCCGAGAAAGAAGGCCTGATGATCCTGCAAGCCGGCCCTGACGTGGTGCGCTTCGCGCCGAGCCTAGTGGTCGAGGATGCCGATATCGACCAGGGCCTGGACCGCTTCGAGCGCGCCGTGGCGAAATTGACTCAAGCCTGATTCAGGGCGGCGGTGCTTCTCGGCGCCGGCCTTTGCGGCCGGCGTCGAGCCTAATTCCTGTGCCGGGCTATCCCGGCATTTTTTTCCCTGAGTCGGACGGTTTCCGACCTGTTTTAGAGTAAGGAGTGACACCATGCTGGTGATGCGCCCCGCGCAAATGGCTGATCTGGGCGAGGTACAGCGTCTGGCTGCAGACAGCCCGATTGGTGTCACCTCCTTGCCGGATGATGTGGATCGCCTGAGCGACAAGATCGCCGCAAGCGAGGCTTCGTTCGCCGCTGAAGTGAGCTTCAACGGTGAAGAGAGCTACTTTTTCGTCCTGGAAGACACCGACAGCGGCAAGCTGGTGGGCTGCTCGGCGATTGTCGCCTCGGCCGGCTACTCCGAGCCGTTCTACAGCTTTCGCAACGAAACCTTCGTCCACGCTTCCCGCGAGCTGAAGATCCACAACAAGATCCACGTCCTGTCCCAGTGCCACGACCTCACCGGCAACAGCCTGCTGACCAGTTTCTACGTGGTCCCGGAGCTGGTGGGCTCGGCCTGGTCGGAGCTCAACTCCCGCGGCCGCCTGTTGTTCGTCGCCAGCCACCCGGAGCGCTTCGCCGATTCGGTGGTGACCGAGATCGTCGGCTACAGCGATGAGCATGGCGACTCGCCGTTCTGGGATGCCATCGGGCGCAACTTCTTCGACCTCAACTACGCCGAGGCCGAGCGCCTGTGCGGCCTGAAAAGCCGGACCTTCCTCGCCGAGCTGATGCCCCATTACCCGATCTACGTGCCGCTGCTGCCGGATGCGGCCCAGGAAGCCATGGGCCAGGTGCACCCGCGGGCACAGATCACCTTCGACATCCTGATGCGCGAAGGTTTTGAAACCGATCACTACATCGACATCTTCGACGGTGGCCCGACCTTGCATGCGCGGGTCTCGGGTATCCGCTCGATTGCCCAGAGCCGCGTGGTGCCGGTGAAGATCGGTGAAGCAACCAAGGGCGGCGGCCGTCAGTACCTGGTCTCCAACGGCCAGTTGCAGGATTACCGGGCGGTGTTGCTGGAGCTGGATTACGCCCCGGGCAAACCGGTGACCCTGGACCTGCAAGCCGCCGAAGCCCTGGGCGTCGGCGAAGGCGCCAGCGTGCGCCTGGTGGCGGTTTAACGCCTGCTTTCACTACCTGGAAAGCAAGCCTAGAAGCAGCGAGTTTCGCGCAGGCCGCCAGCGGCCTGCGTCTGAGGAGATAGCATGATCGTTCGTCCCGTACGCAGCAGCGATTTACCCGCGCTGATCGACCTGGCCCGCAGCACCGGCACTGGCCTCACCACTTTGCCGGCCAACGAAGAGCGCCTGACCCACCGGGTCGGCTGGGCGGAAAAGACCTTTCGCGGTGAAGCCGAGCGCGGCGATGCGGACTACCTGTTCGTGCTGGAAGACGACAACGGCCGGGTGGTGGGCATTTCCGCCATCGCCGGCGCCGTCGGCCTGCGCGAGCCCTGGTACAACTTCCGGGTCGGCCTGACGGTCAGCGCCTCCCAGGAGCTGAACATCTACCGCGAGATCCCCACGCTGTTCCTGGCCAATGACCTGACCGGCAACTCCGAGCTGTGCTCGCTGTTCCTGCATGCCGATTACCGCACCGGCCTCAACGGCCGCATGCTGGCCAAGGCGCGGATGCTGTTCATCGCCGAGTTCCCGCAGCTGTTCGGCAACAAGATCATTGCCGAGATGAGGGGCATGTCCGACGAGAATGGCCGCTCGCCGTTCTGGGAAAGCCTGGGCCGGCACTTCTTCAAGATGGAGTTCAGTCAGGCCGACTACCTGACCGGTGTCGGCAACAAGGCTTTCATCGCCGAGCTGATGCCCAAGTTCCCGCTCTATACCTGTTTCCTGTCCGAAGATGCGCGCAACGTCATCGCCAAGGTCCACACCGACACCGAGCCGGCGCTGGCCATGCTCAAGAGCGAAGGCTTCAGCTACCAGGGCTATGTCGACATCTTCGACGCCGGCCCGGCGGTGGAGTGCGAGACCAGCAAGATCCGCGCAGTGCGTGACAGCCAGGCGCTGGTGCTGGCCATCGGCACCCCGGGCGACGACGCCACGCCGTTCCTGATCCACAACCGCAAGCGCGAGGACTGCCGCATCACCGCGGCACCGGCGCGCTTTGCCGCCGGCACCCTGGTGGTCGATCCCCTGACCGCCAAGCGCCTGCAACTCAACGCCGGCGACCAGGTCCGCGCGGTTCCGCTGTCTGCTTCTCGGGAGTCGAAATAATGAGCACGCTGTACATTGCCGGCCAATGGCTGGCCGGTCAGGGCGAGGCCTTCACCTCGGTCAATCCGGTGACCCAGGCGGTCATCTGGTCGGGTAACGGTGCCACTGCCGCACAAGTGGAGAGCGCCGTGCAGGCTGCCCGCCAGGCGTTTCCGGCCTGGGCCAAGCGTTCCCTGGAAGAGCGCATCAGCGTGCTCGAAGCCTTTGCCGCCAGCCTGAAGAGCCGTGCCGACGAACTGGCCCGCTGCATTGGCGAGGAAACCGGCAAGCCGCTGTGGGAAGCTGCCACCGAAGTCACCAGCATGGTCAACAAGATCGCCATCTCGGTGCAGAGCTACCGCGAACGTACCGGCGAGAAGAGCGGCCCGCTGGGCGACGCCACCGCCGTGCTGCGGCACAAGCCCCACGGTGTGGTGGCGGTGTTCGGCCCCTACAACTTCCCTGGCCACCTGCCTAACGGGCACATCGTTCCCGCTTTGCTGGCCGGTAACAGCGTGCTGTTCAAACCCAGCGAGCTGACGCCGAAAGTCGCCGAGCTGACGGTGCAGTGCTGGATCGAAGCCGGCCTGCCGGCCGGTGTGCTGAACCTGCTGCAAGGCGCTCGGGAAACCGGCATCGCCCTGGCGGCCAATCCGGGTATCGATGGGTTGTTCTTCACCGGTTCCAGCCGTACCGGCAATCACCTGCACCAGCAGTTCGCCGGGCGCCCGGACAAGATCCTGGCCCTGGAAATGGGCGGCAACAACCCCCTGGTGGTGGAGCAGGTCGCCGACCTGGACGCTGCGGTGTACACCATCATCCAGTCGGCCTTTATCTCGGCTGGCCAGCGTTGCACCTGCGCGCGGCGCTTGCTGGTGCCGCAAGGCGCCTGGGGTGACACGTTGCTGGCGCGCCTGGTGGCGGTCAGCGCAACCATCGAGGTCGGCGCGTTTGACCAGCAGCCTGCGCCGTTCATGGGCTCGGTGATCTCCCTGGGCGCCGCCCGCGCACTGATGGATGCGCAGCAGCAGCTGTTGGCCAACGGCGCCGTAGCCTTGCTGGAAATGACCCAGCCCCAGGCCCAGGCCGCCTTGCTGACCCCGGGCATCCTGGACGTTAGCGCCGTGGCCGAGCGCCCTGATGAGGAGCTGTTCGGGCCGTTGCTGCAAGTGATCCGCTACGCTGATTTCGATGACGCGATCGCCGAGGCCAACAACACTCAGTACGGCCTGGCGGCCGGTCTGTTGTCGGACTCCGCCGAGCGCTACCAGCAGTTCTGGCTGGAAAGTCGAGCAGGTATCGTCAACTGGAACAAGCAGTTGACCGGCGCCGCCAGCAGCGCGCCATTCGGTGGCGTGGGGGCCTCGGGCAACCATCGGGCCAGTGCCTATTACGCGGCGGACTACTGCGCGTACCCGGTGGCTTCCCTGGAAACCCCGAGCCTGGTGCTGCCGAGCGCGTTGACGCCGGGTGTGCGCCTGTCCTGATTGGCGTGGCCTTTTCGCCGGCAAGCCGGCTCCTGCAGATCTGTGTAGGAGCCGGCGAACGAGCGCACCGCGTTCGCCATGTGTAGATATCGATTGCCTATAACAAACAGATTCGTGGAGCCTCGCTGATGAAATCCTATGAAGTCAATTTTGACGGGCTAGTGGGGCCGACCCATAACTACGGCGGCCTGTCCTACGGCAACGTTGCCTCCCAGAGCAACAGCCAGCAGGGCTCCAATCCCAGGGAAGCGGCGCTGCAAGGCCTGGCGAAAATGAAAGCGCTGATGGAAATGGGCTTTCAGCAAGGCGTGCTCGCCCCGCAAGAGCGCCCGGATGTGGCCGCCCTGCGCAACCTGGGTTTTGCCGGAACAGACGCCCAAGTCATCCAGCAGGCCGCCAAGCAGGCGATGCCATTGCTGGTCGCCAGTTGCTCGGCATCGAGCATGTGGGTGGCCAACGCCGCCACGGTCAGCCCCAGTGCCGACACCGCCGATGGCCGTGTGCACTTCACTGCCGCCAACCTCAACTGCAAATACCACCGCAGCATCGAGCACCCCACCACCAGCCGCGTGCTGGGGGCCATGTTCGCCGACCAGAAGCACTTCGCCCATCACGCGGCCCTGCCGGCGGTAGCGCAGTTCGGCGACGAAGGCGCCGCCAACCACACGCGCTTCTGCCGTGACTATGGGCAGGCCGGCGTGGAGTTCTTCGTCTTCGGTCGCAGTGCTTTCGATACTCGCTACCCGGCACCGCAGAAGTACCCGGCGCGCCAGACCCTGGAAGCTTCCCAGGCCGTCGCCAGGTTGCATGGCCTGAGCGAGGAAGGGGTGGTCTATGCCCAGCAGAACCCTTCGGTGATCGACCAGGGCGTGTTCCACAACGACGTGATCGCGGTGGGCAATGGCGAGGTGTTGTTCTATCACGAGGACGCCTTCCTCGAGACCGATAAGATGCTCGCCGAGTTGCAGGGCAAGCTGGGCAAGCGCGGCGGCAACTTCCAGTCGATCTGCGTGCCGCGTTCGCAGGTGACGGTGGAAGATGCCGTGCGCTCCTACCTGTTCAACAGCCAGTTGCTGTCACGCGCCGACGGCTCGATGCTGCTGATCGTGCCCGAGGAATGCCGCGGCAACGAGCGAGTCTGGCAGTACCTGCAAAGCCTCACCAGCTCTGGCGGGCTGATTCGTGAAGTGAAGGTCTTCGACCTCAAGCAGAGCATGCAGAACGGCGGTGGCCCGGCGTGCCTGCGCTTGCGCGTAGCGCTCAAGGAAACCGAGCTGGCGGCGGTCAATCCTGGGGTTATCATGACCGCGCCGTTGTACGACACCCTGACCCAATGGGTCGGCAAGCACTATCGCGACCGCCTGAGCGAAAGCGACCTGGCGGACCCGCAACTGCTGCTTGAGTGCCGGACGGCACTGGATGAACTGACGCAAATCCTTAAACTGGGCGCGGTTTATCCCTTCCAGATCAATTGAAAGCCAGCGCCCGGCGATCCCGGGCGCGCAGCTTTACCCCAGATGAGAACTGACCCATGAGCGATACCCTGCAGCTGATCCTTGAAGACACCGACGGCACTCAGCTGGAAACGTCCTGCACCCGTTTCGCCGTGCTGTGGCAGGGCAAGGAAGTGTGGATCCAGCAGGACGGCCGCGGCCAGCTGCTGATCGGCGTGGATGTGGAAGAAGGCGATGCGGAATACGCCAGCCTGCTGCTGCGCCCACTGGCGACCAACCTGGTCAGCCTGCAACTGGAAATGGAGCCGGCCGACGCCGGTGACGATGATCACGTGCACGGCCCTGACTGCGGCCACGCTCACTAAGGAAGTCCGCTCTATGCTCGCCCTCGGCAAACTGCTTGAACTGACCCTCGCCGGCCGTGAACCGGCGGAGAAGACTCAACTGACTGTCGACGGCGTGCGCATGCGCTGGCTGAGCGAGGGGGCTCTGGAAGTGCGGCCGCCCGAGGCTCGCGATAACGGCCTGGACCTGCTGCTGTCAGCGGGAATCCATGGCAACGAGACGGCTCCCATCGAGCTGCTCGACCGCTTGTTGCATGACATCGCCCGGGGCGATCTGAAGCCCCGCGCACGTATCCTGTTCCTGTTCGGCAACCCCGAGGCCATGCGCCGCGGCGAGCGTTTTGTCGAACAGGACGTCAACCGGCTGTTCAATGGCCGGCATGAATCGAGCAGTGGTTTCGAAGCCCTGCGCGCTTGTGAACTGGAGCGACTGGCGGCGAGCTTCTTCAGCCAGCCCGATCGCCAGCGCCTGCACTACGACCTGCACACGGCAATCCGCGGCTCGAAGATCGAGCAGTTTGCCCTGTACCCATGGAAGGACGGGCGTCAGCATTCACGCCGTGAGCTGGCCCGCCTGCGGGCTGCCGGTATGGAAGCGGTGCTGTTGCAGAACAAGCCCTCCATCGTCTTCAGTGCCTACACCTACGATCAGCTGGGGGCCGAGTCCTTCACCCTGGAGTTGGGCAAGGCACGGCCATTCGGGCAGAACCAGGGGGTCAATGTCGAACGCCTGGAAACCCGGCTCAAGCAGATCATCGACGGTAGCGAACCACCTGCGGAGCAGGACAGCCTCGACGGGTTGCAGTTGTTCAGCGTGGCTCGGGAAGTCATCAAGCACAGCGACAGCTTCCACCTGCATCTGCCGGCAGACATCGAGAACTTTTCCGAACTGGAAGTGGGTTACCTGCTGGCCGAGGATATCGCCCAGACCCGCTGGGTCATCGAGGAGACGGGGGCACGGATCATTTTTCCCAATCCCAAGGTGAAGAACGGCTTGCGCGCAGGGATTCTGATTGTGCCGGCCACGGCCGACGGCCTGGCCTGAGGTTCGCCGGCAAGCCGGGCCCCCGCAGGAGCCGGCTTGCCGGCGATACCGCTACCGCTTAAACCGCTACCGCACGCTGCTCGTTACGGCGCAGGGCGCGGACCTTCTGCAGGGTGTCGGCACAGGTTCTCGCCGCTTCCTGGCCTTTGTGCACGAAGTGCTCGAAGAAGAACTTCTGATGCTCTTCACCCGCATGGAAATGATGCGGGGTCAGCACCACCGAGAAGACCGGTACTTCGGTTTCCAGTTGCACCTGCATCAGGCCGCTGATGACCGACTGGGCGACGAACTCGTGACGGTAGATGCCACCGTCCACCACCAGGCCGGCAGCAACGATCCCGGTATAACGACCGGATTTGGCCAGCAGTTTGGCGTGCAGCGGGATTTCGAAGGCGCCGCCGACTTCGAAGAAGTCGATATCGGATTCCTGATAGCCCTGGGCGAGCATTTCAGTGACGAAGCCCTGACGGCTCTGATCGACGATTTCCTTGTGCCAGCAGGCCTGGATAAAGGCGACGCGCTCGTTGGGGTGGTGTTTGCTTTTGCTATCGATTGCAGTGGGTTGCATCTGTTCTGACTCCTGTTTGTGTGAAAAACAGGGCATATATGAATCGAATGGGATTTAAGGGTGCGCGCAGAACGGTCGTGGATTTCCCACGAACTGCCCGGCAACGGCCCTTTGGCGCCAATCCCGTTCTCTCTTCATCCGGACTATGACCGTCGGCCCCGGAATCACACCGGGTCTGCTGACCTTGTCGTCACCTGTGGCCAAGCCACCAGTCTCGCCAAGCGCTCGCGGGCTATGCGCATTGCACGCAATTACCGCCGGTGGGGAATTGCACCCCGCCCTGAGAACGTTTGCCCGCAATTTTTCGCGGGCGGTGAGTTTTTAACACAGATCCTCGCGAGACGCATCGCACCTTTTGGATAATTCTCATCGGATTTTTCAACGCCAGACTCAGGCTTTTCTACAGTTGTTGCTTGATTATTGCCGGCCATGGCCGCAGTTTCGTTTCGAAAGGGAGTTCCCCCTGTTCAAGAGCGGACCTTGCAGGTCCCACAGCCGAGGCCAGATGTGATGAGCGTGATCGATCTTCGTAGTGACACCGTGACCCAGCCGACCCCTGGCATGCTCGATGCCATGGCCAGTGCGCCCACCGGGGATGATGTGTACGGCGAAGATCCGACAGTCAATCGGTTGGAAGGTGAATTGGCGCGGCGCCTGGGTTTTGCTGCGGCGCTGTTCGTGCCCTCGGGCACCATGAGCAACCTGCTGGCCTTGATGGCTCACTGTGAGCGGGGCGACGAGTACATCGTCGGGCAACAGGCCCATACCTATAAATATGAAGGCGGGGGCGCGGCGGTACTCGGCTCTATCCAGCCCCAGCCACTGGAATTGCAGGCTGACGGTTCGCTGGACCTTGTCCAGGTGGCTGCGGCCATCAAGCCCGATGACTTTCATTTTGCCCGCACCCGCCTGCTGGCCCTGGAAAACACCATGCAGGGCAAGGTGCTGCCCTTGGCCTACCTGGCCCAGGCGCGGGCCTTTACCCGGGAACACGGGCTGGCCCTGCATCTGGATGGCGCGCGGCTGTACAACGCAGCGGTCAAGCTGGGGGTGGATGCACGGGTGATTGCCGAGCATTTCGATTCGGTGTCGGTGTGCCTGTCCAAAGGTCTAGGTGCGCCGGTGGGCTCGGTGCTGTGTGGCTCGGTGGAACTGATCGCCAAGGCCCGGCGCCTGCGCAAGATGGTCGGTGGCGGCATGCGCCAGGCAGGCGGTTTGGCGGCAGCGGGGCTGTATGCCCTGGACCATCAGGTACAGCGTCTGGCCGACGACCACGCCCATGCACAATTGCTGGCCGATGGCTTGCGGCGGGTGGGCTACAGTGTCGAGCCGGTGCAGACCAACATGGTGTATGTAGAGATGGGGGATCGGGCCGAGGCGCTCAAGGCGTTCGCCGCCGAGCGCGGGATCAAGCTCAGCGCCGCATCACGGTTGCGTCTGGTCACTCATCTGGACGTCAGCGCCGGGCAAATCGAGCACGTGCTGAGCACTTTTGCCGAGTTTTCCCGTAACTGACAGTGTTCTCCGTCCAATTGACTGTTTGTATCGTACAAACACGCTGTACCTAGTGATTAACGCCGATATAATGCGGCCCTTTGCCGTCGTTTCGTCTGTTGACGTTGCGCACAGGCCTTTGGCCGCAGTCTCCGTGGAAGAACCTAATGAAAAGCGCAGAAATCCGTGAAGCCTTCCTCCGCTTCTTCGAAGAGCAAGGCCACACCCGTGTAGCCTCCAGCTCCTTGATCCCAGGCAACGACCCCACCCTGCTGTTCACCAACGCGGGGATGAACCAGTTCAAGGATTGCTTCCTGGGGCAGGAAAAGCGCGCCTATACCCGCGCTGTCAGCAGCCAGAAGTGCGTCCGCGCCGGCGGCAAGCACAACGACCTGGAAAACGTCGGTTACACCGCTCGTCACCACACCTTCTTCGAAATGCTGGGCAACTTCAGCTTCGGTGACTACTTCAAGCGTGATGCGATCACCTTCGCCTGGACCTTCCTGACCTCCGACAAGTGGCTCAACCTGCCCAAGGAAAAGCTCTGGGTCACGGTGTATGCCACCGACGACGAGGCCTACGACATCTGGACCAAGGAAGTCGGCGTACCCGCCGAGCGCATGGTGCGTATCGGCGACAACAAGGGTGCGCCTTACGCGTCCGACAACTTCTGGACCATGGGCGATACCGGCCCGTGCGGCCCTTGCACCGAGATTTTCTACGATCACGGCGCCGATATCTGGGGCGGCCCGCCCGGCTCGCCGGAAGAGGACGGCGACCGTTACATCGAAATCTGGAACAACGTGTTCATGCAGTTCAACCGCACCGCCGATGGCGTGTTGCACCCGCTGCCCGCGCCGTCGGTGGACACCGGCATGGGCCTGGAGCGGATCAGCGCGGTGCTGCAGCACGTGCACTCGAACTATGAGATCGACCTGTTCCAGAGCTTGCTGGATGCGGCAGCCAAGGCCATCGGCTGCACCAACGATGCCCAGGCTTCGCTAAAAGTGGTGGCGGACCATATTCGTTCCTGCGGCTTCCTGATTGCCGACGGCGTACTGCCGTCCAACGAAGGCCGTGGCTATGTGCTGCGCCGGATCATTCGCCGCGCTTGCCGTCACGGCAACAAACTGGGCGCCAAGGGCAGCTTCTTCTATCAGATCGTTGCCGCCCTGGTTGCCGAGATGGGCGAAGCCTTCCCGGAGCTGAAGTCCCAGCAGGCGCACATCGAGCGTGTGCTCAAAGCCGAAGAAGAGCAGTTCGCCAAGACCCTGGAGCAGGGCTTGAAGATCCTCGAGCAGGACCTGGCCGAGCTCAAGGGCTCGGTGGTGCCGGGCGACGTGGTGTTCAAGCTGTACGACACCTACGGTTTCCCGATGGACCTGACTGGCGATATCGCCCGCGAGCGCAACCTGACTCTCGACGAGGAAGGCTTCGAGCGCGAAATGGAAGCCCAGCGTGTGCGTGCCCGCTCCGCCAGTTCTTTCGGCATGGACTACAACAGCCTGGTCAAGGTCGACGTGGCCACCGAGTTCACCGGTTACCACGCCACCAGCGGTTCGGCGAAAGTGGTTGCTCTTTATAAGGAAGGGCAATCGGTCGACGTGCTGAGCGAAGGCGAAGAGGGTGTGGTGGTTCTTGACCAGACCCCGTTCTATGCCGAATCCGGCGGCCAGATCGGTGACTGCGGTTATCTTCAGGCTGGCAACGCGCGTTTCGACGTGCGCGACACCACCAAGACCGGCGGCGCCTTCCTGCACCATGGCGTGCTGGCCAAGGGTAGCCTGACTGTTGGTGCGCCGGTTGAAACCCAGGTCGACGCGCAAGTGCGCCACGCGACCTCGCTGAACCACTCGGCCACCCACTTGCTGCACGCTGCGCTGCGCCAGGTATTGGGCGAACACGTACAGCAGAAGGGCTCGCTGGTGGACAGCCAGCGCCTGCGTTTCGACTTCAGCCACTTCGAGGCGATCAAGCCCGAGCAGATCAAGGCGCTGGAGGACATCGTCAACGCCGAGATTCGCAAGAACACCCCGGTGGAAACCGAAGAAACTGATATCGATACCGCCAAGAAGAAGGGCGCCATGGCGCTGTTCGGCGAGAAGTACGGCGACAGCGTGCGCGTACTGAGCATGGGCGGCGACTTCTCGGTAGAACTGTGTGGCGGTATCCACGCCAACCGTACCGGCGATATCGGCTTGCTGAAAATCACCAGCGAAGGCGGTGTGGCTTCCGGCGTGCGTCGTATCGAGGCAGTGACTGGTGCTGCGGCCCTGGCGTACCTGAATGCGGCGGAAGAACAACTCAAGGAAGCGGCGACCCTGGTCAAGGGCAGCCGCGACAACCTGATCGACAAGCTGTCGGCAGTGCTGGAACGCAACCGCTTGCTGGAGAAGCAACTCGAGCAGTTGCAGGCCAAGGCTGCAAGCGCCGCGGGCGATGATCTGTCCGCTCAGGCGGCAGACGTCAAGGGCGTGAAAGTGCTGGCTGCGCGTCTTGACGGCCAGGACGGCAAGGCGCTGCTGGCGCTGGTGGATCAGTTGAAAAACAAACTCGGCCGCGCAGTGATCCTGCTCGGCAGTGTCCATGAGGAAAAGGTCGTACTGGTTGCCGGTGTAACCAAGGACCTGACTGGCCAACTCAAAGCCGGTGATTTGATGAAGCAAGCCGCTGCGGCAGTGGGCGGGAAGGGCGGTGGTCGTCCAGACATGGCGCAGGGCGGCGGTGTTGATGCCGCTGCACTGGATGCCGCGCTGGCCCTGACCGTGCCATTTGTCGAGCAGGGTATTTAAGGCGCCGAGCCGGGCCCGTCGTCTAGTGGCGGGTCCTTGCGCTGTGCAGTTTGATTGTTTAACGGGCGCCCCTTTACGGGCTGAGGCGGCTTAGAAAATGGCTTTGATCGTACAGAAATTTGGAGGCACTTCGGTCGGCTCTGTCGAGCGGATCGAGCAGGTCGCCGACAAGGTGAAGAAGTTCCGCGAAGCCGGCGATGACCTGGTGATCGTGCTGTCGGCGATGAGTGGCGAAACCAACCGCCTGATCGATCTGGCCAAGCAGATCAGTGGCGAAGCCAAACCGGTTCCCCGTGAGCTGGATGTGATCGTCTCCACCGGCGAGCAAGTGACTATCGCGTTGCTGGCCATGGCGTTGATCAAGCGCGGTGTTCCGGCGGTGTCCTATACCGGTAACCAGGTGCGAATCCTCACCGACAGCGCTCACAATAAAGCGCGAATCCTGCAGATTGATGATCAGAAGATTCGTGGCGATCTGAAAGCCGGTCGTGTTGTAGTGGTTGCTGGTTTCCAGGGCGTTGACGAGCACGGCAACATCACCACCCTGGGTCGTGGTGGTTCCGACACCACCGGTGTGGCGCTGGCGGCAGCTCTGAAGGCCGATGAGTGCCAGATCTATACCGATGTCGACGGCGTCTACACCACCGATCCGCGGGTTGTGCCCAAGGCTCAGCGCCTGGACAAGATCACCTTCGAAGAGATGCTGGAAATGGCCAGTCTCGGTTCCAAGGTGCTGCAGATCCGTGCGGTCGAGTTTGCTGGCAAGTACAACGTTCCGCTGCGCGTTCTGCACAGCTTTCAGGAGGGTCCGGGCACCCTCATTACTATTGATGAAGAGGAATCCATGGAACAGCCGATCATTTCCGGCATCGCTTTCAACCGCGATGAAGCCAAGCTGACTATCCGTGGCGTGCCAGACAATCCTGGCGTGGCCTTCAAGATCCTTGGCCCGATCAGCGCGGCGAACATTGAAGTCGACATGATCGTGCAGAACGTTTCGCACGATAACACCACCGACTTCACCTTCACCGTGCACCGCAATGACTACCTGGCGGCCCAGACCGTGCTGGAAAACACCGCACGTGAAATCGGTGCCCGCGAAGTGGTAGGCGACACAGACATTGCCAAGGTATCGATCGTTGGTGTTGGCATGCGCTCCCACGCGGGCGTTGCCAGCCGCATGTTCGAGGCCCTGGCTAAAGAGAGCATCAACATCCAGATGATCTCCACTTCTGAAATCAAGGTTTCGGTGGTGATCGAGGAGAAGTACCTGGAGTTGGCGGTACGTGCGCTGCACACCGCTTTCGAGCTCGACGCTCCGGCCCGACAGGGCGAGTGATGCGTGTTTGAAAGGGCGCGGTCTGACCGCGCCCTTTGTGTTTTTGATCGGCACGGGAGAAAACTGTTCTTTTGCCCGTGCTAGTCAATACTTAGGCGTGTAGGACTGCAGCCGACCCGGTTGTAGGCCAACACCCTTTTTTTTGCAGACTGTAGTCCCTGAAAATGTAATGCGTGAGGAGAAAGGTATGCTGATTCTGACTCGTCGGTGCGCAGAAAGCCTGATCATTGGTGATGGCGAGATCACTGTGACCGTGCTCGGCGTCAAAGGTAATCAAGTGCGTATTGGTGTCAACGCCCCCAAAGAAGTGGCGGTTCACCGTGAGGAAATTTACCTGCGGATTAAGAAAGAGAAGGACGAAGAACCAAGCCATTAATTTTTATCGTTTTTTTTGTTTGCAAACGGGGAGAAAGCTGGTTAATATACGCCCCGTGTTGCGGAGAGCTGGCCGAGTGGCCGAAGGCGCTCCCCTGCTAAGGGAGTACACCTCAAAAGGGTGTCGGGGGTTCGAATCCCCCGTTCTCCGCCATTATTTGCTTAGTACGTTGTAATCTGGCTTCTTCTGTAAGTTGTTGAAATTACTAGAAAAAGTGCTTTACAAAAAGATTTAACGGCCTATAATGCGCGGCAACAAATGCACTCGTAGCTCAGCTGGATAGAGTACTCGGCTACGAACCGAGCGGTCACAGGTTCGAATCCTGTCGAGTGCACCATTTAAGAGTTAGTTACAGTTATGTAGTTAACTTGGCTTCAACCAGTTGTGGTCTGGTCTAAAAACACAAAATGCACTCGTAGCTCAGCTGGATAGAGTACTCGGCTACGAACCGAGCGGTCACAGGTTCGAATCCTGTCGAGTGC
>NZ_JBXAMM010000003.1:0-401694 GCF_058800645.1 Pseudomonas sp. GW822-FHT04H02 | reverse complement strand
GTGCACCATACATCAGGAAGCCCGCATCGAAAGATGCGGGCTTTTTGCTTTCTGCCTTTTTATCCTCCTTTATCTCTTTTGCCCTCCTGGGCTGGAACGGCTTTGCCCGGCGGAAGTCGAATGCAATGCCTGTGAGTCTGTCTCTCCGACTTTTTTCCTGTGCTGTGTGTTTTCTTTTTCTGTCGAGGCGTCGCAGTCTCATAGATTCGGACGTTGCTCAGCTTTATGCCGCAAGCGCTTGTTCTTGCCGCGATTTTTTAACGTTTAAAACCGTCAAGCGGTGTATGATTGCGCCCGTCAGCCCCGCCGGGGCTTGTGGAATACCTCCATGGACTTACCCAGTAGTTACTCAGTATCCCGTTTTAACAATCATGAACTGACTGATTGATCCTTCCGGCGTGCTCCTCTGCTGGGAGTGGAGTTCGCCTATGACCGAAGTAGAAGTAAAGAAAACGCAGGAAAGCCTGCAAGACCGCCTGGCTCAAGTCGTCGAGCTGCTGCAGCGCCAGCGGGTAGTTGAAGACCTGACGCACCGTCAGGAAGGCCATCATCATGACCGGGTCGAGAACCTGGTCCATCGGCAGAACCTCGTCGAGTTGCAACGCAAGCTCGATGATCTGCACTCTGCTGACGTTGCCTACATCCTTGAAGCCTTGCCTCTGGAAGAGCGTCTGACCGTCTGGCAGTTGGTCAAGGCCGAGCGTGACGGCGACATCCTCCTCGAAGTATCCGATTCCGTACGTGAAACCCTGATCGCCGACATGGACGATCACGAGCTCCTGGCTGCCGCCAAGGAGATGGACGCTGACGAACTTGCTGACCTGGCCCCCGAGCTGCCGCGAGACGTCGTCCATGAGCTGATGGAGGCTCTCGACGGCCAGCAGCGTGAGCGCGTTCGCTCCGCGCTGTCCTATGATGAGGAGCAGGTCGGTGCGCTGATGGACTTCGAGATGGTGACCATCCGCGAGGATGTCAGCCTGGAAGTGGTCCTGCGTTATCTGCGTCGTCTGAAAGAATTGCCAAGCCACACCGACAAACTGTTCGTGGTGGACTACGACGGCGTGCTCAAAGGGGTGCTGCCGATCAAGCGTCTGCTGGTCAATGACCCGGACAAGCAGGTCGCCGAGGTCATGGCCAGTGATCCGGTGAGTTTTCATCCGGATGAAGATGCCTACGACGCGGCTCAGGCGTTTGAGCGTTATGACCTGATTTCGGCCCCTGTGGTCGACAAGAACGACAAGTTGATCGGTCGTTTGACCATCGACGAAATGGTCGACCTGATTCGTGAGGAAAGTGAGACCGAAGTCCTCAACATGGCCGGTCTGCGGGAAGAGGAAGACATCTTCGCCTCGGTCTGGAAATCCCTGCGCAACCGTTGGGCCTGGCTGGCGATCAATCTGATTACCGCGTTTGTCGCGTCCCGGGTGATTGGGCTGTTCGAGGGCTCGATTGAAAAGCTGGTGGCGTTGGCGGCCCTGATGCCCATCGTTGCGGGTATCGGTGGCAACTCGGGTAATCAGACTATCACCATGATTGTCCGGGCAATGGCCCTGGACCAGGTGAGCACTGGCAACACCTCGCGCTTGATGCGTAAAGAGCTGGCCGTAGCCCTGATCAATGGCCTGGTCTGGGGTGGGGTGATCGGTGTCGTGGCGTACATGCTCTACGGGAGCTGGTCGCTGGGGGTGGTCATGACTGCTGCCATGACCTTGAACCTGCTGCTGGCGGCGCTGATGGGAGTTCTGATCCCCATGACCCTGGCGCGCCTGGGGCGTGATCCGGCGATGGGCGCTAGCGTGATGATCACCGCCATGACTGACAGTGGCGGCTTTTTCATCTTTCTCGGCCTGGCGACCATTTTCCTGCTTTGAGCCGTTCTTCCCTGTTGGTTACCGACGAAGCGCCTAAATGGCGCTTCGCTGCTTTTGGCGGGGCAAAAAAAAGCCAGCGACTAGGCTGGCTTGAGCTTGCGAGATGCAATCAGGTGGCGTCTGCGGCCATTTCAGCGTCATGGGCGATCAGCGAAACCAAAGCGTTTTGCTGGCGATGTGAGAGTTGGCGGAAACGTTGAAGCAGTTCGCGCTCATGCAAGGACAGTTCGGGGCTGTCCAGGCGCATGCTCAGCTCTTCACCCAAGGCGCCTTCCTGAATAAGACTCTGTTCCAGGCGCGCGATGATTTCGGAGTTCATGCTGCGGTGATGATTGCGAGCCACCTCGGCAATGCGTTCACGCATCCCGTCGGGTAGACGTACGACGAACTTGTCAGCCGTACGGCTGGAATAAATTGCCTGTTTCAATGGGCGCATATATTTAACCGGTTAGTTCAGGGGGAGCGGTTCTCGGAATTGGCCGCGGGCTGTCTTTTAGGACAAGCCTGAATGCCAAATGTTCAACCTGAATTGTTAAGAGGCCCGCATCATGCCTCAAAATTGCCAGATCCTTGGCGTCAATTCTGTGACAAATATTGAACTGGATAAAGGCGTTATGCCAGCACCAATTATCAGAAATGCGGACTGGTTTGAAAAGTTCGTCGGGTCCGCGTTGCTGGCCGCATTCTCCCATCCTGCGGGAGTGTCAGTGCACCGACGAAGGTGCATGCTATGCGGGTGAAAGTGTAATCCCTACCTGTCAGAGGATAGTGGCAAATGGCCGATTTACTAGTTGTGCTCTGCGGAGCAGCCACCCATGCCGGGTAGGTTGATCTACTTGATGGGGCCTTCAGGGGCCGGCAAGGATAGCCTGATTGATGCGGCCCGGCAGCCTTTAAGTGCGTTGGGCTGTGAAGTGGCAAGAAGGGTGATCACGCGCTCTGCCGAGTCGGTGGGAGAGGAGGCGATTGAGGTCACCGCCGAGGAGTTCGCGGGACGAGTAGGCCGGGGGGATTTCGCTTTGTTCTGGCAGGCCAATGGCCTGGGTTATGGGATTCCCGTGGTGATCGATAGCTGGTTGGCGCAGGGGCGCAATGTCCTGGTCAACGGGTCCAGAGGCTATCTGTCCAGGGCGCGAGCTCGGTATCCCGATCTGATTCCGATAGTTCTGACGGTTGATAACGAAGTATTACGCCGTCGCTTGCTGCGTCGGGCCAGGGAAAGCCTGCCGGAGATAGAAGAGCGCCTGCAGCGTAATGAACAGTTTGCCCATGCCGGCTGGCTGGATGAGGAGGGAGTGGTTCGCCTGGATAATTCTGCCGAATTGCAGGTTACCTTGAGTCGCCTCTTAGGCATATTGCAAGAGCACGGTATCAGCGCAATACAGGGTCGAACTTGATCTTGCGGCCAGCCAGCAGTGCCAGCAGGAACAGGCCGAACAGTGAGCCGCTGATGATCAGTGGCGCGCTGCCCAGAGGTTCTTCAGGCAGGAACACAGCGGCAATGGCGCTGAGTAGCGTCAGAACAAGCAGGCTTTTGGCGGCGGTGGACATAAATGGCTCCTGTAGTCTCGGTCTCAAAATACCCAGCGTTCAGTGGGTGCGGCGGCTGGCTGTTGCGAGGCTTTTCCCTGGGTAACCCGGGTCACTGAGCCAGGCTCAATCTGGGTGTTCATGACTGCCAGCTGGGGTGCCAGGCGTTGCTGGTAATGGGCGAAGGATGTCCCGCCAGGGGCAGCGTCATCTGCAGGTTGAAAGTGAAAGGCCGCCAATACGGCGATGGCAATCGCATTCAAGAGCAACAGAGCGCTATTCATGGGCGGCATCTCCTCAGTGTTTATCCACTGATTAAGCAGCCTGCGTGCCAAGAGTTTACCTGGCGATAAAGTCTTTAAAAACAATATGTTGAGCTGATTTTTAAAGTCTCTTGAATTGCATTTTGCAATGATGGCTTTTTGCAGTGATGCAATTTGCACGACGCGGCATCGAAGCAGCGGGGCGAGCCTGATGCTTCCTGCAAAAAGCCCTATGGATCACATGACAAATGCAGCCTTGGCCGTTAACATGCACGCCGTCCTTCGCGCCGTGCCGCAATGGCGCTCGCTGTTTTGTCTCAGTAGCTCAATTGGATAGAGCATCCCCCTCCTAAGGGGAAGGTTGGCAGTTCGAACCTGCCCTGGGACACCATATAATTCGTATCTTTCTGGGCTGATCCCTGCGCGGTTGATCTGTTCTTGGACCCCGGAGCGAAAGAATAAAGAAAAGCCCCACCGGGCGATCCTCGGGCGGGGCTTTTTTGATTTCGTCTATCCGAGGGGCACGTTAAACAACGGGCTCTTTTTCTTGTATTGGTGACAGCCTGACCAGCGTGGGGCTACGTGCTTGTGAATAGGGCCACAGTGAGTGTTTTTGATGGCCTGCAAGGATTCACGTTGTTTTGCTGATCTGGCTGCTTGTCACCAGGGCCAGAAATGTCAATCCGCTACCGGACAGAGCGCCGGCAATCCCTTCCAGTCGACGCTTGCCCACACTCCGCTGCCGGGTGCAAGCAACTGGCTCAGCTTCGCTTCATTGAATGAAGTTCCCAGCGAATCGGCTCTGAATGCGGCTATCCATTGCTGGCGGCCCAGCATGAAGGCCTTGCCGAAGTCTTCCCAATCGTTGAAGCAGTCCTGGGCCCGCTGGGCGTTGAGCAGCATGATGCGCCACCCTGTTTCAGGTTCGAGCCAGCTCATCAACATGGCGCAACGGACAAAAAATGCGCTGCGCACGCAGGCGAAGGCCATGGCTGCTCGCGGGTCGTCGCTGGGATTCAGGCCATGCAGGTCAATACGAAACCACTGGCGCTCCAGGGTGCCATTGAGGTGGACGCAGACTTCGTCGTCGGTGGCGTTGCTGCGAAAACCGATCTGGTGCAGCAACGAGGCCCGCAGGGTGCTTTTCGCCTGATCCATGAAGTGGGTGGTATCGGGGTCGTAGAAACCGGTCATTCCGGTGGCATCGACCATGGGTTGTGCCAGTGTTAGTGCCCAACGCTTACGTGGTGTGAATACCACTAGGGATGTTCCCGACGGGCGGCGAAAGTGACGCCAGCCCAGCCAGGCGCCGAATAGCACGACAATTACCGTCATCATCTGCGTATTACCTGCTTCTGTTTTGCCATGTGCTGATTTCTTCGGCCAGGGATGGGGACATATCTGACCAGGGCACGCCTTCGGTCCGATACTGCGGGTCCTCGGCCTGACGTGGTGGCAAGGGGGTTTTCTTGAAGATGTGACGGGTGGCGTACTTGACGGTCGGCGCCTGGGGCGCGACCTCCAGCAGCAGGTCGGACTGGCGTGCCGCGACCAGCCACTCGACCATGGCCGAAGGGGCTTCCAGCCGTCGGAACAACTGTGGGTAACGGGCCACCAGACGGGTCTGGGTTTGAGGATCACTGACTTCTTCGATACGCAGCCAACCCGCCTCGGTACGCACTATGCCGATGGCAATGCAGTCGGCCGGGGTCTGTTGGTCGGTACCCAGGGTGTTGAGAAAGCGCAGCAGGTCGTGGAAATAACGTTCGACGGGCGGGCGGTTCTGCTTGCCTTTGACCTGCTCCACCGTCAGTGCACCGTCGTCCTGGATGATCAGGCTGACGGTGATGTGGGGTTGGCCTTGAGCATCGCGCAGGCTGAACACGCGCATGCTCTGCTGTTCCACCGCTTCGGCGTAACGCTCTCCGTAGCCGCCGGTCAGGGCCCGACGGTCGGCGAACTGCCCGAGGCAATGGCGCATCACGTAGCTTTCAAAAGCCATCTCGGCCCGCAACAGCGGGCTTTGCGGGCGCAGTTCGACCCAGGTGTGCTCGGCACAGGTAAGGGTCACGGTCAGGGCTTGGGCAGAGCTCTGGCGCCATCCCTGATCGACCCGGGCCGCCATTTGTGCATGCTCCCTTTCCCACAATGCCAGCGCTTGCGGGCAAGTGATGCGATCCAGCTTGCCCTCAAGAGCCGTGCCTTTGCGTGAGGTCAGGAACTCCACCAGTTGGGCTTCCTGGTGCAGCAGCTGCGGCTCCTGCGGGTCGATCCAGACCAGGGGCGCCAGGGCTTTGGCGGGGTCTTCGGATTGCGCCTTGGCAGCGCGCTCGAAATAGCCGTTCACCCAGGCCGGCACCGAGTCGCTACCCAGGGCCGTACAGGCGTCATCCAGGGACTGGATGCGTCGTGCCGGTTCGAAGTTGCCTACCAGATGGCGATAGAAGTGGTTCAACAGCCAACCCTGCACTGCTTGCTCGTCCCTGCGCTGCTGGCTGCGCTGGGTGATACCGCGTTTCTGTTCATCGGCATTGAGCAGGTTGCGCGGGGCGTAGCTGGGGCTGCGCTTGTCGGCGCTTACTTCCATATCTGCCACCAGTTTTTCTTGCCAGCCGGTTGAGCCGGGGCTTGCAGCTCGCTCAGAATTTGCTCGATCCGGGCACGGCACCGGATGTCGTAGTCATCGTCCGGGGCACACAGGGCCAGGGTGCGTGCGCAGTAGTCAATGGCTTCGGCGGCGCGCCCCCGGGCCTTGAGGAAGTCCACCGAGGCGGACATGACCGAGACCTCGTTCAGGGACAGTACCGCCGGCTGGTAACGCTGCCAGAGGCTGTCGGCGTTGTCCGGATGGGCATGGGCCAGGTAGCGTGCGACCTGGATCCGGGCAAACAGCGCCGAGCTGTCGAGTTGCTGATCGCTGACGCCTTGCTCTTCCTGCCACTTGAGCAGGCGTTCGAGCCAGATGAGGATCTCATTGTCGCGATCGAGCTTGTACAGGGCGTACGCCACCGAGGCTACGTATTCATCCGGGTTGTGGCGGCTGTAGCCGAACTCGGCCGAATAATGCCAAAGCTGTTCCGCGGCATCGATAATGCCGGGCAGATCCTCCAGGCTGATACGCGCACTGAGCAGCCCGTTGTAGTGTTCGGCGAACGGGCTGGCGGCGATGCCCCTTGTATGCAGTTCGATGGCGTCTTCGTAGCGAATCGGGTTGTAGTAGCGGTAGTTGATCGCCAGGTTGTTGCAGAGCATGGAATACAGGTGCGCGCAGGCATCGTAGGGGTGGCCGCTGCCGCTGGCGAAATAGCGCTCCATATGGGCCTGGCCCTGCTCGTAGGCATCTCTCTGGGCTTCGCGCAGCAACGCATAGGCCTGGTCCCGGGCGTCCGGGGGCAATTTGTCGGCTTCTGCTTCGGCCAGATCTTCAATGCCCAGTGCGTAGTTGTAGGCGTGCTTGCCGCAGGACAGGACGGGCTTGGGCGCTTTGAGTGCCTCGATAATCCCCTGGCTGTTGATCCGAGCGGCAAACAGCGAAAACGCACTGCGGTTGTCTTGCATGCGGCCCGCCTGGATGGCGGTTTGCAGCAGGCTGACTTCAGTGGCCGCATCGATCAGGCCGTGCTCAGCGTCATGCACGGCTGCCAGGCGGGTGATCCAGGGGTGATCGGGCGCACGACGCACCGCTTCTGCACGAGCTTCGGTATACAGCGCGTCGCCAGCTTGCAGGTCCTCCATGGCCAGGGAGAGGGCGGCCAGCAGTGGCGTGGCAGACTCGCTGGTTTCGATACTTGGCAGTGCTTGCAGGAAGCTCTGCAGCACTTCCTCGGTGATACAGGCACGCATCACGCAAATCGGCCACCAGGCACTGCGCTCATCAGGGTCCTGCAGGCGATCGAGTACCAGGCGGGCGGTGGCTGGCCATAGCTCGGTTTGCCGGTCATAGACATCGATGAATGCGCGAAATCCGGCTTCGTCGATGCGGCCAGCTTCCATCAGCCAGGGCAATTCGTATTCGATAAAGTTGTTGCCCCCGTCGGAATCCAGGCTCAGGGCTGCGGCATTGCAGATCTTCAGGGCGCCGGCCAGGTCGCCCTGGGCGTGCAGGGCGCGGGCCGCCAAGCGTGCAGTGCGCACTTCCCATTCGCGGCGCTGGGGCAGGGAGCGGCCAGCGGTCAGTTGCGCGATGGGTTGCTCGAACAGTGCCAGGCGCAGCGGAATGATCTCGATCAGCGAGTTGCCCAACCACAGCCAGTCGCCTTCATCGATATCCTGGTCCGGGCCGGCGGTACGTACGGCGTTGACCGCCTCCAGGGCTGCACTACGGGCCTCTTCATTGCGGTCGTGGTAGGCCAGGACTCGGGCGCGGCGCTGATACTGATCGGCGGCATCCCAGGCACGCAGGGCCGCGCGGGCAGGGTTGCCCAAGGTCAGGGCGTAGCGCACTTCGATGGTTTTCAGTGCTATTTCACAACTAGCGCGTTCCAGATCGTCGAAGATCCGATAGCGGCGGTAATGCTCGACATTGAAATCCAGGGTTTGCGTGGCCATCTGTTCGAGCTGTCCGAGCACTTCGATCAGGGTTGGCTCGTCATCGAGGTAGTTGGCGACCCGCAGGCGCAGGATAGCCAGGTTCATCATCAGCTCGGCGCGGGCCGACTCTGGGGCGGCTTGTACAAGAGCGTCGCCATCCCGATCGATGACGGCCCGGGCTGCCGCTGAATCACCGGCCTGCATCCACAGGGTGTGCAGGCGGTCGATGGACGCCAGGGAGTCGGCCTGCAGCGGTTGTGCCTGCAACTGAGCCAGCAGGGCATCGGTTTCCTGTTCTTGCTGTTGCGCCTCCAGGCGGTCCATGAACTGTTCCAGTTCAATGCCGGTTATCGCACTGCTGTTATGCGCCATCGTTAACTCCATTTGATAATGACCTGCGCATCACGTGATGCACTGCCTGGCAGACCGGCACTTCCTCGTCGTTGGTACCTCCGTGGGGTGTCATGCCGATCCTTCGACACCCGGGTCGCAAGCCTGAGACGCTTGCGACTGATGGACCCTTTATTGCGCGGCAGACCCTCTGCGATGCAGGGGCATTTCCGGCAAGAAACGATCGAGGCTGTGAGGCGCTGCACGCTATCAGGTGATGTTTCAGAATCCAAGGTTTGAGCGTGCAAACGGGCCTCTTTTACGGCTGAGTACACGGGCTGGTCGAGACTTGTGTAATCCGCGGTGAAATGCCGCCCGTCGGCTATAAGGGAATGCGTAATCCGGCCGATAACCTCAGTGGACAATTGTGTTCCCAAGTGGCGGCCTGGATCACAGGCCGACCGGAAAGTGCTTGATAGCCCGTGGCCAGCAGCTATTATCTGCGCGCCAAAAACAGGCTGCGAAGCCGGGTGGGTCCTGCTGTCTTTGGATTGATCTTCTTACTTGCCTGGAATCTTCGATGCTGGCGTACCACCAAAAGAGCTTTTTGATCGTCGATGATTTCTCGGACTTCCGCAGTTCGGTGCGTTCGATGCTGCGTGAGCTGGGCGTCAAGGATGTAGACACCGCCGACACTGGCGAGCAGGCCCTGCGCATGTGCGCGCAGAAGCGCTACGACTTCATCCTCCAGGACTATCACCTGGGCGACGGCAAGAAAAACGGCCAGCAGGTGCTCGAAGACCTGATGCTGGAAAAGCTCATCAGCCATGAGAGCGTGTTCCTCATGGTCACCGCCGAGAGCAGCCAGGCCATGGTGCTCAGTGCCCTGGAGCATGAGCCCGATGCCTACCTGACCAAGCCTTTCAACCGCTCCGGTCTGGCCCAGCGCCTGGAGCGCCTGCAGCAGCGCAAGACGTTGCTCAAACCCATTCTCCAGGCCCTTGACCGGGGCAAGCCGGTGGAGGTGCTCAACGCCTGCATCGCCCTGTGCAAGCAGGACCCGCGTTACGCGCCGTTATGCTTGCGCTACCGCGCCGATGCCCTGCGCGACATGCATCAGAACGAGGCCCTGGAGCGCCTGTACAACAGCATCCTGGCGGACCGGCCGCTGCCCTGGGCCTACGTCGGGCTGGGGCGCCTGCTGTTCAAGCGCGGGCAGGTTGGCGAGGCCAAGGCGGTTTATGAAAAGGCCTTGAAGGCCTTTCCGATGATGCCGGGCCTCTATGACGGGCTGGCAGAGGTGCTGGTAGCCGAAGGCGATACCCAGCGGGCCCAGAACGTGCTGGAAGAGGCGGTGCGCCTTTCTCCCCTGGCCGTGCGGCGCCAGGCATTGCTGGGCAAGCTGGCCATGGCCAACGAAGACTTTGACAGCGCCTCCCGGGCCTATCGCCAAGCGGTGTCCCAGGGCGCGCAGTCGCGTTTCAAGGACCCGGAAAGCAACCTCGGGCTGGCCCATGCCCTGATCAGCAAGGGCAGCGAGAGGGGCCTGGACACGCGCACCCGGCTGGAAATCAACCAGACCCTGAGTGCCGTGGCCAAGGAGAATCCCACTGACCCGGGCCTGCAGATTCGCGCGCGGCTGATGAAGGCCACGAGCCTGTTGCTCAATGATGCCGAGACCGCGGAAAAACTCACCGAGCAGGCGCTGTTGCGCCTGGACGGCATGGAGCAGTTCATGAGCCCCGAAGCGGCGCTGCTGGTGGCCAAGCAACTGCAGATGCTGGGGCAGGCCAGTGCCGGTGCTTCGATGCTCAAGAACTGTGCGGAGATCTATGGTGACGATCCGAAGGTCATGCAGAACATCGCCAAGCTGACCGACGACCCGACTATCCTCAGTTCTTCCAATGCCGCCGCCGATATCAACCGTCAGGGCGTGCGCAGCTACAAGGGCGGCAACCTCGCGGAAGCGCGGGAGTTGTTCCGCAAGGCCCTGGCCATGCAACCGAAGAACATCAGTATTGCCCTGAACATGGCCCAGTCGCTGCTGCACGGCGCCGACGCCAATCCGGACGCGGCACTCCTGGAAGAATGCCGGGCGTGCCTTAAATTGGTGGGCATGATGCCCGATACCGACGCGCGTTATCCGCGCTATCAGAAGCTGCGAAGCAAGGCGTTTGGCCAATGATCGAAAAGCAACAGGTGCTCGACTTTTCCACGGTGATCGCCTCCACCGTACATGACATGAAGAACTCCCTGGCCATGCTGATGCAGGCTCACGCCCAGTGGCTGGCGCGCTTGCCCGAGCAGCAGAATGCGCCAGAGCAGGGGGTGATCGACTATCAGTTCGCCCACCTCAACGGCATGCTGGTGCAACTGCTGGGGCTGTACAAGCTGGGGATCAACCAGCTGCCGTTGCAGCCGGCCTACCACGAACTGGATGACTTCATCGAAGCGCAACTGGTGAGCCACCAGGACGTGTTCAAGAGCCGTGGCATTTCCGCCGCCTATGAAGTCGATCCGCTAAGCCCCCTGGGGTTCTTCGATCGTGAGCTGATCGCCTCGGTATTGGCCAATTGCATCAACAATTCCATTCGCCATGCACGTCATGCCCTGCTGATCAGCGTCAGTGATGAGGAAGGGCAGGTGGTGCTGTCCATCAACGACGATGGCGAAGGCTATCCCCAAGGGATGATCGAGCGTCAGGCCGACTATGTGCAGGGCATCAATCAAAGCAGCGGCAGCACCGGGCTGGGCCTGTACTTTGCCGGGCGCATTGCCGAATTGCATCAGCGCAATGGCGTGTGCGGCCACACTCGGATCAGCAACGGCGGCCCATTGGGCGGCGGGTTGTTCAAGCTCTACTTGCCCTGAGCCGCGAGTGGTTGAAGGTGTGCCTCGCCCAGTTGCCGCCCGGCCAGGGCCAGGCATTCCAGAAAGGTTGCCAGTGCGACCTTGGGTTCCTGGCCCTGGCGGGTGATGCAGTGAAAGTGCGAGCGGTAGGCCAGGCGCTCGGGTAGCAAGGCGCGCAGTTGGCCTTTGGCCACCCAGGCCGCTGCATAGTGGCTGGGCAGGTAACCCAGGTAGGTGCCGGAGAAAATCAGCGTGGCGATGGCCTCCATGGCGTAGGCGCTGACGCTCTGGTTGAAGTGCAGGTCATGGGGGCGCTGGTGCTCCGCCATGTAGCCCCGGCTCACATAGTCGGCGGCGCAGATATCTTCCAGGGTCAGTGTTTCGTCGGTGCGCGGGAACAGCGGATGGCTGCTGGCACAGTAGAGGTTCTGTTCCTCCTCGAACAGGTGCTGATAGTGCAACCCCGACAGTTGATGGTGGAAAGCGCCGATGGCCAGGTGCAGGCGTTCATCGAGCACGGCCTGTTCCAGTTCGTCGGGGCGCATCAGGTGCAGGTTCGGCCGTACCTGGGGCAGGCGCCGGCGCAGATGGCCCAGGGCCAGGGACAGGGGGGCATAGGGCAGGCTGATCAGGCTGTCGACACTGCCGATCTGCAACTGCTCGCGGGTGATGGGGCCGAGGCGGTTGGCGTGCTGGCGAAAGCGCTCGATGTCGGCGAACAGCAACTGTGCTGCCTCGAACAGCTCCTGGCCCTGATCGGTCAGCTGAAATCCGCTGCTGCCGCGCCTGCACAGGGAGTAGCCCAGGCGCTCCTCAAGGTCCCGGACCACCACGCTCAGTCGCGACAGGCTGGTGTTGAGCCGTGCCTGGGCTGCGGTGAACCCGCCGGCATCAACGATGGCGCAGAACACCCGCAGCATCCGCAAATCAATATCGGCAAGGCTTCCCAGCATGGGCGCTCCCTCAAGTTGGCGTAGGCGACGTGTCGAGCCTACTCCCTTGTCCTGATTGATGGACACCATGGACCTGTAACAAGGCTGGCGGCCTGCTTGCCCCGCCAGTGGGGGCAGGGCCGGGGATTTTACTCACGCCTGCTTGAAATCCTGAACGGGTGGTGCGTATTTTGTACGGGTCGCCGTTCGCGGCTCGTATAACAACAAGGATTGAGTCATGACAACCGATGGCCACAGTTCACTCGCCGAGCGATTGACGGGCATTGATGAGATCGAATGTGTCACCGCGGATCTCAATGGCGTGCCGCGGGGCAAGGTAATGACCGCCGAGGGGTTCCTCGAAGGGCGGCGCTTGCAGATGGCGCGGGGGGTGCTGCTGCAATGCATCATGGGCGGTTATCCGCCAGCACGTTTCTACGGCAGCGACGACGGCGACCTGGCGCTCAATGCCGACCCCCGGCAGATCCACCGCCTGCCCTGGAGCGAAACGCCCAGAGCGCTGGCTATCTGTGACGCCGATGAGCTCAGCGGCGAGAGTTCGCGGCTCTCCACTCGTGGGCAGCTCAAGCAGGTAATCGCCCGTTATGCCGCCCTGGGCCTGGCGCCGGTGGTGGCCACCGAGCTCGAGTTCTTCGTGTTCGCGGCCAATGACGATCCAGCGCAGCCCTTCCGGCCGCCGGTCGGCCTGGATGGGCGCCGGGAGGAAGGCTATTCGGCGTTCAGCGTGAGTTCCAACAATGGTCTGCGGCCATTCTTCAAGGAGGTCTACGAAGGCATGGCCGCCCTGGGCCTGCCCCGCGATACCTTCATGCACGAGATGGGCGTCAGCCAGTTCGAAATCAACCTGTTGCACGGTGACCCGCTGTTGTTGGCGGACCAGACCTTCCTGTTCAAGCACCTGCTCAAGGAGGTGGCGCTCAAGCACGGCCTGATCGTGGTCTGCATGGCCAAGCCCTTGGCTCACACGCCGGGCAGCTCGATGCATATACACCAGAGCCTGGTGGAGATGGGTAACGGCCGTAACGTTTTCAGTGACGACGCCGGGCAACCTACGGCGATGTTCCGGCATTTCATTGGCGGCCTGCAGGCCGGCCTCGCCGACTTCACCGCCTTGTTCGCCCCCAATGTGAACTCCTATCAGCGCTTGTGTCATCCTTACGCTTCGCCGAACAATGCGTGCTGGTCCCACGACAACCGGGCCGCAGGCCTGCGGATTCCGGCCAGTTCACCGGTGGCGCGACGGGTGGAAAACCGTCTGCCGGGGGCGGACGCCAATCCTTATCTGGCGATCGCCGCGAGCCTGGCAGCAGGTTTGCATGGCATCGAGAACGAGTTGGAGCCAACCGCTGCCATCCAGGGTGAGTTCGAAGTGCCGGACAATCTTTCGTTGCCCTGTACCTTGCATGCGGCCCTGGAGCGTCTGAAACGTAGCCAGTTGGCCAGGGAACTGTTCGGCAACGAGTTCATCGAAGGCTACATCGCTTCGAAGACCATGGAGTTGACCAGTTTCTTTGATGAAATTACTCCCTGGGAGCGGCGTGTGTTAGCGGCCCAGGCATAACCGAACCGTCGCTGGTCGGGCCCCGGTTTGCCGGGGCTCGATACCTCATTCAAGGAGCCGCTCGGAACGCCGATGCGCCAAATCTGGAAATCCTTTCGAGCGCTTTATTTCGCGTCGCTGATGATGCTGATCGGCTCTGGCCTGCTCAGCACTTATCTGGCCCTGCGCCTGGCCGCCGATCATGTCGACGGGCTATGGGTGGGGGCCTTGATGGCGGCCAACTATTTCGGCCTGGTTTTGGGGGGCAAGCTGGGGCACCGACTGATTGCCCGGGTCGGGCATATCCGTGCCTACGCCACCTGTGCCGGGATTGTCGGCGCGGCAGTGCTGGGCCACGGCCTGGTGGACTGGTTGCCGGCCTGGCTGGTGCTGCGGATGATCGTGGGCCTGGGGATGATGTGCCAGTACATGGTCATCGAAAGCTGGCTCAATGAGCAGGCCGACGCCAAGCAGCGCGGGCTGGTGTTCAGCGGCTACATGATTGCCTCTTACCTGGGCCTGGTGCTGGGGCAGTTGATACTGGTCATGCACCCGGCCCTGGGCCTGGAGCTGCTGATGCTGGTGGCGCTGTGCTTTGCCCTGTGCCTGGTGCCGGTGGCCATGACCCGGCGCATTCACCCGGCACCCTTGCGCCCTGCACCCATGGAGCCGCGCTTCTTTATCAAGCGTGTACCGCAATCGCTGAGCACGGTATTGGGTTCGGGGCTGATCGTCGGTTCGTTCTACGGTCTGGCGCCGCTCTATGCCTCGCAACAGGGCTTGAGCACCGAGCAGGTGGGTCTGTTCATGGGTAGCTGCATTTTCGCCGGGCTGGTGGTGCAGTGGCCGCTGGGCTGGCTGTCCGACCGCTATGACCGGGCGCTGCTGATCCGCTGTTTTGCCTTGTTCCTGGCAGTGGTGGCCCTGCCCCTGGCGATCCTGCCTTCGGTGCCGCTGGAGGTCCTGTTTGTTCTGGGCTTCCTGTGTTCCCTGGTGCAGTTCTGTCTCTATCCACTGGCGGTGGCGTTCTCCAATGACCATGTGGAAGGGGATCGACGGGTCTCGCTGACGGCGATGCTGCTGGTGACCTATGGCGTGGGTGCGAGTATTGGTCCTTTGGCGGCAGGGGTGCTGATGAAGTTGTTCGGTAGCCAAATGCTCTACGCCTTCTTCAGTTTCTTTGCACTGGTGCTGGTCTGGCGGATTCGGCCGAAGGCCGTGACCAATCTGCATCAGGTCGACGATGCGCCACTGCATCACGTGGCGATGCCGGACAGCATGTCCAGTTCACCGTTGGTGGCGGCTCTGGACCCGCGGGTTGACGAACAGGTGGTTCAGGACCAGATGCAGAGCGCGCCCGCGCCGGAAGCTGCGCCTGATGAGTCTGTACCGGATACTCCGCAGGCTGCGGACGAACCGCCTGCCGAGGAGTGCGCCCGGGAACACCTCAGCGGGGCCAGGCCTTAGGCGCAAAAAAAAACGGGCAGTTGCCGCAAGGCACTGCCCGTTTTCATTGATGCCTTTGAATCAGATGTCGTCTTTATCGAAGCGCCGCGCTTCACGCTGCAGTTGATAGACGAAGCGTTCGACCTGGCGCTGTACCAGGCCGCTCATGTTGTGGAAGCGTACGCCGGCAAAGGTGGTGTCGATGCGTTCTTCGTGGTGCAGGTAACGCAGTTCCACCGGGGCCGTCATGCTGCCGAAGGGCAGGGCGGCGATAAAGCGCTCGTAAACCTGGCCCAGTTGCAGGCGTGAGGAAATATCGCCGTCGAAACGCAATTTGCAGCCGGTGGCGGAAATGTCCAGCAGCTTGCCGCTGAGGGGCGATTTGAGTTTCTCGCCGCTCAGTTCGATGTCTACCAGTTGTGCCAGCTTCAGGGCGGCACGAAAGGCGTTGCGGCGCTGGTGGTAGACCACTTCGTCCGGCAGGGTGGTGCGGTAGCAGCGGCCGCCGTTGGATTCGTCGAGGGTGGGCAAGCCGTTGCTTTCCCAGGCGATACGTACGCCTTCATGAAAGCCTTCAACGCGAAACGGTTCGCCTGCGAGCAGGAAGCGTTCACCGTCGCGGGGGATCATTTCGTCGAGGGCGATCATGTTGCTATCGCGGTCCACTTCCACCAGATAGCTTTGGAAGCGCTGGCTACGCTCGTGGAAAGTGATGATCAGCGGGTCATGGCTCTCTTGCAGCAACCGCAGGTTGGAAGATATCTCCAACGCAGTGGTGAGCACCTTGGGTGGCTGCGGAGTATCTTCCGCATTTGAGGCGTTGAACACGGTTCATCAATCTCCAGACAAAATACAACTACACGCAGGAGCCAGCATTTTGCCAGCATGTTTCACGGCTTGGTAGCGCGCGCTCATTTTTTGGGTTTAAGCCTGACTGAGTGGGCGTGGCTTCGCAAGCATTGAGGTAGAGCCGCGGGCGTCGTATAGGGCAGGAGGTTCGCCACCATTGAGGATTTTCAGCTGGTTGGCGGTGGTGGCCTGTTGGATCTGGATCGAGCGACCATTGAGCTCGTTGGCAGCTTGGCACTCGGCAAGCAATTGGGTCAGGACATTGCTCTGTTCGAGCAATTGCGCGCCCAGGCTGGAGTGGCTGGCCAGTTGCTCGAGCCCCTCGCGGTTGGTCGGCAGGTTCAGGCTGGCAAGAATTTGCGTGCGCTTACGGCCATGCTGTTCCAGCAAAATGACCAAGGCTTGCTTCTGCGCCAGGATGTCTTCCAGCAGCGGCATGTCGCGGCCGTGGAGGGCAATAGACTCGGCGCGTAGCAGCTCCAGCAAGTGTTGCGCTGGAGCAAGGTCATCGTTGATCAATTGCAGTAGGTTGGTGTCGTGCATGGCTGGCCTTGGGGATTAAGCGTCCAAAAGCCTGGCGCAAGCCTGGGGCTAGCGCTGGGCTTCGAAGTTAAGCAGTTTGCTGGCTACGCGGTTGCTGTCGACCTTATAGCTGCCATCGGCAATCGCTTGCTTCAACTCGGCCACCCGGGCTTTGTCGACGGCAGGCTGATCACGCAGCTTGTCAGTGACTTTCTGCAACTGTTGAGCCTCATTGCTCAGGTGTACCGATTCCCCGCTTTTGCTGGTCTCGGCGGCGGTTGTCAGCGGCGTGGATTTGCCGGCATCACCGGTTTCCTTGCTGGTGCTGGTACGCGTACTGCCTGTCAGTGAAGGGGAGCTGTTTAAACGGCTGAAGTCGATGACCATGATGAAGTAAACCTCTGGGTATTTGGACGCTTGCCATGTTTTCGGCCATACCCTGAAAAACTTTAGGCTCGATTGTCGACAAACCAGGTCAGGTATCTGCGACCCTTTATCGGCCACAGTTTAGGGAACGCACGGCTTGAGCGCCAGCTATCTACATGGCCACTTCCACTTGCCCTGGCGCCGTGATGCGGGCCTTGATCACTCGTTGCGAATTGAGATTCTTGACCCGGATCTGTTCGCTCATGCCGCCGTTGGACAGCGCCTCGCCCGGCATCCGTACATTCAACGTGCCGCTGCGTGCCGATATCACCACTTGATCGCCCTTGCGCACGACTTCCGCCTGCTCCAGATGGGCCAGGGTAACGAGCTGGTCGGCGACCATTGGTCGGACAAGTTTCTGACCAATGGCTTGGTCCACTGAGGTGAGGTAGCCCTGATTGTTCTGGCTGATGTCCCGTTCGCGCAGCACCACGTCTTCCGGTTCGATGATGCCGGCGCGCTTGAGCGGGCGTGCAGTGGTGACCACCTCGCGAAACAGCTTGACCTGCGCCGGCACGAATACCGTCCATGGCGAGGCGCCTTCGCAGCGCACTTTGACGGTGACCCGCCCCAGCGGTTGGGCCGGGCTTTCCAGGTTGGCTGTCAATTCCTTGTCGCAATTGGGCATGCGCATGCGCGGGTCCAGCTGGTTGACCTGGATTTCATAGCGACCTTCCGTTTGACTGGTGGCCAGGTAGTCTTCTACCGTGAATTCAAGAAACCCTTGAGTGACGCCGATAAGAAGATCAGGCAGGGTGACCGAATCAGCAACGGCAGGGTTGCCGGGGTTTAAAATGCACAGAGCCGACAGCCCGCACAGCAAAGTGCGGTAGCGGGATGTCAGGCGTCGGAAAAATGTCGTTTTGGCGTTCATAACAGTTAAAAAGCAAGCGCCGTGCCGTTTAGCAATGAGCGTGCGTCGGATCTTAAAGCTTTGGGGAGTCTGGGCATGGCTGGTGTAATGGATTCGGTGAACCAGCGCACGCAATTGGTTGGGCAGAATCGACTAGAGTTGTTGCTGTTCCGTCTGGACGGTGGGCAGCTCTACGGGATCAACGTATTCAAGGTTCGCGAGGTGCTGCAATGCCCTAAGCTGACCCTGATGCCCAAATCCAGTCCTGTGGTGTGCGGTGTCGCGAATATACGAGGGGCAACCATTCCGATCCTGGATCTGGCAATGGCTACGGGTTCTGGTGGCCTGCAGGACCAGAGCAATCCGTTCGTCATCATCACTGAGTACAACACCAAGACCCAGGGTTTCCTGGTGCGCTCGGTGGAGCGCATCGTCAACATGAACTGGGAAGAGATCCATCCGCCGCCCAAGGGGACCGGACGCGATCACTACCTGACGGCGGTCACTCGGGTGGACAACCAGTTGGTGGAAATCATCGACGTGGAGAAGATCCTGGCGGAAGTCGCGCCGACCTCGGAGGCGATCTCGGCAGGAGTGGTGGATGTCGAAACCCAGCACAAGGCTGTTTCCCTGCGGGTGCTGACCGTCGATGACTCGTCGGTGGCACGCAAACAGGTCACCCGTTGCCTGCAAACCGTAGGTGTCGAGGTAGTGGCATTGAATGATGGCCGGCAAGCGCTGGATTACTTGCGCAAACTGGTGGACGAGGGCAAGAAGCCGGAAGAGGAATTCCTCATGATGATTTCCGACATCGAGATGCCCGAAATGGACGGTTACACCCTCACGGCCGAGATACGTAATGATCCACGCATGCAAAAGCTGCATATCATCCTGCATACTTCGTTGTCAGGGGTGTTCAATCAGGCGATGGTGAAGAAGGTCGGTGCCGATGACTTCCTTGCCAAGTTCCGCCCTGATGACCTGGCATCCCGGGTAGTCGACCGGATCAAAGCAGCAGATCACAGCTAAGGGCACTCGCCCTGGCGGACATAAGATTTAAGAGGCGGCAGCATTGTCTACGGGTAATTTGGATTTTGAACAGTTCCGGGTCTTCCTGGAAAAAGCCTGTGGTATTTTGCTCGGGGAAAATAAGCAATATCTAGTCTCGAGCCGTCTCAACAAACTGATGGAGCAGCAAGGGATAAAAACCTTGGGTGAGCTGGTCCAGCGGATTCAGACCCAGCCCCGCAGTGGTTTGCGCGAGATGGTCGTGGATGCCATGACGACCAACGAAACCTTGTGGTTTCGCGACACCTACCCATTCGAGGTGTTGAAGAACAAGGTGCTTCCCGAAGCCATCAAGGCCAGCCCCAACCAACGCTTGCGCATCTGGTCGGCGGCCTGTTCGTCGGGGCAGGAGCCCTACTCGCTGTCGATGTCCATCGATGAGTTCGAGCGTAGCAACATGGGGCAGTTGAAGATGGGGGTGCAGATCGTTGCCACTGATCTGTCCGGGACCATGCTCAACAACTGCAAGACCGGTGAATATGACAGCCTGGCAATTGGGCGTGGCCTGTCGGCCGAGCGCCTGCAGCGCTACTTCGACCCCAAGGGGCCGGGGCGCTGGGTGGTCAAGGCGCCGATCAAGAGCCGTGTGGAGTTCCGCTCGTTCAACCTGCTGGACAGCTACGCCAGTCTCGGCAAGTTCGACATCGTGTTCTGTCGCAATGTGTTGATCTACTTCTCGGCGGAGGTCAAGAAGGACATCCTGATGCGCATTCATAGCACCCTGAAGCCTGGCGGCTACCTGTTCCTGGGGGCTTCCGAAGCCCTCAATGGGCTGCCGGATCATTATCAGATGGTGCAATGCAGTCCGGGCATCATCTACCAGGCCAAGTAGCCAGCAGATCGTCGTACCGAAAAAGGAGGCCATTGGGCCTCCTTTTTTGTGCCTGCAATTATCTGGCGCGCCGGCTGAAAGCGGCAGAGTGGTTGCCGCTTTGCCGGTGTTTCGCGGAAATCCATTGCCGCTTTTCTGGCATTGCCGCCTTGCCGTCGCCGGCAAACCCTTGAAATACGGGGTTTGATGACTTGGCACGCAGCTTGCTATATCCGAGTTACGAAAAATCAGGTCACCCAAAGGTTTCCGCCATGAGCATCAGCTTCGATAAAGCGCTCGGTATCCACGAACAGGCCCTTGGCTTTCGCGCCAAGCGTGCCGAAGTTCTGGCCAACAACATCGCCAACGCCGATACCCCGAACTACAAGGCTCGGGACCTGGACTTCTCTGCCGTGCTTGCCGAGCAGAATCAGAAGGCCCAGAACGGTACCTTCGCGTTGAACATGACCAACAACCGGCATATCGAAGCCCAGGGCTTGAGCAGTGGTGATGAGTCGCTGCTGTATCGCACCCCGATGCAACCTTCGATCGACCAGAACACCGTGGACGCCCAGCTGGAGCAATCGAGCTACGCGCAGAACTCGGTGGATTTCCAGGCCAGCTTCACGCTGCTCAACAGCAAATTCAAAGGGCTGGTAGCAGCCCTGCGCGGAGAGTAATCCATGTCCCTCGCCAGTGTTTTCAATATTGCCGGTAGTGGCATGAGCGCCCAGACCACCCGTCTGAACACCGTCGCCAGTAACATCGCCAACGCCGAGAGCGTCTCGTCGAGCATCGACCAGACCTACCGCGCTCGTCACCCGGTGTTTGCCACCATGTTCCAGGGTGCGCAAAGCGGCGGCAGCGACTCGCTGTTCCAGAACCAGGACGCTGCCGGCCAGGGCGTGCAGGTACTGGGTGTGGTCGAAGACCAGAGCAACCTCGAAGCTCGTTACGAGCCGAACCATCCCGCCGCTGATGCCAAGGGTTATGTCTACTACCCCAACGTCAACGTGGTGGAAGAAATGGCCGACATGATTTCTGCCAGCCGTTCGTTCCAGACCAACGCTGAAATGATGAACACCGCCAAAACCATGATGCAGAAGGTCCTGACCCTGGGTCAGTGATAAGGGGCGAAGACCATGAGCGTTACTGATACCACCAACGCCCCATCCCTCAAGGATATCCTGGCGAATTCGTCGAAAACGACGAGCAATACCAGCGCCGACGGCCTGGCCGCGGCGACCAACAGCGCCACCGGCAAACAGAGCCTGGGCAAGGACGCATTCCTCAAGCTGCTGGTAACCCAGCTGAACAACCAGAACCCGCTGGATCCGCAGGACAACAGTGCGTTCGTTGCGCAGTTGGCGCAGTTCTCCACCCTGGAAGGCATCACCACCCTCAACTCCTCGGTGAATGCGATCACGGGTAACTACAAGTCTTCCCAGGCCTTGCAGGCTTCGTCCCTGGTGGGGCGCTCGGTCATCGTGCAGACCGGCACTACCCAGGTCGACACCAGCAAGAGCATGACCGGCTCGGTCACCGTGCCATCCAGCGTGAACTCGGTCACCGTGACCGTCACCGACAAGGACGGCAATACCGTCAAGACCATCGACATGGGCAGCCAGAAGGCCGGCAACGCCAGCTTTGTCTGGGATGGCACCAAGACTGACGGCACCAAGGCGGATCCGGGCAACTACACCTTCAAGGCCAGCACCACCATCGATGGCAAGGGCACTGATCTGATCACCTACCTGCCGGCCACGGTCAATAGCGTGACCATCAGCCAAACCGGCGGCGAGTTGATGTTGAACCTCGCCGGCATGAGCAGCCCGATTGCCCTGTCCAAAGTACAAACCATTGGTATCTAGAGCCGACTAACCGGCACAAGGAGTGGAATATGTCTTTCAATATCGGCCTTAGCGGTCTCTACGCTGCCAACAAACAGCTGGACGTTACCGGCAACAACATCGCCAACGTCGCTACCACCGGCTTCAAATCCTCCCGTGCGGAATTCGCCGACGTCTATTCGGCCACCAAGCTGGGCAGCGGTACCCAGGTGATTGGTAACGGTGTGCGCCTGGCCAACGTTTCCCAGCAGTTCACCAACGGTGATATCAACAACACCGGTAATGTGCTGGACATGGGCATCCAGGGCCAGGGCTTCTTCGTGCTGAGTACCAATGGCTCCCTGACCTACACCCGTGCCGGTACCTTCAAGACCGACAAGGAAGGCTACATCACCAACAGTGACGGCACTGCCCGCCTGCAAGGTTATGCGGTCGATGCCAACGGCAAGATCATCAACGGTGTGCTGACCGACCTGCGGATCGATACTTCGAACCTGGCGCCAAAGCCAACCGACTCGATCTCCTCGACGATCAACCTGAACTCCGATTCGACGCCGATCGATGTGGGTGCGACCACTCCGGCCTATGTGTTCAATCCGACCGACAACACCACCTACACCAAGCAGTTCAGCACGCCTGTGTATGACACCCAGGGCAACAAGCACGTCATGGATCAGTACATGATCAAGACGCCGAACGCCAATGAGTGGCAAACCTACACGCTGATTGATGGTCGCAACCCGGACGGTACTGCGTTCACCATGGCCAACCAGTCGCCGATCACCATGAAGTTCGACTCGTCGGGCAAGCTCAGCAGCATGACCCCGCCAGCTGCGCCTGGGACCACGCCGTATACCATTACCGGTAACAGCATTGTCATGTCGGCTGCGGCCTGGACCCCGGGTACCGTCACTAACGGCGTGTTCACTCCCAATGGCGCCAAGCCTGCACCTAACGGTGTCAGCATCGACATGACCAAAACCGGTTCGGTGTTTGGCGAAAGCACCCGCTCGGTGATCGCGCAGAACGGCTACTCCACTGGCCAGATCAGCAGCCTGACCATCGATGGCACCGGTGTGATGCTGGCCAACTTCAGCAACGAGCAGACCAAGCCGATCGGTCAGATCTCCCTGGCCAGCTTCACCAACGAGCAGGGCCTGCAGCCGGTAGGCGGCACTCAGTGGAAAGAGACCTACTCGTCCGGTATTCCTGGTTATGACGCGCCGAAGACTGGCACCCTGGGGGCGATTCAGTCCAACTCCCTGGAAGAGTCCAACGTCAACCTGACCAACGAACTGGTAAACCTGATCAAGGCCCAGAGCAACTATCAGGCGAACGCCAAGACCATCTCCACCCAGAGCACCATCATGCAGACCATCATCCAGATGACCTGATGCTGGTTGGCTGAAACGCTTTACGAAAAGCCCCTCCTCGAGGGGCTTTTTTGTGCCTGTTCGATAGTGCTGTTCGCTCTGCAAGAACCGCTGCCGCCTGGCTTGCCAGCGAAGGCGCTCTCGGTGCAGTGCAAGGCTTCGGGCCTCTTCGCTGGCAAGCAGGCTCCTGCAGCTTTGTTGCGGGCAAAAGAAAACCCCCGATAAACCGGAGGTCTATCGGGGGTTGGGGCAGGTGCCCGCAGGCACCTGTCGGCTCAGCTTATTGGCAAGCTTCGCAATCCGGCTCGTCGATGGCGCAAGCCTTAGGTACAGGAGCTGGGCCTGCTGGAGCCGCGAGGACCGAGTCGTCACCGTGGTTGCCGCCGCTGGAAACAGCGTTCAGCTTGCCGGTGTTGATGGTGGACTTCTCGGTGCTGGTGGCGGCCAGGGCGCGGAGGTAGTAGGTGGTTTTCAGGCCACGGTACCAAGCCATGCGGTAGGTCACGTCCAGCTTCTTGCCCGAAGCGCCGGCGATGTACAGGTTCAGCGACTGAGCCTGGTCGATCCACTTCTGGCGACGGCTGGCGGCGTCGACGATCCACTTGGTTTCCACTTCGAAGGCAGTCGCGTAAAGCTCCTTGAGCTCCTGCGGGATGCGCTCGATCTGCTGTACCGAACCGTCGTAGTACTTCAGGTCGTTGATCATGACCGAGTCCCACAGACCGCGAGCCTTCAGGTCGCGAACCAGGTACGGGTTGATCACGGTGAATTCGCCCGACAGGTTGGATTTCACATAGAGGTTCTGATAGGTCGGTTCGATCGACTGCGACACGCCGGTGATGTTGGCGATGGTGGCGGTCGGTGCGATGGCCATGATGTTGGAGTTACGAATGCCTTTCTGTACACGGGCGCGAACCGGTGCCCAGTCCAGGGATTCGTTGAGGTCCACATCGATGTACTTCTGGCCACGGGCTTCGATCAGGATCTGTTGCGAATCCAGCGGCAGGATGCCCTTGGACCACAGCGAACCCTGGAAGGTCTCGTAGGCGCCGCGCTCGTCGGCCAGGTCGCAGGAAGCCTGGATTGCGTAGTAGCTGACCGCTTCCATGGACTTGTCGGCGAACTCGACGGCTGCGTCGGAACCGTAGGCGATGTGCTGCAGGTACAGCGCATCCTGGAAGCCCATGATGCCCAGGCCGACCGGACGGTGCTTGAAGTTGGAGTTCTTCGCTTGCGGCACCGAGTAGTAGTTGATGTCGATCACGTTGTCGAGCATGCGCACGGCAGTGTTCACGGTGCGTTGCAGCTTGGCGGTATCCAGCTTGCCGTCGACGATGTGGTTCGGCAGGTTGATCGAGCCCAGGTTGCAGACTGCGATCTCGTCCTTGTTGGTGTTCAGGGTGATCTCGGTGCACAGGTTCGAGCTGTGGACCACGCCCACGTGCTGCTGCGGGCTGCGCAGGTTGCACGGGTCCTTGAAGGTCAGCCATGGGTGGCCGGTCTCGAAGAGCATGGACAGCATCTTGCGCCACAGGTCTTTGGCCTGGACGGTCTTGAACAGCTTGATCTTGTTGTACTCGGTCAGGGCTTCGTAGTACTCGTAGCGCTCTTCGAAGGCCTTGCCGGTCAGGTCGTGCAGATCAGGCACTTCCGATGGCGAGAACAGGGTCCACTTGCCGTCGTCGAAGACGCGCTTCATGAACAGGTCGGGGATCCAGTTGGCGGTGTTCATGTCGTGGGTACGACGGCGGTCATCACCGGTGTTCTTGCGCAGCTCGATGAACTCTTCGATGTCCATGTGCCAGGTTTCCAGGTAGGCACAGACAGCGCCCTTGCGCTTGCCACCCTGGTTCACGGCTACCGCGGTGTCGTTGACCACTTTCAGGAAGGGCACGACGCCCTGGGACTTGCCGTTGGTGCCCTTGATGTAGGAGCCCAGTGCGCGTACCGGAGTCCAGTCGTTGCCCAGGCCGCCGGCGAATTTCGACAGCATGGCGTTGTCGTGGATGGCGCCGTAGATGCCCGACAGGTCGTCCGGAACGGTGGTCAGGTAGCAGCTCGACAGCTGTGGACGCAGGGTGCCGGCGTTGAACAGGGTCGGGGTCGAAGCCATGTAGTCGAAGGACGACAACAGGTTGTAGAACTCGATGGCGCGGTCTTCACGTTGTTTCTCTTCGATTGCCAGGCCCATGGCCACGCGCATGAAGAAGATCTGTGGCAGTTCGAAACGCACGCCATCCTTGTGGATGAAGTAGCGGTCGTACAGGGTCTGCAGGCCCAGGTAGGTGAACTGCTGGTCGCGCTCGTGGTTGATCGCCTTGCCGAGTTTTTCCAGATCGAACTCAGCCAGTACCGGGTTCAGCAATTCGAACTCGATACCCTTGGCGACGTAGGCCGGCAGCGCCTTGGCGTACAGCTCGGCCATTTCGTGGTGGGTGGCGCTTTCGGCTACTTCGAGGAAGCCCAGGCCTTCGGCACGCAGGGTGTCCATCAGCAGGCGGGCAGTCACGAACGAGTAGTTCGGCTCGCGCTCGACCAGGGTGCGGGCAGTCATCACCAGAGCGGTGTTGACGTCTTTGAGTGCCACGCCGTCGTAGAGGTTCTTCAGGGTTTCGCGCTGGATCAGGTCGCCGTCGACTTCTTCCAGGCCTTCGCAGGCTTCGCTGACGATGGTGTTCAGGCGGCCCATGTCCAGGGGCGCGAAGCTGCCATCGGTGCGGGTGATGCGGATCGAAGGGTGGGCTTGTACCGGCTCTTCGCTGGTGGAGCGGGTAGCCCGTTCCTTGGCGCGGGAGTCACGGTAGATCACGTAGTCGCGGGCGACTTTCTGCTCGCCGGCGCGCATCAGGGCCAGTTCGACCTGGTCCTGGATCTCTTCGATGTGGATGGTGCCGCCCGAAGGCATGCGACGCTTGAAGGTTGCGGTGACCTGTTCGGTCAGGCGCGCCACGGTGTCGTGGATTCGCGACGAGGCAGCGGCGGTGCCGCCTTCAACTGCGAGGAACGCTTTGGTGATCGCGACGGTGATCTTGTCATCGGTATAAGGAACGACAGTGCCGTTACGCTTGATCACGCGCAATTGGCCAGGTGCGGTAGCAGACAGATCCTGAGTGGAATCGGCGGCCTGCGGCGCATTGGCCTGCGAGTTCTCGCGAGTTGTGTCGGTTTGCATGGGTGTCTCCACGTTCTCTATGTTTGTTTGGGCACCGTTTGGGTGCCCACCGTTCCGTCCTGAAGCACTACAGCCGGCAGAGGCCGGGCATAACGACTTCGGGACAGTTCAGGAAGGGGGCTATAGGCGCCGCTTCCATGCCGAAGTCATGGGTGCCGAGCCGGGGCTCGGCACCTTATTCCTGGTGGGTGACAGTCTTGTTGCTGCAACACCCGTACCGCTTTCTCCTGGACAGGGTGGAAAACGATGCCATCCGCACGCGCGGTCTTGGTCTTCTGAAACAGCGATTGGTTCCACCAAACGGGGCAAGAAAAGGGCTTGAGTTTCTTGGCTGAATTGTGTTTGGTTTTTTGCGCAAAACCCTAGATATAGGGGTTTTTAGCCGCCGGGCTACAAGATAATGCGTTTGGGGGGCTGATTGCAACGTACTGCCTGTGGATAAGGTTGTGCGTAAATTGTGTATGGACTGGGTAAAACTCACGCAGCCCGCAGTCCCAGTGGATGGAACCGTTTGTCACTGTTTTTTACCGTCGAAAATTGCCTTGGGCGGATTTTTGCGGGCGCGAACCCTATCACAAAAAAACGCCCTGACCGAGTCGTTTTAGCCGCTTGTGTCGGCGCCTGTGCCGGTTGCTACAATCGGCAGCGATCGGCTGGGGTTTCCCGGCCTTTCCCATGGCAAACCAGCCACCTTTCCCAGAGCGTGTTATCCGCCTTTTTCATGACAGAAAGACGGGGGCTTTCCTGCTCAAGGTGGACTGGCAATAGAACAAGAAGAGGTCGTGCGTGGAACAGGAAGCCTGGCAGGTACTGATTGTCGAGGATGACCAGCGTCTGGCTGAGTTGACCCGTGAATATCTCGAAAGCAATGGCCTGCAGGTGGCGATCGAGGGCAACGGTGCCCGGGCCGCGGCCAGGATCATTGCCGAGCAGCCGGATCTGGTGATCCTCGACCTGATGCTGCCCGGTGAAGACGGCCTGAGCATCTGCCGCAAGGTTCGGGATCGTTATGACGGAGTGATCCTCATGCTCACCGCCCGTACCGATGACATGGACCAGATCATGGGCCTGGACCTGGGTGCCGACGACTATGTCTGCAAGCCGGTGCGCCCGCGGTTGCTGCTGGCGCGCATCCAGGCCCTGCTGCGCCGTAGCGAAGCGCCGGAGCCGGCGGTGGAGAAAACCCGCCGCCTGCAGTTCGGCCCGCTGGTGGTGGACAATGCCCTGCGCGAGGCCTGGCTGAGCGATGCCGGGATCGAATTGACCAGTGCCGAGTTCGACCTGCTGTGGCTGCTGGTGGCCAATGCCGGGCGGATCCTGTCCCGGGAAGAAATCTTCACCGCCCTGCGCGGCATCGGCTATGACGGCCAGGACCGCTCCATCGATGTTCGGATCTCGCGCATCCGCCCGAAGATCGGTGACGATCCGGAGCACCCGCGGCTGATCAAGACCATTCGCAGCAAGGGTTACCTGTTCGTCCCCGAAGCCGCCGCCGACATGCGCTCGTGAACTCGATCTTCCTGCGGATCTACGGCGGTATGTGCGCCGCGCTGATCCTCGTGGCGTTGCTTGGGGTCCTGGCCCTGCATCTGTTGAACCAGGTGCGCAGCGAGCAGTACCGCGAGCGGCTGGCCCACGGCACTTTTTCGCTGATGGCGGACAACCTGCAGCCGATGAGCGAGATCGAGCGTCGCCGGGCGCTGGCGGTGTGGGAGCGCTTGCTGGGCATTCCCCTGAGTCTCAAGACCTTCAGCCAGACCGACCTGGACAGTAGCCAGCGCGGTCGGGTGCTGCGCGGCCAGGCGCTGGTGGAGCAGACCGGCCCCTTCGCCGCCCGGGTCTATCGCCTGGTCAGCGAGAAGGAACAGCTGCTGCTCAGTGCCGAGGTCCAGCAGATCAGCGAGCAGTTGGCCCGGGCCACTATCTACCTGCTGGCGGATGAGCTGGTGCGTTATCCGGTGGCAGAGCAACCCCAGCGCCTGGCTGCACTCAAGGAAGCCAAGGGGTTCGGCTTCGATATGCAGTTGTCGACTCTGGACGCCGCCGACATGGACGAGGATCAGCGGCGCCGGGTGGCGGAGGGCGACACGGTGATGGCCCTGGGCAAGGGTGGCGATTCGATCCGGGTCTTCGCCGGCCTGGTGGGCACGCCCTGGGTGCTGGAGATCGGCCCGCTGTATCAGATGAATCCCTATCCGCCGCAATGGCTGGTGCTGATTGCCGTGCTGGGCCTGAGCCTGATCGGCCTGATCGTCTATCTATTGGTGCGCCAGCTGGAGCGGCGCCTCAGCGGCCTGGAGTCGGCGGCCACGCGGATCGCCAAGGGCAGCCTGGAAACCCGCGTGCCGGCCCGTGGCGCGGACTCGGTGGGGCGCCTGGCGGCGGCCTTTAATGGCATGGCCGAGCACTTGCAGCGCCTGCTGGCGATTCAGCGCGAGCTGGTACGTGCGGTGTCCCATGAGTTGCGCACACCCGTGGCGCGGCTGCGTTTCGGCCTGGAGATGATTGCTTCGGCGAGCACCGATCAGGCCCGGCAGAAGTACCTGGACGGCATGGACAACGACATTCAGGACCTCGACCGGCTGGTGGACGAAATGCTGACCTACGCCCGTCTGGAGCAGGGCTCGCCGGCCCTGAATTTCCAGCGTATCGACCTGGATGCGCTAATCAACCAGGTGATCAGCGAACTGGCGCCACTGCGGGCCAATCTCAAGGTCCGGCGTGGCCTGTGCCTGTCTGCCGCCGAGTGTGACGGTGCGTGGGTCGAGGCCGAGCCGCGCTACCTGCACCGGGCCTTGCAGAACCTGGTGGGCAACGCCATGCGTCATGCCGAGTCCCAGGTGACGGTCAGCTATCAGGTAGGGCAGTTGCGCTGCCGGGTGGATGTGGAAGATGACGGTCCCGGCGTGCCGGAACATGCCTGGGAAAAGATCTTCACCCCATTCCTGCGTCTGGATGACAGCCGCACCCGGGCTTCCGGCGGGCATGGGCTGGGGCTGTCGATTGTGCGGCGGATCATCCATTGGCACGAGGGCCGTGCCCTGATCAGCAAGAGCAAGCACCTGGGCGGTGCCTGCTTCAGCCTGAGCTGGCCACGGCATCAGGAACCCCGCTGAGGGCGGCCCCGGTTCAGGCCTTGATGGCCACCAGGCTCAGCAGGTGATCGTCTTGCACGGCGAACTGCCCTTGCAGTTCGCGGCCGTGCTGCCATTCCCCGGACAGATCGGTCAGCAGGCGCATCCGCACCGGCCCTTCGGCAGACCATTCCAGGACTTCGGCGTGTTCGAAATAGAAGCGTTTGTGCACCAGCGGGTACAGGGCCTTGAACAGGCTTTCCTTGATCGAGAAGGTCAGGGTTACCGCCAGTGCATGCAGCTCGGCCGGCAACTGGTCGCGGCGCTGCAGTTCGGCCGGGGTCAGGATCTGCTCCGCCAGTTTGGCCGCACGTTCTGCACTGAGCAGGTGTTCCAGGTCCATTCCCAGGCCACGCCAGTGTTGCTTGTCGGCGACGATGGCCGCGGCGCGTCCGCTGCTGTGGGTGATCGAACCGCAGATGTGTTCGGGCCAGATTGGCGCTCGGTCATCGCCAATGGGCGGTACCCAGTCCAGTCGTTGCAGTTGCTGCAAGGCGGCCCGGGCACACAGGCGTCCAGCGAGAAATTCGGCCTGACGCTTGGCCACCGAACGCTGGATGCTTGGCGGTGCCTCGATGCCGCTGCGCTGAAAATCATCCGCGGCAAGTTGCCCGGGATCGAACCGGGTACTCAGCCAGAGGGCTTGGGGCAGGACGTTCGGCAGCGGCCAGGCAGCGTCCAGAGGGGTGCAGCAAGCGGGGAGGGGGGGGAGAGCATTCATGGCCGCTAGTGTGCCGGGTTGCTGCGTTGGAGGGTAGTCGGGTGATGCGCAAAGGGCTGCCGCAGCGCACTGACGGCAACCCAGGTACGGCGGCTAGCCAAACAGTTTTTTGAAGAATGCCTGCATGTCGGCCCAGGAACGCTCATCGGCGGCCTTGTTGTAGCCGATGTCCGGCCCGCCGTGTTCGCCATGGCTCAGGCGGTCGGCATCGGGGTTGCTGAAGCCGTGCTTGGCTCCCTCCAGGCTGACGAAGCGGTAGTCGGCGCCGGCCTTGTCCATTTCCGCTTTGAAGGTGGTGACGTTGTCCGCCGTCACCATGCTGTCCTGGGCCCCATGTTCCACCAGGATCTTGGCCTTGACGCTGCCGGGGGTAGCCGGTGTGGCGGTGGCCAGGGCACCGTGGAAACTCACCACGCCGGCCAGGGGCAGGCCCTGGCGCGCGGCGTCCAGGACAATCTTGCCGCCAAAGCAGTAGCCGATGGCGGCGAGTTTCTGCGGATCGGTCTGCGGTTGCTGTCTCAACAGCTCAAGGCCGGCGTTGAAACGTGCACTGGCAGCGGCACTGTCCTTCAGCGCGGCCTGCATGAAGGCCATGGCGTCCGCCGGGTGTTCGGTGTGCTTGCCCTGGCCGTACATGTCGATGGCCAGGGCACTGTAGCCAAGGGCGGCAAGGTCCCGGGCCCGGCGCTTGGCGTAGTCGTTGAGGCCCCACCATTCATGCACCACCACGATGCCCGGGCGCGGGCCCTGTAGGGCGTCGTCGTAGGCGTAGTAGCCGATCAACTGAGTGCCGTCGGTGCTGCGATAGGGAATTTCCTGAGTCTTGATGGCGGCCTGGCTGAGGCTGCCGAGGGTTAACAGGACCAATGCGACGAGCATGCGCATGAGGGGAACTCCGGTTGAAAAGGTGTCAGCACAGCCTAGTCGATCTGGTTCAGGCGAGGTTAAGGGTGTGTTCAGGGGGAGTTCAGGGCGGGCTGTTTACTCTAGCCCCGTACCCAAAAAGCCATTAGCGCAAAGGAAACTTCCTATGACTTCATTGAAAAAACTGTTCCTGGCCTTTACCGTCTTCGGCGCCAGCGCCGCTGCCCAAGCCGCTGACAGCAACTTCGTTGGGTTGTCCTTTGGCCAGACCAGCGACAAGATCAACAAGTCCAGCCAGCTCAACAGCAACCTGGGCCACCCGAACGCCGATGGCGTGATCGGCAAGGACAACACCTGGGGCATACGCGCCGGTCAACAGAATGACCAGGGTCGTTACTACGCTACCTACGATTATGTGTCTGGCTCCCACAACGGCATTAAACTGCGCCAGCAGAACCTGCTGGGCAGCTACGATATGTTCCTGCCGGTGACCAGCAGCACCAAACTCTTTGGCGGCGGCACGGCTGGCCTGACCAAGCTGACTCAGGAGTCTCCGGGCTTCAGCCGTGACAGCGACATTGGTTACGCGGTGGGCGTACAGGCCGGCGTCCTGCAACAGGTTTCACAGAACACCTCGGTGGAGCTCGGCTACCGTTACCTGCGCAGCAATGCCGGGACCGAGATGAGCGAGCGCGGTGGCAGCAAGCAGGGTTCGCTGAGCCTTACCAGCAGCGCCCAGACCTACCTGTCGGCCAACTACGCTTTCTGATAAGCGGCCTGGCCTGGACCGCGCCGGATCGTGCCTTGGGCACGGTCCGGCGTTGGCGCATTAATCATCAGGGCGCAGGGGCGCCCCTGGAGATGTCGAATTTTGCCTGGGAGAGCGTTATGAAGTTGCTGGTCGTCGAAGATGAGGCGCTGTTGCGTCATCATTTGCAAACCCGCCTCACCGACAGCGGTCATGTCGTCGAGTCCGTGGCCAACGCCGAGGAGGCGCTGTATCAGACCGAGCAGTTCAACCACGATCTGGCGGTGATCGACCTGGGCCTGCCCGGCATGGGCGGGCTGGACCTGATCCGCCAGTTGCGCAACCGTGGCAAGACGTTCCCGATCCTCATCCTCACGGCCCGTGGCAACTGGCAGGACAAGGTCGAGGGCCTGGCGGCCGGTGCGGACGACTATGTGGTCAAGCCATTCCAGTTCGAAGAGCTGGATGCGCGCCTGAATGCGTTGCTGCGGCGCTCCAGTGGCTTCACCCAGTCCACCATCATTGCCGGGCCGCTGCTGCTGGACCTGAATCGCAAGCAGGCCTCCCTGGATGAGCAGCCCCTGGCCCTGACGGCCTATGAGTACCGGATTCTCGAATACCTGATGCGTCATCATCAGCAAGTGGTGGCCAAGGACCGGCTCATGGAGCAGTTGTACCCGGACGACGACGAGCGCGATCCGAATGTCATCGAAGTGCTGGTGGGCCGCTTGCGGCGCAAGCTTGAGGGGCCGTCGGGCTTCAAGCCGATCGATACGGTGCGTGGCCTGGGCTACCTGTTCAACGAGCGTTGCCGATGATTCGATCGCTGCGCCTGCGCCTGATGCTGGCCGCCACGACCCTGGCGGTGCTGTTCATGCTGGCCCTGCTGCCAGCCATGCAGGGGGCGTTCAGCCTGGCGTTGCAGGACTCTATCGAGCAGCGCCTGGCTTCCGATGTCACCACCCTGATCAGTGCGGCGCGGATCGAGAACAACCGCCTGCAGATGCCGGCGCAATTGCCCGACGAGCGCTTCAACCTCGCCGACAGCCGCCTGCTGGGCTACATCTACGATCGCGAAGGGCACCTGGTCTGGCGCTCGCGGGCGACCCAGGAAGAGAACATCAACTACCGGCCGCGGTACGACGGGCGTGGCAATGAGTTCGCCAGGATCCGCGAAGCCAACGGCCAGGAGTTCTTTGTCTACGACGTCGAGATCAAGCTGCTGGGGGGCAAGAGCGCGGCCTTCAGTATCGTCGCGCTGCAGCCGGTGCGTGAGTACCAGCAAACCCTGGAAGGCGTTCGGGAAAACCTCTACCTGGGGTTCGGCGCGGCCTTGCTGGTGCTCCTGGCACTGCTCTGGCTCGGCCTGACCTGGGGTTTGCAAGCCTTGCGACGCTTGAGCCAGGAGCTGGACCAGATCGAAAGCGGCACCCGCCAGAGCCTTAGTGAGGAGCACCCGCGCGAGCTGTTGCGCCTGACGGGCTCGTTGAACCGCCTGCTGCAAAGCGAGCGTGAGCAGCGCAGCCGCTATCGTGACTCCCTGGATGACTTGGCCCACAGCCTGAAAACCCCGTTGACGGTGTTGCAGGGCGTGAGCGAGGACATGGCGCAACGGCCCCAGGATCGTGAGCAGGCCTGGGTGCTGCAGGCGCAGATCGAGCGCATGAGCCAGCAGATCAGTTACCAGTTGCAGCGCGCCAGCCTGCGCAAGAGCGGTCTTGTGCGCCACCAGGTGCGGCTGCGGCCGGTGCTGCAAAGCCTCTGCGACACCCTGGACAAGGTCTATCGCGACAAGCAGGTACGGGTGTCCTTCGACTTGCCGGAACGCTGCTACCTGCCGATCGAGCACGGCGCCTTGCTGGAGTTGCTCGGCAACCTGCTGGAGAACGCTTATCGCCTGTGCCTGAGCTCAGTGCGCATCAGCGTGCGTGAGACCCTGGAAGGCTCCGAGTTGTGTGTGGAAGACGACGGCCCCGGCGTGCCACCCGATCAACGGGCGCGGATTCTGCAGCGCGGTGAGCGCCTGGATCGCCAGCACCCGGGGCAGGGCATCGGCCTGGCGGTGGTCAAGGACATCATCGAGAGCTACGGCGCGCAACTGACCCTGGGGGATTCGGCCCTGGGGGGGGCGGCCTTCCGGATTCACTTTCCGGCCCTGTAGGGGGCTACTGTTCCCGGGCGCGATAGGCGCCCGGGGTCAGGCCGGTCCATTTCTTGAACGCCCGGTGAAAAGCCGAGGGCTCGGAAAAGCCCAGTTGTTCGGCGATCTGTTGCAATGACAGGTCGGCCCGGCCGAGGTGGTAGATGGCAATGTCGCGGCGCAGCTCATCCTTCAGCTCCTGAAAGCTCGAACCTTCTTCGCGTAGATGCCGGCGCAGGGTCTGCGGGCTGACGTGCAGGTGCTGGGCGACGCTTTCCAGGTCGGGCCAGTGCTCGCGGTCGCGACTGAGCAGGCGGCGCAGCTGGCTGCTGAGGCTGTCGCCTTCATCCGGGCGCGACAACAGGTCGGCGGGAGAGCGTTCGAGAAAGTGCTTGAGGGTGCGTTCGTCCTGCAGTAGCGGCATGCCCAGGTAGCGACTGTGGAACAGCAGGCTGCTGCGCTCCTGGGTGAATTGCAGCGGGCAAGGGAAAAGCAGGTCGTATTCCGCGCCGTGATCGGGCTTGGGGTAGCTGAAGCAGGCCTGCTCCAGGCGGATGCGCTGGCCGATCAACCAACTGCCGAGGCGATGCCAGATCACCAGCAGGCTCTCGCTGAGAAAGTGCTCGGGATCCCATAGCTCGGAATCATCCAGGCTCAGCCGGGCCATTTCTCCTTCACGCGTCAGACTCAGGCGCGGGGCTTCCGGAAACAGGCTATAAAATAATAAGCCGCGATTGAGTGCTTTTTCCAAGGTACGGCAGTGGATCAGCGCGTGGCACATCATGGCGAAGGTCCCGCGCTTGCTGGGGCCATGGCCGAACCCGAGGTACTCGTCATCCAGCTCCAGCCACAGTTGCTGCAACAGACGGGTGAATTGCTCGGGGGCGATACGGGCCTTGGGTTGGTTCAGCAGTTCGGGGCTGATGCCCAACTGATGCAGCAGGGGCGCGTAGTCATAGCCGTGCCGGCGTGCTCCGCCCAAGGCGGCACGGGCAAAGTGGCTGGCGATGGTGCGTTCGCGCATGCAGGCAGGTCCGTCCATTGAGTGGCGGATCTTAGCCAGCCCCCAGGAAGGGAACAAGGCGGATATCCGCCAAATTGTAGGACGAGAGAGGGTGAGTGGGCGGAAATCCGCCAGCTTCAACCTGCGCAACGGATGCAAGGATCAGCTCGCACCCCTGATGTCTAAAGGCCTGCAAGGCTTTTTCACAAGGTGGCACGGGCTTTGCGATAGAGCCGGAAGATCTGCCAGCACGCAGCTCGACACAACAAATCCCTCCAGCGCAGGAGGGTTCGCACTTTAGGCACCGCATGCATCGACGGAAAGTGCATGCCGGGGCTCTTGAGGAAACTTGCAATGACGACTCGTCAGCCACTGTACAAATCCCTGTATTTCCAGGTGATCGTTGCCATCGCCATTGGCATCCTGCTCGGCCACTTCTACCCTCAGACCGGCGTGGCTCTCAAGCCCCTGGGTGACGGCTTCATCAAACTGATCAAGATGGTCATCGCTCCGATCATTTTCTGTACCGTGGTGAGTGGTATCGCCGGCATGCAGAACATGAAGTCGGTGGGCAAGACCGGCGGCTATGCGCTGCTGTACTTCGAAATCGTCTCCACCATCGCCCTGCTGATCGGTCTGATCGTGGTCAACGTGGTGCAGCCGGGGGCCGGCATGCACATCGACGCTTCGACCCTGGACGCCTCGAAAGTTGCAGCCTACGTGACTGCCGGTAATGACCAGAGCATCGTCGGCTTCATCCTCAACATCATCCCGGCCACCATCGTCGGCGCCTTCGCCAATGGCGATATCCTGCAGGTGCTGATGTTCTCCGTGGTGTTCGGTTTCGCCCTGCATCGCCTGGGCGCCTACGGCAAGCCGGTGCTGGATTTCATCGACCGTTTCGCCCATGTGATGTTCAACATCATCAACATGATCATGAAGCTCGCGCCCCTGGGTGCGCTGGGCGCCATGGCGTTCACCATCGGTGCCTACGGTGTGGGTTCCCTGGTGCAACTGGGCCAACTGATGATCTGCTTCTACATCACCTGCGTGGTGTTCGTGCTGGTGGTCCTGGGGGCAATCTGCCGCGCCCACGGCTTCAGCGTGATCAAGCTGATCCGCTACATCCGTGAAGAACTGCTGATCGTGCTGGGGACTTCCTCCTCGGAATCGGCCCTGCCGCGCATGCTGATCAAGATGGAACGCCTGGGCGCCAAGAAGTCGGTGGTCGGCCTGGTGATCCCTACCGGTTATTCGTTCAACCTCGACGGTACTTCGATCTACCTGACCATGGCTGCGGTGTTCATTGCCCAGGCCACTGATACCCACATGGACATCACTCACCAGATCACCCTGCTGCTGGTGCTGCTGCTGTCTTCCAAAGGCGCTGCCGGTGTGACGGGCAGTGGCTTCATCGTCCTGGCCGCGACCCTGTCGGCCGTGGGTCACCTGCCGGTGGCCGGCCTGGCGCTGATCCTGGGTATCGACCGCTTCATGTCCGAAGCTCGCGCCCTGACCAACCTGGTGGGCAACGCCGTGGCTACCGTAGTGGTTGCCAAGTGGGTCAAGGAGCTGGACGAAGACAAGCTGCAATCCGAGCTGGCTTCCGGTGGCCGGCCGATTACCGACACCCGTGAAACCGATGACCTGGGTGTGGCCGAAGGCCCGGCACCGAGCATCAAGTAAGCCTTGAGCTATATAAGGAACCCGCTTCGGCGGGTTTTTTATTGCCTGGCGATTGAGCGCAACGGTCAGCCCGGCTGACTGTTGCGGTGATTGTTGCGGGCGTCGCGGCTGCCTACTCTGTGGGCTGCCGATCAAGAGGAGAGGGCTATGCAAGGGCCGTTGGCGTCACTCAAGGTACTGGATTTCTCCACCCTGCTGCCGGGGCCCTTCGCCTCGTTGCTGCTGGCGGACATGGGCGCCGAGGTCCTGCGCATCGAGTCGCCGACCCGCATGGATCTGTTGCGGGTGTTGCCGCCCCACGATGCCGGGGTTTCCGCCAGCCACGCTTATCTCAACCGCAACAAGCGCAGCCTGGCCCTGGACCTCAAGCGTCCCGAAGCGCTGGAGGTGGTGCGGCAACTGGTGCAGGACTACGACATTGTTCTCGAACAGTTCCGCCCGGGCGTGATGGAGCGCCTGGGGCTGGGTTACCAGGCCTTGAAGGCGATCAACCCGCGGCTGATCTACGTCTCCATTACCGGCTATGGCCAGACCGGCCCCTACCGGGACCGCGCCGGGCATGACATCAACTACCTGGCCCTGGCCGGGCTGGCCAGCCAGACCGGCCGCCGCGATCAGGGACCATTACCCCTGGGCATCCAGGCCGCGGATATCGCGGGGGGCTCGCTGCATGGGGTGATCGGCCTGTTGGCGGCGGTGATCGCGCGCCAGCACAGCGGCCAGGGACAGTACCTGGACGTGAGCATGACCGACTGCGTGTTCAGCCTGAACGCCATGGCCGGTGCCGGCTACCTGGCCTGTGGGGTCGAGCCCGGAATGGAGCAGCAGGTGCTCAATGGTGGCAGCTTTTATGACTACTACCGCAGCCGGGACGGGCGCTGGCTGTCGGTGGGCAGTCTGGAACCGGTGTTCATGCAGCAGTTGTGTCAGGCCCTGGGCCGCCCGGAGCTGGTGGCCCAGGGCCTGTCTCCCTTGCCCGAACAGCAACAGGCACTGAAGCAGGCCTTGCAGGTCGAATTCGAGAAACACGATTTCGCCGAGTTGTGCCAGCTGTTCGCTGGTTTCGATGCCTGCGTCGAGCCGGTGCTGAGCCTGGGCGAGGCCCTGGAACATCCGCAGTTGCAGGCCAGGCAACTGGTCAGCCAGGTGCCCCGTGAAGACGGCAGCCGGCAGGCGCAGATGGCCTGCCCGTTGAAGTTTTCCGAGGGGCTGCCAGAGCCGCGGAATATTGGCGCCAGGTTGGGGGCGCATTCCGATCAGGTGCTGGAGGAACTGGGCTACAGCGCCGAGCGCATCGAGGCACTGCGGCGCGAGCGGGTCATCGCGTAGCTGCGGGTTTGCCGAGGCAGTGCTTTAAAACTGTCACTCGACCCTGGTTTCCCCGCTGTAGACCAGGGTTTGCCGACAACGCCGGCACAGATAGCGACGCCCCTGGGCCACCAGTTTGTGGCGTTGGGCGGAGAACGGGAAATCGCTCTCGGCGCAGGGGCAGCGGTAGATATAGCGGGTCACGCTGCGACGCTTGACGTCGTAGGTATGACAACGATTGGGCGGCAGTTCGTACACCCCGCGCATGATCAGTTGCCACTCTTCACCGTGGGGCTGGATACGTTCGCCAAACAGTTGGTGGGCGATCAGGTGTGCCACTTCGTGGGCCACGGTCTGCTTGAGGAAGTCCTCGGTGTTTTCCCGGTACAGCTGCGGGTTGAAGCGCAGCAGGTTCTCGTGCAAATGGGCGACACCGGCTTTCTGGCCACGCAACTTGAGGCTGACCACCGGGCGTTTGAAAGGACGTTTGAAAAAGGATTCAGCGAGTTGGAAACAATCTTCGACGCGGGTATTGAGTTGCTCGGGCATGCTTAACGGCTCTCCAGAGGGAGTGAGTATGCCGCAAACAGGGGGGATTCCGAATCGCCCAGGCGCCGAATGGTCATCCACCCCGCGCCCATAAGAAGGCCGCCTTGCGGCGGCCTGTGCTGGCAGACAGAGGATTATTATTGGTGCGGCGTCAGTTGGTGTACACGGGGCCGACGCCCAGGCCCCAGACAATCACGGTGAAGGCCATGATCGCGACCAGTACCACCAGGCCTACTGCCAGCACTGAGCTGGAAAACAGGAACCCCTCGTCCGACGGGATATTCATGAAGGTCGGCAGCCCGACATACAGCAGGTAGACCGTGTAGCAGATGGCGGCAGTGCCGACGATCATGCCCAGCCACATGTGCGGGTACAGCGCCGCCAGGCCACCGACGAACAGCGGTGTGGCGGTGTAGGTGGCAAAGGCCACGCAACGTGCCAGGCTCGGGCTGGCGTCATAGGTCCGGGCCATCCAGTGGATGAACGCGCCCATCACCGCCACGCCGCCAAGCATGGCCAGGTACGACATGATGGTCATCCACAGGGCGCTTTCCATGGTCAACATCACCGGCGCGCGATTGCCGATGACCCAGCCGACCTGGGTGGTGCCGATAAAAGCCGAAATGGCGGGGATTGCCGCGAGGATCAGCGTATGGGTGAGGTACATGTGGCTGATGCTTTCCTCGGCATCGCCACGGATGTCTCGCCATTCCTGATCGGGGTGGGTGAAGAGTCCTACGACATGATGAATCATGGTCAGTCACTCCTTTATTGTTGCCATCGCCCCCCAACGGAGCGCTTACAGCCAAGTGGCACAGTCAGTATAGGTCTATATGTGCATGCGACCTTATGTCGCAGTATAGGGAGGAGTTTTCCGCAGATGTGCGCACCTTTAGAGCAAATTGCGCTGTAAACCCCCGGGCTAATCGCTGCTGCATCTGTCATTGCGGCCCCGGCACCGCTGCTCTGCGGCGCTTTCACGGGGCTGGGGTTTTTGCGTAAAATGTCCGGCTTTTCGTCACATACCTCGCGGATTTCAAGAGCCATGGGCACTCTTACGGTCAACCAGAACAAACTGCAGAAACGTCTTCGCCGCCAGGCGGGCGAGGCGGTCGCCGATTTCAACATGATCGAAGAGGGCGACAAGGTCATGGTCTGCCTGTCCGGCGGCAAGGACAGCTACACCATGCTCGACGTGCTGCTGCACCTGCAGAAGGTGGCGCCGATCAAGTTCGAGATCGTCGCGGTGAACATGGACCAGAAACAGCCCGGCTTTCCCGAGCACGTGCTGCCGGCCTACCTCAAGGAACTGGGGATCGAGTACCACATTGTCGAGAAGGACACCTATTCGGTGGTCAAGGAGCTGATCCCGGAAGGCAAGACCACCTGCTCGCTGTGCTCACGCCTGCGTCGCGGCACCCTGTACACCTTCGCCGACGAAATAGGCGCCACCAAGATGGCCTTGGGTCACCACCGCGACGATATCGTCGAGACCTTCTTCCTCAACATGTTCTACAACGGTTCGCTCAAGGCCATGCCGCCCAAGCTGCTGGCCGATGACGGGCGCAACGTGGTAATCCGCCCGCTGGCCTACTGCAGCGAGAAGGACATCCAGGCCTATTCCGACCTCAAGCAGTTCCCGATCATCCCGTGCAACCTCTGCGGTTCCCAGGAGAACCTGCAACGCCAGGTGGTCAAGGAGATGCTTCAGGAATGGGAGCGCAAGACTCCAGGGCGTACCGAAAGCATCTTCCGCGGCCTGCAGAACGTGATCCCCTCGCAACTGGCGGACCGCAATCTGTTCGACTTCACCAGCCTGCGCATCGACGACAGCGCCACGCCGCGTTTCGTCAATGTGGTGAACCTCTGATCCGATCCTGGTGAATCCGTGCTGCGCTTGCGCAGCCCGGTCATTCAGCTCCCCGGCATGCGGGGAATGAAGGCCACGCTGCCTTGCGCCGGTTTCTTGGCCAGGCGCTCACCGTTGGTCGGGATGGTGCGGACCAGTTGATGATCCTCGCCCAGATACCCCAGCATCAGCGGTTCATCGTGCCTCTGCTGGACGAAGATCAGGGTGCGCTGCGGGTCCCAGTGCTGGCCACTGGTCTTGTCCAGCCAGGCCATGAAGTCCGCGCTGCTGCCGTTGCGCGGGAAGTCCGCGGTTTCTGCCACGTAGTAGAAGGGTGCGCCCTGGTTCTGCAGGTACATCGGCAGTTTGTTATCGATTTCCACCATGACCATCCGCCATTGATTCCAGGGAGCGATCCGGCTCGCGGCAGCCCGGGTATCGGCGCTGAACTGCATCACCCCCCCGCCGCTGTTGCTCCAGGGGTAGGCAACCCCCAGCACCAGCAGCATGACCAGGGCCGCACAGGAGAAGCCGAGGGGCCAGCCACGGGAAACGGGTTTGCCGGCGGCCTGGCGTAGCTGCAGCCGACGGTTGAGCCACCAGGCACCGAGCAACTGAGCGAAGGGCACCAGGGGCAGAACGTAATAGCTGCGCCGGCTGCCACTGGCGGTGAAGAACAGGAACAGCAGCCCCAGGGCCCACACCAGCCAGCGTTCATTGGGTTGCAACTGGCGCCAGTGCCGGGCCGCCAGCCATAGACCGAGGATCCAGCAGGGCGCCCAGGGCAAGGTATAGGCCGGCAGGTAGATCAGGTAAGTGTAGATCGGCCCGACATGGTCGAAGGGGTTGAAGAAACGCACCACATTCTCGCGAAACACCAGGCTCAGGCCGCTTTCCCCGTAGCTGGGAGCGCCGTACAGGTGCGAGAGAACGAAGGGCACCATGTAGAACAGCGCGGCGATGCTCAAGGCCAGCAACAGGCGCAGGTTCAGGTGGCGTTTCCAGCGCCCCTGGCTCAGCAGGTGTGGCAACAGGATCAGCCCCGGCAGGACGAAGCCGATCAGCCCCTTGAGCAGCGAGGTCGCCGCCAGTATCAGGAAGAACACCGTATAGCGGCCCAGGCGGGTATCTTCCGGGCCGCGCCAGTACCACCACACTGCAGCCAATACGCCACAGACGGTCAGGATGTCGGCCGTGGCCACCCGCGCCCAGAAGGCGAAATAGAAGGTGGTGGCGAGCATCCAGCCGGCGATCAGCCCAGTGCCTTTGTGGAACAGCCGCTCGCCGATCAGGTAAACCAGCCAGATGCTCAGCCATGCGGCGATCACCGAGGACAGGCGCAGCGACCAGTGCCCCAGGCCCCCCATCAGCCAGGCGCTGGCGGTAATCAGCCAGTAGGAGGGCAGGGGCTTGTCGTAGTAGGGAGCGCCCTTGAGGTAAGGGTCGAAATAGTCGCCACTCTGCAACATCTGCAAGGCGATGTTGGCCCAGCGGGTCTCCGGCCCCCAGAGTTCACGGGAGCCCAGGCCCAGCAGCAGGATCAAGGCAGACACGCCGAGCAGCAGGGCCAGGGCCCCGCGTTCGCTGCGAAACAGATTCATAGATGGATTTCCAGAGCGGCGGTGGGAAAAGTCGCAGCCATCCAGGGCATCGAAGCGTGAAGAAAAGCCAGCGCCAACCGTGGTCGGCGCTGTCGTTACAAGGGTACCCAGGGTCAGGGTTGGCTTTGTGGCAGGATCAGGACCAGCATATTGCCTTCCTCATAGCGCTTGCCTCCGGGCGGCAGCAGCGCCACTTCCTCGCTTTCCACCACGTCCTTGACCCGCATCACCACACCCACCGAACCCTGTTTGCGGGCCTCGCTGACCCACTGCCCGACCTCGGCCATGCTTACCTTGCGCTGCGCCGAATCAGCATAAGCCAGGCCATATTTCAATTCGCCCTCGGTGTTGTACAGCGTCACCTCCGGGCGTTGCAGGCGCCAGGCCAGGGCCGAGGCGGCGCCCAGGTCATTGCTCAGCAGCGTCTTGGTCTGCCTGAGCTCCTCGATATGTTCCTTGATGAACTGGTCCGGCATCTGGTTATGCACGATGAACCCCGGCATGCCCGCCGGCAGCAGGGCCACCAGCAACCAGATGCCCAGGGCCGGGGCCGCCCAGTACTGCAGCGGACGGGCGGCCGGCAGCAGGTTGGCGATGATCCAGCCCATCAGCATGATGAACACCAGGGACAGGCTGAGCATCTCGTTGTGGCCGTAGACCGGCCGGGTGAGCTGGATGTACAGCAGGGCCACCATGGCCGCCACGCCGATCAGCAGGTTGAGCAGGCTGTTGATGCGGATGCTCCGGCCCTGGCTGGCGTTGATACGGTCGATCAGGGCGCTGCCCATGAGCACGGCCAGCGGCAGCAGGCACGGCATGATGTAGGTTGGCAGCTTGCCGCGGCTCAGGCTGAAGAATGCCAGGGGCAGCAGGAACCACAGCAGCAGGAATCCGGTCGGAGCCTGGCGCTTGTCTTTCCAGGCTTGCATGAATGTGCCCGGCAACAGGGCTGCCCAGGGCAGGCTGGAGGCCACCAGCAGCGGCAGGTAGAACCACCAGGGGCGGGTATGTTGGGCGTTGTCGGCGGCGAAGCGGCGAATGTGCTCGTGCCAGAAGAAGAAGCGCCAGAAGTCGGGCTCGTGGGCGTGGATGCTCAGTACCCAGGGCAGGCTGATGCCGATCGCTACCAGCACGGCCACCAGCCCGTAGCGCAGCAGTTCGCCCAGACGGCGTTGCCAGATCATGTAGGGCAGGGCGATGAGTACCGGCAACAGCCAGGCCAGGAAACCCTTGGTCATGAAGCCCATGCCACAGGCGACGCCCAGCCCGGCCCATGCCAGCAGGCGTTCGCGGGTGGTTCGGCCGTCCAGGGCGAACCACAGGGCTACCAGACTCAGGTTGACCCACAAGGTGAACTGCGGATCAAGGTTGGAGTATCCGGCTTGCCCGGCAATCAGGCCGAAGCTCATATAAAGCAAGGCGGCGGCGAAGCTCTTGCGCGGGTCGCTCCACATGCGACGGGTGATCAGGTAGGCCAGCAGTACGCTCAGGCCGGTGCTCAGGGCCGAGGCAATGCGCACGCCGAACAGGTTGTCGCCAAAGACCGCCTGGCCGATGGCGATCAACCAATAGCCGGCGATGGGCTTCTCGAAGTAGCGGATGCCCATGAAGTGTGGCGCCACCCAGTCGCCACTGAGTAGCATTTCCTGGCTGATCTGGGCGTAGCGGGTCTCGTCGGGAATCCACAGGCCGTGGCTGGTCAGAGGTAGCAGGTAGAACAGGCCGAAGGCCACGAGCAACAGAGGAAGTGCCCAGCGCTGGAGAGTGCTGGTTGTACTTGCGCCGAGGGTAAAGCCGGACGGCGGGGCGCTTGTTCCATAAGCGGGGGGCGGCGAAGTGCGGTGCATTTGTATCCTCGAAGTCATTGGCCGATAGCGATTTCGTTATTTGCTGGGGGTTGCTGACAAAGCGTCAATTTTGTCGACCTGCTGGCTTTTCCAAGTTCGCGAAGTTTCAGCGGGCAGCATTCATTTGTTTGAGAATTTTTTTATAAATGCGGCTGTCCGTTTCTTATTAGTACAGAAACTTGTTAAGTCAATTAATTAGCCGGCAAGTGTGTCGCTTCCCCTAATAAAGTCTGTTGGCATGTTGTTAAAAATAGTTACAAGTTACTCAAGGGGTTGATCAAGTACGTGCTGCCAGCTGCCCGCATCCAGGGTTCCCAGTACTTGCATGTGGCCTTGCGGATCCAGGGTGATAAACAGCGAGCTGGTGTATTCGCTGGCCAGGGCGTGCGGGTAGCCCAGCTGGCGTTCCAGGCTGCTGATGCAGTCGCTGTGGGTTATCAGGATCAGATTGCGCTTGAGTGACTTGTGCGCCTTGATCGTCTGCTGGAAATGCTCGTCACAGGTGGCCAGCCAGTCCTGGGTCTGCGCCGCACCGTTGAACATGAATTCCGTCGTTTGCCGGGTGCGGGTTGCGGGGCTGCTGATGACATCGGTGGCGGCCATGCCCAGGGTGCGAAAGGCTCGTCCCAGGTCGCTGGCGCTGTGGCTTCCGAGCTGGGTAATGCCATCGGCGGGCCCCAGGCAGGGGTTGGCGGAGCGGTCACAACGCTCGGCATGGCGGACCAGGACTATCACTTCGCCCCCTTGCCAGTGACGGTAGATGTTGGCCTGCTGCATCTGGTTGCCGACCCCCAGGTCGCGAGGCGTGATGGGCCACAGGACAAAGCCGCTGACCAGGATTGCCAGGGCCGCCGCACAGACGCCACCGACGATTCGCCAGGTTCGGGGGGGCTTGTTGCCAGTGCCGGATTCAGCGGTGTTGAGCACGTGGTGTACCTGAGTAGGTTTTTGCCGAGTGTTGGGTATTCGGGTTGGAACTGGTGCGTTGAAGACGAACGACATGCAGTCACTGGAACCCGCACTGCAACTGGGGCCAATTTAGGTCGGGCCAGGTGGGCGAAGAGTGAAAGCAATGTGAAAAAAACGAATGGGCGACGGCAGTTCTTTTAAAACCGGACAGCCTTTGTTCAGGTTGTTGGCCCGAACGCTGCTTTGTTATCCGGTTATGCACGTCAGATGGCTTCGGGAGGTTATTCCCGGAGTTTCGTTTTTATCGTTGAGGCAAGTGCGAGGCGAACTTTATCCGATAAAAAACAGCGGATGAAAAATCCTCGCGTTTAGTTCAGCTTATTGTCAGCTTGGGCTGGAGGGCGGGCATGAGAAGGGAGGTTTTCCTGCCCGTTGTTTCGGGCAGGAAGTGATGCCGGGGAGCGGGCGGCTCAGTGATTGACGGTGTAGGCCAGCATTGCCGACAGCTGGCACAGTGGCCGGCCGCTCTCCTGCTGCCATTGGTTGAATACTTCCTGCACCAGGGCCTGGTCGCGTTTGCTGCTGGGCACCTTGTCGATGATGTTCTGGGCATTGAGGGCCGCGACCACGTCCCAGGTGGGGATAAAGGTGTCCTTGCCCACCATGCGCAGGAAGCGCGGGGCAGACAGCCCGCCCATCTGGTTGCCATGTTTGGCCAGGTACTGCCAGAGCCCGGTGATGTCCTGCACCGGCCAGTCGGCGATGAAGGCGCCAAAGCTGCCGTGCTGCTTTTGCACATCGAGGATCATCTGCGCGTTGCGCGGCACGCTCTTGAGCTTGCCCAAGTGGCGGATGATCCGCGTGTCCTGCATCAGCCGCTCCAGGTGCTCGGCGCCCATCAGCACCACCTTGTCCGGATCGAAGCCGAAAAACACCTGCTCGAACGCCGGCCATTTGGCGTCCACCAGGCTGTGTTTGAGGCCGGCGCGGAAAACCCGCAGGGCCAGGGTCGAGAGGTAGCGGTCGGCGCTCAATGCGCGCAGGTAGTCGTCGCTGGCCGGGGTGGGCAACTGGGCTTCCAGAGCCGCAGCGGAACCGAAGCGGTTGAGACAGTATTCATTCAGCCATTTGTAATCGTGCATGCCTGCTCCGGGACGGTCGGGAGGGTCGGAAAGTCTGTTGACCAAGGTTGGGGCCTTTGGCGGCATTACAAGTTCCCCGGGGGCCGGGGAACCTGGGGCGTATTCAGGCCGGGCTGGCGCCTTCGCCCGCGAGCCGGCGATTAAGCTGGAAGCGCCAGCGCACGTAGAGCAACGCCGAAGTGAACACGGCCAGGCTGGCGAACATCTCCAGCAGGCCGAACATTTGGCGGTTCGGGTCGTAGGCCGCCAGGGCGCCCTTGATGAAGTACAGGTTGACCACGAAGCACATCCACGAATGGCCACGGGCACTGCCGCTGAGCATGCCGGGGGCCATCAGCAGCAGCGGCACCAGCTCGATCAGCAGGATGACCCAGGGGCGGGCACCGTGCAGATCGGCCACCAGCAGGTAATACCCGCAAAGCAGCCCCACCAGGCCGAAGAAGCAGACCAGGCTGAGGATTCGCATCAGGCGGACCCGGGGCTCCAGCCATTCCACCGGGGGCAGGATCTTCGGCTTCTTAGCCACGGCCGTTCTCCAGTCGCAGGGCGGTTTTCGCCAGACGCAGGCCCAGGGCCCGGCACAGTGCAATCTCGTGTTCGTCCAGTGGGCTCTTGCCATCTGCTCCGGCATGGTGGCTGGCGCCATACGGGGTGCCGCCACCGCGGGTTTCCAGGAGGGCCGACTCGCTGTAGGGCAGGCCGGTGATCAGCATGCCGTGATGCAGCAACGGCAGCATCATCGATAGCAGGGTGGCTTCCTGGCCGCCATGCAGGCTGGCGGTCGAGGTGAACACGCCGGCAGGCTTGCCCACCAGGGCACCGGTCAGCCAGAGGTTGCTGGTACCGTCGAGAAAATACTTCAGCGGCGCTGCCATGTTGCCGAAGCGGGTCGGGCTGCCCAGGGCCAGGCCTGAGCAGTGCTTCAGATCGTCGAGGCTGGCGTACAGGGCGCCGCTGTCGGGGATGTCCGGGGTGACCGCCTCGCATTCCGCGGAGATCGCCGGGACAGTGCGCAGACGAGCCTCCAGGCCGGCCTGCTCGACGCCGCGGGCGATCTGCCGGGCCATCTCGTTGGTCGAGCCGTTGCGGCTGTAGTACAGGACCAGGATATAGGGCGCGCTCAAGGCAGGATCTCCAGCACGTTCTCCGGCGGCCGGCCAATGATGGCCTTGTCGCCGGCTTCGAGAATCGGCCGCTCCATGAGTTTCGGGTGCTGGGCAATGGCGGCGACCAGTTGCTCTTCGCTGAGGCTCGGGTCGGCCAGGTTGAGGGTCTTGTACTCGTCCTCGCCGGTGCGCAATAGCTGGCGCGCGCTGAGGCCGAGCTTGGCCAGAAGGCTGCGCAACTGGGCTGCATCCAGTGGGGTTTCCAGGTAGCGGACCACGGTCGGGGCCAGGCCGCGTTGTTCCAGAAGTTCCAGCGCACCGCGGGATTTCGAGCAGCGCGGGTTGTGATAAAGCGTCAGATCGGTCATGTGCGGGTCGCATCTTGCGTAAGGTGGCGGCTATTCTACCCGCGCGACGGGCACTCCTGAACCTTGGGAGTCGTTAGGTCGCAGCGACCCTGGGTCGACGGTTATTTTTCAAGACATCTTTCAAGACAGGAAACAGCGCATGGCAAGGCAATTGGCGGCGGTATTGGCGATCATCACAACCCTGCTGCTGGGCGGTTGTGGCAATGACTACGGGGTCGACCAGTATGGCCAGAAAGTCGCCGCCGAGCGTATCGACAAGCAGTGGCTGGTGCTCAACTACTGGGCCGAGTGGTGCGGGCCTTGCCGTACCGAGATCCCGGAACTCAACGCCCTGAACGAGCAGCTCAAGGGGCAGTCGGCATCGGTGATGGGGGTCAACTTCGACAATGTGCAGGGTGAAGAGCTAAAGAGCGCCAGCGAGAAGCTGGGGATCAAGTTCACCGTGCTGGCACGGAACCCCGCGGAGCTCTTCGATCTGCCACGCAGCGAGGCGCTGCCGGTGACCTACATCATCGACGACAAGGGCAAGGTACGTGAGCAGATGATGGGCGAGCAGACTGCAGCCGGTGTGCTGGCGAAACTGCAGGCCTTGCGCGGGCATTGAGGGCGCGAGGATCTGGAGCCGCTGCCGCGCAGTGCGAGCGCCCTCAAGTGACGCGGGGGGCCTGAAACTCGCCAGAGATTCATCCAGGAACATCCTGGAGTCCCGTTCGCAGCCTCGCGGGCTCGGCAGCGGCTAGCGCACTATCAGCCTTCTTCCAGCCACCAGCGCAACGGCTTGCCCTCGGCAGGCCAGAACCGCACCTGCTCGATCGGCGAGATGTCCCAGCGCTCAACGGTTTCCAGCGCCTGAAGGAAGCGCCGCTCCTGCTCCATCAACGCCGGTGCACAGAGTTTGCGGGTGCTGCCGACCTTGCCGAAGCTGAGTTTTTCGCCGTCCAGGGTGTAGGGCGCGAACCAGTGGTTGCAGCCGCCATTGCCATAGGCCCGACCGTCCTCGCCGAGGGTGATGGTCAGGTGGCTGTAATCGATCAGCGGACGCTCGCCAATCCATTCCAGGACGTAACTGCGATCCTGCTGCAACTTCAGCGGCTCGGCGGCGCAGCCCAGCAGGCCGGCCCCCAGCGCCGCAGTCAGTATCAGGCGTTTCATTGGCCGGCCTGCTGGCATTTCGGGCAGCGGTGATGCTCACCCTCGCTACGCCAGCCGAGCTCGGCAATGCGCGCGCTGGCGGCAGGCTTCTGGGCCTTGCTGCCCAGCTTGGCATCCACTGCGAACTCGAAGTCCAGGGTGGCGTCGCAGCTGTCGCAATTGACCTGCCACTGGTGGATCGCCAGTTCGCCGAATACCGGGCCACGCGCCACGGCGACCCACTGGCCGACGGGGTTGATCAAGTGGCGCACGGTGTCCACGGTCAGGCGCATGGAGAGGTCCTTGCTGCCCTTGAGGGTGACCAGAAGCACGTCGTCGGTACGGATCGAGCCACCGTTGCCGGTGACTTGATAGCGGCCGGGCACCAGGGCACGGCATTCGATCAGGGTGTGTTGCGGGTTCATCAGGTTGTAGCGGAAATCGTGTTCGACCATGGGTCCTCCAAATCTGCCGCGTATGCTAGCACGGGCCCCTGCGGCGCAGGTTGCGGGCAGGTGACCTTCGATCAGCCCGTGGCGCGGATTTCAGCCGTGGACCCGGTTCTGCGGCTGGCCAGCTGCCCAGCTGGCGATGTTGTGCAAGGTGGTCTCGGCGATGGCCGCCAGGGCTTCGCGGGTCAGGAACGCCTGGTGCGCAGTGACTATCACGTTGGGAAAGGTCAGCAGCCGCGCCAGCACGTCATCCTGCAGGGGTAGATCGGAGCGGTCCTCGAAGAACAATTGCGCCTCTTCTTCATAGACATCCAGCCCCAGGTAGCCCAGTTGGCCACTCTTGAGCGCCTCGATCAGCGCTGGGGTGTCCACCAGGCCGCCACGCCCGGTGTTGATCAGCATTGCTCCCGGTTGCATGTGGGCCAGGCTCTGCTGGTTGATCAGGTAACGACTGTCCTCGGTCAACGGGCAGTGCAGGCTGATGATCTGCGACTGGGCCAGCAGCTCGGGCAGGTCCAGGTAACGGGCACCGAGGGCTTCTACGGCGGGATTGGGGAAGGGGTCGTACGCCAGCAGCTGGCAGCCGAAGCCGGCCATGATCCGGGCGAAGGTCGCGCCGATCTGGCCGGTGCCGACAATGCCCACGGTCTTGCCCACCAGGTCGAAGCCGGTCAGGCCGTGCAGGGTGAAGTCGCCTTCGCGAGTGCGGTTGTAGGCCCGGTGCAGGCGGCGGTTGAGCGCCAGGATCAGGGCCACGGCATGTTCGGCGACCGCATGGGGGGAATAGGCCGGGACCCGTACCACATCCAGCCCCAGGCGCTGGGCCGCGCTCAGGTCGACGTGGTTGTAGCCGGCCGAGCGCAGAGCGATCAGGCGGGTGCCACCGGCAGCCAGCTGTTCCAGTACCGGGGCACTGAGGTCGTCGTTGATAAAGGCACAGACCACTTCATGGCGTTCAGCCAGGGCGGCGGTATCCAGGCTCAGGCGTGCGGCCTGGAATTGCAGTTCGATGCCTGCTGGCAGTTGAGCGCCGAGGAAACTCTCGCGGTCGTAGTTCTGGCTGCTGAAAAGAATCGTACGCATGGCTGCATCCTTGTTCGGGGCGCCCAGCATGGCGGCTGGGCGCCGGGCAGGTCTTGCCCTGGGTCAGGCGTTGGTCCGCGCTTCGGCAGCCAGGCGGCCGATGGCGTGGTCCAGTTCATCCAGGGCGGCAAAGGCTTTGGCATCTTCCTGCTTGAGCAGGGTCTCGCTGCGCTGGCAGGCGGCGCGCAATTGCGGCACACCGCAGTAGCGGGTGGCACCGTGCAGGCGGTGGACCCGTTCGATCAGGGCGTTCTGGTCATTGGCGGCCCGCGCTGCCTTGATGGCTTCGCGGTCGGCGTCCAGGGACGCCAGCAACATGGCCAGCATGTCCGCCGCCAGATCGGCCTTGCCGGCGGCCAGGCGCAGGCCTTCGTCCTGATCCAGTACCTGCAGTTCCAGCCCCAGTTCCGGGCGCTCGCTGGCCCGCTCCGGGCCCTGGTTGCGCAGGGCCAGGCCGGTCCATTTCAGCACCACCTGGGCCAGTTGGCGCTCACTGATGGGCTTGGTCAGGTAGTCGTCCATGCCGCTTTGCAGCAGGGCGCGCTTCTCGTTGGCCATGGCGTGGGCGGTAAGGGCGACGATGGGCAGCGGCGTACCGTGTCGCTCGCTTTCCCACTGGCGGATCGCCTCGGTACTCTGCCGGCCGTCCATGCCGGGCATCTGCACGTCCATCATTACCAGGTCGAAGGGTTCGGTCTGGATCGCGTTCAGCGCGGCGTAACCGTTGTCCACCGCCAGCACCTTGGCGCCCATGTCCTCCAGCAGGGTCTGGATCAGCAGCAGGTTGGCCGGGTTGTCATCGACACACAGCACTCGCGGCGCGCGGCTGGAAAGGGTTTCCTCCGGTTCGCTGCGAGCCCGGCGCGGGGTCACCAGGTCGGACAGGGCCCGGCGCAGCTTGCGGGTGCACGCGGGCTTGGCCTGCAACTGGCTGTGAGGGTTGGGCACCGACAGATGGAACAGTGTCTGTTCGGTGGTCGGGCACAGTACCAGGACCTTGCAGCCCAGGTGTTCGAGGTCCCAGATATGCTGGCTCAGGCGTTCCGGCGACATGTCGTTGGTGGTGATGCCCAATACCGCCAGGTCGATGGCCTGTTCGCTCTGGTGCACGCCGGTAATGCCGTTGGTCAGGGCCTCCAGGGTATTGAACGGGGTCACCTCCAGGCCGCAGTCCTCCAACTGGTGTTGCAAGGCCTGGCGCGCCAGCTCGTGGTTTTCCAGTACCGCCACGCGCCGCCCCAGCAGCGGCGGGCCGGGCAGGTCCTCGGCGTCGTCGCGGGTTTTCGGCAGGTTGAGGCTGATCCAGAACTCCGAACCTTCGCCCGGGGTGCTGTCGACACCGATCTCGCCGCCCATCTGTTCGATCAGGCGCTTGGAAATCACCAGCCCAAGTCCCGTGCCGCCGGGTTGCCGCGACAGCGAGTTGTCAGCCTGGCTGAAGGCCTGGAACAGGGCGCGCACATCCTGGTTCGACAGGCCGATACCGGTGTCCTGGATGCTGATGCGCAGTTGCACGCTGTCTTCGTGTTCTTCTTCCAGCATGGCCCGGGCGACGATAGTGCCTTCGCGGGTGAACTTGATGGCGTTGCTCACCAGGTTGGTAAGAATCTGCTTGAGCCGCAGCGGGTCGCCCACCAGCGACAGCGGCGTATCGCGATAGACCAGGCTCACCAGTTCCAGCTGCTTGGCGTGGGCGGCCGGGGCGAGGATGGTCAGGGTGTCTTGCAGCAAGTCCCGCAGGTTGAACGGGATGCTGTCGAGCACCAGTTTGCCGGCTTCGATTTTCGAGAAGTCGAGGATCTCGTTGATGATGCCCAACAGGCTGTCGGCGGATTTCTCGATGGTGCCCAGATAGTCCAGCTGGCGTGGTGTCAGCTCGCTTTTCTGCAACAGGTGGGTGAAGCCGAGAATGCCGTTGAGCGGTGTACGGATTTCATGGCTCATGTTGGCCAGGAATTCCGACTTGATCCGACTGGCCTCCAGGGCCTCCTTGCGCGCCAGGTCCAGCTCGATGTTCTGGATCTCGATGGTTTCCAGGTTCTGGCGCACGTCTTCGGTGGCCTGGTCGATGCTGTGCTGCAATTCTTCCTGGGCATTCTGCAGGGTGCTGGCCATGCGGTTGATGCCCGAGGCCAGCTCATCCAGCTCCTGGCTGCCCAGGGGTGGCAGGCGGGTTTCCAGGTTGCCGTCCTTGAGTTGCGCCACGGCCTGCTTGATCTGGGTCAGCGGGTTGTTGATGGTGCGGCCCATGCGCACTGCCAGTAGGGCGGTGCCGGCCAGCCCGGCGGCAATCAACAGCAGGCTGGCGAACAGGCTGCGGTAGCCGCGCAGCAGCATGCCACTGTGGGACAGCTCCAGTTCCACCCAGCCCAGCAGGCGGTCGGACTCATCGGGAATCAGGTCGCCGGCCAGGTTGCGGTGCCGGCCGAAGACCGGCAGTTGATAGCGGGTCGCGTCGCTGCCGGAGCGTTGCATCATGTGGCTGCTGTTACCGGCGGGAGGCGGGTTGAGCATGCTGGGGCCGGCATGGGCCAGCAGGCTGCGATCCGGGGCAAGGAGCGATACGGCGCGCACGTCTTGCTGTTCCAGCGCCTGGGTGGCAATGCGCTCGAGCATCTGGGTGTTGTGGTTGCCCATGGCCGGGGCCACCAGGGAGGCCAGTTGTTCCGCGATCATCTCGCCACGCTGCAGGAGCTGGGTCTGCAGGTCCGAGAGCTGCATCCAGGTGAAGTAGCCGCCCAGCACCAAAGCCATCAGGCTGGTTGGCAACAAGGTCAGCAACAGTACGCGGCCTTTGATTCCCAGTTTCTTGAGCACGCAACTCTCCTGCTTCCACGCTGTTTTGAAAGGTCTACGGGCACGTCCGTGATGCGCCACCTGCGCAGTGTAACGATTTGCCGGGGGCTGATCTTGGCAAATTGCGCCAGGGCGGCCGTCGCCTGAAATGCCTGAAGCCGGGCTGCGACCAAGGCACTGGTTGCCGCGATCCGGGCAATCTTGAATAATCGCCCAACTGAGAATCACTTGCAGAAGTCAATGACTCCCGTATCTGTTGAGCCACCACGTATTCTGACCATTGAAGATGACCCGGTGCTGGGTGCCTATGTGCGCGAGCAACTGGAGCATTGTGGCTTTGCCGTGACCTGGTGCCAGAACGGCCCGGAAGGGCTGGGCATTGCCCGGCGCCGACCTTTCGATGTGGTGCTGCTGGATATCCTGTTGCCCGGAATGGATGGCCTGGAAGTGCTCACGCACTTTCGCCAGAGCCATTCCACGCCGGTGCTGCTGATGTCCGCCCTGGGAGCGGAAGCCGACCGAATCAGCGGTTTCCGCCTGGGGGCCGACGATTACCTGCCCAAGCCATTCAGCATGGCCGAGCTGCGTGTGCGCATCGAGGCCATCCTGCGCCGGGTCGCCCTGGACCGGCGACCGATGCCGCCGGTACCCGTCAGCCTGGCCCAGAGCCTGCGCTTCGACGATGAGCGCAGCGACGTGTTCTTTGCCGAGCAATGGGCCGGCCTGACCCGCAGTGAATACCGCCTGCTGGATACCTTGCACCGCAATGGCGACGAGGTGTTGAGCAAGGCCTTCCTTTATCAGCATGTACTGCAACGCGGTTATGCGGCCCACGACCGTAGCCTGGACATGCATGTCAGCCAGATCCGTCGCAAGCTCAAGGCGCTGGGCTACAGCGAGCGTGAGCTGCGAACCGTGTGGGGCAAGGGTTATGTGCTGAGCGCCTTAGATGAACTGGTCTGATCTGCCGGGGCGGCATTCGCTGTTCTGGAAGCTGGCGTGCCTGTTGGTAGCTTTCTGCCTGTTGATGATCTGGCTGAGCTGGTCCTGGGGGCGTTATGTGGAGCAGAAGAACCTCTACCTCTCCGATGAGGCCAGAGCCACCTTGGGCAGCTACGCCCGCGAGGCCGAGCAGGCCTGGAAGGGCGGCCAGAGTGCCGGTGTCGATGCCTGGATCCAGCAGATCGCCAGCCGCGAGAAAACCTGGATCGGCGTGATTGGCAGTGACCTGCAATCCCTGAGCAGCTACCCGTTGACGCCGGCGGAGGCCCAGCGCCTGACCTTCCTGCGCGGTGCCGACTGGCCGGTGAGCCGGCACGCCCGGGGCCTGCCGTGGCTGAAAGTACCCTTTCCCGAGGATCCGTCCCTGGGCAGCCTGGTGATCGAGTTGCCGCAACGTTTCATGCCGGGGCGCTACCGGGTGTTCTGGCAGGTGATCACCAATGGGGTGATTCCCGGGCTGTTCACCTTGTTGCTGTGTGTCGGCCTGTATCGCTTGCTGGTGGTGCCGCTGAACCAGTTGCGCGAGCAGGCCAACGCCTGGCGGGCGGAGCAGTTGAACGTGCGGCTGTCCAGTGAAACCACCCAGCGTCGGGACGAGCTGGGCGAACTGGGACGGGCGTTCGATCAGATGTCCGAACGTCTGCAGAGTACCGTGGCGGTGCAGCAGCAGTTGTTGCGGGACCTGTCCCACGAGTTGCGCACCCCCCTGAGCCGCCTGCGCGTGGCCTGCGATGGCGAGCGTGATCTTGCCGCGCTGCGCGAACGCTTGGCGCGGGAGGTCGACGGCATGCAGCGCCTGGTGGAGGACAGCCTGCAACTGGCCTGGCTGGACACCGAGCGTGCGCCACTGCCGCAAGAGCAGATCCAGGTCCAGGCGTTGTGGGAGATGCTCAGCGAAAATGCCTGCTTCGAGAGTGGCTGGTCCGCGCAGCAGCTGCGTTGCGAGCTGGAGGCCGATTGCTGGGTTCGCGGGCACCTCAATACCCTGGCCCAGGCCCTGGAAAACATCCTGCGCAACGCTATTCGGCATTCTCCGGCCGGAGCACGGGTCAGCCTCGGAGGCCAGCGCGACGGCAAGTACTGGCACCTGTGGCTGGATGACGAAGGGCCGGGGGTGGCTGAAGAGGATCTGGAAAGGATCTTCGCCCCCTTCACTCGTCTGGATGGGTCGCGACCGGGGGATGGCGGTTTCGGCCTGGGCCTGAGCATCGCCCGCAATGCCGTAGGGCGTCAGGGTGGGCAGTTGTGGGCGCAGAACCTGGCCCAGGGCTTGCGCATCCACGTGCGCCTGCTGGCGGCCTGAGGCTTGCCCTGGGCTGCCTTATTCCAATAAGCCATAAGGCTCGCACTTTGCGTGATATGGCGCTCGGTCGTTTGCCGGTATGATAGGCGCCCCCGCAGTCTGGATTGCGAATACGCCATGACCTTGCAGTACCCAACCATCGCCGATTGCGTCGGCAACACCCCCCTGGTCCGCCTGCAGCGCCTGCCCGGCGCCACCAGCAATACCCTGCTGCTAAAGCTCGAGGGCAACAACCCGGCGGGTTCGGTCAAGGACCGTCCGGCACTGTCGATGATCACCCGCGCCGAGTTGCGCGGGCAGATCCAGGCCGGCGATACCCTGATCGAAGCGACCTCGGGCAATACCGGCATCGCCCTGGCCATGGCTGCGGCGATCAAGGGCTACAAGATGATCCTGATCATGCCCGACAACTCCAGCGCCGAGCGCAAGGCGGCGATGACCGCCTACGGCGCCGAGCTGATTCTGGTCAGCCAGGAAGAAGGCATGGAAGGCGCCCGTGACCTGGCCGAGCGGATGCAGGCCGAAGGCCGCGGCAAGGTGCTCGACCAGTTCGCCAACGGCGACAACCCTGAGGCCCACTACAGCGGCACCGGCCCGGAAATCTGGCGCCAGACCCAGGGCAGCATTACTCACTTCATCAGCTCGATGGGCACCACCGGCACCATCATGGGCACCTCGCGTTACCTGAAGGAGCAGAACCCGGCGGTGCAGATCGTCGGTCTGCAGCCGATGGAAGGCTCGGCCATTCCCGGCATTCGCCGCTGGCCCGAGCAATACCTGCCGAAGATCTACCAGGCCAGTCGGGTCGACCGGATTGTCGACATGGCCCAGAGCGAGGCCGAAGACGTGACTCGGCGCCTGGCCCGTGAAGAAGGGATCTTCTGTGGCGTCTCTTCCGGCGGTGCGGTGGCAGCGATGCTGCGCCTGTCCCGGGAAGTGGAAAACGCAGTCATGGTCGCGATCATCTGCGACCGTGGCGATCGTTACCTGTCGACCGGCATTTTCGATGCGCCCAATTGATGGCTAAGCACGAGAGAGGCCTGCGCTTCCAGCCGGCGGGCGGTAGCCGGGCGCCGCAGATTCCAGTGGGCAAGAAGCAGCGTTTGACGATTCAGCGTCTGGCCAACGACGGCCGTGGCATTGCCTTTGTCGAAGGGCGTACCTGGTTTGTCAGCGGTGCCCTGGCCGGTGAAGAAGTCGAAGCTCGGGTGTTGGGCAGCCACGGCAAAGTGGTGGAGGCCCGTGCCGAGCGTATCTTCAACGCCAGTGATCTGCGTCGCCCGGCGGCCTGTGCCCATGCCGGGCGTTGCGGCGGTTGCAGTGTCCAGCATTTGCCCCATGACGAACAGCTTGCCCTGAAACAGCGCATGCTCGCCGAGCAGTTGTCCAAGGTCGCGGGTGTCGAGCCCGAGGCCTGGGCCGCCCCCTTGAGCGGTCCCGAGTTCGGCTATCGGCGCCGCGCCCGGGTGGCGGTGCGCTGGGACGCCAAGGGCAAGCAACTTGAGGTGGGTTTTCGCGCTGCCGGTAGCCAGGACATTGTCGCCATCGACGATTGCCCGGTGCTGGTACAGGCCTTGCAACCTGTCATGAACCGTTTGCCCGCCATGCTGCGACGCTTGAGCAAGCCTCAGGCACTGGGGCATGTGGAGTTGTTCAGCGGTTCGGCCCTGGCGGTGCTGTTGCGCCACATGGCGCCGTTGTCCGACAGCGACCTGACGATCCTCAAGGACTTCTGCGATTTCCATCAGGCGCAATTGTGGCTGCACGGTGAAGGCGAGCCGCAACCCTTTGATCCATCGCAGGCTCTGGGCTACCGCCTGGAGACCTGGGACCTGCACCTGGCGTATCGGCCGGGTGACTTCATCCAGGTCAATGCGGGAGTCAATGAAGCGATGGTCGCCCAGGCCCTGGAGTGGCTGGCGCCGCAAGCTGATGAGCGGGTGCTGGACCTGTTTTGCGGCCTGGGCAACTTCGCCTTGCCGTTGGCCCGACAGGTGCGGGAAGTGGTGGCGGTAGAGGGCGTGGCGACCATGGTGGCGCGCGCCGCGGAGAATGCCGCCAGCAACAATTTGCATAACACGCGCTTTTTTCAAGCCGATTTATCCCAACCTCTGAGCGCTGCCGAGTGGGCTGATGAAGGCTTTTCTGCGGTACTCTTGGACCCACCCCGCGACGGTGCTTTCGAGGTGGTCCGCCAGTTGGCGACCCTGGGTGCCAAGCGGTTGGTGTACGTGTCATGCAATCCGGCAACTTTGGCTCGTGACACGGTCGAACTGATCAAGCAGGGCTATAGATTAAAACGTGCCGGGATCCTCGATATGTTTCCTCAGACGGCGCATGTCGAGGCCATGGCGTTATTTGAAGCGAGCTAGGATGGCTTGTCTAATCCGACTGGTCTTTCGGGAGTGGCGCGCTGGCCCTGCGAGCCGCACCCGAGCGTTGAAGGTCAGCGATTTGACGCATTGAATGTGCGTCGTAGGGAAGGTAAAGCAAGATGGTACAGGTGAGAGCGCACCAGCCGATCAACACCGACGGCAGTATCAATCTCGAGGCATGGCTCGATCATACGGTCAGCGTCGACATGGCACTGGACCGTGAAGCCTTGAAAGAAGCCTGCGAGTTCGCTCGCGAGGCGGAACTGCAGCACATAGCAACGAAGAATCTCAGCCCCGAGGACGTGTCGAGTTTCAGCACGGGCCTGGAGATCGCCGAGATCCTCGCCGATCTCAAGCTGGATCAGGACTCCCTGGTTGCCGCGGTACTCTACCGGGGTGTCCGCGAGGGCCAGATCCAGTTGCCGGCGGTCAGCCAGCGGTTTGGTCCGGTGGTCACCAAGCTGATCGATGGCGTCTTGCGCATGGCGGCCATTACCGCCAGCCTCAGCCCCCGTCAGTCCCTGGTGCTGGGCACCCAGGCCCAGGTGGAAAACCTGCGCAAGATGCTGGTGGCCATGGTAGATGACGTGCGGGTTGCACTGATCAAGCTGGCCGAGCGTACCTGTGCGATTCGAGCGGTAAAAAGCGCCGACGAAGAGAAGCGCAACCGGGTTGCCCGGGAAGTCTTCGACATCTACGCACCCCTGGCTCACCGCCTGGGTATCGGGCATATCAAGTGGGAGCTGGAAGACCTGTCCTTCCGTTACCTGGAGCCCGAGCAGTACAAGCAGATCGCCAAGCTGCTGCATGAGCGGCGCCTGGATCGCGAGCGTTTCATCAGCGACGTGATGAACCAGCTGCAGAACGAACTGAAGGCCACCGGGGTCAACGCCGACATCAGTGGGCGGGCCAAGCACATCTATTCCATCTGGCGCAAAATGCAGCGCAAGGGCCTGGAATTCAGCCAGATCTACGACGTGCGCGCGGTGCGGGTGCTGGTGCCGGAAATGCGCGATTGCTACACCGCGCTGGGCATCGTGCATACCCTGTGGCGGCACATCCCCAAAGAGTTCGACGACTACATCGCCAACCCCAAGGAGAACGGCTACCGCTCGTTGCACACGGCGGTGATCGGCCCTGAGGGCAAGGTGCTGGAAGTGCAGATCCGTACCCACGCCATGCACGAAGAGGCGGAGCTGGGGGTTTGCGCGCACTGGAAGTACAAGGGCACCGACGTCAAGTCCGGCTCCAACCATTACGAAGAGAAAATCTCCTGGTTGCGCCAGGTGCTCGAATGGCACGAGGAACTGGGGGATATCGGCGGTCTGGCCGAACAGCTGCGGGTGGATATCGAACCGGACCGGGTGTACATCTTCACCCCCGACGGTCACGCCATCGACCTGCCCAAGGGCGCCACGCCGCTGGATTTCGCCTACCGGGTGCACACCGAGATCGGCCACAACTGCCGGGGCGCGAAGATCAACGGGCGCATCGTGCCGCTCAACTACAGCCTGCAGACCGGCGAGCAGGTGGAGATCATCACCAGCAAGCACGGCACGCCGAGCCGCGACTGGCTGAACCCGAACCTGGGCTATGTCACCACGTCCCGGGCGCGGGCGAAGATCGTCCACTGGTTCAAGCTCCAGGCCCGCGATCAGAACGTCGCCGCCGGCAAGACCCTGCTGGAACGCGAACTGAGCCGACTCGGCCTGCCACAGGTGGATTTCGACAAGCTGGCCGAGAAGGCCAACATGAAGATCGCCGAGGACATGTTCGCCGCCCTGGGCGCGGGCGACCTGCGCCTGGCGCAACTGGTCAACCTGGCCCAGCAACTGGTGGAGCCGGAGCGGGGCAACGAGCAACTGGAGTTGATTCCGCGCAAGGCTGCCGGCTACAAGCCGGGCAAGCGTGGCGACATCCAGATCCAGGGCGTGGGCAACCTGATGACCCAGATGGCCGGCTGCTGCCAGCCATTGCCGGGGGATGCGATCGTCGGCTACATCACCCAGGGCCGCGGCGTGAGCATTCACCGCCAGGACTGCGCCTCGGTGCTGCAATTGGCCGGGCGCGAGCCGGAGCGGATCATCCAGGTCAGCTGGGGGCCGGTGCCGGTGCTGACCTATCCGGTGGATATCATCATCCGCGCCTACGACCGTTCCGGCCTGCTGCGTGATGTGTCCCAGGTGCTGCTCAACGAGCGGATCAACGTGCTGGCGGTCAACACCCGCTCGAACAAGGAGGACAACACCGCGTTGATGTCCCTGACTATCGAGATCCCGGGGCTGGACGCGTTGGGTCGCCTGTTGGGGCGGATTTCCCAGTTGCCAAACATCATCGAGACCCGGCGCAACCGGACCCCCTGATGCCTGTATGAAATGGATGAACTGATGTACAGCCTTGAAGACCTGCTCCACCTCATGGCGCGCCTGCGCGACCCGCAGTACGGCTGCCCGTGGGACATCAAGCAGAACTACGCCAGCATCGTCCCCCATACCCTGGAAGAGGCCTATGAAGTGGCCGACGCCATCGAGCGCGGCGACTTCGACCACTTGCAGGGCGAGCTGGGGGACCTGCTGTTCCAGGTGGTGTACTACAGCCAGCTGGCCCGGGAGGAGGGGCGTTTCGAGTTCGACGCGGTGGTGGACGGCATCACGCGCAAGCTGATCCGCCGGCATCCCCATGTATTTCCCACCGGGGACCTGTACGCGCCGCTGGACATCCCGCGGCTCGATGAAGACCAGGTCAAGGAGCGTTGGGAGCAGATCAAGGCCGAGGAGCGCGCGGAGAAGTCCGAGGCTCCCCAGCAGTTGTCCTTGCTCGATGATGTGCCGGTGGCCTTGCCGGCCTTGTCCCGCGCCGCCAAGTTGCAAAAGCGTGCGGCCCAGGTCGGTTTCGACTGGCCCGAAGCCCTGCCGGTGGTGGACAAGGTTCGTGAAGAGCTGGATGAAGTGCTGGAAGCCATGGCCGACAACGATGCGGCGGCGATCACCGATGAAATCGGCGACTTGCTGTTTGTCGTGGTCAACCTGGCCCGGCACCTCAAGGTCGACCCGGAAACCGCCCTGCGCGGTGCCAACGCCAAGTTCGACCGACGCTTCCGATTTATCGAGCAGGCATTGCGCGACACTGCCCGTCCCATGGAAGATTGCACCCTCGAAGAGTTGGATGCCCTGTGGGGCGAAGCCAAACGTCAGGAAAAGAATTTGCCCAGCTGCGGCTGAGGCCGTTGCCTAAGTGAGTAAGCACCATGAGCCTTTCCCTTCGCGACCAGTTGCTCAAAGCAGGGCTGGTCAACCAAAAGCAGGCCAAGCAGGTCAGCAAAGACAAGCAGAAGCAGCAGCGTCTGGCCCACAAAGGCCAGATCGAACTCGATGACTCCCAGCAGCGTGCGGCCCAGGAAGCCATGGCCGAGAAGGTCAAGCGCGACCAGGAGCTCAACCGTCAGCAACAGGAAAAGGCCGAGCAGAAAGCCCGCGCGGCGCAGGTCAAGCAACTGATCGAAGTGTCGCGGCTGCCCAAGCTGAACACCGAGGACTACTACAACTTCGTCGACGACAAGAAGGTCAAGCGCCTGTCGGTGAATACCCTCATGCGCAACAAGCTGAGCAGCGGCTCCCTGGCCATCGTCCACCATGGCGGCGGCTACGAGGTGATTCCGCGGGAAGCCGCGCTGAAGATCCAGGAGCGCGACCCGCGCCGTATCGTGCAGCTCAATACGCCCACCGAGGCGCCGGATGAAGATGATCCGTACGCGGCCTACCAGATCCCCGACGATCTGATGTGGTAAGCCTTGAATAACGACAAACCCCGCTCATGGCGGGGTTTGTCGTTTGTGGGGGAGGCCGTTGATCCGCGTGGAGATCCCGGCACTCCGGCACTGAGGTCGAGTCAGGAGCTCTGGGGCGCGCGGTTCTGCTCGAGTTTTTCCAATTCAGCCTTGTAGCTGTGGGCGTCGCTCTCGGAGTGGAACATGCCCACCAGCATGTCTTGTTGATGTACATCCCAGATCCGTACACCCGCGGCTACGCCTTCATGGGACATATGTGAATCGTCGCGTTCAGTTACTTTTACAGTCATCTGCTAGCTCCAATCTCTGTTGATCTGCAGCAAGGCGTGTGCAGGACTCTGTTATATATTTTGTTAGCTTGCTAAGTAAATTGCCTGGCGCTGCAACAAACCTTTGCAGAATCGAAGAAAATCCTGCAGCCCGCGTAAACCGTGACATTTCGCCGCAGGGCGTACCGCTTCATGACAAAAGTTTCATCTTCGAGGGCTTGTGCCGGGGCTTGCTGTGCGGGCGAGGAACCAAATCCCGGGCAAAAAAAAGCCCCGCTTTCGCGAGGCTTCGTGACTGCTGCGGCTCAGCTGCCTTTGACCGTCTTGCCGTCAACGGTGCCGTTGAGGAGCATGATGTTGTACTCCTTGCCGTCGGTTTCCACCTGTTGCAGACGCACCAGCAGGTAATCCCAGTCCTTGGCGAACCACATCACGGTGATGCGTTTGCTCTGTGTCGGGTCGCGAACGCGCTCGACCTTGATCGCATCGATCTGGCCAGCCTTGGTGTCAACCTTCTCCGAGCCCAGGACACGGAAGTCATAGGTGTCGACTTCACCGCCGTCGACCACTTGATAGCTCATGGTCTTCTTGCCGGCTGCCACATCGTGCTGCAGGGCCAGCTGGTAGGTGGATTTATCCACCATGCCGGTGTTCAGCGGCAGCTTGACCGCATCACCACGGTCGGTGCCGGTGACCATCTTGGCTTTCCAGTCGAAATCCAGGTCGGCTTTCTTGGCTTTGCCCAGACCGCCACGCTCGAAGCGATAGGACTGGGGCACCAGGGTGTCCTTGTCCAGGGTCAGGGTGCTTTCCTCGCTCAGGCTGGCAATCATCATCGATGCCTTGAAGCTGAGTTTCCACGCACCATTGGCGGTTTTTTCCAGGCTGCGTTCAGCAGTGCCGCTCATGGGCAGTTGCTTCCAGTCGGCGGTGTAGCTGGCGGAGAACGGGTGAAGGTCTGCCGCCTGCACAGCCGGCAGGGCGAACAGAGCGCAAGCGAAGAGCAGGGCGCGACGCATAAAATCTCCTAGGTTCGAATCAAATAGCCGCTGGCGGCCAGTAATTGACCATCCAGTAAAGCACCCTGATCGCCGAGCGTCAGCCGACCTTCGGCAAACCAGCGTACGGCCATGGGGTAAATCCGGTGTTCCTGGACGTGCACTCGCTGCGCCAGGCTCTGCGGCGAGTCGTGCAACTCTACCGGGATCACAGCCTGTACGACCAGAGGGCCGCCATCGAGTTCCTCGGTGACGAAGTGCACGCTGCAGCCATGCTCCGTATCTCCGGCCTCCAGCGCCCGCTGATGAGTGTGTAACCCTTTGTATTTCGGGAGCAGCGAGGGGTGGATATTCAGCAGCCGGCCCTGGTAGTGGCGGACGAACCCGGCGCTGAGAATGCGCATGAATCCGGCCAGGACCACCAGTTTGGGTTGGAAGGTATCGATCAGCTCGATCAGCCCCTGATCGAAGGCCTCCCGGCCTTCGAAGGCGGTGTGATCGAGGAAGCGGGTAGCGATACCCGCTTCCTTGGCGCGCTGCAGGCCATAGGCGTCAGCGCGGTTGGAGATCACGGCGGCGATGCGCACCGGGCTGTCGCCGGTGTGCACGCTGTCGATCAAGGCTTGCAGGTTACTGCCGGTGCCGGACAACAGCACCACAACGTCACAGGTCGGCGACATCCGCTCTTGCATCAGTGAGCCTTGAGGTTCTTCAGCTCGACCTGGGCCGCGCCTTCGGCTGCGGTGGCGATCTGGCCGATGACCCATGGCTGCTCGCCCGCCTCGCGCAGGACCTTCAGGGCGTTCTCGACCTGATCCTGGGCCACGCAGATGACCATGCCCACGCCGCAGTTCAGCACGCGGTGCATTTCGTGCTCGTCGACGTTGCCTTTTTCCTGCAGCCAGTCGAAGACCGCCGGGCGCTGCCAGCTCGCCACGTCGACCACGGCCTGGGCGCCTTTTGGCAGCACACGCGGGATGTTGTCCAGCAGGCCGCCACCGGTGATGTGGGCCATGGCCTTGACCGCGCCGGTGTCCTTGATCAGCTTCAGCAGTGGCTTGACGTAGATGCGGGTCGGCGCCATCAGCAGGTCGGTCAGTGGTTTGCCGTCCAGCTGGATGCTTTCGATGTCGGCGCCGGAGACTTCGATGATCTTGCGGATCAGCGAGTAGCCGTTGGAGTGCGGGCCGGAGGAGGGCAGGGCCAGCAGGGCATCGCCGGCGGCAACTTTCGAGCCGTCGATGATCTCGGCCTTTTCCACCACACCTACGCAGAAGCCGGCCAGGTCGTAGTCTTCGCCTTCGTACATGCCGGGCATTTCAGCGGTTTCGCCGCCCACCAGGGAGCAGCCGGACAGCTCGCAGCCAGCGCCGATGCCGGTTACCACTTGGGCTGCGGTATCGACGTTGAGCTTGCCGGTGGCGTAGTAGTCGAGGAAGAACAGCGGTTCGGCGCCGCAGACCACCAGGTCGTTGACGCACATGGCCACCAGGTCGATGCCGATGCTGTCGTGCTTGTTCAGGTTCAGGGCCAGGCGCAGCTTGGTGCCGACGCCGTCAGTGCCGGAGACCAGCACCGGTTGCTTGTAGCCGGCCGGGATTTCGCAGAGGGCGCCGAAACCGCCCAGGCCGCCCATGACTTCCGGGCGCGCAGTGCGCTTGGCGACGCTCTTGATGCGTTCGACCAATGCTTCACCGGCGTCGATGTCTACACCGGCGTCTTTGTAGCTCAGGGAGGGTTGCTTGCTCATGATCCAGGCCTTTAGGGGGGATTCAGGGGTATCGACCGAACCAGTGAGACTGCCGGAAACACAGGAAAAGCGTTTCAGGGTGCCCAGCTGATGCCGGTCTGCGAAGGCGCGCGATTTTATCAGGCTTGAGGGGCAGCGGCCATCCTCGGGCCGACGGGGAGAGGCATATCCTGTTAAAAAAACCGCGATTGGTCGTGTTGGTGCTCCTGCCCATGCCTGTATAAGGTATAGCGCTCAAGTGGCTATCGTTATGACAGCGCGAAAACTATCGGGCGCCGGGTGAATGTTTTGCCCAGGCTTGTGGTCACAGCCTTGCTCGCCGCGGTTCAAGTGCGCTGTTTCAATCGTTTTCTGTCGTCGGGAATCTTCCATGCGTCTGGGTAAATTTCTGTTTGTGGGCTGTTTGTCATTGGTCAGCCTGGCGAGTCATGCCGAAACCCTCAATGGCCTGTATCAAGTGCGTGAGCCTGTGAGCAGCCAGTCGCCCGAAGAGCGCGACCAGGCCACGCAACGGGCCCTGGAAACCCTGGTGCTGCGCCTCACTGGCGACGCCAAGGCCGCCCAGGGGCCAGGGCTGGCGGCGATACGCAAGGACCCGCAGCAGATCATCAGTCAGTACGGCTACGACGCCGGCCCGCCGGAAAGCCTGCAGGTGGATTTCGATCCGGTCACCACCGATCGCGCCCTGCGTCAGGCCGGGCTATCGCTCTGGGGCAACAACCGGCCGTCGATCATCGGCTGGTGGCTGAGTGATTCCACCGAAGGCTCGAGCCTGGTGGGTGATGGTCAGGCCAGCGCGGCGCCCTTGCGGCGTGCGGCTCAACATCGTGGCTTGCCCCTGCGCCTGCCGCTGGGGGATCTGAACGAGCAGATCGTCGCCACGGCGCCGAATCTTGAAGGTTCCGATCCGGCGCCGCTGCGCGAAGCCTCCGAGCGTTACGGTGCTGATGCGTTGCTGGCGGTACATGCCCGGGAAGAAGGTGGCCAATGGCAAGCCAAGTGGCGGCTGTGGCTGGGCGATCAGAAGGAGCAGGGCACTGTCCAGGGCGCCGATACCGCGGCCCTGGCCGATGGGGTGTTGCTGGCGGTGAGCCAGCGTCTGGCGCCCCGTTTCGTCACTCGTCCTGGTGCTTCCAGCGAGCAGTTGCTGGAAGTGCAGGGAATGACTCTGGAGCATTACGCGGCCCTTGGGCACTTGCTGGAGCCTTTTGGTGCGCAGTTGCAGAGCGTTGACGGTGATCGGATCGTCTATCGCGTCAACGGCAGTGCGGAGCAGCTGCGGGCGCAACTGTCGCTGGCCAAGCTGCAAGAGATTCCGGCGGGTGAAGCGCCTGCGCCGCAAGCTCCTGTACAAGGCGCTGAAGGGACCGCCCCGGTGGCGCCGCAGGCCCAACTGCGTTTTCGTTGGTAGCAGATTGTTTCCTTCTATATAGAAGCTGGAGAGGTATATGGCTGATACGCGTCGTTGGGTCTGGTTGGGTGTCGTGCTCCTGGCCTGCGGGTTCGTCTACCTGCTGCACCCGATCCTCAGTCCGTTCCTGGTGGCGTTATTGCTGGCCTACCTGTTCGATCCGCTGGTGGACCGGCTGGAGCAATGGGGGTTGTCGCGGACCTGGGGCGTGGTGGCGGTATTCGCCTTGTTCACCCTGATCGTTATGACCCTGCTGCTGGTGCTGGTGCCCATGCTGGCCAAGCAGTTGGTGCGGCTCTATGAACTGGCGCCGCAGATGCTCGATTGGGTCCAGCACAGCGCCATGCCCTGGGTGCAGTCCAAGCTCGGTCTGGCGGACGGCTTCTGGAAGTTCGACAAGGTCAAGGCGGCCATCAGCGAGCACATGGGCCAGACCACCGATATCGTCGGCGTGGTGCTGAGCCAGGCAACGGCTTCGGGCCTGGCGCTGATCGGCTGGCTGGCCAATCTGGTGCTGATCCCGGTGGTCAGCTTCTATCTGCTGCGGGACTGGGACTTGATGATGGCCAAGATCCGCAGCCTGTTGCCACGCAGCCGCGAAGAGCAGGTGGTGTCTCTGGCCGGGGAGTGCCATGAAGTGCTGGGGGCTTTTGTTCGCGGGCAATTGCTGGTGATGCTGGCTCTCGGGGTGATCTACGCCGCGGGCCTGATGCTGGTGGGGCTGGAGCTGGGGCTGTTGATCGGTCTGATTGCCGGTCTGGCGGCAATCGTGCCGTATATGGGCTTTGTCATCGGCATTGGTGCGGCGCTGATTGCCGGGCTGTTCCAGTTCGGTGGCGACCTGTATCCGATGATCGGCATTGTCGCGGTATTCATGGTGGGGCAAGCCCTTGAGGGCATGGTGCTGACGCCGTTGCTGGTGGGCGATCGCATCGGCCTGCACCCGGTGGCGGTGATCTTTGCCATTCTTGCCGGCGGCGAACTGTTCGGTTTTACCGGGGTGCTGCTGGCGCTGCCGGTGGCAGCGGTGATCATGGTGCTGGTGCGCCATGTGCATGATCTGTACAAGGATTCGGATCTCTACAGCGGTGCTGAAGACCCCGAGTTGTAAAGGGGCGCGCGGGCCTGCGTGACGGTTGGCGGCGCTTGGCTGGCCGTCACGGTAGCTGTCAAGGAACGCCCTTCGATTGCGTTTGGCTGTCGCAAACCTTTGATTTTGCTTGTGGTCTGCTGCATTGTGCGCTCGGCGTCACGGGTATAAACTTTGCAAACTTTACACAGAGGCCACTAACGGTTCGTTTGGAACTGTTCAGTCAGCATGAAACCGATTCAGCTGCCCCTAGGTGTGCGTCTGCGTGATGACGCCACCTTCATCAACTACTACCCAGGCGCCAATGCCGCAGCACTCGGCTACGTCGAGCGCCTCTGCGAAGCCGACGCCGGCTGGACCGAAAGCCTGATCTACCTCTGGGGCAAGGATGGGGTGGGCCGCACGCACTTGCTGCAGGCCGCGTGCCTGCGTTTCGAGCAGTTGGGGGAGCCGGCGGTGTATCTGCCGCTGGCGGAGCTTCTGGATCGCGGTATCGAGATTCTCGACAACCTGGAACAGTACGAGCTGGTCTGCCTGGATGACCTGCAGGCTGTGGCTGGCAAGGCGGATTGGGAAGAAGCGCTGTTTCATCTGTTCAACCGCTTGCGCGACAGTGGTCGGCGCCTGTTGATCGCGGCCTCGACCTCGCCTCGCGAGTTGCCGGTGAAGCTGGCGGATTTGAAGTCTCGCCTGACCCTGGCACTGATCTTTCAGATGCGCCCGCTCTCCGACGAAGACAAATTGCGTGCCTTGCAGCTAAGGGCATCCCGCCGGGGGCTGCATCTGACCGACGAGGTCGGGCATTTCATCCTGACCCGCGGTACCCGCAGCATGAGTGCCCTGTTCGAGCTTCTCGAGCGCCTCGACCAGGCTTCGTTGCAGGCCCAGCGCAAGCTGACCATCCCTTTTCTGAAAGAGACCCTGGGCTGGTAAAGACAAGGCTTCCAGGGCTTTCGGGGGCGACCTTCGGCATATTCCAGGCGCCAGAAAACGCACCTTTGGAAGGGTTTCCAGAGGTGGGCGGACTTAAAATGGGCTTAAAGCCTTAGATGTACGGAAGAAACTCATAAGTCACATTCTGATCGATTGAATTTGCAAATGAGGGCGATAGAAGGCATAGTCGCGTCTTCTTTTATTTCAAGCCACGGTCGTGCCCATGCTAAATCGCTTCGCACCCCTCGTGCCTCTCGCACTCGTCACCCTGTTGTTTGGTTGCGCCTCCCACACTCCGGTGTCCCAGCAGCAACCTGTCCAGCAGGCTCAAGTCTCCGTCAAAAACCAGTCTTCCGCTGTTTATCAGGAAGAGCTGGCAACTGAAAAGGAACTGGCAGAGTTCTCTGACAGCAAGCCTTACCAGTTGCCAGTTCTGGCTGACAGCATCCTCGAGCGCGGCATGTCCCTGATCGGTACCCGTTACCGTTTCGGCGGTACCTCGGAAGCCGGCTTCGATTGCAGCGGTTTCATCGGTTATCTGTTTCGTGAAGAGGCGGGCATGAACCTGCCGCGTTCCACTCGCGAAATGATCAACGTGAAAGCGCCTCTGGTAGCGCGCAACAATCTCAAGCCGGGTGATCTGCTGTTCTTCAGCACCAACGGCCGTGGGCGCGTCAGCCACGCAGGTATCTACCTGGGCGATGACCAGTTCATCCACTCCAGCAGCCGTCGCAGTGGCGGTGTGCGGGTCGACAGCCTGGGCGATAGCTACTGGAGCAAGACCTTCATCGAAGCCAAGCGCGCACTTGCCATGGCTCCAACCGTGGTCACTGCACGCAAATAAGCGGACTATTTGTAGGGCGAAGTTAAAGTCTTACTTGAAGTTTGGCGTGTAGGCGCTAGAATCCTGATCTATTGTTGAAACTAACCGCGTAAGCCTTGCTTACGCGGTTTTGTTTTCAGTGCCACGGCAGAGAAAGCCGCATCCCGATCAGGATTGTCCAGCTTATGTCGACCTCAGCCCGTTTTGCTCTTATTGCCCTCGCAGCGCTGCTCAGCGCCTGTGCCAGCCGTACCCCGCCGCCTGCGCCTGTGGTGCGTGCTCCGGTGTTCAACTCCTCCCAAACCTTCTCTCCGGTTGCCGAAGACGTGCTGTTCCGCGCCCTTGGGCTGGTGGGCACGCCTTATCGCTGGGGCGGCAACACCCCGGATTCCGGTTTCGACTGCAGTGGCCTGATCGGTTACGTCTACCGCGATGCGGCGGGTATTTCCCTGCCGCGTTCAACCCGGGAAATGATCGGCATGCAGGCGCCGGATGTGGGCAAGAACGCGCTGCAGACCGGCGATCTGATCTTCTTCGCCACCAATGGCGGCTCCCAGGTCAGCCATGCGGGCATCTACGTGGGGGAAGGGCGCTTCGTGCATGCGCCGGCTACCGGCGGCACGGTGAAGCTCGACAGCCTGTCCAAGGCCTATTGGCAGAAGGCCTACCTGAGCGCGAAGCGCGTCCTGCAGCCAGAACACCTGGCGCGCAATCCCTAATCTTCTCTGGTCGAGGTGCCTGTGACCGCTCGGACGCTGAACCTCGACGATGCCCTCTACCATTACCTGCTGGACGTTTCCCTGCGTGAAACGCCCCTGCTGCGTCGTCTGCGGGATGAAACCCAGGCAATGCCCACCGCCCGTTGGCAGGTGGCGCCCGAGCAGGGCCAGTTCCTCGCGTTGCTGGTGAAGTTGACCGGCGCCCGTCGCGTGCTGGAGGTCGGCACCTTCACCGGCTACAGCGCCCTGTGCATGGCCCAGGCGCTGCCTGAAGACGGTTCTCTGATCTGCTGCGACATTCCCGGCGACTACAACGCTACGGCCCTGCGCTACTGGCAGGAGGCGGGGGTGGGCCAGCGCATCGAACTGCGCCTGGCCCCGGCCCTGGATACCCTGGCCAGCCTGGAGCGAGCGGGGCAGCTTGGCTGTTTCGACCTGATCTTCATCGATGCCGACAAGGCCAACTACCCGGCCTACCTGGAGGTCGCGCTGGGCCTGCTGCGCGTTGGCGGGCTGCTGGTGTTCGATAACACCCTGTGGAGCGGGCGCGTGCTGGAGACCGATTCCCTGAGCGAGGATACCCGAGCCATCCAGGCGCTCAATCGCGCCTTGAAGGATGACTCGCGTATCGATCTGTCGCTGCTGCCGCTGGGAGATGGTCTGACGCTGTGCCGCAAGCGTTGAGCCTAGGGGGCTTTGGCGGCGGAGACTCGCCAGATCTTGTTGCCGACATCGTCGGCCACCAATAACCCGCCTTGCTGGTCGATCACCACTCCGACCGGGCGTCCCATGGCCTTCTCGTCGGCATTGAGAAAGCCGCTAAGCACATCGATCGGCGCTCCATTGGGCTTGCCGGCGCTGAATGGCACGAAAATCACCTTGTAGCCGCTATGGGGTTTGCGGTTCCAGGAACCGTGCTGGCCGATGAAGGCGCCTTCGGTGAAGGGGGCGGGGAGCTTGCTGCCGTCGGCGAAGGTCAGCCCCAGCGACGCGGTGTGCGGGCCTACCGCGTAGTCCGGGGCGATGGCCTTGGCCACCAGGTCGAGGTTCTGCGGCTTGACCCGTACATCCACATGTTGCCCGTAGTAGCTGAAGGGCCAGCCATAGAACGCGCCATCCTTGACCGAGGTGATGTAGTCCGGCACCAGGTCGCTGCCGATTTCGTCCCGCTCGTTGACTGCGGTCCAGAGTGCGCCGCTGGCCGGCTCCCAGGCCAGGCCATTGGGGTTGCGCAGGCCGGTGGCGAACAGGCGGTGCTGGCCGCTTTCACGGTCCACCTCCCAGATCGCCGCTCGGCCTTGCTCCTTGTCCAGGCCGTTTTCGCCGACGTTGCTGTTGGAGCCCACGGTGACGTAGAGCTTGCTGCCGTCCTTGCTGGCGATAACGTTCTTGGTCCAGTGATGGTTGAGGGTACCGCCGGGCAGGTCGACCACCTTGGTGGCGGCTGCGCTGATCTGGGTGTCGCCGCTCTGGTAGGGAAAGCGCAGTAGCTTGTCGGTATCGGCCACATACAGGTCATTGCCCACCAGGGTCATGCCAAAGGGCGAATTGAGGTTCTCCAGAAACACTGTGCGGGTCTCCGCCACGCCATCGTGATCCTGGTCCCTTAGCAGGGTGATGCGGTTGGCGCTGGGCACGGCCGCCCCGGCACGGCCCATGACCTTGCCGGCGATCCAGCCGCGAATGCCCTGGCTGTCATCCGGTTTGGGCGGGGCGTTGGTTTCCGCCACCAGTACATCGCCATTGGGCAGGACGTAGAGCCAGCGTGGATGGTCGAGGTTCTCGGCGAAAGCCTTGACCTGGGTGCCGGCCGCGGCCTGGGGTTTTGCGCCTTGCGGCCAGCCGATGGCGGGGGCGATGTTGACCGTGGGGATCAGCGTCGGGTTGGGTTCCGGCAGCTTGGGGTTGGGGCCGGTGCCGTCGGACACCTGCAGGCTGGAAGTTTCGCCGCAGGCGGCGAGGCTGGCGGCGATGGCGATCAGTAGGCTGTGCTGAAGCTTGAGCATGCGAATTTCCCTATGAGTGCACGGACGTCGTAGTCATAGAGAAGCATAGCCAGTCGATGGTTCCGCCCGATCAGCGGGCCTCCTTGAAGAGCACGGCGACGCCCTGGTGGTAGTGGCCGGTCTCGTTGTGCAGCTTGCGATAGGCGTAGGGGAAGTACCAGGCCACGGCGCAGCAGTGCTCCTTCTGCAGTTCGTCGAGCATGTCCTGGAGCTCTTCCGGGGTAGCGCTGTGCTGGGATTTTTGTGGGGCAACGAACAGGCAACCCAGTCTCAGGTCGCTGGCGTAGCTGATCTTTCTTGCATCCTGGGCAACGTCCAGCAGTGCCTGGGTCAGGTTCAGGCTGTTGACCCTTGGCCAGCGCTGGGTGGCGTGGATGTAGGCGCGCTCTTCCTTGGTGGCCAGGTACAGGTCGGTGCGGGCGTTGCGCGCACCTTCTTCCTGCTGTTTCCTGCTGGGGCTGTGTTCCAGGCTGACCATCTCGGCCATCCAGGCCGCCGCGCTGAGCAGCCCGAGATTGGCCTGCTCGTCGAACCAGTAGGGCGTTTCGTTATCGCCGCGAACCGCGTTGTAGCGATCGATGCAATCGAACCAGCGTTCCAGCATCGGGCGCAGGAATTCCAGCTTCGGATTGCTGATGATCATGCCTTGCATCGAACTCACCCCTTATTGTTGTGTGGTTGGCGCCTGGGGCGCTGAAAAGTGGCTATTTGATATCATTGCTCTGAGTGTGGCACAAGATTGGCGTCAGTTTATTGATGCAGTGCAGTTTTGTGCCGGGGGCGACGGCCGGCTTTAATTGACGCTCCACCCCCAACCCTCTAACCTTCGCGACTTGTTTCAGGTGCTCTGTGGCCGGTGGCCGACAGAGTGAAACAGGGAAGCCGGTCAGGGTCTGTTCCAGTGATGGAGCCGACGACGATTCCGGCGCTGCCCCCGCAACGGTAGATGAGTCAAGACTGCGCCTGACGCCACTGTGTCAATGACACGGGAAGGCGCGCAGTCCGGCAGCCATGCCGCTCATGAGCCCGGAGACCGGCCTGATCCATCCAACGGCATCACGGTGGGCGATGCCAGGCTAGCGCCGTCTGTTCCTTTTCCCTGCCCCCCGTTCCCCAGCCCCAACGGAGAGCTGCCCCATGAGTGAATCCCCCGATCGTGACGAGCGCCATCTGGCGCGCATGTTGCGCAAAAAAGCCGTGATCGATGAACGCATTGCCAACTCGCCCAACGAATGCGGCCTGCTGCTGGTATTGACCGGCAACGGCAAGGGCAAGAGCAGCTCGGCCTTCGGCATGCTGGCGCGGTCCATGGGCCACGGCATGCAGTGTGGCGTGGTGCAGTTCATCAAGGGGCGTAACAGCACCGGCGAAGAACTGTTCTTCCGGCGTTTCCCCGAGCAGGTGCGCTTTCACGTGATGGGCGAAGGCTTTACCTGGGAAACCCAGGATCGCCAGCGCGATATTGCTGCTGCTGAAGCCGCCTGGGCGGTTTCCAGGGAGTTGCTGAGCAACCCGGATATTGGCCTGGTGGTGCTCGACGAGCTGAACATTGCCCTCAAGCACGGCTACCTGGACCTGGATCAGGTGCTCAGTGACCTGCAGGCCCGTCCGCCCATGCAGCATGTGGTAGTGACCGGTCGCGGCGCCAAGCCGGAGATGATCGAGCTGGCCGATACCGTGACCGAGATGGGCATGGTCAAGCACGCCTTCCAGGCCGGGATCAAGGCGCAGAAAGGTGTCGAGCTGTGAGCGTGAATTCATGACTGATGTTCGTCATTGCCCGGCAGTGTTGATCGCCGCACCGGCTTCCGGCCAGGGCAAGACCACGGTGACCGCGGCCCTTGCCCGCTTGCACCGCAACCGGGGGCGCAAGGTTCGGGTCTTCAAGTGCGGCCCGGATTTCCTCGACCCGATGATTCTTGAGCGCGCCAGTGGTGCCGCGGTGTACCAGTTGGACATGTGGATGGTGGGCGAGCAGGAAAGCCGCCGTCTGCTCTGGGAGGCGGCGGGAGAGGCCGACCTGATTCTGATCGAGGGGGTCATGGGCCTGTTCGATGGCACCCCTTCCAGCGCCGATCTGGCGCGGCATTTCGGCGTGCCGGTGCTGGGGGTGATCGATGGCACCGCCATGGCCCAGACTTTCGGCGCCCTGGCTCTGGGCCTGGCGCGCTACCAGCCGGACCTGCCGTTTGCCGGGGTGTTGGCCAACCGGGTTGGTACCCTGCGCCATGCGCAGTTGCTGGAAGGCAGCCTGACGGAAGGCTTGCGCTGGTATGGCGCCTTGTCCCGGGAAACCGATATCGAGCTGCCCAGCCGCCATCTGGGGCTGGTGCAGGCCAGCGAGCTGAATGATCTGGACCTGCGCCTGGATGCCGCCGCCGAGGCCCTGGCCAGCAGTTGCCAGGTGGAACTGCCGCCAGCGGTGAGTTTTGCTGCACCCACGCCGGTGGCTTGCGCGCCACTGCTCAAGGGCGTGCGGATTGCCGTGGCGCGGGACGAGGCGTTTGCCTTCACCTATGGCGCCAGCCTCGATCTGTTGCGAGCCATGGGGGCGCAGTTGAGCTTCTTCTCGCCGATCCACGATACCCAGCTGCCCGACGCGGACAGCCTGTACCTGCCCGGCGGCTATCCCGAATTGCACCATCAGGCCCTGGCCCGCAACAGCAGCATGCTGCAGGCCATTCGTGCCCATCACGCGGCCGGCAAGCCGCTGCTCGCCGAGTGCGGCGGCATGCTCTACCTGCTGGACTCCCTGACCGATGTCGAAGGCCAGCGTGCCGAGCTCCTGGGCCTGCTGCCCGGAGATGCGGTAATGCAGAAGCGCCTGGCGGCACTGGCCTTGCAGGCGGTGGATTTGCCCGAAGGCAGTCTGCGCGGCCACACCTATCACCATTCCCTGACCAGCACCGAGCTGCTGCCCATCGCTCGTGGGCTCAGCCCCAACGGCGGGCGCGGCGCGGAAGCGGTGTATCGCCAGGGGCGGATGACGGCCTCTTACGTGCACTTCTATTTCCCGTCCAATCCGGCGGCGGTGGCGGCGTTGTTTGCGCCGGGCGCGCCTGTTCAGCCGGTTTTAGCCGAGGGCGTGGCGGGTGAGTGAGCAGGGGTTCTCTGAGGCGCAGCGCGAGGGGGTCTACCGGGCCATCGCCGAGCGCCGCGACATGCGTCATTTCGCGGGTGGCAGTGTCGAGCCGGCAGTGCTGCGGCGCTTGCTGGAAGCAGCGCATCAGGCGCCCAGTGTCGGGTTGATGCAGCCCTGGCGTTTTATTCGCATCAGCGACCGCCTGTTGCGCAAGCACATCCAGCAGTTGGTGGAGGCGGAGCGGGTGCGCACCGCCCAAGCCCTGGGTGAGCGTTCCGACGAGTTCATGAAGCTCAAGGTCGAAGGCATCAACGATTGTGCCGAGGTGCTGGTGGCCGCCTTGATGGATGACCGCGAACGACACATCTTCGGCCGTCGGACCCTGCCGGAGATGGACCTGGCGTCCCTGTCCTGCGCCATCCAGAACCTGTGGCTGGCGGCCCGCAGCGAGGGCCTGGGAATGGGGTGGGTGTCTTTGTTCGATCCTCAGGCCCTGGCCGATCTGCTGGGGCTGCCGGCAGGTGCCAAGCCCGTGGCCGTGCTGTGCCTGGGCCCGGTCACCGAATTCTACCCGGCGCCGATGCTGGCACTGGAAGGCTGGGCGCAACCGCGGCCGCTGAGTGAGTTGTTGTATGAGAATTACTGGGGAGTGAGTCAATGAGTGTGGCCTTGCTGAGTGTCGCCGGGGTCGCGCTGGATGCGCTGCTGGGCGAACCCAGGCGCTGGCATCCGCTGGTGGCGTTCGGCCGTGTGGCCGATCGTATCGAGCAACGTTTCAACTCCGCCGGCCGTGGCTGGCGCAGCCATGGCGTCACCGCCTGGGTGCTGGCGGTGGTGCCCCTGACCCTGGTGGCCACAGCGCTGTCCTGGTTGCCCTACGTCGGCTGGCTGGTGGAAATCCTGGCGTTGTACTGCGCCTTGGGCCTGCGCAGCCTCGGCGAGCATGTGGAGCCGGTGGCCCAGGCGTTGCGCAGTGACGATCTGGAAGAAGCGCGCCGCCGGGTGGGGTTTCTGGTGAGTCGCCAGACCAGCGAGCTGGACGCCACCGAAGTGGCCCGCGCGGCCACCGAATCGGTGCTGGAAAACGGCAGCGATGCGGTGTTCGCCGCGCTGTTCTGGTTTGCCGTGGCCGGCGCGCCCGGGGTGGTGCTCTACCGTCTGAGCAATACCCTGGATGCGATGTGGGGCTACCGCAACGAGCGCTTCGAACGTTTTGGCTGGGCTGCGGCGAAGATTGACGACCTGCTCAATTACATTCCCGCGCGCCTGGTGGCCCTGACTTACGCCTTGCTGGGCAAGACCCGGCTGGCACTCAAGTGCTGGCACCGCCAGGGCCCGACCTGGGACAGCCCGAATGCTGGCCCGGTGATGGCGGCCGGGGCGGGCGCCCTGGGAGTGGAGCTGGGTGGCGCAGCGATTTATCACGGTGAGCTGCATCAGCGCCCGCAACTGGGTGAAGGCGAGCCGGCCAGTGCCGGTTCCATTGATCGTGGCTGGCAGCTGGTGCAGCGGGGTGTCTGGCTGTGGCTGCTGATTCTTTGCCTGGGGGCTGAATTCTATGCTTGAGCACGGCGGACGACTGCGCAAGGCGGCCGAGCAATACGGGATTGCCGAAGATGCCTGGCTGGACTTGTCCAGCGGGTTGGCGCCCTGGCCGTTTCCCCTGCCGCCCATTGCGCTGCGTGCCTGGGCGCGCCTGCCGGAAACCGATGACGGACTGGAACAGGCGGCCCGCGAATACTATGGCGCCAGTGAAGTGCTGCCGGTGGCCGGCTCCCAGGCAGCAATCCAGTTGCTGCCGCGCTTGCGTCGAGCGGGCAAGGTCGGTGTGCTGTCGCCCTGTTATGCCGAGCATGCCGAAGCCTGGCGCCGCAGCGGCTACCGGGTACGCGAAGTGCTGGAGCAGGAAGTGGATTTCTTCCTCGACAGCCTCGATGTGCTGGTGGTGGTCAACCCGAACAACCCTACCGGACTGAGCCTGACCCCGGAGCGCCTGCTGGACTGGCACGCGCGCCTGGCTCAGCGCGGCGGCTGGCTGGTGGTGGACGAAGCCTTCATGGACAACACCCCGCACCTGAGCCTGGCTCGCCACGCCCATCAGGTGGGGCTGATTGTGTTGCGTTCGTTCGGCAAGTTCTTTGGCCTGGCCGGAGTACGTCTGGGTTTTGTCCTGGCCGAGCGCCGGCTGCTCAAACTGCTGGCGGAGCAGGTCGGACCCTGGGCGGTCAGCGGGCCGACCCGGGTGGTGGGGCAGGCCTGCCTGCGCGATACCCAGGGGCACGCCCGGCAAAGGTTGCGCAGCGAAGCGGCGAGCGAGCGTTTGGTTGAAGTCCTCGAGCGCCATGGTCTCAAGCCCCAGGGCGGTTGCGCGCTGTTTCAGTGGCTGATCAGTGCCGAGGCCGAATCGCTTTATCACTTCATGGCGCGCCGCGGCATTCTCCTGCGGCTGTTCACTCATAACAGCAGCCTGCGCTTCGGCCTGCCCGCCGAGGAGGCCGATTGGGATCGCCTGGAACAGGCGCTGCAGGCCTATCGCAAGGAATATCCATGAGCACTCTGATGGTTCAAGGCACCACCTCGGATGCCGGCAAGAGCACCCTGGTGACGGCCCTGTGCCGTTGGCTGCGGCGCCAGGGTGTCAGCGTGGTGCCGTTCAAGCCCCAGAACATGGCCCTCAACAGTGCGGTGACTGCCGATGGCGGCGAGATCGGCAGGGCCCAGGCCGTCCAGGCCCAGGCGGCCAATCTGGCGCCCCACACCGACATGAACCCGGTGCTGCTCAAGCCCAACAGTGATACCGGCTCTCAGGTAATCATTCACGGCCGCGCCGTGACCAGCATGAACGCCGTGGCCTATCACGACTACAAGGCCATCGCCATGCAGGCCGTACTGGCTTCCCATGAGCGCCTGAAAAGCGCTTATCAGGTGGTGATGGTGGAAGGTGCCGGCTCGCCGGCGGAGATCAACCTGCGGGCCGGCGATATTGCCAACATGGGCTTTGCCGAGGCGGTGGACTGCCCGGTGCTGCTGATCGCCGACATCAATCGAGGTGGGGTCTTCGCCCATTTGGTGGGCACCCTGGAACTGCTGTCTCCCAGTGAGCAGGCCCGGGTAAAGGGCTTCATCATCAACCGCTTTCGTGGCGACCTGGCGTTGCTGCAACCGGGCCTGGACTGGCTGCAAGCCCGTACCGGCAAGCCGGTGATCGGCGTGCTGCCCTATGTCCTGGACCTGCACCTGGAAGCCGAGGACGGTATCGACCAACGCCAGGTGGGCAAGGTCGAACAGTTGCTCAAGGTGGTGGTGCCGGTGCTGCCGCGCATCAGCAATCACACGGATTTCGATCCGTTGCGCCTGCATCCTCAGGTCGACTTGCAATTCATCGGCCCCGGCCAGGCGATTCCTGCTGCCGATCTGATCATCCTCCCCGGCTCGAAAAGCGTACGGGGCGATCTGGCCTACCTGCGCAGCAACGGCTGGGATCGGGCGATTGCCCGCCACCTGCGCTACGGCGGCAAAGTGCTGGGCATCTGCGGTGGCCTGCAAATGCTTGGCGAGCAGGTGCATGACCCGCTCGGGCTCGAAGGCGCTGCGGGCTCCAGCCCCGGCCTGGGCCTGCTGGCATTTGAAACCGTGCTCGAAGAAGAGAAGCAGCTGCGTAACGTCAGCGGTCGCCTGAGCCTGGAGAATGCCGCGGTCAGTGGTTATGAAATTCACGCCGGGGTCACTCGCGGGCCGGCCCTGGAGCTGGCCGCCGTGCAACTGGACGACGGTCGCAGCGATGGCGCCTGCAGCGCCGACGGGCAGATCCTCGGCACCTACCTGCACGGTCTGTTCGAAACCCCTGCGGCCTGCAGTGCGCTGTTGCGCTGGGCCGGGCTCGAAGCGGTGCAGGAGGTGGATTACCACGCCTTGCGTGAACGCGATATCGAGCGTCTGGCGGACCTGGTGGAGCATCACCTGGACACCGCTGCACTGCGTCGGCTCTGTGGCCTTTGAGCGCTCAACCCAGGCCGTCTTCCCTATCAGAGGTGCCCAAGCATGTTGCAACTGATCCTCGGCGGTGCCCGGTCCGGCAAGAGCCGCCTCGCTGAAAAGCTCGCCGGTGACAGCGCCCTGGCGGTGACCTACATCGCCACCAGCCAGCCCCTGGATGGCGAGATGAATCAACGCATTGCCCATCATCGCGATCGGCGTCCGGCCCATTGGGGCTTGATCGAGGAGCCGCTGGAGCTGGCCCGGGTGCTGCAGGAATCTGCCGGCGAAGGGCGCTGCCTGCTGGTGGACTGCCTGACCCTGTGGCTGACCAACCTGCTGATGCTCGAGGACCCCGAGCGCCTGGCCGCCGAACGCGAGGCCTTGTTGCAGTGCGTGGCGAGCTTGCCGGGGGAGATCATTTTTGTCAGCAACGAAACCGGAATGGGTGTCGTGCCGCTGGGCGAATTGACTCGCCGCTATGTGGATGAAGCCGGTTGGCTGCATCAAGCCCTGGCCGAGCGTTGTCAGCGAGTGGTGCTGACGGTCGCCGGCCTGCCCCTGACTTTGAAAGGAACTGCGTTATGAGTAACTCCTGGTGGCTGGAACCCTGCAAGGCAATCGACACCCAGATGGTCGAGCAGGCCCTGGCGCGTCAGCAGCAACTGACCAAGCCGGCCGGCTCTCTCGGGCGCCTGGAGCCACTGGCGGTACGCCTGGCGGGCCTGCAAGGACGGCTCAAGCCCGGCATCGAGCGGCTATGGATCGCCATCTTCGCCGGTGACCATGGGGTGGTGGCCGAGGGCGTTTCCGCCTACCCGCAGGAAGTCACCGGGCAGATGTTGTTGAACTTCGTCAGCGGCGGAGCGGCCATCAGCGTGCTGGCCCGGCAACTGCAGGCGCAACTGGAGGTGGTGGATCTGGGCACAGTGATGCCAGGCTTGAACCTGCCGGGGGTGCGCCACCTGAACCTGGGGGCCGGCACGCAGAATTTTGTCCAGGAGCCGGCGATGACCCCTGCACAGGGCGAGCAGGCCCTGCAAGCCGGCCGCGACAGCGCGCTGCGGGCTCATGCCGACGGCGCCCAGCTGTTTATCGGCGGTGAAATGGGCATCGGCAATACCACCGCAGCCAGTGCCATTGCCTGTGCCCTGCTGGGTATTCCAGTGGCACAACTGGCCGGGCCGGGCACCGGCCTGAATGCCGAGGGGGTCAATCACAAGGCGCAGGTTATCGAGCGTGCCCTGGCGCTGCACGATGCCTCTCGCGGCGATGCCTTGCAGACCTTGTTCAACCTGGGTGGCTTTGAAGTGGCGGCGCTGGTGGGGGCTTACCTGGCGTGTGCCCAGGAGGGCATTGCGGTGCTGGTGGACGGTTTCATCTGCAGCGTCGCCGCGTTGGTGGCGGTGCGTCTGAATCCGGCCTGCGCGCCCTGGTTGCTGTTCGCCCACCAGGGCGCCGAGCCCGGGCACCGGCATGTGCTGCAGACCCTGCAAGCCGAACCCTTGCTGGACCTGGGCCTGCGCTTGGGTGAAGGCAGCGGCGCCGCCCTGGCAGTGCCGTTGCTGCGGCTGGCCTGTGACCTGCACGGGCAGATGGCGACTTTCGCCGAAGCAGCGGTGGCGGATCGTCCGGCATGACCTTGTACCTGGACCTGTTGCGCCACGGTGAAACCGAACTGGGTGGTGGCCTGCGCGGCAGCCTGGACGATGCGTTGACTGCAACGGGCTGGCAACAGATGCGCGAAGCCGTCCAGGGGCGGGGCCCCTGGGACCGGGTACTGAGTTCGCCATTGCAGCGCTGTGCGCGTTTCGCCCAAGAGCTGGCGGAGCGGTTGCAGTTGCCGCTGAGCCTCGAGCCTGATCTTCAGGAACTGCACTTTGGTGCCTGGGAAGGGCAGAGCGCGGCGGCGCTGATGGAAACCGACGCCGATGATCTGGGGCGTTTCTGGGCCGATCCCTATGCATTCACCCCGCCTGGGGGCGAGCCGGTAGAGCTGTTCTCCCTGCGGGTGCTGGGGGCGATAGAGCGCTTGTACCAGGCCTGCGCCGGGCAGCGTGTGCTGCTGGTCAGCCATGGCGGGGTCATGCGCCTGCTGCTGGCCCGGGCTCGAGGGCTGCCGCGCCAGCAGTTGTTGAACGTTGAAGTGGGTCATGGCGCGCTGTTTCGTCTGCAGGTCGCCAGCGAAGGCCGGATGAGCGAGGAGGGCTGAGATGTTGCCGTTCTGGATTGCCTTGCAGTTTCTCAGCAGCCTGCCGGTCCGCCTGCCGGGCATGCCTCGGCCTGAAGAGCTGGGCCGCTCGCTGTTGTTCTATCCGTTGGTGGGGCTGCTGTTCGGCGTGCTGTTGTGGGTGCTGAATGCCATGCTGGGCGGTGTTCCCCTGTTGCTGCATGCGGCCTTGCTGTTGACCGCCTGGGTCCTGCTCAGCGGTGGTCTGCACCTGGATGGCCTGGCGGACAGTGCCGATGCCTGGCTGGGGGGCTTTGGCGATCGAGAGCGGACCCTGAGCATCATGAAGGACCCCCGTAGTGGTCCGATCGCCGTGGTGACCCTGGTGCTGGTGCTGCTGCTCAAGTTCACCGCCCTGGTGGCGCTGATCGAACAGCAGCAGGGCTTTGCCTTGTTGCTGGCGCCGCTGATCGGTCGCGGGGCATTGCTGGGCCTGTTTCTCTGCACGCCTTATGTGCGTGCCGGTGGGCTGGGGCAGGCGCTGGCTGACCACCTGCCACGTGTGGCCGGGCGGCAAGTGCTGGGCTTGAGCGTGCTGGCCTGTTTGCTGCTGGGGGGCTACAGCGGGTTATGGGCAGTGCTGCTGGCCGCTGTGCTGTTCTTCTGGCTGCGGCAAGTGATGATGCGGCGCCTGGGTGGTACCACTGGAGACACTGCCGGGGCTGTGCTTGAACTGTTGGAAACTGCCGTATTGCTCGGGGTGGCGCTGCTTTGAGTGGAGCACGGGATTGACGATTTTCATGAAAAATCTTGCCTTGGAATAATCACGGGTATATACACGCATCATGCTTCCCTCTCAGTGTTTGTGCACCAACCTGCGTCGCGCCGCCCGTGGCGTCAGCAGGTACTACGACGGCGCCCTTGATGGCTTCGGGATCAACGTTGCCCAGTATTCTCTGCTGAACAACCTGTTGCGCCTTGATCAGCCAAGCATTTCCAGCCTGGCGGAAGCCATGGGGCTGGATCGCAGCACGCTCGGGCGCAATGTGCGGGTCCTGGAAGCTGCAGGGCTGGTGCGCCTGCAGGAAGGCGACGATCAGCGAAACCGGCTGGTGCTGTTGACCGAGGCCGGGCATGAGCGGCTGGTGGCGGCCTTGCCTGCGTGGGAAGCGGCTCAGCAGCGGTTGATCGATCGCCTGGGTGTGGAAAAGCGTGAAACCTTGTTGGCCTTGCTGAACGAACTGTCTTGAGCGCCTTTCGTTCGACTATAAGCGGGTATATGCCCGTAACTGGAGAATAAAAATGTCATCGATGTGGCGTACCAGCGGCTGGGTGCTTCTCGGCAGCGCATTGATCCTGGCCTTGTCGCTGGGGATCAGACATGGCTTCGGCCTGTTCCTGCCGCCCATGAGCGCGCAGTTTGGCTGGGGGCGCGAAGTCTTCGCCTTCGCCATTGCCCTGCAGAACCTGATCTGGGGGCTGGCCCAGCCTTTTACCGGAGCCTTGGCCGATCGTTTTGGTGCGGCGAAAGTGGTGCTGGTGGGTGGCGTGCTGTACGCGGTCGGGCTGGTGTTCATGGGGCTGTCGGATTCGGCCCTGACCCTGTCCCTGAGTGCCGGGCTGCTGATCGGCATAGGTCTGTCGGGTACGTCCTTCTCGGTAATTCTCGGTGTTGTCGGCCGCGCCTTGCCGCCGGAAAAACGCAGCATGGGCATGGGGATTGCCAGTGCGGCAGGTTCCTTCGGCCAATTTGCCATGCTCCCCGGAACCCTGGGGCTGATCGGCTGGCTGGGCTGGTCTACGGCGCTGCTGGTGCTGGGCTTGCTGGTGGCCTTGATCGTGCCATTGGTGAGCATGCTCAAGGACAAACCGCTGCCGGCGCTGGGGCATGAGCAGAGCCTCATGGAGGCCTTGCGTGAAGCCTGTTCCCATTCAGGGTTCTGGCTGTTGGCATTCGGCTTTTTCGTCTGTGGCTTCCAGGTGGTGTTCATCGGCGTGCACCTGCCGGCGTATCTGGTGGACCAGCACTTGCCGGCGACCGTGGGCACCACGGTGCTGGCCCTGATTGGCCTGTTCAATATCTTTGGTACCTATACCGCCGGCTGGCTGGGTGGGCGGATGTCCAAGCCGCGCCTGCTGACGGGCCTGTATCTGCTACGGGCGGTGGTGATCGGGCTGTTCCTGTGGTTGCCGGTGACTCAGACCAGCGCCTATCTGTTCGGCATGGCCATGGGCTTTCTCTGGCTGTCCACCGTGCCGTTGACCAACGGCACCGTGGCCACCTTGTTTGGCGTGCGCAACCTGTCCATGCTCGGCGGCATTGTGTTCCTGTTCCACCAATTGGGGTCTTTCCTTGGTGGTTGGCTGGGGGGCGTGGTGTATGACCGTACCGGGAGCTACGACTTGATCTGGCAGGTGGCGATTCTCCTTAGTCTGTTGGCGGCGGCACTGAACTGGCCGGTGCGCGAGCGGCCGGTGGCGCGTTTGCAGGCCAGCGCGGCATGAACCGCTGGCTGCTGCGCGGTGCCGGCCTGGGCCTCGGCATTCTATTGTTGCTGCTGGCCTGGTGGGGCTGGCACCGGGGCGGCCTGGCGCTGATGCAGCTGGGCATGGGCGCTTGCTAGGGGAGCGAGGGGGCGAGTAACGTCGTAGCCCGACACTTTGACAAGGATTCTGGACATGGCTATGCGCTGGTTTGCGGTTCCAGCTTTACTCGCGACCTTGGCCGGCTCGGCATGGGCGGCGGACTGTCCGCCCCTGTTGCAGGGTTCCTTGCCCAAATTGCACGCCAAGGAATCCATCGACTTGTGCCAGCGCTTTGCCGGCAAGCCGCTGGTGGTGGTCAATACGGCGAGCTTCTGCGGGTTTGCTCCGCAATTCAAAGGCCTTGAGGCGCTGTACCAGCGTTACAAGGATCAAGGGCTGGAAGTGGTGGGCGTGCCCTCCAATGACTTCAAGCAAGAGTCCAAGGATGGCGCGGAGACTGCCAAGGTCTGCTACGTCAATTACGGCGTGACCTTCACCATGACCGAGCCACAGAAGGTTCGGGGGGTGGATGCGGTGCACCTGTTCAAGGTGCTGGCGCAGCAGAGTAGCGCGCCGAAGTGGAATTTCTATAAATACGTGGTGGATCGCCAGGGCAATGTGATTGCCAACTTTTCCAGCCTGACCAAACCGGACAATCCGGAATTCATCGAAGCGGTGGAGAAGGCATTGGCGTCGAAATCCTGAGAAAGCCTATTCATTAGCCAATAAAAAAACCCGCATCTGCGGGTTTTTTATTGGTTTGAAACTGCGCGGCCTAGAGCTCGTTAGAACTTGTAGGTAGCGCCCAGGCCGTAGCCCCATGCGCTGTTCTGGTAAGTAGCGCTGTAGGCATTGCCTTTGCCGGTTCTGTTGACGTTGACGTCTTCTTCCTTCAGGTAGGAAACCGCCAGGTCCAGAGTCAGGTCTTCAGTCGGGCTGTAGCCGGCACCGAAGCTGATGGCCTTACGGTCACCGGTAGGGATACGTACGGAACGGTCGGTGTTGTTGGTTGGCGCCTGGTCAACCGAGAGGCCGCTGCGCAGAACCCACTCTTTGTTGACCTTGTAGGAAACACCAACAGCCGAGGCCCAGGTGTCGTGCCAGTTCTGTGGCTCGGTGATGGTGCCGATTGGGCCCGCAGAACCGCCAAGCAGAGCAGGAACACCTTCGTTGTTCACGGTGATGTCTTTCAGGCGGCTCCAGCGAGTCCAGGTGCTACCTGCGTAGACGGTCCACTGGTCATCCAGTTTCTGGGTGACAGAGAAGTCAACGACTTCCGGAGTAGTGATGTCCAGCGAGGCGTCGTAACGGCCGCCATTGAACGGACCGAAGCCCGGGCCGGCGATGTTGGTGTGGCCTTCCAGCTTGTACTTGACCTTCGAGTGGTAGGTCAGGCCCAGGCGAGTAGTGTCGGTAGGCTGGACGATGATGCCGACGTTGTAGCCGATGGCGGTATCGTCACCCTTGATCTTCACGCTGCCATCATTGCGGCCGAAGAGCGCAGGGTTTGGAAATGGGGTCGCGGAAGTCAGTTCACCGCTCAGGCGGTTGATGGTCGGGCCGAAGCCGATCGACACCATGTCATTGAAGGCATAGCTGACGGTCGGTTGCAGGGTGACGACCTTGACTACGCTCTTGTCGCCGTAATAGCGGCTGGCAGAAGTGGACTCATAGTTGGTAACCAGGCCGAAGGGTGCATAGGCGCCCAGACCCAATGCCCAGCCGTTGCCCAGTTGTTTGACGAAGAACCCCATAGGAACGCTGGTGAACGGAACCATGTCACCGTCGCTGGTGCCGCCGGGTGGGCCGCCCTTGACGTTTTTCAGGTTGGTCTTGGCATCGATTGCCGCTACGCCGACAGTTACCTGGTCACGTTGCAGCAGGGACATGCCGGCAGGGTTACCGTAAACGGTGCTGGCATCTTCGGCAGAAGAGGAACGACCCGCGAAGCCGGTACCCATGCCGCTGATGCTTTGTTCGTTAAGAGCAAAACCGCTGGCGAAAAGTTGGGTAGAGGCAAGTGCAACCGCGAGACTTATGGTGGATTTGAGCATTACTTTTTTCATTATTAGAACTCCTGGTGATCACCGAGGCGAAAATTACCAACATTTCGATCTCGGCGCTATAGGCTGCAACAGTTGATTTAGAGCGTTTTTGTAGGACAATCCGACCAAAATCGGCTTCTTTCTCCGATTTTGCAAAAGTCGTTGTCAGCAGGCGACCTGGTTTAACGGTGCAATGCAGGTCTGCCAGGCGCAGGCGAAATCTCTTAAACGTCCTTGTGGTTGAAAGGTCTTCCTCCAGATGCGGGCCATGCCGAGCAGGTCGTCGGCAGCGGGGAGCGGCGTGTGTTGTTCTTCCACCAGCAACCAGGCAATGGCGGTGGCGTAACGCAGGTTGACGGTCAGTTCCAGGTGCGGCCCGCTGAGGAACGCATGCTGGCTGGCGAGCCCGCGAACCAGGCTGGCCCGTTCCGGATCCAGTGCCAGGTACTGGTCCCAGAGGGCTTGATGGCGCAATTCGGTGATGCGGTAGAGGCCGTGGCCACGACGATCGTGCAGGGCTGAGCCCAGCGCCGATTGGCTGGCGGCAATGCCCAGCAGCAGGACTTCAGCGGTTTTGCTATGGCTGCCCAGGTACATCAGCGTCGGGCGGATCACATAGCGGCACAACTCGCTGGCGGCGATACCCATAAAGCCCTCGAAGCGTGAAATGGCCGGCGAAACCTGAAGGGCGCTTGGCAGCAAAAAAGGATCAGGTTTGCCGGAAGCGGTTCAGGCCGCTTGAGTTGAAGTGTAGTGTCATATCTGTGCTGTAAAGGACTGTTTTTAAAATATTTCCGTCCTCTTGTTATAAGCCTTATATCGATTGGTACTTTGCTCTGTAGGGTAAATGGGCGAATTGCAGGCAATAAAAAGCCCCGCGATCAGGCGAGGCTTTTCAGGGTTTTCAGCAGTTCGGCGTATCAGGCAACCAGGGCCTGGCGCGCACGTTCGATCACTGCCTGCAGCGGTTCGGCGCTGGAATACTGGTCGGGATACAGGCGTTCGCTGTGACGGGCGATCCCATGTTCGTTGACCAGGGTGAAGCTGAAGCAACCTTTGCGAGCGGCCATGATCAGGCAGTTCAACGGTGCAAAGGCGTGGGTTAGGGTGCGAATGGCATCCTGAGTCTGGATTTGAGTAGACATAATTATTAGGTGTTCCTACAAATGACACGGTTAAGAACCGTGCAACGTTAAAACGTTCCAGTAAACGTCGACCAGCATTGGTCAAACGAAGAACCTGACTGGAACAAAGCAGCCAGTTGCAGCGCGTTGATTGGTTGCGCTAGGGCTGGCAGGTAGGTACTTAGGAGGGCAGGCAACACAGCAAGGGCAAAGGTTCGGGGCCCAGGGTGGAGATCCTGATCAATTTGCAGGTTGGTTCGGTCAGAGTAAATGGCTCGAGCACTGCCGTTGAATTCGTATCAAGGGCGGGAGGGTGAGCTTTACCTGGAAACCATCGAGGTGGTCGGTCCTTGGTGTTCGACGTTGTGCTCGGTTGGAGACGCTGTCGATGGGACTTGTTCGACCAGAATTGACTTTCAGCTTGGTACTAACGGCGAGGATTCTATTGGGTTGAACGACATAATGCAAGTGTGCTAGGAAAAAACTTTCAGAAGAGGCCAGAGGCTCAAGCATCAGCTGTGTAACCGTTGCTGTTGTGGCGTGTACGAAAACAGTGCGTTACCGGCGTTAATCTGCGCAAGGTTGTGCACACTTGTTGCGCAGCGTGTCACCCCGTTGTCACCTTCCCCAACGCCCGCCCCTTAGCCTGTCTCGAGAATTTAAGTCAATGATAAACATCGCTTTTTTTTACTGGTGAAAAAATCGTCAGTTTGACTGCAAGGCCCGTCTCATGGGGCTTTGGGAGGGTTGTGGAGGGGTTGTCCACTGAGTTATCCACAGCTTCTGTGGATTGTCCCAAGCGCTTGCTCTAGGACGGGCGTGCTGGCTCTTTTAGGCTTTACCCGGGCGAAAAAAGGAGTAGAGTGGCGCGCCTTCCGATCTGCCCCACAGTGCTTTATGAAGTTTCGCTCCGTATCACCTTCTGTTACCGCGACCCCTGCCAGTGTTACCGAACCCAAGCGGTTTTCCCTGCGCGTTGCTCTCTGGCTGTTGGACAGCCCGCGCCTTGGTCACAACCCCAACGTCAAGCATTTTGCTGGACGCCTGCTCAAGCAGCCGGCCCGGGAAGGCGTGGTCGCGGCGCAGAGTCGCCTGGGCCAGTTGATGTGCCGCGAATGCGGCAACGCCCGTGATCGTCGCATCGGCCATGACCTGTTGCGCCAGGCTGCCCGTGCCGGCGACCGCCGTGCGCAACTGGAGCTGGGCCGGATCGAAGACTGAGCTGTCCAACACTCGGACGCTTGGTTAACCTTCATTTCTTCTTTCTACGGCAGGAATCGCTATGGCTATGGACTTGACCAGCTTGCTGCTTGGCCTGGCGGGAGCGGCGCTGCCGCTACTGGTTCTGGCCTGGCAACTGCAACGCCGGGCCAGTTCCAGCCAGACTGAGCTGAGCCTGCTGGAAGAGCGCCTGGCCACGGCCCAATTGGCCCAGGAGGGATTGGCAGCACAGTTGGATGCCAGCCGCGATGAAGTCAGCGACCTGAGCCAGGCCAATGCTCTGAAGCAGGCGGACCTGGCAGCCCTGCGCCGCGAGGTCGAATTGCTGCAGATCGAGCGCGATAACGCCCGTGATGCCGCCCACGCCTGGAACCTGGAACGGGCCGCCAAAGAAAACGAATTGCGCCGGCTGGATGCCCTGGCGGCGTCCTTGAATGCCGAGCTTCGTGAGCAGCAGGACAGCCACCAGCAGCGCCTGACCGATCTGCAAGGCTCGCGGGATGAGTTGCGCGCCCAGTTCGCCGAGCTGGCGGGGAAGATCTTCGATGAGCGCGAACAGCGTTTCGCCGAGACCAGCCAGCAGCGCCTTGGGCAGTTGCTGGACCCGCTCAAGGAGCGCATCCAGTCCTTCGAGAAGCGGGTCGAGGAAAGCTATCAGGCCGAAGCCCGGGAGCGCTTCTCCCTGGCCAAGGAGCTGGAGCGCCTGCAACAGCTGAACCTGCGCCTGAGCGATGAGGCCACCAACCTGACCCGTGCCCTCAAGGGCCAGAAGACTCAGGGCAACTGGGGCGAGCTGATTCTGGAGCGAGTGCTGGAGCACGCTGGCCTGGAAAAGGGCCGCGAGTATCAGACTCAGGTCAGCCTCAAGGGCCCGGATGGCGAGCGCTTCCAGCCTGACGTGCTGATCATGTTGCCGGGTGACAAGCAGGTAGTAGTGGATTCCAAGGTCAGCCTCACGGCTTACCAGCAATACGTCGGTAGCGACGATCCGCAGGTCGCCCAGGCGGCCCTGAAACAGCACGTGCTGTCCTTGCGTAATCACGTCAAAGGTCTGGCCGGCAAGGATTACAAGCGCCTTGAAGGCTTGCACAGCCTCGATTTCGTGCTGCTGTTCGTGCCCATCGAGGCAGCGTTTTCCGCGGCTCTGCAGGCCGAGCCGAATCTGTTCCAGGAAGCCTTTGACCGGCATATCGTGATCGTCAGCCCAACCACGTTGCTGGCCACCTTGCGGGTGATCGACAGCCTGTGGAAGCAGGAACGCCAGAGCCAGAATGCCCGGGAGATCGCTGAGCGCGCCGGCTGGCTGTACGACAAGTTCGTGCTGTTTATCCAGGACCTGGATGAAGTGGGCAATCGCCTGCAACAACTGGACAAGGCCTACGCCGCTGCGCGTAACAAGCTGACTGAAGGGCGTGGCAACCTGGTCAGCCGTAGCGAGCAGCTCAAGCTGCTCGGCGCCCGGGCCAGCAAGAGCTTGCCGGCGGACTTGCTGGAGCGGGCCATGACCGACGCCGAAGGACGCGAGCTGGAATTGCCGGAGTAATCCGCCAAAGGCCCGTCAGCCCAGGGGCAGGTGCCGGCTCAGCAGGGCGCGCAAGGCCGCCGGTTTCACCGGCTTGGCCAGATAGTCCAGGCCCGCTGCATGGACCTGGGCGACCATTTCAGGGCGCCCATCGGCACTGATCACGACCCCCGGTACCGGCTCGCCCAGTTGCGTGCGCAGCCAGGCCATGACCTCGGTTCCGGTCTCGCCGTTATCCAGGTGGTAGTCCACCAGGGCCAGTTGCGGGCGGATGCCTTCTTTGAGCAGCGCCGCGCATTCCTCGCGGTTGCGGGCGGTCCAGACCTGGCAGCCCCAGCGGGTGAGCAGGCTGTTCATGCCGATCAGAATGCTGTCTTCATTATCGACGCAGAGCACTTGCCCGCCATTGAGGGACTGGCCGTTGAGCTCGGCTGCCTTGCCTGGAGCCACCACGCTGCTGCGGGCCAGGGGCACGCTGACGCTGAATACGCTGCCTTTGCCGGGCCAGGAACGTACCTGCAGCGGATGGCCGAGCACCCGGCACAGGCCATCGGCAATCGCCAGGCCCAGGCCCAGGCCTTTCTCGGCGCGGGTCTGGTGGCTGTCCAGGCGCTTGAATTCCTCGAAGATCACCTGCTGTTTGTCCTGGGGAATACCTGGCCCCCGGTCCCAGACTTCCAGGCTCAACGTTTCACCACGGCGGCGCACTCCCAGCAAAACGGGGCCCTTGGCGTAACGGAAGGCATTGGTCAGAAAGTTCTGCAGCACCCGACGTAGCAGCTTGCTGTCGCTGTCGATGCGCAGATGGCTACCGCGCACCCGGAACTGCAAGCCCTGTTCCTGGGCCAGGACCTTGAATTCGGCTCCCAGGGTGTCGAACAGTTCGTTGAGGGCAAAGGGCTTGCGATCAGGGGTGATCTTGCCGTTTTCCAGGCGCGAGATGTCCAGCAGGTCGCTGATCAGGTCCTCGGCGGAGCGCAACGAACTGTCCAGATGCTGCACCAGTTGCTGGGCTTCGGCGGACAGGCCGTCGTCCTGGTGGGACAGGGCTGCGGAGAACAGGCGCGCGGCGTTCAGCGGTTGCATCAGATCGTGGCTGACCGCGGCCAGAAAACGCGTCTTCGACTGGTTGGCCGCTTCCGCCGTGCCCTTGGCCTCAGTCAGTGCTGCGTTGAGTTGCGACAGTTCGTGGGTACGCTCCGCCACTCGTTGTTCCAGCCCTTCATTGGCCTCGGTGAGGGCCTGCTCGGCTTCGCGGAACGGGGTGATGTCGGTGAAGCTCATGACAAAGCCGCCGCCGGGCATGGGGTTGCCGATCAGTTCGATGACCCGGCCATTGGGGAACAGCCGCTCGGAAGTATGAGCTCGACCCTGGCGCATCCAGTGCAGGCGCCGGGCCACATGGACTTCCGCCTCGCCAGGTCCGCACAGGCCGCGCTCGGCATTGTGACGAATGATGTCGGCAATTGGCCGGCCCACGCTGATCAGCCCATCGGGGTAGTTGAACAGCTCCAGGTAGCGGCGGTTCCAGGCCACCAGCTTCAGCGACTGATCGACCACGCTGATGCCCTGGGTAATGTTTTCAATCGCCCCTTGCAGCAGGGCCCGGTTGAACTGCAGCACCTCGGAGGCTTCGTCGGCGATGCGCACCACGTCTTCGAGCTGCATCTCCCGGCCTTCAATGGCGGCCTTGACCACCGCGCGGGTGGAAGAGGCGCCGAGCACACCGGCCAGCAGGCGCTCGGTATGGGCGATCCACTCGCCGTCGGCATTCTGGTTCGGGTTGAAGCCTTTGCCCTGACGATAGGCGAAGCGGATGAAGCTCTGGCGCGCACGTTCCTCACCGACAAAACGCGCGGCCAGTTTCAGCAGGTCGTCGATCTGTACCGCCAGCATCGAGCGGGAGCTGAGGCGGCCGCTGATTTCCTGGCCGATGAAGCGTCCGGCCTGCCAGTGCTCGGAGACTCGGGTGCGCGAGAGCACCGAAACCCAGGCGAACAGGGTGAAGTTGCCCGCCAGGGACAGCACTACGCCTTGGGTCAGCGGGGTGATCGGCAGGTTCAGCGGATTGCCGTGCAGCCAGGCCAGGCCGGGGAAACTGCTCAGGGACCAGCCCAGGCTGTGGGCGGCGATGGGCAGGATCAGGGTGTAGAACCAGATGAAGGTGCCGGCAGCCAGGCCGGCGAATACACCGCGGCGGTTGGCCTGTTTCCAGTACAGCGCGCCGAGCATGGCCGGTGCCAGTTGGGTCACGGCGGCGAAGGCGATCTGGCCGATGGTGGCCAGGCTGGCGGTGGAGCCCAGCAGGCGATAGCTGACGTAGGCCAGCAACAGGATGACCACGATGCTCACCCGGCGCACCGAGAGCATCCAGTGGCGGAATACTTCGAACGGCCGCTCGGCATTCTTGTGGCGCAACAGCCAGGGCAGCAGCATGTCGTTGGAGACCATGGTGGACAGCGCCACGCTGGCGACGATCACCATGCCGGTGGCCGCCGAGGCACCGCCGATGAATGCCAGCAGAGCCAGGGCGGGGTGGGCCTGGGCCAGGGGCAGACTGATGACGAAGGAGTCCGGCAATACGCTGCTGGGCAGGAGCATCTGCCCGGCGAGGGCGATGGGCACCACGAACAGCGCGGCGAGGGCCAGGTACGCCGGGAACACCCATTTGGCCAGGCGCAGGTCCTGGGGTTCGATGTTTTCCACCACGGTGACGTGGAACTGCCGCGGCAGGCAGATGATCGCCATCATCGCCACTCCGGTCTGCACCACCATCGACGGCCAGTTGATGGTTTCCTTCCAGTACTGCTCCAGGCGCGGAGCCAGCATGGCCTGGTTGAACAGGTCGTCGAAGCCGTCATAGAGGCCGAAGGTGACGAAGGCGCCGACGGCGAGAAAGGCAAACAGCTTGACCAGGGATTCGAAGGCAATCGCCAGCACCATGCCGCGGTGGTGCTCGGTGGCATCGAGGTTGCGGGTCCCGAAGACGATGGTGAACAGGGCCAGGATCAGCGACACGATCAGCGCCGTGTCCTGGGCGCGGGTGCCCATGGCGTCTGCACCGGCACCGATCAGCAGGTTGACCCCAAGCACGATGCCCTTGAGCTGCAGGGCGATGTAGGGCAGTACCCCCACCAGGCAGATCAGCGCCACCACCACCGCCAGCGACTGGGATTTGCCATAGCGGGCAGCAATGAAGTCGGCGATCGAGGTGATGTTCTCCTGCTTGCTGATCATCACCATCTTCTGCAGCACCCAGGGGGCGAACACCAGCAGCAGGATGGGGCCGAGGTAGATCGGCAGGAAGGCCCAGAGCTGCTCGGCCGCCTGGCCCACCGCGCCAAAGAAGGTCCAGCTGGTGCAGTAGACCGCCAGCGACAGGCTGTATACCCAGGCCCGCACCCGCGGCGGAAGTGGCGCGCTGCGGCGGTCACCGTAGAAGGCGATGGCGAACATGATGGCCATATAGGCCAGGGCAACGGCGGCGATCAGCCCGCTGGACAACGACATGGAAACTCCGGAACAAAGACACCGGGCACCTCAGCCCGGCCAGACAGTCTGGCACGATGTTGGATTGGCGTCAGTGTCGACCAAGGTATCAGCGCGGCCTGATGTCGCAGGGCTGAGCCGAGGCGGGGAAGGGCTACGGCTGCAGAGCGATCTCGATCAGTTCATGGAGTTCCTGAACCGGCAGTGGCGTGGCGGAGAACAGGATGCGAAACACTGTCGGTGCTACCAGCAGGTTCAGCAGGCGGTCGATGTCCGGCAGGTGTTCCGTGTGGCCCTGATAGCGCTCGAGGATGCACTGCAACTGCCCGCTGAGGATGGTCACGCAATAGCCCGGGGTCGCGCTGCATTGCACATCGCGCATCATGTTGCGCCCGGGCTCCGAGCTCATTTCGTCCAGATACTGTTCGGCCCAGGCCCGCAGGTCGCCGCGCAGGTTGCCGGTATTGGCCGGTTCGCTGTCCGGGAGCATTCGTTCCAGGGCGACATCGGCCAGCAGGGCCGACAGGTCGCCCCAGCGCCGGTAGATGGTCGACGGAGTGACACCTGCTCGGGCGGCGATCTGCGGCACGGTGAGGGACGAGCGATCCTGCTCTTCAAGGAGCTCGCGGACCGCAGTGTGAATGGATTCCTGGACCCGGGCGCTACGGCCGCCGGGGCGCAGACCTTCTTTGATAGCCATGGGGCGGCACCTTAACACAAAGAATTTGCTTTAAGCATTGGCGGGTAGCACACTGCGCAAAAGCAAAATATTAGCTTTAGTGGAGCGTGCTTATGTCCGGTGCTATCGACACTTGCGTGTCCAACCGTCGCAGTCTGGTGTTTCTGGCCATTACCCTGTTGAGTTTTCTGGCTGCCTCCAGCGTACCGACCCCGCTGTACCACCTGTATCAGGAAAACCTGCACTTTTCCCCGGCGGTGCTGACCCTGATATTCGGGGTCTACGCGATGAGCCTGCTGGCGGCTCTGCTGACCGTAGGGTCGCTGTCGGATCACCTGGGGCGGCGACCGGTGATTTTTGTCGCCTTGCTGCTCAATATCCTGGCGATGTTGCTGTTCATCAATGAAAGCGGAGTGCAGTGGCTGATTGCCGCGCGGGTGATGCAAGGCTTTGCCACCGGCATGGCCACCAGTGTACTGGGGGCGGCCCTGCTGGATACCGATCGTCAGCAGGGGCCGTTGGTCAATAGCGTTGCGCCGCTATTGGGCATGGCCTGTGGTGCCATGGGGGCCAGCCTGTTGGTGGAGTTTGCGCCCTGGCCACTGCAATTGAGCTACTGGCTGCTGCTCGGGGTGTTCGTGCTCCAGGCCGGGTATGTCTGGCGCTTGCCGGAAAGTGTCAGCCCGCAACCCGGTGCCTGGGCTTCGCTGAAACCCACGCTGCATGTGCCGGTGCAAGCGCGGCGCGCGTTATGGCTGGCCTTGCCGGTGGACGTGGCGGTGTGGGCGGTGGGCGGCTTCTATCTGTCGCTGGCGCCTTCGCTGGTCCGTGCGGCGACCGGCTCCACCTCGAACCTGATCGGCGGTGGCCTGGTGGCGGTGCTGACACTCAGCGGCGCGCTGATGATCTTTTCCCTGCGTCAGCGTCCTGCAGACAGGGTGCTGCGCCTGGGCGCCGGGATGCTGGCGACGGGAGTGATGCTGATCCTCGCTGCGGTGCATAGCGCCAGCCTGCCGTTGTTCTTCTTTGGCACCTTGGTGCTGGGCAGCGGCTTTGGTGCCGGTTTTCTCGGTGCGCTGCGCAGTGTGGTGCCACTGGCCCTGCCTCATGAGCGTGCGGGCCTGATGTCGGCGTTTTATGTGCTGAGCTATCTGGCCTTCTGCCTGCCGGCGTTGTTGGCTGGCAACCTGACCCGCAGCTTCGGCCTGATCGCTACTACCGACGGCTATGGTGCGGTACTGGTTCTCTTGTCCCTCGGTGCGCTGCTGGCCCTGATGCGCCAGCGCCCGGTGGCGGCGTGTGGGGCGTCGGGGCTTTGAGCCCGAGGCTTCAAGGGCTGCGGGATTGTGCCTGGGAAGCCGCAGGGGAGAGGTGCTGTACGCCAATCAGATACGGGCGTGTCGCCGGGCGTGGTCCGATTGCGGTGATCGCTCCTGGGGCCGTGGCATAGATGTTTATCTGCAAAATAGATAACAGATAGAGAAATTACCCGTTATATAGATATTCGATTAGGTTCTACCATGTTTCCTACCTCATCGGAGGACAGGAGACACGACCATGACATGCCCCAATAGCGTTAAAACCGGCCACTGGCCATTGAGCCATCTGCCGCATCCCCTCGAAGCCATTCGCCAATTCACCCCCAACTGGTTCGCCGCCACCATGGGTACCGGGGTTCTGGCCTTGGCGCTGGCCCAGTGGCCGGCCGAGGTTCCCGGCTTGCACCAGGTGGCAGAGGGTTTCTGGTGGCTGACCATCGCCCTGTTCCTGTTGTTTACCGCGATGTATACCGCGCGCTGGGTGCTGTTCTTCGACGAGGCGCGGCGGATTTTCGGGCACTCCACGGTCTCGATGTTCTTCGGCACCATCCCCATGGGCCTGGCGACCATCATCAATGGCTTGCTGGTGTTCGGCATGCCTCGCTGGGGCGATGGTGTGGTGGAGGTGGCGCAACTGCTGTGGTGGCTGGATGTGGCCATGTCCCTGGCCTGCGGGATCCTGATTCCCTACATGATGTTCACCCGCCAGGAACACAGCATCGACCAGATGACCGCGGTCTGGCTGCTGCCGGTGGTGGCGGCCGAAGTGGCGGCGGCCAGTGGCGGCCTGCTTGCGCCTCATCTGCTGGATGCCCACGGGCAGTTGGTAATGCTCAGCACCAGCTACGTGCTGTGGGCCTTTTCGCTGCCGGTGGCGTTCAGCATCCTGACCATCCTGCTGTTGCGCATGGCGCTGCACAAACTGCCCCATGAAAGCATGGCGGCGTCGAGCTGGCTGGCCCTGGGGCCAATCGGCACCGGTGCCTTGGGGATGCTGGTGCTGGGCGCCGATGCACCGGCGATCTTCGCCGCCAATGGCTTGCCCGGCGTCGGTGAGATTGCCGCCGGCCTGGGCCTGGTGGCGGGGCTCACACTGTGGGGGTTCGGTCTGTGGTGGATGTTGATGGCCGTGCTCATCACCCGCCGTTACCTGCGCGAAGGCATACCCTTCAATCTTGGCTGGTGGGGCTTTACCTTTCCTCTGGGCGTGTATTCGCTGGCCACCCTTAAACTGGGCAGCACCTTGCACCTGGGGTTTTTCAGTGTGTTTGGCGCGGTACTGGTGGCGGCGCTGGCGGTGATGTGGCTGATCGTGGCCAAGCGCACGGTGCAGGGGGCCTATAGAGGAGAGCTGTTTGTCTCGCCGTGCATTGCGGGGTTACGGAAATAATCGGCAAAGATAGGTAAGGTTGTGGCCTGGATCGATATTCGACATTCCAATAACAGTATCCACGCCACTCAGGGACATGGAAGATGAGTCACCCTTCGCAGTTCACCTTGCTTCGCAAGCGGCGGTTCCTGCCGTTTTTCATCACGCAATCCCTCGGTGCCTTCAACGACAACATCTTCAAGCAGTCGCTGATCCTGGCCATTCTCTACAAGCTGAGCATCGAGGGTGACCGGTCGATCTGGGTCAACCTCTGTGCCTTGCTGTTCATCCTGCCGTTCTTCCTGTTTTCCGCCCTGGCCGGGCAGTTTGGCGAGAAGTTCGCCAAGGACTCGCTGATCCGCCTGATCAAACTGGGGGAGATCGCGATCATGGTGGTGGGGGCGGTGGGCTTCGCCTTCGATCACCTGTCGCTGATGCTGGTGGCCCTGTTCGCCATGGGCACCCACTCGGCGCTGTTCGGCCCGGTGAAGTATTCGATCCTGCCCCAGGCCTTGCGTGAAGAGGAATTGGTGGGAGGCAACGGCCTGGTGGAAATGGGCACGTTCCTGGCGATCCTGGCCGGCACTATCGGCGCTGGGGTCATGATGTCCTCGGAGCATTACGCGCCGATAGTCTCCAGCGCCATGATCGGTGTGGCGGTACTGGGCTACCTGGCCAGCCGCGCCATTCCCCGGGCTGCCGCGGCGACCCCGGAGATGCGCCTGAACTGGAATATCTTCAGCCAGTCCTGGGCCACCTTGCGCCTGGGGCTGGGGCAGACCCCGGCGGTGTCGCGCTCGATTGTCGGCAACTCCTGGTTCTGGTTCGTTGGCGCCATCTACCTGACCCAGATTCCGGCCTATGCCAAGGAATGGATGCACGGCGACGAGACCGTGGTAACCCTGATCCTGACGGTGTTCTCGGTGGGGATTGCCGTAGGCTCGATGCTGTGCGAGAAGCTGTCGGGGCGCAAAGTGGAGATCGGCCTGGTACCGTTCGGCTCCTTTGGCCTGACGGTGTTCGGCCTGCTGCTGTGGTGGCATTCCGGTGGTATCCCGGAAAGCGCCACGGGTCATGGCTGGATTGAAGTGCTGGGTTTTGCCCATGCCTGGTGGGTGCTGTTCGATGTCCTTGGCCTGGGGATCTTCGGCGGCTTCTATATAGTGCCGCTGTATGCCCTGATCCAGTCCCGTACCCCGGAAAACGAGCGAGCCCGGGTGATAGCCGCCAACAACATTCTCAATGCGCTGTTCATGGTGGTGTCGGCGATTGTCTCTATCGTGATGCTGAGCATGGTCCAGCTGACCATTCCCCACCTGTTCCTGGTGGTGTCGCTGCTCAACATTGCGGTCAACGTCTACATCTTCAAGGTGGTGCCCGAGTTCAGCATGCGTTTCATGATCTGGCTGCTCAGCCATTCCATGTACCGCGTCGAGCATCGCAATCTGGAGTTGATCCCTGATGAAGGCGCTGCCCTGCTGGTGTGCAACCACGTGTCTTTCGTCGATGCCTTGCTGATTGGTGGTGCGGTGCGTCGGCCGATTCGCTTCGTCATGTACTACAAGATCTACAACCTCCCAGTGCTGAACTTCATCTTCCGTACCGCTGGAACCATTCCCATCGCCGGTCGGCATGAAGACCTGCAGATCTATGAAAAAGCCTTCCAGCGCATTGCCCAGTACCTGCGCGATGGCGAACTGGTGTGCATTTTTCCCGAGGGCAAGCTGACTGCCGATGGCCAGATCAACGAGTTCAAGGGCGGGCTGACACGGATTCTCGAGGAAACCCCGGTGCCGGTGATTCCCATGGCTCTGCAAGGCTTGTGGGGCAGCTTCTTCAGTCGCGATCCGAGCAAGGGTTTCTTCCACCGTTTCTGGTCGCGAGTGACCCTGGTGGCCGGGCCATCGGTGGCGGTGGACGCAGCCGAACCGGCGCAGTTGCAGGCCATGGTGGCGCACTTGCGGGGCCCACGGCGCTAGCTGCCGGATACGAAAACGCCCGCACATTTGCGGGCGTTTTCATTTCTGCCTGGGCTTTTCAGCTGGCGCTGACTTTCAGGCCCACCAGCCCGGCGATGATCAGCGCCACGCTGACCAGGCGCACCAGAGCCATGGATTCGCCAAACAGGATGATACCGGCGATCACCGTGCCGACGGCGCCGACTCCGGTCCAGATGGCATAGGCCGTGCCCAGGGGCAGTTCCTTCATCGCCAGGCCCAGCAGGCCGAGGCTGATGGCCATGGCAATGATGGTCAGGGCGGTGGGCAGCGGGCGGCTGAAGCCATCGGTGTATTTCAGGCCGACGGCCCAGCCCACTTCAAACAAACCGGCAAAAAACAGAATGATCCAGGACATGCCTACCTCATCGGTTGATGGGGTCGTCCCCGGAATTGATCGCTCGAATGAGTCGCGAGGTCGTCCTCGCGATGCGCAGTATACTGCCCACTCTCACGTGGGCGAGTATTTTTTTCCTCAGTCATGGCCTCGCTGTATTTCCAGCTTTTGTTCGGCTGGATCTTCCATTCGCCGGAAATAGGTCGAGAGCAGGGCCCCGGAAATGTTGTGCCAGACGCTGAACAAGGCGCTGGGTACCGCCGCCAGTGGCGAGAAATGAGCGCTGGCCAGGGCCGCGCCCAGGCCGGAGTTCTGCATGCCGACTTCCAGGGCCAGGGATTTTCGCTGCGCCAGTGGCAGCTTGAACAGACGCCCCGTGAAGTAGCCCAGCAGGTAGCCGAAGCTGTTGTGCAGCATCACCACGGCCATGATCAGCAGGCCCGACTCGGCGATTTTCGCCTGGCTGGCGGCCACCACCGCGGTGACGATGATGACGATGCTCACCACGGAAACCAGCGGCAGTACTTCCACCGCGTGCTGCACCCGCTGGCCCAGCAGGCGCTGGGCCAGCACTCCCAGCACGATCGGTAGCAGCACCACTTGCAGGATCGACCAGAACAGTTCCATGAACGAGACCGGTAGCCAGGCCGAGGCCAGCAACCAGATCAGCGCCGGGGTCAGCAGTGGGGCCAGTAGAGTGGTAACCGCTGCAATGGCCACCGACAGCGCCAGGTCGCCGCGGGCCAGCCAGGTCATCACGTTGGAAGAGGTGCCGCTTGGGCAGCAGCCGACCAGGATCACCCCGACGGCGATTTCCGGCGGCAGGTGAAATGCCTGGCAGAGCACCCAGGCCACCCCGGGCATGATCACGAAATGGGCCACCACTCCCAGGGCCACGCGCCATGGGTGGCGGGCCACTTCGGCGAAATCTTCGAGTTTCAGGGTCAGGCCCATGCCGAACATCACCAGGCCCAGCAGCGGCACGATGGCGCCCTTGAGACCGACGAACCAGCCAGGCTGGAAGAATGCCAGGATGGCGAAGATCAGTACCCAGTAAGCGAAGGTGTTGCCGACAAAGCGGCTCAGTGCAGCCAGTGCGCGCATGACCTGTTCCTTATTATGTGAAAACGCCACCGAAGGCGGTGGCGTCTAGTGCGTAGCGGTTATCCGGGCAAGGCGTCAGATGCCCTGCGGAATCTCCTCGCCGCCCAGGGCTTCGAACAGCGCCGGCAGGAAGTCGCCGAAGGTCAGCATCATCAGGGTGAAGCTGGCATCCTGCTGGCCGAGGGCTTCATCACCGCCGTCCTGTTCCGCCTGATCCTGCAGCAGGTCTTCGAACTTCAGGCGCTTGACCACCATTTTGTCGTCGAGCATGAAGGACAGTTTGTCCTGCCAGGCCAGGGACAGTTGGGTGACCACCTTGCCGGTGCTCAGGTGCAGCTGGATTTCCTCGCCGGTCAGGTCCTGGCGCTTGCAACGCACGATGCCGCCGTCCTCGTGGGTGTCGCGTAGTTCGCACTCGTCGAGTACGAAGAAGTCGTCGGCGGCTTTCTGGGTCTTGACCCAGTCGGTCATGATCGCGGTGGGGGCGATCTTCACGGTCAGCGGGCGAACCGGCAGGGTGCCGAGGACTTCGCGCAGGGTGGAGAGCAGGTCTTCGGCGCGCTTCGGGCTGGCCGAGTTGACCAGGATCAGGCCCTGTTTCGGGGCAATGGCGGCGAAGGTCGAGGAGCGACGGATAAACGCACGGGGCAGGAAGGCCTGGATGATTTCATCCTTGATCTGGTCGCGTTCCTTCTTGTAGACCTTGCGCATCTGTTCGGCTTCGATCTCTTCGACCTTTTCCTTCACCGCATCGCGCACCACGCTGCCAGGCAGGATGCGTTCCTCCTTGCGCGCGGCTACCAGCATGAAGTCCTGGCTGACGTGAACCAGCGGGGCGTCTTCACCTTTGCCGAAAGGGGCGACGAAACCGTAAGTGGTCAACTCCTGGCTTGCACAGGGGCGCGCCAGTTTGGTCGCCAGTGCAGTTTCCAGCGCCTCAGCATCAAAAGGCAGATCTTGGGTCAGGCGATAGATCAGCAGGTTTTTGAACCACATGGGGTGAATCTCTCCTTTATACAAAGGAGGGCATTATTCTCTTCGCTGCTGCTCAGGCCAACCCTTCGCTAAGCCTTTGGAAGGCCTGAAAAAATTATTATAAAAAGTGCTTGCCAGAGTGGGGGCTGCTCCGTAGAATGCGCGCCACACCGAACGTGAAGGGTGATTAGCTCAGCTGGGAGAGCGTCTGCCTTACAAGCAGAATGTCGGCGGTTCGATCCCGTCATCACCCACCATTCGCATTCAGTGTTACGCGCAGCGGTAGTTCAGTCGGTTAGAATACCGGCCTGTCACGCCGGGGGTCGCGGGTTCGAGTCCCGTCCGCTGCGCCATATTCGGTAACCTGGAACACTGAACGCCAGGTCACCACAGAAAGCCCGCTAACGCGGGCTTTTTGCTGTAAAGAGTTACGTGGGTTGTGTTGCTGTACATGGAAATTTGGTTTTTTTAATAAAATTATTAATTAAATCAACACTTTAAGAATTTCTGTGGCATAATGCGCCCCGCAACGAAGGTAAAGGGTGATTAGCTCAGCTGGGAGAGCGTCTGCCTTACAAGCAGAATGTCGGCGGTTCGATCCCGTCATCACCCACCACTTACTTTCAACGCTACGCGCAGCGGTAGTTCAGTCGGTTAGAATACCGGCCTGTCACGCCGGGGGTCGCGGGTTCGAGTCCCGTCCGCTGCGCCATATTCGGCAACCTGGAACACTGAACGCCAGGTCGCCACACAAAGCCCGCTCAATGCGGGCTTTTTGCTGTCTGGGATTTGTATCGGTTCGAATCCTGCGCATGAAAAAAGCGGCCCTCGGGCCGCTTTTTGCGTTTTTGCCTACTGCTCGGCGTTACGGCTATGCCGGTAGTCGCTGACGGCTTCATACACCGCCTTGCGCAGACGGTTGATGCCGCCGATGGGGCGATGGGCTTCCAGACCGAACCAGGGGTTGAAGGACTGGTTGTCGCAAGCCAGGTTCTGCGCCGGGGTATCGAAGTCCTGGGCGGGAAGGGTCATCCGCGCCACCGTTTCAAAGGGGGCGTCACTTTCTTTCCATTCAATGCTGGTGTCTTCGATCGGCATGAAACGGTTCGGGTCCTGGCGCTGGACTTGCAGTACGAAACAGGCGCCAACCCGGTCGGTGGAGAGTTGCTGGGTCAGGGCGCTGCGCAGGAAGTTGGGCAGATCCTGGTTCTGTGCTGGCAGGCTGTAGGCCGGGCAACTCTCGGGGTCCGGCATGACCCGGAATTTGGCGTTGGCATTGCCGAACTTGTAGGGCGAGACCGAGTAGTAGGTGGTCTGGGTCGGGCTGGCCGGGGCCGGTGACAGGGTCGCCAGGGCGATGAACAGATGCCGTACCTGCCAGGTGCGCGGATCCCACCCGGGGAAGAATGCGCCGACTTTCTTGCCGTCCGCCTGGGCGGCGATGTTCTGCTGATATTCGGCTACGTCGCTGACGAAGAAATTCGGATGATTGAACATCACGAAGTCCTGTTCACGGCGTTGTGATTCCGACGCCATCAGTTGTTGCCCGGGAACATCCAGTAGCTTGATCGCCATGCCGCGGGCGTCGCGAATACTGTCGAACTGCGGGTAGGCGTTGCCGTTGGACAGGCGTACGACGGCCTGCCAGGTCTGGCCAGGGGTGGCAAATACTCCCTGGCGCAGTGGCGGGCTCAAGTCGTTGAGGACCTGGACCTGCGCCTTCACGCAACCGTGGGCCTTGGCATGGGCATCGCGCAGGTAGCGGGTGCCTTCGCGGTGCTGGTCAACGATGCGCACCGCGGTCTGGATGATGTCCTGGGTGCGGGCTGCCTCATCGGCAGGAACCTGCTCCTGCACCGCTACCGGGCCTCGGTGGTGCCAGGCGAACCAGGCACTGGACAGTGCCCAGCCCAGCAGGCCGATGACCAGTAGCAATAACAGGGTCCTGCCCAGCAAGGCGCCGAGGCGCAGCCACAGTCGGGCCAGCAGGGACGGTCGTTTTCTGGCGAGATCGAGTTTCATGGCAATTGCGACTCCAATGGTCCGCCCAGCACTTTCAGGTATTCCAGCAAGGCCCAGCGCTCTTCTGGCTGCAGCAGTGGGCCGATAACGCCATTGCCACGCTGGCCGGCGCGGAATTCGTGGCCGCTGTTGTGGTTGCCGCTGATGCGGGTATCGAATTCAAAACCGTTCTTGAAGGCTTCCGGGCGATAGCCCAGGTGCTTGGGATCGTACTCGAAGGTGCCGCGGTAGAAGGTTGTCGAGCGCTCTGATTGCGGAGACAGCAGTTGATAGAGGTTGGGTACCGAGCCGTTGTGCAGGTACGGCGGTGTGGCCCAGACCCCGGCCAGCGGGCGGGCCTTGTAGGCGCGCAACTCGCGTACGCCGATCGGCAGCCCGTAGCCGTCCAGCCGCGGGCGCTCCTCGGAGGTGACCTTGGCGTCGCGATAGGCACGCTCTTCGACAAAGGCCGTGATGTAGGCCAGGCCCTTGGCAGCCGAAAGTTGACGCAGGTCCAGCGGTTCGCTGGGTGTCGGGTGCAGCTCGACATTGGACCTGGCCAGTTCGGCGGTATCCCACTGCAAGGAGCTCAGGTCATAGCGCAGGTCGGCGATATTGCTCGCCGAATTCGGGTCGGTGCCAATCACCGCTACCGGAAGCATTTTCAACTGCTGCACGGGGCGGCCGTTGTTGTCGCTGACCGAGGGTACATGGCAGCCGGCACAGTTGCTGGCGAACAGCTCGCGGCCCTTGGCGGCCAGCGGCTTGTCGATCGTGCCCAGCAAGGCTTCCGGCCAGGCCGGTGGCTTGAGGCGCTGCAAGGTTTCCTCGATCAGGTTGAGATCGCGGACACGTACGCTGGAAGGGTAGCGGGCCTCGCCGGTGAGGGGTTGGCCGTTGGCGTCGAACAGGTTCAGGGTGGCGCCGACCCCCAGGGCTTCGCCGATATTGCGCGCCATGGGTTGCTGCGCCGAGCCGTTCCACTGGACCCAGTCGAAGGTCCAGATATCCCAGAGTTGCGGGTAGTCCACCGGGGCATTGGCGATCCGATAGTTCTCAGGGGAAATGGCGTCGCCGAAGCTGGCATTGGCGATGCGGCCAAAGGCGTCGGTACGGCCCGGACCCTCTTCGGTTGGATAGAGGCCGCGATGGGTATCGTTCCAGGCCACCCGCAGGAAGTTATCCAGTGAGACCTTGAAGTCCTTGCGCAGTTGTTCGTGCCTGGCTTCGTAGTCGGCACCCAGCACCTTGCGGGCGAAGCGCTCGAATTTCCAGGGGTTGTAGTAGGTGCTGGTCAGGCTGGCCACGAGGGCCTGGCCGAAGCTGCCACCACGCAGGGTCGGTACGCTGGACGGCAGCACGTGCTGCGCCGAGCCGCCATCAATGCGCAGGGCTTGATGGTTGAAACGCAGCTCGCCGGTGTGGCAGGCAGCACAGGTGATGTCCAGGTATTGTTCCGCGCTGCCCGGATTCTGATGGCGGGCGAAGCCCACGGGCAGGTTGCCGGGATTCTGCGCTGTGGCTTTCTGCCCCGGCTCCACCAGGAAGCCGAAGCGGGCCAGGTACTCGGGAGCGGCAAAGGGCTGCTCGGAGAACGGCAGTTCCAGAGCGCTGAACCATTCATAGCGCAGGCCTTTGACCTGGGTGCCCTGGGGAGTGAAATAGTAGGTCTGGCGATCCTTGGCATCCCATTGGTCCAGGTAGTGCACCTGTTCAACGGGTACATAGTCGGGGAGTTTCGGATTGGCCACGTAGTACAGGACTACAGCCAGGACAATGCCGATCAGCACGGCAATCAACAGCAACACACGATAGATGAGGCGCAAGATGTACTTCCTTGTCGAATTTCGTTTCCTTATGCCTGAGCTCATCTGACGCGGCAAGTAGCCATTACTTGAGCTATGGTTATTCGCGCCCGTTCAAGCGCCTCGGTAAGCGGCCTGGGCAGAGTGTACCCCAGAGCATGAAAACGCGTTTAAAGACGTGAACTTATCGGCCATTTACTACTCTTACGCCGGTAGCCATTGGTCGTGGTCGCCTGATAAGCTCGCGGCTTTATTCGATTGCCCTTTAGGCGCATGAACAAGGAAATAGCATGAAACAGCATCGGTTGGCGGCGGCGGTGGCCCTGGTTAGCCTGGTACTTGCGGGTTGTGATTCGCAGACCAGCGTAGAGCTGAAAACCCCGGCGCAAAAAGCTTCCTACGGTATCGGCCTGAACATGGGCAAGAGTCTGGCTCAGGAAGGCATGGATGACCTGGATTCCAAAGCGGTCGCCCAGGGCATCGAAGATGCCGTCGGCAAGAAAGAACAGAAGCTGAAGGATGAAGAGTTGGTCGAAGCCTTCGCCGCGCTGCAAAAGCGTGCCGAAGAGCGCATGGCCAAGATGAGCGAAGAGTCGGCGGCTGCCGGCAAGAAATTCCTCGAAGAGAACGGCAAGAAAACCGGTGTGACCACCACCGCTTCCGGTCTGCAGTACGAAGTACTGAAAAAGGCTGACGGTCCTCAGCCCAAGCCGACTGATGTCGTGACTGTTCACTACACCGGCACCCTGACCAACGGCACTGTGTTCGACAGCTCGGTAGAGCGTGGCAGCCCGATCGATCTGCCGGTCAGCGGCGTGATCCCGGGGTGGGTCGAAGGCCTGCAACTGATGCACGTGGGCGAGAAGTACAAGCTGTACATCCCGAGCGACCTGGCCTACGGCGCCCAGAGCCCGAGCCCGGCGATTCCAGCCAACTCGGTGCTGGTCTTCGAACTGGAGCTGCTGGGTATCAAGGATCCAGCCAAGCAGGACGCCTCCAAGTAACCTGCGTCAGCGCCTGAAGCAACGCCTCGTTCTTACGGGGCGTTGTCGTTTCTGCAGGTTGCTGCTGGCAAATTATCCGAACCGACGGCAGCGTGGGTGGTCTGAACAGGGTATGAGCGGTAGGTAGTCGCTGGAGGCTGCCAAGTCAATGAAATTATGGGTTTTTTTATGTGAGTAAAAAACGCCCGATCTGAGCTCAGCCCTTATGAAACGGGGCTTTCAGCCGTGAAAAATAGCTCTGTTCACAAGGTTATCCACAATTTGTGTGGATAACATTTCAGTGGGAGTGATGATGAAAGCACCCTGGAATTTTGCTCGTTTCCTGCCGTTGGCGGGGCGCTTGCTGAGCCGCGGTCGTTTGCCCACGCTGCTGTTCGCCGTGGCGAGCAAAGGCGCCAGCCAGGGCGGACGCCTGGGCAAGGTCAAACAGGACCTGCGCTTGTTGCAGGCACTGTGCCTGGCCTACTGGCGTGGCGAGTACCGGGCCATCAGCCCCAAGGCGCTGCTGTCGGTGGTGGCAGGCTTGATGTATTTCCTCAGCCCGGTGGATGCCATTCCCGACTTTATTCCGGTGTTCGGCATGCTTGACGATATCGCCGTTCTGGCTTGGTTGATGAAAACCCTGGATGACGAACTCAACGCCTTCCGAACCTGGCGTAATCGGCAAATGCCGGAAAAACTCGCGGTTGTCGAGCGCTTGCCGGACACTGCGGAGCAATTGCTGCTGGAAGGACCGCAGAAAAACTAAGGGTATTCACCGCCTCCCACAACAATCATGCTCCCCGCGACCATTGCCGCTGTTAGGATTACACTTCAAGGGAAAAGTCCGACTCGCTAAGTGTCGTTGTCCTACGGGGTAGTAATGGATATTCAGATTATTGAACGCGATGGCGAGCCCGAATATGCGGTTCTGCCGTGGGCTCAGTATCAAGCTTTATTGTCAGCCGCAGGTCTTACCGAACAACCACCGCACGCTGCCGCAACTTCTCAGGCAGCGCCACCAGCCCAGAATCTTCCGGGCCTGGATCAATTACGCAGTCTGCGCGAAGGGAAGGGCATCGCCATCGAGGCGCTGGCCCGCAAAGTTGGTATCAGTCCGTCTTACCTGGCCCTGATTGAAAGTGGCGAGCGTCAACCCGACGCTGCGATTCGCCGCAGCCTGGCCTGGGAGTTGACGGTGCCGGGGTGGAGGGAGCAATCGTGAGTGTAAGGATCAGTCGTCAGCACTGGGATGGGCTGTTGGGTGAGCTGGATCAGGCCCGTCGTCAGCGGCATCTTTTAACCTATCGAGCCTTGTTGGAGCGCTTGCAACTGCCCAGCCCGGCCATGCAGACCCTGACAGCCGCGCTGGAGCATCTGGCAGCGCTGGATGCACGGGCCGAACAGCCTTTGCGCAGTTCCCTGGTGATCAGCCAGGGGGCCAGCCGCTTGCCGCGTACCGGCTTCTTCGAGTGCGTGGAGCGTCTGGGGCGTTTTTCCGGCCCTTCCGACGGTGTTGCCGCGGCTTCCTGGCATGCCTCGGAAGTGGTGCGGGTCTTCGAGTACGAGTATCCCGAATCAGCGGAGGCTTGAATGTTCCTGGCACTCAAGGCGCGACTCGGCTATTGGCTGGCGCGCCGTTTGTTTCATTGGCCGTGGTTTGTCCGCCAACCCCGTGTCTGGCGTTGGATGGAAGGTCAGTTCGCGCGCATGGCCAATCTGGGCAATGTCGGTGCGCTGAGCTTTTATGGGCACATCCTGACTTTTCGTGGGCAGGGGCTTGGCGCCCGTCAAGAAGGTCAACGCCTGCTGCGGCTGGCTGCACTGGCAGGGGATGGCAAGGCAGCCTATCAGTTGGGCGTGATCAGCCTGGCCGGCTCGCCCAGCAAGGCTCCCGACGCTGTCGAAGCGGCGCGCTGGTGGACGCTTTCGGCCCAGGCCGGGCATCCTCTTGCGGCGCTCAAACTGACGCAGCTCGATCAGCCGACTGATCCCGCAGCGGCTCACTGAGGTTTTGCGCACCCAGGCTGGCTGCCGCTTCCAGGCTGTCGATCACATGGATGCTGTAGCCCTGGATATTCTTGGCGTGATGCTTGGCCTGGGAGGCCAGCTCCGCCAGTTGGCTGGAGTCCAGTTGGCCACAGGCCTGTGGATACAGGTGCACTACGCCGATGGACAGTGACAGCAAGGGAAATTCCTGACGGATACCTTGCCGATTGGGGGCGACAAAGCAGCCAGCCTCCAGGTGTTCGCTGCGGTAGAAGCGCCGGCACTGGCTGTGGAAGTCATCCAGCAACTGGTTGAGCCGTCGGCGCCAGTCTTCCGGCCCCAGCACCAGCAGAAAGTCATCCCCACCGATATGTCCGACGAAGTCGCGGCTCGGGTCTACCCGGTCGTTCAGGCATTGGGCCAGGCACAGCAGCACCTCATCGCCGCGGCCATAGCCATAGATATCGTTGAAGGGTTTGAAACTGTCGATGTCGACGTAGCAGATCACCGATTCCCGAGCTTGCTGCAGCAGGCGGCTCAGGCACTGCTGGATCGGCACATTGCCGGGCAGCAGAGTCAGCGGGTTGGCGTAGCGGGCTTGCTGGATCTTCAGCTCCGTAATCAGCTTGAGCACATCGATGACCCGCCCCAGCCCCAGATAATGGCCATTCAAGGTGATGATGAAATCTTCCTCGATGCGTTGGCGGGCGCGGCTGGTGATCAGGCGGCTGACCTGCTGCAGGGACTGGCTGAGTTCGACCGCGAGAAAGTCATCGTTCATCAGGCGGCTGATGGGCTTGCGGGCGAACAGGTCGGTGGCAAAGGGCTTGAGCAGGGCGTCGGAGAGCGAGTGCCGATGGACGATGCCGCAAGGCTGCCCCTGTTCGTCCAGCACCGCCAGGGAGTTGAGGTTGGCTTGCCGGCGAAAGGCTTCCAGGACGTTGGCGGTGGGCGTATTGCGGGCAACGGCCGGTTGCTCGTTGAGCAGCGCACTGAGGTCGCTGCCATCATCGTTGAGGGCCACGCTGGTGTGATCATGCTTGGGCATCATTGCCCGAGCGTCCCTCGGCGGCTGTTCCTGGGGGCGACACAACAGGTAGCCCTGGACCAGGTCGACGCCCATCTCGGTCAGCACTGCCAGTTCTTCGGTCAGTTCGATCCCTTCGGCGATCACCTGGGCGCGGGAGGCTTTTGCGATTTGCAGAATCGAGCCGACGAACTCGCGCTTGAGGGCATCCTGGTGAATGCCGTCGATAAAGTGCCGGTCGATTTTCACGTAGTCCGGGCGCAGCTCCGACCACAGGCGCAGGCTCGAATAACCGGCGCCCAGGTCGTCCAGGGCGATGGAGAAACCCATGTCGCGGTAATGGTGCAGGGCGTTCTGCAGCAACTGGAAATCGTCGATCGGGGTCTGTTCGGTAAGCTCGATCACCACCTGGCTGGGGGGGATGCCGAAGTCCTCAAGCAGCTGCAAGGTACGCCCTGGTTGGTGGGCGGCCTCCAGCAGGGATTCCGGTGAGACATTGAGGAACAGCTTGCCGGGCAGTTGCTGTTCGCTGAAGCGTTTGCAGGCGCTTTGCCGACAGGCAATCTCCAGCTCGCTCAGGCGCCCGGCCTGGCGCGCGACGGCGAACAGCGCGACAGGGGAGTGCAGAGGGCTGTTTGAGGGGCCGCGACTCAGGGCCTCATAACCCAGGATGCGCCGCTCGGACAGGGAAATGATCGGTTGGAACAGGCTGTGCAAACCGCTTTGAGCCAGGATTGAACTCAATGCACTGAGCTGTTCGGTCGTGGTCATGGCGATCTCTGTCGATAAAAAAAGGACCGGGCGCGGCTCTGGCTAGAGAGCGGCGCCCGGTCCTTTATTTCACGACAGAATGATGACTGTTTAATGACGATCCGAGGAGCGATCGAATTAAATTGCCATCATCCTCAGTGCTTGGCCACCGAGGTGTTGAGCTTCAGATAGTCCAGCAGGATGCGCCCGGTTTCACTCAGGTAGGCGTCGTCTTCCGGCTTGGTCTTGTCCGGCTCGGCAGCAGCCAGTGCATCTTCGTCTTCTTTCTTCAGCTCTTTGAGCGGCTCCTCGCCCTTGGCTTTGCGACGGGCGTTTTCCAGGGCCAGTTGCTTGGCTTCGATATCGGCATGTTGCGCCCGACGATCGGCTTCATTGAGGCTGACGGTTTTTTCCGCCATCAGCTTCTGTGCCAGGGCCAGCTTGTCGCGGATGAACACGAACTCCGGATCTTTCGCCGAGCGGCTTTCGTGTTCGGCCTTGAGCTGAGCCAGGAACGGTTTGAACGGGTCTACCGCAGGCTTGATGGCCGGGCGGATGGTGTCCCATGGCATGGCTTCAGGCAGGGCGCTTTCGCCGATTTCCTTGGTGTCGATGATCGACGGATAGCCGATATCCGGCAGCACGCCCTGGTGCTGGGTGCTCTGCCCGGAAACCCGGTAGAACTTGGCCAGGGTCAGCTTCAGCTCGCCGTGGTTCAGCGGCTGGATGGTCTGCACGGTGCCTTTGCCGAAGGTCTGGCCGCCGATGATCAAGGCGCGGTGGTAGTCCTGCATGGCGCCGGCGAAGATCTCCGAAGCCGAAGCCGAGAGACGGTTGACCAGCAGTGCCATCGGGCCTTTGTAGAAGGCACCGGGGTTTTCATCTTCCAGTACATCCACCCGGCCGTCGGCGTTGCGCACCAGCACGGTAGGACCCTTGTCGATGAACAGGCTGGTCAGCTCGGTGGCTTCCTGGAGGGAGCCGCCGCCGTTGTTGCGCAGGTCGATGACCACACCGTCGACCTTGTCTTTCTGCAACTCGGTCAGCAGTTTCTTCACGTCGCGGGTAGTGCTCTTGTAATCCGGATCACCAGCGCGGAAGGCCTTGAAGTCCAGGTAGAAGGCCGGGATCTCGATCACCCCGAGCTTGTAGTCCTTGCCGTCCTGCTTGAGGTTGAGGACCGACTTCTTCACCGCCTGGTCTTCGAGCTTCACCGCTTCGCGGGTGATCGGCACGATCTTGCTGGTCTGGTCGTTTGGCGCATTGCTGGCCGGGATCACCTCCAGGCGTACCAGGGTGCCTTTCGGACCACGGATCAGCTTGACCACTTCGTCCAGGCGCCAGCCCACCACGTCGACCATTTCCTTGTCACCCTGGGCCACACCGATGATCTTGTCCGCAGGGGCTACCTGCTTGGTCTTGTCGGCAGGACCTGCCGGCACCAGGCGCACGACCTTGACCTGATCATTGTCGCTCTGCAACACGGCGCCGATGCCTTCCAGCGACAGGCTCATGTTGATGTCGAAGTTTTCCGCGTTATCCGGCGACAGATAGTTGGTGTGCGGGTCGTAGGACATGGCGAAGGTGTTGATGTAGGCCTGGAAGATATCTTCGGCACGGGTCTGGTCCAGGCGCGCCAGCTGGTTCTTGTAGCGCTTGGTCAGGGTTTCCTGGATCTGCTTGGGATCCTTGCCGGCGATCTTCATCCGCAGCACTTCGTCCTTGACGCGCTTGCGCCACAGGTCGTCGAGTTCGGCGGTGGTCTTGAGCCAAGGAGCATCCTTGCGATCGATCAGCAAGGTTTCCTTGGTGGTGAAGTCGATCTTGTCGACGCCCTTGTTAAGCTCGGCCAGAGCGAAGTCCAGGCGGGATTTGACCCGGTCCAGATAGCGCTTGTAGATGGTGAAACCGGCGTTCAGGTCGCCGCTCTTGAGGAAGTCGTCAAACTGGGTTTTCCATTTGTCGAACTCCGCGATGTCGCTGGCCATGAAGTAGCTGCGCGACGGATCCAGCAGCTTCAGGTAGCTGTCGTAGATGATCACCGAGCGCGCATCATCCAGCGGCGGTTTGCTGTAGTGATGACGTTTGAGCAGTTCAACGACATTGAGGCTGGCAATTACCTCATCGCGATCGGGCTGAAGATTGTCCCAGCTATTGGCTGCGAACGTATTGGTCGACATCGGCAGCAGGCCGAAACCAATGAAAAGAGCGAGGGCGGTGCTGGGGAACAAATGCTTCATGCTGATTCGACGCGGGGGCAATTGATAACGCATATTAGGCCGTCTTTGAAGTCGCCGGTTCCATAAGGACCGGTCGCATAATGCAAAAAGCCCGGTGCTACCGCTCCGGGCTCAGTCCAGACTCACTATGGAGGCACTGTGAAAGCATTGCAAGGCGTTGAAGGTCATGTGGAGTGGGTGGAAGAGCCAAGTCCGGCCTGTGATGTGGGGCAAGTTCGCATTCGGGTGGCGGCTGCTGGCCTCAATCGGGCCGACCTGTTGCAGCGTGCGGGGCTCTATCCCCCACCTCCCGGAGCCAGCAAGGCCCTTGGCCTGGAATGCTCCGGGGTAGTCAGTGAAGTGGGCCCGGGTTCGTCCTGGCAAGTGGGTGATCGGGTCTGTGCCCTGCTGGCGGGCGGAGGCATGGCTGAAGAAGTGGTGGTAGATGCCCGCCATGTACTGCCAGTACCCGAAGGGTTGTCCCTGGCCGAGGCCGCGGCGCTGCCCGAGGTCTACAGCACAGCCTGGCTGAATCTGTTCCAGCTGGCAGCGCTCAAGCCGGGCGAGAAGGTCCTGCTGCACGCTGGCGCCAGTGGCGTCGGCTCGGCGGCTATCCAGCTGTGCAAGGCGTTCGGCAACCCGTGCTGGGTGAGCGTTGGTTCAGCCGATCGCCTGGCCTACTGCGAGAGCCTCGGTGCCCAGGGCGGTGTGGTGCGTACCGATGGCATTGAGGCGCTGCGGGACTTTGGGCCTTTTGATGTGATTCTCGACCCGGTGGGCGCCAATTATGTGGCCAACAACCTCAAGCTGCTGGCCCTGGATGGACGTTGGGTGCTGATCGGCTTGATGGGCGGGCGCGAAGCGCAGCTGGACCTGGCCCAGGTGCTGGCCAAGCGGATCCAGTTTCTGGGGTCGACCCTGCGCAGCCGCAATGACCAGTTCAAGGCCGACCTGTTGAGCGACCTTGGACAGAATGTCTGGCCGTTGTTCAGCGAAGGGCGTCTGAGCCCGCAATTGGCCAGGACCTTTGCGATCCAGGATGCAGAAGCCGCTTTTGCGGAGCTGGCGACCAATCAGGTCTCGGGCAAGCTGGTGCTGGTGATCGACCCCAGCCTGACCTGAGCCCTGCAGGAGCCGGCTTGCCGGCGAAGGGAGCGTCAGGCCTGGCGGTCTGTTCGCTGGCAAGCCAGCTCCTACACAAGCCAGCTCCGGGGATATCTGGGGCGGGTCACTTCCAGTGGTGGATCGGCCAGCCGGCCTTCTGCGCATGTTCACGCAGCACCGGATCCGGGTTCACCACCTGCGGGTGGTCCACGCGCAGCAGCAACGGCAGGTCATTACGCGAGTCGGAGTAGAAGGTCGCGCCTTCCAGGTTTTCTTCCTCGGCATCCAGCCATTGCAGCAGGCGGGTGATCTTGCCCTCGCGGTAGGTCAGGGTGCCAACGGTGCGGCCGCTGTAGACCCCATGCTGCACCTCCAGCTCGATTCCCAGGACTTCGTCGATACCCAGGCGCGCGGCAATCGGTTTCACTAGGTGGGTGCCCGAGGCCGAGATCACCAGGATCCGGTCGCCGGCCTGGCGGTGGGCGGCAATGGCCTTGCAGGCGTCGCTGAAGATGATCGGCTCGATCACCTCTTCGACCCAGGGTTCGACCAGGTGCGCGACCTCCTCCGGGGTGCGTCCGCTCATGGGTTCCAGGCTGAAGTCCATGAACTCCTCCATGGCCAGCTTGCCATGGCTGTAGGCGTCCATCAGCTCATGGTTGCGACGCATGAACGACTCGCTGTCGACCCAGCCCAGGCGGCCCATCTGTTCGCTCCAGAGGGTGGCGCAGTCGCCGTGAATCAGGGTTTCGTCCAGATCAAAAATTGCCAAGGCCATCAGTGCCGCTCTCTCTTCAGGATCAATTGCGTGAATGCCATCAGGCTACCTCACACAGGGCTGTCGGATCGATGCTCAATGCCAGACGCTGGCCGTCGGCGTGCAGATCATCGGCCGAGCGGTTGAGTACATCCACCACCAGATCCACGCCTCGGGCCTCGACTCGATAGCGGATCACGTTGCCCAGCAGGCTGTGGCTGCGTACCAGCGCATCCAGTGGGCCTTCCTTGCGCAGTTCGATGGCTTCCGGGCGGATGGCGATGCGGCCGCTGACCGGCCGCTGCAGCAGCTTGCTGGCGCTGTCGGCATCCAGCAGGTTGTAGTTGCCGATAAAGCCCGCGGCGAAGGCGTCCACCGGGGCGGTGTAGAGGGTTTCGGCATCGCCGCTCTGGACGATCCGGCCCTGGTTCATCAGGAAGATCCGGTCGGACATGGTCAGGGCTTCTTCCTGGTCGTGGGTGACGAAGATCGTCGTCAGGCCCAGTTCCCGCTGGATGTTGCGGATCTGTTCGCGCAAGTGCTTGCGGATCCGTGCATCCAGGGCCGACAGCGGTTCGTCCAGCAACAGCAGGCGCGGGCGGGTCACCAGGGAGCGGGCCAGGGCCACGCGCTGGCACTGGCCACCGGACAGCTGGTGCGGGTAGCGGCTGGCGAAGTCGTTGAGCTCCACCAGTTGCAAGGCTTCCTGGACCCGCTTGCGGCTGTCTTCGGCGCCGACCTTCTGCATGCGCAGGCCAAAGGCCACGTTCTGTTCCACGGTCATGTTGGGAAACAGCGCGTAGCTCTGGAACACCATGCCGATCCCGCGTTTCTGCGGGCTCAGGGGCACGATGTCCTGGCCGTCGAGGAGGATCTTGCCGCCGTCCACCGGGGTCAGGCCGGCGATGCAACGCAGCAGGGTCGACTTGCCGCAGCCGGAAGGGCCGAGCAGGGTGACGAACTCGCCCTTGCGGATTTCGCAATTGATGTCGCTGAACACTGTGGTGCCCGCATAGTTCTTTTGCAGGTGTTGGACGCTGACGAAGCTCATTGGCTTTTGTCCTTGTTCAAGATGTTGGCGGCCCAGGTCAGAAGCAGCACGAAGAAGAAGTAGGAAATCACCAGGGCGCTGGTGAAGTGGCCGCTGCTGTTACGCATGTTGTTCAGGTAGACCTGCAGGGTTTCATAGCGGGTGCCCACCAGGATGTTGGCGAACACGAACTCGCCGAACAGGAACGAGAAGGACAGCAGCAGCGCCACCATCAGGCCCTTGCGCAGGTTCGGCAGGACCACCAGGAAGGCCGCCTGCCAGGTACTGGCGCCCAGCAGTTGGGCCGCGTCCATCAGGTCCCGCAGGTTGATCGCCTGCAAGTTGTTGGTGATGGCCCGGTACATGAACGGCAATGCCACGGTGAAGTAGCAGCCGATGAGGATCCAGGGCGTGCCGACCATGGCGAAGGGCCCCGAACCATAGAGTTGCAGCAGGCCCACCGAGGACACCACCGGCGGCACCGCGAAGGGCAGCAGGATCAGGATGTTCATCAGCGCATCGAGCTTGGGGAAGTGGTAGTGCACCACGAACAGCAGCGGCAGGATCAGCACCACTGAAAGCACCAGCGCACCCACGCAGACCAGCAATGACTGGCCGAAGGCATTGAGAAAACGTGGGTCGCTCCACAGCTGCAGGTACCACTTGAAGGTGAAGCCGCTGGGCAGGATGGTCGCCGACCAGCTGCTGGCAATCGAGTAGACGAAGGTCCCCAGCAGCGGCAGCAGAAGGATGGCAAACAGCAGGTAGACCATCACTCGGTGGTAGAGCGCGGCGGAGCCGGGTTCAGCGCGAGACATGGTAGCTCCTCTTCAACAGCAGTTGATGGACGATGGTCACCAGGGTCATCAGCGCCACCAGCACCACGGCCAGGGCGCTGGCCATGTTCGGATCCAGGGAAATGTCCCCGGAGACCATGGCGGCGATGCGGATCGGCAGGACGTTGAAGTTGCCGGTGGTCAGCGCGTAGACCGTGGCGTAGGCGCCCAGGGCGTTGGCCAGCAGGATGACGAAGGTGCCCAGCAGCGCCGGGGTCAGCACCGGCAGGCCTATATGCCGCCAGAACTGCCAGCCGTTGGCCCCCAGCAAGGCGGCGGATTCACGCCAGTCCTCGCGCAGGGCGTCGAAGGCCGGGTAGAGCAGCAGCACGCCAAGGGGGATCTGGAAGTAGGTGTAGAGAATGATCAACCCGGTCTTGGAGTACAGGTTGAAGTCCTGAATGATCCCCGACTGCTTGAGCATGATGGTGATGGTGCCGTTGAAGCCCAGCAGGATGATGAAGGCGAAAGCCAGGGGCACCCCGGCGAAGTTGCTGGTCATGTTGGCGAAGGCATTGACGAAGTTGCGCAGGCGCGAATCCACCCGGCGCAGCGAGTAGCTGCCCAGCACCGCGATGATGATGCCGAACACGCTGGACCAGAAACTGATCTCCAGGCTGTACTGGATGGCCTGCAGGTAGAACTTCGAGCTGAAGATCCTGGTGAAGTTGGCCAGGCCCCAGCCGAACTCTTCCGATTGCAGGCTGTTGATCAGCACCCACACCAGGGGGGCAATCTGGAACACGATGAAGAACAGGGCGAAGGGCACCAGGCACAGGGCCGCCAGCCATTTGCCACGGGTGACTGAATTCACTTCAACAGCTCCCGGCAGAAAGGTTTGTCATGGGGCGCGCCCAGCAATTGGCAGACGGTGCCGCACAGTTCGGTCTGTTTCGGCGCGGCAGCGGGGTCGAGGCTGAAAGCGTCGCCGAGAACGAACAGCGGGACCTCTCGCTCCTCGGCCAGCAGGCCATTGTGCGAGCGGTCGTTGTTCATGCCGTGGTCGGCCGTCACCAGCACCTGGTAGCCGGCGTCGAGCCAGCCTTGCAGGTAGTCGGCGAGAATGATGTCCGCCGAGCGCGCGCTGTTGCGGTACTGCGAACTGTCCAGGCCGTGCTTGTGTCCGGCGTCGTCGATGTTCATCGGATGCACCAGCAGCAGGTTGGGCTGATGGCGCAGGCGCAGGTCCTCGGCGTCGGCGAACAGATGGGAATCGGGGTAATGATCGCTCCAGTAGAAGTGGCCGTACTGGATCGGCAGTTCAGGGTTTGCGGTGTGCCGGTCTTGCGGGGCGTTGAAGGGCGAACGGTTGTACAGCTCGCTGACCCAGTGATAGGCCGCGGCGGCAGTGCTCAGGCCGGCCTCGCGGGCGTAGTGGAACAGGCTGCGCTGGTTGGACAGGCGCGAGACCTGGTTGTGCACGATACCGCTGTCGATCGGCCGCACGCCGGTGAGTATGCATTCGTACAGCGGGCGGGAGAGGGCAGGTAGTTCGCATTGCAGTTTGTACAGGGCGGCGCGGCCAGCACCGACGTAGGCTTGCAGGTGCCCCATGGCGTGTCGGGCAACTTCGTGGTTGAGGCCGTCGAGCACCACAAGGATGACGTTGTGCTTCATGAGGTGGAGGGCTCCGGGATCGGGTGTGCAGGCGCCAGCTTGTCGGCGAGTGGCCTGTGTGCGCTTGTCTGTGCAGCGCCTTTGAGCCATTCGCCGGCAAGCCGGCTCCTACAGGGATGCAGCCTTACTGCATGTTGATGATCACTTCTTCCTGCCACTTCTGCGGCAGGCCCTTGGAGGTTTTCTCCCAGGCATCGGCGTCCTTGATCGGTGTTACGTGCTTGTACTGCTCGTTGGGCAGCAGGTTGGCCTGTACGTCCGCTGGCAGGGTCAGGTGCTCGGCACGGATCGGCCGCGCATTGCCGCGGGCCAGGTTGGTCTGGCCGGCGTCGCTGAAGATGTACTCGCGGGTCAGCTTGGCGGCGTTGGGATGCTTGGCGTACTTGTTGATGATGGTGGTGTAGCCGGAGATCACCGAGCCGTCCGACGGGATCAGCACGATGTAGTCGTCCTTGTTGACCATCTTGTTGCGGTAGCTTAGGCCGTTGAAGTCCCAGACCACGCCCACTTCCACTTCACCCTTTTCCATGGTGGCGATGGTCGGGTTGGCCAGGGACAGGCGCCCCTGCTTGGCGATCTCGGCGAACATCAGCAGCGCCGGCTGGATGTTCTTCTCGTCACCACCCTTGGCAATGGCGGCGGCCAGTACGCCGTTGGCGGCCTGGGCGGCGGTGCTCACGTCACCGATGGAAACCTTGTACTTGCCCTTTTCCAGGTCGGCCCAGCTCTTAGGCGCTTCGGAGCCGTGCAGCAGCTTCTTGTTGATGATGAAGGCGATGGTGCCGGTGTAGGCCAGTGCCCAGTTGCCGTCCTTGTCCTTGGCCCAGTCCGGGACCTGGGCCCAGGTGCTCGGCTTGTAAGGCTGGGCCACGCCCTGCTTGACCGCGATCGGGCCGAAGGCTGCGCCAACGTCGCCGATATCGGCGCTGGCATTGTCTTTCTCGGCGGCGAACTTGGCGATCTCCTGGGCCGAGCTCATGTCGGTGTCGATGTGCTTGAGGCCATAGGTCTTGGCCAGGTCTTCCCAGGTGCCTTTCCAGTTGGCCCAGTCATCGGGCATGCCGACGCTGTTGACCGCGCCTTCTGCTTTCGCAGCGGCTTCCAGGGTTTTCAAATCGTTATCAGCAGCCATGGCGGCGGTGCACAGGGCAATGGTCGAGCCTAACAGTGATGCCAGGAAAAGCTGTTTCATCCGAAGCTCCTTTGGGCGTGTTCAACGCTGCGTTTTATCGACAGTCTTGCAGTGGGTTGGTCTAGGTCAGCAATACCTGAGCCAATTTAGGCGGGTTGGATGACACTTTGATGTCGGTGCCAACGATCGACGCATGGATTGAGGCGCAGGTCCGAGGCTGCGAAATAAGCGTAGACCATGGCCAAACGCCCGCAGAACAAGGATCTGGCGGGTAATTTGCAAGTTGGTGACAGGCCCGCTGAGCGCCTTTGTCATCTGTCAGTCATATGCATTGCCTAGGCTTTGGGCGCGGATGCAGAGCACTGCCCCGGCCATTGCGCTGCCCTGAAACAGTGCTGGTCTAGTCCAGATAGGTAACGTTGATGCGTATTGATGCAACCAAAGCGGTGACAGCCATCGGCCAGGTCCTGCAGGAGCAGATCGCCCACGGGCTGTTGGCGCCCGGTAGCAAGCTGCCGGCCGAACGCAAGCTCAGCGAGCTATTTGCCACCACCCGCATCACTGTGCGTGAGGCCCTGCTGCAACTGGAGGCCCAGGGCCAGATCTACCGTGAAGAGCGGCGTGGCTGGTTTGTCTCGCCGCCGCGCCTGGCCTACAACCTGATGCAGCGCAGCCACTTCCACGCCATGGTCAGCGCCCAGGGGCGGGTGCCCTCCACCGAGGTGATTTCCGCGCGCCTGCAACCGGCATCGGCGGCGGTCTGCGCCTGGCTGCAATTGCCAGCACTGTCCAGCGTGATCCAGATCTGCCGCGCACGACGTATCGATGAGCGGCTGGTGCTGTATGTCGAGCACTACCTGAACCCCAAGTATTTTCCGAAGATTCTCGATCTGGACCTGAACCAGTCGATCACCGAACTCTATGCCCGGCATTACGACCTGCACTACGGACGGGTGCGCTTTGAAATCGTGCCCACCTCACTGCAGCCGGAAGCGGCGGCGGCCTTGAAGGTTTCGGTGGGCAGCCCGGGGCTGCGGATTGCCCGGGTGAACTATGACCAGCACGAGCGGCTGATCGATTGCGACCTGGAGTTCTGGCGCCATGACGCGATTCATGTCGGTGTTGACGTTCTTTAGGCGCCAGTGTCGTTCGCCGGCAAGCCGGCTTCTACAGGATCACTCCTTTTCCGCGCCGCCGCTTGCGGTGATCACCTGAATGCTCATGCGCGGCGTAGCCAGGTCCAGCCCGGCTTCGTCGAGGTGACGCTTGAGGGACAGGTTGAACGCCCGGGACACTTCCCACTGCTTGATCGGTGCGGTCTTGAAACGGGCCCGGAGGATGGCGCTGCCGGACTCGAAACTCTCCACCCCCTGGATTTCCAGCGGCGACCAGATATTGCGGCGCTGCAGGGGGTCGGTGCGCATCTTCTGGCCGACATCGCGCATCAGCTTGATTGCGTCGTCGATTTCCATGTTGTACGGGATCGCCACGCGGAAGATCGCGTAGCCGAACTCCCGGGAGTAGTTCTTGATGCTCTTGATTTCGCTGAACGGGATGGTGTGCACGATGCCGTCGATGTCCCGCAGGCGCACGGTACGGATAGTCAGGCCCTCGACGGTGCCCAGGTGGCCGCCGACATCGACGTAGTCGTCGATGGCCAGGGAGTCCTCGATGATGATGAACAGGCCGGTGATCAAGTCCGCCACCAGGGACTGGGCGCCGAAACCGATGGCCAGGCCGATGACACCGGCACCGGCCAGCAGCGGCGTGACGTTCATGCCCATGTTGGCCAGGGCGACGATGGTGGCAATGATGAAGATCGCCACGAACAGCACGTTGCGGATCAGCGGCATCATGGTTTGCGCGCGCGCGTTGGCCAGGCCCTTGCGCGAGCGGGTCAGGGCGTGATGCACCGCGGTGTCGCTGAGAATCCAGATCAGCCAGGCAAAGATCAGGGTGCCGCCGAGGCTGAACAGCTTGACGCTGACTTCATGGCCATCGCCTTCGGTGAAGCGGATCAGCGACATGCCCCAGACCCGCAGGCCGAGCTCGATGAATGCCAGCCAGACCGCCAGGTGAGCCAGGGTGTAGAAGAAGCTTTTCAGCCGCTCGGAGTACAGCGCATGGCGTTTGTGCCCGCGCTGGGGCTTGAGGGCATGGCGGCGTACCAGGCCGTTGATCACCATGCACAGCACCAGCAGTACCGTGCACAGCAACGACTGGCGCAGGGCGGTGCTGGTGTCGCCGGCGGAAACGAAGGTGGCGAACAGCGAGATACCTACCAGCACCAGGGCCGGCAGGTACCAGAAGGTGCCGATGATCTCGATGGTGTCGCTCAGGGCCCGGCGGGTCAGGCGCCGTGACAGTGGCTGATTGCGGATCAGGTGGGCGATGGGGCGGCGGAAACGCAGGATGAACACGCCGGTGGACAGCGCCGCCATGACATTGGCGAAGGTCGCCGCGGTATGGGCCAGGTGCTGGCCCAGGCTGGCCACCATGCGTGGGTCGCTCAGGGCCTCGCCAAAGGCGGCGAAGCTGCCGATCCACCACAGCGGGCGGAAGGCCTGGCGCCGCAGGATGTACAGGGCGCGATGGCGGTGCGGGCCATCGAGTACGGAGAACGCCACCACGCAGATCGCCGAGAAACAGGTGCCGACCACCAGGGCGTAGGCCAGGACCATGGCCAGGTCCTTGCCCAGGGAAGAGGGCAGGGAGTAGGTCATGTAGACCGTGATCAACAGGGCGATCAGCCAGGGGCCGAGCTTGCGCAGGGCAAAGCGCAGCAGGTCCCAGGTCTTGGGGTGCTGGGGCAGGTCTTCGGTCAGGCCGAAGCGCAGGCGCACCCGGTGGCTGAGCCAGATCAGCGCTGCTGCCAGCAGGCTCCAGACCATGAGGATCAGGGCAAAGGCAAAGATGATCGGCAGCCACTGGCTGGCTGGCAGCATCAGTGCCGAGAGTTCTTCCTTGGCCAGGTCGAACTCGTCGGACCAGCGGGTAACCGGGCTGTCGGCCCCGGAGAATTGCTTTTCCAGGTTCGACAGGGTGCCGCCGATCAGGCCCAGTACGCCTTCTTCTGGCGTGGGCTGGGCTTTTTTCGTGGCATCTCGCAGTTTTTTCAGGTCCGCCAGCAGCTTGGTCCGTTGCTGGTCGTTCTCCAGGGACTTGATCACCTCGTCCAGGGATTGCCCCAGGGGTTCCTCAGCCTGGGGCTGCGCCTTGGTCTGGTTGCCCAGCAAGCCAGGCAAGCCCACCGCCTGGGCGCTCCCCAGGGGCAGCAGGGTCAGCAGGCAGACGAGCACATAGCAGGGCAGGGCAAAAAGACGAGCGAACACTGGGCGGTCAACCTCGGGGAAAATGGATCGACCGAGTGTACGAGGCCGCCAAATTCAATGCGAGGGTGAGTGCTGCATTTATTCCGCGAGCTTGGCCAGGATCTTGTAGACCACGGTGCCGAGAATCAGCAGCATGCCGATCCACATGCTGAACACACCGAGGTTCTTGTCCCGGAAGTTGAAGCCGATGGCCAGCAGGATCATGCCCGTGAGAATGGGGATGAGCATGGAGTGGAACGAAGACATCGAGATCATGGCGACAGCCTTGTCAGGAGGAGTAACTGTAAGTCTAGGTCGCTTTGTCGCGGCCCGGGTTGATGTGCATCAGAAACAGGCGGGCGTGTGTCCACGCGCCCGCCCTCTGCCTCATGGCAGTTCGTGGCTAGCGTAGAAGGCGCTCAGCACTTTCACCAGATGAGCCAGGTCATGGCTGCCACAGAGCTCACGGATCGAGTGCATGGCGAAGGTCGGCAGGCCGATGTCCACAGTGCGTACCCCCAGATGGCTGGCGGTGATCGGGCCGATGGTCGAGCCGCAACCCATGTCGCTGCGCACCACGAAGCTCTGTACCGGCACTTCTTCGGCCATGCACAGGTGGCGGAAGAAGCCGGCGGTTTCGCTGTTGGTGGCGTAGCGCTGGTTGCTGTTGACCTTGATCACCGGGCCGGCATTGAGCTTCGGCCCGTGGTTGGCGTCGTGCTTGTCGGCATAGTTGGGGTGCACGCCGTGGGCGTTGTCTGCGGAGATCAACAGCGACTTCTGAATGGTCCGGACGAATTCGTCACCTTCGGGCAACAGGCGGCGCAGGGTCTGTTCGAGCATCGGGCCGTCGGCGCCGCAGGCCGAGCAGGAGCCGACTTCTTCGTGGTCGTTGCACACCAGCACGCAGGTTTCATCGCTGTCGGCGGTGAGCAGGGCCTGCAGCCCGGCGTAGCAGGACAGCAGGTTGTCCAGGCGTGCGCCGGCGATGAAGTCACCGTGCAGGCCTATCACCGCAGCGCTCTGGGTGTCGTAGAAGCTCAGTTCGTAGTCCAGCACCACGTCGGCGTTCAGACCATGCTCGCGGGCCAGTTGGTCGGTCAGCACCGCGCGGAAATCCACCCGCTCGTCACCGGCGAACTGGGCCAGGATCGGTGGTAGTTCGTTCTGCGCGTTGATTGCCCAGCCCTGGTTGGCTTCACGGTTGAGGTGAATGGCCAGGTTGGGAATGATCGCGATCGGTGCCTTGAAGTCGATCAGCTGGCTTTCCACCTTGCCGTCGCGGCGGAAGGTCACGCGGCCGGCCAGGGACAGGTCGCGGTCGAACCACGGAGCCAGCAATGCGCCGCCATAGACTTCGACGCCCAGTTGCCAGAAGCCCTGGCGTTGCAGTTCCGGCTGGGGCTTGACCCGCAGGCAGGGGCTGTCGGTGTGAGCGCCTACCAGGCGGATGCCGCCTTGCAGTGGCGAATGCCGGCCCAGTTTGAAGGCGACGATGGAGGAGTCGTTACGGGTGACGTAGTAGCGGCCGTTGGCTTCGGTGGTCCATGGCTCGCGCTCGTCGAGGCGCTGGTAACCCGCCGCTTCCAGGCGTTGAACGAGGCTGGCAGTGGCATGGAAAGGGGTAGGGGAGGCCTTGAGAAAGTCGATCAGGCCTTGGTTCAACTCTTCGCGCATAAGTAGCTCCAGACAGCAGTGGCGCGAGTTTAACGTATAGGAGTGCCTTGTAGGAGCCGGCTTGCCGGCGAACAAGGGCCGCTGGGGCGGCCTTTGCCCGCAAGCCGGCTTGGGCGGCGTGCGCTCAGAACGGCGCGGGGCAGTCGAAGCGCAGGCGCTCGCCGGTCTGGGGGTGGGTGAAGCTGAGCATGCTGGCGTGCAGGCACAGGCGGGGCCAGGCCGCCAGTGCTTGTGGATGGGCATAAAGGCCATCGCCCAGCAGCGGGTGGCCGATGGACAGCATGTGTACCCGCAACTGATGGGAGCGGCCGGTGATGGGGGTCAATTCGACCCGGCACCAATCGCCGCAGCGTTCCACGATGCGCCAGAAGGTCAGGGCATGCTTGCCGAATTCGTGGTCCACCACGTGCCGGGGCTTGGTGGGCGGGTCGTAGCGCAGGGGCAGGTCAATGCTGCCGCTGTCCAGTTCCGGCTGGCCCCAGCAGAGTGCGGTGTAGGCTTTTTCCGTTTCGCGGTCATGAAACTGTCGGGACAGTTCGCGATGAGTGTCTGCGTCCCGAGCCAGCAGAATGATCCCCGAGGTTTCCCAGTCCAGGCGGTGGACGATGCGGGCTTCCGGGTAGCCGTTTTCCTGCAGGCGGGTAATCAGGCAATCCTTGTTGTCGTCGGCGCGGCCGGGGACGGAGAGCAGCAGGGTGGGTTTGTTCACCACCAGGACGGCGGCGTCCTGATGCAGGATGTGGATATTCGACAACGGCATTGAAACAGCCTCGTAACAAACGCCAACGGCGGCTCGCCGACCTCGATGCAATGCATGAGGCCCGCGAGCCGCCGTGGCTCCCGTCGGATCAATCAGCGATCAGGCAGGGTGATATTGAGTTCCAGGATCGAGCAGCTGCCCTGGTTTTCCAGAGCGACGTGCACGTCGTCGGACCCGATATTGACGTACTTGCGGATCACTTCCACCAGTTCCTTCTGCAAGGCGGGCAAGTAATCAGGGGTGCTGCGCTGGCCGCGTTCATGCGCCACGATGATCTGTAGACGCTCTTTCGCTACCGACGCGGTGCTGACCTTTTTGCTGGCACGAAAGAAGTCAAAAAGATTCATTATCTACCTCCAAACAGGCGCTCGAAGAATCCCTTCTTCTCGACATCAAGGAACCGGTGCTCCACGGTTTTGCCCAGCAGGCGGTCAACCGCATCGCTGTAGGCCTGGCCAGCATCACTCTGGTCGTCGAGAATCACCGGCACGCCCTGGTTGGAAGCCTTGAGCACTGCCTGGGATTCCGGAATGACGCCGAGCAGGGTCACTGCCAGAATTTCTTTGACGTCTTCAACACCGAGCATTTCGCCATTGCTGACACGCTCCGGGTTGTAGCGGGTCAACAGCAGGTGTTCCTTGATCGCGTCCTCGCCCTTTTCGGCGCGACGGGATTTGCTGGCCAGCAGGCCGAGCATACGGTCGGAGTCACGCACCGAAGACACTTCAGGGTTGGTCACGACAATCGCTTCGTCGGCGAAGTACATGGCCAGGTGCGCGCCTTTCTCGATACCGGCCGGGGAGTCGCAGACCACGAACTCGAAGGTTTCCTTGAGTTCCATCAGGACCTTTTCCACGCCTTCCAGGGTCAGCGCGTCTTTGTCACGGGTCTGGCTGGCGGCCAGTACGTAGAGGTTTTCCAGGCGCTTGTCTTTGATCAGGGCTTGCTGCAGGTTGGCTTCGCCGTTGACCACGTTGACGAAGTCATACACCACGCGACGCTCGCAGCCCATGATCAGGTCGAGGTTACGCAGGCCGACGTCGAAGTCGACGATCACTGTTTTGTGGCCGCGCAGAGCGAGGCCGGTACCGATAGCGGCGCTGGTGGTGGTTTTACCCACACCACCCTTGCCGGATGTAACCACGAGAATCTTGGCCAAGGTGTTTCACCCCTAAGGAAAAAGGACTTTTAGCCCCTGAAAAACATCTCTTGAAAACTACTGCAGTCGGACAGCCTTGGCTGGAGCTCGGTCAGCGGCAGGGTTTATCGTCGATAAACACTGCTGATTGCCAATTTCCTACTTCGTTTGAGCCGTTTTCGCTACGTTTTAGAGATGCTTGGAAAATGCGGCAGTATCCGTTAAAGACGTGTGATGTTCAACACGTCACCCGACAGGCTGACCTGGACTCCGGAGCCCCACAGCGGGTCGCGTCGCAGGTCCTCGGAAACCTTGTACTGGCCTGCGATGGAGATCAGTTCAGCGCTCAATTGCTGACAGAAAATCCGCGCCTTGGTGTCACCCTTGACTCCGGCCAGGGCGCGACCGCGCATGGGGCCGTATACATGGATATTGCCATCGGCGAGAAGTTCCGCACCGGGGCTGACCGAGGACACCACCACCAGATCGCCACCCTGGGCATAGATCTGCTGCCCACCGCGTACGGGCGAGGTGATGATGCGAGTCGGTTTGATGGTGGGTTCCGGCGGTTTTTCCGGCTTCTTGATTTCACTTTCCGGTGGCTCCAGCGGCCGCTCCCGGGCGCCGGAAGGCGGAAGCACCGGCAGGTCGACGGCAATCGCCGCGGCAATGTCTTCGATGCGGCTGGCGCGGATCGCCAGGGTCCGCAGGCCGTGCTGGCGGCAGACGCGCATCAGCCCGGGCAGATCCACCGAGCCTTCGCCAGCAGGCAGCTTGTCCAGGGCCAGTACCAGCGGGGCGTTGCTGAAGAAGTTCGGCGCCTGGGCGACTTTCGCGGCCAGTTGGCGATCGAGGCCTTCGAGGTCGTTGCGGGCCAGTTCCAGCACGGTGATGGCGAGCATGCTGCCCTTTAACTGGAACACAGGATCTTGGTCTAGCGATTCGGTTTGGCTCATGGTCTGCAGAAGGCGGCTTGTCACTAAAAGTGCCGAGACTTATAACGAGATCGCCCGCGCCCCGCAAGCCAGGTCGAACCGATGTAGAATGCGCGACCTTGTTGTCTGTCCCGGAATCTGTAATGGATCGCCCGCGTTTTCGAGCTGCATTCTTGTCTCCACGTTTCTGGCCGCTGTGGCTGGGGCTTGGTGTGTTATGGCTGATCGTCCAGTTGCCCTATGCCGCACTGCTGCACATCGGTCGCGCCCTCGGGGCGCTGATGTACCGGGTGGCCGGTGAGCGCCGGCGGATTGCCAAGCGCAACCTGGAACTGTGTTTCCCGGAAAAGTCCGCCGCGGAACGCAAACGCCTGCTCAAGGAGAACTTCGCCTCCACCGGGATCGCCTTCTTCGAGATGGCCATGAGCTGGTGGTGGTCCAAGCCGCGGCTGGCTCGGCTGGCCCATGTCGAAGGGCTGGACTACCTCAAGCAAGCCCAGCGCGACGGTCATGGGGTGATTCTCATGGCCCTGCACTTCACCACCCTGGAGATCGGCGCGGCGCTGCTGGGCCAGCAACACACCATCGATGGCATGTACCGCGAACACAAGAACCCACTGTTCGACTTCATCCAGCGCCGCGGGCGCGAGCGCCACAACCTCGATTCCCTGGCGGTGGAGCGCGACGACGTGCGCGGCATGCTCAAGCTGCTGCGGTCCGGACGGGCGATCTGGTATGCGCCGGACCAGGACTATGGCGCCAAGCAGAGCGTTTTCGTGCCGCTGTTCGGTATCCAGGCCGCGACGGTCACCGCTACCAGCAAGTTCGCCCGCCTGGGCAAGGCGCTGGTGGTGCCTTTCACCCAGGAACGCCTGGCCGATGGCAGTGGGTACCGTCTGGTGATCCATGCCCCCCTGACGGATTTTCCCGGCGCCACCGAAGAGGAGGATTGCCTGCGGATCAATCAGTGGGTGGAAACCGCCTTGCGCGCCTGCCCCGAGCAGTACCTCTGGGCTCACCGTCGCTTCAAGAGCCGGCCGCCAGGCGAGCCCAAGCTCTATAAGAAGCGCGGTTGACCCTCTGGCCTTGATGAGCGGCCCTGGTACGCCATGGATGGAGTGAAGCAATGAGTGCTGGACCGGTAACAGGTTTGATTCTTTCCGGCGGTGGTGCCCGGGCCGCTTATCAAGTCGGCGTGCTGGCGGCGATTGCCGAGTTGCTGGGCCCGGGGGCGCGCAACCCGTTCCCGGTGATCGTCGGCACTTCAGCGGGGGCCATCAATGCCGTCAGCCTGGCCAGTGGCGCCGCGGACTTTTCTGCGGCGATCCAGCGCCTCACGGCGTTCTGGCGCAACTTTCGCAGTGATCAGGTAATGCGCAGCGACTGGCCCGGGGTCATTCGCCAGGCCAGCCGCTTTGTCGGCCACAGCCTGCTGGGGCTGGGTGCCCAGGTGCCGGTGGCGCTGATCAACAACTCGCCGCTGCGCGAGCTGCTCAACGAACACATGCACCTGTCGGGCATCAACGACGCGATTGCCCAGGGCCAATTGCACGCTGTGGCGGTAACCGCGTTCGGCTACGAATCCGGCCAGGCGGTGACCTTCTATCAAGGGGGCGGGGTGATCGATCCCTGGTTGCGGCATCGACGGATCGGCATTCCCACCCATCTGACGGTGGACCACTTGCTGGCCAGTTCGGCGATCCCCTTGCTGTTCGCGCCGGTGAAGCTCGACCAGGAGTATTTCGGCGATGGGGCGGTGCGCCAGTCGGCGCCCATCAGCCCGGCCCTGCACCTGGGGGCCAGCCGTGTGCTGGTGGTGGGCGTCAGCGGCAACCCGCGGGGCAACGATCCGGAGAGTGCCGGGCAGCGGACCTATACCGGTCAGGAGCCGACCCTGGCGCAGATTGGCGGGCACATGCTCAACAGCACCTTCATTGACAGCCTGGAAAGCGATATCGAATTGCTGGAACGGCTCAATCACTTCAGCCGGTTGCTGCCCGGCAGTGCGGCCGACCGCGCCCTGGGCATTGCTCCAGTGGAAGTGCTGGTGATTGCCCCCAGCCAGCCCATCGACGAGATTGCCGCTCGTCATCGGCATGAGCTGCCGGCAGCGTTGCGTGTATTCCTGCGTGGGCCCGGGGCGACCCGCACCAGCGGCGCAGGGGTCTTGAGCTATCTGCTGTTTGAAGCGGCCTACTGCAACGAGCTGATCGAGCTGGGACGCAGTGACGCCCTGGCCAAGCGCGAGGAGCTGGCGCGCTTCCTTGGGCTGGCGCGCGCGCCACGGGCCTGAATCCGCTTGGGAGCATGCACGCGCCTGCGTGCGGAACAATGCGCGCAGCCCTTCCTGCTCTCTATTGCCGGCGCTGCCGAGGGCCGGTGCAGTCTTTTGAGATCAATCTGATTACAAAGGTTCGGGATCGCTTGGATGATGGTGGTGATCAATGTCGATCATCATCGCGGTTCCTCCTGCCTTCTACGGCCATTTGCTGTCAATTGTGGACATTGTCTTGAGGAGCCTGCGACGCAAATGTGGTAGGTAGTCTCATGCAACGATTGGTCCGCTCGACGCTGTCGGGCCTTTTTACGATGTCCCTCGTGGCTGTGTCGATCCAGACGCGAGCTGCTGAGTACGGCCAGATTGATCTCTCCAATCCGGCTGGCGGTGATTCGATGAGCCTGCATCCGGGCGACTCCGTGATCTATGACGGCCCGGGGGCGGCGATCAACATCTCGGCCAAGGGCAATAACCTGAATGCCGAAGGGGTTGATATCCAGGCCGGTTCCCCGGTCGGCAGCTTCACGGTCGGGGTCAGCGCCAGCGATGGTGGACACGTGACTCTGGTGGATAGCCAGGTACTGAGCCACCGCACTTACGCGCTCGAGGCCCGTGGTCCTGGCAGTGAAATCGTCGCCACCGGCACCTCGCTCACTTCCCGGCAGTCATTTGGTGCGTACGCGTATGGTGGTGGCCGTATCACGCTTGACGGTGGCAGCATTACCACCCTCGGCACCTATGGCCATGGCGTGGTCGCCTCGGGTGCGGGAACGGCTCTGGACGCTCGTAACCTGAGCATCTCTACCAGTAATGCCAGCGGATATGGCGCCGAGGTGTCCCAGCGCGCGTCAATGACGCTGGAGGCGGTCACCATCAATACGGCGGGCGAGGACGCTTCGGTTCTGGATGTCAGGGGGGCGGGTTCAAGCCTGGCCTTCATCGACAGCCATGGCACTTCTGCCAGCTACTCCGGCGCCCGACTTTATGGTGGCAAATTCTCGATGCTTGGCGGCAGCCTCACCGCCCACGAGGACGCAGTATTTCTGGGGTACGACTTCGACGGCGTTGGCTCGTCAGCCGATATTCGCGATGCAACGCTGAGCTCCAGCAATGGCTATGGGCTCAACCTCAATGGCGACGCCGCCAGCGCCACGTTGAATAACGTCCGCATCAGCTCCTCTGGAGCTCAAGCAGGCGGAATATGGATGTTCATGCCCGAGACGAAGCTGGTGGCCGATCGCTTCAGCATCGACACCTACGGCGCCCAGTTTGCCCACGGGCTGGATAACCGGGCCGGCCAGGCGACGCTGAGCAACGGCAGCATCACCACTCATGGTGCGAATTCGCTGGGTTTGTACCTGTACAACCAGTTCGACAGCGACGCCAGCATTGAGGCGAGCAATATCAGGATCGAAACATTCGGCGCCGGATCCTTCGGCGCCCTGGCACAAACTACGGGGGCCGACCTGCGCCTGGCACAGTCTGAGGTCGTCACCCATGGGCAAGCGGCCCATGGTCTGTTCGTGCGGGCGGACGATGCGCGTCTGGCCGCCAGTAGCTCCGAGGTCATCACCAACGGCAACGGTGCGTCCGCCCTGGCACTGGGCAATGGTGCGGTGGCAACTTTGGAGAACTCCCGGCTGGCCACTCACGGGGACCTGGCGTCTGGCGTCTGGAGTTATGTCAACAGCGGGACGGCGAGCAATAGCCTTTCGCTGACCGGCAGTCAGATCAGTACCCAGGATGGCGCAGGCTTGCTGGCCAGTGGCGGCGATCATCAGTTCACCCTGATGAACTCGAGCATTGTTGCGCGTGCCGATGGGCAGGAGGCCCAGGGCATCTTTCTGCAGACCCGCCAGGCAATGTTGAACAATGTTCCCGTCGATACCGGCCAGGTCAGTGTCGAGGCCAGCGGCTCGACGCTGGTGGGCGATGTCCTTGCCCAGAACGGCAGTGTGGACCTGAGCCTCAGCGCCGGCTCGGAATTGACGGGGGCTCTGCGGGCCGAGAGCGGAGGGCGGATCAACAGCCTGCTGCTCGATGACAGCAGCCGCTGGAACATACGCAGTGACTCGACACTGGGCACCTTGACCAACAACGGTACGCTGGTGTTCGGCGCAGCCGGTTTCCAGACCCTGACCGTTAACGACTACATCGGTAATGGCACGATGGTATTCAACACCCACCTGGGCGGAGACACGTCCCCCAGCGACCGGCTGGTCATCGATGGTGGAACGGCCAGTGGCCGAACCGCAGTGCGAGTGCTCAACGCTGGCGGTAAGGGGGGGCTGACGCAGGAAGGGATCCCCCTGGTGCAGGCGATCAATGGCGGAACCATCGCAGCCGACGCCTTCTACCTGGACACGGGCTCCAGCGGTTATCGTTGGAGCGTCGGCAGCCTTTCGATCAATGGCTATGAGTACAGCCTGGTGCAAGGTGGCATCTCGGGCAACACGAATGACTGGTACCTGACCTCAGAAGCCAGCCAGGTGGCACCGGAAGGCGGGGCATATATCGGCACCCAGCAGGCCACCAGGACAATGTTCGACCATGGCCTGCAGGACCGTGCAAGCAAACGCAGCCTGGGGGCCGACCGCCAGGTTTCGGGACTCTGGATGCGGGCCCAGGGGCGGCATGACAAGGGCATGCGCATGGCCGAAGGCAAGGTCGATATCGATTCCAGCAGCGATGTGGTGCAGATGGGCGGGGCGTTGCTGCGCCGGCCGGTGGGCGCGCAAGGCGCGCTCTATGCCGGGCTCATGGCGGGCTATGGCGACGCGCGCATCGACTCGACCTCCACATTGATGCGCCGCGACACCAATACTGCTGTTCAAGCGAAGGCCCATGGCAAGGTCTCGGGTTATTCGGCGGGCGTGTATGGCACTTTCTATGCGGATGACGTGAACCGGCTGGGCGCCTATGTCGACACCTGGTTGCAGTACGGTCGCTATACCAACCGGCTGAGCAGTGAACTGGGGTCCGCCGATTATGATTCGAACCTATGGTCGGCCTCCCTGGAGTCCGGCTATGCATTGGCGCCATTTGCCGCTGATTCTCCCTTCCGGGCCTGGGTGGTGGAGCCTCGCGGGCAGCTGATCTATAGCCGTTATACCGCCAGGGCCGCAGACTTGCAGGATACGCGGTTGCGCAATGGCACTGCCGATGCCTGGCGCTCCAGTATTGGCGTGCGGCTCTACCAGCAGCCTGGTCAGGCAGCCGATGAATCGGTGCTGCGACCCTTTGTCGAAACCAACTGGCTGCATAGCGAGGCGGTGCCGTCGGTACGGATGGGGAGTAACAGCTTCGATGCCAGGCCATCGCGGGATGCTCTGGAGTTGAAGGTAGGAGCCCAGTTGCGGGTCGCTCGGGATGTGGAGCTATCCAGTCATCTATTCGGCCATTCGGGAAGCGCCAGCGAGTACGGTTACGGCGGGCAGTTGAACCTGAGCTACAGCTGGTAGTGCTTGCAGGTCTTGTGGCAAACCCAGCGAGGACGGCCTCCAGCTCAAGGAGGCCATCCTGGGGGCGGTCCGTTGTTCAACGATGCAGATAATCCCTGATGAACTGTCGGATCACGCTGGCAAAGTCCGGGTCCGCGGTGAAGCCCAGTTGGTTTGCATAAGGTGTGCTGAACGCTCCCGGCCAAGAGCCGACGATGCGCTCGATGGCTGCATCCGGCCGCAATTGAACCTGCCGGGCCACTGCGTCACCGGCCACCTCGCGCAGCGCATCGATCATCTGCTCCACTGTCTGTGACAAACCGGGCATGTTGATCACTCGGCCCTGGTTCAAGCGCTCGGCGGCCAGCTCATGACCGTGAACCAGGTTGGCAATGGCCTGTGCCGGTGACATCAGCCATAGCCGGGTGTTCAAGGGCACCGGGCAGACACTGGCCTGACCGTTGAGGGGCTCACGGATGATGCCGCTGGCAAAGCTTGATGCCGCCAGATTGGGCTTGCCGGGGCGCACGACGATGGTGGGCATGCGCAGGCTGCGGCCATCGACGAAGCCGCGACGGCTATAGTCGGCCAGCAGCAGGTCGTTCATGGCTTTCTGGGTGCCATAGGAACTCTGGGGTGACCAGACTTGATCATCGCCGACGGTGTCCGGCAGTTGCCCACCGAAGACGGCCACCGAGCTGGTCATCACCCACTTCGGGCAAGTACCCAACTGTCGCGCGCGTTCCAGCAGTCCCTGGGTGGCGCTGAAGTTGACGCGCATGCCCAGATCGAAATCGCTTTCTGCCTGGCTGGAGACCACTGCGGCCAGGTGAAAGATGCCCTGGGTGTTGGCGTCGATCAGGTTCGCCAGGACCTGGGGATCGGTGATATCCCCACCCTTGACCTGGACCCGAGGGTCGTCGAGGCCTTGCACGGGGTCGCGGTCGAACGCGGTAATCCGTTGAATGGGGTGCAACTGGCCGTGACGGTCGGTGAGTGAGCCGCGCTCGAGCAGGGCCTGGATCAGGCGGCGTCCGAGAAACCCGGCGGCGCCGGTGACAAGAATATTCATGAGTAACTCCAACTATCAGCGATTGACCAGTTTTCCGGGGATCTTGAAGACCAGCAGGGCTCCGACGAACAGCGCACTGGCCATCACGTACATGCCGATGGTGGTGCTCTGGGTCAGGTCCTTGAGAAAGCCCATCAGGTAGGGTGAAACGAACCCGGCGAGGTTGCCCCAGGAGTTGATCAGGGCAATCCCGGCTGCCGCTGCGGTGCCGCCGAGAAAGGCAGTGGGCAGGCTCCAGAACAGTGGCAGGGTGCTGAAGGCGCCCATGGCCCCCAGGGTCAGGCCGATCATCGACACTGTGAAGTTGTCGCTCCAGGTGGCGGAAATCATCAGCCCCACCCCACCCAGCACCGCGGTCAGCGCCAGGTGCCAGCGACGTTCGCGCAGGCGGTCGGCACTGCGGGATATCAGCACCATGGTCAGCGCCGCTGCGGCATAGGGAATCGCGGTGAGCATGCCGACCTGGAAGACGTCGCTGACGCCTGCCTGGCGAATCAAGGAGGGCAGCCAGAAACCGACGGTGTAGAAGCCGGCGATCATGCAGAAGTAGATGGCGGTCAGCAGCCAGATCCGCGGCTGCCCGAACACTTGGCGCACGCTGTGTACCTGGTGGCCGTCGGTTTCGGCCTCGATCCTGCTCTGCAGCAGGGTCTTCTGTTCCCGGGTCAGCCAGCCGGCGTCGGCGATCCGGTCGCTGAGGCAGTAGATCACCAGGCCGCCCACCAGAATCGAGGGCAGGCCTTCGAGAAAGAACATCCACTGCCAGCCGGCGAATCCGTGATGGCCATTGAGGGCGCTCATGATCCACCCGGATAGCGGTGCGCCGATCAGCCCCGAAAGCGGCACGGCGGTAGCGAACAGTGCGTACATCTTGCCGCGGCGGTTGGAGGGGAACCAGTACGACAGGTAGAGGATCACCCCCGGGTAGAACCCGGCCTCGGCGATGCCCAGCAGAAAGCGCATGACATAGAAGGAAGTGGGGGTGCTGACGAAGGCCATGCACGAGGAAATGAGGCCCCAGCTGATCATGATGCGCGCGATCCACAGCCGCGCGCCGACTCGATGCAGGATCAGGTTGCTGGGAATCTCCACCAGAAAGTAGGCAATGAAGAAGATCCCGGCGCCCAGGCCATAGACCGCTTCGGAAAACTGCAGGTCTTCGGACATCTGCAGCTTGGCGAAGCCGACGTTGACCCGGTCCAGATAGGCCACCAGGTAGCACAGCAACAGTAGCGGCAGGATGCGCCAGGCGACTTTACGGTAGGCCAGGTCCTCGAAGGAGGCGGTGACCGGGGCCGAGGCGGTTTGCGACAGTGATTCAGGCATGTCTTTACCCATCCTTGTTTCTTGTATTTGGGTGATTTTGTTTTTATCGGACTTGCTGACATGGCTTAGATAACATAATACATCATACGAATTCAATGGCGGGCTTCGGGCAGGACGGCGTGCCTGAAATGCAGTACCGTTAGCCAATTTGACTACCGAGATGCCCATGTCCAAGCCTGATAACGCTTTCCCCGCCGCCGATTCCCTGGCGACGCTCAAGGATTCGGCCAAGGGCACGCTGGCGGACCAGGTGACTGCGGCGCTCAAGGCACACATCGCCAATGGCGAAGTCCTGCCGGGAGCGCGCCTGCCCACCGAACCGGTTCTGTGCGAGCGTTTCGGCGTCAGCCGCACCGTCATCCGCGAGGCCATATCCCGCTTGAAGTCGGCGGGCCTGGTGGAGGTGCGCCAAGGCAGCGGCACCGTGGTGTGCGAGGGCGCCCATATCAAGGCGTTCACTATCGACCTGGACGTACGTGGCTCGATCGAGGCGGTGCTCAGGGTCACCGAACTGCGTCGTGGTATCGAAGGCGAGGCGGCGGCCCTGGCGGCCCAGCGCCATACCCCTTCGCAGTTAGAGGCGATTCATCAGGCGCTGCTGGCTATCGATAGCGCCGAGCAGGCGGGTCAGGATGGGGTGGAGCAGGACCTGGCGTTCCACCTGTCGATTTCCCAGGCCACCGGTAACCCGCTGTACCCCTCCCTGCATGAATTCATTGCGCAATTCATCAAGGAAGCGATTCGTATCACCCGCTCCAATGAGGAACGGCGCAAGGATCTGGCGCGCACGGTGCGTGCCGAGCATCTGGCGGTCTATCGGGCGATTGCGGCGCGGGATGTCGAAGGGGCGAGGCAAGCGGCGCTGAGCCACATCCATAACGCGGTGGAGCGGCTCAAGAGTGCCGATCCGGCATTCTGGCGGGATTCCGGTTCACGCATTGCCTGATGGCAAATACCGCCTGCGCCCCTCCATGGAGGGGCGCAGGCGGCATCAGCCAAGCATCAGAAGTGGTACTTGACCAGCAGGCTGGCGGTGTCCTGGTTGGTCTCGAAGTTGCGCGAGTCCTCGATACCGTACTTGTTCTTCCAGTAGTCGTACTCGAAGCCGACGTACAGCTGCTTGGCGCCCCAATTCAGCGCCTTGCCCAGGTCGTACTTGATCTGCGGGTTGAAGTGCAGGTTGGCGTGGTAGGTACCCTTGGCGTTCTGGTCGTTGTCCACCACCCAGTCCATGTAGCCGTCGATCAGGATGTCCGAACGGCCCACGGGAATGGTGTAGGACCACACTGGCGTGATCTGCCAGACGTTGTCGCCCGGGCGGCTGCCCTCGGTGTGGCGCTGGTAGAAGTTCAGCTGGAAATAGTCGAAGCCAGGGACTGCCAGGTCGAAGCCCGGGCCGATCAGGTAGGACTCGTTGTCACCTTCGCCAAACTCGTAGGTGAACGCCAGGAGCACGTCCTTGATCGGGCCGAATTCAAGTTTCTGGTCGAAGATCTTGCCGAACGACAGGCGTGGCGTGAACTCGCCGTAGTAAGTGTCCGGGCCGACGTTGCCGTCTTCCTTGCCGTTATAGAAGATGCGGTCGAGGAAGAAAAAGTTATCCCCGTACTTCCAGGCATCGGCATGTTCGAAAGTGACCGTCTGTTGAATCTGCGGGTTAACTTCGAAGTTCTTGCCATACAAGTAAGTCAGGCTGTTGTTCTGCCATTGCAACAGGTCGCCAGCCACGGCCTGCCCCCCGGCCAGCAAGCTGGCGGCCAACATCAGGCTCTTGCACATCGGTTTCATTCGGTTGCTCCCAAGTAGGTAGTTCCACGTTTTTTTGGCTTGGCGCTCTGGTTTGGCGCCTTTTTTCGTTGCTGCAAAAAACCATCCGATCGGTCAGCTTTGTTGCTGTTAGCAAGAGCTGAGCCAAGGCCGAAAAAAAGCAAAAAACTCCCGTCCGGCTGTAGCGATACCGCCGGGCGAGAGTGTTTTTCGCGATGTTTTCTTGCGCCTTGTTACCTGTCCAGGCCGGGATAAGTTGGCTCTTGGGTCAGGTTTTTCATCCGGGCTTTTTTTTAGACCAGACTTGCGCGGCCGCGGAGAATACTGGCTCTCACGGCAGGGCTCAAGTGCTCCGCAACGGCGCACTTGCAACCACTTTGGGGCGGGTATGCGGGCCATCTCAGGCAAGCATCCGCATTGAAGGGCAATAGAGTGCCAATGACTGGCGGCCGTCAGGGGGATTGCATGGCGCTAATGGCCGTCCAGCGGCCACCGCCAGGAAAGCCTGGGCAGGCTGCATAGGTGTTGCTCCCTGTTTGTTCTTATTTTCAAGGCGCAGCGTCTAATGGGTAGCGCTCGATCCTGAGTGGGCGAGCGCTGCGGTCAAGCATGAACGGTGAAGCAAGGTCAGGGCGCCGAACCGGCACCCTGCTGGTGACTCAGTGCTGATGGGCGTGATCCGCATTGCTGGCCGCGCGCTCGCTCCCCCCGAGAATGTTGAACAGCAGGTTCAGCACCAGCGCACTCAAGGTCGCCATGGCGATGCCACTGTGGGTGATGGGGCTCATCCACAGGGGCAGGTGGGCGAAGAACTCGGGGCGCACCACGGGAATCAGGCCCATGCCGATGCTCACGGCCACCAGCAACTGATTGCGCCGGTCGGCGATGTCGGCTTCCTGGAGGATCTTGATCCCGGTCGCAGCCACCATGCCGAACATGGCGATGGCCGCGCCCCCCAGCACCGCCGGTGGAATCGACGCCACCAGGAACGCCGCCTTGGGCAGCAGGCTGAGGACGATCAGCAGGCCGCCGGCGACCATGGTCACGGAACGGCAGCGCACGCCGGTCATCTGCACCAGGCCGATGTTCTGGGCAAAGGAGGAGTGGGTGAAGGTGTTGAGGAAGCCAGCGAAGAACGATGCCCCGGCATCACACAGCAAGCCGCGACGCAGCATGCGTGGGGTGACCTCCTGGCCGGTGATCTTGCCCAGGGCCAGGAACATCCCGGTGGACTCGACGAAGATGATCACCACCACCAGGCACATGGAGAGGATCGGGGCCAGGTGGAACTGCGGCATGCCGAAGTGCAGCGGTGTGACTACCTGCAGCCAGGGCGCCTGGGCCATGCCGCTGAGGTCGACCATACCGATCAGGCCGCAGAGGATGTAGCCCAGGCCCATGCCGATCAGTACCGAGATGTTCACCCAGAAGCCGCGCATGAAGCGGTGGATCAGCAGGATGGTACCCAGCACCAGGGCGGCGATGGTCAGGTAGATGGGCGAGCCGAACTGGGCTGCGCTACTGCCGCCGCCTGCCCAGTTCACCGCCACGGGAAACAGCGAGAGACCGATCGAGGTGATGACCGTGCCAGTGACCAGCGGCGGGAAGAAGCGCACCACCTTGGACATGAACGGCGCGATCAGCATGCCGAAGAAACCGGCGGCGATGGTTGCGCCGAAAATTCCCTGCATGCCGATGCCGGGCATGCCGGCCATGGCCACCATGCTGCCCACCGCGGCGAAGCTGGCCCCCATCATCACCGGCATGCGAATGCCCATGGGGCCGATGCCCATTGACTGGACGATGGTGGCGATCCCGGCAACCAGCAGGTCGGCATTGATCAGGAAGGCGATTTCTTCACGACTCAGGCCAGCGGCCTGTCCGATGATCAGCGGTACCGCGATTGCACCGCCATACATCAGCAGGACGTGCTGCAGACCGACCAGGATCAGTTGCAGGAAGGGCAAGCGCTGAATGGCGGGCGCATCGGGGACGCACTGTTCGGATGAATCGGACATGCAACACCTCGGATCTTTTTATTCTTGTGATTTAACCGCTGCGTCTTTACGCGCAACGTGTTTGCAACAGGCGAATCTTCTGACTGATGGCAAGAAAGCCCGCTCCTACAGACAATTGCGGTTCTGTAGGAGCGAGCTTGCTCGCGAATCAGCCGGGTACCAGGCTGATCAGTTGGTCTGGGCTCCCTGGGTAATCCAGGCACCGACCAGTTCGCGTTCCTGCTGGGTCATCTGGGTGATGTTGCCCAGCGGCATGATCTGGCTGGCGACGGCCTGGGCCTGGATCCTCGCGGCTTGCAGGCGGATCTGCTCAGGAGTGTCGAACATCACCCCGGCCGGTGCTGCGCTGAACAGGGGGCTGGTGGGCTTGGCCGAATGGCAGACCGCGCAACGCTCCTGGATCACGCTATGCACCTTGTCGAAGGACGGGCCGGCGTTGGCCGCCTGCGCCGGGGCACTGGCCGGAGCCGTTGCCGCAGCGGCTGGAGCGGCCGGTGCCTCTGTCGCAGCCGAGGTTGCCGGCTTGCCGCCCAGGGCGGTTTCCGGCAATGGCTGGTACTGGGTCTGGGCCTTGGCCACTTCCGGAGCGCTTGGCGCTGGGGTCGGGCCGGTCACGTAGGCCAGGCAGATCATGCCCAGTGCCGCGACGGGCAGGGTCCAGGCGAACTTGTGGCTGTCATGACGGGTGTTGAAGTAATGACGCACCAATACCGCCAGGACCGCGATCCCGGCCAGGATCAACCAGTTGTACTGGCTGCCGTAGGTGCTCGGGAAGTGGTTGCTGATCATGATGAACAGCACGGGCAGGGTGAAGTAGTTGTTGTGACGCGAGCGCAGCAGGCCCTTGGCCGGCAGGGTCGGGTCGGGGGTGCGGTTTTCCGCGATCGCTGCCACCAGCGCGCGCTGGGCCGGCATGATGATGCGGAACACGTTGCCCACCATGATGGTGCCGATGATGGCGCCCACATGCAGGTACGCGCCACGGCCACTGAACACCTTGCTGAAGCCATAGGCAGCGCCGATCAGCAGGAGGAACAGGATGAAGCCGAGCAGGGCGGGCTTCTTGCCCAGTGGCGAATCGCAGAGGAAGTCATAGACGAACCAGCCGGCGATCAACGCACCGATACCGATGGCCACGCCTTCAGGGCCGGTCAGGCCGCTGCCGGGGGCAACCAGGTAGAGCATCGGGTTGAAGTAGAACACCAGGCACAGCAGGGCAATCCCGGACATCCAGGTGAAGTAGGCTTCCCATTTGAACCAGTGCAGGTTCTCCGGCATCGAGGGCGGTGCCAGCTTGTATTTTTCCAGGTGATAGATACCACCGCCGTGAATCGCCCAGAGGTCGCCGGACAGGCCGTCCTTGGGGTTGACGCGGTTGAGGTTGTTCTCCAGCCAGACGAAATAGAACGATGCGCCGATCCAGGCCACACCAGTGATCATATGTACCCAACGCACGCTCAGGTTGAGCCATTCCAACAGATGTGCTTCCACAGTCTTTACCTCTTGCCTGCCACCCTTGTTGTCGGGTGATCAGACCTTCTCTTATTGGTGGGGGGCGAGGATCAAACGCTCATCCTCTTTGAAGAAATGCTCATCGCAGTTATTGCCAGTGCCACTGCGATCAACCACCAGGAAGTCATCCCGCTTTTCGATCGTCAGCACCGGGTGGTGCCAGACGCCGCGATGGTAATTAATGCCCTGCCTGCCATTACTGACAAAGGCACGGACCAAGCCCGATACAGGTTCATCGCCAAGTGGCGCGACCACGATCAGAAAGGGATTGCCGAGCAGCGGGATGAAAGCCTGGCTGCCCAGCGGATGGCGTTCCAGCATGCGGATGGTCAGCGGCATGTCCAGCGCGTCGGCGCGGAAGATGCTGATGATGGCCTGGTCTTCCGGCTGAGCGGTCTCGACCGTTGCCAGGCGGTGGAAGCGCATGGTCGAACCGTTGTTGATCATGAAGTGATCGCTGCCGTCGGTCTCGATTACGTCACCGAAAGGGGCGAAGGCTTCTTTGCTCAGGGGCTCAATCACTAATGTGCGCATGCTGTTCTTCTTATCTCGAGTTCGTTGTTGTCTGGTCCGTGGCTACTGCGGGCAAACCGGTCGCCCGCGCGCTGCGCGACCCTTTATTTTTTGACCTTGCCCAGCAGTCGCAGGCGGCTGACGCCACCGTCCGGGAATACATTCAGGCGCACGTGGGTAATAGCCCCCAGTGCCCTGATCTGTTCGACGAAACTGTGTTCGGCGTGCATTTCCAATTTCTGGCTGGGTAGCAGTTCACGCCAGAACAGGCTCTGGGTTTCGATCTGGCTGTCGGTGCCACCCTTGACGAAGGCGCCCTGGATCGAGCAGCTGTCCGGGTAGTTGCCCTTGAAGTGCAGGGTGTCGACGATGATCTTTTCGATTTCACCGGCATGGCCCAGGGCGATGATCACCCAGTCGTTGCCGGGAGTACGGCGCCGGGCGGTTTCCCAGCCGTCACCCATGTTGATGCCGCGGCCGGGGTTGAGGAGGTTGCCCATGCGCCCGAAGTGCTCGTCGGAGCAGGCCAGGGCGCGGCCGCCGTTGAGGGCGGCAGCCAGGTCGACCTGTTCGTCGTCGCCGATGGCCGACCAGTCGCGGTAGGGAATGCCGTAGACCCGCAGCCGTGCTACGCCGCCATCGGGGTAGATGTTGAAGCGCAGGTGGCTGAACGGCTGGTGGTTGTGGATCTCGTGGTAGTGGTGGCTGTTGCCCTGCAACTCCACCGCCGGCAGCACTTCGGTCCAATGGGTGTTTTCATCCGGTTCGCCTGCGGCCAGGAAGCAGGCTTCCAGGGAGGCCGAGGGCGGGAAGTTGCCGGTGAAGAATGAAGTGTCGATGTCCACGCCCTTGATCGAGCCGGCCACGCCGAGGCGGATGACCGCACTGTCGTAGCCTTCGAAGCGCTTGCGGCGTGATTCCCAGCCATCCATCCACTTGCCGTTGTCATCGAATACGCCTTCCTTCCAGACCGCCGGAGTCGGTTGGAACAGGCGGTTGGCGTCGGCGAACCAGTCATCGGTGACCGAGATGATCTTGGTTCCCAGCCGGGCATCGGCCAGGTTGACGAACTTCTCGAAAGCTACGGCGTTGGTTTTCATTCTTCTTGTCTGCCTTGAATTCAGTGGCCGGGGTGCTCGCGAGGCCCTGGGAAATGCATCGGTGCAGATGCTTTCTCGGGCCAGGCGGGCAATCGCTACAGGGTCAGCAAGCGGAACAGGGCGATCTTGTTGATTTCAGCCAGTGCGCATTTGAACTCGGTGTCCACCGAGTTGTGGATGCGGGTTTCGAATGCGGCGAGGATCTGGTGCCGATTGCTGCCCTTCACCGCCATGATGAAGGGAAACTTGAACTTGGCCTTGTAGGCGTCGTTGAGCTCGGTGAAGCGCTGGAACTCTTCGGCGGTGCATTGGTGAATACCAGCGCCGGCCTGCTCATTGGTACTGGCTTCGGTCAACTGGCCCTGGACGGCGGCTTTGCCGGCCAGGTCCGGGTGAGCGTTGATCAGTGCCAGCTGGCTGGCGTGATCGGCGCTCAACAGGATGTCGCTCATGCGCTGGTGCAGGGTCTCGATCTGGTCGACGGAGGCGTCGAGCCCCAGTTCGTAGGCCTTTTCGGCAACCCACGGCGAGTGTTCGTAGATGTCGGCGAAGGCCTTGACGAAATCTTCGCGGCTCAGGGTCGAGGGCTTGAGGCTCTGGAAGGCAGTCATTTCGCCGCTCCCTGGTAAGGGTGGGTCTGTTGCCAGTGACGGGCGATGTCCACCCGGCGGCTGAACCACACCTGCTCGTGGCCCTTGACGTATTCGAGGAAGCGCTTGAGCGAGGCCAGGCGCGCCGGGCGGCCGATCAGGCGGCAGTGCAGGCCGATGGAAAGCATCTTCGGCGCTTCGGCACCTTCGGCGTAGAGCACGTCGAAGGCGTCCTTCAGGTACTGGAAGAAGTCGTCGCCCTTGTTGAAGCCCTGCACCTGGGTAAAGCGCATGTCGTTGGTGTCCAGGGTGTAGGGGATCACCAGGTGCGGCTTGCCGGTGGGGTTGTTGGGTTCCCAGTAGGGCAGGTCGTCGTCGTAGGTGTCGCAGTCATAGAGGAAGCCGCCTTCCTCCATCACCAGGCGCCGGGTGTTCGGGCCGGTGCGGCCGGTGTACCAGCCCAGTGGGCGTTCGCCGGTGATTTCGGTGAGGATGCGGATCGCTTCGAGCATGTGCTCGCGTTCCTGGGCCTCGTCCATGTACTGGTAGTCGATCCAGCGGTAGCCGTGGCTGCAGATCTCGTGGCCGGCTTCGACCATGGCGCGGATCACGTCCGGGTGACGCTGGGCGGCCATGGCCACGGCGAAGATGGTCAGTGGAATGTCGAATTCCTTGAACAGCTTGAGAATCCGCCAGACGCCGGCACGGCTGCCATACTCGTACAGCGATTCCATGCTCATGTTGCGCTCGCCCTGCAGCGGTTGCGCCGAGACCATTTCCGAGAGGAAGGCTTCCGATTCCTTGTCGCCATGAAGGATGTTGCGCTCGCCGCCCTCTTCGTAATTGAGCACGAAGGACAGGGCGACGCGGGCATTGCCCGGCCAGTGAGGGTGAGGAGGGTTGGAGCCGTAACCGATCAGGTCGCGAGGGTAGTCAGCGCTCACTGCAGTCTTCCTTCTTATTCGTGATAACGGTGGCGTGGCGGAACCTGAAGCCGGAAAGCCAGGTGGGCGTCACTGCGATGGAATGATTGTATACAAGTTTGTCTTCACTTTGTAAGCCTGATTTTTTGCATTTTTCCGCTTTTATCGCTATGGCTGTCACCTGCAAGAAACTTGCCTGGATGGTCAGCTAATGGATGACAAGTCGTCTGTCGCTATGGCGTTCAGGCAAATCCGCTGATGCATTCGAAGCGTCGCGGAGCCGGGAATATTTGCGATTATTATTGTGTACAATTTTTTTGAAAAATGTCTTAATCTTGCTCTCGCCGCAGCTTTTCACCGGTCGAAACGCTGCGGTCTCCTTCAATTACTGACTCCGGGAGGCGCGAGGCCTGAACGCTTGAAGGCGCCAGGCACGCAGAATCAATGGGACGTTTGACTACACACGTTTTGGATGCCGCACATGGCTGCCCTGGCAGCGCTATCAAGGTCGAGCTGTATCGAGTGGAAGGGGCCCAGCTGGAATTGGTCGCCAGCACCCTGACCAACAGCGATGGCCGTTGCGATGCGCCGCTGCTGCAGGGTGATGACTACCGTTCCGGGGTGTACCAGCTGCACTTCCATGCCGGTGACTACTACCGTGCCCGTGGTGTGCAACTGCCGCAGCCGGCGTTCCTGGATGTGGTGGTACTGCGGTTCGGCATCAGCGCCGAGCAGGACCACTATCACGTACCGCTACTGATCTCGCCTTACAGCTATTCGACCTACAGAGGAAGCTAGGACTTTCCCCCCAAGAATCCTGCGCAAATAGCTTCTTTGGTCCTTGCCCGCCCACACTGCGGGCTTTTTTTCGTCTGGCATAAAGCCTTCACTGGTCGTCGGCTCCACTAGATCCCGCAGGAGCAGGCTCGCCGCCGAAAGGGCCCTGTGACCGCCCCGGACCTGCTGGCCACAGCTGATCATCGGCAACGAAAAAGCCCCATCCAGCGGGATGGGGCCTGGGTGGAGCAGGGCGTCCTAGAGGAAAATGAACTTGGCGATGAAAATCGCGCACAGCACATACAGGCTGATGGAGATTTCCTTGTACTTGCCGGTGCCGGCCTTCAGCACCACATAGGTGATGAAGCCCAGGGCAATGCCATCGGCGACGGAAAAGGTCAGGGGCATCATGATCGCGGTGACGATGGCCGGAATGCTGTCGGTGGCCTCGTCCCAGTTGATGTGGGCCATGCCGCCCATCATCAGCATCGCCACATAGATCAGCGCGCCGGCGGTGGCATAGGCGGGGATCATGCCTGCCAGGGGAGCGAAGAACATTGCGGCAATGAACAGCACGCCCACGGTGACCGCGGTCAGCCCGGTGCGGCCACCAGCGGCGACCCCGGCGGCACTTTCCACATAGCTGGTGACTGGTGGTACACCGACCACGGCACCGAACACGCTGGAGGCACTGTCCGCCTTGAGTGCGCGGGAGAGGTTCTCGATCTTGCCATCGGCGTTCACCAGGCCGGCGCGCTGGGCCACGCCCATCAGGGTGCCGGCGGTGTCGAACATGTGCACGAAGAGGAACGCCAGGACCACGCTGATCATGCTGACGTTGAACACCCCGGCGATGTCCATGGCCATCCAGGTCGGCGCCAGGCTCGGCGGAGTGGACATGATCCCGTTGTAGTGCACCAGGTCCAGGCCCCAGCCGGCCAGGGTCACGGCGATGATACTGATGAGAATCGCGCCGAAGACCCGGTGATAGCTGAGCACTGCGATCATCAAGAAGCAGACGGCCGCCAGCAGTGGGCCGGGGTCTCGCAGGTTGCCGAGCTTGATCAGGGTGGCCGGGCTGTCGACGATGATGTTGGCCGTCTTCAGGCCGATCAGGCCGAGAAACAGCCCGACCCCGGCACCCATGGCGAACCGCAGGCTCACCGGAATGCTGTTGAGCAGCCATTCACGTACCCGCGACAGGGTCAGGATCATGAACAGCACACCGGAAATGAACACCGCGCCAAGGGCGGTTTCCCAGTGGTAGCCCATGGTGCCGACCACGGTGTAGGTGAAGAAGGCGTTGAGCCCCATGCCCGGGGCCAGGCCCACCGGCCAGTTGGCGTACAGGCCCATCAACAGGCAGCCCAGGGCGGCGGCGATGCAGGTGGCGACGAAGGCTGCGCCGTGATCGATGCCGGCGTCGGCCATGATGTTGGGGTTGACGAAGATGATGTAGGCCATGGTGATGAAGGTTGTCAGACCGGCAATCAACTCGGTCTTCACCGTGGTGCCATGCAACCTGAGTTTGAAGATGCGCTCCAGCCAGCCGCTGTTCAGCGACGGCGAGAGATCGAGCGTAGAGGCTTCGGATTTGCGGCTTTCCACAGCGAGTACTCCTCAAGAGTTTTATTGTTTTTTCCAGAGCCGGACACGCAAGGGTGGGCAGCGGCTCTTTGAGGCAGGTAAGGCGTGCGGGTTTTGTTGACCTGCGGGTCAAGAACTCGTCGGGCGAATTATGCGTTTGTATACAAAGAAAGCAAATAATGTTTTTAGGGTTGTGTGCGAAAAATCCGCGAACATGGCTATATCGCGGCCCCGACGTTGCGCCGGGGTGTGCAAGGGTTTGGGGCAAGGCCGGGGCCGGCGCACCAATGAATGGCGCCCGCAGGGGCTCAGTCTTCGACGGGTTTGCCGGCCAGCGCCTGGTTCACCGCCAGCCAGCCATTGACCGCACTCTCGCCAGCTTCGCTGAAGGCCCGTTGCAGGAGTTTGACCTGCTCGCGGCGCAGGGATTGCTCGAAGCCTGTGCCATCGGCGGTCAACTGCAACAGGCGCTTACGCTTGTCGCTGTCCGGTGCGATGCTGTCCACCAGGTGCATTTCCATCAATTGGCGCAACGGTGTGTTCAATGCCTGCTTGCTCACCCCCAGCAGATTGAGCAGTTCCTTGACGCTGAGCCCGGGATAGCGGGCGATGAAAAACACGATGCGCTGGTGCACCCGGCTCAGGCCCCGGCGTTCGAGCATTTCGTCGGCCTTGGCGGTAAACGCCTGATAGCCGAAGAAGAAAGCTTCCATGGCCGCTTGTTGCGAAGCCTGGTTTTTAAGGTCAAGCATATTGACGTATCTGCAAAGGTCGGCGTAATTTCGGTCAAGCAGTTTGACGTATTTTCCTCAGCCTTCGCTAGCGGTGATCTCCATGGCCTTCTCCGAACGTGTATCGCGTCTCAAAAGCTCTCTGATCCGTGAAATCCTTGCCGCGGCCCAGCGCCCGGAAGTGATGTCGTTCGCCGGGGGCCTGCCGGCCGAAGTGATGCTGCCCAAGGTGCAATGGCAGGACATGCCGTTGGCCATGGGCCAATACGGCATGAGCGAAGGCGAGCCGCAATTGCGTGAAGCCCTCGCGGCCCAGGCGCGCCAGCTCGGGGTGCCTTGCGAGGCGAGCCAGGTGCTGGTGGTCAGTGGTTCCCAGCAGACCCTCGATCTGGCAGCCAAGCTGTACATCGACAAGGGCACCCAGATCATGCTGGAAGCACCGACCTACCTGGCCGCCCTGCAGATTTTCCAGCTGTTCGGCGCCGACTGCCTGACCGTACCGCTGCAGGCCGATGGCCCGGACCTGGTGCAGATGCGCGCGCGCCTGGAGCAGCACCGGCCGGCGTTCATCTACCTGATTCCGACGTTCCAGAACCCCTCGGCGGTGCGCTACAGCGAAGCCAAGCGTGATGCCGTGGCGGCTTTGCTGGACGAGTTCGGCGTGACCCTGATCGAGGACGAGCCCTACCGTGAGCTGACGTTCGATGGTGGCAGTGCCACGCCTATTGTCGGCCGCCTGGAAAAAGCCAGTTGGATCTACACCGGCACCGTGTCTAAAACCCTGTTGCCGGGCCTGCGGGTGGGTTACCTGATTGCCAGCCCGGACCTGTTTCCGCACCTGCTGCGGCTGAAGCAGTCGGCGGACCTGCACACCAATCGGGTTGGCCAGTGGCAGGCCATGCAGTGGATCGGCAGCGAGCAGTATCAGGCGCACCTGGATCAGTTGCGCAGTTTCTATCGCCAGCGCCGGGATGAATTCCAGGGCGCCTTGCTCACCCATTTCGCCGATCTGGCGGATTGGCAGGTGCCCCAGGGCGGATTGTTTTTCTGGCTGAGCTTGAAACAGCCCCTGGATACCCGCACTTTGCTCAAGTCGGCGTTGGAGCACGACGTCACATTCATGCCCGGTGAGCCGTTCTTTGCCGATCCGGAACGCAACCCTGGGCATCTGCGGTTGAATTTCAGCCATATCGATCCGGCGCGGCTGGACGAAGGCCTCAAGCGGCTGGCCACCGTGATACGTCAAGCACAGGCTGCACAGGCAGCCTAAGGGGAGGGCCATGTACAAGGTTTATGGCGATTACCGTTCGGGCAACTGCTACAAGATCAAGTTGATGCTCAATCTGCTGGGGCTGCCTTATGAATGGCAGGCGGTGGATATTCTCGGGGGTGATACCCAGACCGAGGCCTTCCTGGCAAAGAACCCCAACGGCAAGATTCCGGTTCTGGAACTGGAAGACGGCACCTGCCTGTGGGAGTCCAACGCGATTCTCAACTTCCTCGCCGACGGCAGTCAGTTCCTGCCCAGCGAACCGCGCTTGCGCACCCAGGTTCTGCAATGGCAGTTCTTCGAGCAGTACAGCCATGAGCCCTACATCGCGGTGGCGCGTTTCATCCAGCTTTACGAGGGGCTGCCGGAGGAGCGCCGCGAGGAATACCTGAAGTTGCACAAGCGTGGCTACAAGGCGCTGGACGTGATGGAGAAACAATTGAGCCGCACCCCGTACCTGGTGGGCGAGCACTATTCGATCGCCGATATTGCGCTCTATGCCTACACCCACGTGGCCGATGAGGGCGGTTTCGACCTGAGCCGCTACCCGGGCATCCAGGCCTGGATGCAGCGAGTGCAAAGCCATCCGCGACACGTGCCGATGCTCGACTGAGCGGGTGCTTTTATCCCCACTGGACCGGCCTTGTGCCGGTTCGGTGCGTTGTGGGGCCCGCTAACGATGTTTGCCGGCCAGGTTCTGGCGTAGCAACTCATAACAGCGCTGCGCCGCTGGGCTCAGTTGCTGGCCACTGCGGCGGATCAGGCCGATCTCGCGGCTGACCCCCGGGTGTTTGATGGCAATCCGGCGCAGGCCCTCACGGCCGTCATCGGCGGATTCCGGCAGCAGGGTAATGCCCAGCCCCTGGCGTACCAGCGCCAGCACCGTGCTCATGTAGTTGGCTTCCATGGCTGGAAGCAGGGACAGTCGGCTGTCGTCGAACAGCGCTTCGACCTGCTCGCGCACGCTGCTGTCGCGGCCGGTGAGAATGATCGGCTGGCGGGCCAGGTCCTTCAGCGTCACTGACTGGCGCTGGGCCAGGGGATGATCGGTGGCCACGAACAGGCACAGGCGATCCTCCAGCAGAGGTTGGAAATCCAGCCCGTGGCTGAGCCGGGCGCGCCCGCCGATACCGAAATCCACCTCGCCGGCCCGGACCTGGGCATGAATGCGGTGAGCCACCAGGTCCTGCAGGCGTACCTCGATTCCGGCAAATTGCTCGCGAAACTGGCGCAAGGCCGGCGGCAGCACCCCGGCGCAGACCGACGGCAGCGCGGCGAGGGTGACCACGCCCCGACGCAGGGCGGCCAGGTCCCGGGAGCCACTGACGATGTTGTCCAGGTCCAGCAGCAGTTTCTCCATCGGTCCCCGGGCCTGCAGCCCAGCAGCGGTCAGGCTGACATGGCGCGGGCTGCGATCGAGCAGGGCGACCCCCAGCCATTCCTCCAGTTGCTGGACCTGCACGGTAAGGGCTGATGGCGACAGGTGCAGCTCGGCGGCGGCTTTGCTGAAGTTGCCGCTGCGGGCCACGGCGAGGAAGGCCTGGATATGCTGGATCGAGTTCTTCATTTTGTTTTTCCGAATGCAAGGCGCCGAATATTCCAATTTACAAAGACTAGCGCGATTTCAATACTCCAGAAAAACAATAACCGTCCGCCTTCCGGCCCCGGCTTGAAGAGGCGGCACACTGGAGTTGCTCCATGCTCGCCACCCTGGGTGTCATCACCATTCTCTGCCTGCTCGCGGCCGTCATGAGCAAGCGCCTGTCGCCTCTGGTCGCGCTGATTGCGCTGCCGATCATCGCCGCGCTGATCGGCGGCTTCGGTCTGCAGACCAGCGCCTTCATCGTCACCGGCATCAAGAACGTCGCCCCCGTGGTAGGCATGTTCGTGTTCGCTATCCTGTTCTTCGGCATCATGACCGACGCCGGCATGCTCGACCCGATCATCGACCGCATCCTGCGCACCGTCGGCACCCGGCCGACGCGGATCGTGGTCGGTACGGCGCTTCTGGCGCTGCTGGTGCACCTGGACGGTTCCGGCGCGGTGACCTTCCTGGTGACGGTGCCGGCAATGCTGCCGCTGTATACCCGGCTGGGCATCGATCGACGGATTCTGGCCTGTGTCGCGGCGATGGCCGCGGGGGTCAATTTCCTGCCCTGGACCGGCCCGGTACTGCGCTCATCAGCGGCCCTGCATGTGCCGGTGGCGGATCTGTTCCAGCCGCTGATCCCGGTGCAGATCGTCGGCCTGCTGTTCGTCTTCGCCAGCGCCTGGTGGCTCGGCCGCCGGGAGGAGCGCCGCCTGGGGCTCGGTGCCGATGCCACGGCCGGTGCAGGCATCCCGACCCGGGTATTGAGTCCCGCCGAAGAGGCGCTGCGCCGTCCCGGGCGCTTCTGGATCAACCTGCTGCTCACGGTGCTGGTGATGCTGGTGATGATTGCCGGCTGGGTCGATCCGGTGGTGATGTTCATGGTCGGCACGGTGCTGGCGTTGTGCATCAACTATCCGGATGTCGAGGCCCAGCGGGCACGCATCGATGCTCATGCCAAGACGGCCCTGACCATGGCCAGCATTCTCCTGGCGGCCGGTGTGTTCACCGGCATCATGCAGGGCAGCGGCATGCTCAAGGCGATTGCCGAAGTGGCGGTGGCGCAGATTCCTGCTGGTCACGGCAAGCTGATTCCGACGGTGGTGGGGTTCCTGTCCATGCCCCTGAGCATGCTGTTCGACCCTGACTCCTACTACTTCGGGGTGATGCCGGTGATTGCCGAAGTGGGCAAGGCCCTGGGTGTCGACCCGCTGCAAGTGGCCCAGGCTTCGTTGCTCGGCGTGCACACCACCGGTTTCCCGGTAAGCCCGCTGACCCCGGCGACCTTCCTGCTGGTGGGCCTGTGCAAGATCGAACTGGCCGACCACCAGCGTTTCACCATCCCCTTTCTATTCGCTGCGTCAGTGTTGATGACCCTGACCGCGCTGCTGCTGGGAGTTTTTTAAGATGAAAAGCCTACGTATCGGCTCCGGCGCCGGTTACTCCGGTGACCGTATCGAGCCCGCCATCGAGTTGGCGCAACAGGGCGACCTGGATTACCTGGTGTTCGAATGCCTGGCCGAGCGCACCATCGCCCTGGCGCAGCAGGCGCGCCTGGCCGACCCGCACAGCGGCTACGACCCGTTGCTGGGGGCGCGGATGCGCGGGGTGCTGCCCTTTGTCGGCGCCACGGCCTCGGGGCGGCGTTTGCGCATCATCAGCAACATGGGGGCGGCCAATCCGTTGGCGGCGGTGGCCGAGGTGCAACGGATCGCCGCCGAGCTGGGCTTGCCAGGGCTCAAGGTGATCGCGGTGCTGGGGGACGATGTGCTCGAGACTCTGCGGGCCCGGCCGGAGTGGGTGCTGGACAACGGGCAGACCCTGGGCTCGCTGGGGCAGCGGCTGATTTCCGCCAATGCCTACCTGGGCGCCCAGGGCATCGTCGACGCGCTGCGGGCCGATGCCGACGTAGTGATCACTGGGCGGGTGGCCGACCCCTCGTTGTTCCTGGCGCCGCAGATCTTCGAGTTCGGCTGGGCCGAGGATGACTGGCTGCGCCTGGGGCGCGGGACCCTGGTGGGGCATCTGCTGGAGTGCGCAGGGCAGGTCAGCGGCGGCTACTTTGCCGATCCGGGGGTCAAGAATGTGGCCGGTCTGGCGCGCCTGGGGTTCCCCCTGGCCGAAGTGGATGCACAGGGCGCGGCGCTGATCACCAAGGTCAAGGGCTCCGGGGGGCAGGTCAGCAGCGCTACCTGTACCGAGCAGTTGATCTACGAAGTGCATGACCCGGCGGCCTACCTGACGCCGGATGTCTGTGCCGACTTTTCCGCGGTGGGCTTTGTCGAGGAGGCACCGGACCGGGTGCGGCTGCAAGGGGCGGCAGGCAGCCCACGGCCTGAGCGGCTCAAGGTCAGCGTCGGCTACCTGGATGGCTGGATCGGCGAAGGGCAGATTTCCTATGGCGGCCCTGGGGCTGTGGCCAGGGCGCGGCTGGCCCGGGATATCGTGCTCGAGCGCCTGGCCCTGACCGGGGTGCAGATGCAGGAAGTGCGCGCGGAACTGATCGGCATCGATGCCTTGCACGGTGTTGAACTGGGCCAGCGAGCGCCTGCCGAACCCTGGGAAGTGCGCCTGCGGGTGGCGGCTCGCTGCACGGACAAGGCCGAAGCGGTGCGCGTCGGCAATGAGGTGGAAACCCTCTATACCAATGGGCCCGCTGGTGGCGGCGGGGCCAGTAAAAGCCTGCGGCAGGTGGTGGCGGTGGCTTCGCTATTACTGCCCCGGGAGGCCGTCAGGGTCACCTTGCATCAGGAGGTACGGGCATGAATGAGGTCAAATTGCGTGACTTGGCGCACTCGCGTACCGGGGACAAGGGCGACACTTCGAATATTTCGGTGATTGCCTACCGCGCCGAGGACTTTGCCTTTCTTTGCGAGCAGCTTACCGCCGAGCGCGTGGCGCAATATTTCGCCGGCTTGCTGGGGAGCGATGCGGCGCCGGTACAGCGCTATGTCCTGGAGAATGTGCGGGCCTTGAACTTTGTCTTGCCGGGCATCCTGCGCGGCGGAGTGACCCGCTCCCTGGCGCTGGATGCCCACGGCAAGTGCCTGGGCGCGGCCTTGCTTGACTTGCAGTTGGCCCGGGGCTGAAGAGCCCCGGGGAGGGCGTCAGACGGTCGCGAAGCGCTGGTTCAGGTAATCGATGATCACCTTGGATTCATACATCCAGGTGGTCTGGCCGTTCTCTTCGATGCGCAGGCACGGCACCTTGATCTTGCCGCCCTGCTCCAACAGGGCCTGGCGGTCCTGCTCGTTGTTTTTTGCGTCGCGCAGGGCCACCGGCACATTCAGGCGATGCAGGGTACGGCGGGTCTTCACGCAGAACGGGCAGGCGTGAAACTGGTACAGGGTCAGGCCCTTGGCGGCTTCCACGACTTGCGCCTGAGCGGCGGCGTCCCGCTGCTGCTTGCGTGGGCGGGTGATGAAGTCGATGAAAATGATGAGTTGGCCCAGGCCGACTCGCAGCGCTTTGACGATCACGGTTATTGCCTCTTGCCCATGAATGAAGGGGCGGCAGCTTACCTGATTTTTCCCGGGCGAAAAAAAACCGGCGATCAACGCCGGTTTTTTCGCCTGCAGCCTGTTACTTGATCAGGCTGAGGAATTCGCTGCGGGTCGCGGCATTCTCGCGGAATTCGCCCAGCATCACCGAGGTGATCATCGACGAATTCTGTTTCTCCACACCGCGCATCATCATGCACATGTGCTTGGCCTCGATCACCACGGCCACCCCGAGGGCGCCGGTCACTTGTTGGACGGCGTCGGCGATCTGCCGGCTGAGGTTTTCCTGGATCTGCAGGCGGCGGGCATACATATCGACGATGCGCGCGACTTTCGACAGCCCCAGGACCTTGCCGCTGGGAATGTAGGCGACGTGGGCCTTGCCGATGAACGGCAGCAGGTGGTGTTCGCACAACGAGTAGAGCTCGATGTCCTTGACCAGGACCATTTCGCTGTTGTCGGAGCTGAACAAGGCACCGTTGGTGACCTCTTCCAGGGTTTGGGCATAACCGCGGCAGAGGTACTGCATGGCTTTGGCGGCACGCTTGGGCGTGTCGAGCAGGCCCTCGCGGGAGACGTCCTCGCCCAGCTGGCCGAGGATCGCGGTGTAATTCTGTTCCAGGGACATGAAACTACCTGTGGGATTTTACGCAAAGGGCAAGGGTACGGTGGCGGACACGACGCTGCAAGCGTGATGCAGCGGCTTTATTCGTCACGGCCTTCCATCATGGTGCGCTTGAGCATGACGTACAGCGCCCCGGTACCGCCATGCCTGGCCTGGCAGGAAGTGAAGCCCAGCACCTGCGGATGCTGGCGCAGCCAGGTGTTGACGTGGCTCTTGATCATCGGTCGCTTGCCGTCCAGGCGCACGGCCTTGCCGTGGGTGACGCGCACGCAGCGGATTTCGAACTGGGTGGCTTCAGCGAGAAAGGCCCAGAGGGTTTCCCGGGCCTTTTCCACGGTCATGCCATGCAGGTCGAGGCTGCCTTCAAAGGGGATCTGGCCGATCTTCAGCTTGCGCATCTGGCTTTCCTGGACCCCGTCGCGGGCCCACATCAGCTCATCTTCCGGCCCCACGTCGATGACGAACTGGTCGGACAGCCCGTCCACCGTGGTGGTCTCGCTGCGTACGGTGGCCGCCTGGCGCAACTTGGCGATCTGCGCCCGGTCGCTCTTGGGTTTGCCTGTATCGGCACGATCGTGCTTGATCGGCTTGACGCCGCGGATCTCGTTTTTGAACAGGGAAAAATCGTCGTCTTGCATGTCAGCCTCCGCGAAGGGCGGCTAGTTTACCCAACTCGGAACACCTTAAGGCGCGCAAATCGCGCCTCGGGAATGTCAGTCGTGTTTTTTCATCAGGTGCGGCGCCATGTTCAGCGCCAGGGGCTGGCGCATGCGCCGCCGGCAGCGCCGCCACAAGCGCACGCCGACATACAGCAGCAACAGGCCGACCACCAGGATCACCGCCGAGCCCGCCGGGCTGGCATTCATTTCCCCCAGCGCCGGGGCACGGCCCAGCAGGCTCGCAGTACCGGCCATCGCCAGCAGCACGCCAAATGTCGCCAGTAGCGCGGAGAATCCCGCACCCAGGCGCAACCGCCAGTTTCGCGGGCTTTTGGGCCGCAATCGGCGTGCGTCAAAACCATCGGATATCTTCATTCCGACCTTCCTCAATGGGTATCGGCCCTTCGACCGGAAGTTGACCGGGTGGTTCCTGAGGCTAAGGCAATTGCTGCAAAGGCGAGGGGTTTATGGATGAGCGGCCCGCCAGCCGCTCACCAGGGCTGATCAGATCAGGCTTGCGGTCTGGGCGAGGGTGGCGAAGTTGTCGGCCATGATTGCCATTTCGGTTTGCTGAACGTGTTCGGCGCTGAGGATGCCACCCTTGTAGGGCAGGTCGCGGGTGGCGCAGGCGTCTTCTACCAGGGTGCAGCGAAAGCCCAGGTTCTTGGCCGCGCGCACGGTGGTGCTGACGCTGGAGTGGCTCATGAAACCGGCGACGATCAGGTCCAGGGAACCGAGGTCCTGCAGGCGCTTTTCCAGTTCGGTGCCGTGGAACGCGCTGGGCAGCAGTTTGCCGATGATGGTTTCGTCGCCTTGGGGTTCAAGGCCGGGAATGAACTCGCCGCGCTCGCCTTGTGGGTCGAACAGGCCGCCGACGGTACCGAGGTGGCGTACGTGCACCACTGGGCGACCGGCAGCCCGGGCCGCGGCCAGCAGTTGGCGGATGTTGGCCACTGCCGCGTCCATGCCGGACAGGGCCAGCGGGCCGCTGAGGTATTCTTTCTGGGCGTCGATGATCACAAGGGTCGCGTGGCTCAAATTGGCCGCTGCATAACCACGACCGCTGAGTTGAAACATCGTCTTTGGAACGGACATTCTGGGGCTCCTGTGAGTGGGGCTTTTGCGCCATTGTCCTCTGGCTGAGCGCTTCTGTGAATCGCTACTAACGTAAGGTGCGCCGTTGCTGGCCTGTAGCCTTGTCAAGTGGGGCAAGGTATGCAGCCTTCCCGAGAAAAAAACGCTTGAACACCATTGCCCGTCGCTGGTTTTTCATTCGTCGTCGGCAAGCGTTTTGGCTGTTAGAATCGCCGGTCGTTTTGTCAGGAGTCTGTGCCGTGATCACTTCCCGCCTGCGCACCTTGCGCGACCATATCCGCTGGGCTGTCAGCCGCTTTCATGGGGAGGATCTGTTCTTCGGCCATGGTACCGACAATGCCTGGGACGAGGCCCGTCAACTGGTGCTCGGCGCCTTGCACCTGCCTTGGGAAATTGCCGACAGCTACCTTGATTGCGCGTTGGAAGACGACGAGCTGGTCCATGTGCAGCACCTGCTCAAGCGCCGTATCCAGGAGCGCGTGCCTACCGCCTACCTGCTGGGCGAGGCCTGGTTCTGCGGCATGTCGTTCATTGTCGATGAGCGCGTGCTGATTCCCCGTTCGCCGATTGGCGAGCTGATCGAAAAACGTTTCGAACCCTGGCTGGGCAGCGAGCCGGCACGGATTCTCGACCTGTGTACCGGTTCCGGCTGCATCGGTATCGCTTGTGCCTATGAATTCCGTGATGCCGAGGTGGTGTTGGCGGACCTGTCCTTCGAAGCCCTCGAAGTGGCCAACCAGAACATCGAGCGCCATGGCGTCGATGAGCGGGTGTTCACGGTCCAGGGCGATGGCTTCGATGGCCTGCCCGGGCAGCGCTTCGACCTGATCGTGTCCAACCCGCCCTATGTCGATGCCGAAGACTTCGCCGACATGCCGGATGAATACCAGCACGAGCCCGAGCTGGGCCTGGCCTGTGGCGAGGACGGCCTGAACCTGGTGCGGCGGATGCTGGCCGAGGCGGCGGACCACCTGACCGAGAAGGGCTTGCTGATTGTCGAGGTGGGCAACAGCCAGGTGCATGTCGAGGCGCTGTACCCGGAGGTCGACTTCGCCTGGCTGGACTTCGAGCGCGGTGGCCACGGTGTGTTCATGCTGACCGCGGAGCAGTGCCGCGAACATCAGGCGTTGTTCGCGTCCCGGGTCTGAGCCGATTGCCGGCCCGCGCAACGCGGGCCTCTGGCGGTCAGGCGTTGCGGCTCAGCGATGAGTCGCAATCCAGATCAGCAGCCCGGCCTGGAACACCGCAAAGGCCACCAGGCAGGTGATGGTGAAGCGCAGACCGGTGTCCTCGCGCTTGTACTTGGTGACTTTCTCTTCCTGCTTGCGCAGCTTCACTTCCAGTTCTTCAAGATTCTGTTCGGCCTGCTGGAGCATCTGCGCCGCTTCCAGAATCTCCACGAACTGCAGCTTTTCGCTATTCCACTGGCCCAGCAGTTCACCCACCTGGACATCCTTGACGCTGCCCTTGAGGTGCTGGGCATCGGCATACACCACATCGAAACCCTGGGTGCGCAGCACGTGGTCACGACGCAGGCGCGTGTCTTCGTTGAGGGCATCCTTGTTCGCCAGATCGAAGCCGTCGACCCGGTAGTGCGGCCACTTCTTCTGGGCCCACTGCGCTGCCTGGGCCAGCAGGAAACGGCCGATCCCGCGGTTCAACGGTTCGACCTGCAGGCCGCCTTCGGGCTCGAAGTGCACCCGGCGAGTGTCGTGCTCGACCCACACATCCAGGTGATTCTGTTCCTTGCGCACCCGTTGGCCGGGGAGGCTGATGGTCATGCGCAGCAGGCTGTGCTCTTTGTTGTTGCGTTCGGCATAACCGAACTCGACAAAGCGCAGAGGCCGTCCGCCCGTGGCGCGATCGGTCTGCAAGGGTGCCAGGCGCAGCATCTTGTGGTGCTCGGCCTGCACATCGGCCCACGGCAGCGGCGGCGCTTCCGGGGCGGCGGCTTCTTGCTCGGTGGCGGGTGAATTCGGGGTATCAGTCATAACGGCGAGATCCTGTCCAATCGCTGCGCGCCGACAGCAATTGAACGGCCGGCAAAGGCTTATCGGCCGTTTTTTTCAGGACTGGAGGGCAAAAACAGCCTAACGGGTGTGAAGTCCGTCAATAAAATCGATGATCGCGCTGCCCAGTTCCGCTGCCAGCGGCAATTGCGGGTCCTTGTAGGAGGCCAGCTGGCGCTTGAGGTCATTGGGCACGATGCGCATCACATGGTTCATGCCTTCGATCAGGGCCAGTTGCGCATCCGGTTTGGCGGCCTTGAGGACCCTGGCGTCATCGACGCTGACCTGGATGTCGTTGCTGCCCTGGATGATCAGCGCCGGCATCTTCAGGCGGGCGAAGGCCGCCGCCGGGTCTTCGCGAAACAGGGTGATCAGGTAAGGCTGCACGCTGGGGCGAAAGATGACTTGCAGGGCAGGGGGCACATCCGGGTCGACCTTGCCGGCCTTGAGGCTGTCCAGCAGCTCATTGCTGCGCAGCATCAGCGCCGGTGGCAGGCGGTAGCTCAACTGCTGGCGCAGGATCTGGTCCACCGGGCGGGCGGTTCCGGAGATCGAGATAACGCCTGCGGCATTCAGTTGCGGTGCCGCCAGCGTGGCGATCAGTGCGCCTTCGCTATGCCCCAGGACTATCAGTTGGCCCAGGCGTGGATCGGCCTTGAGCTTGTTGCCCCAGGCCACGGCATCCGCCACATAGGCGTCCAGGGTCAGGTTGCGTTCGTCCGGGGTCGCGGCGAGGCTGGCGGCCACGCCGCGCTTGTCATAACGCACGCTGGCGATGTTGTGCTTGGCCAGTACCCAGGCCAGGCGCTTGAGGCTGTCGTTGCGCCCGCCATCGGGGTTGTTGCCGTCGCGGTCAGTGGGACCGGAGCCGGAAATGATCAGCACCACCGGCACCGGCTGCTCGGACTTGGGTAGCAGCAGCGAGCCGTACAGCTCACCGTGCCCGGTGTCCAGGCTCACGGGGCGTTGCAGGACGGCCGCATGAACCAGGCCGGTGAACAGGGAAAGGCTCAAGAGAAGAACTCGCAGCATCATCGCGCCATCATGGATAAGGTGCCGGTTTGACTCGGTAACAGGCAGAAGGTTCGAGGATGAACTAGTTGGGTAGCCTGCGTATACTGGCGCACGCGCTAATCCAGATTGAGTTATTTCGGCTGATTTCACGGAGCTCCCTGCATGTCCGGCAATACCTACGGCAAGCTGTTCACTGTCACCACCGCGGGCGAAAGCCATGGTCCGGCGTTGGTCGCCATTGTCGACGGCTGCCCGCCGGGCCTGGAACTGACGCTGGAGGACTTGCAGCGTGACCTGGACCGGCGCAAGCCTGGCACCAGCCGCCACACCACCCAGCGCCAGGAACCCGACGAGGTCGAGATCCTCTCCGGGGTGTTCGAAGGCAAGACCACCGGCTGTTCCATCGGCTTGTTGATCCGCAACACCGATCAGAAGTCCAAGGACTATTCGGCGATCAAGGACCTGTTCCGCCCGGCTCACGCCGACTACAGCTACCACCACAAGTACGGCATCCGCGACTACCGTGGTGGCGGCCGCAGCTCGGCCCGGGAAACCGCCATGCGCGTGGCGGCCGGGGCCATTGCCAAGAAGTACCTGGCCAGCCAGGGCATCGTGATTCGCGGCTACATGAGCCAGCTGGGCCCGATCGAGATTCCCTTCAAGACCTGGGATTCGGTAGAGAACAACGCATTCTTCAGCCCTGATCCGGGAAAGGTTGCGGAGCTGGAAGCCTATATGGACCAGTTGCGTCGAGACCAGGATTCGGTCGGAGCGAAGATCACCGTGGTGGCCGAAGGGGTGATGCCGGGCCTGGGCGAGCCGATTTTCGATCGCCTGGACGCCGAGCTGGCCCATGCGCTGATGAGCATCAACGCGGTCAAGGGCGTGGAGATCGGCGCCGGTTTCGCCTGCGTTGCCCAGCGCGGCACCGAGCACCGTGACGAACTGACCCCGCAAGGTTTCCTCAGCAATAACGCCGGCGGCATTCTGGGCGGCATCTCCTCGGGGCAGCCGATCGTCGCTCACCTGGCGCTCAAGCCGACCTCCAGCATTACCACCCCCGGGCGCTCCATCGATATCGACGGCAACCCGGTGGACGTGATCACCAAGGGGCGCCACGACCCGTGCGTGGGCATTCGCGCCACGCCGATCGCCGAGGCGATGATGGCCATCGTGCTGATGGATCACCTGCTGCGCCACCGCGGCCAGAATGCCGACGTGCGCGTCAGCACGCCGGTGCTGGGCCAGCTGTAATGCCGGTCCTGCCAGTCGCCACGGTCTGAAGGCCGTGGCGGCACTTCCCTACTGGCGGCTTTCCAGTTTCTACCTGTTCTATTTCGCGCTGCTGGGCTCGACCGCGCCATTCCTGGCGCTGTATTTCGATCACCTGGGGTTCTCCAGTGCGCGCATCGGCGAACTGGTGGCCATTCCCATGCTCATGCGCTGCGTGGCGCCCAACCTTTGGGGCTGGCTGGGGGACTACACCGGGCGGCGCCTGGCGATCGTGCGTTTTGGTGCGTTCTGCACCCTGGTCTGTTTCTCCCTGATCTTCGTCGACAAGAGCTATGCCTGGCTGGCCATGGTCATGGCCCTGCATGCTTTTTTCTGGCACGCGGTGCTGCCGCAGTTCGAAGTGATCACCCTGGCGCACCTGCAAGGCCAGGCCTCGCGCTACAGCCAGATCCGCCTCTGGGGCTCCATCGGCTTCATTCTTACCGTGGTGGCCCTGGGGCGTTTGTTCGAGTGGTTGAGCCTGGACATCTACCCGGTAGCGCTGGTGGTGATCATGGCGGGCATCGTCCTCAGCAGCCTGTGGGTGCCTAACGCCCAGCCTCGGGTGCAGGGGCCGCGGCACGCCGGGGAGGGCTTTGTCAGGCAACTGCGCAGCCCCGGTGTGCTGGCCTTCTACCTGTGCGTGGCACTGATGCAGATGAGCCACGGCCCCTATTACACCTTCCTGACTCTGCACCTGGAGCGCCTGGGCTATACCCGCGGGGTGATCGGCATGCTCTGGGCCCTGGGTGTGGTGGCCGAAGTGTTGATGTTTCTGGCGATGAGCTGGCTCCTGGCGCGCTTTTCCGTGCGGCGAGTGCTGCTGGCGAGCTTCCTGCTGGCGGCTCTGCGCTGGTTGCTGCTGGGCAGCCTGGCGGAACACCTCGGGGTGCTGTTGTTGGCTCAGGTGCTGCACGCGGCGACCTTCGGCAGTTTCCACGCCGCCGCCATTCATTTTGTGCAGCGCAGTTTCGGTGCCCGCCAGCAAGGCCAGGGCCAGGCGTTGTACGCGGCCCTGGCGGGAACCGGGGGCGCCCTGGGGGCCCTGTATTCGGGTTATAGCTGGAATGCCCTGGGCCCCACATTGACCTTTAGTATTGCCAGCGTCGCAGCCTTGGCCGCAGCCGTTATCATTGCCACCCGCATGCAAGAGGAGTTGCCGTAATGAGCAGCCTGTCCGTCTACCACGTATCCAGTCCGGACCTGCCGAACAAGGTCCTGACCCACTTCGACGATATCGCTGCAACCCTGGCCGAGCAGGGGATTCGTTTCGACCGTTGGCCTGCCACCACGCGTGTTGCGCCGGGCACCAGCCAGCAAGAAGTGATAAGCGCCTATCAGGAGCAGGTCGATCGCCTGATGACCGAGGGTGGCTACGCCAGCGTGGATGTCATCAGCCTCGATGAAGACCATCCGCAGAAGGCCGAGCTGCGCGCCAGCTTTCTCGATGAGCACCGCCACAGTGAGGATGAAGTACGTTTCTTCGTTGCGGGCCGGGGCCTGTTCAACCTGCACATCGATGACTATGTGTACGCCGTACTGTGCGAAAGGAATGACCTGATCTCGGTGCCGGCGGGCACCGCCCATTGGTTCGACATGGGCGAGCGGCCGAACCTGGTGGCCATCCGCATGTTCAACAACCCCCAGGGCTGGAACGCCAGCCTGACCGGCGACGCGATCGCCAGCCAGTTCCCGCGCCTGGACGATTGAGCGGGGAGCACAACGTCAACGGGCCGGACCCACGCAAGGTGGGGCCGGCCCGGACAGGTGCAGCGCAAGCGGCTTACGCGGAGTGGTAAGTCGGCAGGGCAAAGCGGTTCTGGCTTTGCAGCATGGAGATCTGTGGCAACTCACTGGCCTGTTCGGCCAAGTCCCGACGAATTGCGCTGATGACCCACGACAGTTGGTCGGCGGCGTGCAACTGTGCGTAGGAGATCGAACGCTTGAACTGTTTGCCTTCGCTGTTGCGCAGGGTCAACAGGATGCCACCGTCAGGGCGTGGCTGGGTGGTCACTTCGAAGTTGGAGAACAGGGAAGAAAATTTTTCTTGGATCAGGCTCATGTCTATCAGCTCCGTTAGCTCTTGAAGGGCAAGCGTGGAGTGATAGGTGCAGCGATTGTGCCAGTATCGTTTTTTTAAAATATCCTTTAAAAACAATAGCTTATAAAAATCCAAAAAGCGCCTGTTCGTGCAAATTGCATGAATGGCCATCGTGCATCCTGCATTTTGCAGGTCCGCAGGGGGTGTTGGCGGGTGCCGTGGCAGTGTTGTGACCGCGGGCCAGGGTGGAAAATTCAATCGTTGAAGCGGGGACAAGTACGCTGCGTGGGGAGACCGAGGGTAGATACAAAAGTTTGCAAAAACCCCGTGTACAGCGTCGCGAGAGCTGACGTATTTTCCAGCCAGTCACGTTGGTTCAACCTGGCCTCGGCGGCCCCGCGAAAGCGGCTTGAACGGCGTTTCTGCGACATGGAATGTGTTGTGGCGCGATCTTGCGATCCCGCCCGACCAATAATAAGAACATAGGACGCTCTCCATGAACCTTTCCTGCGCCTCATCGCCGGTGCTCTTTGCAGCCCTGCGCTTGTCCTGCCTTCATCCCTTTGCGAGAGATATCCACAGCTCCCGCGTGCCGCTCGCCGCACCCTGGATCGCTACCCCCGGTTGAGCCTTGCGCCGCTGTTGCCAACGCCCGGCCGGCCAGGCCCGGGCCCAGATCCTTGCTGTGCAACCGGAGCAACCATGAACAAGCACAAGAGCGACATGATCACCTGGGGCATGATGCTGCGTAAGGTGCCCTCCATTGCCAGGGCACTGCCGCGAGTGGTGCGGGGCATGAAGGCGGGCAATATCGACAACCCGGACCAGCCCTGCGGCCTGGGCTGGAGCTTTGAGCAGGCGACCCTGCGCAACCCCGAGGGGCCGGCCTTGCTGTACGGTGATCGGGTGCTCAGTTATGCACAGGTCAATCAATGGGCCAACCGCATTGCTGCCTACCTGCAGGAGCAGGGCATCGGCAAGGGTGATGTGCTGGCGATCTTCATCGAGAACCGCCCGGAATTGCTGGTCACGGTGCTGGCGGTGGCCAAGCTCGGAGGCATTTGCGCGATGCTCAACACCGCGCAGACCCAGGGCGTGCTGGCGCACAGCCTGGCGTTGGTGAAACCGGCGGCGATCATCCTCGGCGGCGAGCTGCAGGCCGCTTACTCGGCGGTACGCGAGCAGGTGGGCATCGATCCGCAGCGCACCTGGTTCGTGGCCGATCAGGACACCTTTGCCGACCCCGGGCCGACCCCCGAGGGAATGCGCAACCTGATGGCCGAGAGCGCCGGTTACCCATCGGACAACCTGGCGCAGACCCAGCGCATCTTCCTCAACGACCCTTGCTTCTACATCTATACCTCCGGCACCACGGGGTTGCCCAAGGCCGGGATCTTCAAGCATGGTCGCTGGATGCGCACCTCTGCCGGCTTCGGCACCATCGCCCTGGATATGCAGCCCGGCGACGTGGTGTATTGCACCTTGCCGCTGTACCACGCCACCGGTCTGTGCGTGTGCTGGGGCTCGGCGATTACTGGCGCCTCGGGCTTTGCCATCCGCCGCAAATTCAGCGCCAGCCAGTTCTGGGATGACGTGCGCCGCTACAAGGCCACGACCGTGGGTTATGTCGGGGAGTTGTGCCGCTACCTGATCGACCAGCCGGCTTGCGCACGGGATACCGAGCACGGGGTCTCGAAGATGATCGGCAACGGGCTGCGCCCGGGCGTCTGGAGCGAGTTCAAGCAACGTTTCGGCGTCGGTCATATCTGTGAGTTGTATGCCGCCAGCGACGGCAATATCGGTTTCAGCAACATCCTCAACTTCGACAATACCGTGGGCTTTTCCCTGATCCCCTGGGCGCTGGTGGAATACGCCCACGATACCGGTGCGCCACTGCGCAACAGCCAGGGCTTCATGCAGAAGGTAGCCAAGGGTGGCCAGGGGCTGCTGCTGGCGAAGATCGACGACAAGGCGCCCCTGGATGGCTACACCGACCCGGAAAAGAACCTCAAGGTGATTCTCAAGGACGTATTCGAGAAGGGCGACTGCTACTTCAACACCGGCGATCTGCTGCGCGATATCGGCTTTGGCCATGTGCAGTTCGTCGACCGGCTGGGAGATACCTATCGCTGGAAGGGCGAGAACGTTTCCACCACCGAGGTGGAGAACGTCCTGCTGGGGCACCCGCAGGTTGCCGAGGTGGTGGCCTATGGTGTCGAGATCCACAACACCAACGGTCGGGCCGGGATGGTGGCGATCACTCCGGCAGAATCCCTGGCGACCCTGGATTTCAGCGAGTTGCTGCAGTTCGCCCGGCAGCAGTTGCCGGCCTACGCAGTGCCGCTGTTCCTGCGGATCAAAGTGAAGATGGACACCACCGGCACCTTCAAGTACCAGAAGAGTCGCCTCAAGGAGCAGGCATTCGATCTGCAGCAAATCGGTGACGAGCCGGTGTATGCCTGGTTGCCGGGCTCGGATACCTACGTGCGGCTGACCCCGCAGATTCTCGCGGACATTCAGGGTGGGCGCCTGCGTTATTGATTCTGCCTATGGTGGCTCTCGGGAAAAAAGGGATGACAGGCTGGCGCCGGCTTGGGGAAACTAGCGCCTTTCCGAATTGCCGAACCTGGAGTTTCCGATGACCGACAAAAGCCGCCAGATGACTGAAGAAGAGGCCGCCCAGTTTGTCGAACAGGTGTTCAACGTGGCCCGCCAGGGCGACGCACAGATGCTCGACAAGCTGGCTGCCAGTGGCCTGCCGGTCAACCTGCGCAATCACAAGGGCGACACGCTGCTGATGCTCGCCGCCTATCACGGCCATGTGGACGCGGTGCAGGTGCTGCTCAAGCACCAGGCCGACCCCGAGATCCGCAACGACAATGGCCAGAGCCCGATTGCCGGGGCTGCCTTCAAGGGCGACCTGGCGGTGGTCAAGGCGCTGGTGGAGGGGGGCGCCCAAGTGGAAGGCTCGTCCTTCGACGGACGTACCGCGCTGATGATGGCGGCGATGTTCAACCGCACGGAAATCGTCACCTACCTGATCAGCCAGGGCGCCGACCCCAAGGCCCGCGACAGCAATGGCGTGAGTGCCCTGGAAGCGGCCAAGACCATGGGCGCCATGGATACCACGGCGCAGCTCGAAAAACTCCTGGCCTGAGCCGGCGATGATCGGGGCGTGCAGGCGTCAGGTGCTGCCTGGCGTGATAGCTCGGGCACTTTAGGCTATTCTTCGCGCCCCTTGATTTCCTCGCTTCCAGGATGTGCCCATGAAAACCGCCCTTATCGAACTCATTAGCAAGATCAGCTCCGGGTGCATGGGCGATGCCGAGATCCAGCAGATCGCCGAGGAGGCGAGCCAGGCCTACGCCGACCCTCAGGGATTCCTGGCAGCCAACCCGGATATCAACTACGACGACAGCTTCCCCATTCCCCTGGGGGAATGGGTGGTGGTCGGCAGCCTGCCGGAAACCGTGTTGTTTCAGGCCGATACCTATGTCGACCTGTTCGCCCAGATCGTCGCCTCGTTCGGCAAGGACGTGGCTTTCAACATCAAGCCCAAGCAGTTGGCCAAGATCGAAGCCCTGACGGCCTTGAACCGCATCCAGATCCAGATGGGCAGCATGAACCCGGAAAACGGCGGCTATGTGTTGATGAACTTCAGCCAGTTGCTGGATGACGAGTTGCAGATGGTACTGGTCTACGGCAACGACGTGCCGCGGGTGCTGGAGCTGTGCGCCGAGGTCGGGATCGCCGCAGCGCCGGCCCTGGAGGCCTTGAAGATCGCCGTTCATGTCTGAAGCCCGAGCGGCTGTGGAATAAAACGGAACCCTGATCCAGCACGGCTATCCTAAAGAGGCACGCCATCATTTAGGGAGCGACACCATGGGTTCCACCTTCAATGGCCTGGTTGGCCTGATCATTCTGGCCCTGGATATCTGGGCCATCATCAACGTACTCAAAAGCGGCGCCGAAACCGGGATGAAGGTCCTCTGGGTGCTCTTGATCATTCTCCTGCCGGTGCTGGGGCTGATCATCTGGGCGATCGCCGGGCCGCGAGGCAATGTGCGGCTCTGAAGCTGGAGACGCAGGTTGCACAGGGAAAAGGGCCGTCAGGCCCTTTTTTGTGTGACTAAACATGCGTTGAACGAAATTTTCACAAACGCTCTAAGACAATTCGCCGGCGCTTTTTCCCCGGTATAACTTTCTGCAATCTCTTGTCCCAGAGCCGTTGGCAGTGGGTTTTTCGGTGCTGCCCACTAATCAATGGCAATGCCTTGAGTGATCGTGCAACATTTGCGCACCGCGAATTCCCCCGTCGCCCTGGCGGCAACAAGAGGGCAGAACGCAGCTTTATCTTTGCAACTTAAACTTCCAATGGGTCCTAAAACCACATGGCAAACTCGGATGCCCTGAGTCAGCAGCGATCCTCGAATCGCCTGCTGCAACCGACCGTTAAATCCCATCTGGCCTACACGCTGTTGTGCGCCCTGGTCATGATGGTGATGCTTTCCCTGTTGCGCGTCGCGCTGCTGATCTACAACCGCGAGATGATTCTCGACACTCCGGCCTCGACCTTCCTCGAAGCGTTTGCCAACGGGCTGCGTTTTGACCTGCGGCTGGTGGTCTACCTCAGCGTACCGCTGCTGCTGGCGCTGTTCAGCGCCCGGGCCATGGCGGCTCGCGGGGTGTTGCGCTTCTGGCTGACAGTCACCTCCAGCATCGCGCTGTTCCTCGGCCTGATGGAGATGGACTTCTACCGAGAGTTCCACCAGCGCCTCAACGGCCTGGTCTTCCAGTATGTGAAGGAAGACCCGAAAACCGTGATGAGCATGCTCTGGTACGGCTTCCCGGTGGTCCGCTACCTGCTGGCCTGGGCCGTGGGCACCTGGATCCTGAGCCTGGCATTCAAGGGGGCCGACCGCGCCACCCGGCCCCGCGGCCCGTTCAGCGGCGGCAATGTCGGCACCCGGCAGATTGCCCCCTGGTATGCGCGCATTGCGGTGTTCGTGGTGTGTCTGCTGATCTGCGTGGTTGCAGCCCGTGGCACTCTGCGCCAGGGCCCGCCGATGCGTTGGGGTGACGTCTACACCACTGAATCCAACTTCGCCAACCAGTTGGGCCTCAATGGCACGCTGCAACTGATGGCGGCGGCCAAGGATCGTCTGTCCGAGGACCGCACCAATATCTGGAAGGCCACCTTGCCTCAGCCTCTGGCGCAGCAGACCGTGCGCGACATGCTGCTGGTGCCGAGTGACAAGCTGGTGGATGCCGACATCGCCGCTGTACGCCGCACCTACACGCCGGATGGGGAAAAGACCCTGCCGATCAAGAACGTCGTGGTGATCCTGATGGAAAGCTTCGCCGGGCATTCGGTGGGCGCCCTGGGACGTCCGGGGGAGATCACTCCGTACTTCGACAAACTGTCCAAGGAAGGCCTGCTGTTCGACCGCTTCTTCTCCAACGGCACCCACACCCACCAGGGCATGTTCGCCACCATGGCGTGCTTCCCCAACCTGCCTGGCTTCGAATACCTGATGCAGACCCCGGAAGGCAGCCACAAGCTGTCCGGCCTGCCGCAACTGCTCAGTGCTCGCAACTACGATGACGTGTATGTCTACAACGGCGATTTCGCCTGGGACAACCAGTCGGGGTTCTTCAGCAACCAGGGCATGACCAACTTCATCGGCCGTAACGACTTCGTCAATCCGGTGTTCTCCGACCCGACCTGGGGCGTGTCCGACCAGGACATGTTCAACCGCGGCCTGGAAGAGTTGAAGGCCCGGGAAGGCAAGGGGCCGTTCTATGCCCTGCTGCAGACCCTGTCCAACCACACGCCGTATGCCCTGCCCACGCCTTTGCCGGTGGACAAGGTGACCGACCGCGGCAGCCTCAACGAACACCTGACGGCCATGCGCTACTCCGACTGGGCCCTGGGCCAGTTCTTCGAGAAAGCGCGCAAGGAGCCTTACTTCAAGGAAACCCTGTTCGTGGTGGTGGGCGACCATGGCTTCGGCAACGAGCAGCAGATCACCGAAATGGACCTGGGGCGCTTCAACGTGCCCATGCTGATGATCGCTCCGGGCATCCAGGAAAAGTTCGGCCAGCGTGACCACACCGTGGGCACCCAGATCGACATCGTGCCCACCATCATGGGCCGCCTGGGTGGCGACGTACTGCACCAGTGCTGGGGGCGCGACCTACTCAACCTGCCGGAAGGCGACAAGGGCTTCGGCGTGATCAAGCCTTCGGGCAGTGACCAGACCGTAGCGCTGCTGACGGCGGACCGGGTGCTGGTACTGCCCAAGGAAATGCCGCCACGGCTGTACAAGTACGAACTGGGTTCGGCACCGGGGGGCGAACTGATCCCGGATTCTGCCGATGAGGCGCAGCTCAAGCAGAAGCTGGAATCCTTCCTGCAGACGGCGACCAAGAGCTTGCTCGACAACACCGCAGGCGTGGTCAACGGGAAACCGGACTAAACGCTGTAGCGCCGGCCCTGTCATGCGGGGTTGGCGCAAGTTGCCCGCGTGAATAAAACACCCCACAAGTGGGGTGTTTTTTATTCGGGCTAATAAAAAGGCGCCGGTGAAGACCGGCGCCTTTTTACGTTCAAACATGCTCTGGGGCGAGCAATAAGGGCGTTATATCCTGCCCAGCAGCAAGAGTACCAACAGCACCACCAGCACGACGCCAATGATTCCTGAAGGCCCATAACCCCAGCTTCTGGAGTGCGGGAATACTGGCAGGCCGCCAATCAGCAGCAGAATCAGAATAACGATCAGAATGGTGCCCATGGCTGTTTCCTTATTGGAATAGAGTTGAACAACGCAGTTATTCAAGGACAAGTTCGTTTTAGGGATAAAGCGAACCGCTTAATAAATCCGACTCTGCGCCCCTCCAGAAAATTCCAAGTATTTTTAAAGCTTTCCGCTTTCGGTCTTATTTCCTTTGCGCCTGCCCGGAGCAGGGGAGGCGGATGACAGGTCGGGGGCACCGGGCCGGCGGTTTGCCCGGGGCATTCAGCACCCTGATGGTGCGTGGGTGGCGCAGGGGCCTTCGCTACACTGCGGCTCATCTTCCCCGGAACAACAAGGCAACTCTTATGCAAAATCGCATGATGATCACTGGCGCCGGCTCCGGCCTGGGTCGCGAAATCGCTTTGCGCTGGGCCCGCGAGGGCTGGCGGCTGGCCTTGTCCGATGTCAGCGAGGCGGGCCTGCAGGAAACCCTGAAACTGGTGCGTGCAGCCGGTGGTGACGGTTTTGTGCAGCGTTGCGATGTGCGTGACTACAGCCAGTTGACCGCCTTCGCTCAGGCCTGCGAGGTGAAGTTCGGCGGCATCGACATCATCGTCAACAACGCCGGCGTGGCCTCTGGCGGGTTCTTCAGCGAACTGTCGCTGGAGGATTGGGACTGGCAGATCGCGATCAACCTGATGGGGGTGGTCAAGGGCTGCAAGGCCTTCCTGCCGCTGCTGGAGCAGAGCAAGGGCAAGATCATCAATATCGCTTCCATGGCGGCCTTGATGCAGGGCCCGGCCATGAGCAACTACAACGTGGCCAAGGCCGGAGTGGTGGCGCTTTCCGAGAGCCTGTTGATCGAGCTCGCGCAGCAGGAAATCGGCGTGCATGTGGTCTGCCCGTCGTTCTTCCAGACCAACCTGCTGGACTCCTTCCGGGGGCCGACCCCGGCCATGAAGGCCCAGGTGGGCAAGTTGCTGGAAAACTCGCCGATCACCGCCGCCGAGATCGCCGACTACATCCATGCCCAGGTCGATGCCGGCCAGTTCATGATCCTGCCCCATGAGCAGGGCCGTATGGCCTGGGCCCTGAAGCAGAAAAATCCCCAGGCGCTGTACGACGAAATGACCCTGATGGCCGACAAGATGCGCGCCAAGGCCAAGCAAAGCGCCAGTTGAGCTTGCCCAATCCCCCTGGGCGTCGTTAGGGTTGCCGGCATCCGACAATCCTGACGAGTTCCTGCATGCTCAATTACCTGTGGTTCTTCCTCGCCGCGCTGTTTGAAATCGCCGGCTGCTATGCGTTCTGGATGTGGCTGCGTCAGGGCAAGAGTGCCTTGTGGGTGATTCCCGCGCTGGTCAGCCTGACCCTGTTCGCCCTGTTGCTGACCAAGGTCGAGGCCACCTACGCCGGGCGCGCCTATGCCGCCTACGGAGGCATCTATATCGTCGCTTCGATTGGCTGGCTGGCAGTGGTGGAGCGGGTACGGCCCCTGGGTTCGGATTGGCTGGGGCTGGCGCTGTGCGTGATCGGGGCCAGTGTGATTCTGTTCGGCCCGCGCTTTTCCAATGGCTGAATAACCCGGCCCAGGGGGCTGGGCCGGGGGTAGGGTCAGTCGAACAGCTCCTTGGGCACATCGTGCTTGAGCATCAGTTGGCACTGTTCGCTGTCCGGATCGAAGACGATTACCGCCTGGCCCTTGGTCAAGGCCTGGCGCACCCGCAGCACACGGGTCTCCAGGGGCGTTTCATCACCGTTGTCGGTGCCCTCGCGGGTCACGAAGTCCTCGATCAGGCGGGTCAGGGTGTCGACTTCAAGTTGGTCGTGGGGAATCAGCATGGGGGCCTCCGGCAAACAATCCGGGATCCTACTGCGCCCGGGGCCGTGCCGCCAGCCAGGGCGTGCACAAACTCCGGGGCGGGTTCAGGATTTCTGCCCCACCAGGCTGTCCACCGAGGGCACCCGGGTATCGCTTTCCATTTGTGCATCGTGCTCCAGTTGATGGCTGAAGCGGTCCAGTGAGCCCTGGGCCGGTTGCGCGTCGCTGGCAAATACCGGCGGGCTGAGGATGTAGGCCCCCAGCAGGCGGCTGAGTGCCGCCAGGCTGTCGATATGGGTGCGCTCATAGCCGTGGGTGGCGTCGCAACCGAAGGCCAGCAGCGCAGTGCGGATGTCGTGGCCGGCGGTGACCGCCGAATGGGCGTCGCTGAAGTAGTAGCGGAACAGGTCGCGACGCACCGGCAACTCGTGTTCGCCGGCCAGGCGCAGCAGGTGACGGGACAAGTGATAGTCGTAGGGGCCGCCGGAGTCCTGCATGGCCACGCTCACCGCATGCTCGCTGGAGTGCTGGCCCGGGGCGACCGGGGCAATGTCGATGCCGACGAACTCGCTGACGTCCCAGGGCAGGGCCGCTGCCGCACCACTGCCGGTTTCTTCGGTGATGGTGAATAGCGGATGGCAGTCGATCATCAGCGGCTCGCCGCTGTCGACTATGGCCTTGAGCGCGGCCAGCAGCGCGGCGACACCGGCCTTGTCGTCCAGGTGCCGGGCGCTGATATGGCCGCTTTCGGTGAACTCGGGCAAGGGGTCGAAGGCAACAAAGTCACCCACGCCTATCCCCAGGGATTCGCAGTCGGCGCGGGTGGTGCAGTAGGCATCCAGGCGCAGCTCGATGTGGTCCCAACTGATGGGCAGTTCGTCCACCGCGGTGTTGAAGGCGTGCCCGGAGGCCATCAGCGGCAGGACGCTGCCGCGCAACACGCCGTTGTCGGTGAACAGGCTGACCCGGCTGCCCTCGGCAAAGCGGCTGGACCAGCAGCCCACCGGGGCCAGGGTCAGGCGGCCGTTGTCCTTCACCGCGCGCACGCTGGCGCCAATGGTGTCCAGGTGCGCCGAGACGGCCCGATCCGGGCTGTTCTTCTGGCCCTTGAGGGTGGCGCGAATGGTGCCGCGACGGGTCAGCTCGAAGGGGATGCTCAGTTCTTCCAGGCGTTCGGCGACATAGCGCACGATGGTGTCGGTAAAGCCGGTGGGGCTGGGAATGGCGAGCATTTCCAGGAGGACTTTCTGCAGGTAGGCGAGGTCGGGTTCGGGAATCTTGCGGGTCATGGAAACTCCTGATGAGAAACGGCCATCGATGGTTTCGATGAGGGCATGGATGGAGGGCCAGGGGGCGCCTTCGCTGCCAAGCCGGCTCCTACCAGTGAGGGTAGGAGCCGGCTTGCCGGCGAAGGATCACGGCGCCGGTTGGCTGTGGGGAAACAGCAGGTCGACAAAACGTTCGGCGGTGGGTTGCGGTTCGTGATTGGCCAACCCGGCGCGTTCGTTGGCTTCGATGAACACGTACTCGGGCTGATCCGCCGCCGGCACCATCAGGTCCAGGCCCACCACGGGAATGTCCAGGGCACGGGCTGCGCGGATGGCGGCGTCGGCCAGGGTCGGATGAAGGATGCCGGTGACGTCTTCCAGAGTGCCGCCGGTGTGCAGGTTGGCGGTGCGCCGTACAAACAGCCGCTCCCCGGCGGCCAGTACGCTGTTGTAGTCGTAGCCGGCGGCGTGCAGGGTGCGCTGGGTCTCCTGGTCCAGGGGGATTTTGCTCTCGCCGCCGGTGGCCGCCTGGCGGCGACGGCTGCGGGCTTCGATCAGCGCGCCGATGGAGTGCTGACCATCACCGATGATTTCCGCGGGACGGCGGATAGCCGCTGCCACCACTTCAAAGCCGATCACCAGGATGCGCAGGTCCAGGCCTTCGTGGAAGCTTTCCAGCAATACCCGGCTGTCAAAGCGGCGGGCGTGGTCGATGGCCTTTTGCACCTCTTCGATGGTCCGCAGGTCCACCGCCACGCCTTGCCCCTGTTCGCCATCCAGGGGCTTGACCACCACCCGCTGGTGCTCGTCGAGAAAGCCCAGGTTGTCATCGGCGTTGCCCGCCAGTTGCTGCGCCGGCAGGTTCAAGCCAGCACCCTTGAGAACCTTGTGGGTCAGGCTCTTGTCCTGGCACAGGCTCATGCTGATGGCGCTGGTGAGATCGCTCAGCGATTCCCGGCAGCGTACCCGGCGCCCGCCGTGGCTGAGGGTGAACAGCCCGGCGTCGGCGTCATCCACCTGAACATCGATGCCCCGGCGATGAGCTTCCTCGACGATGATCCGCGCATAGGGGTTGAACTCCGCCTGGGGCCCGGGGCCGAGGAACAGCGGCTGGTTGATGCCGTTCTTGCGCTTGATGGCGAAGGTCGACAGGGTGCGAAACCCGAGTTTGGCGTAGAGGTTCTTGGCCTGGCGGTTGTCGTGCAGCACCGACAGGTCGAGGTAGCTCAGGCCGCGGCTCATGAAGTGTTCGATCAGGTGGCGCACCAGCACTTCGCCGACGCCCGGGCGACTGCAGTCGGGGTCCACTGCCAGGCACCAGAGGCTGCTGCCGTGTTCCGGGTCCTGGTAGGCCTTGTGGTGATTGAGGCCCATGACGCTGCCGATCACCGCGCCGCTGTCTTCGTCCTCGGCCAGCCAGTACACCGGCCCGCCCTGATGGCGCGGGGTCAGCAGTTGCGGGTCGATGGGCAGCATGCCGCGGGCCTGGTACAGATGGTTGATGGCTTGCCAGTCGGCTTCGCTCTGGGCGCGACGGATGCGGAAGCCGCGAAATACCCGAGTGGCCTGGCGGTAATCGCTGAACCACAGGCGCAGGGTATCGGAAGGGTCGAGGAACAGTTGCGCCGGTTCCAGCCCGAGCACCTGTTGCGGCGCTGCCACATACAGGGCGATGTCGCGCTCGCCAGGTCGCTCGTTGAGCAACTCCCCGGCCAGGCTGGTGGGGTCGGGAAAGGTATGGCCGATCAGCAGGCGGCCCCAACCGCAATGTACCGCGATCGGTTCGCACCCGGGTTCGCTGCCGTCTTCGGCGAAGCGCGCCTGCAGGCGTTCATAGGACGGCGCCTGGCCGCGCAGCAGGCGTTGGCTGTAAGCCGTGGCGTGAGCTTTCATCGGTCAGATTCCTTGTTCGCTGAGCCACAGGTTCAATGCCGCCAGTTGCCACAGCTTGGAGCCGCGCAAGGGCGTCAACTGGCCCTGGGGATCGGTCAGCAGGCGGTCGAGCATGGCCGGCTTGAACAGGCCGCGATCCTGGCTCGGGTCCAGCAGCAGTTCGCGTACCCAGTCCAGGGTCGCGCCCTGCAAGTGCTTGAGGCCCGGCACCGGGAAGTAGCCTTTCTTGCGGTCGATCACCTCGCTGGGGATCACCAGCCGCGCAGCTTCCTTGAGCACCTGCTTGCCGCCGTCCGGCAACTTGAAGCGCGCCGGCACCCGGGCCGAAAGCTCCACCAGGCGGTAGTCGAGGAACGGCGTGCGCGCCTCCAGGCCCCAGGCCATGGTCATGTTATCCACACGCTTGACCGGGTCATCCACCAGCATCACCGTGCTGTCCAGGCGCAGGGCCTTATCCACCGCGGCGTCGGCGCCGGGCTGGGCGAAATGCTCGCGGACAAAATCCCCGGCGGCATCGTTGGCGGTCAGCCACTGCGGTTGTACGGTGGCCGCGTAGTCGTCGTAGCTGCGGTCGAAGAAGGCCGGACGGTAGGCCGCGTAGGGGTCGCTGGCGCCGTCCACCTGCGGGTACCAGTGGTAGCCGGCAAAGAGTTCGTCGGCGCCCTGGCCGCTTTGCACTACCTTGCAGTGCTTGGCCACTTCCCGGGACAGCAGGTAGAAAGCGATGCAGTCGTGGCTGACCATCGGCTCGCTCATGGCCCGAAAGGCCGCGGGCAACTGTTCGATGATTTCACGTTCATCGATGCGCAACTGGTGATGCCGGGTGCCGTAGTGCCGGGCAATCAGGTCGGAGTACTGGAACTCGTCGCCCCGCTCGCCACCGGCGTCCTCGAAGCCGATGGAGAAGGTCGACAGGTTGTCCACCCCGACCTCTCGCAGCAGGCCCACCAGCAAGCTGGAGTCGACACCGCCAGACAGCAGCACGCCCACATCCACCGCTGCCCGTTGGCGGATGGCCACCGCTTCACGGGTGCTGTCCAGCACCCGGTCACGCCAGTCTTCCAGAGTCAGGTTGGTTTCGTCGGCACGGGGGCCGTAGGGCAGGGTCCACCAGGTCTGCTGCTCGGTGCGGCCGTCGGCCTCGATACGCATCCAGGTGGCCGGCGGCAGTTTTTCGATGCCTGCCAGCAGGGTTCGCGGTGCTGGCACCACGGCATGGAAGTTCAGGTAGTGGTTGAGCGCCACGGGGTCGAGCAACGGGTTGATGTCGCCACCTTTGAGCAACGCCGGCAGGGCCGAGGCGAAGCGCAGGCGCTGGCCGGTGCGCGACAGGTACAGCGGCTTGACCCCGAGGCGGTCGCGGGCGATGAACAGGCGCTGGGCATCGCGCTCCCAGATGGCGAAGGCGAACATGCCGTTGAGCTTGGGCAGCAGGTCCGCGCCCCAGGCGTGGTAGCCCTTGAGCAACACCTCAGTGTCGCCGCCGGAATAGAAGGCATAACCCTTGGCTTCCAGTTCGGCGCGCAGTTCGGGGAAGTTGTAGATCGCGCCATTGAAGGCCAGGGACAGGCCCAGTTGGTTGTCGACCATGGGCTGCGCCGAGCCGTCCGAAAGGTCCATGATTTTCAACCGTCGATGGCCGAGGGCAATCGGGCCCTGGCTGTGAAAGCCCCAGGCGTCCGGGCCGCGAGGGGCCAGGTGGTGGGTGATTCGTTCAACCGCTGCCAGGTCGGCAGGTTGATGATCAAAGCGTAATTCGCCAGCTAGTCCGCACATAAGTCCTTACCGGTTTTTCCGTTGGGGAGAGTCAATCTGCCGCCGTCAAAAGGGCGGCTACCTGGAAACTGACCTGTGCGTAACTCGGGAGTTTTAGATCGATCGGTTATAAGCAGTTGAGTGGGGCCGGACGGTTGGATGTAGCGCTTGGTGCTGGCCAGCGGCCATTGGCGGCGCTGGAAAGTCAGCGCCGCCGCTCTGCTTCAGGCCTTGCCGCGAATCAGGCGACGCAGGGCAAAACGGTTCGGATGGCAGGCTTCGGCCACGCTTCTGGGCAGGGGCAGGGGCTCGTTTTCCAGCCAGGCGGCCAGCAGCTCGCCGGACAGCGGCGCGGTGATCAGCCCACGGGAACCGTGGCCACTGTTGATGTACAGGCCGTCGAGCCAGGGGCAGGGCAGGTCCGGCACCTGGCGCGCATCCTTGCCCAGGGCGGCGTAGGTTTCGGCAAAGGCAAGCGGGTCCGCCAGGGGGCCGACGATGGGCAGGTAGTCCGGGCTGGTGCAGCGAAAGGCCGCGCGGCCTTGCAGGCTGTCCAGGGGCAGTTGCTCGGCACCCAGGCGCTGCAGCAGGTCGCTGGAGATTTCCCGCAGCATCTCCAGGTTGCCGGAATGCTCGGCGCTGGTGGGGGTCAGGTCCTGGCTCTTGAAGTCGAAACTGGCGCCCAGGGTGTGTTCCCCCAGGCGCGCGGGGGCGACGTAGCCTTCGGCGCAGACCACCGTGGCCAGGCTCTGGCTTTGTGCGGTCTGGGGCAGGCGGGTGATCTGCCCGCGAATGCGCTTGAGGGGCAGGTCGGCGCTGGCCGGGAAGCGCTTGATCTCGGCCGCACCGGCGAGGATCACCACCGCGGCGCTGGCCAGCATCCGGTCGCCGTCCCAGGCTTGCCATTGCTCATCGACCCGGCGCAGTTCCAGGACTTCCCGGTGTGCCAGGACCTGGATCCGCGGGTGGCTGGCCTGCCATTGGCACAGGGCCGGCGGATGCACCCAGCCACCTTCGGGGTAGAACAGGCCTCCGTGCTCAAGGCCGATACCGGCCCGGGCCTGGGCTTGGGGTTGGTCCAGCAGGTGCAGCAGGTCGGCGGGAAAAGCCGCGGCCAGTTGGGCCTGGCGCTCGGCTTCCTTGGCATTGAAGGCCAGTTGCAGCACGCCGCAGCCATCCCAGTCCTGGCCGCGCTGCAAATGCTCCAGTTGGCGCCGGGTATAGCCGAAGCCGCTGAGGATCATCTGCGACAGGGCGGTGCCGTGGGCCGAGAGCTTGAGGTAGAGCACGCCCTGGGGATTGCCCGAGGCCTCTCGGGCCAGCTCTGCATGACGCTCCAGCAATTGCACCTGCCAGCCGCGGGCGGCCAGGCTGGCGGCGCTGGCACAACCGGCCAGCCCGCCGCCGATCACCAGGGCGGTCTTCTCTTGCCGCGGGGGGCGGGCGAACCAGGGCCTGGCCCTGGCCGGCGCCGGCGCATCCTCTGGCCAGCCGAGGAACTCGCCTCGCAGTACCTCCCATTTGTGGCCGATGCCCGGGGTGCGTTTCATCTTGAAGCCGGCACTGTTCAGCAGCCGGCGCACCCAGCCGGTGCTGGTGAAGGTACTGATAGTGGAACCTGGGGCGGCCAGGCGCGCCAGTTCGGCGAAGAGCTCGGCGGTCCACATGTCGGGGTTCTTGGCCGGTGCGAAACCGTCGAGAAACCAGGCATCGACCTGGGCGTCCAGTTGCGGCAGTTGCTCCAGGGCATCGCCGATCAGCAGGGTCAGGGTCACTCGCCCGCCCTCCAGCACGATGCGCTGGAAGCCGCCATGCACTGCCACGTACTGCTGCAGCAGCGGTGCAGAGAAGCTCGCCAGTTCCGGCCACAGGGCCAGGGCCCGTTGCAGGTCGGCAGGGCTCAAGGGGTACTTTTCCACACTGACGAAATGCAGCCGGGCACCGGTCGGGGCCTGTTGCTGGAACAACTGCCAGGCGCAGAGAAAGTTCAGCCCGGTGCCGAAGCCGGTTTCACCGATAACGAAGCGTTCGCCATCGGCCAGGGCGGCAAAGCGCTGGCCCAGGCGGTTCTGTTCGATGAACACGTGGCGGGTTTCATCCAGGCCCGATTCGCTGGAGAAGTACACATCGTCGAAGACCCGCGAGCGCGGGCGTCCTTGGTCGTCCCAGTCGAGCTGGGCGTGGGGCAGTTCAGGGATCATGTTCGGCTCATGTTGCGCAAGGCGGCCATTCTAGCCCATCGCGCCGGCGGCGCTTGATCCATGGCAAGGCGCTGCAGGTTCGGGGATTTGTTTTCCCTGGCCGAGGTCGATCCGCTAGTCTTGGAAAATTCTTGGAAGGGAGCCACCCATGTTCGAATCCGCTGAAATCGGTCACGCCATCGACAAAGAAACCTACGATGCCGAGGTGCCGGCGTTGCGCGAGGCCTTGCTCGAAGCCCAGTTCGAACTGCGCCAGAAGGCGAACTTTCCGGTGATCGTGCTGATCAACGGGATCGAGGGTGCGGGCAAGGGCGAGACGGTCAAGCTGCTCAACGAATGGATGGACCCGCGGCTGATCGAGGTGCGCACCTTCGACCAGCAGACCGACGAGGAACTGTCGCGGCCACCGGCCTGGCGCTACTGGCGGATGCTTCCGGCCAAGGGGCGCATGGGGGTGTTCTTCGGCAACTGGTACAGCCAGATGCTGCAGAGCCGGGTCCATGGCGAGATTAAGGATCCGCGCCTGGACCAGGCGATCAACGGCGCCGAGCGCCTGGAGAAGATGCTCTGCGATGAAGGCGCACTGATCTTCAAGTTCTGGTTCCACCTGTCCAAGAAACAGATGAAGGCCCGCCTCAAGGCGTTGCAGGACGACCCGCTGCACAGCTGGCGCATCAGCCCGCTGGACTGGCAGCAGTCAGAAACCTACGACAAGTTCGTCAAGTACGGCGAGCGCGTGCTGCGCCGCACCAGCCGCGACTATGCGCCCTGGCACGTGATCGAGGGCGTCGATCCGCATTACCGCAGCCTTACCGTGGGGCGGATTCTCCTGGAAGGGCTGCAAAGCGCGCTGAACCGCCAGCCCCTGCGAGCCACCCAGGTCAACGCGGCGCCGCTGCCTCCGGCGGTGGATCAGCTCAGTCTGCTGGACAGCCTGGACATGACCCAGCACCTGGACAAGGACGACTACGAAGAACAACTGATTACCGAACAGGCGCGCCTGGCCGGCCTGCTGCGGGACAAGCGCATGCGCAAGCACGCCCTGGTGGCGGTGTTCGAAGGCAACGACGCGGCGGGCAAGGGCGGGGCCATCCGCCGGGTCGCGGCGGCCCTGGACCCGCGCCAGTACAGCATCGTGCCGATTGCCGCGCCCACGGAAGAGGAGCGCGCCCAGCCCTATCTCTGGCGTTTCTGGCGGCATATCCCGGCCCGGGGCAAGTTCACCATCTTCGATCGTTCCTGGTACGGCCGGGTGCTGGTGGAGCGCATCGAGGGCTTCTGCAGCCCCGCCGACTGGTTGCGGGCCTACAGCGAGATCAACGACTTCGAGGAGCAGTTGGCCGATGCCCGGGTGATCGTGGTCAAGTTCTGGCTGGCCATCGACAAGGACACCCAGCTGGAGCGCTTCCAGGCCCGGGAGGAGATTCCCTTCAAGCGTTTCAAGATCACCGAGGACGACTGGCGCAACCGCGACAAGTGGGACGATTACCGCGCTGCCGTCGGCGACATGGTCGACCGCACCAGCACCGAGGTGTCGCCCTGGACTCTGGTGGAGGCCAACGACAAGCGCTGGGCCCGGGTCAAGGTTCTGCGCACCATCAACCGCGCCCTGGAAGCCGCGTTCGAGCGCTCGGACAAGCACGACAAGAAAGACAAGAAGTAGGTCGATAGTCGCGCATACGCCCAGTGAATGATTGTCGCGGCGGGACAGGAGGGGGATCTATGCTCGATGCTCTTCCTGCCGCCAACAACAATGAGGTGCGTCATGCGTGAAGTGGTGATCGTCGACAGCGTACGGACTGGCCTGGCCAAGTCCTTTAGGGGCAAGTTCAACCAGACCCGTCCGGATGACATGGCCGCCCACTGCGTCAATGCGCTGCTCGCCCGCAACGGCATCGACCCGGCCAGTGTCGAGGACTGCATCGTCGGCGCCGGCTCCAATGAAGGGGCCCAGGGTTTCAACATAGGGCGCAACGTCGCGGTGCTCTCGGCCCTGGGCACCGGCACCGCGGGGATGACCCTCAACCGCTTCTGTTCCTCGGGCCTGCAGGCGATCGCCATCGCCGCCAACCAGATCGCCTCCGGCTGCAGCGACATCATCGTGGCCGGTGGCGTCGAATCCATCAGCCTGACCATGAAGAGCGTCAACACCGAAAACCTGGTCAACCCGCTTCTCAAGGAGCAGGTACCGGGCATCTACTTCCCCATGGGCCAGACCGCCGAAGTGGTGGCCCGGCGCTACGGTGTCAGCCGCGAAGCCCAGGACCGCTACTCCCTGCAAAGCCAGCAGCGTACCGCCCAGGCCCAGGCCGCCGGCCTTTTCAGCGACGAGATCGTGCCGATGACGGTCAAGTACAAGGTCGAGGACAAGAACACCGGTGAGGTGCAGATCCTTGATGGCGTGGTGGACCGCGACGATTGCAACCGCCCCGACACCACCCTGGAAAACCTAGCGGCGTTGAAGCCGGTGTTTGCCGACGACGGTTCGGTGACGGCGGGCAATTCCTCGCAGCTGTCCGACGGTGCTTCGATGACCCTGGTGATGAGCCTGGAGCGGGCCCTGGCCCTGGGGCTCAAGCCCAAGGCATTCTTCCGCGGCTTTACCGTGGCCGGCTGCGAGCCGGACGAGATGGGTATCGGCCCGGTGTTCTCGGTGCCCAAGCTGCTCAAGGCCAAGGGCCTGAGCGTGGCTGATATCGATCTTTGGGAGCTCAATGAAGCGTTCGCTTCCCAGTGCCTGTATGCCCGCGACCGCCTGGAGATCGACAACGCCCGTTACAACGTCAATGGCGGCTCGATCTCCATCGGCCACCCGTTCGGCATGACCGGTTCGCGTCAGGTCGGGCATCTGGTGCGCGAGCTGCAGCGGTGCAACCTGCGCTATGGCATCGTCACCATGTGCGTGGGCGGCGGCATGGGGGCCACGGGGTTGTTCGAGGCGGTACGCTAGGTTTCGCTTCGTCGGCAAGCCGGCTCCCGTGGGGCCGGTTTGCGACCTGCACAATCCTGTTTGCGCTTTGTCGCCAACTGTCTCTGTGTCGGCTGCCGGCGCGGGCCTAGTATGTGAGCCTTGCTCGTAAGGCCTTGTGGGGTTCGCATGCACGTCTCGTCCGGTCGCTGGGTCTATGGTCTGTTCCTGGCCTTACTGACCGCGCTGTTGTGGGGCATCCTGCCCATCAAGCTCAAGCAGGTACTGCAAGTGATGGACCCGGTCACCGTGACCTGGTTTCGCCTGACGGTGTCCGGTGGCTGCCTGCTGGCCTACCTGGCGGCGGTGGGGCGCCTGCCGCGCTGGCGAGTGCTGGGGCCCAAGGGTATCTGGCTGGTGCCGATCTCGGTCTGTGGCCTGGTAGGCAATTACGTGCTGTACCTCATGGGCCTCAATCTGTTGAGCCCGGGCACCGCGCAACTGGTGGTGCAGATGGGGCCTATCCTGCTATTGATCGCCAGCCTGTTCGTATTCAAGGAGCGGTTCAGCCTCGGCCAGGGCCTGGGGCTTCTGGTGCTGCTGATCGGCTTTGGGCTGTTCTTCAATCAGCGCCTGAGCGAACTGCTGACTTCCCTGAGCGACTACACCGCGGGGGTCCTGACCATTCTTGCCGCTTCCGCGGTCTGGACCTTCTACGCCCTGGGCCAGAAGCAACTGCTGAGCGTGTGGAATTCCCTGCAGGTAATGATGGTGATCTACCTGTTCTGCGCCTTGTTGCTCACCCCTTGGGCTCACCCGCTGGAGGCGCTGGAATTGAACCCGTTGCAGGGTTGGCTGTTGCTGGCGTGCTGCCTCAATACCCTGATTGCCTATGGCGCCTTTGCCGAGGCTCTGGCCCATTGGGAAGCGTCGCGGGTCAGCGCGACCCTGGCCATTACGCCGCTGGTGACCTTTGTCGCGGTGGCTTGGGCCGCCTGGCTCTGGCCCGAGTATGTGCAGGCCGAGCAGATCAATGGCCTGGGCTATGGCGGGGCGCTGCTGGTGGTGCTGGGGTCGGCGCTGACGGCACTGGGTCCGTCGTTGATGGCGGGGTTGCGAGCGCGGCGGCAGCGGATCGCGGCGGGCTGAGCTTCGCTGGCGAGCCAGCTCCTGCAGTCGGGTTGTGGCAGGAGCTGGCTCGCTAGCGAAGGCGACTGCGGTCTTACCCCTGCTTCCCGGCCTCCAGCATGTTTTCCGGGCGGACCCAGGCATCGAACTGTTCATCGGTCAGGTACCCGAGTTCCAGCGCCGCCTCGCGCAAGGTCAGGTTCTCGGCATAGGCCTTCTTGGCGATCTCGGCGGCCTTGTCGTAGCCGATATGGGTATTGAGCGCGGTCACCAGCATCAGCCCGCGCTCCAGGTGCGCGGCCATCTGTTGCGGGTCGGGCTCCAGCCCGGCGATGCAATGGTGCTGGAAGTTGCTGCAGCCATCGGCCAGCAGGCGGATCGATTGCAGCAGGTTGTGGATGATCACCGGCTTGAACACGTTCAGTTGCAGGTGGCCCTGGCTGGCGGCAAAGCCGATGGTCACATCGTTGCCCATGACCTGGCAGGCCAGCATCGACAGGGCTTCGCACTGGGTCGGGTTGACCTTGCCGGGCATGATCGAGCTGCCGGGCTCGTTGGCGGGGAGCTTGACCTCGGCCAGGCCTGCCCGTGGCCCCGAGCCCAGCAGGCGCAGGTCGTTGGCAATTTTCATCAGGCACACGGCGAGGGTTTTCAGGGCGCCGGAAAGGCTGGTCAGCGGTTCATGGCCGGCCAGGGCGGCGAACTTGTTCGACGCCGTGACGAAGGGCAGGCCCGAGAGCGCCGCCAACTCGGCGGCGATGGCCTCGCCGAAACCGTGGGGTGAGTTGAGCCCGGTGCCTACCGCGGTGCCGCCCTGAGCCAGTTCGCAGACGGCCGGCAAAGCGCTGCGGATGGCGCGCTCGGCGTACCCCAGTTGGGCGATGAAGGCCGAGATTTCCTGGCCGAAGGTAATGGGTGTGGCGTCCATCATGTGGGTGCGACCGGTCTTCACCAGCTTCATGTGCCGCGCCGACAGCTCGGCCAGGCCGCCGGAGAGCTCGGTGATCGCTGGCAGCAACTGGAACTGCACGGCTTGGGCCGCCGCAATGTGCATGGCAGTGGGGAAGCAGTCGTTGGAGCTTTGCGAGCGATTGACGTGGTCATTGGGGTGCACCGGCGTCTTGCCGCCCCGAGGGTTGCCCGCGAGCTCGTTGGCCCGTCCAGCCAGCACTTCGTTGACGTTCATGTTGCTTTGGGTACCGCTGCCGGTCTGCCACACCACCAGAGGGAACTGGTCGTCATGCTCGCCCGCGAGCACTTCGTCGGCGGCCTGTTCGATCAGGCGGGCGATATCGGCAGGGATGTCGCCGTTGCGGTCGTTGACCCGCGCCGCGGCTTTCTTGATCAGGGCCAGGGCATGCAGCACCGCCAAGGGCATGCGTTCGTTGCCGATGGCGAAGTTGACCAGCGAACGTTGGGTCTGCGCGCCCCAGTAGGCTTCTTGCGGGACTTCAACCTGGCCCAGGCTGTCGGTTTCGATTCGGTTCATCGTGGCAATCCTCCTAGTCTGACAGGCCAGTTTAGGCCGTGATCCGCGGCTCGGGTTCCATGCCGGGGGTTTTTCCCCGCCATGGCCGAGCAAAACCGGGGGCCGGTCGGCGTGGGGTTGAGGGACGCGGATTAATAGGCGCAGAATGGGCGCCCTTGGGGTTCTACCTCGCCTGCTAGATAAAGGAAACTCGATGACCCGTTTTCGTGCCATCTGTACCGCGGTTGTTCTGGTGTGTGCCAGCGGCCAGGTTCTTGCCGATACCGCCAGCCACAACGCCAGTGCCGAGGCCTTCCTGACCCTGGCCCATGCGGACAAGCTCGGTACCCCGGTGTACATGCAAGTTCAGCAAATGTTCGCCCAGCGCTTCGAGCAGACCAAAGCCCCGGAATCCAAGCGTGCCCTGCTGGAAACCTACCAGGCCAAGGCCAATGCCGCCCTGGACCAGGCCATTGGCTGGAACAAGCTGAAGCCGGACATGGTCAAGCTCTACACCAGCAATTTCAGCGAATCGGAGCTCAAGGAACTGGTGGCTTTCTATCAGTCGCCACTGGGCAAGAAAGTCCTGGAAAAAATGCCCCAGCTGACCCAGCAATCGGCGCAGATGACCCAGGCCAAGCTGGAAAGCGCGGTACCGGTAGTGAACAAGCTGCTGGCTGACATGACCGCCGAGCTCGAGCCCAAGGCTGCCCCGGCGAAGAAGAAGTAAGCGGAGCCCGCAATGACCATGCAACAACGTATCGAAGCGGCGCTCGGGGCATTGCAGCCCGAGCACCTGCAAGTGCTGGATGAAAGCCACATGCACAGCCGTGGCCTGGAAACCCACTTCAAGGCGGTACTGGTCAGCGAGCAGTTCGCCGGCCTCAACAGCGTCAAGCGCCATCAGAAGGTCTACGCCACCCTGGGTGAGCTGATGGGCCAGTTCCATGCGTTGGCGCTGCACACTTATACGCCTGAGGAATGGTCGAAGATCGGTGTGGCTCCGGCTTCGCCGACCTGTGCCGGTGGCAGTCAGCATTAACCGCGGTTTTTTTGTTAGAATCCGCAACGCGCCGCTTATGCCGGCGCGTTTTTTTTTGCATCCGGTTCACCCTTTACGAGGGTAGCCACCTGGAGATTACCCATGGCACAACCTATTGTCGTGGCGGCACTGTACAAGTTCGTCACCCTCGAAGATTACGTCAACCTGCGTGAGCCCCTGTTGCAGGCAATGCTCGACAACGGCATCAAGGGCACCTTGCTGATTGCCGAAGAAGGCATCAACGGCACGGTTTCCGGCAGCCGCGAAGGCATCGACGGGCTGTTGGCCTGGCTGAAGAACGACCCGCGCATGGTGGATATCGATCACAAGGAATCCTACTGCGACGAGCAGCCGTTCTACCGCACCAAGGTCAAGCTCAAGAAAGAGATCGTTACCCTGGGCGTGCCCGGCGTCGATCCCAACAAGAAGGTCGGGACCTACGTCGAGCCACAGGACTGGAACGCCCTGATCAGCGATCCGGAAGTGCTGCTGATCGATACCCGCAACGACTATGAAGTGTCCATTGGCACCTTCGAAGGCGCCATCGACCCCAAGACCACCAGCTTCCGCGAGTTCCCGGACTACATCAAAGCCCACTTCGACCCGAGCAAGCACAAGAAGGTGGCGATGTTCTGCACCGGCGGCATCCGTTGCGAGAAGGCCTCGAGCTACATGCTCAGCGAAGGTTTCGACGAGGTGTTCCACCTCAAGGGCGGGATCCTCAAGTACCTCGAAGAGGTGCCGCAGCAAGAGAGCAAATGGCAGGGCGACTGCTTCGTGTTCGATAACCGGGTCACCGTGCGCCACGACCTGAGCGAAGGCGACTACGATCAATGTCATGCCTGCCGTACTCCAGTGAGCGTCGAGGATCGTGCATCCGAGCACTATGTGCCTGGTATCAGCTGCCCGCACTGCTGGGACAAGCTGAGCGAGAAGACCCGCCGCAGCGCCATCGACCGGCAGAAGCAGATCGAATTGGCCAAGGCTCGCAACATGCCGCACCCGATTGGTTACAACTACAAGCAATCTTCTTCCGAGGCTTGAGCCATGTCTGCCCGCCTGCTCTATGTGATGGACCCGATGTGTTCATGGTGCTGGGGCTTTGCGCCCGTGGCCCAGGCCCTGGCGGAGCAGGCCCGGGCCGCCGGGGTCGAGGTGCACCTGGTGGTGGGGGGCTTGCGTACCGGTAGCGGTGCGGCCCTGGAACCCAATACCCGGCGCTACATCCTCGAGCACTGGCAGGCGGTGCACCAGGCCACCGGCCAACCGTTCGGCTTCGAGGGCGCCTTGCCCGATGGCTTTGTCTATGACACCGAACCGGCCTGTCGCGCCATCGTCACCGCACGTGGCCTGGCGGCGGACTGCGCCTGGACCCTGCTGGGGCTGATCCAGCAGGCGTTCTATGTCGAAGGCCGGGATGTCACCCTGGCCAGTGTGCTGGTGGAGCTGGCGGAGCGGGCAGGGGTGCCGCGCATCGAATTCGCCGAGGCCTTCGACCGGGCCGAGCAGCATGTGGCTACCGCGGCGGACTTCACCTGGGTCCAGGACCTGGGAATCGCCGGCTTTCCTACCTTGCTGGCCGAGCGTAATGGCCAGTTGGCGTTGCTGACCAACGGCTATCAGCCGCTGAGCGAGCTGTCTCCTCTGTTGGGGCGCTGGCTGGAGCGCGCCGCCTGTGCCTGAACCGGTGGATTCAAGCGTCAGCGGTAAGCCGATCGATCGCCTGAGCTGGGCGCATATCCGTCGCCTGGCTCTTGAGCACAAGAAATCTCTGTGGATCGCCAACGGCGTCGCCGTGCTGGCGACCCTGTGCAGTGTGCCGATCCCGCTGCTGCTGCCCTTGCTGGTGGATGAGGTGCTGTTGGGGCACGGCGATGCCGCTCTGCAGGTGATGAACCGCTTCCTGCCCCAGGGATGGCAGAGTGCCGCTGGCTATATCGGCCTGATGCTCATGGTGACGCTGATCCTGCGCTGCTCGGCGCTGGTGTTCAACGTGATTCAGGCGCGGCTGTTTGCCGGGCTGGCCAAGGACATCGTCTACCGCATCCGCGTGCGGCTGATCGAGCGGCTCAAGCGCATTTCCCTGGGGGAATACGAAAGCCTGGGGGGCGGTACGGTCACCACTCACCTGGTCACCGACCTGGACACGGTGGACAAGTTCGTCGGTGAGACCCTCAGCCGCTTCCTGGTGGCCATGCTGACCCTGGTGGGCACGGCGGGCATCCTGATGTGGATGCACTGGAAACTGGCCTTGCTGATCCTGCTGTTCAACCCGCTGGTGATCTTCGCCACGGTGCAGTTGGGCAAGCGGGTCAAGCACCTGAAGAAGCTGGAAAACGACAGCACTTCGCGCTTTACCCAGGCCCTGACCGAGACCCTGGAGGCTATCCAGGAAATTCGCGCGAGCAATCGCCAGGGCTACTTTCTCGGGCGCCTGGGGCGGCGTGCCGAGGAAGTGCGGGACTACGCTGTGGCCTCGCAATGGAAAAGCGATGCCTCGGGCCGCGCCAGCGGGCTGCTGTTCCAGTTCGGCATCGATATCTTCCGCGCGGCGGCGATGCTGACCGTGTTGTTCTCCGACCTGTCCATCGGCCAGATGCTGGCGGTATTCAGTTACCTGTGGTTCATGATCGGGCCGGTGGAACAGTTGCTGAACCTGCAATACGCCTACTACGCCGCGGGCGGCGCACTGACCCGGATCAACGAGCTGCTGGCGCGGGCCGACGAACCGCAGTACGGCCCGGGTGCGGACCCGTTCGTGGGGCGCGAGACCGTCGGCATCGAGGTCCGCGGCTTGAGCTTCGGCTACGGTGACGAGCGGGTGCTGGACAATATGGACCTGTCCATCGCTCCCGGTGAAAAGGTAGCCATTGTCGGTGCCAGCGGTGGCGGCAAGAGCACCCTGGTGCAGTTGCTGCTGGGGCTGTACACACCGCAGACCGGGGTGATCCGCTTTGGTGGTTCGACCCAGCAGGAAATCGGCCTGGAGACGGTGCGGGAGAACGTGGCGGTGGTGTTGCAGCATCCCGCGCTGTTCAACGACACCATCCGCGCCAACCTGGCCATGGGGCGCGAGCGCAGTGACGAAGCCTGCTGGCAGGCCCTGGAAATTGCTCAGTTGGACGCTACCGTCAGGGCCTTGCCGCAGGGGCTGGACAGCGTGGTGGGGCGTTCCGGTGTGCGTTTGTCCGGGGGCCAGCGCCAGCGCCTGGCGATTGCGCGGATGGTTCTGGCCGAGCCCAAGGTGGTGATTCTCGATGAGGCCACTTCCGCCCTGGATGCTGCCACCGAGTACAACCTGCATCAGGCCTTGACGCGTTTTCTGCGTGGGCGGACTACGCTGATCATTGCCCATCGCTTGTCAGCGGTAAAACAGGCGGACCGGGTTTTGGTGTTCGATGGCGGGCAGATTGCCGAAGATGGCGACCATCAGCAGCTGATTGCCGATGGCGGCCTTTACGCCAAGCTGTACGGGCATTTGCAGCAGGTTCGATAGCCTTGAGTTTTATCCGTCTTTCTGTGCTTAGTGCTTGAATTTCCTGGTGGAACAACCGTTTCAGCTTTAGTGCGGCGGCCCGTTTCCCCGGCCAGTCTGCGTCAGCGGCAGCCTGCCCTGCGCCGGTTCTGTGGAAATTGGCCTAACCTGTGCTGTCTGAGGCGCAACTACTGGGTGTTCATTTGGCTGTGCGCAAGCAAGGACCCTCATGAAGCAAAAGCGGACTTTCGCAACGCCGCGCTTGTTGGGCATCGTCTGGCCCTTCATCGCCGTGGTGTTATTTCAAGCGCTGTTGGGCGGCCTCAGCCTGTACGTACTGTCGGCGGTACGGGGCTATGTGGCTGGTGAAAGCCTGTGGTCCAAGGGCCAGAAAGACGCCATCTACTACCTCAATCTGTATGCCGACAGCCGCGACGAAGGCACTTTCCTCAAGTACCAGAACGCAATTGCCGTGCCCCAGGGCGGGCATGAGTTGCGGGTTGCCCTGGATCACCAGCCACCGGATCTGGAGGCCGCACGCCTGGGCATCCTCAAGGGCGGCAATCACCCGGACGATGTCTCCAGCCTGATCTGGCTGTACCTCAACTTCCGTCATTTCAGCTACCTGGAAAAGGCCATCGATCTGTGGACCGTGGGGGACGGATACCTGTTGCAACTGGACACCGTGGCCCGGGAGATGCACCAGAGGATCGGCAGCAACAGCGCCAGCGAAGGCGACGTGCAGCGCTGGAAGAGTCAGATTTTCGCCATCAATGACGGCGTCACTCCCGCTGCCAAGGCCTTCAGCGATGCCTTGGGCGAGGGTTCGCGGGTGATCTTGCGGCTGTTGCTGGTGACCAACCTGGCAACCGCGCTGGTGCTGATTGCCCTGGCCCTGCTGCGCACGCACAAGCTGCTGGCCCAGCGTCATGCCTTTGCCGACGCCCTGCAACTGGAAAAGGAGCGGGCGCAGATCACCCTGCAGTCCATCGGCGACGGGGTGATCACCACCGACGTCGAAGGTGCCATCGCCTACATGAACCCGGCGGCAGAGGATCTGACTCGCTGGAAGGCCGAGCAGGCAGTGGGGTTGCCCCTGGCAGCCTTGTTCAACCTGCTGGATGAAAATGCCCAGGCTGACGGTTTCACCCTCATCGAACACATCCTCAGCGGTCAGCTCAGCGGCGGCAGCGAGCATTCCAAACTGATCCAGCGTCTGGACGGCAGCACAGTCTCGGTGACCCTGGTGGGGGCGCCGATCCGCAATGCCGGCAAGGTCAGCGGCACGGTGCTGGTGCTGCACGACATGACCCAGGAGCGGCAATACATCGCCAACCTCTCCTGGCAGGCGACCCATGACGCCCTGACCGGGCTGGCCAATCGCCGGGAGTTCGAGTTCCGCCTGGAGCAGGCCCTGCACAGCCTGATTCGCCAGCCGGCACGGCATGCGCTGATGTTCCTCGATCTGGATCAGTTCAAGCTGGTCAATGACACCTGTGGCCATGCTGCCGGGGACGAGTTGCTGCGGCATATCTGCGCGCTGCTGCAGTCGGGCCTGCGCGAAGGCGACACCCTGGCACGGCTGGGTGGGGACGAGTTCGGCATCCTCCTGGAGAATTGCTCGCCAGAGGCCGCGGAGAAGATTGCCGAGGGGCTGCGCCAGACCGTGCAGAATCTGCATTTCGTCTGGAAAGGCCGGCCCTTCGTGACCACCGTGAGTATCGGCCTGGTGCACATCGCCCAGACCCCGACCACCCTCGAAGCCTCGCTGAGAGCGGCGGACATGGCCTGCTACATGGCCAAGGAAAAGGGGCGTAACCGGGTGCAGGTCTACCATGCCGACGATTCCGAGCTGTCGCTGCGCTTTGGCGAGATGGCCTGGGTCCAGCGTCTGCACATGGCGCTGGAGGAAAACCGCTTCTGCCTCTATTCGCAGGAGATCACCGCCCTGGGGCATGTCGAGCGTGGCGGCGGGCATGTGGAGATTCTGTTGCGCCTGCATGACGAGGCGGGTCGGATGATTCTGCCGGACAGCTTCATTCCGGCGGCGGAGCGCTACGGCCTGATGACCTCTCTGGACCGTTGGGTGGTACAGAACGTATTCAAGATCATTGCCCAATGCATTGCCGAAGGCCGTGAAGGGCCAATGGCAATGTGCGCCATCAACCTGTCGGGTATCACCATCGGTGATGATGCGTTTCTCGACTTCTTGCGCGAGCAGTTTGTCGTCTATGGCGTACCGCCAAAGTTGATCTGTTTTGAAATTACTGAAACCAGTGCGATTGCCAATTTGGGCAGTGCCATTCGTTTCATAAATGAACTCAAGGGCTTAGGCTGCCATTTTTCCCTGGATGACTTTTGTGCGGGAATGTCGTCGTTCGCTTATCTCAAACATTTGCCTGTAGACTTCCTCAAGATCGATGGAAGTTTCGTAAAGGATATGCTGGACGACCCGATTAACCGCGCCATGGTCGAAGTGATCAACCACATCGGGCATGTCATGGGTAAGCGCACGATTGCCGAGTTTGTTGAAACACCGCAGATCGAGCAGGCATTGCTTGAGATCGGCGTGGATTATGCTCAAGGCTACATTATTGAACGCCCGCAATTGTTCACCTGTGACAGCCTGCAGTGTCGACCCGTGAGACCACAGCCACTGTTGTTCAAGGCGCCCGGTACGTTCCGTTGAAACCTCTTTTGGATCCGTACATCACAATCAAAAGGAGCCCGACAGTGATCGACACATTCAGCCGAACCGGCCCGCTCATGGAAGCTGCCAGTTACCCCGCCTGGACCCAGCAATTGATCCAGGACTGCAGCGAGAGCAAGCGCCGCGTCGTGGAGCATGAGCTGTACCAGCGCATGCGCGATAACAAACTCAGTGCCAAAGTCATGCGTCAGTATCTGATTGGCGGCTGGCCGGTGGTTGAACAGTTCGCCCTGTACATGGCGCAAAACCTGACCAAGACCCGTTTTGCCCGCCATCCCGGCGAAGACATGGCGCGTCGCTGGCTAATGCGCAATATCCGGGTCGAGCTCAATCATGCCGATTACTGGGTGCACTGGAGCCGGGCCCATGGCGTGACCCTGGAAGACCTGCAGGCCCAGCAAGTACCGCCAGAGCTGCATGCCTTGAGCCATTGGTGCTGGCATACCAGTTCTGCCGATTCCCTGATCGTGGCCATTGCCGCCACCAACTACGCCATTGAAGGGGCTACGGGCGAGTGGTCGGCGCTGGTGTGTTCCAACGGCATCTATGCCGCGGCGTTCCCGGAAGAGGATCGCAAACGTGCCATGAAGTGGCTGAAGATGCATGCCCAGTACGACGACGCCCATCCCTGGGAAGCGCTGGAAATCATCGTCACCCTGGCAGGGCTGAACCCGAGCAAGGCCCTGCAGGTCGAGCTGCGTCAGGCCATCTGCAAGAGCTATGACTATATGTACCTGTTCCTGGAACGCTGCATGCAGCAGGAAAAGACTGCGGTGACCCGCGAGCGCCTGGCACTGGCCGAAGGCTGAGTCAGGGAATGTCGGGCGCTTCGATTGCCGCGCACGCTGGGCGTGTGGGGTGATGAAGTTGCCCGTGCATCAACGGGGCAGGGCGCTACCTTGTGCTCAGCCCGCCATTGCCAGGCGGTTGCGCCCTTCGCGCTTGGCCACGTACAGCGCGCTGTCGGCGCGTCGCAACAGGCTTTCTGCGGATTCTCCCGGTAGCAGAGTCGAACACCCCAGGCTTACGGTAAGTTCGATCGGCTGACCATCGGCTCGGTAGTCCTGGGCCTGGGCGGCATGGCGCAGACGCTCGCCCACCATCGCCGCGGCTTCGCGCCCAGTGTTGGACAGCAGGATCAAGAACTCTTCCCCGCCAAAGCGAAACACCATGTCGACATTGCGCAATTGCCCCTTGATTGCCGCGGCAACGGCCTTGAGCACTTGATCGCCGGCGCTGTGGCCGTGGTTGTCGTTGATGCGCTTGAAGTGATCGATGTCCAGCATCAGCAGCGACAGTGGAAGCAGGTGACGACGGGCCATTTCGATTTCCCGTTGCAGGGTCTGGTCCATGGCGATGCGATTGCCGGTATCGGTCAGTGGATCCCGCAGGGCGCTGCGAGTGGCGGCGCGATACAGCAGGGCATTGCGCATCGGGTACAGCAGGGTCGAGAGCAGCGATTCCAGGGAGCCCTGTTCTGATTCGCTGAAGCGCTGGTTGCGGCGAAAGACCAGCTCGCCCATCGGTTCGCCTTCGTGGCTCAGGCTGTAGCTGATGGAGTGATGGCCGCGCTGGCCGAACTCCAGGCGCAGGTCGCTCGGAGTGTGCTGGTACTGCAGGGCATCCAGGGGGACCAGGCGCTGAACCTCACGAAAGAACAGGCCCAGGATGCGTTGCGGTTCAAGGCTGGTCTGCAGCTGCAGGCCCAGTTGCTGGCGCAACTGGGCGAGGCTGATGGGCTGCTTGATCAGTGGCGACTGCTGGCCAAAGCCCAGGCGTTGCAATTTGGCGCTATCGAAGTCAATTGCGTTGGTCTGGGTCGGTGTTTTCATCTGAGCTTGAGCCCCCTGAGCACTGTGTACGGTCTAACTGCCTGGGTGAGAGCGGCTCAGAGCTGCGCGTCATACTGTTCCATCAGTCCCGTAGGACAACGCGCATATTTTAGGCCGTCTCGCCTGTGGCTATAAAGCCCTCAGCGCAAGCCGTTTTCCACAGCGTCAATGCACTGTGTATTGAGTGTCGTTAGAGCGAAACTCGTGCCATTCGGTTCATATTGGGAAAACTTGTTTGGATTCAGAAGGTTGGGTTTCGGCGTAAAAAGGCTGTCGTCAAAAATGACATTTGTTTGGCTTGAAACCTACGCGGGGTAGGCATTGCCGAGGCGTCGCGACGGTATTCCGTCGCGACGAACGGGAGGGGTATTACTGCGCGTCGAAGGCTTGACCGTTGATCCCGGTGCTGTCCGGCCCCATCAGGTACAGATAGACCGGCATGATTTCTTCCGGGGTCGGATTGTTGCTGGGGTTTTCTCCCGGGTAGGCCTGGGCCCGCATGCTGGTGCGGGTGGCGCCTGGGTTGATGCTGTTGGCCCGCACCGGGGCCACGGTGTCCAGCTCGTCGGCCAGGGTCTGCATCAAGCCTTCGGTGGCGAATTTCGACACGCCGTAGGCGCCCCAGTAAGCCCGGCCCTTGCGGCCAACGCTGCTGGAGGTGAAGACCACCGAAGCATCCTGGGACAGCTTAAGCAGGGGCAGCAGGGTGCTGGTAAGCATGAACATGGCGTTGACGTTGACCTGCATCACACGCATGAAGTTCTCCCCGGAGAGCTGCTCCAGAGGCGTGCGCGGGCCGATGATCGAGGCGTTGTGCAACAGGCCGTCGAGGTGGCCGAACTCGGTTTCGATCATGGCCGCCAGTTCGTCGTACTGGTGCGGGAGGGCGGTTTCCAGGTTGAACGGGATTACCGCCGGCTGCGGATGGCCGGCCGCCTCGATGGCGTCGTAGACCTCGGTCAGGTTGGCTTCGGTCTTGCCCAGCAGCAGCACGGTGGCGCCATGAGCGGCAAAGGTCTTGGCGGCGGCGGCGCCGATGCCACGACCGGCGCCGGTGACCAGAATGACCCGGTCCTTGAGCAGTTCTGGGCGAGCGGAATAATCAAACATAAAAGGCCTCAACAGAAATTGGATCGTCCCCGGCGCTTAGCCGGGCATGCCGCTGCTCAGCAGCTGCACAGCGCGTTGTCCAGAACCTGGCGCAGTTCCAGCGGGTGACTGACCACCACGTCGGCGCCCCAGTGCCGTGGGTTGTCGTCCGGATGGATATAGCCATAGGTCACCGCAGCGGTCCTGGTGCCCGCATCGCGGCCGGATTCGATATCGCGCAGGTCATCGCCGACAAACAGCACGCTGGACGGGGCCAGGTCGAGCATCTTGCACGCCAGGATCAGCGGTTCGGGGTCGGGCTTGCTGTTCTTCACGTGGTCAGGGCAGATCAGCAGTGCCGAGCGCTCGGCCAGCCCCAGTTGCTGCATGATCGGCTCGGCGAAGCGCAGCGGCTTGTTGGTGACCACGCCCCAGACCAGGTGGGCCTTTTCGATATCTGCCAGCAGCTCGGCCATGCCGTCGAAGAGCTTGCTGTGCACGGCGCAATGCTTGAGGTAGCGCTCGAGAAACTCCAGGCGCAGTTCCTCGAAGCCCGGGGATTCGGGGTCCATGGAGAAGGTCACCGCCACCATGGCGCGGGCGCCGCCGGAGATCTCGTCGCGAATGTGCTGGTCGGCGATGGGTGGCAGGCCGCGATCACGGCGCATGCCCTGGCACACCGCGATGAAGTCCGGAGCGGTATCGAGCAGGGTGCCATCCATGTCGAAGAGAACGGCTCTGATAGCCATGTCTTACTCCTCTCGCAGGGTCTGGATCATGTAGTTGACGTCCACGTCCGGGGCCAGCTTGTAGTGCTTGGTCAGCGGGTTGTAGGTCAGGCCGATGATGTCCTTGACGGTCAGGCCGGCAGAGCGGCTCCAGGCACCGAGCTCGGATGGGCGGATGAACTTCTTGAAGTCGTGGGTGCCGCGCGGCAGCAGCTTCATGATGTATTCAGCGCCGATGATGGCGAACAGGTAGGCCTTGGGGTTGCGGTTGATGGTGGAGAAGAACACCTGGCCACCGGGCTTGACCATGCGGAAGCAGGCGCGAATCACCGACGAAGGGTCCGGCACGTGCTCGAGCATTTCCAGGCAGGTGACCACGTCGAATTGCTCGGGCATTTCCTCGGCCAGGGCCTCGGCAGTGATCTGCCGGTACTCGACGTTGACGCCGGATTCCAGCTGGTGCAATTGCGCCACGGCCAGCGGGGCCTCGCCCATGTCGATGCCGGTCACGGTAGCGCCGCGCTGGGCCATGGCTTCGCTGAGGATGCCGCCGCCGCAACCGACGTCGAGGACTTTCTTGCCCGCCAGGCCGACCCGTTCGTCGATCCAGTTTACCCGCAGGGGGTTGATGTCGTGCAGGGGCTTGAACTCGCTTTCACGGTCCCACCAGCGATGGGCCAGGGCTTCGAATTTGGCGATTTCAGCGTGGTCGACGTTGCTCATGGGTAGTGCTCCAAAGCTAGAAAATTCTCTGTCGGGCCTCGAGCCTGTGCTCAAGGCCCGGGTTATGGGTGGTGGCCGCTGATGCGCCGGGCCCAGTCGCGGGCGGTAGCGCCCAGCTGATGCTCGTCCAGGCGGGTCAGGCGTCGGTCATCCAGCAGTTGCTTGCCGGCGACCCATACATGTTTCACGCAGTCTCGGCCGGTGGCGTAGATCAGTTGCGACACCGGGTCGTAGATCGGCTGCTGGGCCAGGCCGGACAGGTCGAAGGCTGTCAGGTCTGCGGCCTTGCCGATTTCCAGGGAGCCCACTTGGCTTTCCAGGCCCATGGCCCTGGCGCCGTTGAGGGTAGCCATGCGCAGTGCGCGATGGGCATCCAGGGCGGTAGCCGACCCGGCCACGGCCTTGGCCAGCAGCGCGGCGGTACGGGTTTCCCCCAGCAGGTCCAGGTCGTTGTTGCTGGCGGCGCCATCGGTGCCTACCGCCACGTTGACTCCGGCCTGCCACAGGCGTTCTACAGGGCAGAAGCCGCTGGCCAGTTTCAGGTTGGATTCCGGGCAGTGAATGACGCTGGTGTTGGTTTCTACCAGTAAAGCCAGGTCGTCATCGCTGATTTGGGTCATATGAACGGCCTGGAAGCGTGGTCCCAGCAGCCCCAGGCGAGCCAGGCGCGCCAGCGGTCGCTCACCGTGCTGCTCCACGGATTGCTGCACCTCGTGGGCGGTCTCATGCACATGCATGTGGATCGCAGCGTCGAGTTCTTCGGCAATGATCCGGATTTTTTCCAGGTTCTCGTCGCCAACGGTGTAGGGTGCATGAGGGCCGAAGGTGATGTTGATTCGCGGATGATGCTTGAGATCGCCGAACAGCTCTACGCCCTGGCGGATGGCTTCGTCGGCATTCTGGGCACCGGGAATCGGGAAGTCGAGAATGGGGATGGCGACCTGTGCTCGCATGCCGCTGTTGTGCACCCGCTCACTGGCAACCTTCGGGAAGAAGTACATGTCCGAGAAACAGGTGATCCCACCCTTGATCTGCTCGGCGATGGCCAGGTCGGTGCCGTCGCGGACGAAGGCTTCATCCACCCACTTGGCTTCGGCGGGCCAGATGTGCTTTTCCAGCCAGGTCATCAGCGGCAGGTCATCGGCCAGGCCGCGAAACAGGGTCATGGCGGCGTGCCCGTGGGCGTTGATCAGGCCCGGGGTGAGCAGCGTGTCGGGCAGTTCGCGGATTTCCGTGGCGCGATACTTCAAGGCCTCGGCGCGTGGGCCGATGAACACGATGTGCCCGTCGCGGATGCCCAGGCCGTGTTCCCTGAGGACGACGCCGGCCGGCTCCACCGGCACCAGCCAGGTCGGGAGCAGCAGCAGGTCGAGCGCAATGTCGCGGTTCGGCATCGAGTATCGGTCCAGGGCTTTATATAAAAGGATGGCGAAGTATACCCGAGCGTCCTGGCAGGGGGATCGCTATAATCGGCGGCTTTTGTTCATGAGTGCGGGGTGAGGGATGCGCGATCGTCTGTTGGCTGCGGAGAAAGTCAGGGCCATTGAATGGCGGGATAGCACTCTGTACCTGCTCGATCAGCGGGCCTTGCCTTTCGAGGAATCCTGGATTGCCTATGACAGCGCCGCTGGAGTGGCCGAGGCGATTCGCTCGATGGTGGTCTGTGGGGCGCCGGCCATTGGCATCAGTGCTGCCTACGGCCTGGTTCTGGCAGCACGTGGACGATTTGTCGCAGGTGGCGACTGGTTTGCGGCGCTGGAAGAGGATTTCACCTTGCTGGCGGATGCCGCTCCTGCGGCGGTGAATCTGTCCTGGGCGCTCAATCGCATGCGCGAGCGCCTGGAGCGGGTCAGGGAACATGCTGATCCGTTGGCAGCGCTAGAAGCTGAAGCCCTGGCCATTCATGAGAGCGATCGCGAAGCCAACCTGACCATGGCTCAGCTGGGTGTGGACCTGATCCGGCGGCATCAGGGCAACCCCCAGGCCCTGTTGACTCACAGCAATACCGGCGCCCTGGCCACCGGTGGCTTCGGCACGGCCCTGGGGGTGATTCGCGCGGCCTGGCTGGAAGGTATGGTGGAGCGGGTCTACGCCGATGAAACCCGGCCCTGGCTGCAGGGTTCGCGCCTGACGGCCTGGGAGCTGGCCAGCGAAGGCATTCCGGTAACGGTAAATGTCGATGCAGCCGCCGCGCACATCATGAAGACCAAGGGCGTGACCTGGGTCGTGGTGGGGGCGGACCGCATCACTGCCAATGGCGATGTAGCGAACCAGATTGGCACTTACCAGCTGGCGGTCAATGCCATGCACCACGGTGTTCGCTTCATGGTGGTGGCGCCCAGTTCGAGCATCGACATGAGCCTTGCCAGCGGTGATGACATTCCCTTGGCAGAGCGGGCGGGCGAGGAGTTGCTGGAGATCGCGGGCAAGCGCATGGGGGAGGGGGTAGAAGGCTTCAATCCGCTGTTCGATGTCACGCCAGCGGACCTGATCGATGCCATCGTCACCGAGAAGGGCGTTGTCGAGCGGCCGGACACGGCCAAGATGGCGCAATTGATGTGCCGCAAGCGCTTGCACTGACGAGTGTCCGGGCAAGTCGTTGGTGGCGGCTTCCCGGGAAAGCTGTCAGCTCAGTAAAAAGCGCTTAATTATGTGCGAATTTGGCCTCTGAGCCCCTCTCGTCTCTTATCAGGCTGTCACCGGTCAACTAACTATGCTCCATGCGCGTCAGGGGGATAGGTGCGTGGCGGCGATTGTGATAACATCCGGCGGTTTCCAAGGTGGTCCGACGCGGCTGCCTTCACTGCGCAAATCCATGGCATAACTTGTTGATTTGTCGTAAGTCGGTGCATGGCACTAGGCCTGCAGCGGCGAGCTTCGTTCGTCCCATATGGATGTGACGAAGTTTCACCAGAAAAAGGAATCAGGCTTCTCATGGGCGAACTGGCCAAAGAAATCCTCCCGGTCAATATCGAAGACGAGCTGAAACAGTCCTACCTCGACTACGCGATGAGCGTAATCGTCGGGCGGGCACTGCCTGATGCGCGCGATGGCTTGAAGCCCGTGCACCGGCGTGTGCTGTACGCGATGAGCGAGCTCGGTAACGACTGGAACAAGCCGTACAAGAAATCTGCCCGTGTTGTCGGTGACGTGATCGGTAAGTATCACCCGCACGGTGATACCGCGGTGTACGACACCATCGTTCGTATGGCCCAGCCATTCTCCCTGCGCTACCTGCTGGTAGACGGCCAGGGTAACTTCGGTTCGGTCGACGGCGACAACGCGGCGGCCATGCGATACACCGAAGTTCGCATGACCAAGCTGGCGCACGAGCTGCTGGCCGACCTGCACAAGGAAACCGTGGACTGGGTGCCGAACTACGACGGTACCGAGATGATCCCGGCGGTCATGCCGACCAAGATCCCCAACCTGCTGGTCAACGGTTCCAGCGGTATCGCCGTGGGCATGGCGACCAACATTCCGCCGCACAACCTCGGTGAAGTCATCGATGGTTGCCTGGCGCTGATCGACAATCCCGAGCTGACTGTCGACGAGCTGATGCAGTACATCCCCGGCCCGGATTTCCCGACCGCGGCGATCATCAACGGTCGCGAAGGCATCATCGAGGCCTATCGCACCGGCCGTGGCCGCATTTATATGCGTGCCCGCTCGATCATCGAAGACATCGACAAGGTTGGCGGCCGCCAACAGATCGTCATCACCGAGCTGCCTTACCAACTGAACAAGGCGCGGTTGATCGAGAAGATCGCCGAGCTGGTGAAAGAGAAGAAACTCGAAGGCATCACTGAACTGCGCGATGAGTCCGACAAGGACGGTATGCGCGTCGTGATCGAGCTGCGTCGTGGCGAAGTGCCTGAGGTGATCCTCAATAACCTCTACGCCCAGACCCAGCTGCAAGCAGTGTTCGGCATCAACATCGTGGCGCTGATCGACGGCCGTCCGCGGATCCTCAATCTCAAGGATCTGCTGGAAGCCTTCGTTCGTCACCGTCGTGAAGTCGTTACCCGGCGTACCGTGTTCGAGCTGCGCAAGGCTCGTGAGCGTGGCCACATCCTTGAAGGCCAGGCCGTTGCCCTGTCCAACATCGATCCGGTGATCGCCCTGATCAAGGCCTCGCCGACGCCGTCGGAAGCCAAGGAAGCGCTGATCAGCACCCCTTGGGAGTCCAGCGCGGTCATGACCATGGTCGAGCGTGCCGGTGCGGATTCCTGCCGTCCGGAAAACCTTGATCCGCAATACGGTCTGCGCGACGGCAAGTACTTCCTGTCCCCGGAACAGGCACAAGCCATTCTGGAGTTGCGCCTGCACCGCCTGACTGGCCTGGAGCACGAAAAGCTGCTGGCCGAGTACCAGGAGATCCTCAACCAGATCGGCGAGCTGATCCGCATCCTCAATAGCGCCACGCGCCTGATGGAAGTGATCCGCGAAGAGCTGGAAGTGATCCGCGCCGAATACGGCGACGTGCGCCGCACCGAGATTCTCGATGCCCGCCTCGACCTGACCCTGGGTGACATGATCCCGGAAGAAGAGCGTGTGGTGACCATTTCCCACGGCGGCTACGCCAAGACCCAGCCGCTGGCTGCCTACCAGGCCCAGCGTCGTGGCGGTAAAGGCAAGTCGGCCACAGGCGTCAAGGATGAGGACTACATCGCTCACCTGCTGGTTGCCAACAGCCACACCACGCTGCTGCTGTTCTCCAGCAAGGGCAAGGTGTACTGGCTGAAGACTTATGAAATTCCTGAAGCATCCCGTGCGGCACGCGGTCGTCCGCTGGTCAACCTGCTACCGCTGGATGAGGGTGAATACATCACCACCATGCTGCCGGTAGAAGAGTACACCGAAGGTCACTACATCTTCATGGCGACCGCCAACGGCACCGTGAAGAAGACCCCGTTGGAGTCCTTCAGCCGCCAGCGCAGCGTGGGCCTGATCGCCCTGGAGCTGGACGAAGGCGACGTGCTGATCAGTGCCGCCATCACCGATGGCGAGCGTGAAGTCATGCTGTTCTCCGACGGAGGCAAGGTCACTCGCTTCAAGGAGTCCGACGTGCGCGCCATGGGCCGTACCGCTCGCGGTGTGCGCGGCATGCGCCTGGCGGAAGGCCAGAAGCTGATTTCCATGCTGATTCCGGAAGAAGGCAGCCAGATCCTCACCGCCTCCGAGCGTGGTTTCGGCAAGCGTACCGCCATTGGCGAGTTCCCCGAGTACAAGCGTGGCGGCCAGGGCGTTATCGCCATGGTCAGCAACGAGCGTAACGGTCGCCTGGTTGGCGCGGTGCAGGTGCTGGATGGTGAGGAGATCATGCTGATTTCCGATCAGGGCACCCTGGTGCGTACTCGTGTCGACGAAGTGTCGAGCCTGGGCCGTAACACTCAAGGCGTGACCCTGATCAAGCTGGCCAGCGATGAAACCCTGGTGGGCCTGGAGCGGGTGCAGGAGCCATCGGAAATCGAGGGCGAAGAGTTCGAAGGTGAAGAGGGTGCTGAATTCGAGGGAGCCGTGCTGGATGCGGTTGCCGATACCGATGAGGCAGCCGAAGGCCAACAGGCAGACGCCGCAGGCGAAGAAGAGTCGCAAGACTAAATAAATCGTAGCAGGGCAGAGTGTTTGCTCTGTCCGCTACCGTGAATGCATAGCGAGAGTGGATGTGAGCAAACGAGCCTATAACTTCTGCGCAGGTCCCGCTGCGCTACCTGAAGCTGTCCTGTTGCGTGCCCAGGCCGAATTGCTGGATTGGCATGGCAAGGGCCTGTCGGTCATGGAAATGAGCCATCGCAGCGATGAGTTCGTTTCCATTGCCACCAAGGCCGAGCAGGATCTGCGTGATCTGCTGAATATCCCCTCGAACTATAAAGTGCTGTTTCTGCAAGGCGGCGCCAGCCAGCAATTTGCCCAGATCCCACTGAACCTGCTGCCCGAGGGTGGCAAGGCCGACTATGTCGACACCGGTATCTGGTCGCAGAAAGCCATTGAGGAAGCCTCCCGCTACGGGCAGGTGAATGTGGCGGCCACTGCCAAGCCTTACGACTATTTCGCAATTCCCGGCCAGAACGAATGGCAGCTGTCGCCAGATGCGGCCTACGTGCACTACGCGCCGAACGAAACCATTGGCGGCCTGGAATTCAACTGGATCCCGGAAACCGGCGACGTTCCCCTGGTGGCCGACATGTCGTCCGACATCCTCTCGCGCCCTGTGGATATCTCCCGTTTCGGCATGATCTACGCTGGCGCGCAGAAGAATATCGGCCCCAGCGGCATCCTGGTGAACATCATTCGCGAAGACCTGCTGGGGCGTGCCCGTTCGCTGTGCCCGACCATGCTCGACTACAAGGTCGCGGCGGACAACGGCTCGATGTACAACACGCCGCCGACCCTGGCCTGGTATCTGTCCGGCCTGGTGTTCGAATGGCTCAAGGAGCAGGGCGGGGTTGAAGCCATCGCCAAGCTCAATGAGGCCAAGCAGCGCACCCTGTACGATTTCATCGACGCCAGCGGCCTGTACAGCAACCCGATCAACAAGACCGACCGCTCCTGGATGAACGTGCCGTTCCGTCTGGCCGATGATCGCCTGGACAAACCGTTCCTGGTGGGCGCCGAGGCTCGCGGCCTGTTGAACCTCAAGGGCCACCGCTCGGTGGGTGGCATGCGCGCTTCCATCTACAACGCCGTGGACATCAACGCAGTCAATGCGCTGGTGGCCTACATGGCGGAGTTCGAGAAGGAACACGGCTGATGTCTGAGCAAGAACTCAAGGCTTTGCGCCTGCGTATTGACGCCCTGGACGAGAAGGTCCTGGAGCTGATCAGTGAGCGCGCGCGCTGTGCCCAGGAAGTGGCGCGGGTCAAGATGGGCTCCCTCGCCGAGGGCGAAGTGCCGGTGTTCTATCGTCCCGAGCGTGAAGCCCAGGTGCTCAAGCGGGTGATGGAGCGCAACCAGGGGCCGCTGGGCAATGAAGAGATGGCGCGCTTGTTCCGCGAAATCATGTCTTCGTGCCTGGCCCTGGAGCAGCCATTGAAAGTGGCCTACCTCGGTCCTGAAGGTACCTTCACCCAAGCCGCGGCCATGAAGCACTTCGGTCATGCGGTGATCAGCAAGCCGATGGCAGCGATCGATGAGGTGTTCCGTGAAGTGGCGGCCGGCGCCGTGAACTTCGGCGTGGTGCCGGTGGAAAACTCCACCGAGGGTGCGGTGAACCACACTCTCGACAGCTTCCTCGAGCACGACATGGTGATCTGCGGTGAAGTCGAACTGCGCATTCACCATCATCTGCTGGTGGGTGAGAACACCAAGACCGACAGCATCAGTCGCATTTATTCCCATGCCCAGTCCCTGGCCCAGTGCCGCAAGTGGCTGGACGCCCATTACCCGAATGTCGAGCGCGTGGCGGTGTCCAGCAACGCCGAGGCGGCCAAGCGGGTCAAGGGCGAGTGGAATTCGGCGGCGATCGCCGGCGACATGGCGGCAGGCCTGTATGGCCTGACGCGCCTGGCAGAGAAAATCGAGGATCGTCCGGACAACTCCACGCGCTTTTTGATGATCGGTAATCAGGAAGTGCCGCCGACCGGCGACGACAAGACCTCGATCATCGTGTCCATGAGCAACAAGCCCGGTGCCTTGCACGAGCTGTTGGTGCCATTCCACGACAATGGCATCGACCTGACGCGAATCGAGACCCGACCTTCGCGCAGTGGCAAATGGACCTATGTGTTCTTCATCGACTTCGTCGGCCACCACCGTGATCCGTTGGTCAAGGGTGTGCTGGAAAAGATCAGTCAGGAAGCAGTAGCACTCAAGGTGCTGGGTTCCTACCCGAAAGCGGTTCTCTGAGGCTTTAACAATGAGTGGCGACTTCCTCGCACTGGCACAACCAGGCGTGCAACAACTTTCGCCTTACGTTCCGGGCAAGCCCGTGGACGAACTGGCCCGTGAGCTGGACATCGATCCGGCCACCATCGTCAAGCTGGCGAGCAATGAAAACCCGCTGGGCGCCAGCCCCAAGGCCCTGGCGGCGATTCGTGACGAGCTTGCCGAGCTGACCCGTTATCCGGATGGCAACGGTTTTGCCCTCAAGTCCCTGCTGGCCGAGCGCTGCGGTGTAGAAATCGACCAGGTGACCCTGGGCAACGGTTCCAACGACATTCTGGAGCTGGTGGCTCGTGCCTACCTGGCGCCTGGCTTGAATGCGGTGTTCAGCGAGCACGCATTTGCCGTCTACCCCATCGTTACCCAGGCTGTCGGAGCCCAGGCTCGCGTGGTTCCGGCCAAGAGCTGGGGGCATGACCTGCCAGCCATGCTCAAGGCGATCGATGATCGGACCCGTGTAGTGTTCATCGCCAACCCGAACAACCCGACCGGTACCTGGTTCGGTGCCGAGGAGCTGGACGAGTTCTTGCAGGATGTACCGGCCCACGTGCTGGTGGTGCTGGACGAGGCCTATATCGAGTACGCCGAGGGCAGCGACCTGCCGGATGGCCTGGACTTCCTGGCGGCCTACCCGAACCTGCTGGTTTCGCGAACCTTCTCCAAGGCCTATGGCCTGGCAGCCCTGCGGGTCGGTTATGGGCTGTCGACCCCGGTGGTGGCGGATGTGCTGAACCGTGTGCGCCAGCCTTTCAACGTCAACAGCCTGGCCTTGGCTGCGGCTTGCGCCGCACTTGAGGATATGGACTACCTGGCCGAGAGTCGTCGTCTGAACGAGGCCGGCATGCAGCAGTTGGAGGAGGGGGTCCGTGATCTGGGCCTGAGCTGGATTCCTTCCAAGGGCAATTTCATTGCCGTGGACCTGGGGCGTGAGGCTGCGCCGATTTTCCAGGGGTTGTTGCGTGAGGGGGTGATCGTGCGTCCGGTAGCCAACTACGGCATGCCAAATCATTTGCGCATCACCATCGGCCTGCCGGCGGAAAATACTCGTTTCCTTGAGGCCTTGGCCAAGGTTCTGGCCCGTGCTTGATGTCATTCCAATGCAATCTGCTGTGCCTATGATCGGTCGCCTGGTGGTGATCGGCCTGGGGTTGATTGGCGGTTCCTTTGCCAAGGGTTTGCGTGAAAGTGGCCTGTGTCGTGAGGTAGTCGGTGTCGATCTGGATCCGCAGTCCCGCCAGTTGGCGGTCGAACTGGGGGTGGTGGATCGCTGTGAAGAAGATCTGGTCCTGGCTTGCCAGGGCGCCGATGTGATTCAACTGGCGGTGCCGATCCTGGCCATGGAAAAGCTGCTGGCTCTGCTTGCCGGTATGGATCTGGGCCAAGCGGTGCTGACCGATGTCGGCAGCGCCAAAGGCAATGTGGTGCGCGCTGCACAAGAAGCTTTCGGCGGCATGCCTGCACGTTTTGTCCCGGGGCACCCCATTGCGGGCTCCGAGCAGAGTGGTGTGGAAGCCTCCAACGCGCAGCTGTTTCGTCGACACAAGGTGATCCTGACGCCTCTGGAGCAGACTGATGCCGCGGCGCTGGACCTGGTCGACAGGCTTTGGCGTGAGCTGGGGGCGGATGTCGAGCACATGCAGGTCGAGCGTCACGATGAAGTCCTGGCGGCGACCAGCCATTTGCCGCACCTGCTGGCGTTCGGTCTGGTCGATTCCCTGGCCAAGCGCAGTGAAAATCTCGATATCTTCCGTTACGCTGCGGGCGGGTTCCGCGATTTCACGAGAATCGCCGGCAGCGACCCGGTCATGTGGCACGACATCTTCCTTGCCAATCGCGAGGCGGTACTGCGCACACTCGATACATTTCGCAACGACCTCGACGCTCTGCGTGACGCGGTCGATGCAGGGGACGGGCATCAATTGTTGGGCGTATTCACTCGCGCCCGGGTTGCCCGCGAGCATTTCGGTAAAATCCTGGCCCGCCGGGCCTATGTGGACGCTATGAACTCCAACGATCTGATTTTCCTGGCAAATCCTGGTGGCCGCCTGTCTGGGCGGATTCGTGTACCGGGCGACAAGTCGATTTCTCACCGCTCGATCATGCTTGGCTCGCTGGCTGAGGGCACCACTGAAGTGGAAGGTTTCCTCGAGGGCGAAGATGCTCTGGCGACCTTGCAGGCTTTCCGCGACATGGGCGTGGTCATCGAAGGGCCGCATCATGGTCGTGTGACCATTCATGGTGTTGGCTTGCACGGCTTGAAGCCGGCTCCAGGGCCGATCTACCTGGGGAACTCCGGTACCTCGATGCGCCTGCTGTCGGGCTTGCTGGCTGCACAAAGCTTCGACAGCACGTTGACTGGCGATCCGTCCCTGTCCAAGCGTCCGATGAATCGTGTGGCGAACCCGCTGCGGGAAATGGGCGCGGTCATTGAGACGGCTGCCGAGGGTCGCCCGCCGATGGTGATTCGTGGCGGTCACAAGCTCAAGGGGCTCACCTACACCTTGCCGATGGCCAGTGCGCAGGTTAAGTCCTGCCTGTTGTTGGCGGGTTTATATGCCGAAGGGAAAACCACGGTCACCGAGCCGGCTCCGACCCGTGACCATACCGAGCGCATGCTGCGTGGCTTCGGCTACTCGGTGAGTGTCGACGGCGCCACGGCCTCGGTCGAATCCGGCGGCAAGCTCAAGGCAACCCATATTGAGGTGCCTGCGGACATTTCTTCCGCGGCGTTCTTCCTGGTGGCTGCATCCATTGCCGAAGGTTCCGAGCTGGTGCTGGAGCACGTGGGGATCAACCCGACCCGTACAGGTGTGATCGATATCCTGCGGTTGATGGGCGCTGACATTCGTCTGGAAAACCAGCGCGAAGTGGGTGGCGAGCCGGTTGCCGATCTGCATGTGCGCGCCGCCAAGCTCAAGGGGATCGAGATTCCCGAAGAGTTGGTACCGCTGGCAATCGATGAGTTCCCTGTGTTGTTCGTCGCGGCCGCTTGCGCCGAAGGACGCACGGTGCTGCGTGGCGCTGAAGAGCTGCGGGTCAAGGAGTCTGACCGTATCCAGGTGATGGCTGATGGCCTGCTGACCCTGGGGGTCAAGTGCGAACCGACCCCGGACGGCATCATCATCGAGGGTGGCCAGATCGGCGGCGGGGAGGTTCATGGGCATGGTGACCACCGTATCGCCATGGCTTTCAGTGTCGCCTCGCTGCGCGCCAACGCGCCGATCCGCATTCATGACTGCGCCAACGTTGCGACCTCGTTCCCGAACTTCCTTGCGCTGTGCGCGCAGGTGGGGATCCGTGTCGCGCAAGAGGCTCAGTCGTGAATATTAAGGCGCCGGTGATCACCATCGATGGGCCGAGTGGTTCGGGTAAGGGCACCATTGCCGGGAAGCTGGCCAAGCATCTGGGCTGGTGTCTGCTGGACTCCGGAGCGCTGTACCGGCTTCTGGCGTTCGCCGCGCGCAATCATGGCGTCGATCTGACCAACGAAGAGTCGCTGAAATTGTTGGCGGCTCACCTGGATGTGCAGTTTCTCGGAGCTACCGAGAACCATCCGCAGCGGATCATTCTTGAGGGTGATGACGTGACGGATGACCTGCGCAACGAGCAGGTCGGGGCCTGGGCTTCTCAGGTTGCGGCGTTGCCTGCTGTGCGAGACGCCCTGCTGCAGCGTCAGCGTGCCTTTCAGGAGCCGCCGGGGTTGGTTGCCGATGGCCGCGACATGGGAACCGTGGTGTTTCCCGACGCTCCGTTGAAGATTTTCCTGACTGCCAGTGCCGAGGAGCGTGCTCGTCGCCGTTACTTGCAGTTGAAGGGAAAGGTCGATGGTGTTAGTCTGTCGAGTCTGCTAGATGAGATCCGTGCGCGTGATGAGCGCGATACCCAGCGAGCGGTGGCCCCGCTCAAGCCGGCGGCTGACGCCATACAGCTGGATTCCACGGAGTTGTCCATCGATCAGGTGTTGCAACGCATCTTGAGTGAAATCGCCATTCGCGATATCGCCGGGTGAACAAGAAGGATTGCAGGGGACCAGTCATAGTCCTGCGATCGTTCTTTTATATGAACGTAACCCACATCGTCTGGGGTGTGGCAGATGGGCGGATTCTTCGCCCTTATCAACAGGAATTAAAATGAGCGAAAGCTTTGCGGAACTCTTTGAAGAAAGCCTAAAAACCCTGAACCTTCAGGCAGGCTCCATCATCACCGGTGTTATCGTCGACATCGACTACCAAGCGCGTTGGGTAACCGTTCACGCTGGTCTGAAGTCTGAAGCACTGATCCCGCTTGAGCAGTTCTACAACGATGCTGGCGAACTGTCCATCAATGTTGGTGATGAAGTTCACGTTGCTCTGGATTCGGTTGAAGACGGCTTTGGTGAAACCAAGCTCTCCCGTGAAAAAGCCAAGCGCGCTGAATGCTGGATCGTTCTGGAAGCAGCCTTCGCAGCCGAAGAAGTGGTCAAGGGCGTTATCAACGGTAAGGTTAAAGGCGGCTTCACTGTCGACGTTAACGGCATCCGTGCGTTCCTGCCAGGTTCTCTGGTTGACGTCCGTCCAGTGCGCGACACCACGCACCTGGAAGGCAAAGAGCTCGAGTTTAAAGTCATCAAACTCGACCAGAAGCGCAACAACGTTGTCGTTTCCCGCCGCAGCGTCCTCGAAGCCGAGAACTCCGCTGAGCGCGAAGCTCTGCTGGAATCCCTGCAGGAAGGTCAGCAAGTCAAAGGTATCGTCAAGAACCTCACCGATTACGGCGCATTCGTCGATCTGGGTGGCGTCGATGGCCTGCTGCACATCACCGACATGGCTTGGAAGCGTATCAAGCATCCTTCCGAAATCGTCAACGTTGGCGACGAGATCGATGTCAAGGTTCTGAAGTACGATCGCGAGCGCAATCGTGTTTCCCTGGGCCTGAAGCAACTGGGCGAAGATCCATGGGTTGCTATCAAGGCTCGTTACCCAGAAAGCACCCGCGTTACCGCTCGTGTAACCAACCTGACCGACTACGGCTGCTTCGCTGAGCTGGAAGAAGGCGTGGAAGGCCTGGTACACGTTTCGGAAATGGACTGGACCAACAAGAACATCCACCCTTCGAAAGTCGTACAAGTCGGCGACGAAGTGGAAGTTATGGTTCTGGACATCGACGAAGAGCGTCGTCGTATCTCCCTCGGCATCAAGCAGTGCAAGTCCAACCCATGGGAAGACTTCTCTGGCCAGTTCAACAAGGGCGATAAGATCTCCGGCACCATCAAGTCGATCACCGATTTCGGTATCTTCATTGGTCTGGACGGCGGCATCGACGGTTTGGTTCACCTGTCCGACATCTCCTGGAACGAAGTGGGCGAAGAAGCCGTACGCCGTTTCAAGAAGGGCGACGAGCTGGACACCGTTATCCTGTCGGTTGACCCAGAGCGCGAGCGTATCTCCCTGGGTATCAAGCAACTGGAAAGCGATCCGTTCTCCGAGTACGTTCAAGAGAACGACAAAGGCGCAATCGTTAAGGGTGTTGTAAAAGAAGTTGACGCCAAAGGCGCCATCATCACCCTGGCTAACGATATCGAAGCTACTCTGAAAGCCTCCGAAATCAGCCGTGACCGCATCGAAGATGCGCGTAACGTTCTGAAAGAAGGCGAAGAAGTTGAAGCCAAGATCATCAGCGTTGACCGTAAGAGCCGTGTAATCCAGCTCTCGATCAAGTCGAAAGACGTTGAAGACGAGAAAGAAGCTATCCAGAGCCTGCGCGACAAGCCAGCTGCTTCGGATATCGCTGCTGGTCCTACCACTCTGGGTGACCTGCTGCGTGCACAAATGGAAAAGCAGAACTAAGTTCTGTCAGACCATAAAAAGGGCGACTTCGGTCGCCCTTTTTTGTGCCTGAAATTTGAGAGGTTGGGAGCAGGGTGCTGGGGAAACCAATTTGTGCAATGAGTTGTCTCTTTCTTAGGTGGGTCGGCTGCGTATTTGAGTCTAGGCTTACTCAATAGATGCATTATTCAAGCAGCATAAGCTGCCTTAAGGAAGAGCATGAGCAGGTTGGGTGTAGTGGTTTTGATTCTTCTTTTGGCAGGGTGTACGACCAATGTAAAGACCCATGCGACACGCGGGGTCAGTGGCATAGAGGTCGACTGTTCGGGGCTGGGGTCGGATTGGGATAAATGCTACAAGCGTGCTGCGCGTGAGTGTAAGACCAATGGCTACAAGGTCATTACCAAGTCCAGTGATGCCAAGGATGAGGAGGGGGATTATCCCTTCGGTTGGAATCCGGCGGGTTATCTGACCCGAACGATGCTGGTCATGTGTCGATAGGGCGGCTTTGCGTTTTTGTCACTGCATCTTCTACAAGAAAGGAGTTTGTATTGGTGTCGCAGATGGGCTGTTCAAAACCCTCAGAGCATGCTAAAACCTTTGAAGCACTGACCTAGCTGCTTGAAAAAGAAGGGAAAAATATGACGAAGTCGGAGTTGATCGAACGAATTGTCACCCATCAAGGGCTGCTCTCATCCAAGGATGTCGAGTTGGCCATCAAGACGATGCTTGAACAGATGTCTCAATGCCTAGCCACTGGCGATCGAATTGAGATCCGAGGCTTTGGCAGCTTTTCGCTTCACTATCGCGCACCTCGTGTAGGTCGTAACCCAAAAACAGGTCAGTCAGTCAGCTTGGATGGAAAGTTCGTTCCCCACTTTAAGCCGGGTAAGGAGCTTCGTGATCGAGTTAACGAAGAGGAGGTGGATGGCCTGTGAGCCTAAGATAAAAATACTCTAGATGAAGTCGCTTTTAGTATGCTTTTCGTTCGTCGAGTAAGGCGGAATGCTTGTCTTGTGTTGATCGAATAGGTCTTTGGCTTGAGTTGGGTTGCTTTTAAGCTATTTTTATAGTGCCGCTTCTGGGTTTCTCCTGGCGACTTCCTTGTTTCTACCGTCCTAAAATCCCGCAGCGTTGATTGTTCTTCCTTTCAATCGAAGTGGGCATTAAGTCTTTTTTGATATCGACTGATGCTTTGCGATGGCAGTTCTGCTGCTTGCGCGATTACCTGGAGCAGTGTCTGCGGTATTCTGCGTTGCATTGAGGGTGGGATGTTTTTTTGATGGACAGTATGGCTCGGCAGGTTGTTGGCGGCGCATAATGTCATTTTCGAGTGTTTCAGATATTACTCTGTGGCGCCAGTTTTAGAAGGTACGGTAGATAATGGCCAGAATCCTTTTGACGGGAGCATCCGGTTTTGTAGGTGGCGCTGTTCATGAGTGTTTATCTAAGAGTTCACCCCATAAGTTAACTGTTGTGTTGCGAAAGCCCATTCCGGCCTTGGCAGCTACCACGTCTGTTACTCAGGTAGAACAGATTGATGGTATGACGGATTGGAGTTCGATACTGCTTGATTGCGATGTCGTAGTACATGCGGCTGCCCGTGTCCATGTAATGCATGAGTCCTCACTCGATCCTCTCGAGGCCTTCCGGAAGGTCAATGTGGAAGGGACGCTAAATTTGGCTCGCCAGGCAGCTCAGCGTGGTGTAGGTCGATTCATTTTTATCAGTTCCATCAAGGTTAATGGTGAGGGGACACTGCTCAATGTTCCTTACACTGCTGATGATGAGCCCGCCCCTACAGATCCTTACGGTATTTCCAAGATGGAAGCGGAAAAGGGCTTGATGATCATTGCCTCTCAAACAGGAATGGAAGTTGTAATTATTCGTCCAGTCCTTGTATACGGTCCTGGTGTTAAAGCAAACTTTTTCAATATGATGCGCTGGTTGTATAAGGGAGTGCCTTTACCTTTTGGGGCAATAGATAATCGTCGTAGTTTGGTGGCATTAGATAATTTGGTGGATCTGATTGTTACGTGTATTGATCATCCATTAGCTGCAAACCAGGTGTTTTTAGTTAGTGATGGTGAAGATCTTTCGACAACCGAACTGCTGAAAAGAACAGGGCGCGCATTGGGTAAACCTGCTCGCCTGCTGCCCATACCTAGTGGGATCCTGAGTTTTAGTGCTGCATTGATGGGCAAAACGCCTATTTCCCAACGACTGTGCGGTTCTCTTCAGGTTGATATATCCAAGAATCGCGAGCTATTGGGGTGGGTTCCTCCTCTGAGCGTAGATAAAGCACTTGATGCTACAGCGAAATACTTTATTGATAGTTGTGTTTGAGTTTTAATGTGTTTGAAGGGCTTTTTGGTTTGCGTGGCGTGGCTCTAATGGCTTTAAATTTTTCATGCGCTTTAAGGGTTAAAGTTACATGGTGATTTTGTTTTTTATGTTAGTGGTAGCCGGTGTTTCGCTTCTACTAACTTGGGTATTGCGACGCTATGCTCTAGCTCGCAGCTTGATGGACGTTCCCAATAGTCGCAGCTCTCACTCGGTGCCTACCCCGAGAGGGGGAGGAGTTGCAATTGTCCTGAGTTTTCTGGCCGCTGCGCCTCTGTTGAGCGTGTTGGCTGATGTTCCTCCGCTGTCAATAGGCTCCTTATGGGGAGCAGGAGCACTGATAGCTGTAGTTGGTTTTTTAGATGATCATGGGCATATAGCGGCGCGTTGGAGGCTGCTCGCGCATTTTATAGCAGCGATCTGGGCGCTGAGCTGGCTAGGGGGATTGCCTGCGATTCATGTGTTTGGCTTTGATCTTAATCTTTCATGGCTTGGGCATATCTGCGCAATTTTCTACCTAGTCTGGATGCTCAATCTATACAACTTTATGGATGGTATCGATGGGATTGCCAGTGTTCAGGCAGTGAGTACGTGTCTTGGTGCCTGCGTAATTTACTGGTTTGCTGATGCTCCATCATTGATTTGGCTGCCACTGTTATTGTCGATGGCAGTGCTGGGTTTTCTTTATTGGAACTTCCCTCCTGCACGTATTTTCATGGGGGACGCTGGCAGCGGTTTTCTTGGGCTTGTTCTGGGGGTTCTTTCCGTACAGGGAGCTTGGGCATCCTCGCGCTTTCTTTGGGTGTGGTTGATTCTTCTTGGCGTCTTCATTGTTGATGCGACTTTTACTCTGATTCGGCGGTTAGTTCGCGGAGACAAGGTCTATGAAGCACATCGTAGTCATGCTTATCAGTTCGCCTCCCGCCAGTTTGGTCGGCATCTACCAGTGACCTTGGCGGTCTTGGGGATCAATACACTCTGGCTGCTGCCAATCGCCATAGGCGTGGGGCTGTTCGGGTTGGATGGTATTATTGGTCTGGTACTGGCTTACGCGCCGCTGGTTTTTCTTGCTTTCAGGTTTCGGGCGGGTGAGTTGGAGAAAACAGGCTGATACTGCCTAGTATTCGAGACTGCCAAATAGGGCGCTTTCCATCAGTATGCAACATAGATCGAGGCTGAAGGCCGAGGTTCGAAAAAGGAATTATGGATAAGATACGAACACTTCTGTTGAGGCTCCCGCGGCGGCAGAAGAGGGTGTTGCAGGTAGTCACCGATATTGTGTTGGTGTGGATTGCGCTGTGGATGGCTTTTGTCGTCAGGCTGGGTTTTGATGACCTGAACAATCCCTTTATTGTGCATTTCTGGCTATTCGCCAGCGCTCCGGTAGTGGCTATTCCGCTGTTCATTCGGTTCGGGATGTATCGCGCCGTCATGCGTTACTTCGGCAACGATGCCCTTATTGCTATCGTTAAGGCTGTAACCTTGTCGGCGCTGATTCTCGCTCTGATTGTCTATTTACATAGCAATCACCAGACCGTGGTGCCGCGCTCAATCGTATTCAACTATTGGTGGTTGAGTATGGTGATGATTGGCGGACTTAGGCTGGCGATGCGTCAGTACTTTCTTGGTGACTGGTTCACCACCGCCCAGCATGTACCCTTTACCAATCGTGATGATGGTTTGCCTAAGGTGGCTATCTACGGTGCTGGAGCGGCAGGCAATCAACTGGTGGCGGCGTTGCGATTGGGGCGGCTGATGCGTCCTGTGGCCTTTATCGATGATGACGGCAGTATTGCCGATCGGATGATCGCCGGGCTGCAGGTGTATAAACCCAAGCATTTGCAGCAAATGATTGATGACACGGGGGCAGAAGAGATTCTCCTGGCAATTCCCTCATCCAGTCGTAGCCGTCGAAGAGAGATTCTGGGGTATTTGGAAGGGTTCCCCTTACATGTACGAAGTGTTCCCGGTTTCATGGATCTGGCCAGTGGCCGAGTGAAAGTCGATGACATTCAAGAGGTGGACATAGCTGACCTGCTTGGGCGTGACGCGGTCCCGGCTCAAGTTGACCTGTTGGCGCACTGTATCAAGGGGCAGACAGTTCTGGTGACAGGTGCTGGAGGGTCTATCGGTTCTGAGCTTTGTCGGCAGATTCTGCTCCAGGGCCCTAGCACGCTAATATTGCTCGATCACAGTGAGTTCAATCTTTACAGTATCTTGTCCGAACTTGAGCAGCGTGTATCGAGAGAGTCTCGGCTTGTAAAACTATTGCCAATTCTTGGTTCGGTACGCAACTACGAAAAGTTGCTGTCAGTCATGAAAACCTGGAGCGTCGATACGGTTTATCACGCTGCTGCATATAAGCATGTTCCGATGGTAGAGCATAATATCGCTGAAGGTTTACTTAATAATGTCATGGGGACGCTCAATACCGCGCAGGCCGCACTGCAATGTGGTGTAGCCAACTTTGTATTGATTTCTACGGATAAGGCGGTTCGCCCAACCAATGTCATGGGTAGCACCAAACGACTGGCGGAGCTTACGTTGCAGGCGTTGAGCAAGGAGCTGGCCCCGGTTCTGTTCGATGATTTGTCAAATGTGTCACGGGTTAATAAAACTCGTTTCACCATGGTCCGTTTCGGGAATGTACTGGGCTCTTCAGGTTCGGTTATTCCGCTATTCCATAAGCAGATCAAGTCTGGTGGCCCGTTGACGGTCACGCATCCAAAGATCACACGTTATTTCATGACCATCCCAGAGGCTGCCCAATTGGTCATTCAGGCAGGTTCGATGGGGCAGGGCGGGGACGTATTTGTATTGGATATGGGCGAGCCAGTCAGAATTGTCGAGCTGGCAGAAAAAATGATTCATCTTTCCGGGCTGAGTGTTCGCTCGGAGAAAAATCCTCATGGTGATATCGCGATTGAATTTACTGGCTTGCGGCCTGGTGAAAAGCTTTACGAAGAGTTGCTGATTGGAGACAACGTCGCCGCTACTCAGCACCCGATGATCATGAGTGCCAACGAGGATCATCTACCGTGGGAAACACTCAAGCTGAAGCTCGCTGAACTCCTTGCAGCCCTTGAGTTGGACGACTATGCAAGAGTTCGCCAGTTGCTTCGCGAGACCGTAAGTGGCTACACACCGGATGGTGAAATCGTCGACTGGGTCTATCAGCAGCGTCGTCTCAAACCTTGAATCTACATAAGCAGTAACTCTCTGGCTTTTGATTTGCTCGTGGCATCAACCTAGGTTTGGAAGGCAGCTTTGGAAAGCTGCTTTCCTTACTCGATGTCATGGAGCGTCACTATGCGTAACTCTTTTTTCACCTCATTGATCTTTGCTTTTCTCGCCAGCTTTGCACTTGTCACTCAAGCAGCGCCGGGGCCCAAGACCCAGCCCGGTTCTGCGCAAGTGGCGGAGCAGGCGCCGATTCAAGCGAGCAAGGTCAACCTCAATACGGCGGATGAGGCTGTGCTGCAACGCGAGCTTTATGGGGTGGGGGCTGCCAAGGCCAAGGCGATTGTCGCTTATCGGGAAGAAAATGGGCCCTTTGCTTCGGTGGACGAGTTGCTGGAGGTCAAGGGGATTGGCAGGGCAATTCTGGAACGAAATCTGGATAAGCTCGAAGTCAATTGAGTTCTCCCGCATAACGTTTGAAGGCCGGTCTCTGACCGGCCTTTTGTATTTCATGAGTGGGGTAGCTGACAGTGAATCTCTATCGCCTGGATTGATTATTTTCATGATGGCTCGAAAATATTATGGTAATAATATTTTTGGGCGCCAAATGTTTCTGGCCGAAGGCGCTCATTACTTTCATGCATTGTCAGGAGTCCAGCTATGAGTTCGATTCAATCCCAAGGTACAGCATTGGTCACTGGGGCCTCATCCGGTATTGGAGCGGTTTATGCCGAGCGACTGGCGGCGCGAGGTTTTGATTTGTTGCTGGTTGCTCGGGATGAGGGACGTTTGAAGGTGGCAGCCAATGCGTTGAGCGATAAATATAACGTGCAAGTGGAGGTGTTGAAGGCGGATTTGACGCTCAAGAAGGACTTACTGAATGTCGAGCAACGTTTGCGCGACGACTCCCGTATCAGCTTGCTGCTGAACAATGCGGGAGTAGCTGCCAACGGGGCTTTGGCTGGCGCCGACCTGGATCAGATGGAGCACATGATTCAGCTCAATGTAGTGGCACTGACCCGGCTGGCCGGGGTGGCTGCAACGAGTTTCTCTGCGACTGGGCGTGGGGCGATTATCAATATTGCCTCGGTGGTGGCCTTGATTCCTGAGCGTTTCAACGCGACTTATAGTGCAACCAAGGCATATGTACTCAGTTTGACTCAGTCGCTGCAGGCTGAGTTGAAGGGCAGCGGGGTTCGTGTACAGGCTGTCTTGCCGGGTGTCACTCGTACCGAAATCTGGGAGCGTTCAGGGCTCGATGCCAAGGCCATTCCGGCGGAAATGGTGATGGAGGTACAGGAGATGGTCGATGCGGCGTTGAGCGGCTTGGATCAGGGTGAGTTGATTACATTGCCTTCGCTACCCGATCCTGCGGATTGGCAGGCTTTGGTGGCGGCGCGCTTGGCTCTTGGCCCCAATCTGTCCAGGAGCAGTGCGGCCGCTCGCTATAAATAAGAAGAGTAGGTTGGAGCGGATCGCTTCAGCGCCGCTCCTGTTCCTTCAGGCCCTCGCGAACCACCTCCAGTATCCGAGTTCCCAACTCCGGGTTTTCCACGCTACGAGAAAGCATGAGTGCACCGACCAAGGTGGACATGAGCATCAGGCTTCGCTCGGCTTTCTGTTCGCCTTCCAGCACCGATTCTAGTTGTTCCAGCCTGGTGTTGAGCACCTCATCTGTAGTCGCACTGGGTTGCCCGCGCTGGCCGAGTTCCGAGCTCATGGTCGGTAGCGGGCAGCCTTGATGAGGGGACTTCTGGTGCCACTCGCAGAGGTAGTTATCGATAAAGGCTGGCAGTGGATGCTCTTGTGCGAACAGTGCAGCGCAATGGGCGTCCAGCTCTTGGGCGGCGGCGCGCAGGGCTTCTTCTACCAGTTCATCCTTGGACTTGAAGTGGGAATAGAAGCCGCCATGGGTCAACCCCAGGGCTTTCATCAGTGGCTGTAGACCTGTTGCACCTATCCCGTCACGCCGAAAACGTTCTGAAGCTTCCTTGATAATGCGTTGATGAGTCTGGGCTTTATGGTCTGGCGAGTAACGCATTTGAGAAACCTCCGCAACTAGAAGGCCATTTTAACCAAGGATTATCAGATCATGCCCCTACTTCTAGGCAGGGATTGTCAGCGTTGACAGCTTCCCGACAGCTTTTCGTGAGGGCATAAGGGGGTGATTGAAGTTGGCACGATAAGTGATTACCTGCTGTTCATGAATTGTTGAACAATCGTGAGGTGCCCCCATGAGCGACGGACTATCCCTGGCGGACCACATTACTGTGGAACTGCGGGCTGACATCATCGGTGGTCGTTTATTGCCCGGAATGGCGCTGGTGGAAAGCGAGCTGGTCAGTGCCTATAACGCCTCACGCAATACCATCCGTGAAGCCCTGCACCGCCTGGGGCAGGAAGGGCTGACCTGGTACGTGCGGCACAAAGGCGTGGTGGTCCGTCGCCTTGGTGCTGATGACGTGCGGGATCTGTTCCGAGTGCGCCGTACCCTGGAGTTGCAGGCCATCGCCAATGCTCGCCCGCTACGCGAGTACCAGTCCGATCGCATGCTCGATGCCATCGAAGCGGCGGAGCTTGCCCGGGAGCGCGAGGACTGGCGCGCCGTGGGAACCCATGGCCTGCGTTTTCACCAGCATGTGGTGGGGTTGCTGGGCTCGCCACTATTCGATGAGTTCTTCACTAACGTGGTGGCGCAGTTGCGCCTGGTGTTTTGTACGGCGCCGGATGAGGCGCGGTTTCAGGCGCCCTGGCTGGTCCGCGACCGACAGATCCATGAATGGCTTCTGGAGGGTGACAAGGCGGCCGCCATCGAGGCCATGGAGTTGTACCTGGACGACTCGGAGCGCCTGCTGTTGGACATGCTCGACCAATCCCTGTGTCACTGAATGAGGGCGATACCCATGTACAAAGACTATCCAGCGGCTTATCAGGTCAGCAAAGGTTCGGCGCTACAGGTGGACAAGGCGTTTTACGAACGCATTCGGCACAATCAGGGCCAACGCCATCTGATCGAGCAGTTCGAGGTTCCGATCCGTACCGGACGCGCCTGGAAGGTGCCCGCCGGGCACGTATTTCGGGTGACCACCCCGGTAGGGCCGCAGGTGGGCGACTTCAACGTATGGAATGCCAACGATCCGCGTGAGCGCCTCTGGGCTGCGCGCACCCGGCAGTTGCAGGGGGCGCATGTCAGTACCCACGACCGGCTCTGGTCGAACCTGCCTTTTCTGCGGCCGCTGGTGACCATCACCGATGACAGCCTGGCCCATTACGGCATCGACGAGCATGGTGGCCGCCTGCACGATCTACTGGGTACCCGTTGCGACCCCTATGTGAATCGCATGCTTACCGGCGAGGACTTTCACCATCACTGCCATTCCAACCTGACGCGGGCAGTGCTGCCTCATGGCCTGACCGAGTTCGATGTGCATGATGTGTTGAACATCTTCCAGTGCACGGGCCTGAACCATGACGACATGTACTTCATGAAGGCCTGCCCGGCGCAGAAGGGGGATTATCTGGAGTTCTTCGCCGAAATCGACCTGCTCTGTGCATTGTCGACCTGTCCGGGCGGAGATCTGTCCTTGCCGATGTGGGGGCCTGAAGCCCAGGACCCGTTAAGCGTGTGCCGTCCACTGGGAGTGGAAATCTATCGTCTGGACGAATCGCTGCTCGAAGGCTGGAGCCAGCCGCAACGTGCAGCCTATAAGGGCCAGCACGGGTTGCACATTGCCAAGGCCGAATGGGAGCGCTGAGCCTCCAGGCAGCCCCTGCACGTTAGGGTGAAGGGGCTCTAGGCTTAACGATCCTGCGCTTCCTTGGCATCCATTTGTGCGTTGCGCTCGGCCACGCGCTTGCGTTGCTCATCGGTCAGCTCGACCTTGTTGGCGGTGTCGCGCAGCATCATCAAGCCGCCAACGATAGAACCGATAGCAACCACCAGAATCAACCAGGCATACCAGGGCATAGGGCTCTCCTTAATGGGCAGTAGCCCGCAGGCGAAGGTTCGCCTTCGGGCCTGCCTATAACGCTTTGAGTTAAAGCGCTTCGCAGTGGTTCCATTGTATGCCTGATCCGCCTGGTGCGAGCAGAGCGCGGTTCAACGGCCGGTGAGCATGGCGTCCACCGGTGCGTCGGCCCGCAGTTGCCCGGTCAGCAGGAAGTAGATGAAGCCCAGGGCCATGAACACCAGAAATATCAGGCCGATCAGGGCATTGAACCAGGCCATGGCCACCAGGCAGACCGCGGCCAGTGCCAGGGCGATGGCCGGCACCAGCGGGTAGCCCGGGGCGCGGAAGCTGCGTGGCAGATTCGGTTCCGCCCTGCGCAGTTTGAACAGGCTGAGCATGCTCATGATGTACATCACGATGGCACCGAACACCGCCATGGTGATCATGGCGGCAGTGAGGGTCATGCCGCCAAGGTTGATCAGGCCATCGCTGTAGATGGCGGCGATGCCGATCAGGCCGCCGGCGATGATCGCCCGATGTGGCGTCTGAAAGCGCGACAGCCTGGCCAAGGAGGCAGGCAGGTAACCGGCCCGGGCCAGGGCGAAGAACTGGCGCGAGTAGCCGAGAATGATCCCGTGGAAACTTGCCACCAGGCCGAACAGGCCGATCCATACCAGCATGTGCAGCCAGCCGGAACTGTCACCCACAACGGTCTTCATCGCCTGGGGCAGCGGGTCGTTGATGTTCGACAAGCTGCGCCAGTCCCCCACGCCGCCGGCGAAGAACATCACCCCCATGGCCAGCAGCACCAGGGTCAGGATGCCGCTGATATAGGCTTTGGGAATGGTGCGCTTGGGGTCCTTGGCTTCTTCGGCAGCCATGGCCGCGCCTTCGATGGCCAGGAAGAACCAGATGGCGAAGGGAATGGCGGCGAACATCCCGGCAATTGCCGGGGCGCCGAAGGCGTCGGCGCCTGCCCAGCCGTTGAGGGCGAAGTTGCTGAAGCTGAAGGCCGGGGCCACCACGCCCATGAACACCAGGAGTTCGGCCACCGCCAGCACGCAGACCACCAGTTCAAAGGTGGCTGCCAGTTTCACCCCGAGAATGTTCAGGCCCATGAATACGATGTAGGCGCCAACCGCCGCATGTTTCGGATCCAAGGCCGGGAATTGCACGTTCAGGTAAGCGCCGATGGCCAGGGCGATGGCGGGAGGGGCGAAGACGAATTCGATCAGGGTGGCCAGCCCCGCGATCAAGCCGCCTTTTTCACCAAAGGCGCGACGGCTGTAGGCAAACGGGCCGCCGGCGTGGGGAATCGCCGTGGTCAGCTCGGTGAAACTGAATATAAAGCAGGTATACATGGTCGCCACCATCAGCGAGGTCACGAGAAACCCCAGGGTTCCTGCCACGCCCCAGCCATAGCTCCAGCCGAAGTACTCCCCGGAAATCACCAGTCCGACTGCGATGCCCCATAAATGCAGCGTGCCCAAGGTGGGCTTGAGTTGTGTGTTCATCGGTTGCTCCCTGAACGATTAGGACGTGCTCGCGGCTGTTCTGTGCAGTGCCCATGCCAGTTCCTGGAACACCGTCGTAAAGCACGAAAAGCTGTCGTATCGAGGATGTTTCGCCGATTTTTAGCACTATTGACCTTCAGTGCATGGGGGGCGTGATGCCTCGCATCGGGGCAGCCGCGCTCCAGAGGCGAGCGATGCGCTTCATCGCCCCTCGTAAAGGCTGGATGACGCCAGTCTTTACGCTTTCTTTATGCGCTGCCCGCCCCGTCGATCTCGTTCCTTTACAGGCACCCTGCGGACAATGCCTGCATTCGCGGCAATCGCCGTACCACGGAGACATTCCATGAACATTCTGGACGCGGTGTCGCTGCTGCTGGCAGTGGGCCTGTTCATTTATCTATTGGTTGCGCTGCTGCGCGCGGATCGGAACTAGGAGCTGCGGTTATGCACAGTTATGACTATTGGCTGATCCTCGCCTTCTTCGCTCTGGTGCTGTTGCCCGCACCTTGGCTGGGGCGCTTCTACTACCGGGTGATGGAGGGCCAGCGCACCTGGCTGACCCCGGTTCTGGGCCCGGTGGAGCGTGTCTGCTATCGAATCTCCGGGGTCGATCCACAGGTTGAGCAGAGCTGGCAGAAATACACCCTGGCTCTGCTGGCCTTCAACCTGGCCGGGTTTGTCCTGCTGTTTGCCATCTTGCTGTTTCAGGATCACCTGCCGCTCAATCCGCAGCATCTTCCGGGGCAGGAATGGACGCTGGCGTTCAACACCGCAGTCAGTTTCATGACCAACACCAACTGGCAGTCCTACAGCGGCGAAGCCTCCCTGAGCTACCTCAGCCAGATGGCCGGCCTTACCGTGCAGAACTTCGTCAGCGCTGCCACCGGGCTGGCGGTGCTGGTTGCCTTGTGCCGTGGCATTGGCCGGCGTTCGGTGCGCACCCTGGGCAACTTCTGGGTCGATATGACCCGCGCCACCCTCTACGGCCTGCTGCCGCTGTGCCTGCTGCTGGCGCTGTTCCTGGTCTGGCAGGGCGTACCCCAGACCTTTGCCCATTACGTGGATGCCCTGACCCTGCAGGGCAATGACCAGGTCATTCCGCTGGGCCCGGCCGCCAGTCAGATTGCCATCAAACAGTTGGGCACCAACGGTGGCGGTTTCTTCGGCGTCAACTCGGCGCACCCGTTCGAGAACCCCACGGCCTGGAGCAATCTGTTCGAACTGGTATCGATCATCCTGATTCCGGTGGCCCAGGTGTTCACCTTCGGCCATTACGTCAAGGACCTGCGTCAGAGCCGGGCGATCATCGCCTGCATGTTCGCCTTGTTCCTGATCGGCGGTGCTACCTCGCTGTGGGCGGAGTATCAACCCAACCCGGCGTTGCAGAACGCAGCGGTAGAGCAGGCTGCGCCCCTGGAAGGCAAGGAAGCCCGCTTCGGCACCACTGCCACGGTGCTCTGGTCGGTGACCACCACTGCGGCCTCCAACGGTTCGGTGAATGGCATGCACGACAGCCTCAACCCGCTGAGCGGCATGGTGGCGCTGATCAACATGATGGTCGGCGAAGTGATCTTCGGCGGCGTCGGCGCGGGCCTCTACGGAATGTTGCTGAACGTGTTGATCGCAGTGTTCCTGGCCGGGCTGATGATCGGTCGCACCCCGGAATACCTGGGCAAGAAGCTACAGGCCAAGGAGGTGCAGTTGCTGGTAGTGACCCTGATGGTGATGCCCATCGGCGTCCTGGTGCTGGGCGCCCTGGCCGCCAGCTTGCCGGGGCCGGCAGCAGCCATCGGCAACCCGGGGCCCCATGGCTTCAGTCAACTGCTCTACGCCTACACCTCGGCCAGCGCCAACAACGGCTCGGCGTTCGGTGGCTTCAGCGCCAATACCCCGTTCCATAACCTGATGCTGGGCCTGGGCATGCTGATCGGTCGCTTCGGCTACATCCTGCCGGTGCTGGCCCTGGCCGGCAGCCTGGCGATGAAGAAGACCGCACCCATCGGCCAGAACAGTTTTCCCACCCATGGCCCGCTGTTCGTGGCCTTGCTGACCGTGACCATCTTGCTGGTGGGCGGCCTGACCTTCCTGCCGACCCTGGCGCTGGGCCCAATCGCCGAACATCTGAGCATGGGCTTCTGAGGACCTGATGATGAATATGCATGTTCCTGCCTCGAACAAAGCCGCCGATGCGCTCGCCAAGAGCCAGCCGGCCAAGGCCGAAGTGGCGAGTACCGCAATCTCTGCCCTGTGGCGCCCGGCGCTGATCCAGGCTTTCGTCAAGCTTGACCCGCGCCAGTTGCAGCGCTCGCCAGTGATGCTGGTGGTGGAACTGACAGCGATCCTGACCACCGTGCTGTGTTTCATTCCGGACACCGCAGTGCCGACCTTCGTCGCCGCCCAGATTGCTCTCTGGCTATGGTTCACCGTGCTCTTTGCCAACTTCGCCGAGGCCCTGGCGGAAGGCCGCGGCAAGGCTCGCGCCGACAGCCTCAAGGCCGGTAGCGAGGGCTTGAGCGCCCGCCGCCGGGCCAGCGACGGCAGCTATCAGCTGGTGCCGGCGGTCAATCTGCGCAAAGGCGACGTGGTACGGGTCGAAGCCGGCGAAATGATTCCCGGCGATGGCGAGGTGATCGAAGGTATCGCCGCGGTCAACGAAGCGGCAATCACTGGTGAATCGGCTCCGGTGATCCGGGAATCCGGCGGTGACCGTTCGGCGGTGACCGGCAATACCCGGCTGGTCTCCGACTGGCTGCTGGTGCGCATTACCAGCAACCCTGGCGAGTCGACCCTGGACCGCATGATCGCTCTGGTGGAAGGCGCCAAGCGGCAGAAGACACCGAACGAAGTGGCCCTGGATATCCTGCTGATCGGCCTGACCCTGATCTTCCTGCTGGTGGTGGTGACCCTGCAGCCCTTCGCCCACTTTGCCAATGGCAGCCTGCCGCTGGTGTTCCTGGTGGCGCTGCTGGTGACCCTGATCCCCACCACCATCGGCGGCCTGCTCTCGGCCATCGGGATTGCCGGGATGGACCGCCTGGTGCGCTTGAACGTGATCGCCAAGTCCGGGCGTGCGGTGGAGGCGGCGGGGGACGTGCACGTGTTGCTGCTGGACAAGACCGGCACCATCACTTTCGGTAATCGCCGTTGCAGCGCCATCTACCCGGCGCCGGGCGTCAGTGCCCAGGTACTGGCCGAAGCGGCCTTGATGGCCTCCCTGGCGGACGACACCGCCGAAGGCAAGTCCATCGTCGAGTACCTGCGGGAGCTTTATCCACAGCCCGAGCCGGGCAGCGATCTGCTGACGGCAGTGCCTTTCAGCGCTGAAACCCGGCTGTCCGGGGTCGATTACCAGGGCCGGGTCTATCGCAAGGGTGCAGTGGATTCGGTGTTGAGTTTCGTCGGCCTCAAACGCAGCGAGCTGGCACCGGCCCTGTCCCGGGAGATCGACAAGATCGCCCAGAGCGGCGGCACCCCGCTGCTGGTCTGTGCCGAGGGCCGGATGCTCGGCGCCATTCACCTCAAGGACGTGGTCAAGCCCGGCATTCGCGAGCGTTTCGCCGAGTTGCGCAAACTGGGTATCCGTACCGTGATGGTGACCGGCGACAACCCGCTGACCGCCGCGGCCATTGCCGCCGAAGCCGGAGTCGACGATGTGCTGGCCGAGGCCACGCCGGAGAAGAAGCTGGCGCGCATTCGCCACGAGCAAAACGACGGGCGTCTGGTGGCCATGTGCGGTGATGGCGCCAACGACGCACCGGCATTGGCCCAGGCCGATGTCGGCATGGCCATGAACGACGGCACCCAGGCGGCGCGCGAGGCGGCCAACATGGTCGACCTGGACAGCGACCCGACCAAGCTGCTGGATGTGGTGCAGATCGGCAAGGAGCTGCTGGTGACCCGGGGTGCCCTGACCACCTTCTCCATCGCCAACGACGTGGCCAAGTACTTCGCCATCCTGCCGGCGCTGTTCGCGGCGATTTATCCACAGCTGGGGGTGCTCAACATCATGGGGCTGGCCAGCCCGCAGAGCGCAATCCTTTCGGCCATCGTGTTCAACGCCCTGATCATCGTGGTGCTGATCCCCCTGGCATTGCGTGGGGTGCGGGTACAGGCGGCCAGTGCCGCGCACCTGCTGCGGCGCAACCTGTTGATCTACGGCGTGGGTGGCATTGTCGTGCCCTTTGTTGGGATCAAGCTGATCGACATGCTGTTGACTTCGCTGCACCTGGTGTAACGGCCTGCAGATCTGAACGAATCGAGGAGTGAGAGATGACTAGCGTAGTGCGTCCGGCCTTGAGCCTGATTGTGTTGATGACCCTGATCACCGGTGTGGCCTATCCCCTGGTGGTGACCGGCGTGGCCCAGTTGGCCTTCCCGGAACAGGCCAATGGCAGCCTGGTGCGCGATGCCGACGGCAGGGTGCGGGGTTCGGCCCTGATCGCCCAGGATTTCGTCGGTGATGCCTGGTTCCATCCGCGCCCTTCGGCGGGGGCCTTTGCCACGGTATCCAGCTCTGCCAGCAACCTGGCGCCGAGCAACCCGGCCCTGGCCACGCGGGTGATCGAGGATGCCGGCAAGCTCCTGGTACCTGGGCAGGGGCCGGTGCCCCTGGCATTGCTGACCACTTCGGGCAGCGGCCTCGATCCACACTTGCCACCGCAGGCAATTGACTATCAACTGGCGCGGGTCGCGGCGGCGCGCAACCTGTCGCCAGCCAAGTTGCAGGCCCTGGTGGACGCCCATATAGAGCAGCCGCTGGTGGGGCCGCCGGTGGTCAATGTACTGGCCCTGAACCTGGCCCTGGAACAGCTGTAGCCGCTGCCGAACCTGCGAGGCATGCAAAATGCCCCGCGGGGGCTTCCAGCCCCAGGGAGCGCTGGCAAACACAACTGAAGTGAGCGCAGATTGAACCGAATGTCTTGTCGCAGAGAGATAACCCATGAGTGATTCCGGTCGCGCCGACGCGCTGCTAGCCGAGCTGCCACGGGACGGCCGCGGCCGGCTCAAGGTGTTCCTGGGCGCCGCCCCCGGGGTTGGCAAGACCTACGCCATGCTCCAGGCGGCCCATAGCCAACTGCGCCAAGGGGTCAAGGTGCTTGCCGGGGTGGTGGAGACCCACGGCCGCGCCGAGACCGAAGCCTTGTTGAGCGGGCTGCCCCAGCAGCCCTTGGTGCGTTCGGAATACCGTGGCGTATTGCTGGAGGAAATGGACCTCGACGGCCTGCTCAAGGCCAAGCCCAAGCTGGTACTGGTGGACGAACTGGCCCACAGCAATGCCCCGGGCAGCCGGCACGCCAAGCGCTGGCAGGACATTCAGGAGTTGCTGGCGGCCGGGATCGACGTCTTCACCACGGTCAATGTCCAGCACCTGGAAAGCCTCAATGACCAGGTGCGCGGCATTACCGGGGTCCAGGTGCGCGAAACCCTGCCTGACTGGGTGTTGCAAGAGGCCTATGAGTTGCTGCTGGTGGACTTGCCGCCCCGAGAGCTGCTGGAGCGTCTGCGGGACGGCAAGGTCTACGTGCCGGAGCAGGCGCGGGCGGCCATCGATGCATTTTTCACCCAGACCAACCTCACCGCCCTGCGCGAACTGGCGATGCAGACCGCCGCCGCCCAGGTGGACAACGACCTGGCCCAGGGCTATCGCCAGTTGGGGCAGGCGGCACCGGCGGTGCGCGGGCGGCTGCTGGTGGGTATCGACGGCGATGCCCAGGCCGAGCGGCTGGTACGTCATGCCAGCCGTGTGGCTCAGCGTCGCCACCTGCCCTGGAGCCTGGTGCATGTGGATAACGGCCGGTTGCGCGACGAGCAGGCACGCTTGCGCTTGCAGGCTGCTCAACAACTGGCCGAGCGCCTGGGCGGGGAAGTGGTCCTGTTGCGCGCCGGCGAGGTGGCCAAGACCCTGATCCAGCACGCCGCGGAGCGTCGCGCCAGCCTGCTGCTGGTGGGGCAGTCCAGGCGCCGCTGGCGCCGGCGCTGGTTCGGTGGCGGCTTGGCGGCGCGCTTGCTGCGCAATGCCGATGGCCTGGAGATCAATGTCCTGGACAGCGAGCCCCAGCCCCATCAGCCGGGCCTGCGGGTCAAGCATTCGCTGATCTGGTTCGACTACGTCCTGGCAGTCCTGGCCACCCTCCTGGCCAGCGCCCTGGCCTGGGGGGTGGCCAGTGTCCTGCCGTTGCCGAACATCTCCCTGGTGTTCCTCGCCGCGGTGCTGCTGGTGGCAGTGCGCAGCAGCCTGGGGCCGGCCCTGGCTTGCGCGGCGCTGTCCTTTCTCAGTTATGACTTCCTGTTCATTCCGCCGAACTTCTCCCTGGCCATCCAGCGGGAAGAAGATGTACTGACCCTGCTGTTCTTCCTGCTCATGGCCGCGCTGACCGGCAATCTGGCGGCCCGCCAGCGCCGGCAGTTGCAGGCGTTGCGCGATACCCAGGAGGAAACCGGCGAGCTCCTGGACCTGTCGCGCAAGTTGACTGCCGCCACTGACCGGCAAGCGGTGATCAACGCCGCGGCCCAGCATTTGAATGGTCGCGACGAGTTGCGTGTCTGCCTGATCAACCGCGACGGGCAGGGTGGATGGAAAGTCGAGACCGGTGGTTCGCCGCAGTTCTCCGAGGCCGAGCGCGCGGCGGCCGACTGGGCCTGGCAGCATGACCAGCCGGCGGGGCTGGGCACCGGGACCTTGCCCTTTGGTCGATGGTGGTGGTGGCCGCTGTCGGTGGATGACGGGCCCCTGGGGTTGCTCGGTGTCTGCCCCCGTGAGGGTGAAGAGTTCAGCGGCCAGCGCCGGCGCCTGCTCACTGCGCTCAGCCAGCCACTGGCCCAGGCCCTGGCACGGGCGCGGCTGGCCGAGGACCTGGAAGCGGCGAGGCTGCACGGGGAGACCGAACAGTTGCGCAGCGCCTTGCTGGCTTCGGTATCCCATGACCTGCGCACACCGCTGACCTCAATGCGCGGCAGTATCGACAGCCTGCTGGCCCTGGGGGAAGCGATCCCCCTGGAAGATCGGCGAGAGCTGCTGGAGGGCACGCGGGATGAGGCCGAGCGCCTGGACCGCTATATACAGAACCTGCTGGACATGACCCGGCTCGGCCATGGGGCCCTGAAGCTGGCCCGGGACTGGGTCGCGCCGGGGGATATCGTCGGCAGTGCCCTGAACCGCCTGCGGGCGGTGCTGGCGCCGTTGCAAGTGGCCACCGAACTGCCAGCGGACTTGCCCTTGCTTTACGTCCATGCGGCGCTGATCGAGCAGGCGCTGGTCAATGTGCTGGAGAATGCTGCCCGCTTCTCGCCACCCCATGGCCATCTGCAGTTGAAAGTCAGTGCCAGCGAGCAGGAATTGAGCTTCGCCGTCAGTGATGAGGGCCCGGGGATTCCCGAGGATGAGCGGGCAAAGATCTTCGACATGTTCTACACCGCTGCCCGTGGCGACCGCGGCGGGCAAGGCACCGGCCTGGGCCTGGCGATCTGCCAGGGCATGGTCGGCGCCCATGGCGGGCATATCAGTGTCGCCGAGGGCATTGGCGGCAAGGGGACATGCATCACCTTGCACCTGCCGTTGCAGACCCAGCCGGAGCTTGAGTCCGACCTGTGAATACCTGTAGAACGCGCTGCGGCCTTGCCGCGTCAGCGCCACACGGATGCGGCATGCCTTGCGCTACGCTTTTGCCTCTTAATTTGTCTTGAACTGAAACCATGAGCCAGACCGCGACCATCCTGGTCATCGACGACGAGCCGCAGATTCGCAAGTTCCTGCGCATCAGCCTGGCGTCCCAGGGATACAAAGTGATTGAAGCCGGGACCGGCACCGAAGGCCTGGCCCAGGCCGCCTTGAACAAGCCGGACCTGCTGGTACTTGATTTGGGGCTGCCGGACATGGATGGGCAGCAGGTGCTGCGCGAGTTTCGCGAGTGGTCGGCGGTGCCGGTGCTGGTGCTTTCGGTGCGTGCCAGCGAGTTGCAGAAGGTCGAGGCGCTGGATGGTGGTGCCAACGACTATGTGACCAAGCCTTTCGGTATCCAGGAGTTCCTGGCGCGGATTCGCGCCCTGTTGCGCCAGGCGCCGAGCGGGGAAGTGCAGGAGGCGGCGTTGCAAGTGGGGCCGCTGACGGTCGACCTGGCTTATCGGCGGGTGCTGCTGGACGGTGTCGAAGTGGCCCTGACCCGCAAGGAGTATGCGGTGCTGGCCCAGCTGGCGCGGCACCCGGGACGGGTGATTACCCAGCAGCAACTGCTCAAGGACATCTGGGGCCCGACCCACACCGAGGACAGTCATTACCTGCGGATCGTGGTCGGGCACTTGCGCCAGAAGCTGGCGGACGATCCGACCCGGCCACGCTTCATCGTCACCGAGGCGGGGGTCGGCTACCGCCTGCTGGGCGCCGATTCCTGAGTTTGCGGCCTTTCGCTACTGGTCCTGCTCGTAGCGGTCCAGGGTATCGCTGGCAATCTCACGGCCCAGGGCGATCAGCTCCGGCGCCTTGTAGAACTCGAAGAAGCGGCAGACGCGCTTGGGCACGTTGATGAGGATATCCGGCGGGTAACCGGCGATCTTGTACTGCGCCAGGGAGGTCTGCATGACCTCGAAGCTCTGGTTGACCAGGTCCAGCAGTGACGCCGGGCCGACGTTGTCGATGATGAAGGAGCCGCTGGCGGATTTCGGCGCGCCGTCGGTTTGCGGCGCGGCGGCCGGTTGCTGGGCTTCCGGGTCGGCGCCCTCGACCCATGGATTGATCTCCGCGGCTTCGCTCTTGAAGGCTTCCTGCTCGAGCAGTAGCAGTTGTTCGGCCTGCTTGCGGCGAAACGGCAGGTGTGAGCCCAGGGAGTTGATCAGGCTGTCAAAGCGGCTCTTGAACGCGGGTGGGCGCTGGATCACCGGTAACTGGTAGTGGCGCTGGTTGGTGGAGTTGAGGTTCACCGCAATGATCAGGTCGCAGTGGCTGGAAACCACCGGAACGATGGGCAGCGGGTTGAGCAGGCCGCCGTCCACCAGCATGCGGTTGCCCTGCATGACCGGGGTGAACAGGCTGGGGATCGCGGCGGAAGCACGCATGGCCTGATGCAGGCAGCCTTCCTGGAACCAGATTTCCTGCTGGTTGGTCAGGTCGGTGGCGACGGCGGTATAGGGGATGCGCAGGTCTTCGATGTTCACTTCGCCGACGATCTTGCGGATCTGGCCGAAGACTTTCTCGCCGCGAATCGCCCCCAGCCGAAAGCTCACGTCCACCAGGCGCAGCACGTCGAGGTAGTCCAGGCTTTCGATCCATTCCCGGTACTCGGCGAGCTTACCTGCGGCGTAGATGCCGCCGACCACCGCGCCCATCGAGCAGCCGGCAATGCAGGCGATGTCATAACCGCGTTTTTCGATTTCCTCGATGACGCCGATATGGGCGTAACCGCGAGCGCCCCCCGACCCAAGGACCAATGCGACACGTTTGCTCATGATTCGTCCCTTCGACAAACAGGCTGCAACAATGCACCCATAGCGCCTCGTGGTTCAATTGCTGATGCGCTGCGGGGCCTGTGAGTTTTTTTCTAGGGCCGCCGGGGCCGCGAGGCTATGCTCCTGCAGCTATATTTTCCAAGGGGTGGGACTGGCACTTTTTCCTGCGGCCATCGTCTTAACCTGTACGACTGTTTTCCCTATCTTGAGGTGTCATCGATGAAAGCCTGGATCTGCCTGCCCCTGATTGCGTTGGTATTGACCGGTTGTGCAGGCAAGACTGCCTACCGTGACAGTTGCGGCACGCAGCTGGACGCTGCCTGGCACGAGCTGGACCTGGCCAAGGCCGAAGGTTTCGCTGGCACCGTGAGTTACTCCAAGGCGTTGTCGCTGCTGACCGGCGCCAAGACCCAGCAGCAGTTCGAAGCCTTCGAAGGCTGCACCAACAAGGCCGAGAAGGCGCGTTTCTACATTCGTGAATCCCGGGCCGGGCGCTGAGCCGCGACAGCCGCTAAGCTGGTCCGACAATCATCACCGCGAACCTGAATGATCTGGCGCAATGCCTGTCGCCGGTTCGCGGTGCCATTCTTGGAACTGGATAAGCCGAAGTCAGGCTTTTGACTCGTGTTGGGGAAGCCTTGATGTCTGCCTTGGTTGATCGTTTGGTGGCTCAGGTTCTGGGCCTGGAAGTGAGTTTGCTGGCTTGTCAGGCCCGCTTGTCGGCCGCCACGGATGCCGAGGCCTTGCATGATCTGCGCATCAGCGTGCGACGCTTGCGCAGCCTGTTGCGCCCGTTGCGTGGCCTGCCCGGAGTGGAGCAACTGGAAGCCGCGGCCAGCGAAGTGGGGCGGGTGACCACGCCGATTCGTGATCGTGAAGTATTGGCGGCCTATCTGCATCAGCATGGCCAGCATGCTGCTGCCGACCGTCGTACCTCACAACTGTTGCATGAGTACTCGGCAGTGGCCGCGGGGGCGGAATTGGCGCAGTTGTTTCTGGTGCTGGATGCCTTCCCCAGGTTCCTCCGGGCCTCTGAGCGCCAAGGTTTGCTGCGGGGCCTGCGCGGCAGTATCGAAAAACGCCTGGCCAAACAGTGGAAAGCCTTGGGCCAGGCGCTGCTGGACCCTGCCCACGACCGTCATCGCCTGCGTCTGCTGATCAAGCGGGTGCGTTACGCCGCCGATGCCTATCCCGAGCTGGATCGCTTGCCCTCCCAGGCGATGAAGCGCCTCAAGGCGGCTCAAAGCGCCCTGGGCGATTGGCATGATTGCTGGCAATGGCTGGCCCAGGCCGAACAGCAACTGGATTTACTGCCCTGTGTGGCGGTCTGGCGCAGAACCATGCTCAAGGCCGAGGCCCGCTCCGATCAGGTGCTGGAGCAACTGCATCGCGATTGCTTCAAGCGGTGAAGGCCAAAGGGCGGCTTATCTGTCCGCTGCTTTGGCCGGAATAATGGCTGTGTGGCTCTGCGACGCTGGTTAAGATCCCTCAGTCTATTTTTTGTCCCCCGAGGTTTTCATGCGTTTCTACGATTTGCTCGAAGCCGTTCGCGGCCAGCCCCAGGCGCTGACCATTCCGGCGGAATGGGCCCAGGGGCGCGCCAGTTTCGGTGGCCTGGTGGTTGCTCTGCAGTATGAAGCGATGCGGGCCAAGGTTGCGGCGGACCGCCCCGTGCGGTCGCTAGCGGTCACCTTTGTCGGCCCGGTGGCGCCAGATGTGCCGGTCAGTTTCGAGGTGGATGTGCTGCGCGAAGGCAAGGCCGTCAGCCAGGTACTGGGGCGGGTCATGCAGGAGGGTCAGGTGGTGACTCTGGTGCAGGGCAGTTTTGGCGCTTCCCGTGAATCGTCCGTCAGTGTGGCCGCCGAACCAGCGCCCGAAATGAAACACTGGGATGACTGCCAGGAGCTGCCTTATATCCAGGGCGTGACGCCGGAGTTCATGCGTCATCTGGCAATGCGCTGGAGCATCGGTGGCCTGCCATTCACCGGCAATCGTTCCCGCGACATGGGCGGTTGGGTGCGCTTGCGTGGGGATGTGAAGGAAGAACCGGTCACCGAGGCGCATATCCTGGCGCTGGTGGATGCCTGGCCGCCGGCGCTGTTGCCGCACCTGACCAAGCCCGCTGCGGGCAGCACCCTGACCTGGACCATCGAGTTCGTCCAGCCGTTGCTGGAACTGAGCACTCTGGACTGGTGCAAGTACCGGGTGGAAATCGAACACGCGCGTGACGGCTACGGGCATGCGGCAGCGGCCTTGTGGAATGCTGAGGGCCAATTGATCGCCCTGAGCCGCCAGACGGTGACCATCTTCGCCTGAGCCATCAGTGCCGGTGGCGCTGCAACCAGGCACGCCACAAGGCACCGCTCAGGACAAAGCGCGGAAAGGTCACGAAATGTTCCACCAGCAGCCGTTGCACGGCATCCTTGCGATCACTGAAGGGCTCGGCGGCCTGGGCCTCCAGGCTGTGTCCGTGGCGCTGCAGGCCCAGGGCTGCGAGGATGCCGACCACACCGATGGCCAGGCTCAGGAAGCTCAAGGAAAACACGCCCGAAACAATCAGCAGAAAGCCGATGATGAATAGCGGTACGGCAATCAGGTGCAATACCAGATTGGCAGGGTGCTGGTGATTCTGCGGGTAGACGCGCCATTGCCAGGCGGGGAGGTTGGGGTGACGTTTGCCCATGATGATCATCCTTAGTTCTTGAAGACTCATGAACCAAGGATAGGGGCCAGTTGGGATGGCGGCGAATCAAGGCTGGCTATCGGTGCGATAGCCAGTAGAGGGGGGTAGAGGCACTCGGATCAGAGTTTCAGCTGGCCTATGGCTTTGCTCAACTCACCAGCCAGGGTCGCCAGTTCACTGCTGGTGGTGGCCGAGGCAACGGTCTGTTGCACGGTGTTCTCGGTGACATCGCGAATGCTCACCACCGCCCGGTTCATTTCTTCCGCTACCTGGCTCTGCTGTTCCGCTGCAACAGCGATCTGCGTGTTGCTTTCGCGCATCTGGGCTACGGCGCCGGTTATTTCCGCCAGTGCCGCGCCGGCTTCCTGGGCCTGTTGCACGCAGTCATCGGCCTTGAACGAGCTTTCCTGCATGAAATCCACGGCATCCCGGGTGCCGGCCTGCAGGGCCGAGACCATGCTGGTGATCTCGTCGGTGGAGGTCTGTACACGCTTGGCCAGGTTGCGCACTTCATCCGCTACCACGGCAAAACCGCGGCCCATTTCCCCTGCTCGAGCGGCTTCGATGGCGGCATTGAGTGCCAGCAGGTTGGTCTGCTCGGCGATGCTGTGGATAACGTTGACCACGCCATTGATCTTCTGGCTGTCCTCGGCGAGCTTCTGAATCATCTCGGCGGTCTGCTGCACGCCATTGGAAAGCCCGGCGATGGATTTCTGCACCCGGCCCACCACTTCATGGCCGGTACCGGCCAGGGTGTCGGCGGTCTGCGACAGGTCCCGGGTGGCACCGGCATGCTGGGCGATGTGATAGACGGTGGCGGACATCTCGTTGATGGCCGTGGCGGCCTGATCGGTTTCGCTCTGCTGGCCGAGCATGCCGTGGCGTACATCGTTCATGCTCGAGGCCAGGCGTGCAGCGCCCTGGTCCAGCTGCCGGGCGGTATTGGCCACGGTATTGACTACCCGCTGGTATCCGGCCTGCATGGCATTGAAGGCACTGGCCATCTGACCCACCTCGTCCTTGCAGGACAGCGGCACGCGAGCAGACAGGTCGCCGGTCTTCTCCACGTGCAGCATGACGTCCTTGAGGGTGTTGAGTTGGCTGAGGAGAAAACGGATCAGCAACTGCGAGGCGCAGAGCATGGCGAACATCAGGATGAACACTGCGACGGCGTAATTGGTGAAACGATCGCTGAAGACCTGGGCCAGGCTCGGGGCGTAGGCCAGTACGGCGACCTGCTGGCCGTCGGCGCGCTGGATCACGTCAGCGCCCAGTAGCGGATTTTCACCGAACAGCGGCATCGGGTTGAGCTCGACCCAGCCGTTGGCGCCGTTGAGTTCGCTGAGAGTCTGCTCGTTGAGGCTGGGGGTCTGCCCCCGGGAGAAATACAGCAGGTGTTCGGCGCTGGGCAGCGCCTGTCCGACGGGCCAGGCGCCGAGCAGCCTCGCCTCGGCCTGGGCGGCAGCCTGGGCTGTCTGGCTGCGAGCCTGTTGCTCCAGTTGCACGGCGTACAGCACCAATAACAAGGTGGTGACGAAGGCGACTGCATTGACCGCCCAGAATTTGTACTTCAGCGAGATATTGCTAAGCCAGGCACCCATGGAAGGTCTTCTCTGATTGAGCGAAACAGTATTGGCAAGGTGCCATTATTGTGCCGCCATGATCTCGGAAAAATCTTGATGTGGGTCAAGCAATCTCTGGCAAGCGAAAAAACGCCCGAGAGCAGGCGGTACTGTGGCTTGCAAGGTCTTCCAGGGTTTCACCGCGGTGCAACGCAACTTCTCGTAAAACCTCGGTCAGATAGGCCGGTTCGTTACGACCATTTTTCGGCTTTGGCCGCAAGCTGCGGGGTAGCAGGTAGGGGGCATCGCTTTCCAGCATCAGGCGCCCGCGGGGGATGTCGCGTACCAGCAGGTGCAGGTGGGTGCCGCGGCGTTCGTCGCAGATCCAGCCTGTGATGCCGATGTGCAGGTCCAGGTCGAGGTAGCTGAACAGGGCCTTTTGTTCACCGGTAAAGCAGTGGACTACAGCAGCCGGCAAGCGATCACGGAAATCCCGCAGGATGTCCAGCAAGCGCAGGTTGGCGTCACGTTCGTGGAGAAACACTGGCAACTGCAACTCGACAGCCAGGGCCAGGTGTTCTTCCAGGACTTTTTCCTGTTGCGGGCGGGGAGAGAAGTCCCGGTTGAAGTCCAGGCCGCATTCGCCCACGGCGCGTACCCGTGGCTCTCCAAGTAGAGCGCGCAAGCGTCGCGGGCTGTCGGCATTCCAGTCGCTGGCGCTGTGGGGATGCAGCCCGGCGGTGGCAAACAGTCTCTGCCCGTCGGCGTCCAGTTTCTGGCACAACTCCAGGGCCTGTTCACTGCCTTCGACGCTGGTTCCGGTGAGGACCAACTGGCACACCCCAGCCTCATAAGCACGATTGAGAACGGCTTGGTGTTTTTCGGCAAAACTGGGATTGGTCAGGTTGACGCCGATATCGATGAGTTGCATGGTGCTATCTCCGCTTGCGGCCGGAAAGCATATCAGAGCTGTAGATTTATAAGAAAAACCAAGAACTACAACGAGTTATAGCTGTCTTTTGCTGCCGGACCAGAGCAACGGCCACGTTCTTCAGCGCCATTGCACGGGTCTTTCGCAGCTTGCCAGCGCTCAAGGCGCTCTGTTTCTGGCAATCAATTCTTCAAAAAGCGACGAAGGGTTGAACAGTATTCTTTGCGGAGAACGGATGACCCGATCCTCGATATTGCTCGCGCTGTGCCTGTCATTGCTGCTGCCCTTGCCGGCGCTGGCGCGCTTGCCCGGGCCACTGGAAGCACACGCCACGGGAAAAGTGCGCGACCTGGCGGAAATCCGCAGCAGCCGGGTACTCCGGGTGCTGGTCAATCAGAGCCGCAATAGCTCCGGAGAAGTCCAGGGCCAGGCCATAGGTGTCGAGTACCACCGCCTGCGCTCGTTCGAGCAGTACCTCAATGGCCATGCTCGCGACGGCCAGGAAATCAGCCTGAAGATCATTCCCAAAGCCAAGGATCAATTGCTGGGTGCATTGCAGCGGGGCGAGGGCGACCTGGTGGCGCCTGGTGAGCTGCTGGAAGCCCAGCCCGGAAATGCGGTCAGCTCCAGCGACCCGATCGTCAGTAATGTTCCCCTGCTGCTGGTCGGGATCAAGGGTGAGCGCCGTTATACACGGATCGAACAGCTGTCCGGCAAGACCCTGACCCTGACTACCGGTAGTGCGGCGGGGGACGCGGTCAGCCAGATCAATCAGAAGCTGGCGCTGCACAAGCTGGCGCCGATCAAGGTGGAGTGGGTCGACCCCAGCCTGGCGGTGGAGGATGTGCTGGAAATGGTCCAGGGCGGCATTTTCCACCTGACGGTTGTCGAGCAGCCGATTGCCGAACGCTGGAGCAAGATCCTGCCCAAATTGCGTTTGGACAGGCAGTTGAAGATCAGTGAGCCGGGTGAAGAACACTGGTTTGTCCGGCGCGATGCGTCGATGCTGCGGGCGAGTATCGACCGCTTCCTCAAGACCTATAAGGCGCCGGCGGATCAGGATGTGGCGTTCCTGCGTATCTACCGACGCCAGTATCAGGTGCACTATCCCCTGGCCCGGGCCGACCGTCAGCGTCTGGAAAAACTGCGTCCGGTTTTGCAGAAGCATGCCGGCGAACAGGGCATGGACTGGCTGAACCTGGCGGCGCTGGCGTTCAAGGAGTCAGCGTTGCAACCCCCTTCCAGAAGCGGCAGCGGCCCTACCGGGCTGATGCAGATCACGCCTTCGGCAGCGCAGCGGGTCGGGGTCAACAATATTCAGTCCGTAGATAGCAATGTGCAGGCAGGGGCCAAGTACCTGGCGATGATTCGCCGTAAATTTTTTGCCAGCCCCAAACTCAATGAGCGCGAGCGCATGGCATTTGTGCTGGCGGCCTACAACATGGGGCCGGAGCGGGTGCAGGGTATGCGCAGTGAAGCCCGGCGGCGGGGGCTCAACCCCAACCAGTGGTTCTTCCAGGTGGAGCGCATCGCCATGGAGCAAGTGGGCATGGGGGCCGTCAGCTATGTTAATAGCGTCAACAAATACTATCTGGCCTTTGATCGTGAACGAGACTCCCTGGAGCCTCCGGAGCGAAAAGTTGCGTCACGTAAATAATCTAAAAAATCGATTATTAGCTTGGGTAATTTCCGCTTTTAACATGATTAAAACTGATTAGTATGGCGACCAACTTTCCTATCTTCACACAGGACTACACAGCATGAGCACACTGACCAACAAGCTACTGGGCACTCGCGCGGGCTACGGCTTGACCGTACTGCGGATCTTCGTCGGCATCATCTTCGTGGCTCACGGCTCGCAGAAACTCTTTGGCTGGTTTGGTGGTGGCGGTCTGGCGGGAACGGCGCAGTGGATGGAGAGTATCGGTCTGGCTCCCGGCTATTTGATGGCGTTGTTATCGGGGGGGACCGAGTTCTTTGCCGGTCTGGCACTGATTATTGGCCTGCTGGCGCGTCCCGCTGCATTGGGCCTGTCGTTTACCTTGCTGGTGGCGATTTTCTCGGTGCATATCAGCCATGGCCTGTTCATGGCCAACAACGGTTATGAGTTCGCTCTGGCACTGCTTGGCGGCACTGTCGCAGTTCTGATTGAGGGGGCCGGCAAGCTGTCTCTGGATGCGGTAATCGCCAAGTAAGTCGATACGCGGGCGGTGTTCCAGAGGCTCTGGATCAGCCGTCGGCAAAGTTATCCCAGGCCTGCGAATGCAGGCCTTTTTCGTTGCTGACAAATCTTGACACTGACCTGTCGGCTTCTCTAGGATGCTGCTCATGCGCCGATTTAAACAGCTACTTGCGGGGCGCCAGGTGAGTCGAAAGATCACTGATAGAAGCTATAGTCAGGCTTCGAAATACCGCTAAAGCGCTGGTTCGGTGTTGCCTCTCACCTGCCCGGCAGAAATCTGAGGCAGAGACACAATACGATGAATGCACCACGCCCCCTTGTACGTCTTGCGCCGATCACGGCGAGTCTTTCCCAGCGCAATCCGAAAATCCTCCTGGGTGGCAAGCACCAGCCCACACTATTGCGTTATCTCGACGGTTGGCCACGACGTTCCCCGGGCCCAGCGGCGTTTCTGATTCAATTTGTCGAAGAAGGTGAGTCCCTGGCACGCTTTGCCAGTGACAGCTTCGATCTGGCGGTCATTCCGGCACCCAGTGCTGCGGATGCTGCTGAAGTCATCAAGCAACTGACCCGCGTCGCTCGCCAGGGGTTGATCATCCGCCGCCAGTTCAGCAGTTGACCCGCCGGTAGTGCATCACGGCTGCTGAACTGCGCCTTGTACAGATCGGAATTCCATTGAACAGAAACCGACTGGAACGTCTTCAGTCGTGGCGGCTGTCCGTCATTTGATGGCGATTAATGGCTTGATGATCAAACTACGGCATTGCGTTTGGCCAATTCGGCCAAGGCCACCAGGTTGGAAACATTGAAACGCTTGAGTAACCGCACTTTGTAGGTGCTGACGGTCTTGTGACTGATCAACAGCGCATCGGCAATCTGCTGGTTGTTCAGACCGGTAGCCAGCAGTTTCAGCACTGTTATTTCGCGGTCGGTCAGGCGGGAAATCAACACACTCTCCTGGTTGGCGGCGTTGGTGTTCTGCTGCAGGATATTAATGGTGTCTTCCGGAAAGTAGCTGTACCCGGAAAGGATGGCCTTTACCGCATTGGCCAATTCGTGAAGGTTCTCGGTCTTGCACAGAAAGCCAGCGGCTCCGGCTTGCAGGCAGCGCAGGGCGAAGTTTTTCGAATCACTTGAGGTCAGTACCAGGGTCTTGACGTGCAGCCCGGCGGACTTGATGTGCGCGATGACCGAGAAACCATCCAGGTTGGGGATGCCCAGGTCGAGGATCAGCAGGTCCGGCAGGTGCTTGCGCACCAGTTGCACGGCATCGGCACCGTTGTCGGCTTCGGCGACGATATTGTGATGATGAGGATCCAGCACCGACCTGATGGCCAGTCTGATCAGTGGATGGTCATCGACGATAATGATGTTGCCCATGTGGTACTTTCCCTTTGTTTTTGAGGTGTTGGTAGTTATTGGCCAGCTCTGTGGGGAATGGGTATCAAGCAGTGTGGCGTGCCGATTGCCGACGCTCTTGTCGAACCTATGCCCTGGGCCGTACGGCTCGGCTGTTTGGCCCTATGATTGGCTGACCTCTCTGAAATCTAAATCGGACAAATCTGATAGTGATGTCCATAGATCGGTGGCAGATGCCGCTCATGACGTGCCGGCTTTGTCGGCTCATACAACTAATGCGCAGCATGCATAAGGCTGGAGGCTGATTAGCCAATTGAGTACCAAGCTCATCACACAGGATGGTTACGACGCTCTGAAACAAGAGCTGGACTATTTATGGCGGGAGAAGCGCCCGGATATCACGCAGAAGGTCACCTGGGCGGCCTCGCTGGGCGATCGCAGCGAGAATGCGGACTATCAGTACAACAAGAAGCTTCTGCGGGAAATCGATCGTCGGGTGCGCTACATACGCAAGCGCCTGGAAGACATGAAGGTGGTTTCCTACGCGCCGGAACAGGAGGGACGGGTGTTCTTTGGTGCTTGGGTCGAAGTCGAAAACGAGGCGGCCGAGATCAAGCGCTTTCGTATCGTCGGTTACGACGAGATCTACCTGCGCAAGGACTACATCTCCATCGATTCGCCCATGGCCAGGGCGTTACTGAAGAAGGAAGTGGGTGACGAGGCCGTTGTCCACACCCCGGCAGGTGAAACCTGCTGGTGGATCAACCAGATCGATTATGTGAAGTAGGCTCGCCGACCTGGGCAGGCGAGCCTTGGGCTTTCAACCTTCGCGCAATACATTCAGCGGGCTGGCGTTCAATGCTCGACGGGTACCGAAAACTCCCGCCCCGCCTACTAGCAGCGCCCCCACCAGAGGCAACAGTAACAGCCATGGATGCGGGTGCCAGGGCAGATCGAAAGCGAACCGGTAGAGCACCAGGCTGACCAGTTCGCACCCCAGTGCCGCCAGCAGGCCGCTGACTGCGCCCAGCAGGCCGAACTCGATCCGCCTGGCTTTCACCAGCAGTTGCCGCTCGGCCCCGAGGGCACGCAGCAGCGCCCCCTGGCGAATGCGTTCGTCCAGGGTGGCCTGGAGCCCGGAAAACAGCACTGCCATTCCTGCCGCCAGGACAAACAGCAACACATACTCCACCGCCAGGGTGACCTGGGCCAGGATGCTGCGCAGTTGTTCCAGCAGGGCTTCGACCTGAAGGATGGTCACTGCCGGGAAGGCCCGGGACAGCTCGACAATCTGCTGATCGTGCCCAGGGCTCAGGTAGAAGCTGGTCAAGTAGGTGGCGGGCAGATCCTTCAAGGTGCCCGGTTGGAAGATCATGAAGAAGTTTGGCTGGAAGTTGTCCCAGTTGATGCTGCGCAGGCTGGTGACCCGGGCCTCCCGGTTGGCGCCGGCGACCGTGAAGGTCAGGTGATCACCCAGCTTAAGCTTCAGGCTCTGCGCCACCTTGGCCTCGACCGAGACGCCGGGCAACCCATCGTCCGGCTGGGCTGACCACCAACTGCCCTCGATAATGCTGTTGCCGCTGGGCAGATCGGCGGCCCAGGTCAGGCTCAGATCGCGTTGTATGGCCCGATCACCGCTGGAATCCTTGCTGACGATCTCCCTTACCGGCTCGCCATTGATGCTCACCAGGCGCCCCGGAACCACGGGGTACAAGGGCGCCGAAGGGGCGGAGAGCTGCACCAGGCGCTCGCTGAAGGCCTGTTTTTCCGCCGGCAGAATGTTCAGTGCGAAGTAGTTGGGGGCATTTTTCGGCAATTGGTTTTGCCAGGTGTCCAGCAGTTCGCCCCGCAGCAGGGCAATCAGCGCCATGGACAACAGTATCAGGCCGAAAGCCAGGGATTGCCCGGCCGCAGCCAGGGGGTGACGCAGCAACTGGCCCAGGCCCAGGCGCCAGGGCAGGGCGGCGCGGGCCAGCAGGCGCCGCAGGCTTTGCAACAGCAGTAGCAACAAGCCACCCAATACCAGTGCCGCCAGCAGGCCACCGCCCAGCAGGGCGAAGGTCAGCACTAGGTCCAGGCTCAAGCGCCACATGATCAGGCCCAGGGCCAACAGAGCGGCGCCGTAGATCATCCAGGTGCTGGAGGGGATTGGCAGCAGGTCGCGCCGCAGTACGCGCAGCGGCGGCACCCGTCCCAGCGCAGCCAGGGGCGGCAAGGCGAATCCAGCCAGGGCCACCAGCCCGGTACCGATGCCGGCGATGGCGGGTAGCAATCCTCCGGGTGGTACGTCGTTGGGCAGCAGGTCATGTAGCAGGTAAAACAGGCCGAGTTGGGCCAGCCATCCCAGCAACGCCCCACTGAGGCTGGCCAGCAGACCCAGAACGCCCAGCTGTACGCTGAACAGCAGCATGGTTTCCCGGCGTGAGAGGCCCAGGCAGCGAAGCAGGGCGCTGGCATCAAAGCGTCGCCCGGCGAAGCGATTGGCTGACAAGGCTACTGCAACCCCTGACAGCAGCACCGCTACCAGGCTGGCCATGTTCAGATAACGTTCGGCCTTGCCCAGGGCTCCACCGATCTGCTGGTTGCCATCGCGGGCATCCTGCAGCCGCTGGTTGGCGGCCAGCGCCGGCTTGATCTGTTGACGATAGGCCTCAAGCGCCGGAGCCGGTCCGCGCCACAGTTCCTTGAAGCTGACCCGGCTGCCAGGCTGGACCACGCCGGTGGCTTGCAGATCTTGCAGGTTGATCAGGACCCGGGGCGTCAGGCTGTAGAAGTTGCCGGCCCGGTCAGGCTCGTAGGTCAGTACCCTGGCCAGGCGCAAGGTTTTCATGCCGACGTCGATGCTGTCGCCGATCTTGAGGTCCAGCGCAGTCAGCAAGCGCGGTTCGACCCAGGCGTCTCCGGGCGCGGGACCGCCGCCGGGCTCCTCGACCCCATAGGGGGCTGCGGCACTCTTGAGCTGCCCCCTCAGGGGGTAGGCTTCGTCGACGGCCTTGATGCTGGAGAGCTGGATCGCATTGTCGGTGGCAATGACGCTGGAGAACTCGACTATCCGCGCATGATCCAGCCCCAGTTTCAGGCCGCTGTCGAGCTGTTCCGGGCGTGCTGGGGAACTGCCTTCAAGCAGCAGATCGGCGCCGAGGAACTCGGTGGCGCGCAACAGCATGGCGCCGTTCAAGCGTGCACCGAAGTAGCCGATGGCCGTGCTGGCCGCAACCGCTACCAGCAAGGCGAAGAACAGTACCCGCAACTCTCCGGCACGGGCATCGCGCAATAGTTGGCGGACAGCGAGGCTGAACAGGCGCGGCAGCGGCAGACGTGCCATCAGGGCTCCATAGGGGCGACCAGCAGGCCCGCTTCAAGACGGATCAGGCGCCGGCAACGATGGGCCAGGCGTTCATCATGGGTCACCAGCACCAGGGTGGTGCCGCTTTCCTTGTTGAGTTCGAACAGCAGGTCGCTGATGCGTTCACCGGTATGGCTGTCGAGGTTGCCGGTGGGTTCATCGGCAAACAGCACATCGGGTTCGGCAGCGAAGGCCCGGGCAATGGCAACCCGCTGTTGTTCGCCACCGGAAAGCTGGCGTGGCGAGTGGCTAAGGCGCTGGCCAAGGCCAACCCGCTGCAGCAGTTCGGTGGCCCGCTCGCGGGCATCGCGACGGCCGTCCAGCTCCAGGGGCAGCATGACGTTTTCCAGGGCATTGAGGCTGTCGAGCAATTGGAAGGACTGAAAGACAAACCCTACATGCTCGGCCCGGATACGGGCCCGCTGATCCTCGTCCAGCTGGCTCAGGGCCTGGCCGGCGAGGGTGACTTCGCCGCTGCTGGGCAGGTCGAGCCCCGCCAGCAAGCCCAGCAGGGTCGATTTGCCGGAGCCGGAGGCGCCGACGATGGCCAGGCTGTCGCCCTGGTTCAGCTCGAGGCTGAGTTCATGCAGGATGGTCAGTTCACCTTCCGCGCTGGGAACCACTTTGCTAAGGTTCCGCGCAGTGAGAATGCTTGCGCCCATGGAGAATCCGATGCGTGTATGGTTTTTGAGTGCCGGCCTGGCCTTGATGTGCATGGCCCAGAACGCAGCGGCGGGTACGGTCCTGATCGTTGGCGATAGTATCAGTGCGGCTTTCGGCCTGGATACCCGTCAGGGCTGGGTAGCCCTGCTGGAAAAGAGGCTCAAGGACCAGGGTTTTAACGACAGGGTAGTCAATGCCTCGGTCAGTGGTGACACCAGTGCCGGGGGCCAGGCGCGGCTGCCGGCGCTGCTTGCAGAGCATAAGCCTGAAGTGGTGATTCTCGAGTTGGGGGGTAACGATGGCTTGCGCGGCCAGCCGCCCCGGCAATTGCAACAAAATCTTGCTTCGATGATCGACAGCTCCCAGGCCCAGGGTGCCAAGGTGCTGCTTTTAGGCATGCAATTGCCGCCCAACTATGGCGTGCGCTATACCCAGGCCTTTTCCCAGGTCTACAGCCAGTTGGCCAGCGAGAAAAAGGTAGCCTTGGTGCCGTTTTTTCTTGACGGGGTCGGGGGGCATCCCGAACTGATGCAGGCAGACGGTCTGCACCCTGCGGCAGCGGCCCAGGGCAAGTTGCTGGAAAATGTCTGGCCGACGCTAAAACCGCTGCTTTGACGCTTTTCTAGTGACAGTGTTTCGGCTAATGTGGCGCCCCCGATTTGGAGCCCCCGATGCCGCGTCCCGCCTGGTCCCTGTTTGCCTATCAACTGATCGAGCCTGATGAGCAGCTTGACCTGTTCGCCTGCCAGGAAGTTCGGGTGCATCTGGTGACGCGTCAACTGGAGTTGGGCGGCTCTGCCGACCGCACCTTGTGCGGCACTTTGTTGCCCGCGCAACCGCGCTGGTCGAGCGTGGATCGGACGATTTTCCAGGACCAGCGACTCTGCCCGTTGTGCCGGGCGATTCTGGAGTCGCAAAAACGTGGCACTCCGCCAATCTGGCCTGAGCTGCGTTTCGAGTTGTAGGCGGCCGCCAGCAGGCCGTTTCGACAGGGAATTCATGTGTCTGCGCTTGTCTCCCCGGCCTGGCTGCCGTAGCCGGAGGGCGGGGTGTACAATCGTGTTTCTTTCATTCGTTGTTCATGCGAAGGATTATCCGGATGTTGCCCCGCCTCCCTGTCGTCACCCGCTGCCTGACACTCGCCGCCTTGTGTGTGGCCGGTCCTGTTGCCGCATTGGAATTGCCTCTACCGCCGCCGGGTGAAGACATCGTCGGCCAGGTACAGGTGATCAAGGCCAAGTACGAGGATACCTTCGCCGACCTGGGCACGACCTACGACCTGGGTTACCTGGAAATGGTCGCGGCCAACCCGGGGGTCGATCCCTGGCTGCCGGGGGCGGGCACCGAGGTGATCCTGCCTACGCGTTTCATTCTGCCGCCCGGGCCGCGCGAAGGCATCGTGATCAACCTGGCCGAGTATCGACTGTACTACTACCCCAAGGGTCGGAACGTGGTCTACACCTTCCCGCTGGGTATTGGTCGTGAAGGCTGGGGGTCACCGATCGCGCACACCAGCATTACCGCGAAAACCCCGAATCCGACCTGGACGCCCCCGGCGTCGATCAAGGCCGAGCATGCCGCCGACGGTGACCCCTTGCCGAACGTGGTACCGGCCGGGCCGGACAACCCCTTGGGGCCATTCAAGTTCACACTTGGCACGCCGGGTTACCTGATTCACGGTTCGAACAAGAAGTTCGGTATCGGCATGCGCACCAGCCACGGCTGTTTCCGCATGCTCAACAACAACGTGCTGGAAATGGCCGGCATGGTGCCGGTGGGAACTTCGGTGCGCATCATCAACGATCCGTACAAGTTCGGTATCAGCGGCGGGAAAGTCTACCTGGAAGCTCATACGCCGTTGGATGACAAAGGCAATCCTTCGGTGGTCGACAAGCACACCGCAGTGATCAATGCCTTGCTCAAGCGTGAGGACCTGGCTAACAACCTGCGCATGAACTGGGATGTGGTGCGTGATGTAGTGGCAGCCGAAGATGGCTTGCCGGTGGAGATCGCCGTGCCGACGACAGCGCCTGTGACAACAATGTCCAACGCGACCTACGATTTGCAGCAGTAAGCGCTTAAGTGCAACCCGCCGATACCTGCTGGTAGCGGCGGGTTTTTTATTGCCGGTGAAGAACTCCGGGCAATAAAAAAGCCGATCCAAAAAATGGATCGGCTCGATAACAATCCCGAGGGACTATTACTTGCGGCTAGCTTTTTCCAGCATACGCAGAGCGCGCTCGTTAGCTTCGTCAGCAGTCTGTTGTGCTTTTTGAGCAGCAGCCAGAGCTTCATCAGCTTTACGATAGGCTTCGTCTGCACGAGCCTGAGCACGAGCTGCTGCGTCTTCAGTAGCAGTCAGACGAGCTTCGGTTTCTTTGGATACGCTGCTGCAACCGGTAGCCAGAACTGCGGCCAGAGCCAGAGCAGAGAATTTCAGAACGTTGTTCATCGTGTTCCCCTTCAAGGACTTTCTATTAGTAGCTATCACCTCAGAGTGAGGAAATAGCCGGCGTACATACTACCCATTACTTGTAGTAAGTAAACTGACGTAGCGCAAGAAGCAAAAAAAATTCTAGGCGCTGTTTCTTTTTCGAGCAACTTTTTAGCGGGTTGTATAAAAAATATTCAGCGGCGAAGCTCCGGGGCCGAATGCTGCTTGTTTGCCAGCATCGTTATCGGAGTTTCCGGGCGCTGTTTCAGAGCCTAGGCTAAAGTCGGTCTATATTGTGTCGACTGCACTTTTCTTCAGAATTTGTTCAGCCCTGAACCTATGTTTAAGCATCTTGTGGGTGACTTTAAGAGGCGTCGCTCGTCTTATGTTTCAGCATCCGGCGATGTACCGTCTCAAGACGTTTAGGTATCGATCCCGACTAAGGCTCGTACTCAGCCTCAACAAGGTTTTGCGCCGATCTGTGACGAGTGTGGCTTGAGCATTTGTGCCAATGGCGCCTATATTTTGTAACGTGCTGATGGCGCAAGAGCGAGAGCTTCTACGGGCGGCCGACAGGCACGAGGTGGCGTAAGTTGTTCCTTCGCCGGAAAAACATCGGTAAGGTAGGGGTCAGCATTCCAGACCCGCAAGGAGTAGTGATGAGCGAGGCGTTGTCCATCCACCATGACCAGGCTGGTCATCAGTTCGAGACCAATGTGGACGGTCATCGTGCCTACCTGACCTATATGGACCTGGGTAAGCAGACCCTGGATATCTATCGCACTTTCGTGCCCAACGCACTGCGTGGGCGCGGTATTGCCGCGGCGTTGACCGAGCAGGCGCTGGAGTACGCCGAACGCATGGGCTACACAGTGATTCCGTCCTGCTCGTACGTAGAGCGCTATATGGAGCGTCATCAGCGTCACGCAGCAAAGCTCTGACCGGGGCGACCATGAAAAACGCCGGGCTTGGCCCGGCGTTTTTGTGTCTGCAGGAAAGGGTCAGCTGCGATCGCGTTTCGGCAAGACGTCCTTGAGCTTGGCGTGCATGCCGCGCAGGGTCTTCTCGGTACTTTCCCAGTCGATGCAGGCATCGGTGATCGATACGCCGTACTGAAGTTCCGACAGGTTCTTCGGAATCGCCTGGCAACCCCAGTTCAAGTGACTTTCCACCATCAGGCCGATGATCGACTGGTTGCCCTCGAGGATCTGGTTAGCCACGTTTTCCATGACCAGCGGCTGCAGTGCCGGGTCCTTGTTGGAGTTGGCGTGGCTGCAGTCGATCATGATGTTCGGCTTGATCTTGGCCTTGCTCAGGGCCTGCTCGCAGACGGCGACGCTGACCGAGTCATAGTTGGGCTTGCCGTTGCCGCCGCGCAGTACCACGTGGCCGTAGGCGTTGCCTTTGGTGGTGACGATCGACACGCCGCCCTGGGGGTTGATCCCCAGGAAACGGTGAGGGCTGGAAACCGACTGCAAGGCGTTGATTGCCACAGTCAGGCCACCGTCGGTGCCGTTCTTGAAGCCCACGGCCGAGGACAGGCCCGAAGCCATTTCGCGGTGAGTCTGGGATTCGGTGGTACGTGCACCAATGGCCGACCAGCTGATCAGGTCCTGCAAGTATTGCGGGGAGATCGGGTCCAGGGCTTCAGTGGCAGTAGGCAGGCCCATTTCAGCCAGGTCCAGCAGCAATTGGCGACCAATGTGCAGGCCGTCCTGGATCTTGAACGAGTCGTCCAGGTAAGGGTCGTTGATCAGGCCTTTCCAGCCGACGGTGGTCCGCGGTTTCTCGAAATAAACGCGCATCACCAGGTACAGGGTGTCGGAGACTTCAGCCGCCAGTGCCTTGAGCCGCTCGGCGTATTCGTGGGCTGCCTTGATGTCGTGGATCGAGCAGGGCCCAATGACGATGAACAGGCGGTGATCAGTGCCGTCGAGGATATTGCGGATCACTTCGCGACCCTTGGTCACGGTGCGCAAGGCGGTGTCGCTCAGCGGGATGTCTCGTTTGAGTTGATCAGGGGTGATCAGGGTCTCGTTGGAGGCGACGTTAAGGTCGTTGATCGGTAAATCAGCCATCGTGTTACTCGTCAGGTCACGGGTGCCGGCCGCCAGCGATCCCCGCGCGGCGGAGCACAGCGGATTTGAGCGCGTCGGGGAGCGGAACCTTAGCGCGTTAGCCGGTGACTCTACAATGGGCAGGTGGCGGTTTTATTGGGCTATGGCTGCACAAAAGCCTGGTGCACACGGTCTTCGGAATAGTCTTCTGCGTGCTGCTCGACCCAATCCAGCGCCAGCGCCTCAATGCATTGCTGTTCGCTCTGAGGTTCATGCAGGCGACAGTAGCGGGCGATCTGGCACACCTGCTCACCCATGCGCGCGCCGAACAGCGTTTGTTCGTCGACGAAAGCGATGCCCACCAGGTAGCCACGCTTGCGTTTCAGGCACCAGGCGACATAGCCGTTGTAACGGGCGTTATCCCCCAACGTTGGCATGTACACCTCCAGCGCGGTACCGCGGCGCCAGGCACGGTGGTAATTGCACGCCATGCCACCGAGGCTGATAGTGTGCAACCGCTGGCGTGAAATACAGGCGTGCTTGCGCAAGGTCAGTTCAACCGGAACATCATCAGGATGAGGCAGAAAACGTCCCATGACCGCAGACTCCGAGTGTCGTCCATTTGACATTGTTTCCCCCAGTATAGTGCTCGAATTGGAACTGACCGATTTCGATATCGACCAGCAATTACTGGGCCTGGGCGGCGTTTCCCTGGTTGTTTTCACCAGTGTCGGCTGTTCCAGTTGCCGTTGGGCCCGGGCGCGGTTGCCGGAGTTGGAGCTACCCATCGACCGTCTTTGCTGGGTCGATGCGGGCGATAATGGCGGTGCGGTTCAGCGCTATCAGGTGTTCCACTTGCCGGCTTTGTTCGTGGTCCGCGACGGTGAGTTTCATGGAGCGCTACAGTCGCGCCTGACGCAGCAGGATCTCAGCGAGAGCCTGCGTCAGGCGCTTAATCGAATACCAGAGGAGTTGCCTTGATGGGTGCAGGCCGTAAACCGCGTGTAGGCATTATCGGGACCGGAGCGATCGGAGGTTTTTACGGGGTGATGCTGGCACGTGCCGGTTTCGACGTGCACTTTTTATTGCGCAGCGAATATCCGGCAGTGCTCGAGCATGGGCTGCAAGTCAACAGCAGCCAGCACGGCAAGCTGACGTTGAAGCCGGCGCAGGCCTACGCCAATGCCGAACAGATGCCGCCTTGCGACTGGCTGCTGGTGGGCGCCAAGACCACCAGCAACCTTGATCTGGCGCCGGCGATCATTCAGGCCGCGGCCACCGATGCCAAGGTTCTGGTACTGCAGAATGGGCTGGATGTCGAAGACGACCTGCGCGCGGTGCTTCCCGATTCGCTGCATCTTCTGGGCGGCTTGTGCTTTATCTGTGTGCACCGCGCCGGGCCCGGGCAGATCGAGCACCAGGCGCTTGGCGCGGTAAACCTGGGTTACCACAGTGGCCCGGCCAGTGCCGATGCGACCCTGAGCCAGGCGATAGTCGAGGAGGGCGCCGCGCTGTTTCGCGAGGCGGGGCTCGATTCCCAGGCCATGAGCAACCTGCAGCAGGCGCGCTGGCAGAAGCTGGTGTGGAATGTCCCGTATAACGGCCTGTCGGTTCTGCTCCGAGCCAGTACCACGCCACTGATGGCCGACCCCGCCAGCCGCGAGCTGATCCAGGACCTGATGCAGGAAGTGCTGCAGGGGGCGGCGGCTTGCGGGCATGCCATCCCCGCGGCCTATGCGCAGCAACTGTTCAAGTCCACCGAGCACATGCCGGATTACTGGCCCAGCATGTACCATGATTTCCTGCACCAGCGTCCTCTGGAACTGGCAGCTATCTATGCTGCACCCTTGGCGGCAGCGCGGGCCGCAGGTTGTGAGCTGCCGAAGATCCAGGCGTTGTACCAGGCCTTGAGTTTCATCGACCGGCACCACGCCTGAGTTGGGCTTATTACCTTTAAGGGGATGAAATATGGCAAAGGGCCTGGATGGCAAGCTGGTGGTGGCGATCTCGTCGCGGGCGCTGTTCGACCTGGGCGACAGCCACAAGGTCTATCTGGCCCAGGGGGTCGAGGCCTATCGGCAGTACCAGATCGAACATGAAGAGGAAGTCCTCGAGCCCGGTGATGCCTTCCCTCTGGTCAAGAAACTCCTCAGCCTGAATGCCAGCCTGGGCCGAGCCCGGGTCGAAGTGGTGCTGGTCTCGCGCAACAGTGCCGACACCGGGTTGCGTGTGTTCAACTCGATCGAGCACTACGGCCTGGGCATTTCCCGAGCAGCCTTCGTCGGCGGGCGCAGCCCTTATCCCTATCTGGCGGCCTTTGGCAGCGACCTGTTTCTCTCCACCCATGCCGATGATGTGCGCAGTGCACTAGAGGCCGGCTTTGCTGCGGCAACCATTCTGTCCGGCGGCACCCGGCGCGCTGAAAATGGCGAACTGCGCATCGCGTTCGACGGTGATGCGGTGCTGTTTTCCGATGACTCGGAGCGTATCTACCAGTCCGGCGGCCTGGAGGCATTCCAGGCCAGTGAGCGGCAGTCGGCACGAGAACCGTTGCCGGGCGGGCCGTTCAAGGGGTTCCTGGCGGCACTCAACCTGCTGCAGGGAGAGTTTTCCGATGAGGCCAGTCCGATCCGTACCGCCTTGGTGACAGCCCGTTCCGCGCCGGCCCATGAGCGGGTAATCCGCACCTTGCGCGAGTGGAACATCCGCCTGGACGAATCGCTGTTCCTTGGCGGGCTGGAAAAAGCCGCCTTCCTCGAAGCCTTTGCAGCCGACGTGTTCTTCGACGACCAGGCCGGTCACTGCGAGCTGGCTCGCGAAGTGGTCGCCACCGGTCACGTGCCGCACGGCGTGAGCAACGAAACCAAGGCTTGAATCCTAAAATCCGTGGTTTTTCCTCGGACCTCCCACAGTTCCAGGCACTGCTAAGCTGAATCAATCTCCGCCATCTTGGCAGTTGAGGAGGTCATATGATTCGTTCGATGCTGTATGCCACTGACCTCGGTCTGTATGCGCCCTTTGTGATGCAACATGCCCTGGAGCTGGCTCGAACGTTCAATGCCGACTTACATGTAGTGCACGCCGTGGAGCCCATGGGCCTGTTCGCCGAATCAGTGTTGCAGAGCTACCTGGATGAGCAGTCGTTGAATGAGTTTCACCGCCAGGGCCTGAATACAGTGATGGCCAATATAGAGCAACGGGTGCTGGACAGTTTTCGCGAGGAGCTGGGGGAGGGGATGCAGGACCTGACCTTGATCCAGTCGGTGCGGGTGCTTCAGGGGGACCCGTCCCAGGTGATTCTGGAGCAGGCGGGGAAACTCTCTGTGGATTTGCTGATCGTAGGAAGTCACAGCCATGGGGTGGGGGCGCAAACGCCTTTGGGGCGTACCGCAACGCGAGTTCTGCAACTGGCCAAAGTCCCGGTTTACCTGGTGCCTCTGGTGCAGCGTCGACGTCAGGGCGATACCTGAGGATGGAATGGAAAATTCTGAATAAAAGTTCTAGATTTATTCTCCTGACCATTAATATAGTTATATACCGTCGCTGATACCCGTGGCGTCTACCTGCTTTGAGGGATTGATATGAAGCTTCAACAATTGCGCTACATCTGGGAAGTGGCGCACCACGACCTCAACGTCTCCGCTACCGCGCAAAGCCTTTACACATCGCAACCGGGTATCAGCAAGCAGATCCGTCTGCTCGAGGACGAACTCGGGGTCGAGGTCTTTGCCCGCAGTGGCAAGCATCTGACCCGCGTGACCCCGGCCGGCGAGCGCATCATCACCACCGCTGGCGAGATCCTGCGCAAGGTCGAAAGCATCAAGCAGATCGCCCAGGAGTTCTCCAACGAGAAGAAGGGCACCCTGTCCATCGCCACTACTCACACCCAGGCGCGCTACGCCTTGCCACCGGTGATCAGCAGCTTTATCAAGCAGTACCCGGATGTGGCCTTGCACATGCATCAGGGTTCGCCGATGCAGATTGCCGAAATGGCCGCTGACGGCACCGTGGATTTCGCCATCGCTACCGAGGCCCTGGAGTTGTTCGGTGACCTGGTGATGATGCCGTGCTATCGCTGGAACCGCTGCGTGGTAGTGCCTCAGGGCCACCCGCTGACCAAGCTGCCGAAGTTGACCTTGGAAACCCTGGCCGAGTACCCGATCGTCACTTACGTGTTCGGTTTTACCGGTCGTTCCAAGTTGGACGAGGCCTTCAGCCATCGCGGCCTGACGCCCAAGGTGGTATTCACCGCTGCCGACGCCGACGTGATCAAGACCTATGTGCGCCTGGGCCTGGGTGTGGGCATCGTGGCCAAGATGGCGGTCGACACCAAGCTCGACAGCGACCTGGTGGTGCTGGATGCCAGTGAACTGTTCGAATCGAGCATCACCAAGATCGGTTTCCGTCGCGGCACTTTCCTGCGTGGCTTCATGTGCGATTTCATCGAGAAGTTCGCCCCGCACCTGACCCGCGAAGTCATGGCCAAGGCCATTGCCTGCCATAACAAGCAGGAACTGGAAGAGCTGTTCGACGGCGTCGAATTGCCGGTCCACTGATCCCCAGCCTGCCTAGCGGACCTCGGTGACAGTGAACTGTTGCCGGGCGCCCGCCACCACGATCTCCACCTCATCGTCCTCGAACTTGCCCAGCAGGCTGTTGCCCAGGGGCGAGCGGGGGGTGATGACGGTCACCAGTTGCCCCACCACGTAGACCTTCAGGCCCGCGCCATCCGGGCCGAGAAACAGCCACTGTTCGTGGCCGTTTTCATCTTCCAGCCCCAACAGCGCACCGATCTGAATCCCCTTCTGAGGGTCGTAAGGGCGCAGGCTCAGGTTCTGCCAGAGGCCCAGGGCCTGGCGGATTTCCTCGACCCGTCGAGCCTGGCCGGCGGCCAGGTAGGAAGCTTCCAGCCCCAGGGTGTCGTACTTGTTCTCGGCGATATTTTCTTCGTGGGTGGCGGTTTCGTAAGCGGTTTGTGCCGCCCGCACCGCGACCTCCAGGTCGTCCCGGAGCTGTTGCAGAATCAGTTGGCAGACGGACTGTTTATTCATGGTCAATTACAGAATTGCAGGACGTTGGCCCGGCTTTTTTCGCTCGGCGCGGTCTGGTCCTGCTGCAACCAGAACTGGCATTTGGGGTTGGACAGGTTGCGCAGGTTGCTGCGGGCGTTGTCCAGGGATTGCAGTTCCTCGTTCTTGCGCAGGTTTTCCTGGTAATGCTCGAACATTCGGTTCTGTGGCTCGGGTGGCGCGGCCACCGGTGGTTTTGCCAACTGCTGCACCGCTTGTGCGACCGGAGCCAATTGCTGGCTGAAAAGGTAGTGCGAGGCCAGCCAGCAGGTCAGGGCGATCGCCAGGAAACCCAGCCACAGGCCCAGGGCAATGCTGGCGGTGAGCGCCAGGAAGTTGAAACTGATGCGCAAGGAGCGACGTGCGGTGGGACGATGGGACATGGCTGCCTCCTGGCGGGCGGTGTTGGGCAAGGGCCGATTGTCGCACGAAGATAATCGCGGTTGGCTCTTCTGCGCAGGAGCATTTATGCGGACAATCGGCGCCTTTGCCAATCGGGGAGTGGAATGAAAGCCTCCTGGGATATTTTCTGCAGCGTGGTCGACAACTACGGCGACATCGGCGTGACCTGGCGCCTGGCCCGGCAACTGGTGGCCGAGCATCAATGTGTGGTGCGCCTGTGGGTCGATGATTTGCGCGCTTTCGAAAAGATCTGCCCGCAGATCGATAGCCAAAAGGCCAGCCAGATTCAGGATGGCGTCCAGGTGCGGCACTGGCCCGCCCAGTGGCCGGACGAGGCGGCGGCCGATGTGGTGATCGCGGCTTTCGCCTGCCAGTTGCCCCACGCCTACATGGACGCCATGGCCGACCGTGCGCGTGCGCCACTGTGGCTGAACCTGGACTACCTGAGCGCCGAGGACTGGGTCGGCGGGTGCCATGGCCTGCCTTCCGTGAAGTTTCGCGGGGTGCAGAAGTACTTCTTCTTTCCCGGATTCCAGGCCGATACCGGCGGCTTGCTGCGCGAGGCCGGGCTGCTCGAGCAGCGCCGGGATTTCCAGGGCAGGCCCCAGGCCCGGCTGGATTTCCTGAAATCCCTGGGCGTATCGCCTGTTGCCGGCAGTCGCTTGATCTCGCTGTTCGCCTACGAAAATGCCGGGGTTGCCAGTTGGTTGCAGGCCCTGGCCGACGACGGGCAGCCGACTCATCTGCTGGTGCCCGAGGGCCGCGTGCTGGCCGATGTGCAGCGCTGGCTGGGAGAGGAACCGCTGGCGCCGGGCTGTCCCCAGGTACGCCAGTCGCTGACCGTTCAGGTGTTGCCCTTCGTGCGCCAGGAGGATTACGACCGGCTGCTCTGGTGCTGCGACTTCAACGCGGTGCGCGGGGAGGACTCCTTCGTTCGCGCGCAATGGGCCGGGCGTCCGATGCTCTGGCACATCTATCGCCAGGATGAAGACATCCACCTGGACAAGCTCGAAGCTTTTCTCGGCCTCTATACCCGCACCCTTTCCCCGGGGGCCAAGGCTGCAGTGCTGGCCCTGTGGCAGGCCTGGAACAGCGAAGCATCGATGGCCGAACCCTGGAAAAACCTGCTGCAATACTGGCCGGAAGTCGCCGCGCACGCCGAGCAATGGTGTCTGGAACAAGGCTCCCAGCCCGATCTTGCTGCGGCGCTGGTGCAGTTTTACCTAAATTGGATATGATACGCGGCCTAGATTTTTGTAAATCCCATCCAAATTCGGATATTCGCAATGAAAACTGGTAAAGAACTCAAACCCGGTACCGTGATCCGTATCGACAACGATCCTTGGCTGGTTCAGAAAGCTGAATTCACCAAGTCCGGTCGTAACAGCGCGATCATGAAGACCAAGCTGAAGAACCTGCTGACCGGTTACAAGACCGAAACCGTTTACGGTGCGGACGACAAACTGGACGACGTGATCCTGGATCGCAAAGAAGCGACCCTGTCGTTCATCAGCGGCGACACCTACACGTTCATGGACACCACTGACTACACCATGTACGAGTTGAACGCCGAAGACATCGAAGCGGTTCTGCCGTTCATCGAAGAAGGCATGACCGACGTTTGCGAAGCCGTGTTCTTCGAAGACCGTCTGGTTTCCGTTGACCTGCCGACCACCATCGTGCGCCAGGTTGACTACACCGAAGGTTCCGCGCGCGGCGACACTTCGGGCAAGGTGATGAAGCCTGCCAAACTGAAAAACGGTACCGAGCTGAGCGTTGCGGACTTCATCGAAATCGGCGACATGATCGAGATCGATACCCGCGAAGGCGGTTCCTACAAAGGCCGCGCCAAGGTTTAAACCTGGCTCGCCCCTGTAGACGAAAAAGCCCGACCTTGAGTCGGGCTTTTTTATGCCTGGAATTTGCCGTTTCAGACCGTAACGTGCAGGCGCACATCCACATTGCCACGGGTGGCATTGGAGTAGGGGCAGACCTGATGCGCGGCATCCACCAGGCTTTGCGCTTCGTCCTGGGCCAGGCCGGGCAGGCTCACATGCAGGTCGATATCCAGGCCGAAGCCGCCGGGGATCTGGCCGATGCCGACATGGGCAGTGATCGAAGCGTCGTCCGGGATCTTGCGCTTGCTCTGGCTGGCGACGAACTTCAGGGCACCGATAAAGCAGGCCGAGTAACCGGCTGCGAACAGCTGTTCAGGGTTGGTCGCCTGGCCACCGGCACCACCGAGTTCCTTGGGGGTGGCCAGTTTGACGTCGAGGATCTGGTCATTGGAAACAGCGCGGCCATCACGGCCACCGGTGGCGGTTGCAACGGCGGTGTAGAGAGTTTGCATGGTGGAAGCCTCGTGGTAGGTGATTTTCGCGCTAATTATTTGCGCGCTAAGTAAGTGCGAAATAAATGTATCTCGCTAATATTTAGTGCGCAAGATAAATTTTGCTGAAAACCCCTCCATTAGCCTTGAGTCATGGGCAACTCATTGATTCTGAAAAAGATATTTTTTCGGTTGAGAAGCTAGCCTCAGCCATAGGGGGCTGGCTTGCCAGCAAAGCGTCAAAGACTGCCCTGCAGATGCCCGCGCAACACCTGCAAATCTTCCTGCAACTGACGCAATTGCTCCACGCTCCGGCCGCTGGCCCCGAGGATGCACTGGGGAATGTCCCGGGCTTGCTCGCGCAGCACCCGGCCCTGTTCCGTCAGTTGGACAATCACCACCCGTTCATCTTCCCGACTGCGGGTGCGGCTGAGCAGACCTTCGGCCTCCAGGCGCTTGAGCAGCGGAGTCAGGGAGCCGGGGTCGGTCAGCAGGCGCTGGCTGATCTCGCCGACCGTCAACCCGTCCCGTTCCCAGAGCACCAGCATCGCCAGGTACTGCGGGTAGGTCAGCCCCAGCTTCTGCAGCAGAGGCTTGTAGACCTTGGTCAGCATCAGCGAGGTGGAGTGCAGGGCAAAGCACACCTGGTTGTCCAGCAGCAGTTGATCGCAGGAGTCCAGGGGGGAGCGTTCGGTGGTCATGTTGGCGGCCTTGATCATTTATGGTCATGAATCTAGCGGGCGAGTCTTTAATGCGCCAGATAATTTTCCTCAGGTTTCAGCCCATTGCGCTTTGCAATGCCAGATCCCAGGGCGGAACCGGGCTGAAGCGGCTTTTCAGGTACTCCAGCAGCAGGCGGCTACGGGCATTGGGGTGCTGTTCCATGCGCAAGGCGTAGATGCCGGCGGTTTCCGGCTTGGGCAGGCCGCCTTCGCAGAACAGCGGCACCAGTTCGCCGCGCAGCAGGTATTCACTCACCAGCCAGGTGGGCAGGTGGGCAATGCCCAGCCCGGCCAGGGCCCCGGAAAGCAGGGCTTCAGCGTTATTGGCACCAAGGCGTATACGCTGCGGACGATGGCTCTGCACCTGGCCGTCAAGCTCGAAGCGCCAGGCGAACAGCGGCGCCAGGCCATCCCAGTCGAGGCCGTCGTGCTGGCTGAGTTCGGCGGGGTGGCTGGGGGTGCCGCGGCTTTTCAGGTAGGAGGGGCTGGCACAGGCGATACGCACGATGCTGGCCAGGGAGGTGGCGACCATCCGCGTGTCCACGCGCTGGCCGGCGCGCAGCACCAGGTCGACCTTGCCCAGGTGGGAGCCCTGCATGTCGACAAAGCTGTCGATCAGGTGCAACTGCACATCCAGCCCGGGGTAGAGCACCAGGAAATCGGCAATGGCCGGCGCCAGGTGGCGGCGCCCGAAGGCAGCGGGGGCATCGATGCGGATCAGGCCCTCCGGGGCATGGCTCAGGGAAACTGCCTCGGCCCGAGCCAGTTGCAGCTCGGCAACGATACGCCGGGCCCGTTCGGCAAAGGCCTGGCCGGCGGCGGTGGCGACCACGGCGTGGGTGGTACGCATGAACAGAGTGGTGCCCACGGCGTTTTCCAGGCTATCGATGCGCCGGGCCACGGCGGAGGGCGTCAGCGGATGGCGGCGTGCCGCGGCGGAAAAGCTGCCCGCTTCCAGCACATCAAGAAACAGCCCCAGTTGTTCGGTCAGTGTATTGGGATTCATGATCAGCTCGCTTATGCGAAAACGGCAAAGCCATTGTGCGTTGCTATGCGTTTCCGTGCCAGGGCCGACTGCGTAGCATGCAGCTCTCAGGTGAGGAGAGCGGTTGTGATCGAGTTGATGATGTATCTGTTGTTGGGCGCGGCGTTGGGTACGGTGGGCGGGCTGTTCGGTATTGGCGGTGGCTTGATCGCGATTCCGGTGCTCGGCGTGCTGTTTGGCCTGGACCAGCAGATTGCCCAGGGCACGGCGCTGGTCATGGTTGTACCCAATGTGCTACTCGCGCTGTGGCGCTATCACCAGCGCAACCGCATAGAGGCGCGCCACGCCTTGCCCCTGGCCCTGATGGGGTTCAGTTTCGCCTGGCTGGGCTCGATCTGGGCGGTGGGCATCGATGCCCAGAAGATGCGCATCGGCTTTGTCGCCTTTCTTCTGGTGCTGTCGGCCTACAACCTGCTGCGCATGTTCATGGCCAGTGCCCCGGCCAGCAGCGAGATGCGTTACCCCTGGCCTTGGCTCGGGGTATTGGGCGCCGCTTCCGGGGCCATGGGCGGGCTGTTCGGGGTGGGGGGCGCAGTGGTTGCCACGCCGGTACTGACCAGTGTCTTCGGCACCACCCAGGTGGTAGCACAGGGTTTGTCCCTGGCGCTGGCGCTACCCAGCACCGGGGTCACCCTGGTGACCTATGGCTTTCACCATCAGGTGGACTGGGCGATCGGTCTGCCGCTGGCAGCCGGTGGCTTGCTGAGCATCAGTTGGGGGGTGAAGGTCGCCCACGCCTTGCCCGAGCGGCTGTTGCGCGGCCTGTTCTGCGGCTTCCTGGTGGTGTGTGCGGTGATGCTGGCGTTTAAAGTTTGAAGCCTTCGACGATGTGTTCGGCCAGGCATTCGGTGATGGGCGAGGGCTGGTTGAGGTTGCGCAGCAGCATGATGCTGGCCTCGGGCAGCTCCGGCAGCCCTTCGTTCTCGCCGAGGATGCGCAGGTCCGGCGTGATCAGGCTTTCCAGCTGCGCGGTGATCGCCAGCCCGGCGCTGACCACCGCCATGATTGCCGACAGGCTGGAGCTGTTGTAGGCAATGCGATAGTCGAGGCCGATGGCATCCAGGGCGTTGCAGGCCCACAGCCGGCAAAAGCAGTCGCTGTTGAACATCGCCAGCGGCAGTGGCGTCTGTTCATGGGGCATGAAGCACTGGGCCACGGCCCAGACGAAGCGCTCCTTGCGCAGGAGTTGGCCGATCTCGTTGCCCGGCTCTCGGGTGACGATGGTCAGGTCCAGGTCCTGGCGTTGCAGCAGTTGCTTGGACGATTCGCAATGCACTTCGATCTGGATCAGCGGGTAGCTCTGGGCGAAGCGCGACAGAATCCCCGGTAGAAAACGCATCACATAGTCATCCGGCGTGCCGATGCGCACCAGCCCCACCATGTGCGGTTCGCGCAGGGTATTGAACACTTCGCTATGCAGTTTCAGGATGCGCCGGGCATAGCCCAGCAGTACCTGGCCCTCGGCGGTCAGCTTGACCTGGCGTCCGTCGCGCTGGAACAGCTGGCGTTGCAGCACGTCCTCTTCCAGGCGCTTCATCTGCATGCTCACCGCCGATTGGGTGCGGTTGACCCGTTCTCCAGCCCGGGTAAAACCGCCTTCATCGGCGATGGCGACGAAGGTGCGCAGCACTTCGGTGTCGATGCTGGGGAACTGGGACATTGATCAAATCCTGAGATGCATGGGGCAGGAAGCATTCCTGGGCCTGATCTTATTCCTCGAAAGGCCACGGCGTCATCCCTGGCGTTGTGCTTGCAGCCAGGCCAGCACCTGCCGGGCGTTCTGGTCCGGTGGAAACACCGGGTAGAACACCTTTTCGATCTGCCCGGCCTTGAGAATCAGAGTCAGGCGTTTCAGGAAGCGGGTGGCGTTCAATTCGAACATCGGCAGCCCCAGGGCTTCGGTCAATTGCCCCTGTGCATCGGAGAGCAGGGCAAAGGGCAGGTGCAGCCGCTCGACGGCTTCACGTTGATAGTCGCTGTCCTGGCTCGAGAGGCCGAACAGGTTCGCCGCCCCGGCGGCCGCGAGTTCCTCGGCCAGGTCGCGAAAGCCGCAGGACTGCGGGGTACAGCCGCGGGCGCCGGGGGTCATGTCCCAGCCCTCCAGCAGCGGCAAATCCGGTCGTCCCATGCGCGGGTAGACATAGAGCACCGTTATGCCGGGCAACGTCGACAGGTCGACCCCTTCGCCCGAGGTGGAGGGCAGTCGTAGCCCGGGCAAGTGCAGGCCTTGCAAGTGACGGGCTGCGCCATCGTCCTGGGGGGGCGGGATACGCGACCAGTCCACGCTCAGCATGTCTCTCATGACGCTTCCTCCTGATCAGTAGTGCTGGGCAATCGCAATAGGGATAGCTGGATAACAGAGTGTCGATAGTGCTCCTTCAGTTCAAGTAGTACTGCGGATAAATGATGTTCGATCCAGCAATTAATGCTCGTGGCTTTTATTGGTTTTGTCTTTGGCTTTAGTTGTGCTGTTTTATTGGCGATAAGCCTTATCGGTGCTGGCTATAAGTTTTCAAGAAAGGTCTGGAGTGTTGGCTATAAGTTGTCGTTTGCTAATTTCGCTGCGCGATAAAAATCAATGAATATGCCCTGGGCCGATTAATGGTCAACTTTGTCGTTGTTTGGGTTTGCCTAAAGAAACATCCGCTACTAGTGTTGCGCTTGCCATGTACAGATGGTCTGTACTGGGATTGCGACCAACTTTGGAGGGTCCTTTCATGAACGTGAAAGCGGAACACACTGAGCCAACCACTGCCGAGCTGACACAGCTCAAGACCAAGCTCAAAGCCGGCAAGCTGGCGCCGGAAGACCTCAAGGCGCTGGTGGGCCTGGTGGAACGTACGGAGAAGGCGGCGAAGCAACTTAGGGCAGCCATCGTCGAGTAAATGACGCTAACGCTTTGGAGGGCAGGATCAGAAATGGACCTCACTACTCGAACTACTCATATCGATATATCTGAACCGTTGCGTAGCCCTCCATTTTTAGCGCGCAGCACTATCGGCAGTCACTCGGTACTGCTGCTGGGAAGTCTGGAAGCGCCTATCTCTACACTTAGTGATAATGCTTTTATTGTCGAACGCATTGCCCAGAGTCTCAACTTGTCGGCGCTGGGCGCCCAGTTCAATGCGGAAGAAGTTATTTTTCTGCTGAACGAGCAATATACCGCTGCAGAAGAGTTTGTTTATGGTCACCCCATCTGGCGAAAGATAAGAGAGGGTGATCAAGCTGCGCTCTACGCTTATATTCTGGAAACCCGGCACTACCTGGCTGCCGCGGCCTCGAGGATGTGCCCCTCGGTCAGCCCGGGCATAGGGTTGTCGCCGATCTCCCTGATGCTGTCCAGGCATGCGCTGGAGGAGTGGGATCATGCGCAGTTCTTCAATGAGGCCCTGGAGCTGATCGGCTGTTCCGGCGACATGGTCAGGCTGGCCCGGCCTTTGCCCGCAACCCTGGAGTGGATTCACCTGTCCCGGCAGATCGCGGCCATGGGCGAGCTGGTGTCGGCGGCCTGCTCCGGTTTCATGGAGCACTCCTCGGTGGAGCAGGAGGCGGTGCTGGGTTGGCATGAGTTGCTGGTGGGCCACAACCTGTTGAGCCGCAAGGCGACAGACAAGGTGCTGGGGCATTTTTCCACCGACATCCAGTATGGGCATTCGGATAACTGGAAGAAGGCCGTGCGCACTCAGGACTGCTACCCCGCGCCGGTGGTGGCCACGGTGCTCAATGCAGTCTGCAGCCTCAGCGAAATGATCTACCGCTGGCTGACTGCGCTGGAGCAGGGATGTGCCAGTTCCATTGTCACCGCGGCCCAACTGGTGGCCGAGGAGGGGCTGGACCAACTGTTGCACGCCGCTGATTCACCCCTGGACGTGGAAATTTTCCAGGGCCTGCCGGTCTGGCCGTCCAGTGTGATGAGCCTGGTCAACGGTGAGCGTTCCGGCGATGACAACCCTGCCGATACCGTCGTTGCATCCTGCTATGCCCTGGGGCCGCGAATGACGCAACTGGTCATGAGCCCGGCGCCTTTTGGCGCACTGATCAGCCAGGTGCATGAGCAGTTGCTCAATGGCCAGAGCTCCAGCGCCGAGAGTGTGGCGGCCATCGAACAGATGACCACCGACTGGCTGGTATCGGTGGACGGCCACGGCCTGTGGCAACAGATGACCGAGGGCTGCGCGGATGAGCTGATCATCGGCTACATGCTGGAGAACTATCATTACCTGGCCTCGGCGACCCGACATGTCAGCCCGGCCATTGCCGCCTGTGCGGATGCGCGGATCCGCGAAAACCTGTTGCAGCACCTGCAGGATGAGCTGACCCACTGCGACATCCTCAAGCCCAGGCTGCGCGAACTGGGAGTCCGGCGCCCGGAAGCGATGCGACCCTTGCCGACCACCACTGCCTTTGTCGGTTATCTCAGCGACCTGGCACGGCATGACTGGAAGGGCTACCTGATCGGTTCGACCTACCTGCAAAAAAGCCTGAGCGAATGCCGTGGCGATGATCGTCACCTGCGTTTCTACTCGCAGGTGTCCGCCAACAACCCGCGCTGTGCAGCGTTGCTGGGGGCCATGGCAGCCCATGACGAACTGGATGACGAGCTGGGCCACGATCAGCGGCCGTCGCTCAACATCGAGTACCTGCTGGCGCGGGGCGACGTGGGCCGTGACTCGGTGGCGCGTGCGGCCATGCTCCCGTCACTGGCCTGGAGCTTTCTGGATGGCATCCGCCAGCACTATTGCACCGGCAAGGACGCGGTGCTGCAGCGCCAGGCCTGGAGCGCAACATGAACCAGCCCTATTTCCAGAACCTGGAGCCCCTGGCGCAGTTGCAGGAATTGTTATTCGAGCGTGATGACTTCGAGGCCCTGGCCAGGCGCTTGCCGGAACCCAGGATGGCTCTGGAAAAGTGGCGCGATGTGTTGCATGGCGAGCTCCTGTCGCTGTTTCGCTGGGGGCTGATTCGCGCCAGGGAGAGCCTGGATGACCAGGGGGCGGGCCAGGGCTATGGCCAGGAAGTCCTGTGCCTGCTGCCCTATTACGGCTTTTGTCTGCACGCAATCCGCCGCGCCGCGCCCTTTGCCTTGATGGGCATACCCACCACGGTGTCGGTGCGTCACGACCGTTATCAGGAGGCCAGTGCAGTGATTGGCGAGTTGGCGGCCGTGCTTGGCGTAAAGGACTGGCTGCGGGTCAGTGAGGAATCCTCGGCAGAGCTGGTGCGGCAGTTTCATGGGCGCGATGGCCTGATCGTGCTCACCGGCAAGCAGTCCACCTACACCAGCCTGCGAAACCGTTACCCGGACGCGCGGATCATTGCTGCAACCGGCTGTTGCGGGGTGGTCCTGTCGGTGGAGGAGCAGCCGGCCCGCGTCATCGAGGAACAGCGCCAGGAACACCGGTTGCCGGTCAGTTGCAGCAACCATGGCTACACCGTCCTTGCCGAAGCCCTGACCCCGCAGGCGGCGGTGCTGGCCATCAACGGCGCCCGGCCCGCGGTCAGCAGCACGGTGCAAGAGTTGCTCGGGCAACTGCACCCGTCCATTGTCCTGACTCCCCCTTCGGCTCTGCCGTTGCCCGATGATCTTGGCGGCTACAGCCTGCTGGCCTGTGAAGAGTCGGCGGCGGCCAGCCTCGATGGTTTCGGTCGCGACCCACTGGGCGGCTGGCCGGGGGATTACCGGATCTGAAAGCGGTCCCTGGAAACACCGGTGGGGAACCAAGGCATCAAACCCTGAGATGTATTGCATAAGAAACATTCGTTGGATTGATCCTTGTTCGGGGAAGAGACTGTGCTCATCCCCACTGGAGGACAGGATCATGAAAGCGCAAAAGGGTTATCTGCTGGTTCACAAACTGCCAATTCAGGCGTTGTCGTTACGTGCACTATGGCGCCAGGTGGTCCGCTGGCACGAGTTGGCGCAGGAGCGCCGGATGCTTGCCGGCCTGAGCGATTCGGCCCTGCATGACCTGGGGCTGAGCCGGGCGGATGTGGAGCATGAAGCGGTCCGCCCGTTCTGGGACGATCCGATGCACAAATAACCCGGTGGCCACTACACAAGCTGGTCCAGGGTGCGCTAGCGTGCGGGCAGACCAGGAGACGCTCATGCCCGCACTACCTTCTTTCTCGCTCAAGCAGGCCCGCCGGCTGGCGCTGGCCGCCCAAGGCTTCGGCGGGCGCCAGCCGCCGGCATCGATCAAGGCCTCCCGACTCAATCAGCAGATCGAGCGCCTGGGCCTGTTGCAGATCGATTCGGTCAACGCCCTGGTGCGCGCCCATTACTTGCCGCTGTTTTCCCGTCTTGGCAGTTATCCACAGCAGCTGCTCGATCAGGCCGCCTGGAGCCAGGGGCGCCAGCGCACCTTGTTCGAGTACTGGGGGCATGAGGCCTCGCTGCTGCCGATGTCCATGTACCCCTTGATGCGCTGGCGCATGCAGCGCGCACGCCAGGGGCAGGGTATCTACTCGCAACTGGCGCGTTTCGGCCAGGAACGCCAGGCCACTCTGCGCCGGGTGCTGGCGGCCGTGGAGCAGCAGGGCGCGCTGGGGGCCGGCAGCCTCTCCACCCGCGAAGAGCGGGCCGGCCCCTGGTGGGACTGGAGCGAAGAAAAGCATGCCCTGGAATGGCTGTTCGCTGCCGGTGAGGTGACAGTGTCCGGCCGCCGCGGTTTCGAGCGTCTGTATGACTTGCCGGAACGGGTGATCCCGGCGGCGATCCTCCAGCAGATGCCGTTGGAGGAAGCCCAGGCCCAGCGCCGGTTGCTGCTGCAGGCGGCCGGGGCACTGGGGGTAGCCACGGAAAAGGACCTGCGGGACTACTTTCGCCTCGATCCCGGCGATAGTCGCGCGCGGCTTGCCGAGTTGTGCGAGTCCGGCGAACTGCTGGGCTGTGAGGTCCAGGGCTGGAAGCAAAGTGCCTATTGCCTGCCCGAGGCGCGGGTGCCGCGCAAGGTCGAAGCCAGCGCGCTGTTGTCACCTTTCGATTCCCTGATCTGGGAGCGTAGCCGTACCGAGCGGCTGTTCGATTTCCGCTACCGCCTGGAGATCTACACGCCTGAGCACAAGCGGGTCTATGGCTATTACGTGCTGCCGTTCCTGCACAACGAGCGGATTGCCGCCCGGGTCGACCTGCGGGCGGAGCGGGCCCAGGGGCGTCTGGCGGTGCACGCGGTGCATGAGGAGCCATTCGGTCTGGACGAAGAGGGTGTCCGGGCATTGGCCCTGCAATTGCGAAAGATGGCCGACTGGCTGGGGTTGGAACAGATTCAGCTCAATTGCCAGCGTGATGGCGCGCGACGCCTGCGTGAGGTGCTGGGGTGAAGAGCTTCGCGGGCCAGCCCGCTCCTACACAGCCCTTGCAGGAGCGGGCTTGCCGGCGAAAGTGTGCTTAGCGCTTGACCTGTTTCAAGGTCTCGGCAATCAGGAAGGCCAGTTCCAGAGACTGGTCGGCATTCATCCGCGGGTCGCAATGGGTGTGGTAACGGTCCGACAAACCATCCTCGGTAATCGGCCGGGCACCGCCGATGCATTCGGTGACGTTCTGCCCGGTCATCTCGATATGGATGCCACCGGCATAGCTGCCTTCGGCCTGGTGGACCTGGAAGAACTGCTTGACCTCGGTGAGGATCTGCGCGAAATCCCGGGTCTTGTAGCCGCTGCTGGCCTTGATGGTGTTGCCGTGCATCGGGTCCGAGCTCCACAGCACCTGCTTGCCTTCGCTTTCCACCGCGCGAATCAGCTGTGGCAGGTGATCGCCGACCTTGTTGGCGCCCATGCGCACGATCAGGTTGAGGCGGCCGGGATCGTTTTCCGGGTTGAGGATATCGATCAGGCGGATCAGTTCGTCGGTGTTCATGCTCGGGCCGACCTTGACCCCGATCGGGTTGTTCACCCCGCGCAGGAACTCCACGTGGGCGCCGCCGAGTTGCCGGGTGCGATCGCCGATCCACAGCATGTGCGCCGAGCAGTCGTAGTAGTCGTTGGTCAGGCTGTCGCGGCGCACGAAGGCTTCTTCATAGTTGAGCAGCAACGCTTCGTGGGCGGTGAAGAAGCTGGTTTCGCGCAGTTGCGGCGCGCTGTCCAGGCCGCAGGCACGCATGAAGGCCAGGGTTTCGTCGATGCGGTCTGCCAGTTGGCTGTACTTCTCGGCCAGGGCCGAGTTGGCGATGAAATCCAGGTTCCACTTGTGCACCTGGTGCAGGTCGGCGAAACCGCCCTGGGCGAAGGCTCGCAGCAGGTTGAGGGTGGCGGTGGCCTGGTGGTAGGACTGCAGCAGGCGGTCGGGGTCCGGCACCCGGCTTTTTTCATCGAAACCGATGCCGTTGACGATGTCGCCCCGGTAGGCCGGCAAGGTCACGCCATTGATGGTTTCGTCGTTGGCCGAGCGCGGCTTGGCGAACTGGCCGGCCATGCGCCCGACCTTGACCACCGGGCAGCCGGCGGCAAAAGTCATGACGATGGCCATCTGCAGCAGCACCTTGAAGGTGTCGCGAATCTTCGCCGCGGAGAATTCGGCGAAGCTCTCGGCACAATCGCCACCCTGCAGCAGGAATGCCCGGCCCTGGGTGACTTCGGCAAACTGGCGACGCAACTCCCGGGCTTCACCGGCAAACACCAGCGGTGGATAACTGGCCAGGCTTTGCTCGACCTGCAGCAGGTGCGCGGCATCGGGGTAGTGGGGTTGTTGCTGGATCGGCAGGGCGCGCCAGCTGTCGGGGCTCCAGGGTTGGCTCATCGCGGACTCGAGTGCTTTAACGGTGGGAGGGGCATGTTAGCAGCAAATTAGTGCGTGACCTGCTCCTCTCGCTTGGCCGACAATCGCGCCTTTCCCGCTCGCTGCCGAGCGGTTGGTTTATCGCGCCGGCAAGGTTCTGTGCCCGCGCGGCTAGGAGATGAAATGACTGAGGAGCGCGTCGAGCGCCTGCTCGCCGAAGTGCATGACGAATTCGGCATGATCCGGGTCCTGGAAGTGGCGGACTATCGTTTTCTCGAGTTTGGCGATGCCATCGAGCAAAGCTGCGTGTTCACGGCGGACCCCAGTTGGCTGGAGTACGACTACACCCGGGCCATGCTGATCGGTGCCCTGTGCCATGAGGCGCCGGAGAGCGCGTTGTTTCTCGGGCTGGGCGCCGGCACCCTGACCCAGGCCTGCCTGAAGTTCCTGCCCCTGGAAGATGTGGAAGCCATCGAACTGCGACCGGACGTGCCGCGCCTGGCTATCGAGTACCTGGGGCTGGACGACGATCCGCGTCTATATATAAGAGTCGGCGATGCCCTGGAGCTGCTGGACAGTGCTGAATCCGCCGACCTGATCTTCGTCGACCTGTACACCGACGTCGGCCCCGGCGTCGGGCATCTGGCCTGGGGGTTTCTGGAGAACTGCCAGAAGCGCCTCAACCCCGGCGGCTGGCTGGTGATCAACCAGTGGGCCACCGATGATGGCAAGCCCCTGGGCGCCGCCCTGTTGCGCGGGCTCTATCACCGCCATTACTGGGAGTTGCCGGTGAAGGAGGGCAACGTGATTCTGATCGTGCCGTCCGACCTCGACCAGGAGCTGGACCTGCCAGGCCTGAATGCCCGGGCCCAAGCCCTGGCCCCACGCTTGGGCTACTCCCTGCAACCCTTGATCAAGGCGATCCGCCCGGCCACATAAGCCCTTGCTGGCGCCGGCTGGCCGGCGAAGCCGATCTGCCGGCCCCTGTTCAGCAGCCCTTGAACACCCCGGGCCGTTTTTCGATCATCGCCCGCACGCCCTCTTTGGCGTCCTCACTGTTCATCAGTTTGTGCACCAGCGGCGCCAGCCCCTGGGCGGCCGCCGTTTCCCCTTCGAGCCTGGCCTGGCGTGCCGACATCAGGGTCGCCTGCACCCCCAGCGGTGCCTGGCGGGCAATCCGTTCGGCCAGTTCGATGGCTCGGGGCAGCAGGTCTTCGCTGGCCATGACCTCCTGCACCAGGCCCAGGCGCAGGGCTTCATGGGCATCGAATTCGTCCCCGGTCAGCAACCAGCGCATGGCATTGCCCCAGCCGGCCAGTTGATGCAGGCGCAGGGTCGCGCCGCCGAAAGGGAAGATTCCGCGTTGCACCTCCATTTGCGCGAAGCGGGTATTGCTGGCGCAGAGATTGATGTCGGAGGCCAGCATCAGCTCGATGCCGATGGTCAGGCAGTAGCCTTGTACGGCGACGATCACCGGCTTGTTCACCCGTGGGCCGCTGAACACGCCCCAGGGGTCGCAGCCACCGGCTGGTGCTTGCCAGCCCTGGGCCAGGGCGGCGCCGACATTGGCCAGGTCCAGGCCTGCGGTGAAGTGCTCGCCGTGGCCGAACACCACCGCCACTCGCGCCTCGCTGCTGGCTTCGAACTCGCCGTAGGCCAGGCTCAACTGGTTGAGCAGCTCGAGGTCGAAGGCATTGCGCTTGGCCACCCGGTCCAGGCCGATAAGGAACAGGTGACCACGTAGTTCACGGCTGACACGGCTGGCACTGGGCTGATTCATGAGCGCTGTCCTGGGAAGAAAGAGGGGAGGTTGGCGCGGGCGGTTTCGTGCACAAAGGTGAACCGTTTAAGCGCGATGACCAACAGCGCCGGGCCTGAGCAAAATAGCGCGCCGCCGAAGTCTGCGCAAAGCCCATGACAATCGGGTGTTCAGCGGATTTTTCCGATAAAAAAAACTCCCTTTTTTGAGTAATTCCGGTATAGTGCGCGCCGGCCTTTAGCCGGGCCACGTTTAGGTAATGCAATTCCCCGAAGTCAGCTTCGGCTGCTTGTCCGCTGCGCGGACTATCCTTGACGATCCATTCATCCAATCGTTTTCGCAAATCCCCGCCGACAAAGCTGCCAGGGTGACTCTTGAGTCTTACACGGCATGCGCAGCTTTGGAGCATGGGTCTTTGCGGATGCACTTAGAGGCAGACCCATGACCCAGGAAATCGGCGGCTTCGCCGCTCTTGAACTTCATCCCAATATTGTCGCTGCAGTAGTCGCTACCGGCTATGAAGAGCCTTCGGCTATTCAGCAGCAGTCGATCCCGATCATCCTTGCCGGTCACGATATGATTGGTCAGGCGCAAACCGGTACCGGTAAGACCGCTGCCTTTGCCCTGCCTATCCTGCACCGCATTGATCCGTCCAAGCGCGAGCCGCAAGCTCTGATCCTGGCCCCAACCCGTGAGTTGGCGCTGCAAGTAGCAACCGCTTTCGAAACCTACGCCAAGCAAATGCCGGGCGTGACTGTTGTGGCCGTCTACGGCGGTGCGCCGATGGGCCCACAGCTGAAAGCAATCCGTAATGGCGCACAGATCGTTGTCGCCACTCCGGGCCGTCTGTGCGACCACCTGCGTCGCGACGAAAAAGTCCTGGCCACCGTGAACCACCTGGTTCTCGACGAAGCCGACGAGATGCTCAAGCTGGGCTTCATGGATGACCTGGAAGTGATCTTCAAGGCCATGCCGGAGACCCGCCAGACCGTACTGTTCTCGGCCACCCTGCCGCAGTCGATCCGGGCCATCGCCGAGCGTCACCTGAAGGACCCGAAACACGTCAAGATCCAGAGCAAGACTCAGACCGTCACCGCGATCGAGCAGGCTCACCTGCTGGTTCACGCCGACCAGAAGACCTCTGCCGTTCTGAGCCTGCTGGAAGTTGAAGATTTCGACGCCCTGATCATGTTCGTGCGCACCAAGCAAGCGACCCTGGACCTGGCCAGTGCCCTGGAAGCCAAAGGCTACAAAGCCGCTGCGCTGAACGGCGACATCGCCCAGAACCAGCGTGAGCGCGTGATCGACTCCCTCAAGGATGGCCGCCTGGACATCGTTGTGGCGACCGACGTAGCCGCCCGTGGTCTGGACGTACCGCGCATCACCCACGTATTCAACGTGGACATGCCGTACGACCCGGAATCCTACGTGCACCGTATCGGCCGTACCGGCCGTGCCGGTCGCGAAGGCCGCGCGCTGCTGCTGGTGACTCCACGTGAGCGCCGCATGCTGCAAGTGATCGAGCGTGTAACCGGTCAGAAGGTTGCCGAAGTTCGCCTGCCGGACGCCCAAGCCGTTCTCGATGCCCGCATCAAGAAGCTGACCAACAGCCTGTCGCCGCTGGTGGCTGATGCTGAAGCGACCCACGGTGATCTGCTTGATCGCCTGACCGCCGACATCGGTTGCAGCCCGCGTGCCCTGGCCGCAGCCCTGCTGCGCAAGGCTACCAACGGTCAAGCGCTGAACCTGGCCGCGATCGAGAAAGAGCGTCCACTGGTGCCCAACAGCGCCCCACGTGGCGATCGTCCCGAGCGTTCCGGTGACCGTCCTGATCGTGGTGACCGTGAGCGTCGCGCGCCAATGCCTCTGGGCGAAGGTCGTGCACGCTGCCGTACCGCGCTGGGTGCCCGTGACGGCATCGCTGCCAAAAACCTTCTGGGCGCGATCCTCAATGAAGGCGGCCTGGCCCGTGAAGCTATCGGCCGCATCCAGGTGCGTGACAGCTTCAGCCTGGTCGAGCTGCCGGAGGACGGTCTGGACCGTCTGCTGACCAAGCTCAAGGACACTCGCGTTGCCGGCAAGCAGCTGAAGCTGCGTCGCTATCGCGAAGATTGATCGGCCCCTGGGCTGATTGATCAGGCATAAAAAATCCCCGACTGGTTCGGGGATTTTTTTTGCCTGTCATTTGCCTTGGCGCTGGCGGCCATCAGCCAAATCGGTAGATGTCCATGCCCAGGGCGCCCAGGGTGAAGCCCTGGTGGGCCACGCTGAATTCGCCACCGGCGCCCCGGGCGAAATACAGCGGCAGCAGGTGTTCATCACTGGGGTGGCTGCGCACGGCATTCGGTGCCTGCTGGCGGTAGTCATGCAGGGCCGCCTGGTCATCGGCCGCCAGCTTGTCGATCATCCAGTCGCGAAAGGCCTTGGCCCAGGGTTCGACGCTTTCCGGGCCAGCGTGCCAGTCCAGGTCCCGCAGGTTGTGGGTGATGCTGCCGGAGCCGATCAGCAACACGCCCTGTTCCCGCAGGCCCGCGAGGGCATGGCCGATACGGGTCTGCAGGGCCGGGCCCAGGCGGCTGGGCAGCGACAGCTGGACCACCGGGATGTCCGCCTGCGGGTACATCAGCGACAGCGGTACCCAGGTGCCGTGGTCGAAGGGGCGCTGGCTGTCCAGTTGGGCGGGCAGGCCTTCGGCCTGGAGCAGCTCCACCACCTGGGCTGCCAGTTCCGGATCGCCCGGGGCCGGGTATTGCACGGCAAACAGCGCGGCGGGGAAGCCGCCAAAGTCGTGCCAGGTTTCCGGGTGCGGGTTGCAACTGACCCGCAGATCGGAGCTTTCCCAGTGGGCCGAGACCACCAGGATCGCCCTGGGCCGGGGCAGCTCGGCTGCCAGGCGAGCCAGGGCCGGGCCGCTGGCGCCGGGTTCCAGCGCCAGCATGGGAGAGCCGTGGGAGATGAACAGGCTGGGAAGCATGAAGAGGCTCCTGAAGGTTAAGATGCGCCATCTTCAATCAGATCAATGATCTAAATCTAATATAAGTTTTAGCGCTTTTTGATCGAATTTTAAGGACTTCTCATGCAAGCGGACTTTTGGCAAAAGCGCTGGGAGCGCGATCAGATCGGCTTTCACCTGGCAGAGGTCAACCCTTACCTGCAGCAGTACTGGCCGGCCTTGGGCCTGGCGGCGCAAAGCCGCGTGCTGGTGCCCTTGTGCGGCAAGAGCCTGGACCTGATCTGGCTTGCCGACCAAGGGTTCGAGGTGCTGGGCATCGAACTGGCGGAAAAGGCGGTGGAGGATTTCTTTCGTGAGCACCAGTTGCAGCCGCAGATCAGCCAGCACGGGGTGTTCAAGGTCTACGCCCACGGGCCCATTGAGCTCTGGTGCGGTGATTTCTTTGCCCTGACCGCCGAGGACACCGCTGATTGCACGGGCCTGTATGACCGTGCAGCCATGATTGCCTTGCCCTCGCCCATGCGACAGCGCTATGCCGCTCACCTCAATGGCCTGTTGCCGAATGGCAGCAAGGGGCTGCTGATCACCATGGATTACGCCCAGGAGCAGTTGGACGGCCCGCCATTTGCGGTGCTCGACGATGAGGTCCGGCAACGTCTGGGGGGCGTCTGGCAACTGCAGGTAGAAACGGAGCGCGACATTCTTGGCGAGAGCTGGAAGTTTCTCCAGGGTGGCGTGACCCGGCTGGTGGAGAGGGTCTATCGCCTGAGCAAGCAGGGTGCCGCGAGATAGGTTTTTGGCGGCCAAGCAAAAGGGCGACTTGCGTCGCCCTTTTGGGTATTGCCTTGCACTGGATCAGCCGCGACGACGCAGGGCCTCGATACGCTCTTCCAGCGGAGGGTGGCTCATGAACATGCGAGCCAGGCCCTGCTTGATGCCACCGTTGATGCCGAAGGCATTCAGGGTGTCGGGCATGTGCACCGGCAGGCCCTGTTCCGAACGCAGGCGCTGCAGCGCGCCGATCATCGCGTTGGTGCCGGCCAGACGGGCGCCGGCTTCGTCGGCGCGGTATTCGCGTTTGCGCGAGAACCACATGACGATGGCGCTGGCCAGGATACCCAGAACCAGTTCGGCGAAGATGGTCGCCACGTAGTAGGCGATGCCCTGGCCTTCTTCGTTCTTGAAGATCACCTTGTCGACGAAGTTGCCGATGATCCGTGCGAAGAACATCACGAAAGTGTTCACCACACCCTGGATCAGTGCCAGGGTCACCATGTCACCGTTGGCGACGTGGCCGATCTCGTGGGCCAGCACGGCTTTCACTTCATCGGGCGAAAAACGTTCCAGAAGGCCCTGGCTGACGGCTACCAGCGCATCATTCTTGTTCCAGCCGGTGGCAAAGGCGTTGGCCTCATAGGCTGGGAAAATACCCACTTCGGGCATCTTGATGCCCGCTTCGCGGGACAGTTGCTCGACGGTCTGCAGCAACCATTGCTCATGGCGGGTGCGCGGTTGGGTGATGATCTGCGTGCTGGTGCTCATCTTCGCCATCCACTTGGAGATGAACAGCGAGAACAGCGAACCGGCAAAACCGAAGACCGCACAGAAAATCAGCAGCTGATTGAGGTTCAGATCAACCCCATTGGCCGCCATGAACCCGTTGAAGCCGAAAAGGCTCAGGGTGATGCTGGCAATCAGCACGACCGCAAGGTTAGTGGCCAAAAACAGCAGGATTCGCATCATGGTTGTAGAAATCTCCTCAAGCTAAAGATGTAGCGTACTGCGGGGTATATAAGGTGCGGCAACCGCCTATTCAATACGGCTTCTATTTCAAACTGTGTCGCACAGACCGGGTCTAGACGCTTGTAGTTCAACGCCATGAGCCAACGCCAGGGCGGCCGCCACCCGGCTGCGGTGCAGAGGTGTGACAGTGGGCAGGACGGAAAGTGCAAGCTTATAGAAGGGGAGTGGAGCAGGGCAGTGAAGATGTGTTGCTGAATTAATCGCAGTGCGACCAGAGAAGGATCGCACTGCGATTTTTCCGTTACTGGCGGTAGGACTTGAGGAAGCTGCCGATCCGACCAATGGCCTGCTCCAGGTCATCCACCCGCGGCAGGGTCACGACGCGGAAGTGATCCGGCCATGGCCAGTTGAAGGCCGTGCCTTGCACCACCAGGAGCTTTTCCGAGAGCAGCAGGTCGAGGACGAACTTCTCGTCGTTGTGGATCGGGCAGATCTTCGGGTCGATCCGCGGGAAGGCATACAGCGCGCCCATGGGCTTGACGCAACTGACTCCGGGAATGTCGTTGAGCAGTTCCCAGGTGCGGTTGCGCTGTTCCAGCAGGCGGCCCGGGGGCAGCACCAGGTCGTTGATGCTCTGGTAGCCGCCCAGTGCGGTCTGGATGGCGTGCTGGCTGGGCACGTTGGCGCACAGGCGCATGTTGGCCAGCATGTCGATGCCTTCGATGTAGCTCTGGGCGTGCTGCTTGGGACCGGAAATGGCCACCCAGCCGGAACGGAAACCGGCTACCCGATAGGACTTGGACAGGCCGTTGAAGGTCAGGCACAGCAGGTCCGGGGCCAGCGAGGCGGTGCAGATGTGCACGGCGTCATCGTAGAGGATCTTGTCGTAGATCTCGTCCGAGAACACCACCAGGTTGTGCTGGCGGGCCAGCTCCAGCATGCCCAGCAGCACTTCCCTGGGGTACACGGCGCCGGTGGGGTTGTTCGGATTGATGATCACCAGGGCCTTGGTGTTCGGGGTGATCTTGGCCTTGATGTCGGCCAGGTCCGGCCACCAGTTCGCCTGCTCGTCGCACAGGTAGTGCACCGGGTTGCCGCCGGCCAGGCTCACCGCGGCGGTCCACAGCGGGTAGTCAGGGGCCGGCACCAGCACTTCGTCGCCGTTGTTGAGCAGGGCCTGCATGGCCATCACGATCAGCTCGGAGACGCCGTTGCCCAGGTAGATGTCTTCAATGCCGATGCCTTCCACCTGCTTCTGCTGGTAGTACTGCATCACCGCCTTGCGCGCACTGAACAGGCCCTTGGAGTCGCTGTAGCCCTGGGCGGTGGGCAGGTTGCGGATCACGTCCTGGAGGATTTCGTCCGGCGCTTCGAAACCAAAGGGCGCCGGGTTGCCGATATTCAGCTTGAGGATGCGGTGGCCTTCCTCTTCCAGACGTTTGGCGTGCTTGAGCACTGGGCCGCGAATGTCATAACAGACGTTGGCGAGCTTGTTCGATTTGCTGACCTGCATGGCGATGTGTTCCCGAAAATGAACGATCCAGGCGGAGGATGAACTACCGTACTGGGAATCCTGCCGTGTCACACCGGCCTGTAACCCGCACCGGCTGCGGCAAAATCCGTTTGAATGGGTGTAACGCGGCTGCCAGACTGGCGTCTGACGAGGCGCAATCATACGTGCCGCCCGATCCGTGGAAAAGACACAGATCGGGCTTTTTCCGTTGCAGAGGAAGGACCATGGAAAAGCTGGAAAAAACCCTGGAAGAATGGCGGTCGATGCTCGACCCGGAGCAGTACAACGTCTGCCGGCTCAAGGGCACCGAACGGCCCTTCTCGGGCAAGTACAACGGCACCAAGACCGATGGGGTCTATCACTGCATCTGCTGCAATGAGCCGCTGTTCGATTCCAAGGCCAAGTTCGATTCCGGGTGTGGCTGGCCGAGTTTCTACGAGCCCATTGCCGACAGCGCCATGGTGGAGATCCGTGACATGAGCCACGGCATGATCCGTACCGAAGTGGTCTGCGCCAAGTGCGACGCGCACTTGGGCCACGTGTTCCCGGACGGCCCGCCGCCCACCGGCCTGCGTTACTGCATCAACTCGGTGTGCCTGGACCTGGTGCCGCGCTGACCGGTTGGCGATTCTTCGGAATCGCCTTTTGTTCAATTAAATTGCATGCAATTTAATTGAGCGCTATTTTGCTGCCTCTTACTTCCACACATGGAGTTGCCGTCATGACCGACTCACTGCTGACCATTCCCTGCACCACCATCAAGGGTGAACAAAAGACCCTGGCGGACTTCGCCGGCAAGGCCGTGCTGGTGGTCAACACTGCCAGCAAGTGCGGCTTCACCCCGCAATACAAGGGGCTCGAAGAGCTGTGGCAGACCTACAAGGACCAGGGGCTGGTGGTATTGGGCTTTCCCTGCAACCAGTTCGGCAAGCAGGAACCAGGCAACGAAGGGGCGATCTCCGAGTTCTGCGAGCTCAACTACGGTGTGAGTTTCCCGCTGTTCAAGAAGATCGAGGTCAATGGCGCCGGGGCCCATCCACTGTTCGCTCAGTTGAAAAAGCGCGCACCCGGCGTGCTCGGCTCCCAAGGCATCAAGTGGAACTTCACCAAGTTCCTGATCGGCCAGGACGGCAAGCTGGTCAAGCGTTTCGCTCCGGCAACCAAACCCCAGGACCTGAGCCGCGAGATCGAAGCCCTGCTCAAATGAACGACCTGTCCGTGGATTCACTGAAACTCGATTCCCAGCTGTGCTTCAAGCTGTACGCCGCCTCGCGGGCGGTGGTCCGTGGCTACAAGCCGATGCTCGACCGCCTGGGCCTGACCTACCCGCAGTACCTGGTGATGCTGGTGCTGTGGGAATGGCAGGCAACGCCTCCGTCCCTGCCGACGGTCAAGGCCCTGGGCGAGCGCCTGGCCCTGGATTCCGGGACCCTGACCCCGTTGCTCAAGCGTCTGGAGCAGTTGCAACTGGTGCAGCGCCAGCGGTCCGGGCGCGACGAGCGCGAGGTGCACTTGAGCTTGAGCGAGCGCGGCCTGGCGCTGCGTGAGCAGGTGCCGCCGCTGAAGGCGGCGTTGCTGTGCGACAGCGGGATCGATCTGGATAACCTCGATCAGTTGCGCGACGGCCTGGATCAGTTGCTGCAGCAGATCAAAGCTTTGTCGTAGTCGGCACCCAGAGATCGAGCAGGGCGATCAGTTCTTCGCGACGGAACGGTTTGGCCAGGTAGTCGCTCATGCCGGCGGCGCGGCAGCGTTCGCGTTCCTCGGGCATGGCGTTGGCAGTCAGGGCGATGATCGGCAGGTCCGGCCAGCGCCCGCTGCGCCGGATCTGCCGGCTGGCTTCGTAGCCATCCATGACCGGCATGTTGCAGTCCATCAGCACCAGATCGAAACGATGCAGCTCCAACTGGTTGAGGGCTTCGGCGCCATGGGCGGCCACGGTCACCGCGCAGCCGAGCTTGCTCAGCATGCCCTTGGCCACCAGTTGGTTCACCGGGTTGTCCTCCACCAGCAGAATGTCCGCCCGGCGCCGTTGCACCGGCATTTCCAGCTGGGCGTCGTTGAGGGTGATGGTTTCCCCCAGCAACGAGCGTCGCAGGGTCTGATACAACGCATTGCGCGCCAGGGGCCGGGCCTGCTGTTGCAGCGGTGCCAGGGCGTTGGCCTCTTCGCTGGGCAGGAAGCTGCCATAGGCGGTCACCAGCAGGATTGGCGCGCGGATCGCCGGGCGCAGGCCGAACAGGCATTCCGGGCAGTCGGTGATCAGCAGGTCGGGGTCGAGGCCGGCCAGGGAATCCTCGATATCACAGCGCTGATAGCTCAGGCCCCAACTGGGCAGCAGGCTGGCCAGCAGCTCGGCGAGGCCGCTGCCGGCCTCGGTGATGGCGATGATCTTCCCGGCCAGCGCCGGCGGCGGGGCGGCCGGAGTGTGGCAGGGCAGCGGCAGGTCGGCGCAGAACTGGCTGCCGAAGCCGACTTCCGAACTGATGCTCAGGCGGCCGTCCATGGCTTCGCAGAGGTTGTAGGTCAGGGCCAGGCCCAGGCCGGTGCCGCCGTATTGGCGAGTGATGCCGGCGCCGGCCTGGGTATAGGGCTGGAAGATGCGCACCTGGGCTTCCTGGGCGATGCCGATGCCGGTGTCGCAGATCTCGATGCGCACCCCGTCGCCCAGGGTGCTCAGGCGCACATCGACGCGGCCGAAACGGGTGAACTTGAGGGCGTTGGACAGCAGGTTGCTGACGATCTGCCGCACTCGGGTCGGGTCCCCCAGTACCAGGGCGGGGAAGTCCGGGGCGATCAGGCAAGCCAGCTCCACGCTGGCCGCGGCGTTTTGCGACAGCAGGTTGGCGGTGTCCTCCACCAGTACCCCGAGATCGAAGGGAATTCGCTCCAGCTCCAGTTGCCCGGCGTCGAACTTGGACATGTCGAGAATATCGTTGAGCAATTCCACCAGGACCTTGCCGGAGTCATGGGCAATCGACAGCTGCTGGCGCTGCTCGGGGTTCAGCGGGCTGTCCAGGGACAGCGCGATCATCCCCAGCAGGCCATTGAGCGGGGTGCGAATCTCGTGACTCATGTTGGCCAGAAACGCCGCCCGCGCCTGGGCCATGTCCAGGGCAGTGCGCCGGGCGATCTCCAGTTCCTCGTTGGACTGGCTGAGCCGGGCATTGCTGGCCTTGAGCTCGGTGGTGCGGGCCGAGACGATGTTCTCCAGCTGCCCGAGGTATTCGGTCAGGCGGTTCTCGGCGTTGCGCCGCTGCTGGATCTCGGTGGCCATGATGTCGAACTGCTGGTTGGCCACCTTGACCAGCACCCCGACTTCGTCGTTCTCGTGGCCATGGGGAAAGTCCAGCTTGGCCTGTTTCGGGCTGCGCGGGTCGCGGCTGCTGAGCTCGCGGATCACCCGCACCAAAGGCTTGGTCAGCATCACGTAGAACAGCGCCAGGAGAATTCCGGTGAGGATCAGGCTGCGGGCGAACCCGTTGATCAGGGTGACTTCGGCACGCCGCAGGAAACGGCTGCCGAAGGCGTAGGTATCCACATCCAGGTGCAGGGTGCCGAGGGACTCCTCCGGCAGGTGGCTCAGATACAGGCGATCCTCGAACTGGCGATCGGCGCCGAACAGGAAGTCGCTGATGGCCCGATAGCGGCTCTGTTGCGGTGGCCGTTCGACGTTGGCCAGCAGGGTATTGTTGTTGTCGATCAATTGCGCGCGAATGATCGCCGGGGAGCGCAGCAGGCCCAGGGTCAATTCCTGGGCCAGCTCGGCGTCGATGTTGTAGGCGATGCGCGAGGCCGGATTGTGGCTGATTTCCAGCAGCGATTGGATTTCACGATTGATGGAGGCGTCTTCGCTGGCATAATCGATGCCGATTTGCAGCAGACTGAGCGCGGTCCCCAGAATGAAACCCACCAGCACGGTGAGCCGGGCCTGTTTATAGGACAGGCGGTTGGTGAACTTGATATCCATGGGGGGTTGAACCACTTTCGTTTCCCTTCGCTGCGCAAGCATAGCTGATCATTTTTGGTTGCCGGGCTGGCCGGGCAGCAGCTGATAAAGCGATAGACCCCTTGATCGGGATTGCGTTTGCTCTGTGTGCCGCATCATTACCTTGAACGTGCCTGAGGAAAAGTCGTGGATGCTCGATTGAATGCATTTCTTGAACGTGCCGATGCGGTTCTGGCGCGGATTGAACCCTTGTTGCCCACCCTGCGCCAGCCCATCGACTGGAATCAGTGCCTGGCGGCCCGCTGGCAGCGTGAAGGGCGCAGCGGTTTCCTGCTGCCGCTGGAAGTTAGCCTGGACATGCGCCTGAGCGACCTGATCGGGGTCGACAAGCAGCGTGAGCAACTGGCGCGCAACACCCAGCAGTTCCTCGACGGCCTGCCAGCCAACCATGCCCTGCTCTGGGGCTCGCGTGGCACTGGCAAGTCTTCCCTGGTACGGGCCCTGCTGGCCGAGCACGCCAAGGGCGGCCTGCGGCTGATCGAGATCGAGCGTGACCACCTGGCGGACCTGCCGCGGGTGGTGGAACAGCTGGTCAAGCTGCCCCAGCGTTTCGTGCTGTTCTGCGATGACCTGTCGTTCGAGGCCGGCGAGGGCGATTACCGGGTGCTCAAGAGCGTGCTCGACGGCTCCCTGGAGCAGGCCCCGGAGAACGTGCTGCTGTACGCCACCTCGAACCGCCGGCACCTGGTGCCGGAAAAGGAAAGCGACAACGAGAACTGGAAGCGCGTCGACGGCGAGCTGCATCCCAGTGAAGCCGTGGAAGACAAGATCGCCCTGTCGGACCGTTTCGGCCTGTGGCTGTCGTTCTATCCCTTCACCCAGGAGCACTTCCTCAACGTGGTGGAGCACTGGATCGGCGAACTGGCGCGCAAGGCCGGCCTCGACTGGCAGCGTGACGAAGAACTGGACATCCTCGCGGTACGCTGGGCCACCGGCCGGGGCAACCGCAATGGCCGTTGTGCCTATCAATTTGCCCGCTATTGGGTGGGCCTGCAGTTGTTGGAGCAAAAAGCATGATCGATTTGCAAAGCGCCGGCCAAGGCCTGGACGGTTACGGGCTGCTGTGCGCGCAGTTGGAGTCGCTGCTGGCCGATGAGCGTGATTTCATCGCCAACGCCGCGCAGTTCTCAGCCTTCCTCTATAGCCAGCTGGAGGACCTGAACTGGGCGGGGTTCTACCTCAACCGCAACCAGGAGCTGGTGCTCGGGCCGTTCCAGGGGCAGATCGCCTGCGTGCGGATTCCGTTTGGCCGTGGCGTCTGCGGTACCGCGGCGGCGACTCTGCAGACCCAGCGGGTGGAAGATGTGCACGCCTTTGCCGGGCACATTGCCTGTGACAGCGCCTCCAACAGCGAGCTGGTGGTGCCGCTGGTCAAGGACGGCCGGTTGATCGGCGTGCTCGACCTGGACAGCCCGAAGCTGGCGCGCTTCGGTGTTGCCGACCAGGCGGGAATCGAGCAACTGGCGGCGATCTTTCTGCGCCTGAGCGACTGCTGAAGCCCTCAGGTGCTCAAGCCCGCCTTCTTGAGCAGTGAATCCTGGTCCACCGGGTCGACCTGTTGCGGCGTCAGGAAACGCTCCGCGTAGCGCTGGTAGATCCGCTGCTGGATGAACAGCTCGAACAGCTCGGGATCGATATGGGCATCGCGGCACATCATGGCCATGATGTTCAGCGCCTCGCTCAGGGTCTTGCCCCTTTTGTAGGGGCGGTCTGCCGCCGTCAGGGCCTCGAAGATGTCGGCGATGGCCATCATTCGCGCGGGCAGGCTCATCTGTTCGCGCTTGAGCTGCTTGGGGTAGCCGGTGCCGTCCATCTTCTCGTGGTGGCCGCCGGCGATCTCCGCCACGTTCTGCAAGTGGCTGGGGAAGGGCAGGTGCTCGAGCATGATGATGGTCTGCACGATGTGGTGGTTGATCACATAGCGTTCTTCGGCCGTCAGTGTGCCCCGGGCAATGCTCAGGTTGTACAGCTCACCACGGTTGTACTTGTGGCTGGGCACCTGCAGTTTGAAGCCCCAGGGGTTGTCCGCCGCCATGACTTCCGTGGCGCTGCGCTCCAGCAGGTGTTCGGGCTTGTCCGCCAGTAGCGGTTCCAGCACCGGCAGGCTCGGCGCCGGGGTGCGTTCCTGGCGCTGGTTCTCCTCCCAGGAAACCCCCAGGCGATCGTCCAGGGTCCGGCTCCAGGTGCGCTGGGCGATGCGCTGCAGGCGCTGCTGATCGGCCTCGGCCATGAATTCGGTGCCCATGTTGCAGCGGGCGACAAAGGCGAAGTCATCGTCCAGGGCCAGCAGCCGGGCCTCGCGCTCGGCGGCAAGAGGCTGTTCGTCGCCGCCCAGGGCCAGGGCGCGCCAGTAGTCGATCCAGGCGTCGCGCTTGAGCACCTCGAAGCGGGTGCGGATTTCGTGGATGCGGTTGTTCAGGGTTTCCAGCTTGGTGGCTTTGTCCACCACGTATTCCGGGGTGGTGACCTTGCCGCAGTCGTGCAGCCAGGCGGCGATGTGCAAGGCTTCCCACTCGTCCTCGCCGGGCTGGTAGGCAGCGAATCGCGGGTCCTGGCTGGCGGCGGCCGCCTCGGCCAGCATCAGGGTCAAGGCCGGTACCCGCTGGCAGTGGCCGCCGGTGTAGGGGCTCTTGGCGTCGATGGCCCCGGCCAGCAACTGGATAAAGGCATCCAGCAACTGTTTCTGCTTGTTCTGCAGGCGCTGGCTCTCGATGCACAGGGCGGCGGTGGCGGACACGGCCTGGATAAAGGCGATGCGGTCCGGGCTGAGTTTGTCCAGGTCGGCCTCGGCGCCGCTGTCCACCAGGAACAGCAGGAGCATGCCTATGGTTTCGTTGTGCCGGTTGCGCAGGCGGATGCCCACCAGGTGCGCACTGGGGCTGTCGAGGGCCAGCAACACGCTCTGCAGGTCTGCGGCCTGATCGAATCCCAGGGTGGTGACCACGCTGTCGTTGTGGGTCAGTTGGCTCAGCCACTCGGGAGTCCGGCTGTCCGCCAGTTCCCGGGAGCCAATGGGGAACTGCGTCATGTCCTGGGGCTGGCCATCGATGATCAGCCCATGGGGCTCCAGGCGCGTGCCCTTGCTTTCACAGAGGTAGATCAGGCCGGCCTGGGCCTGGGCGATCTTTACGGTCTCGAACAGCACCCGTTGCAGCAGCGGGTCGAAACGGGTTTCGGCGGACAGGCTGGCGTTGATCTCGAAAAAGCTCGCCAGGGTGTCTTTCATCCGCGCCATCGAGATGCTCAGTTGATCAACCTCCAGCACCGGTGAACGCCGGGAAACCGGATAGTCGAAATCGAAACTGCGGATCGCGTCGGCCTCCTGCACTAGGGCGTGTAGCGGCCGTACCAGGACCCGGGAGATCAGCCAACCAAGGGGTAGGCACAGCAGCAGGGTGGTGAGGGTGATCAGCGCGCCTTGCCAGCGCAGGCGATAGGCGTCGGCCAGAAGTTCGTCCTCGGGCACCAGCAGCGCCAACTGCAAGCCGCCGGGGCCACCCTCGGCGATATGGCCGCTGGCGACAATCCAGCTGCGCCCCTGGGCCTGCAGATGGCCGCCTTCGGTCTGGCCACGCATCAGGGCAGCGAGCGCCGGGCTCAGGTCGTTCGCCTTGACCAGCCGCGCACTGCGTTGTTCCGGCAGCAGCTTCTGGCTGTCCGGGTAGGCCACGACGTTGCCCTGGTCATCCAGCAGGGCAACCTCGGTGGAGGGTGTGACGCGGTGCTTGGCAAGGGTCGAGGACAGCTGTTCCAGGGTCAGGTCGGCGGCGATCACGGCCATCTTGCCGCTGTGCCGGGCCAGGGTGGTGCCGACGTTCTGGGTGGAAAAGAACACATAGGGGCGGGTAGTGATCTGGTCGGCGTCGCCCCGGGCGCTGGAGAACCAGTCGCGGTTACGTGGGTCGTAGCGCTCGTCGGGGTGCTCCAGGCGGTCGATCAATACCAGCGCGGGGTCATAGAACAGCGATTGGGAATGGACTTGGCCGGTGCGCGAGTCGCGTTCGATGCTCCACACCTCGTAGGCGCTGTTCTGCGGGGCCTGGCGCCTTTCGCGGATCTGCGGATTGCGCAGTGGCCGCACCATGAAGAAATCGCCATTGGCGTAGCCCAGGTACAGCGAAGCCAGGTCCGGGTTGTCCAGCAGGGCCTGGCTGAAAGGCCGCAGCAGGGTCAGCCGGTCTTCCAGGTTCGCCGCCTGGGCCGCCGGCGAGCCCGCCAGCAGGCTGAGCAGATGGCGCATGGGATCGTAGGTGGCCTTGACGTCGCTGCGTACATCCAGCTCGATGCGCTGGAAAAGCTTTTCACTGCTGTCGAGGATCAGTCGCGTGGTCTGCTGGTAGTTGTAGAGGCCCAGCACCACACCCGTCAGGAGCAACAGCAAGGTGAACATTGCACTGATATGGATATGCAGAGGAAAGCGGCGTTGTGCTAAGGCAGGGGTGCTCAGCATTCCAATTCACTCCAAAGGCACACGAGGCATGGCTCAGGACCCAAGCATAGTTAAGGCTGGCATTGCCTGCCTTGGCTTTACCGGGGGCCGAGGGTGTCGAGGAAACCGTCGCTACGGGTTTCATGGGTGTGGCTGACGGCGAGGCAATACTGGCCTTTTGCTATTTTCCTGGCAAGAGGCAGGCCGGGTTGCTTCGCGGGGCAGCGCAGGTTGCGATCGAGCCTGGCCTTCGAGGTGTCGGTGCAGGGATTGGGCAAGGCGTATCAGGGCCAGGTCCAGGGCGCGCACAGCGGTGCTGATGACGGTAGCCCCGGCCCGTTCCAGGCAAGCCCGCTCCAGGTCTTCACAGCAGTTCTGCAAGGGGGTGGCCCGGACCATCAGCGCCGAGCCCCTGATCTTGTGGGCCAGCTCCAGCAGGGCGGTGAAATCGTCGGGCGGGATCCTCCCCAGCAGGTGGCGATCCTCACGGCAACACTGCGACAGTTTTTCCAGCATGCTCCGGACAAACTGCGGCTTGCCATGGGTCAGGGTGAACAAGGCCTCGATGCTGAAACTGTCAGGCCTTGGCCGGGGGTGCAGCGTCGCCAGGCGTGAGCCCAGCAACTCCAGCCCCAAGGGCTTGCACAGGCAATCGTGCATGCCGGCATCCAGGCCACGCTGATGCGTCTGCGGGTCGTTGCTGGCGCTGCAGCCGATCAGGTTGACCGCCGGCCCGGAGCCTTCGCTGCGGCGTATGGCCTCGGCCAGTTGGTAGCCATTCATCAAGGGCATGTTGCAGTCGACGATCAGCAGGTCGAAGTCGCCCTCGTGCCATAGCTGATAGGCCTGCAACCCGTTCCCGGCGCAGGTGACCCGGTGCCCGAGGTGCTCCAGTTGCCCTTGCAGCAAGGTCAGGCTGGCAGGGTGATCGTCTGCCAGCAGCACATCCAGCGGCAGTTGGGCAGCAGCCGGCGTGGCGGCGACGGGCCTGGGGGCGACGGCCGTGCGGCCGGGCAAGGTCAGCCTGACCTGCACTTCGCATCCGGGGCCCGTGCGGCCGTGCAGGCTCAGGCTGCCCCCCATCTGCAGGCAAAGCTGATGGCTGATGGGCAGGCCGAGGCCACTGCTGTCCCGTGGCGACTGGCTGGTCGGTTCCACCTGGGCGAAGGGCTGCAACAGGCGCTGGCGCTCCTGTGGGGGAATGCCGATGCCGGTGTCCAGCACCCGCAGCAGCAGGTCGAAGTGCCCGGGGCGCGCCGCCGGCAGCAATTGCAGCTTGACCTGCACCTTGCCCTGTCGGGTGAACTTGAGGGCATTGCTCAACAGGTTGGTCAGGATCTGCTTGAAACGCAGGCCATCTACCAGTACCTGGGGTTCGGGGGATGGGGCCTGGAACTCCAGGCTCAGGTCCAGGTTCTTCTGCCGGGCCAGGGCCTGGAACACCCCCAGCACTGCCTCGGCGCTGTGGCTCAGGCAGGTCCAGGCCGGGTTCAGTTGAAGTTGCCCGGACTCGATCCGGCTGATGTCCAGCAGGTCGCCGAGCAGCTCCCGCAGGTCACTGGCGGCACCCAGGGCCAGCTCCAGGGAACCACGGTTGGCTGAGCCGTCCTCGGTGCGTTGCAGCACCAGTTCCAGGAGGCCGATGAAGGCGTTCAGTGGTGTGCGGATCTCATGGCCAAGGTGGCCGAGGAACTGGCCTTTCAGGCGGTTGGCCCGCTCGGCCTGCTGCAGGCTGGTGCCCAGGGTTGCCACCGTCTGTTGCAGCGCCTGGACCTGTTGCCGGTGTTGGCGCAGTTGCCGGTACAGGCAGGCCAGGCCCAGCCCGGCCGCCATCGACAGCAACAGCAGGGCAGCGACGCCCATCGGCAGCAGGGCCGGGGTCATGGCCAGGGTACCCGGCACATCGGGGAAGGGGCTGGCTGGCGGTTCATATCAATGCGTTACGCTTGGCCATGTCCACCAGTTCACTCATCGAGGTGGTCGCCAGTTTCTGCATGATGCGTTTCTTGTAGGTGCTGACGGTCTTGTTGCTGAGAAACATGCCGGCGGCAATTTCCTTGTTGGTCTGGCCCATGGCGAACAGCTGCAGGACCATCAATTCCCGGTCATTGAGTGAGTTGAACTGCGCCAACTCCAGTGGCGAGCCAAAAGTGATGCGGTCAACCTGCAGGGCCTGGCTGGGGAAGTAGTTGTAGCCGCTGCAGATTGCCTTGATGGCGCTGAGCAGCTCGCTCATGTCCTCCTGTTTGCAGACGTAGCCGCAAGCCCCGGCGCGCATGCAGCGGTTGGCGAACAGGGCAGCGGACTGGGCGGTCAGGACCAGGATCCGCGAGGGCTTCGGCATGTTGCCGAGGCGCTCCAGCAGCTCCAGCCCGTCCAGCTTGGGAATGCAGATATCGAGGATGACCAGGTCCGGTTCGCAATCACGGACCATTTGCAGTGCATCGACGCCGTTATCGGTTTCACCAACGATCGAATACCCCTCGTGCTCCAGCAGGATGCGAATGGCCATGCGCACCACGGGATGATCATCAATGATTAGTACCGAGCCCATACAGGCCTCCAGCCGACCAATGGAAAGCCCGAACGTTAGCCCAGCTGGTGGAGGGGAAAAGTGGCGAAAGTGCGGTTAGACGCAATCTCGGAAGCGCCTTACACAGAATAAGGGGAGGGATTACAGGCGGGTGGCATCTAATGGAAGTTCAACAGGGTGGGGCACCCAGGCCGCCCTCCCAGGAAGGAGGGCGGCCATGACCTCATGGCGTTTTCTGATCGATACCGGCTTGCAGCAGCTGGCTGTTGCTGTGGCCGCCGACACGCAGCGGGCCGAGGTTGAACACCTGGTCCTTGCTGGTGGCCTCGTCCTGTTTGCGGGTCAGCTCGCTACCGGCGCCCAGGGCCAGGTTGACCGGTGACTTGGACAGGTTGAGCCCGGTGTCGACGCGGTAGTCCGAGCCGGCCAGGGCGTTGCTGGTGACCTTGGAGCCCCCCAGGTCGACCCGACCCTCGCTGGCACCGATGCGTGCACCGGTGAGCGTGGTTTCGCCGCTGACCCGCAGGTTCACCCCTTGCTGACCACGGATGCCCGAGGCCTGCTCCACACTGTCCTTGCCAGCATGGCTGAAGCCCAGGTTCAAGGTCGGGGTGTAGGAGGTGTTGCCGCTCTTGTCGCCGAACAGTACGCCTTCAGCGGTGTTGGCCACCTTGCTGCCGGTGGTATTCTTCTCGCTGACCGAGTAGCTGTCGCTGGTTTTCGGCCAGAAACGTTCCTTGAGGCTGGAGAAGCCATTGCCCACGGCGTCGGCCTTGTCGGCCAGGTAGCTCTTGGCCTTGTCCACACCGTTGCCAAAGGCGCCACGGGGCTCGGGGTTGACGTCGTAGCTGCCGCTGCGGCTGAGCTTCTCGCCCAGGCGCTCCTTGGCGTTGCTGGCCTGGGCGACCACGCTGTCCTTGGCCGAGCCGAGTTTGTCGACGCCCTTGTCCACGGCGTTCTCCAGTTTTTCGCGGTGCTTGTCGAAGCCTTTCTCGGCCTTGGCCTTCAGGTCGTCCTTGAGCGGGCCGGCCGGCTTGGCCAGCTTGTCCACCAGCCCGGGCTGGTTCTTCGCCACCTCCAGCTTGGCGTCGATATTGACCTGGGTGCTGCGCAGGCGGTCCTGGCGGCTTTCGATGTCGAGGCGGCCACCGATGGCTCCGTCGACCCGTTGCGCGTCGATGTTGGCCCCGGCCAGATGCACGTTGCCGGCGCTGTTGAGGACCACCTGGTCGGCCTTGATCAGGCTGTTGTGCTGGGTGGTGCTCTGGCGCTGGTCGACGTCGATCTTGGCCCGGGCGTTGATCCCGCGGTCGATTTTCGGCGAGTCGTGCTCGCTGGCATCGGCCAGGGTGGTCTTGCCCATGCTGCCACCGGCGCCCAGGGTCAGGCCCCAGTTGTCATGGGCCTGGGTAGAGTGCGCCGACTCCTGGAAGATGCCGCCCTGGGCCGCATCCAGGACGACCTTGCCGGCATCGATCCGGGTGCCCTGCAAGTGAATCGCGTCGTCGCCGGTGGCGGCGCTGCCCAGCAGGACCTGGCCCTGGCTGTAGAGTTGCGCGCCGCGCTGGCTCTGGTCGTTTTCAGAGACCCGGCCAATGTTGAAGTTGGCGCTGAGGTTGGCGCTCTTGCCGCTGCTTTGCTCGCTGCTGGTTTTACTGGCACCGGCGGTGAGCCCGCCACCCAGGTTGCTGCCCTGGCTGGTGTGGGTGTCCACGGCGGCTTGCAGGTCCAGCTTGCCGCCAGCGCCCAGGCGGATATCGCCGGTAGGCCGTGCCGCGTTGCCGATCTGCGTGCCTTGCAGCGTCAGGTTGGCGCCGCTGTCGAGCTGCACCGGGCCCTGGCCCTGGATGCTGGCAACCCGCGCCTGGCTGTCCTGCTGCTCCAGGCTCTTGTGGTCCAGCTGGACACCGGCACCCAGGTTGAGGTTGCTGCCGTTGCTGCCCGGGGTGGTGCCCAGGGTCAGCGAGGCGTCGCCACGCAGGCTGGAGTTGCTGCTGCTCTGGCGGTCATTGGCCTGGTTCAGCGCCAGTTCACCGCCGCTCTTGAGCGTCACGCCACCCTGGCCGCCATTGAACTGGCTGCCTTCGAAGCGCCCGTCGCCGGCCAGCTGGATGTCCACGCCCTGGCTGGCGTTGTAGCTGCCGACCTGGGCCTGGTCCTTGCTGCTGGTGACGGTACTGCTGCCACCGGCGCCGCTGCCGCGGATGTTCAGGTCCTCGCCGGTATTGGTGTAGACCCGCACGCCGGCCTTGGCATCCAGGGCCTGTTCGCTGCTGCTGGTGCTGTTGCTGGCGGCGCTGGCCAGCAGGCTGTCGGCGCTGATTTTCATCGCGCCATCAGTGGCACGGTACTGGGTGCCCTGGTCCTGCAGTTGGCCTTTGACCTTGACCTCGACCTGGCCACCGCTCAACTGGCTGACCACCGCGGTGCCGCTGCTGCTGTCCAGCTGGCGGTTCTGGTGGCTGACGTCCACGTCCAGCCCGACGTTGGGCTGTTCCAGGGCATCGAGTACTCCCGGTTGATGGAACTTGCGTTGGGCCACGCCCTGGATGGCCTTCTCGATCGGCCGGGTGACGCCCTTGTATTCAACGTTGGCGCCGACATCCACTGCCCAGTTGTTGTCCTGGTGGTGGCTGGTTTCGCTGTTGCGGGCGGCCTTGTTCACCACCTCGCCGGCGTTGACCTGCAAGGTACCGCCAGCCTTGACCTGGGCCCCTTCGGTGGTCAGGCGGTTGCCGGCGTTGATGGTCAGGTTGCCGCTGGCGCCGATGTTGCTGGTTTGCGCGGTGCTCTTGCTGCTGCTGTCCTGGCTGCTGTTGTGCGCCACTTCCACGCCGTTGCCGGCCCGGTCCAGGCCGCCGGTGTAATAGAAGCCGCCGCCGGTGGTGGTGCTGTCGCTGTGCTTCTCGGTTGTGTTGTCCGCGGCCAGCAACTGCACATGCTTGCCGCTCAGGCTGGCATCGCCGGCCGTGGCCGCAAGGTCGCTGCCTTGCACCTTGAGATCTTCGCCGGCAGTGACCGCCAGGGTGCCGCCGGTGAGGCTGGAGGCCTGTTGCCGGGTGCTGTCGCTGCTGTCGTTGCGCTGCTGATCCTGGTAGCGCACCCCGGCCCGGTATTGGCCGGTGCCCGGTGCATTTTCCTTGGCGTAGGCGTCGAAGCCGCGCTTCTGGGTGCTGCTGCTGTCGTGCTGGGTGTCTTCGGCGGCCGCGACCTTGATCGTGCCCTTGGCGCTGGCGTCCAGTGCCCCTGCTGCGGCGACCTGGGAGCCGCTGACGGTCAGGTCCTCGGCGCTCTGCAACTTGAGGTTGCTGTCCGAGCGCAACTGGCTGCCGACCGTGGTGCTGCCCTTGTTCTGCTGGCGGCTCTCGTCCTTGGCAATGCCGAAGAACTTGCTGTCCTTGCTGTGGTTATTGCTGTGGGACGTGTCCCGCACGCCGTCGATGGTCAGCGCGCCCTTGTCACTGATGACGCTGGCCTCGGTGCCGCCGCGGGCCTGGCTGCCGCTGATGCGTACGCTGTCGGCGCGCACGATCAGCTTGCCGTCGGCGTTGACCTTGCTGCCCTGGTTCTGGGTCTTGCCCTGGTCGCCGTCGGCGTTCTTGCCGAAGAAGCCACCGCCCACCAGGTCGCCGGAGTAGCGCTGGTTGCTCTGGCTCTGCTGGCGGCTGGCGCTGGTGATGTCGACGTCCTTGGCGCTCAGCAGGATGTCGCCCTGGCTGTGCAGCTCGGCGCCCTGCAGTTGCAGTGTCTGCTGGCTGGTCAGTTCCAGCTGCTTGCCGCTCTTGAGCTGGCTGGTGACGGTGCGCTGCTCGCTGCTGGCGTTGTCCCAGTTTTCCTTCCACAGGTGCTTGCGATGCTGGCCCTGGTCACGCTGGGTGTGGGTCTCGGTGGCAGCGGTCAGGCGCAGGTCGCCGCCGCTTTGGGCGCTCAGGCGATTGCCGGCCTCGACGCTGCTGCCCTGGATCTGGGTGGTGGCGCCGGAATTCAGCTCGGCATCCTGCCGGGCGACGACCTTGTTACCGTGCTGGCGGCTGTCGCTGTCGGTGTGGGTACTGTCGTAGGTTTCCCAGGTGATGCCGATGGTGCTGTTTTCCCATTGCTGGCGTTTTTCCTGGAGCTTGCGGCTTTCGATGCTGCTCAGGGTCAGGTTGCGCCCGGCGTCGAGCTTGACGTTGCGGCCACTGACATCGGTGGCGGCCAGGGTCAGGTCCTTGGCCCCGTGCAGCTCGATGTCGCCCTGGCTGCTGACCCCGGCACGGATCGCGTCGAGGCTGTTGTCCACGGCCTGGCCACGGATGTCCAGGTCACCGGCGGAACTCAGCTTGACCCCGTCGCGGCCGTCCACCTGGACGGCGCCGACACGCACCCCGGCACCTTCGGCGGTGCTGACGATATTGATCCGCCCGGCCTGCATGGCACCGAACAGGCTGGCGTCGATGCGCTGCTCCTGGGTGCGGCTTGCCGGGTCGACGTTACGCACCTGGCCGCTGGGGTAGTCCAGCTGGTTGCGACCGACGGTGACATTCAACTGGTCCCGGGCCTTGAGGGCGCCCTGGCTGTCGATGCGCGGGGCGATCAGATTGATCGAACCCTCGGCGTTGCGCAGGCCACCGCCCTGGATAGCCAACTGGCCGTGGGCATCCTGGGTGTTGAGCCCTTGCAGCTTGCCGTCCTGGAGTTCCGGGCGGCCCACCACCAGGCTGGCATTGGGGGTGTTGATGAAGCTGCCGCCATTGACCGAGATGCCATTGGGGTTGGCCAGCACGAAGTCGGCGGCGCGGCCGAAGATCTCCTGGGCACCATTGAGTTGCGAGGCATTGCGGCTGATCACTTCGTTGAGGATCACGCTGGCCGCCTGGCCGTGGAACTGCTGGTTGGCCGCCAATTGCCCGGCCAGTTGCGACTGCCCGGCCTGCAAGGCGTTGTTCAGTACCACGCCCTGTTGCCCGACGTTGTAGTCCAGGAACTGGTTGTGGGACAGGCCGCCGGCATTGGGCGCGACGATGTTGACGATGGGTACGCCACCCTGGTTTTGCAGCTGGGGGATGCCGCCGGGCCCCTCGGCCACGGTGATCCCGCCGGCCAGGGCCAGGGGCAGATGGGAGACCAGCAGCAGGCCGGCGATGGTCCAGCGCAATGTGCCCTGGGGCGAAAGGTGGAACCTGTGAGTGTTGTCAGGCATGAGAACCTCGTTCTGAGTGGGGTGAGCCGGGCGTTGCTTTCTAAGGGGGCAACGGCGCGTGATGCTCAGGTTCGTCGGTTGATTCAGGCTAATCGGCGGTCGGGTCAAATCTGCAGGCTGAACCTGGCCAGCCAGACTTCCGGCTCCGTTCGGAAACCTTCTGGGGTGTTGAGGCTGCGTTGGTAGTCCAGGTCGACCTGGAGTTTTTTCCAGCTCAGGTTGAGCCCCAAGCTGGCACCGCTCAGCTGCCGGCTCCGGGCGCCGTGCTCGGCCTTGATCCAGCCGTTGTCCAGGCCCAGGCGCGGGGTGATCTTGACCGGCAGGTCGTTGTCGAGCGGCAGGCGCAGGGTGTTGCGCCATACCGCGCCAATGGCGCCGGAAGCACTGTTGATGCGATAGCCGCGCACCGCCGAATCGTCGGTGCCCAGCAGTTGTTCGATGGCCGGCAGCGGGTCCGGGCTGTACTGCGCCGAGAGCTGGCTCTGCCACTGCCAGCGCTGGGTGCCCAGCTGGCCGTTGCGCCACTGGCTGAGGCCGGCGCGGTACTTGCGGAACTGCGCCTGGGGCAGGTTGCGCTGTACCTGCTGCGAGTCGCGGTCGGCGCCGAACCAGGTCAGGCCCTGGGCGTAATTGACATCCAGGTTCCACACTGCGCTGTCGAGCCAGAACAGGTTGAGCCCGGCTTCGGCCACGGTCAGGGTCGGGCTCTGGATCTGCAGGTGGGCCTTCTGCAGGTAGCTGTCCACGTCCTTGTAGGCCAGTTGCAGGTTGGCGCTGAGCTGGTGGCTCTGGTCGCGCCACAGCACCCGGTCGGCGCGGCCGCTGACCATGTCGGTACGCCCGCTGTTGTACAAGGTGGTGCGGGGCAGCTTGAGCGGCGCGCGGTATTCGGCATGGCTGGCGAACAGGCTGTAGGTCCAGTAGCCGTAGGGCACCGAGTAGAACAGGCTGCTGCTGCGGCTGTAGCGCGGGCCGTGGTTGAGGGTGTCGCTGTAGTTCAGGTTCAGCGCATCGTTGATCTGCAACGGGCTGTCGAGGTTGAGGTTGATCGACTGCCGGTCACGCCCGGTGCCGGCGCTGCCCAGGTTGTCCACCCCCAGGCCCAGGCCCCAGCGTGCGGCGCTGCTGCGCGAGCGCAGGATGATCCGCGAGGCCCCGGGCTGGCTGCCGGGGGCGATGTCGGCGGTCAGGTCCAGGGAGCGCAGGCGGTTCAGTTGATCCAGGCCCTGCTCCAGGTCCCGCAGGTACAGGGGCTTGCCGAGCATGCCCGGGAAAGCACCGCGCAGGGACACCGGCAGGCTCTGGTCGGCCAGTTCGATGGCTTCGACGTAGCCTTCCTCTACCAGGATATCCAGGCTGTGCCCGGCCGCCGGAGTGCTGGCCAGGTAAGGGCGGCTGGCGATGTAGCCGGCCTCTACATAGAGGCGAGTGATGGCCGCCAGCAGCTGGTTGATCTGGTTGGCCCCCATGCACGGCGCGACATACGGCTTGATGTAGTCATTGAGCCGGGCCTTGTCGAACAGGCTGACGCCGCCGATGCGGGTGCCGCTCAGGGGCCAGCAGCGCTCGTCGCTGGCAGTCTGCGCAGGTTGGCTGGGGGCCGCCGGGGTGCTGCTGAAACTGCCGCGCTGCATCTGCCGCTGGCGCTGTTCCAGTTGCAGTTGTTGCAGGTCCCGTTGCTGTTGTTGCTGCAGGCGCAGGGCTTCCTGGCCCGGTTGCAGGTTATCGGCCAGGGCCGGCGTCAGGTACGTCAGGCCCAGCAGCAGTCCCAGGCACCAAGTGCTGGTGTGGGGGAGAAGGGAGCGGTCAGTGCGTAATGAATAGGGCACTTGGCATCCTTACTGTAATAAGACGAAGTGACAGACACTCGGAAAGCCGGGTATGAGGCTCAACTAGTGGCGTCGCTTTTAGTTCTGCCCTGTGAACGCTAAATACCTTCGATATCTATATCTGAGGTTCAGTGCTCAAGTGCTCGGAAGTGACAGTTCCTGAGTAAGTGCCGGATGGGTTAGTGCAAATTCAGGTATGACAAAAGGGTTGAGTGAGTTGCAGTGGAAACGTTACAGCGCAGTGCAAAATTAATTTTTCCGGGGGGGGTCAGCGGGGGGGAATAGCCTGTGAAATCGAGACTATCCGAAACCCAAAAGGCTATTTGTACGTAAATTGTAAATACATAGAAGGCTAACGAAATTTGCTTGTCAGCCCTGATTGGCAAGGGGTGTGGCGCTCGGGTGAATTATTCAAACGTAGGATGTTTGGTTGAATGGCTAACTGGATGTTTAATTCTGTAATCGTCAGTTCGTATATCAACTTGCGAGCGCCAAGTGTCTTCGGCTACTTGCTCTTTCTGTTTGAGTAGTTGCTCTATTGATGTTCTTGTCTAATCGGGCTGTTGTTGCTAGGGGATCTCCTTAGATGTCTTGGTGGTAAGAATTCTGCACTGCACCCATAGTTTCTGGTGGTGTCGCCGGTGAAATTATCGACGTATAGAAAACTATATAGCGATACTCTGGCTAGGGGATTCCCTTAGTTGCAGATTGGATGTCGCAGGTCATATCAAGTGCCTGGCACAGTGGCCGGGCACTTGATGAATGACGGTTATTGCGGGCTGGAGCGCCCGGTCATTTCCCGGGCCATCTCACTGGCATAGCTGTCGGTCATGCCGGCGATGAAATCGATCATGCGCAGGAACGAGGTATGCAACGGCCAGTTCGGGTCCGGCGCGTTATTGCCCAGCAGATCGAGGATCCGCCGGTTCTTGAACGAGGGGGTCTTGCCGCCGTGCTGTTCCAGTGCCGCGCCGCAGAAGGAGTTCAGCAGGATCTCCAGGGTGGTGTAGGCGCCGATCTCGTGCAGGGTCTTGCGCTTGTCCTGGAAGATCTTGCGTCGCGCCACATCCTTGGCATTGAGTACGCAACGCTTGGCCGGACCATGCATGTGCTCCACCAGGTCGCCGTGCAGGGTGCCGGCCAGCAGGGCGTCCTGCTGTTCGACAAAGGCCCTGGCGGCGGCGTTGGTCAGGTGCTCGATGGCCTTGCCCCGCAGGATCGCCAGGCGTCGCCGGCGCGAATCGCTGGGGCCCAGCTGGCGATAGGTTTCCGGCAGGTCGTCGCCCACCAGGCCGAGTAGCAGCGCCTCGACTTCGGCGTACTCCAGCAGGTCCATCTCCAGGCCGTCCTCAAGGTCGATCAGGGCATAGCAGATGTCGTCCGCCGCTTCCATCAGGTACACCAGCGGGTGCCGGGCCCAGCGCTGGTCTTCCAGCTGGGGCAGGCCCAGCTTGTGGGCGATCTGTTCCAGCAGCGGCAGCTCGCTCTGGTAGCAGCCGAACTTGTGCTTCTTGTAGCCCAGGGAGTCGGCATGGCGCGCGGTCCAGGGGTACTTGAGGTAGGTGCCGAGGGTGGCGTAGGTGAGCCGGGTGCCGCCATCGAACTGGTGGTATTCGAGCTGGGTGAGCACCCGGAAGCCCTGGGCGTTGCCTTCGAAGTTGAGGAAGTCCTGGCGTTCGGCCTCGCTCATCGCATCCAGCCAGCCCCGCCCGGCGGCTTGCTGGAACCAGTGGCGGATGGCGTCTTCCCCGGAGTGGCCGAAGGGCGGGTTGCCGATGTCGTGGGCCAGGCAGGCCGATTGCACCACCATCCCCAGGTCGCTGGGTTCACACCAGTTGGGCAGGGCGCTGCGCAGGGTCTCGCCGACGCGCATGCCCAGGGAACGACCGACACAGCTGACTTCCAGGGAGTGGGTCAGGCGGGTGTGGATATGGTCGTTGCTGGACACCGGGTGCACCTGGGTCTTGCGCCCCAGGCGGCGGAAGGCACCGGAGAAGATGATGCGGTCGTGGTCTTTGTGGAAAGGGCTACGGCCGAGTTCTTCCGGGCTGTGCACTGGCTTTCCGAGGCGTTCGCGGTTGAGCAGGGTCTGCCAATCCAAGGCGGGTCTCTCCGAAAAAAACTGAAGGGCAGAGCTTCCGGTTTCTCGGGCGTGGCCGCAAGAGGCGCATGGTCTGCGCTTGTGTCGACGCCTTCGCTGGCAAGCCAGCTCCTGCACGGAAATGACCTGGCCTGCGGCCCACCTGTAGGAGCCGGCTTGCCGGCGAAAGGGCCCGCAGTTCGTGCATCCATCGTGGCGCTGCGTTCGCCGGCAAACGGGACGGGGTTACAGGCCGGCCGCGTCGATGTCGATCAGCAGCAGGCGCTGGCCGTTGTCGAAAAACTGCCCGGCGGTCAGGCAATACTGGTTGCTGGTGGCGTCGCGGTAGGTGTTGGACAGGGTCAGGCGTCGCTCCTCCCAGCCTTCGGCCAGCAGGTGATAGAAGTACGGGCGCCAGGACCAGTTGTGGCCAACGTAGCTGCTGTCGGCCTGCCAGCTGTTGTGGCGCCATTCCAGGTTCGGGGTCAGTTGGGTGCCATGGCGGTCGCACTGATAGAAACGCAGTAGCCAGGGAAAGGCCTCGACCCGGGGCAGTTGGCTGATGGGCGCCTGGGCCTGGGCCCAGGCCTGCAGCAGGTTCATCAGCTCGGCCAGTTGCAGGCGCATGCGCATCAGCCGGTTGCGTTCGGCCAGCTTGTGCCGCACGTAGCGCTCGCGCAGGCGGGCGAAGGGCTGGACGAAGGCATCGCTGGGGTAAAACTGTTGCTCGGCCTGGGCAAACAGGAAGCCCTGTACATAGCGCGAGCCGCACTCCAGGGCGAAATCCAGTTCGGCTTCGGTTTCCACACCTTCGGCGATGATCCAGCAGCCGGTCTTCTCCGCCATCTGCGCCAGGGCCTTGACCACGTCGCTGCTGGGGCCACCCCGGGCCGCGGCCTGGAACAGGCGCATGTCGAGCTTGAGGATGTCCGGTTGCAGGGCCAGCACCCGGTCCAGTTGCGAGTAGCCGGCGCCGAAGTCGTCGATGGCGATCCGTGCCCCGGCCTGGCGGTAGCGCGCCACCACTTCGCTGAGGCGTTGGCTGTTGCCCCCCAGTTCAGTGATCTCGAACACGATGCGCCGCGGGTCTACGCGGTTCTGCTGCAATTGCTTGAGGCTGGGCAAGGGCTGCCCGGGGCGCAGGCGGCTGATCCATCGGGGGGAAATGTTCAGGCTCAGGAACCAGTCCGCGGGTGCCTCGTGCAGGCGCCGCAGGGCGTCGTCGCGGATCAGCCGGTCAAGGCGGCGCAGGGCGCTGGAGGGGGTTCGAGGATCGGCGAACAGCGGCCCCACGGACGCCAGTGGGCCATTGTCCTGGCGCAGGCGGCCCAGGGCTTCGACCCCGGCGATACGCCCGGTGGCGGTGTCGATGAAGGGCTGGAAGCAGGCGAGCGGTTGCCCGTCGATCACAGGGCCTCCTTACAAGAGTCTGGGTGGAGTAGGGCCGTGGCTGACGGGGAGGCGGCCACGAACCGGCCCCTGGGTAAAGGGGCCGATCCGGGTTGCTTAGCAAGAATGCAGCCAGATAGCGCCGCTCAGGATTTGCGCGAGGAGCCTTGCATCACCAGCTTGATCAGCGGCACCAGCGTGGTGCCCAGGCGAACCAGGCGTGTGAGGCCGCCGGCACCGCCGCTCTTGGCACCCTTGCCGGTGATGAAGCCCAGTAGCGTCACCACTGCCACGCCCCAGAGCGGGGCGTGCTTGATGCCCAAGCCTTCCTGCCAGCTCTGCCCCAGGCCGCGGACCCGTTGCAGGGGTTGCAGCAGTTGCTGGGACTCGTGGCGGATTTCCTGGCGGTGCATTTCCATGCGCAGGCGGATCAGTACCTTGCGCATTTCCCGGCGTGAAGTGTTCTGCGGGACTTCAGGCAGTTTCATGGCAGGAGACGCTCCCGATCATTGGCCAACTCTTCGAGGGTGGCGTGGAAAGGTGAGGATTCATCGAAGATCGCTGCCTTGAGGCGCAATCCGCAGAAGATCGCCGCCAGGGTATAAAACACGCACAGGCCGATGATTCCAGCCAGGCGATAGCTGTCCCACAACAGGATCAGCACCAGTGCCGACAGCCCCACCAGCAACAGCAGGGCGAACACCAGGGCCAGCCCGGCGAACAGCAGCAGGCTCACGGTGCGTGCTTTCTGCTCCTGCAACTCGATGCCGAACAGCTCGACATGGCTGTGCAGCAGCCCCAGGACTGCCGCCCCCAGGCGCCGCGAAGACGCGCTCGGGCCGCTGCCGGACGAAGTGGATTCGCCGATAGCCATATCAGCGCCGCGTCGCCAGGAGGCCGATCAGGAAGCCCACGCCGGCAGCGATGCCCACCGATTGCCAAGGGTTGCTCTGCACATAGTCCTCGGCGGCGGTGACCGCTGCCTGGCCCCGCTGGCGCAGGGAGTCTTCGGTCAGTTGCAGGGTCTCCCGGGCCTTGAGCAGGCTGTCGTGGATCTGCTCGCGCAACTCGTCGGCCTGGTCGCCGGCCAGGGTCGCGGTGTGTTCCAGCAGACGCTCCGTGTCACTGACCAGTGCCTGAAAATCCGCCATCAGTACTTCTTGAGCCGTCTTTGCCGTTTTGCTGGCCATGGTTCCATCTCCGTTAGTTGCTTGTGTGAGCTATGAGTGTGAGCCCTGGGCGAAGGTTCACTGCAATTGTCTGGTACAGCTTTTGCTTTGTCCTGGTGCGCCAGGCCCCGGGCCTGCGCCGAAAACGAGCGAGGGTCGCGCTGTAGCCCGCGTAAACCCTGGCCAAGAAAACCATAACCTCAGGTCAGTCCTCACCCCGTGGTTTGTCGTGCCGCCCCCGGCGCGCCAAAACGGTTCACCGAATGCGTGCAATGGCGCGCCCGGGAGCCAACTTGGTGCAAGGAGCGGGGCGCCCTGCCAGGGAACGGCTGGCCGATTTCGGATCTGCCTACTCCATGGAAAATCTGCAAAGCGCTGTGGACACCCTGGTCCACGGTTCCAACACCCTGTTCATCCTGATCGGGGCGGTCATGGTCCTGGCCATGCACGCCGGCTTTGCCTTCCTCGAAGTCGGCACCGTCCGGCAGAAGAACCAGGTCAATGCGCTGTCGAAGATCCTCAGTGACTTCGCCGTCTCGACCCTGGCCTATTTCTTTATAGGCTATTGGATCTCCTACGGCGTGAGCTTCCTGCAACCGGCGGCGGTGATCAGTGCCGATCACGGCTACGGCCTGGTGAAGTTCTTCTTCCTGCTGACCTTCGCCGCGGCGATCCCGGCGATTATCTCCGGTGGCATCGCCGAGCGCGCGCGTTTTGTGCCGCAATTGTGCGCCACGGTGCTGATCGTGGCCTTTGTCTACCCGTTTTTCGAAGGGCTGGTGTGGAACGGCAACTTCGGGGTGCAGGCCTGGTTGCAGCAGCGCTTTGGTGCCGGCTTCCATGACTTTGCCGGCTCGGTGGTGGTGCACGCCATGGGAGGCTGGCTGGCCCTGGCCGCGGTGCTGTTGCTGGGGCCGCGCAATGGCCGCTACCGCGACGGCAAGCTGGTGGCGTTCGCGCCGTCGAGCATTCCGTTCCTGGCCCTGGGGTCGTGGATCCTGATTGTCGGCTGGTTCGGCTTCAACGTCATGAGCGCCCAGACCTTGCAGGGCGTCAGCGGGCTGGTGGCGGTGAACTCGCTGATGGCCATGGTGGGCGGTACGGTGGCGGCGCTGATCGTCGGCCGCAACGACCCCGGCTTCCTGCATAACGGCCCGCTGGCCGGGCTGGTGGCGATCTGCGCCGGCTCGGACCTGATGCACCCGGTGGGCGCCTTGATCACCGGCGCCATTGCCGGAGCGCTGTTCGTCTGGTGCTTCATCGCCGCGCAGAGTCAATGGAAGATCGACGACGTGCTCGGGGTCTGGCCGTTGCATGGCCTGTGCGGTGTATGGGGCGGCATTGCCTGCGGGATCTTTGGCCAGAGTGCCCTGGGCGGCCTGGGTGGGGTCAGCCTGGTCAGCCAGTTGATCGGCACCGGCCTCGGGGTGGCGGTGGCGCTGCTGGGCGGCCTGGCCGTGTATGGGGTGATCAAGGCGGTCTGCGGGCTGCGCCTGACCCAGGAACAGGAGTACTACGGCGCCGACCTGTCGCTGCACAAGATCGGCGCGGTGAGCCAGGACTGAGACGACGCCCCTGCTATTGATGACCCTGGGCGCTCGCCGCCCGGGGTTTGGTCTGGGTGGCTTCAACCGGCTTGCAGGCGTGCTTCGCAAGCCTCGATGGCCGCCTGCGGGCCGGACACCAGCACCCGGTCGCCGGCTTGCAGGCGCGGGCTGGGGTTCAGCGGCAGGTCGTTGCCATTGCGTTGCACCCCGCGTATATCCACGCCCAGTGCCTCCAGGCCCAACTCCTGCAATGGCCGGTTGCAGGCGTAGGCATCGGCGTCGAGGCTGACGGCGTGCATCTGCACCGCCGGCGGTTCGCGGTTGTCCTGGGCGCTGTTCTGGGTGCCGTGATAGAAGCCGTGCAACAGTTGGTAGCGGCTGTGGCGCACTTCATCCACGGTGCGCTGCACTCGCTGCTCCGGCAGGCCGAGCATGATCAGGGCATGGGAGGCGAGCATCAGGCTCGACTCCAGCAGTTCGGGCACCACTTCGTTGGCGCCGGCGGCCTTGAGTTCCGCCAACTGGCTGTCATCGCGGGTGCGCACCAGGATCGGCACCGTGCGGTCCAGGCGGCGCGCCGCCTTGAGCACCGTCAGCGCGATATCGCTCTTGTCCACTGCGATCACCAGCAGCCGCGCCCGTTCCAGGCCGACTGCGGCCAGGAGGTCGCCGCGCCGGCAGTCGCCGTAGTGCACGCAGCTTTCTCCCGCAGACGCTTCCTGGACCCGCACCGGATCGTCGTCCAGGGCGATGTAGCGCAGTTGCTCGTGGCGCAGGAAGCGGCCAATGGACTGGCCGACCCGGCCATACCCGCAAATCAGTACATGGCCTTGCAGCTCGGCGTTCTGCGCGCTGATTTCCTCCAGTTGCGCGGCCTGGTTGGGCTTGCGGTGCAGGCGGGCGGTGATGACCGGCGCCGCTCGCAGCAACAGCGGGGTTACCAGCATCGAGCAGAACGTGGCGGCCAGCAGCAGGCTGCTGATGTCGGGCGGGATCATCTGGCTGAGCTGCATCTGCGCCATCAGGGCGAAGCAGAATTCACCGCCCTGGGCCAGGGCCAGGCCGCTGCGCCAGGCGGTTTCGCCATCGCTGCCGCGCAGCTTGAGCAGGGTCGCCACCACCGAACCCTTGATCAGCAGCAGGGCCAGGGTCAGGCCGGTGATCAGCAGGGCATGGTCGATGAACAGTTGCAGGTCGATGAGCATGCCGATGCTGACGAAGAACAGCCCCAGCAGAATGTCGCGGAACGGGCGGATGTCGGCCTCGATCTGATGCCGGTAATGGCTTTCCCCCAGCAGCATGCCGGCGAGGAAGGCCCCCAGGGCCGGTGACAGGCCCAGCAGGTGGGTGAGCCAGGCGGTGAGCAGGACGATCACCAGGGCCAGCAGCACAAAGAGTTCGGCGGAGTGCGAAGCGGCCACTTCATGGAACAGCCGCGGCAACAGCCAGCGGCTGGCCAGCAGCAGGCCGACGAACAGCACCACGGTCTTGCCCAGGGTCGCCGGCAGGGCCCAGTACCAGGCGTGCTCGCTGCTGCCGGCGAAGACCGGCACCAGGGTCAGCAACAGCACCGCCACCACGTCCTGGAACAGCAGCACGCCAATGGCGTTCTGCCCGTGGCTGCTGAAGATCTCGCCAAGGCTGGTCAGTTCCTTGCTGACGATGGCGGTGGAGGACAGGGCCAGCCCGGTACCGAGCATCAGCGCTGCGGTCAGGGGCATGCCGAACAGGGCCAGGAGGACCCCGAGGATCAAGCCGGTGCACAGCACTTGCAGGCTGCCCAGGCCAAACACCACGCGGCGCAGGGCAAGCATCTTCGACAAGGAGAACTCCAGGCCCAGGGAGAACAGCAGGAATACCACCCCCAGTTCCGCCAGGTCGGGCAGGTCCTCACTGTCGTTGACCCAGTCCAGTGCGGTGGGGCCGACCATCAGGCCCACCGACAGATAGCCCAGCACCGGGGGCAGGCTCAGGCGCCGGAACAACGCAATCACCACCAGCGAGGAGGCAAGAATGATCAGCAGATTGGCAAACAACGGGCATCTCCGGACAGGGGGCGGGCAAGGCAAAGCCTAGAGGCAAAAAAAGGCGCGAGGATTACCCGGGCCGCAGAGAGTGACGCTGATTCAGGTCATTGTTTGTCGAGAATGTCTCATATTCATGAGCCTTCGCTATGCTCAGAAATTGTCGATAAAGGCGGTGCCCGGGTGACGGGGTTATCCACAGGACCCTGCCAGTGAGGTGTCGGAGAGGTGTATGGAGCGTCTGTATTCACTGCAAGGGTTGCGGGGCGCCGCGGTGTTGGGCGTGGTGCTGTTCCACATGATGTCGGTGGAAATCAAGTATTCGGGCGGTGACATCCTGCTGCCGGTCATGCTGAATTTCTTCCAGCTCGGGGTCGACCTGTTCTTTGTCATCAGCGGCTTCGTGATGGTCATCGTCAGTCGTGGGCGCTTTCAGAAAACCGTCGAGACCCAGCGCTTCCTGTTCAACCGCCTGTCCCGGATTTACCCCACCTACTGGCTGTATTTCTTCATCACCCTGGGGGTGTATCTGTGGCAGCCGGCGCTGGTGAACAGCTCCCACGGCGGCTCCAACCTGTGGATGTCCTTCCTGCTGCTGCCCAATGACCGGGTGCTGCTGGTGATGGTGGCCTGGTCGCTGCTGTTCGAGCTGTGGTTCTACCTGATGTTCACCCTGTTCCTGTTCTTCAAGGAAAAGCGCCTGCCGCTGATCCTGCTGCTGTGGGCGGTGGCGCTGGTGCTGTTCAACCTGCTGCAGAACTGGCAGGACTATTCCCCGGCGCTGAAGATCATCCTCCATCCCTACGCCCTGGAGTTCATTGCCGGCAGTGCCCTGGCGCTGTTCTTCTACGGACCCCATAGCGCCAGGGTGCCGACGGCGCTGGTCTGGGTCGCGCTGGCGGCGGCTCTGCTGGTGGGGTTTCCGCTGATCTACGCCTACCAGCTGTTCTTCACCGAGGGCTTGCCGAGGATGCTCGCGGTGGGCCTGACCTTCGGTACCCTGACCCTGTCCCTGGCCTTGCTGGAGCGGCGGCAACTGATCCGTATGCCAGGGTTTCTTACAGCCACCGGTGATATGTCCTACACCATCTATCTATCCCACTTACTGGTGCTGGGGGTCGTCGGCCGGGCCTGGCAGGTGATCGGCGCCTGGCCCGAGAGCTATGTGGATAACCTGGCCTTCATCGTGCTGATGATGACGGCGGTGGTCTGCTATGGCTGGGTTGGCTATCACTTTTATGAAAAGCCGATCCTCGATCGTGCCACGGCCTACTGCAAGCGCCGGTTCAGTACCGCCCCCCGTCGCAAACACTACGATCCGGTGTAGTCGTCCGGTCCTTCCTGCTTACTCGGGTAGCCATCGATGCCGAAAGTGCTCAACGCAAACCTCGACGCGCTGAAAGTCCTGCTGGCGGTGATGGTGGTGGCGCTGCACTGCAAGCTGCTGGGGGGCAATTACACCTGGGTCGGCTACTTGCTGTGCAACGGCCTGTTCCGGGTGGCGGTGCCGACGTTCTTCATCATCAACGGCTACTACCTCTTCCAGACCCTGGAGAGCGGCCACTCCTTCGCCCAGTGGTTCAAGCGCGGCCTTCTGCTCTACCTGTTCTGGATGCTGGTCTACAGCCCGCAGTACATCGACCCGAGCACGATCGCCAGCCTGGGCGGGGTGCTGGGGGTCGTGAAGAAGCTGCTGATCGGCTATTTCCACCTCTGGTACCTGGTGGGCATGCTCGGCGGCGCAGCGATGCTGCTGGTGCTGCGTCGCTGGCGTTCAAGTGCGCTGATCGGCCTGGCCCTGACGGCGTTCCTCATCGGTCTGGGCCTGCAGTACGCGCGGGTCTACTACGAACTGCCCAACGGCTTTCTCCAGCACTTCAATCAGAACGACTACACCGCGCGCAATTTCCTGTTCATGGGCTTCCCGTTCATGGCCATCGGCTTTCTTTGTGCCCGGCATCGCTTGGCAGAGCGGCTCAGCCGGCGCGGGGTGTGCTGCTGGCTAGTGCTGGGGTTGGGGCTGATCCTGGCCGAGGCGGCGCTGAACTTCGCCCTGCGCGCCGATGTAGAGCAGAATTTCGACTTCCTCGCCTCGTTGCTGGTTATTGCCCCGGCCCTGTTCCTGTTGCCCCAGGTGTACTTCCGGGCCTCCCGGAGCAACTTCGCGGCCAAGCTGTCTTCGGCGGTGTATTACGTGCATCCCTGGTTCATCTTCGGCGCCTTGTCCCTGGGCATGGCCTATGGCAACGGCATGGCCGGGCTGGTCCTGCTGCTGGCCTTTGGCGTTGCGCCGCTGTTGATCATGGCCAGTCGCCGGGTCCGTTTCATTCTCTGAGGGCGCTTGGTCGACGGCTTTTTCTCTCGGGCCTAGAATAGGCACCTGTTCTTTTTTGGTTGCCCAGTCATGCCCCCTGAATGCCAATTGTTCGGCACCCTTGGATGCCACCTGTGCGAACTGGCCGAGGCCGAGCTGATGCCCCTGGTGGAACACGGCCTGATGGTCGAACTGGTGGATATCGCCGACAGCCAGCAACTGTTCGACAGCTACGGCCTGCGCATCCCGGTACTGCGCCGGGTGGATACCGGCGCCGAGCTGGGCTGGCCCTTCGACGCCGAGCAAGTGGTGGCCTTCCTGCGCTGATGCACCAGGGGGGGCGGGCAGGGTTTCCGCCCGTCGCTCATCGTGCGAATTCATTGGCGAGAGCTCTCGATTGGTTTACTGTATGCATATACAGCTATCGAGGAGTCTCGCCATGTCTCTCACTTTCCTGACCGGTACCGAACGCTCGCAACCGATGCCAGCCCGCTTTGCGCCGCTGGGTGACAGCGAGCCTGCCGCGTTGGCCGATGGCCCCAGCGGCAGCGGTTTTTCCCTCGACCGGACCCTGGGCCTGGGCGCGCCGCAGATCCATGGCCTGCTGGTGGACGATGACAACCTGCTGGGGTTCGGCATCTACCCCGGTGACCGGTTGATCGTCGACCGCTCGGCCACTCCGGCGGTCGACCAGTACCTGGTGGTTCGGGCCCAGGGCGCCAGCGAATACTCGCTGCGCCTGCTGGCGCCCGATCCTCGTGGCGGCTTGCTGCTCAAGGCGGCGCGCCCTTCAATCCCCTCCATCGTTCTGGATGACCTGGGCTCGATCGAGATCTGGGGCGTGGTGTTGTGGGTGGTCAGTTATGTGGGGCGCAAGCAGCCCTGATGAGTGTGGTGGACGCTTCAAACCGTTAAAGGAATAGATGATGGTCAATGTCGAACAACTGAAAAACAGCGTGAACAGCATGCCCACCGATGTGGTGCGTGAAGCGGTGCTTGAGCTGCGCCTGGACGGGTTGGTCACCGAAGGCAAGACGCCCTTCAACAAGCTGCACTTCAACACCTGCTTTGCCGAGATCGAAGCCTTGTTCCAGCGTGCGGGCTACCACCGGCAACTGGACGTGGTGGGTTACCAGGGGCTGTTGTACGCCCTCTACGATCCGGGCCGCTGGGAGGCGGTGGATGTATTGCGCTGGCTCAAGGAGTTCACCGAGGCCGCGGCCCAGGCCAAGCAGTCCTGCGCCTGAAACCTCGGAAACTGTTCCTAGGTTCCTTGTGGCGGCTGTTGGATAATGCCGCCCTGCATTGATCCTTCGAGCTTTTTGTATGTCATCCGCACCTTTTTCCGCTGCACAGCATCAGGCCAGTACCCTGTACCTGCCCCCGGGCTCCTGGGCGACGGTGCTGGATTGCCTGTGTGATCACTTCAAGGCCATCAGCCGCGAGCAGTGGCTGGACCGTATCGCCCGTGGCCGGGTGCTGGACGGGCAGGGCCAGCCCATCAGTCTGGAGCTGGCCTATCGCGAAGGCTTGAGGATTCACTACTTTCGCGAGGTGCCGGATGAAAAGGTGATTCCGGTCGAGGAAACCATCCTCTACGCCGATGAGCATCTGGTGGTGGCGGACAAGCCGCACTTTCTGCCGGTGACCCCGGCAGGAGAGTACGTCGAGCAGACGTTGCTGCGGCGCTTGATCCGGCGCCTGGGCAACCCGCACCTGGTGCCCCTGCATCGTATCGACCGGCATACGGCGGGGCTGGTGCTGTTCTCCGCGAACCCAGACAGTCGCTCGGCCTATCAGGCGCTGTTTCCCACCCGCAAGATAGAAAAACGCTACGAGGCGATTGCCGCTGCCTTGCCGCAGTTGAACTTTCCGCTGCTGCACAAGAGCCGGCTGGTGGACGGTGAGCCCTTCTTCCGCATGCAGGAAGCGCAGGGGCCAAGCAATACCGAAACAGCCATCGAGGTCAGGGAGAAACACGGCGAGTTGTGGCGTTACGCCCTGTACCCGGTAACGGGCAAGAAGCACCAACTGCGGGTGCATATGAATGCCCTGGGAGCGGCGATCTGCAACGATCCCTTTTATCCCGAGGTGCTCAAGGACATCGAGGACGACTATGCCCGGCCGCTGAAGCTGCTGGCCCAGGGGCTGCGTTTCATCGACCCGTTGAGCGGGCAGGAACGCGAGTTCGAGAGCCGCATCAGCCTGCAGTGGTGAATACCCCAGGCGCAGAAACAATAAAACCCGCACCAGGCGGGTTTTATTGTTTTCAGGTCGACAACCGTCAGGCTTACAGCTCTTTGACGGTACGGACCTGATCCTTGTTGATGCGAGTCTGCTTGCCGTCCAGCTGTTCAAACTCGTAGAAACCGGAATCCTTGTCGTATTTAGGGGTATCGACGGCCTGGATTTCGCGACCGTCATTCAAGGTGATCACTGTCGGCGAGGCGCAACCGGCGAGAGTGGCCAGGCCCAGTGCGAGCATGAGAGTGGCGAGGGTCCGTTGAGTCATTGTGTGTCTCCGAAATGAGTACTTTTGAGTGCTGGTCTTCAGACGTATACAACGTCTGCAAGTTCCTTGGCCAGGGACATTCTGCCACGTTGCCGGGCAGATCGCAGGCGTTCGCCGCGGCAGATTAGCCGAGTTCGCAACAGCGTCCACCCACTGGGGGCTATTGCCGAGGCCACAGCGGCGGCAGGCCGGAGCGCTGTGATATAACAACGGGCTGTTTCTCCTACCTTTGGATCGAGCCTATGAAAGCCAAGGCTGATGTACCTTTTGCGCCGCTGAACATTGCGGTACTGACTGTCAGTGATACCCGCACCCTGGAAACCGACACCTCCGGGCAGGTCTTTGTCGAGCGCCTGGGCGCCGCCGGCCATCGTCTGGCGGCACGGGTGCTGCTCAAGGACGATCTGTACAAGATCCGCGCCCAGGTCGCGACCTGGATTGCCGACGACGTGGTGCAGGTGGTGCTGATCACCGGTGGTACCGGCTTCACTGGCCGTGACAGCACCCCGGAAGCCGTGGCCTGCCTGCTGGACAAGCAGGTCGACGGCTTTGGCGAACTGTTCCGGCAGATATCGGTCGCCGATATCGGCACCTCCACTGTGCAGTCCCGGGCACTGGCAGGGCTGGCCAATGGGACCCTGGTGTGCTGCCTGCCGGGTTCCACCAATGCGGTGCGCACCGGCTGGGACGGCATCCTCGCCGAACAGCTGGATTCGCGGCACCGGCCGTGCAATTTCGTTCCTCACCTGAAACAGGCGGCACCCTGTGAATCCCGCGGGTAAGCCGGGCAAGCAGGGCGCCCTGATGCCGGTGGAAGAGGCATTGGAGCGCCTGTTGGCGATGGCCGGTTCGGCCCCCATCCTCGAGCGTGAGCGCTTGCCGTTGGCGGCGACTCAGGGCCGGGTGCTGGCCGAGGCGCTGATCTCCAGCCTGGACCTGCCGCCCTGGCCCAACAGCGCCATGGACGGTTACGCCCTGCGCCTGGAGGACTGGCGGGGGGAACCCCTGCCGGTCAGTCAGCGGATCTTTGCCGGTCAGGCGCCTGAGCCACTGCAGCCCGGGACCTGCGCGCGGATTTTCACCGGTGCGCCGGTGCCGGCCGGGGCGGACTGCGTCGAGATGCAGGAAAACGCCCAGGTCCAGGACGATCAGCGCGTGCTGTTTAGCGAACCTCTGCAACTGGGGCAGAACATTCGCCCTCAGGGCCAGGAAACTACGGTGGGCGAGCAGGTGCTCGCGGCTGGCACTCGCCTGGGGCCGATCGAGCAAGGCCTGGCTGCCTCCCTGGGCTGCGCCGAGCTTGAAGTGGTGCGCCGGGTCCGGGTGGCGGTGCTGTCCACCGGTGACGAATTGGTGGAACCTGGCCAGCCCCTGGGGCCGGGCCAGATCTACAACAGTAACCGGGTGGTGCTGTGCAGTTGGTTGCAGCGCCTGGGCTGTGAGGTGCTGGATGCGGGAATCCTCCCTGACGATCTGGCCGCGACCCGCCAGCGCCTGGCGGAACTGGGGGAGGTCGACCTGATCCTGTCCACCGGTGGTGTCTCGGTGGGAGAGGCGGACTTCCTGGGCATCGCCCTGCGCGAAGAGGGCGAGTTGGCCCTGTGGAAGCTGGCGATCAAGCCCGGCAAGCCGTTGACCTTCGGCCATTTTCGCGGTGTGCCGGTGATCGGCCTGCCCGGCAATCCGGCATCGACCCTGGTGACCTTCGCCCTGCTGGCGCGCCCTTACCTGTTGCGTCGCCAGGGCGTGCAGCAGGTGCAGCCCCTGAGCTTCCAGGTACCGGCGGGTTTTGCCTGGCCCCAGCCCGGCAATCGCCGCGAATACCTGCGGGGGCGCCTGGAGAACGGGCAGGCGACTATCTACCGCAACCAGAGCTCGGGCGTGTTGCGCAGTGCGGCCTGGGCCGAAGGGCTGGTGGAGGTGCTTGAAGGGCGGACCCTGGTGCAGGGCGATCGGGTCAACTTCATTCCCCTGAGTGAAGTGCTGGATTGACCCCGGCAGCGCGGGCCCGGCTGCCACCGGCCCGCGCCGAGCGGTTTAGCGCAGCAGCAACAGCAGCAACAGGCCGAAGCGGCTGTGCAAACCCCAGGTCACCAGGCCCGCCAGCAGTGCAGCGGCCAGTACCGCCCTGGCCAGGCGCTTGAGCCACGACAGGTGCCGACAATGACTCGGCAGCGGCTGCGAGGAGAGAGGCAGGTCGAGCTCCCGGGGGGAGCGGGCGGTCACCCAGGGCTGGCCCTGCAGATGCTTGAGCGGTGATCGCGCTTGCGGATAAAACTCCTTGTCTTTCATGACGGTGCACTTCCTTGTATGAGGCGTCAGTGCCTGACATGCACAGTCACTGATTGGCCCCGCAGGGTCAATTCAGGTGATTCTCTTTCTTCGGTCAGAAAATTCACTTTAGGCCTGGGGGCTCGGTTCAGGCATAGGGGCTGTCCCAATAGCGCTTGTACATGCCGAGTTTTCTTTTCAGGCCCAGGGGCAGGTAGCGCTCCTGCTGGCTGAGTTTGTAGGCGAAGAGCTTCACCGCGTTGCGCAGCAGCGACCCGGGCCACTGCCCCAGGCGCCCGGGGCCGAGGAAGCGCAGTTCGGACCGGACGTAGCGCAGGCCTTCGCCACCGGCGCCACCGAAGGCCTGGCGGATCCAGGGTTCCCGGGCATGGAATACGCCAATGTCGAAGTAGCGGCGGAACTCTTCCTTGAGGCTGTAGTTATGGGAGTGGCGGCAGCAGGCGCTGCCTTCATAGGCAACCTTCCAGCCGGCCAGCAGCATCTTCGCGCCCACATACATGTCTTCGGACAGGATCACATGGTTGGGAAAGCCGCCGACCTGCATCAGCGCCTCGCGCCGGTAGGCGGAAAACGAGTTGGACATGAAGGCGGTCTTTATCCCCAGTGCCGGCACATCGGCCAGGCTTTTCACCTGGGAAGTCGGCGGGTAGTTGAACAACCGCGCATGGCTGGCCAGGGGGCTGGCATCGAGGTGCGGCAACTGGCGACCGCACACGGCTCCCACTTGCGGGTCGGCGAAGGGCGCGACGATGCGGGCGAGACCTTCGGCATCCTCCAGGTAGGCATCCTGGGTCATGAACACATAGAGGTCGTAATCGGCGTTGCGCTCCACCATCAGTTGCCGGGTGCCGCCGTGGTTGAAGTCGCGGCTGTCGATGCGCAGCACATTGGCGCAGCGTGCCAGCGCCAGCTCGTAGGTACCGTCGCTGGAGCTGGAGTCGACGATCAGGGTATCGAAGGGCGCGCTCTGGATTTCCAGGGAATCCAGCAGCCGCGCCAGGTCCTGGCAACCGTTGTAGGTGGGAATCACACAGGCCACGCGCAGTGTCGACATTGTCCAAGCCTCCGGTTCAGGTCAGGTTCTGGCGCCAGGGCCGCAGCCAGGCCGCGAGGATCAGCAACAGCAGCAGGCCGCAGGCGCTGCTCAGGCCCAGTTGCCACCAGATCGAGGTCAGCGGATGCAGGAAGAGCGCCGCCAGGGCCATGCCACCCAGGCCGATCAGCCAATGACTGCGCCAAGGCACCAGCCCCAGCAACTGCTGGCGGCGCATCAGCAGCAGGCCGGTGAGGATCACCCCGCAGATCGCCGCCAGGGCGATGCCGATCAAACCGAGGAAATACGGCAGCGCCGCCAGCAGCAGGGCATTGAGCAGGCTGCCGGCCAGTTCGCAATTGAGCGGCATGCGGGTGTCGCCGGCGGCATAGGCGTAGCGCGCCAGCAGGGCGTTCCAGGCGCCGAACATCAGCGGTACCGAGAACCAGGCCAAGAGCTCCGGCAAGGGGCTGTCCGCCGCTTGATTGGGCAGCAGCAGGTGCACCAGCGCGGCGGCGGCGCCAATCAGCCCGACCACTGCAGGAATGGTCAGCAGGGTGGCGCTGCTCAGGCCTTTGCGCAGCAGGTCCAGGCGCTGTTCGCCGGAGCTGCCGCTCATCAGCCCGAGCAGCACCTGGTTGAGGCTCATCAGGGCGATCAGCGGCAGGTTGATCAGCTTGCGTGCCAGGTTGATCCAGGTGACCGCCCCTTCACCCAGCAATGAGGCCGCCATGCGCTCCAGCAGGGCCAGGCCCTGGCTGGCGAGGTTGCTGCTCAGCAGCGGGCCGATGCGTTGCAGCAACTCGCGCCCGGCCCCGGGCGCGGCCTGCATGCGCCAGGGCCGCCAGCCATCGCGCAGCAGGCTCGGCAACAGCACCGTTGGCATCAGCAGGCTGCCGAGCACACAGGCCGCGGCCAGCCCGGTGGGGGTGGCGGCATGGTGCAGGCTCGCCAGGTAGATCACTGGCGGCAGGTTGAACAGCAGCGAGCCCAGGCCCGCCAGGACAAAGCGGGCGCGAGCCTGCAGAGGGACGCAGAACAGGCCGTGAAGAATGAACCCCGGTGCGCACCAGGCCAGCCAGTGCAGGCCGCCGCTGGCCAGGGCATAACCGTCGCTGCCCAGGCCGGGGCCGATCAGGCGTACCCATAGCGGCGCGCCGAGGCTCAGCAGCAGCGCCAGCAGCAGCCCACACAGCAACAGGCGGGGGGCCAGGGCACTGAGCCAGGCCTGTTGCTCCCCGGCCGAGCGCTGCTGGTACAGCGGCAGCGCGGCGGCGCTCAGCAGGCCCGCAGCCAGGGCCATGCGCAGGGCCTCGGGCAGGAACATCGCCACCAGGAAACCATCGCTCTGGCCACCGGCGCCCCAGGCCGCCACCAGCAGCCATTCCCGGGCAAAGCCGGCGGCCAGCCCGGTCAGGGTGGCCAGGGTCAACCACAGCGTCGCGCCGAACATGGGCCGGGCTTAGTGGAACAAAGTGAACAGGCCTTTGCCGCCCACTTTGTAGTTGAGGTTGCGGCAGCGCTCGCCCTTGATCGCCGCGTCCGGCCCGCTGACGATGGCGTAGGGTGGTACCGGCTTGGACACCACGGTCTGCCCGCCGACCACCGCGCCTTCGCCGATCTCGGCGCCAAACGACAGCAGGGCGCGGCTGGCGATCCAGGCGTAGTCATGGATGTAGATCGGCCCGCCTACCGCCCAGAATTCCGGCTCCTTGAGGTCGTGGCCACCGGCGATGATCAGCACATGGGAGGCGATGGTCACATGGTCGCCAATGATCAGCCCGCCCCGGGCGTCCAACTGGCAGTGCCAGGCCACGGTACTGTCCTGGCCGATGCGCAGGCTGTCGACACCCAGCACCTCGGTATTGCGCCACACCGTGGAGCCCTTGCCGATCTTCGCGCCGCCAAGGCGCAGCCAGAACAGGCGCAGGGTGTGGCTGGGGATCTTGCAGATGAGGATGTTGTAGATCTGCTCCCAGACCCGCAGCATGCGGTCGCGCAGGGTCGGCCAGTTGATTCCGTACATGGGAATCAGCGCTCCCTTGAGTTCGCGGCCCAGCAGTTTGTAGAAGCGCCGGGGCAGGGGCGGCTCGATCTTCGATTCGATGTTCAGGTAGCTGATGTAGGTCAGCACGTTGCCCTTGAGCGGTTGCTCGAACACGACATCGTTCTCCAGCATCCACTGATAGGCCGCCTCCAGTTCTGTAAGGCTCACCCCCATTTTCTGCGCATAGTCAGGCAAGGCCTGTTTCAGGTTCTGCGAGTGGAAGAGGCGATGTTTCATGGCTGGATTCCTGAGGGTGGGGAGTCTGGAGTAACCCTGGGTGACGCAGCGCCGGCCTTGAGTCGCAGGCGCCTGGCTTCATGCAGGTTCAGGCCCAGCAGCAGCCAGAACAGGGCGATCAACACCTGGGTGAAGCTGAAGTAATGGTCGAACAGGCCGCTGATCAGTGCGGCGCTGAGGCCGGCGCCGCTGCCCAGCCAGAGGGCGTTGTCCCGATTCAACTGGATGGCCACCCCGGGAACCCGGGTTTCCCGCCACCAGCTCCAGATCACCGCGACGAACAGCAGCATGCCGGGCACGCCGATCTTGTAGATGTAGTTCAGCCACAGGTTGGAAATCCCCCACAGGCCGGTGCCGGGCACGGGTGGGTCGACCTTGAAGCCGATGCCGAAGGGGAACATCGCCATGGCGGCGGGGAAGTGCGAGTACTCGTCGACCCGCACGCTGGTGCTGGCATCGTTGGAGGTGAACAGGGTCAGCAGGCGGTCCTGCAAGGGCGGATAGGACATCAGCAGCAAGGCCCCGAGAACGAAGCCACCCATCAGCATGCGCCCGGTGTAGGGCACCCGCTGGCGGGCCATCCAGATCAGCACGATCAGCAGGCTGAGCAAGGCTCCGCGAGAACCGGAGAGCAGCAGCCCGGCGGCCCCCAGCAAGGCCACCGCCAGGCCGAGGTTACGCTGCCAGCCGCTGCGGGTCAGGCCGAAACAGAAGGCCAGGGGTAGCAGCAGGGCCATGGCGCCGCCGGTGACGTTGGGGTGCATCCACGGCGAGCCCATGCGATTGGCCAGGGCGCTGAGGCTGTCGCCCAGTACCGCGATGCCGCCGTAGCCGAGCTTTTCGAGGATCGGGGTCATGGCCGTGGCGCTGCCGTTCTTCAGAAACACCGGGATCGACAGCAGCAGGAGCAGCAGGGTCCCCAGCAACAGGCCACAGACCAGTTGCTCCCGGGCCTTGGCTTGCTGCAACAGGCGTCGCACCAGAAACAGCGCCGAGAGGTTGAGCAACCAGCGGACCCAGTTCACCGGGCCATTGCCATCGGCGTTCACCGTCACCTGGCCGATGATGAAGGGCAGGGCACTGAAGGCCATCAGGGCCAGCAGCAGCTTCTCGGTACGCAGCAGCCTGGGCGGCCGGGGCAGATTGGAGAACAGCCCCTGGGCCAGGATGCTGGCCCAGACCAACAGCAGCAGGGCTTCGGAGACGGTGGTGCGCAGGCCGATCTGCACCGTCGAATAGGGCAGGAAGGTCGCCAGTACCGCGAACAGCAGCAGCCCGCGCATGGGCTGGCGGACCACGGTCACCGCCGCTGCGATGCCGACCATCAGCACCAGCACCTTGAGCGCTGGCAGCAACCAGATCAGCACGCCGAAAACCAGGCCGAAGATCAGCGCCAGCGGCAGGGCGATGGGCATTACTTGAGCTCCTCGAGCAATTCATTGAAGCGCTGGCGATAGGCATCCTCGGCGTAGCCGGCCGCCCAGGCCTTGAGGGGGGCGGGGTCTTCCGGCGGGGCGCTGGCCAGTTGCACCATCAACTGGCTCAGCGCGGCGCTGTCGGTGGGCGAGAAGCGCGGGCTGCTCGCCGGGGTGATCTCGTCCAGGGCCGAGCCGCTGGCCACCGCCACCGGAGTGCCGACACTCAGGGCCTCGATCACCGGCAGGCCGAAGCCCTCGGCGTAGGAGGGCTGCCACAGGCGCTGGGCCTGGCGGTACACCCCATGCAACTGGCTGTCGCTGAGGTCGCTGAGAAAGTGCAGGCCATGCACGGCGCGCAGCTCGCTGGGCAGGTGTTCCGGTGCGCCGATCAGCACCAGTTCCGGTACATCCGGGGATTGCTGGCGTGCGGCCTGCCAGGCAGCGACGAACCAGGGGATGTTCTTGCGCGGCTCGCGGGTGCCCACCGCCAGCCAGTAGCGCTCGGGCAGTTGCAGGTCGCGGATGTCGGCGGGTTCGCCCTGGAAACCGGTAACCAGGTTGGGCAGCACCCGGACCTTGTCCCGGGCCTGGGGAAAGAGCTTCACCAGTTCGTCGGCGGTGTACTGCGAAGGTGTCCAGATGCGGTCCGCCTGCTTCACCGAGTGGCCGATGGAGAGCTTGTCGGTGAGGCCATAGACCCGCTCCTTGAGCCGCGAGCCATGGCTGTTGGTCAGGGTCAGTTGGAACAGGTCATGCAGTTGCAATACATAGCGCAGGTTCTTAGGTTTCCTGCCCAGGGGCAGGCCCATGTTGAAGTTGCAGATGTACAGCTCCACCTCGGCCTCACGCAGGGCCCCGGGCAGAAAACCGCCCTCGAAGCGCAGCCGGTTCGGCAGGCGATGCACCCCCTGCAGTGGTGCGCCCCACCTGGGGCAATGCACCCGGCGGCGCAGCGGATGGTCTTCCGGAGCGACGCCGAACAATTGCAGGCTGACCTGCGGATTGGCGCGCAGGGCGTCTTCCAGTGCCAGGTTCTGCCGGCCGATACCACTGTTGCTGTAGCCCGCGGCGGGGCGGTAATCCAGACCTATGCGCATACGGACACTTCTTCTTTGTCAGAGGGGAGTTGGTGATAGACCGCTTCCAGCTGGGCCGCGGCGGCGCTCCAGTCATGGTGGGCCAGCACGTAGTCGCGCCCGGCGGCGCCGATGCGTTGCAGGCGCTCGGGGTCGGCCAGGGCCTGGGCGAGAATCTGCGCCAGGGCCCCGGGGTCTTCGCTGCCCAGGTAATGCTGGCCGTTCTCTACCTGCAGCCCGGAGCTGCCCTGGGCCGTGGTGACTACCGGCAGGCCGGCGGCCATGGCCTCCAGGACCTTGAGCTTGGAACCGCCGCCCTGGCGCAGCGGGGCGAAGAACAGCGCCGAGCGCCGTTGCAGGTCCCGCAGGTCGGGGACAAAACCCTGCCACTCGATGCGCGGGTCGGTCCAGCGCTGGCGGAAACTGTCCGGCAGGGCGTAGCCGCAGATGGCGAAGTGCACCTCGGGGTTGATGGCCCACAGGCGCGGCAGTATCTCTTCCAGGGCCCATTGCACCGCATCCAGGTTGGGGCTGTATTCGTAGTTGCCGATAAACAGCAGGCGCTGGCTGCCAAGGTCCGGTTGCACCGCGGCGTAGTGCCCGCAGTCCACGCCGTTGACCACCACCGCGGCCGGTTTGCCACTCAGCCGGGCCAGGGTCAGGGCGTCCTGTTCGGTCACCGCGATGACCCGGGCCGCCTGCTGGAACACCCGGCGTTCCCAGCGCCGGTAGCGCCATTGGTCGTAACGGGTAAAGGGTTTCGACCAGGCCGGCAGGCGGTCGTAGCTGGCGGCACCGAGGGCCGACTCGACGTTGTGTTCGGTGAGGATGAACGGGCGCTGCAATTGCTTGAGCGGCTGTTCGAAGGGCTGGAAGCTGTAGCTGTGCTCGATCTGGATCACGTCCCAGGGTTCCTCCAACAGCTCGCGAAAACGCTGTTGCAGCGGCGCGGCCAAACCGTTGACGTCGGCCAGCATGGGGTAGGGCGCGAACAGCACCGAGAACAGGGTCTTGAGGCTGCGCAACGGCCGCCGCGGCAGCACGATCAGGCGTTCCAGCCAGGGCTCCAGGGCCGCGCGGGTGGCGTCGTCCAACGGGGTTTTCGATTGCACCAGCAAGGTGATGCGGTGCCCGCGGGCGGCCAGGGCCCGCAGCAGGTGGTATTGCCGGGTCTTGCCGCCGCTGGTGGCGGGCCAGGGCAGGTAGGGCAGGGTCCAGAGGATTTTCATGCTCACCACACCAACAGTTGCAGGCTGGTTTTCAACGGCACGCTCAGGCCCGCTTGCCCGCTCAGCTCGGTGCGGGTGCCGGTCAGCGGATCATGCAGCGTGGCCGCGTTGAGCCCGGGAACCTGCAGGCTGGCGCCGCTGGCGCTCCAGAACATCCAGACGTGGGAGCCGTCGGGCCGGGTCCAGGCGATGCTGTACAAGTCGCCCGGGGCGTTGCTCAGGCCGGGGGGATCAGCCGGGGCCAGGCTCGGCCCGGTGGTGTCGAGAAAATACTTGAGGGCGTTGTAGACCGGCTTGGGTTCGCCGGCCAGGTCCACCAGCCCGTAGGACTGGTCGCGGTTGCTGGCGCGGGCATCCAGGTCGCTGAGGTTGAACAGGAAGATCCGCTGGTAGTCCATGGCCGCCATCAGGGCCAGGCGGCGCAGGGTGTAGTCGGCCTGGCCGTTGACGCCGATCATCGCCTGCATTTCCCGGGCTCCGCTGGTGTAGCTCGACCAGCCCCACTCGGTGGCCCAGACCTGTTGCACGCCCTGGCTGTGCAGCGCGTTGTTGAGGAAGTTGCCGCGTACGAGGAAATCCTGGGCCGCGGCATCGTCGCCTTCCGGGAGCTCGGAATAGGGGTGGTAGGCGGCAATCAGGTTTTCCGTGCCCAGGCCCTGTTGCAGCAGGTCTTCGAGCATCAGCCCCGGGGTGCTGCGCATCTGGCTGTAGTAGGCCATGCCCGCGGTCGCTACAGGCTTGTCGGGAATCGCCGCGCGAATGGCGCTGGTGGTGGTCGTGAGCAACTGGTCGTAGGCGTCGGGGTCTTCCTTGGGCAGCCAGACGATGTTGGGTTCGTTCCACACCTGCCAGGTGTTCACCTGGGGATAACGCTGGGCGAGCATTTTCATGCGCTGGGCGAAGACGTTGAAGTCCTTGGGCGGGTATTGGTCGGAAGGGGGTGAGCCGCTGGGCACGTTGGCGGCGAAGGGCGCCGAACCCACCATGTAGGCCAGGACCCGGTACTGGCGGCCCTGCATGGCGTTCATCGCGGCGTCCAGGGTGTCCAGCTGCAGGTCATTCTCGCTGGGTTCGATCATGGCCCAGTGAATGGCCAGGCGGACCCAGCTCAGGCCCAGGGCATCGAGCCGGTCCATCTGCTTCTGGTAGACGCCGGGGGTGAAGTACTGGAACTGCGCGTTGACCCCGAGAAAATCCTTCCACACCACCGCTCGCGGCGCGCGCAGGGTGGTATCCGCCAGGGCGTTCCAGGACAGGCAGGCGAGCACCAGCAGGGCAATCGCCGAGCTACGTCGCATAGGCATGGGCCGGGCCTCCACAGGCATCGCTGAACACCCGGGCAAAGCGCTCGGCGGTATGGCTCCAGACCCGCCGGGAGCCGATCACCGCGGCGTGCTCGGCCCAGCGCTCCACCCGTTCCGGGCTGGCGCACAAGTGGCTGAGTTCGGCGGCCAGGGCGGCGACGTTGCCCTGGGGAAAGATCACGCCGTTGTCCTGGGCCACCTCTTCGGCGAAGGAGCGGGCGTCGGAGGTGATGGCGCCGCGACCGCAGGCCACCGCCCAGGACAGGGCGCCGCTGGTCCCCCGCAGCGTGCCCAGGAGCTTGAGCTTGCTCGACTCGCGGTAGGGCAGGACCATCACGTGGTGGGCCTGGATCACCTTGGGAATGTCCGTGGCCGGCAGGTCCAGTTGCCAGTCGATGCTGTCCTGCAGGTTCAGGCGCTGGATGTGCTGGCGCAACTGGTCGAGGTAGCTGCCGGCGCTACCGAAGGCCATTTCCGGTTCACTGCCCCCGGCCAGGGTCAGGCGCATGCGCTCGCGCATTGCCGGTTGCTGGGCGAAGGCCATGGCCAGTGCATCCAGCAGATCCTCGATGCCCTTGCCGCGGTAGATGAAGCCGAAATACAGCAGCCTCAACGGGCTCAGCGGCGGCAGCGGCCGGGCGGGGATGGCCAGGTTGCCGTGGGGGATCACCACCATCTGCTCCGCACGCAACCCCATGCGCTGGCGCAGGCAGGCGCCGCCGGCGTGGGTCAGGGTGATCAGCCGGGTGAGGCTGCGGGCCAGCTGCTTTTCTTCGTGCAGGCACAAGGGGTCGGTCAGTACCGTGGCGATCTGTGGCAGCGGTGAGGGCAGCCGCGTGGCCAGGGACAGCGGCCAGGGCAGGCTGGCCCGGCGCCAGACCAGGCGTTCGGGGTCGTGCACCGTGGCGCTCAGCGGCAGGCTGGGGAAACGCTCGCGCAACGCCTTGAGGGCATGAAACTCCGCCAGCCGGCCACCGCCCAGCTCGGCGTGCACCAGGTCGATCCCCTGCCAGTCACTGTGCGCCACCCGCTCGATGGCGCGTTGCGGGTCGTTGCCCAGCCCGGCCAGGGGCGTGCTGACTTTCAGCCCCAGGCCTTCCAGCGCGGCGCGCAGGTGCGCGGCGTAGTCGGCAATGCCGTTCTGCTCGGGAGGCATGGGTGCCAGCAGGGCAATGTGCATCAGTGAGGGCTCCTGATCCGCGCCAGGAAGTTCAGCACGTTCTCCGGGATGCCGAAGCGCCGGCGGTTGATGATGATTCCGTCGACCCGCTTGAAGGCGGTGGTGAGAATCGACAGGGCGTTTTGCAGCACGGGCACCGTGGTGGTTTCGGCTTCGACGATCAGGGCGATCAGGTCGGCCTCGCGCAGGCTGACGAAGGCTTCCTGGTTGGAGAAGAAGCCCGAGGCTTCCAGCAGGACGATTTCGCCGGGCACCGCGTTGGGGGCGCCATTGACCCGCACCACGTGCCCGCGCTCCTGGAGCAGGTCGCGCAGGTGCGCGGTGACGAAGCTCACGCCTTCGCCGCGGCGTGCCGAGGTCAGGCCGATCACCAGCCCCTGCAGCGCCACTTGCTTGAGGGGCAGGATGCCGTACAGGCGGTAGAGGCTGGCGGTGAAGGCGCTGTTGCGTTGCGGCAGGTGGCTGTCGAGGTCCTGCAGGCTGGTCCAGACCTTGACCCCGAAGCGCTCCTCGATCTGGTCGCCGTCATGGATGCGCTGGTCCAGCAGATAGAAGAAGTACAGCGCCAGCAGGCCCACCGCCAGGCTCAGGGGGATGGCGGCGAGCAGCATGCTCAGGCTCTTGGGAAAGACCCGGCTGGGTTTGAAGGTGGCTTCTTCGATCACCGCGATGTTGCTGATCTGGCTCTGGTCCAGCTCGCGGTCGATGCGGGCTTTCTCGGTGCTGTCGCTGTACAGCGCGAAGCTTTTCTCCGCCGCGCTCAGTTCCCGTTGCAGGCGTGCCAGTTCAGGTTCCACGGCCAGCGCCTGGCGCCGTTCCTGTTCGAGCTTGAGCAACTGGGTTTCCTGTTGGGCGGCCTGGGTCTGCAGGCGGCTGAGGCTGGCCTGCTGGTCGGCGAAGCTGTTCTGCAGGCGGGTATAGACCGGGTTCGGGGCCAGGTTTTCGCTGCGTTGCACAGTGCCGCTTTCCGATTTCAGCAAGGCTTGCAGGTTGGCGATTGCCGCATCCATGGCGCGGACCGGAGGGGCGCCTTCCTTGAAGGTGCGGAGCATTTCCTGACGCTCGATCTGCTTGGCGTTGATCCGCTGCTGCAGGTCCTGGCGGTCCGGGTTGAGGCTCATCTGGCGGCCGATGCTGATTTCTTTCTTCATGCTGTTGAGCTGCTTCTGGATGGTCTCCAGGCCGCTGCGAGTGGACGCCACTGCTCGGGTGGTATTGAGGTGTTCGCCCTTGAGGTTGTTGAGGTTGCGCGAGATATCGTTCAGGCGCTCCTCGATGCTCACCGCCCCCAGTTGGTTCAGGTAGTCGGCGATCTGCTTCTTGTAGCCGAGGATGCGCTGGTTGGTGGCGCCACTTTCGGTTTCATAGAAGGCGTACAGGCTTTTGCGCCCGAGGGTTTGCGCGCGTTCCTGCTGGTACTGCTCGATCCAGCTCTTGACCACTGTCTGGGCCACTTTGGGGTCGTTCCAGGTAAAGCTCACTTCCATCACCGAGGAGCCTGCGGCGTGGGTCACGCTGAAGCTTTTCAACATGCGTTCGGTCAGGCGTTCCACCGGGGTCTGCTTCTCCACCAGGCCCACCAGTTGCAGGGCCCCGCGCAGCAGGTCGACGATGCCTTCCACCGCGCCTTTCACTGCGTTCTTGAGGGTGGCCAGGGCACCACTTGGCTGGGGCTGGCGGGACAGGTCGTCGAGGTACTTTTCCGCCACTTTGCGGGCGATGGGCTCGCCGCCGAGGATGCGCTCCTCATCGATGATCGGATCACGCTGGGCGCTGGGAATTACCACAGCCTGGCGATCGGCGATCTCGATCGGCAGGGTGCTGGTGTCGCGCCCCGGCTTGACCAGCAGCAGGGCGGTGGACTCGAAGCGATTGGGCAGCAGGAAGGCGCCCAGCAGGATGATGACGAAGGTCACCAGGACGGTGATCTTGACCTCGCGCTTGAAGATGAAGAACAACCGCAGCAGATCGCGAAAGGAACGGATATTGATCATGAGTGCTGTCCTTGGCGATCAATTGGTGGATTGACGGTTGATTTCGTAACTCGCCCCGATGCCGATCGACTTGGTGAACGGAATCAACTGGTTGAGGTACACATCCACCCATTCAATGCCGTTGCCGACGCTGGACTTGGGCACGAACACCACGTCGCCGCGTTGCAGCAGCACCGGGGCGGCGCCGGCGTTGCCGGCGATCATGAATTTGCGGTAGTCGAAGAAATAGGTCTTGTAGCGGCCGTCCTCGCCCTCGCGCAGCAGGGCGATATTGCGGCTGTCGCCCACATTCAAGAGGCCCCCGGCGCCGACTATGGCCTGCTCCAGGGTGGTGGTCACGGTCACCGGCAGGGACGCCGGGTTGCGTACCGAGCCGCCGACGAACACGGTGTTGCCCGGTGCCTGGTTGATGTTCACGGTCAGTGCCGAGTCCTGGTAGATGTTCTTCAGCTTGTTTTCCAGGACCTGGGTCAGTTGCTGCGGAGTCAGCCCCGCGGCCTTGACCTGCCCGGCATAGGGGTAGGCGAAGGTGCCATCGTTGAGCACGGTGAACAGCGTCAGTTCGTAGATCGAGTTGGCGGTGAATGCCGAGATCGATGGCGCCTCACCAGTGTTGCGGACGATGCGCAGGGTGTCCCCCGGGCGAATCCGCTGTGGCGGCAACGGTTGGCCGGCCAGGGCATCACCGGCTCGATGGGCGGCCTCCAGGTCCTGGCTGGGCGGCAGTTCCACCTTTGCCGGAATGGAGCAGGCGCAGAGCATGAGAACACTGGAAATCAGCAGGAGTCTTTTCATCGAGCGGTCTTCCTGGCGTGCATAGTCACAACTCCCTGTCGGGCCAGATTGCTGCTTGGAGCGTCAGTTCAGGTCTTGGCGGCTTCGGCGGGAGCCCGCCCGTAAATGTCGTTGAAGCGCACAATGTCGTCTTCGCCGAGGTACTCCCCGCTCTGTACTTCGATCATCACCAGGTCGATCACCCCGGGATTGACCAGGCGGTGAGTGCGGCCGGGCTTGATGAAGGTGGACTCGTTGGTATTGAGCAGGAATTCGTCCTCGCCATTGGTGACCCGGGCCATGCCGCTGACCACGATCCAGTGTTCGCTGCGGTGGTGGTGCATCTGCAGCGACAGCGAGGCATTGGGCTTGACCATGATGCGTTTGATCTTGAAGCGCGGCCCTTCCTCGAGCACGGTATAGGTGCCCCAGGGACGGGTCACGGTGCGGTGCAGCTTGTAGGCGTCGTGGCCCAGGCGCTTGAGTTCCTGGGCGATCAGCCTGACGTCCTGGCTGCGGTTGCCGTCGGCCACCAGCAGGGCGTCCGGAGTGTCGATGATGATCAGGTTGTTGAGCCCGACCCCGCCCACCAGGCGCTTGCGCGAGTCGATATAGCAGTTGCTGACATCGTGCAGCACGGTCTCGCCGTTGCACTGGTTGCCATGTTCGTCCGCCGGGGTCAGCTCGCGCACTGCCTGCCAGGAGCCGATGTCGCTCCAGCCCAGCTGGCAGGGCACCACGGCGACTTTCTTCGAGCGCTCCATCACCGCGTAGTCGATGGAGATGTCCGGGGCCTGGGCAAAGCTGTCGCCGTCCAGCTCCACTTGCAGTTCGTGCTTGCCCTCCTTGCGGTGGCTCTGCTCCAGGCAGTGTTCGACGGCGCTGACCACCTCGGGCACGAACTCGCGCAGTTCCTGCAGGATCACGTCGGCACGCATGCAGAACATCCCGCCGTTCCAAAGGTGCAGGCCGCCATCGACATAACGCTGGGCGGTGGCGGCGTCGGGTTTCTCGACGAAGCGGCTGACCTGGAAGCTGTCCTTGTTCAGGCCCTGGCCTTTCTCGATATAGCCAAAGCCGGTCTCGGCGTGGGTGGGCACCAGGCCGAAGGTCACCAGCCAGCCTTGCTCGGCCAATTGCCGGGCGCTGTCCACGGCGTTGGCGAAAGCCTGCACATCCTTGATCAGGTGGTCGGCGGGCAGCACCAGCAGCTGTGCATCATCGCCATACAGGCGGCTCACGTGCAGGGCGGCGGCAGCGATGGCCGGTGCGGTGTTGCGCCCGAACGGCTCAAGGATGAAGTCCAGCTCCACCCTGGCCTTGTTCAGCAGGCGATAGTCGTCGAGGGTGCGAAAGAACACTTCGCGGTTGGTCACCGTCAACAGGCGGCCGACGTCCTTGAGCGCGGTGGCGCGCACGAAGGTTTTCTGCAGCAGGCTTTCGCCGTCTGGCAGGCGCATGAAGGGCTTGGGCATCGCCTCGCGGGATACCGGCCACAGGCGGGTGCCGGCGCCGCCAGCAATGATGCAGGGAATGAGTGTGCTCATTCAGAAGGCCTCGCGGGTCATGATCACGGATGGAACAGTGCGGAAGAGAATGTACAGGTCGAACCAGACCGACCAGTTTTCGATGTATTCCAGGTCGAACTCGACACGTTTCTCGATTTTTTCCAGGGTATCGGTTTCGCCCCGATAGCCGTTGATCTGCGCCAGGCCGGTAATCCCCGGCTTGACCCGGTGGCGCGAGGTGTACTCCTTGACCGCCTCTTCGAAGAGAATGCCGGCGGCCTTGGTCGCGGTGGCATGGGGGCGCGGTCCGACCATGGACATGCTGCCGCCGAACACATTGAACAGCTGGGGTAGTTCATCGAGGCTGGTCTTGCGAATGAAGCGCCCGACCCGGGTGATGCGCGGGTCGCCCCGGGTGGTCTGCTTTTCGGCATGTGCATCGGCCATGTGCTGGTGCATCGAGCGGAACTTGTAGACCTCGATCAGCCGGTTGTTGTAGCCGTAGCGTTTCTGCTTGAACAGCACCGGGCCGCTGGAGTCCAGCTTGATCGCCAGTGCCACCAGCAGCATCACCGGTGACAGCAGCACCAGGGCGATGCTCGACAGCACCATGTCTTCCAGGCGCTTGAAGAACGGCGACCAGCCCCGCAACGGCACTTCGGAGGCGTTGAACATCGGCAGGTTGGCGACTTCGGTGATGCGGTTGTGGGCGTGCCGGAAGGCCACCATGTCGGGCACCAGCAGCACGTTCACCGGCAGCCTTCGCAACTCGCGGATGACATAGGCCATGCGGTTTTCCGCCGACCAGGGCAGCGCCACCAGGACCTGGGTAACCTTTTCCTCGCGGATCAGCCGCTCCAGGTCGCTGGAGTTGCCCAGCAGCGGCAGGTTGCACAGGGTCTTGGGCAGGCGGCCGATGCGGTCGTCGATGAAACCGGTCACTCCGGAGCGGATGTCCTGATGCTGGGCCAGGTATTCGGCCAGGCGCTGGCCGTTTTCCGTGGCGCCGAGAATCACCGCGTTCTGCAGGAACACGCCGCGCTGCATCAACTGCTGGAACAGGGTCAGCAGCACCAGGCGCTCGATGCCGAACAGCACGAAGCTGCCGGCAAACCAGCCGAACAGCTCGGGGTTGCCGATGGTGTTGAACATCTTCATGGAGTGATGCATGAACAGCAGCACGCAAAAGGACGAGGCCCAGGCGAAGAGGGTCAGCTGGAAGCGCAACTGGTTGCTGAAGATGGATTCGGCGTACACCCCCAGGGCCTGGAAGATCAGCACGCTGATGAGGGCGAAGAACACCAGCAGGGTCAGGTCGCTTTTCAAGGCTTCCTGGCTGTTGTTGGACAGCAGGATCAGCAACAGCCCGGGAAGGATTGCAGTCAGCCCATGAACCACACGGATGCCGAACAGGAAGTACTCGACCATGCTGGGGCGAGTCAGTAACAGGCTGTCTACAGGTTGCAACCGCATAAGATCAATTCCCTCGACCTAAGGCACACCGGTTGACTGGAGAGATCGCGAGGAAGTTCGCAATGTTTGCGACTTCCCGTCGTCTGGTCCCGGCACCGAAAAAAGCCACGTCCCTTCATCCCCAGGCGTGGTCGGCATTCAAGTGGGAAAACCGGGCCCTCTGCATATTCAGGTGGGGCCCCCGGCGCCGGTCAAGGTGATGACCTGCACTTCCTCATCTAAACGACAGGGTCAGTAAAGCTCATGAAACAGCGACCCGCTAATTGAAAGCCGAACCGTGCCGGACGAATCCTTGCCTCCCTGCGGCTAAGCTGCCGGATTGCCGGGGGGCCATGGCCAGACTGCTTCCGGCAAAAAAATAAATTCCGACGACAGACTTTTTCTGCGGGCGGCAGGGTCAACATCCTTCATGGAGTCCATAACCGGAGTCAGGGCTGATGAGTGAGCGCAAGGCATTGTTGATACTGCACGGCAAACAGGCCCTCAACGAGGAGGTGCGCGCGGCCGTCGAGGCCCGGCGCGCCGCCGGCTGGGACTTGCAGGTGCGCCTGACCTGGGAGGCGGGGGATGCCCAGCGCCTGGTGCAGGAGGCGTTGGCTGCCGGCCATACCCGGCTGATTGCCGGCGGTGGCGACGGTACCCTGCGGGACATCGCCGAAGCCCTGGCCAATGCCGACGCCCCGGCCAGCCTGGTGCTGTTGCCGCTGGGCACGGCCAACGACTTTGCCCGGGCTGCCGGCGTGCCGCTGACCCCGGCGGCGGCCCTGGACCTGCTGGATGTGCCGGCGCGGGCGATCGACCTGGGGGAGGTCGGCGGGCAGATGTTCCTCAACATGGCCACGGGCGGCTTTGGCAGCCAGGTCACCGCCAACACCTCGGAGGATTTGAAGAAGGTCCTGGGGGGCGCGGCCTACCTGTTCACCGGTCTGTCACGTTTTGCCGAGCTGAGCGCGGCCTATGGCGAGTTGCAGGGGCCGGGTTTCCACTGGCATGGCGAACTTCTGGCCCTGGGCATCGGCAACGGCCGTCAAGCGGGCGGCGGGCACGAGTTGTGCCCGGGGGCCCTGGCCGATGACGGCTTGCTGGATATCAGCATCCTGCCGGCGCCCCAGGAACTGGTCGGCACGCTGAAGAACCTGCTGGCGGGCGGGTTGGGGATCGACAATCTGTTTGTCCGGGCACGCCTGCCCTGGGTCGAGATCAAGGCGTCCCGAGGCCTGGACATCAACCTCGACGGCGAGCCGCTGCAGGGCGATACCTTGCGTTTCACCGCCCGTCCTGGCGCGTTGCAGGTGCATCTGCCCGAGGATTCGCCGCTGCTGGGAGGCGCCCGCTGAGTCAGTCGTCGAGGCTGATGATGCGTTCGCGCACGGCGAACAGCACCAGCCCGGCAACGTCGAAGATCTGCAGGCGTTTCATGATCTGCGAGCGGTGGGTTTCCACGGTCTTGATGCTCAGGCCCAGGCCCAGGGCGATCTCCCGGGTGGATTTGCCGCGCACGATCAGCCGCAGGATTTCCAGCTGGCGGGCCGTCAGGTTGTGGTTCTGCTCCGGTGGCGGAGGTTGCTTCTGAGCCCGGGTCAGGGCCTGGTTGATCACCGTGTGGGCGATGGCCGGGCTCAGGTAGCGTTCATTGTTGCGCAGGGCCTGGAGGGCATGCTCGAGTTCTGTGGCGGTGGTGTCCTTGAGCAGGTAGCCGTGGGCGCCGCATTCCAGGGCCTGCATGATCAGGGCCGGGTCGGTGTGCATCGACAGGATCAGCACCTTGCTCTGCGGGTGGAGCGCCTTGAGCCGGCGCAGGGCGTCGAGGCCGCCGGTGTGTTTCATCGACAGGTCCAGCAGGATGATGTCCGGATGCAGCCTTTCGACCATTTCCAGCAGGAACGAGCCGTCATCCGCTTCACCGATCACCGCGTATCCGGGAATGTCCATGACCAGGGCACGCACGCCAGCCCTGATGAGCGAGTGGTCATCCACCAAGAGTAAATTACAGGTCAATGTAAAACCTTATTCGTGCTGGCCCGCTCCAGAGTGCGAGGGGCCCAGGGAAAGAGTGCTTCGATCTGTGTGCCTTGGTCGGCCTCGCTGGTGACCTTCAACAGGCCGCCCAACTGACTGATTCGTTCCTGCATTCCGGCCATGCCGCGCTGACCCTGGGCGCCCGGGTCGCTGGCCGGGGCGAAACCCTGGCCATCATCGCTGATGAACAGCGACAGGCCTTCGGGCAGTCGTTGCAGGCGTACCAGCAGGTTTTTCGCCTGGGCGTGGCGCAGGATGTTGGTCACTGCTTCCTGGGTGATGCGAAACGCTGCGACGGCCATTTCCTCGGGAATGCCCGCCAGGCGCTGGTGGCACTCCAGACTCCAGTGCACCGAGGTGTTTTCCAGGGTCTTGAGCAGGTGGGCGCGCAGGCTGGCTTCCAGCCCGAGGCTGGCCAGTTGCCGCGGGTTGAGGATGGCGGAGACGTCCCGCACCTTGGCCAGGGTCTCTTCCAGGGTGGTGCCCAGCACTGCGCAATGTTCTTGCAGCTCGTCCGGCAGGCGGCGCTTGAGCCAGTCGGTCTGCAGCTTGGCGGCGGTCAGCAGTTGGCCGATGTCGTCATGCAGTTCTCGGCTCAGACGGTGCCGTTCGTTTTCCTTGACCTCCAGCAGGCGCTCGGCGAGTTCCTGGGGCTGGAAGCGGATGGATTTGCGCGAATAACCGTATTGCATCCAGATGCAGGCCAGCGCCGCCACGTTGATGACCAGCAACCCCAGAGGCAGAGGCCGGCCCAGCCAGTAGACCAGCACACTGGCCAGGGTCGAGCAGGAGCACAGCAACAGGCTGAGCCAGCGCAGGTGATCACGGGAGGGGGGCCAAGAGAAGAATGACTTGAGGCTGGCGTACATAGCGGATGGAGCCAATGGATGTTCGCTGCGAAGAGCCCGGTCAAGTATGGATGACGAGGCTTGTTTGGGAAACGATGCTCTTTGAATACCCGGTTTCAATCAACGCTGTCTGTTCGTGTTGTACAGGCTGAGTAGTAACTGCCGCCATTGGAATCAATGTGCCATTAACTGTGTCCGTTTATGCGCCGCATAATACCACCGAAGATACCGTCGGTCGCGTTTATACGCTCAGTCATATAGGACTTCAGAGTCAGGAACCGGAGGGTAGCGGTACGTCGGTACCATTGGCGCCACGTGCGCCCGAACATCGCGCAAAGTGTGCTGGGGAGCGGGTTTGCCCGCAGGCACAGCGCATTGAACAGCAAGTCCCGGTGACCTTGCTAGTTGGCTTTATGGAGTGATTGATGTCGCTCTTGGGTATGAATTAATCAATAACGACCGGGTGCTTGGCAGTTGGCCCGATATTTTGTCGATGTTGTGCAGTAGGGCGGTGATTGGCGAGAGTTTTATCCGCTGCCCCGCCGGATAAATACAACTTCAGTGGCTGCAAGATGGATATGTGCAGTTACAGTTTTGTCCCACTTGCTCTGTCAGTTCTTCGATCAGCATGACTTGTTCGCTGTCGTCCAGATTGAGCTGGCCGTTGCGCGGGTCGATCAGTTCCAGTTGCCAGGCCATCAGCGTCAGGCAGCTCTTCAAGGCATCGAGGATCGGATCGTTGAGGTCCAGGGGATGGGGGGTGCGCTTGAGCACGCCATGAATATGCAGGGAGAATTCGGCCAGCGGGCTGACTGCGTGGCGGGCCGCGGCCTGGGCCAGGCTCAGCAGGCTGGCGAGCAGGCAGTTGATGGCTTCTTCATCGTTTCTGATCAGGTGCAGGTGGCTCAGGCAGTCTTCCGATCTGGCCAGCAGGGCCTGGGCTTCAAGCAGGAACTCGGGCAGCGGTGTGGCGCACTCGTGGCCGTCCTTTAGCATGCTTATCTCCATGACTGCGTGTCCGATGGCTTGATAGGGCGTTGGCTGAACGGTTTGCAAGTTGGACGCGATAGGTGCAGCTGGATTGACGTTATAGCTGAATGCTTGCCTGCGGTCGCAGCCTGCCGAGCGAGTCGAGTGGCCTCGAACCCGGTCCGTGCGCGCATGCCGGCCACAGCAAGGCGGCGCAAGCGCGCTGGGGCAGGATGAGCGAGGGTAGTGGGGCTTGAAAGGGGGCCAAGCCACCTTTCTGCGATCAAAAACAAAAGCCTGACTCCGTTCATGCAATGAGAATGGCGTCACATTAATGGCTATTGGATATCGCGAATATCAGGCTGGTCCTGATTGTTGATAGGGGATTCCCCTAGGCACGGGAACCTTGCACCGAAATAGAGGTCTGGCCGGCGCAGAGGGTGGTGCTGAATTGACCGCGCCAGTAAAGCATGATGTTAATGTGACATCAACGGCTTTGTGTGGCAATTTGCATGCGGGTCAAGATACGGCAGACCCGGCCGATATCTGTCTTTAGTGAATTCATCAGAACAAGCCCAGGAGTCATTAATGGCCGGCATTCTCGACACGGTAGATCAACGCACGCAACTGGTGGGTGAGAATCGCCTGGAAATCCTCATGTTCCGCCTGGCCGGCCGGCAACTGTTCGCGATCAACGTGTTCAAGGTCCAGGAAGTGCTGCAACTGCCGAAGCTGACGCTGATGCCTCAGCGCCATCCCTTTGTCTGTGGGGTGGTCAATCTGCGCGGGCAGACCCTGCCGGTCATCGATCTGTCCCAGGCCATCGGCATGCGCCCGCTGGTCCCGGGGCCCAACAGCACCATCATCGTTACCGAGTACAACCGCTCGGTGCAGGCGTTCCTGGTCGGTGGCGTGGACCGCATCGTCAACATGAACTGGGAAGCCATCATGCCGCCGCCCACCAGCGCCGGGCGCCAGCATTACCTGACCGCCATCAGCAAGGTCGATGACCAGTTGGTGGAAATCATCGACGTGGAAAAGGTCCTGGCGGAAATCGTGCCCTACAACGCCAAGGTTTCCCGGGACAAGCTGGAAGATCCGGTGCTGGAGCGTGCCCGTGGCCGCGAAGTGCTGCTGGTGGACGACTCCAACGTGGCCCTCTCGCAATTGCGCGACACCCTCGGCCAGCTCGGGGTCAAGATGCACATCGCCAGTGATGGCCTCAAGGCCCTGAACATGCTCAAGGCCTGGGCCGACACTGACGTGGTGATGACCGACAAGCTGCTGATGGTGTTCACCGATGCGGAAATGCCGGAAATGGACGGCTACCGCCTGACCACCGAGATCCGCAACGATCCGCGTCTGCGCGGGCTTTATGTGGTGCTGCACACGTCCTTGTCCGGCAGCTTCAACGAATCGATGGTGAAGAAGGTCGGTTGCGACAACTTCCTGTCCAAGTTCCAGCCGGACAAGCTGGTGGACGTGGTCCGCCAACGGCTGATGCTGGACGAAGCCGACGCCTGACACGGGCCTTGCGCCGGCGCTCCTTTGTTTCGGCTAAATGCTGGTATAGGGTGAGCGCTTTTGCCCATACAGGGAGCTGGACATGCGTCTTAGCGCGCTTTACCGATACCCGTTGAAATCCGCCAGGGGCGAAACCCTGCAACAGATCGGCCTGGACAAGCTCGGGCTGCAAGGGGATCGCCGCTGGATGCTGGTGGATGAGGCCAGCGGGCGTTTCCTGACCCAGCGCGCCGTAGCGCGGATGAGTCAGCTGTCGGCCTTATGGAATGACCAGGGTGGCCTGACCCTGAGCGCCCCAGGCCACTCCACCCTTGAAGTAGCGCTGCCGGGTGCGGATGCACCGTTGCGCGGCGTGACCATCTGGCAGGACACCTTGCGGGTTCCCGATGCGGGGGACGAAGCCGCGGCCTGGGTCAGCGAATTCATCGGCAAGCCCAGCCGCCTGGTGCAGGTTCCTGCGCAGCGGGCACGGAGCACCGCCGCCGGTTATGGCAGGGACGATGACCAGGTGGCCTTCGCCGATGGTTTTCCCCTGCTGCTGATTGGCCAGGCCTCCCTGGATGACCTGGTCGCTCGCGTGGGCCGGCCCCTGGAGATGCTGCGGTTTCGACCGAACCTGGTGGTCGAGGGCAGTGCGGCCTTTGCCGAGGACGACTGGAAACGCGTGCGTATCGGCGATGTCGAGTTCCGTGTGGTCAAGCCATGCTCGCGCTGCATTCTCACCACCATCGATCCGCAGACCGGCGAGCGCAGTGCCGACCGCGAACCTCTGGCCACCTTGCAGAAGTACCGGGCCCAGGCCGATGGGGCGATGTTCGGCCAGAACCTGGTCAATGATGGCAACGGTCGCTTGCAGGTAGGGATGGCGGTGACGGTCATCGAATAACCGGTGCCACCTCGAAAAATGCCCGTCTCCTGGGAGACGGGCATTTTTTATTCCGGGGTAACGCCGCGATGCTCGATCAGCCGCGGTATTCGCACAGGTAGGCGGTGTCCACCGCGACTTTGAGCTGGAACTTGCTGTTGGCCGGAACGTTGAACTGGCTACCGGCCGGGAAGGTTTCCCAGTCTGCGCTGTCTGGCAGGCGCACGGTCAGGGCGCCGGAGACCACGTGCATGATTTCCCGTTGTGCGGTGCCGAACTCGTATTCGCCCGGGGCCATGACGCCAATGGTGGCTGGGCCTTCGGCCGTGCCGAAGGCAATCGACTTGACGGTGCCGTCGAAGTACTCGTTGACTTTAAACATGGGCGATTCCTCAAGAAAGGGTCAAAAAGGGCGGCCAGTATGCACAAGGCCTTCAGGGCCGTCACCTGCCGCCGTCAAGGAAGAATCAGCGGTAATAAGCGTGCTGTATTGCGCGCATCTTCCAGGGCCCGATGCTGCTGGCCGGTGAACTGCATGCCGGCCAGTTGCAGGGCTGCATTGAGCCCCAGGGGCCGCTCCAGGCGCCGGGCCTTGGCGAAGCGCTGCTTGAGGTTCATGTGCGGCACCTCATTGAGCAGGCTGTGCAGCTGTTGGTTGTGCCATTCCAGCTGCAACTGCTTGCGGTCGTAGTCGCCCCAGCTGGCCCAGCCTTCCAGACGCGGCTGATGCTGGCCGAGCCAGCGCTCGAACAGGCCCCAGACCTCGCTCAGGGGCGCGGCGCTGTCGATATTGGCCTGGGTGATGTGGGTCAGTTCGCGGCAGAACGGCGTCAGCATGGGGCGCCGCAAGGGGCGGACGAAACGCTGGAAGTGGTCCTGTTCCCGGCCCTGACGGTTGACCAGGGTGGCGCCGATCTCAATGATTTCCATCTCGCTCACCGGCCAGCCCCCTTCATCCGTCGTGGCTTCCAGATCTATTACCAGCCAGTGGGGCATCACGAATTCCAGCCTTGAAACATCCTGAAGAGGCTTGAGCGTAGCCAAAGCCGAGGCATCCGCCTAGGGGGACGGCTGCTTGAGCGCATCGAGGGGGCATCGTCCCGACCGATGCCCCGTCTGCCTGGATCTGCTGGAAGGTGCCCGGGCTACTCCACCTCCACCAGTACCTGGCGGTTTTTCACCTGGTCCCCGAGGTTGACCTGGACCCGGGTGATCACCCCGTCGATCCCGGCCTTGAGCGGGTGCTCCATCTTCATCGCCTCCAGCACCAGCAGCAATTGGCCCTTGCTTACGTGCATGCCCTCACTGACCAGTACATCGACGATCGCCCCGTCCATGGGCGCCTTGAGCGTACCGCTGGAGGCGGTGTTCTGGCCCTGGGCCGGGGCATGGGTACGATCCACCAGGTGCAGGCTGCCCTTGGCGTTGCTCAGCCACAGCTCCCCGCCCTCCAGCCGATAGGCGCACGGGCGGCGAATGCCGTTGATCTCCAGGCTGGCCCGCCGGCCATCGGCGCTGCGCACCTTGAGCTCCAGCAGCCCATCGCCCTGGCGCACCTGCACGGCGCCCGAGGGCAGTGCGTTCAGGTGCAGCGACCATTGTCGGTCCTGCACCCCGAGCCGGTAGTCCAGGGGCACCCCGGCGTTGTTGCTCCAGGCATTGAGCGCCGGGCCATGGGCGCTGGCGCTGTGGTGGTGGAACAGCGCAGCGGCGATGGCCAGTTCCTCGGCAGTGGGCTCCTGGGGTTGCAGGCTCGGGTCCTGGGCAAAATGCTCGGCAATGAAGGCGGTGCTGAAGTGGCCGCTGGCGAACACCGGGTGGCGCAGCAGGTTGGCCAGCAGCCGGCGGTTGCTTTCCAGCCCCAGCAGCACGCAATCCTCGACGCCACGCAGCAGCTTGCGCCGCGCCTCTTCGCGGGTAGCACCGTGGGCGATCAGCTTGCCCAGCATCGGGTCGTAGAACGGGCTGACCCATTGGCCTTCCTGCAAGCCATGGTCGGTGCGGATCCCCGGTGCCGGCTCCCAGCGCAGGATCTGGCCGGTCTGCGGCAGGAAGTTCTGTGCCGGGTCCTCGGCATACAGCCGCACTTCAATGGCGTGGCCGTCGAGGCGCACCTGCTCCTGGCCCAGGGGCAGCGGCTCGCCGGCCGCCACTTGCAGTTGCAGGGCCACCAGGTCCAGGCCCGTTACCAGTTCGGTGACCGGGTGCTCCACCTGCAGCCGGGTATTCATTTCCAGGAAATAGAACTGCCCGCTCGCATCCAGGAGGAATTCCACGGTACCGGCGCCCACATAGTTCACCGCCCGCCCGGCCTTGAGCGCTGCCTCGCCCATGGCCTGGCGCAGCTCCGGGGTCATGACCGGGCAGGGCGCCTCTTCGATGACCTTCTGATGGCGGCGCTGGATCGAGCAATCCCGCTCACCCAGGTAGATCAACTGGCCATGCTGGTCGCCGAACAGCTGCACCTCCACGTGCCGCGGCTCGATCAGCGCCTGCTCCAGGATCAGTTCGTCGCTGCCGAAGGCGTGCAGGGCTTCGGAGCGGGCCGTGCGGATCTGCTCCAGCAACTGGCCGGCCTGGTGTACCAGGCGCATGCCACGCCCGCCACCGCCGGCGCTGGCCTTGATCATCAGCGGATAGCCGATGCGCTGGGCTTCGCGCTGCAAGGTGGCGTCGTCCTGTTCCGCCCCCTGATAGCCCTGGATGCACGGCACGCCGGCTTCGAGCATGGCGATCTTCGAGCGACGCTTGCTGCCCATCAGCTCGATGGCGGCAGCGCTGGGGCCGATGAACACCAGGCCGGCGCTTTCACAGGCGGCGGCGAACTCGGCATTTTCCGAAAGAAAGCCGTAGCCCGGGTGAATGGCGTCGGCACCGGTGCGCCGTGCCGCTTCCAGCAGCGCGGCGCCGTCGAGGTAGGACTGCTGTACCGCGGACGGGCCGATATGCACCGCTTCGTCAGCCAGTTGCACATGCAGGGCCTCGGCATCGGCATCGCTGAACACGGCCACGGTGCGATAGCCCAGGGCCTGGGCGGTACGCTGGATGCGGCAGGCGATTTCGCCACGGTTGGCGATCAGGATCTTGTTGAAATTGGGCATACAGGCTCCCGGGAATCGGTGGGGGGCGTTCGCCGGCAAGCCGGCTCCTACAAGGGCTCAGTTGGCCCAGGCCGGTTTGCGTTTCTGCACGAAGGCCAGGGTGCCCTCGACCCCTTCCTCACCCAGGACTGCATTGGCGAAGTCGTTGGCGGCCTGGTCCAGCAATGGCCCCTGCGGTTGGTCGACACTCGCCAGGAGCAAGGCCTTGGTCGCCGCGTTGGCCCCCGGGGCGCAGCGCAGCACCAGGGAAAGCTGCTGCTCCAGGCGTTCCTGCAGGGCCTTGGCATCGTTCTCGACAAAGTGCACCAGGCCCAGGCCCAGGGCTTGGGCGCCATCGAAACGGGCGGCGGTCAGGGCCAGGCGCCGGGCCTGGGCCAGGCCGATGCGCTGCACCACGAACGGGGCAATTTGCGCGGGCAGCAGGCCCAGGCTGGTTTCCGGCATGCCGAACTGGGCCGAGTGCTCGGCGATGGCGATGTCGCTGACACAGGCCAGGCCGAAACCGCCCCCCAGCACCGCGCCCTGCAGCACACACACCAGCACCTGGGGCAGGTGCTGCGCTTCTTCCAGCAGGGCGCCGAAGGCCCGGTTCAGTTCACGGTAGGCGGCGCTGCCATGGGCACGGGCGCCGGCCATGTCCTTGAGGTCGCCACCGGCACAGAAGTGCTCGCCGGTGCCGCGCAGCACCAGGGCACGGATGCTGCGCCGGTCACGGACCGCGGCCATCACCGTGCGCAGTTCGGCGACCATCTGCAGGCTCATGGCATTGCGGTTTTGCGGGCGATTGAGGCTGATGAACAGTACGCCGTTGCGCGGCTCCAGCAGCAGGGTCTGGCAGGCAGGGAGCGGGTTCATTTCTTTTTCCCCGGCAGGATGCCCATGAGCTTGCAGATGATCCCCAGCATGATCTCGTCGGCACCGCCGCCGATGGACACCAGGCGCACATCGCGATAGGCCCGGGCCACCGGGTTGTCCCACATGAAGCCCATGCCGCCCCAGTATTGCAGGCAACTGTCGCTGACCTCGCGGCCCAGGCGCCCGGCCTTGAGCTTGGCCATGGAAGCCAGCCGGGTCACGTCCTGGCCGCGTACATACTGCTCGGTGGCCTGGTAGACCAGGGCCCGCAGGCACTCGATCTCGGTGGACAGCTCGGCCAGGCGGAAGTGGATCACCTGGTTGTCGATCAGCGGGCTGCCGAAGGTCTTGCGCTCCTTGCAGTACTCGATGGTGCTGTCCACGCAGTACTCCAGGCCCTTGATCATGTTCGCCGCGCCGAACAGCCGTTCCTCCTGGAACTGCAGCATCTGCATCATGAAACCGGCGCCTTCGTGGCCGATGCGGTTGCGCTGAGGCACCCGCACATTGTCGAAGAACACCTGGGCGGTTTCCGAGCTGCGCATGCCGAGCTTGTCCAGATGCGAGCTGAGGCTGATGCCCGGGGTGTTCATCGGCACCATGATCAGCGACTTGTTGACGTGGGGCTTGTCGTCCGAAGTGTTGGCCAGCAGGCAGATGAAGTCGGCGCTGGGGGAGTTGGTGATCCACATCTTGCTGCCGTTGATCACGTAGTCGTCGCCGTCCTTGCGGGCGTGGGTCTTGAGCCCGGCCACATCGGAACCGGCGCCGACTTCGGAGACGCCGATGCAGCCGACCTGCTCGCCCGTGATGGCCGGCCGCAGAAACTCGTCGCGCAGTTCATCGGAGCCGAAGCGCGCCAGGGCCGGGGTGCACATGTCGGTCTGCACGCCGATGGACATGGGAATGCCACCGCAATGGATGGTGCCGAATTCCTCGGCGGCGACGATGGAGTAGCTGTAGTCCAGACCCATGCCGCCGAATTTTTCCGGCTTGGAGATGCCCAGCAGCCCCAGTTCACCGGCCTTGCGGAAAATATCGTGGATGGGAAAGCGCCCGGCCTTTTCCCATTCCTCGACGTGGGGGTTGATCTCGCGGTCTACAAATTGGCGCACTGTGCGCCGCAGTTCTTCGTGTTCCTGGGTGAAGATCATTGTTGTTCTCCTCAAGTGGGGTCAGACCGCGAAATGTCCTATCAAAACCGCGCCACGCCAAAGCTGTTGGGCGCCAGCTCGCGCACCTGCGCCTCATGGCAGATGTCCAGCAGGTAGCCCAGCAGAGTGCGGGTATCGCGCGGGTCGATCAGCCCGTCGTCCCACAGGTTGGCGCTGCCGTAGAGCGCCGTGGACTGGCTGTCGAGCTTCTGCGCGGTGACCTGTTCCAGCATGTCGAGCATCTTCGGGTCGGCTTCCTGGCCGTTCTTCGCATGCTTGGCCTCGGTGACGATGCGCAGCACCTTGCCGGCCTGGGCGCCGCCCATCACCGCGGTGCGGCTGTTGGGCCAGGCGAAGATGAAGCGCGGGTCCAGGCCACGGCCGCACATCGCATAGTTGCCGGCGCCGTAGGAGCCACCGACCACGATGGTCAGCTTCGGCACTCGGGCATTGGCCACCGCCTGGATCATCTTCGCCCCGTGCTTGATCACCCCCTGCTGCTCGGATTCGGTGCCCACCATGAAGCCGGTGGTGTTGTGGAAGAACAGCAGCGGGGTCTGGCTCTGGTCACAGAGCTGGATGAATTGCGCGGCCTTGCTCGCGCCCTGGGGCGTGATCGGGCCGTTGTTGCCGATAAAGCCGCAGGGCCGGCCCTGGATCTGCAAGTGGCCGCAGAGGGTCTGGGCATCGAACTCGCCCTTGAACTCCAGGAACTGCGAGCCGTCTGCCAGGCGGGCGATGATTTCCCGGGCGTCGTAGGGCTTCTTCGGATCGTCGGGAATCAGCCCGAGCAACTCGTCGATGGGGTACAGCGGCTCGTTCCAGGTCCTGGCGGGCTGCACTGGCAGTCGGGCGTTCCACGGCAACAGGCTGACGATCTCGCGGACGATGCGGATGCCGTCGGCGTCGTTTTCCGCCAGGTATTCGGCGGTGCCGGCCACCTGGGCGTGCATCTCGGCGCCCCCCAGTTCTTCATCGGTGGCCACTTCACCGGTGGCGGCCTTGAGCAGCGGCGGGCCGGCGAGAAACAGCTTGGCCTCGCCACGCACCACCACCACGTAGTCCGAGAGCCCGGGCTGGTAGGCGCCGCCGGCGGTGGCCGAGCCGTGGACCACAGTGATCTGTGGCAGGCCCATGGCCGACATCCGCGCCTGATTGGCGAAGCTGCGTGCACCTTCGACGAAGATTTCCGCGGCGTAGTTGAGGTTGGCGCCACCGCTTTGCGCCAGGGTCACCACTGGCAGTTTGTTCTCCATGGCGATCTGTTGCAGGCGCAGGGATTTCTTCAGACCGCTGGGGGAGATGGTCCCGCCCTTGATCGCGCAGTTGTTGGCCACCACCAGCATGCGCACGCCGCACACATAGCCGATGCCGGCAATCAGGCCGCCGCCGGCCTGGGTACCGTCCTTGTCGTCGTGCAGCTTGTAGCCGGCCAGGCTGGCCAGCTCGAGAAACGGCGCGCCCGGGTCCAGCAGCAGGTTGAGGCGTTCGCGGGGCAGCAGTTGGCCGCGCCGGTCGAACTTGGCCTTGGCTTCGGCGGCCTTGGCCAGCAGGTTCTGTTGCAGTTCCTGCAACTGTTGCAGGCCCGCCAGCATGGCTGCGCGGTTTTGTGCGAACTGCGGGCCGTGGGGGTCGAGTTGGGACTGGATCACCGGCATGGCTTATTCCTCGCCCTTGAGTACGTCGGGCAGGTAGGCGCGATGGAAGCCGTTGTAGGACTCGCTGTTGCGTGCCTTGCCCAGGGGCCAGGCACGGCTGCCCAGGCTGGCGGCGCCGTCGATGCGCAGGGTGCTGCCGCTGATGAAGGCCGCGCCGGGGCTGAGCAAGAAAACGATGGCGGCGCTGACTTCCGATTCGCTGCCGATGCGCTTGAGCGGCACGTGTTCACGCAGGGTGGGGATCACTGCCTTGAACGCGCCTTCATAGGTGTCCATGCCGCTGGAAGCGATCCAGCCCGGCGCCACCGCGTTGACCCGCACCCCGGCGTGCCCCCATTCATAGGCGGCGGTCTTGGTGAAATTGTCCATTCCCGAGCGCGCCGCACCGGAGTGGCCCATGCCGGGCATGCCGCCCCACATGTCGGCGAGCATGTTGACGATGCTGCCGCCGTGGCGGCTCATGGACTGGTTGAACACTTCCCGGGCCATGAGGAAGCCGCCCACCAGATTGGTGCGCAGCACGGTTTCGAAACCCTTCTGGTTGATCGAGGCCAGGGGCGCCGGGTACTGGCCGCCGGCATTGTTCACCAGGCCATGGATCGGACCAAAGCGCTCCATCAGCCGGGCCACCAGGGCCTTGACCGCTTCCTCGTCGCGGATGTCGCAGGCCTGCCAGTCGGCCTTGCCGCCGTCCTCGGCAATTTCGCCGGCGACCTTCTGCAGTTTTTCCGCCTTGCGCCCCACCAGCAGCACCTGGGCCCCCAGGGCCGCCAGTTCGTGGGCAGTGCAGCGGCCGATACCGCTGCCGCCGCCGGTGACGATGATGGTCTGGCCGGCGAACAATTGCGCTTTGAAAATCGAGTCGTACACCACGGCAGCTCCTTTAATTGACGGCGTCGGCGATGCTCTGCGGCACCGGGATCTGGATTTCCAGCAACTGCTGGGCAAAGGCCTTGCCTTGCGGGTCGATGCGCAGGCTGGCGACGCCGCCGCCGCCCAGGGCGTTCTCCAGCAGGAAGTTGAGGCTATGGGTGCCCGGCAGGTACCAGCGCTGGACCCGGCCATGCACCGGGTCCAGCACATGGCCCATCCAGTCCACCAGCACCTCGGGAGTCAGGGCTTCGGCGATCCACGGCAGGTAGTCGGGGTGGCGCGCCATGACCCCGATATTGCTGTGGTTGCCCTTGTCGCCGGAGCGTGCCACCGCCAGCTTCACCAGCGCCACGCTGGCATCGGCGCGGCCGCGGGGGGCGGGCAGGGAATGGGGGGCGGGCAGGGCTGCCGGGTCCAGGCGGTCGGTGTGCGGCAGGGCGCAAGGGTGACGCTGGCCGGCAAGGTCGATCTCCAGCCGGCAGGCGTCCTTGTCCAGCAGGAAGGAGAACAGGCGGATCACCGGGTACACCGTCGGCCGGCCACCGACGATGCCGGTGAGCCCTGGGGCCATGCCGGTGGCGGCCTGGGCGATTTCCCGGGAGAACAGCACCAGCGCCGCCTTGTTCGGGTGGCGCACTGCCAGCTTGATCACCACCTCGCGGCTGTCCTGGCGCTGGCCGTGGGGGCCGTAGGTGGCCTCGCTGCCCAGCAGTTCGATGTTCACTTCGCTGTAGGGCCCCCAGCCGCGCTGGGCGAACATCTCGCTGGTCTTGTCGATGATCGCCTGGCTGACCCGGTGCGCCTTGGCGACCGCGTCGATCCCGGCCATCAGGCAACTGGCGGTGCAGCGGAAGCCGTCCGGGTAGGTGGCGCTGACCTTGTACTGGTGGCTGGGGGGCAGGCCCCTGGCACCCTGTACATGAACCCTTTCCGGGCCCTGTTGCCGCAGTTCCACCTGAGAGAAATCGCACACCACATCCGGAAGCAGATAAGCCCTGGGGTTGCCAATTTCGTACAGCAGTTGTTCGCCCACCGTCAGCGGGCTCACCAGCCCTCCGGTACCGGGTGCCTTGCCGACCACAAACTGGCCGTCAGCGCCGACCTCGACGATGGGGAAGCCGATATGTTCGTAGTCCGGCACCTGGCGCCAGTCGGTGAAATTGCCGCCGGTGCACTGCGCGCCACATTCGATGATGTGCCCGGCCAGGGCGGCCTGGGCCAGGCGGTCGTAATCCTGCCAGGACCAGTTGAACTCGTGGACCAGGGCGGCGCTGACCACCGCGCTGTCGACGCCGCGGCCGGTGATCACGATATCCGCCCCCAGGCGCAGCGCTTCGACGATGCCGGGGGCACCGAGGTAGGCATTGGTGGAGACGCACATTGGCGGCAGGGGCGCGCCACTGAACATCTCCACAATGGCGGCGTCGCTCAACTGCTTGAACTGCGGTTGCAGGTCGTCCCCCAGCAGCACGGCGATCTTCAGCGCCACCCCGGCCTGTTCGCAGGCGGCCTGCAAGGCACTGGCACAGGCCTGCGGGTTGACCCCGCCGGCGTTGCTGATGACCCGGATGCCCTGTTCGCGGATCGAGCCCAGCAAGGGTTTGAGCACCTCGACGAAATCCGTGGCGTAGCCCGCCGTCGGGTCCTTCATGCGCGCCCCGGCCATGATCGACAGGGTGATCTCTGCCAGATAGTCGAACACCAGGTAGTCCAGGCGGCCGCCTTGCACCAACTGCGCTGCGGCGCTGCTGGTGTCGCCCCAGAAGGCACTGGCGCAGCCGATTCTTACGGTCTTGGTCATGACAGGGCTCTCGAATGAAGAACTGCGAGGAGGCTACCAAGCAAGCGCTTGGTTTGTAAATACGTTGGCCTATTCTTCTGGCCAAGCGCTTGCTTGGTAACCGGCAGAGGCTTAAATTGCGCGCGCCGCGCCCGGATTTGCCGGGTTACGCTGAGCTATTGATGACGTGAAGGTAGGAGAACACCGGTGGACGAGCAAAAAGCCCTGCAGGTAGTACGCGAGCTGATCGCCAGTGGCCAGGTGACCGACCCCGAGAGCGCCCGGGGCAAGCTGCTGCAAACCGCAGCGCACCTGTTTCGCAACAAGGGTTACGAGCGCACCACCGTGCGTGACCTGGCCAGCGCGGTGGGCATCCAGTCGGGCAGCATCTTTCATCACTTCAAGAGCAAGGACGACATCCTGCGGGCGGTGATGCAGGAAACCATCCACTACAACACCGCCTTGATGCGCGCTGAACTGGCCGAGGCCGGCAGCGTGCGCGAACGGGTGCTGGCGCTGATCCGCTGTGAACTGCAGTCGATCATGGGCGGCAGCGGTGAAGCCATGGCAGTGCTGGTGTACGAGTGGCGCTCACTGTCCCCGGAAGGCCAGGCAGCCGTCCTGGCGCTGCGCGATATCTACGAACAGATCTGGCTGCAGGTGCTGGGGGAGGCCAAGGAGGCGGGGTTCATCAAGGGCGATGTGTTCATTACCCGGCGCTTTCTCACCGGCGCCCTGTCCTGGACCACCACCTGGTTTCGCGCCGAGGGCAGCATGACTCTGGAACAGCTGGCCCAGGAGGCCCTGCTGCTGGTGCTCAAGGATCATTGAGCGGCTGGCTAATTGTGCGTGGCAACGTTGTCGAAGTGGCTGAAAACGCCTAGCTTTAGCTCATTCATTTTCATTTCCTTGAGGTGTGTTGCCTTGATGTCCTTGCCGCTGCGGTCAGCCTTGCGAATGCTCTTGCTGGCGCTGGCAACACTTTGGGTCTGTCCGGCCTCCTCGGCGCAGCTGGTGCGGGTCGCGGCGGCGCATTTCCCGCCTTATACCGTCCGTCCAGAAACCGGTGCCGACACCGGTTTGCTGCCGCAACTGGTGGAAGCCCTCAACCAGTCCCAGAGCGACTATCAGTTCGTCCTGGTGCCCACCTCGATTCCCCGGCGTTTTCGCGATTTCGAGCAGGGCCGGGTGGACCTGGCGATCTTCGAGAACCCGGCCTGGGGCTGGCAGAACATTGCCCACACCAGTGTCGACATGGGCCTGGAAGACGCGGAAATTTTCGTCGCCCAGCGTCAGGGCGGGCGCCAGCAGGACTATTTCGCCAACCTGAAGGGCAAGCGCCTGGCCCTGTTCAGCGGTTATCACTACGCCTTCGCCCAGTTCAACGCCGACCCCAAGTTCCTGGCCGACACCTACAACGCCACCCTGACCTATTCCCACGACAGCAACCTGCTGATGGTCCTGCGGGGCAGGGCGGACATCGCCCTGGTGACCCGCTCCTACCTCAGCGACTTCCTGGCGCGCAATGCCGAAAGCACGGAGCAGTTGCTGGTTTCCGAACGCATCGATCAGGTCTACCACCATTACGCCCTGATCCGGCCCAAGGCGCCGATCACGGCCGAAGACTTTTCCGGGCTCCTGCAAAAACTGCGGGACAACGGCCAGATGCACAAGATCTTCGATCCCTATCGCATTGTGGTGATGAGCGTGCCCCACGCCTGACATCACGCAGCGACCGGCCCGCGACGGGCTAAATTTCCGGCGGCGGCCCACGTCACTTGGTTGAATGCCCAACCGACGGTGAGCGCTGCCATGTCCCCTGTTGATCCGCTGAATGTTGCAGCCCTGCCCACTAGCCAGCTCACGGGAATCGATGAGGTCATCGCCCGCCAAAGGCTGTTCGAGTCTCTGCGGGGCCGGGGGCAGGCGCCCGTGCCGGTGGATGCCCAGGCAGCCGAGGCGGCGCGCCAGGATCGGCTGGCTTTCTGGCTGTCGGCCCAGGTACATGCCCTGTATCTGGACCCGCCAGGTGCGCAGCGGCCGGCGCCAGGCGCCCACGCGCCGCCCTGTGCTGCGCATGACCGTTGTCGGTTCTGCCAGCAGGAGTTCGATCTGTTGCATAAACGTGCAGCGTTACTGGTGCTTGGCCGCAGTGGCCTGCTTGAGGTGTAGGCACCCTTCAAGCCGGGTCATGCAGGGCGCCAGTCAGCGACGGGCGAAGGTATCGGGGCGGTTGCCCGAGACTTTGCGGCAATGCACCAGGGCATCGCGAATCATGAAGTTGACCAGGGTCGGCGATACCCCCAGCTCCTTGGCGATGTCCTTTTGCGGGACGCCATGCAGGCGGTACATCTCGAAGGCGTAGCGCGTACGGCTGGGCAGCTCGGTCAGGGCTTCGGCGATGTTTTCCAGGGTGGAAAAGTTCATGTGGGAGGTTTCAGGTGAAGCGCCATGAATAACCACATTCAAGCCTTCCTCTTCAGTACCCGAGTACTTCTGTTCCAGCGCCTGCTTGCGGTAGTGGTCGATGGCCAGGTTGCGCACGATCTGGAACAGGTAACTGAGCTGGGCCTTGAACGAGGAGGTGATCTGCGGCGCCGACTGCAGGCGGAAAAACGCATCTTGAACCACGTCTTCAGCCCGGGATCGGCAGCCGGTAATGCGGGCTGCAATCTTCACCAGGATCAGACGGTTGTCGACAAAAGCCTGGAGTAACGGTGAATCGCACCTGCTTGTGGATACTTGTTCCGTCATGGAAATCACCTTGTTGCAAAGAGGTTAGTGGGACGTCAGAAAAATCTGACCCGTCCTACACATCGAGCGACAAATTAGGCTGAATGATAATGATTGTCAATTGAGAAAAAGAACTAATGCTCTCTGTCAGTGCAGATTGCGAACGGCTGCTCGTCAGTGGGCTGGATCAGGCCTTGAAGGGCAGGATGCGGACTAATTATTTCAAGACGTCATCCGTTCTCATTGGAGAAAGATTCCGGGTAGCAGACCCGGTCACGGCGCCCTCCGGATGCCCACGACTTTCTTATAACTATTTGATTTATAGATAGTTATTAAAGTTATGGGAGAGCAGGGCCCGCTCTCCATTGCAAGCACAATCCTGGCAGGAAACCCCATGACGGACGCGTTCGAACTCCCCAGCACCCTGGCCCAAGCCCTTCAACGCCGGGCAGTCCTGGCACCTGATCAAGTGGCGTTGCGCTTTCTCGCCGAAGAGCAGGATCAGAGCGTGGTCCTCAGTTACCGGGACCTGGACCTTCGTGCGCGCACCATTGCTGCGGCTCTGCAAGCCAACGCCGAATTCGGCGATCGCGCGGTATTGCTGTTTCCCAGCGGCCCGGACTACGTCGCGGCGTTCTTCGGTTGCCTGTACGCCGGGGTGATCGCGGTGCCGGCCTATCCGCCGGAGTCCACCCGTCGTCATCACCAGGAGCGCCTGATTTCCATCATGGCCGACGCCGAGCCACGGTTGCTGCTGACCAGCGCCGGGCTGCGGGATTCACTGTTGCAGATGGACGAACTCAAGGCCGCGGGCGCGCCGCAACTGCTGTGTGTGGACACCCTGCAAGCCGGGCTGGCCGAAGATTGGCAGGCCGTGGCGCTGCAGGGCGACGACATCGCCTTCCTGCAATACACCTCGGGCTCCACCGCGCTACCCAAGGGCGTGCAGGTCAGCCATGGCAACCTGGTGGCCAACGAACTGCTGATCCGTCGCGGCTTCGGTATCGACCTCAACCCGGACGACGTGATCGTCAGCTGGCTGCCGCTGTACCACGACATGGGCTTGATTGGCGGCCTGCTGCAACCGATTTTCAGCGGCGTGCCCTGTGTGCTGATGTCACCGGCCTACTTCCTGGCGCGGCCCGTACGCTGGCTGGAAGCGATCAGCGAATACGGCGGCACCATCAGCGGCGGCCCGGATTTCGCCTACCGCCTGTGCAGCGAACGGGTCAGCGAGTCGGCCCTGGAGCGCCTCGACCTCAGCGGCTGGCGCGTGGCCTATTCGGGGTCCGAGCCGATCCGCCTGGACACCCTGGAGCGTTTCGCCGAGAAGTTCAGCGCCTGCGGTTTCAGCCATGAAAACTTCCTCGCCTCCTACGGCCTGGCCGAAGCCACCCTGTTCGTGGCCGGTGGCGTGCGCGGCCAGGGCATTCCGGCCCTGCACCTGGACGACCAGGCCCTGGCGCAGAACCGCGCCGAGCCGGGGCAGGGCAGCGCGATGATGAGCTGCGGCTTCAGCCAGCCGGAACACGCCGTGCTGGTGATGGATCCGCAGCAACTGGGCGAATTGCCTGACAACCGTATTGGCGAAGTCTGGGCCGCCGGGCCGAGCATTGCCCATGGCTACTGGCGCAATCCTGAAGCCACCGCCAAGACCTTCGTCCAGCATGCCGGTCGTACCTGGTTGCGCACCGGTGACCTGGGCTTTATCCGCGATGGCGAGCTGTTCATCACCGGGCGCCTGAAGGACCTGCTGATCGTGCGCGGGCACAACCTCTACCCCCAGGACATCGAAAAGACCATCGAGCGCGAGGTGGAAGTGGTGCGCAAGGGCCGGGTGGCGGCGTTTGCGGTCACCGAGCAGGGCCAGGAAGGCATCGGCATCGCCGCGGAAATCAGCCGCAGCGTGCAGAAGATCCTGCCCCCCGAGGCGCTGATCAAGGCCATCCGCCAGGCGGTGGCCGAAGCCTGCCAGGAAGCGCCGAGCGTGGTGGTGCTGCTCAACCCCGGGGCCCTGCCGAAAACCTCCAGTGGCAAGTTGCAGCGTTCCGCCTGCCGCACCCGGTTGGCCGATGGCAGCCTGGATTACTACGCGCTGTTCCCGCAGGCCGGCAGCGAACCCGCCCACGTCGGCGAAGGTTCTGGCGATGAGCTGCAAAACCTGATCGGGCGGATCTGGCAGGAGCAACTGCAATGCGCTTCAGTGGCCGCCGACGATCACTTTTTCCTCCTGGGGGGCAACTCGATTGCCGCTACCCAGGTGATCGCCCGCCTGCGTGAAGAGCTGGGGCTGGAACTGGGCTTGCGCCTGCTGTTCGAGGCTCCGACCCTGGGTGCCTTCAGCGCTGCCGTGGCGCGCCAGCAGCAGGACGGCGGCGTGGCCCAGGGCAGTATCAACGCCCTGTCGCGCCAGCAGCCGCTGCCCCAATCCCTGGCGCAGAACCGCCTGTGGATCACCTGGCAACTGGACCCGCAGAGCAGCGCCTACAACATTCCCGGCGGCCTGCGCTTGCGCGGCGAGCTGGACGAAGAGGCCCTGCGCGCCAGCTTCCAGCAACTGATCCAGCGCCACGAAGCGCTGCGCACGCGCTTCTTCGAGCGTGACGGCCAGGCCCTGCAACAGGTGGATGCCGCCGGCGAATTCAACCTGCAGGTGATCGATATCAGCGACCTGCCACCGGCCGAGCGTGAAGCCCGGGCGCGGCAGATCCGCGAAGACGAGGCCCGGACCCAGTTCGATCTGGAGAAGGGGCCGCTGTACTGGGCGACCCTGGTGCGCCTGGATGACGAAGAACACCAACTGCTGCTGACCCTGCACCACATCATCGCCGACGGCTGGTCGCTGAATGTGCTGATCGACGAGTTCTCGCGGCTCTATGCCGCCGCGGCCCAGGGCCAGAGCCTGGAGCTGGCGCCCCTGGCCCTGCAATACGCCGACTACGGCAGTTGGCAGCGCCAGTGGCTGGCCCAGGGCGAAGGCCAGCGCCAGCTGGACTACTGGAAACAGCAGTTGGCGGACGAAGCCCCGGTGTTGAGCCTCGCCACCGACCACCCGCGTTCGGCCCAGGTCCGCCACAGCGCCGCGCGCCATGACCTGCGCCTGAGCGCGAGCCTCAGTGAAGCCGTGCGCCAGACCGCCCAGGCTCGGCAGGCCACGCCGTTCATGCTGTTGCTGGCGGCGTTCCAGACCCTGCTGCACCGCTACAGCGGGCAGAGCGATATCCGCATCGGTGTGCCCAACGCCAACCGCCCGCGCCTGGAAACCCAGGGCCTGCTGGGCTTTTTCATCAACACCCAGGTATTGCGCGGGCAGTTGGATTCGCGCCAGTCCTTCGCCGACCTGCTGCAGCAGACCCGCCGCACCGCCCTGGAGGCCCAGGCCCACCAGGACCTGCCTTTCGAACAATTGCTCGAAGCCTTCCCCGAAGCCCGCGAGCAGGGCCTGTTCCAGGTCATGTTCAACCACCAGCAGCGCGACCTCAGTGCCTTGCGCCGCCTGCCGGGGCTGCTGGCCGAAGAGCTGCCGTGGCACAGCCGCGAGGCCAAGTTCGACCTGCAACTGCACAGCGAAGAGGACCGCAACGGCCGCCTGAGCCTGGCCTTCGACTACGCCGACGAGCTGTTCGACGCGGCCAGCATCGAGCGTCTGGCCGGGCATTTCATCAGCCTGCTGGAGCATGCCTGTCTGCAACCGGACTGCGCCCTGGGCGACTTGCCGTTGCTCGGCAACGCCGAAGCGGCGCAACTGCAGCAATGGAGCGTGGCCCCCTGCGCGCCGGCCGAGCAGTGGCTGCCGGAGCGCCTGCACGAACAACTGCGCCAGAGCCCGGAACGCACCGCGCTGGTCTGGGACGGCGGGCAACTGGGCTTTGCCGAACTGCACGCCCAGGCCAACCGCCTGGCCCATTACCTGCGGGACAAGGGCGTCGGCCCGGACGTGTGCGTGGCCATCGCCGCCGAGCGTTCGCCGCAACTGCTGATCGGCCTTCTGGCAATCATCAAGGCCGGCGGCGCCTACGTACCCCTGGACCCGGACTACCCTGCCGAACGCCTGGCCTACATGCTCGAAGACAGCGGCGTGGGCCTGCTGCTGACCCAGACCCATCTGCTGGGCCGGATGCCCGAAGCCCCGGGTGTCAGCGCCATCGCCATGGACAGCCTCAAGCTCGACAGCTGGCCGAGCCACGCGCCGGGCCTGCACCTGCACGGCGAACACCTGGCCTATGTGATCTACACCTCCGGTTCCACCGGCCAGCCCAAGGGCGTCGGCAACACCCATCGCGCGCTGATGGAGCGCCTGCAATGGATGCAGGACAGCTACCAGCTGCAAGCCGACGATGTGCTGATGCAGAAGGCTCCCATCAGCTTCGACGTGTCGGTGTGGGAGTGCTTCTGGCCGTTGATCACCGGCTGCCGCCTGCTGATCGCCGCCCCCGGCGAGCACCGCGATCCCCATCGCATCGCCCAGCTGGTGCAGGAGTACGGCGTCACCACGCTGCACTTCGTGCCGCCGCTGTTGCAGTTGTTCGTCGATGAGCCGCTGAGCGCCGAATGCCACAGCCTGCGCCGGGTGTTCTCCGGTGGCGAAGCCCTGCCGGCCGAGCTGCGCAATCGCCTGTTGCAGCAGTTGCCCAATGCGCAACTGCACAACCGCTATGGCCCGACCGAAACCGCGATCAACGTCACCCATTGGCAGTGTTCAGTCGATGACGGCGAGCGTTCGCCCATTGGCCGGCCCCTGGGCAACGTGGTGTGCCGGGTGCTGGACGCGGACCTCAATCCGTTGCCGGCAGGAGTTCCGGGTGAGCTGTGCATCAGCGGCCAGGGCCTGGCCCGGGGTTACCTGGGACGCCCGGCGCTGACCGCCGAACGCTTTGTGGTCGACCCCCTGAGTGAGGAGGGCGCGCGCCTGTACCGCACCGGTGACCGCGTACGCTGGTGCGCCGACGGCGTGCTGGAATACCTCGGTCGCCTCGACCAGCAGGTCAAGCTGCGGGGCTTTCGGGTCGAGCCGCAGGAAATCGAAGCGCGGCTGCTGGCCCAGGACGGCGTGGCCCAGGCCGCTGTGCTGGTGCGCGACACCCTGGCCGGCCCGCAGTTGATCGGCTACTACACGCCCAATGCGCACGATGAAGATGAACAGCAGCAAAGCGCCCGGCTGAAAACTGCCCTGGCCGCCGAGCTGCCGGAATACATGGTGCCGGCGCAACTGCTGCGGCTGGACGCCATGCCCCTGAGCCCCAGTGGCAAGCTCGACCGCCGGGCCCTGCCGGAGCCGCAATGGCAGGTGCGCGAGCACGTCGAACCGAGCACCGAACTGGAACAGCAGATCGCGGCTATATGGCGCGAAGTGCTGGGCCAGCCACGCATCGGCCTCAAGGACGATTTCTTCGCCCTGGGCGGGCATTCGCTGCTGGCCACCCAGATCATTTCCCGCACCCGCCAGGCCTGCGACGTCGAGCTGCCACTGCGGGCGCTGTTCGAAGCCAGCGAGCTGGGGGACTTTGCCGAGCAGGTGCTGCTGATCCAGGAGTCCGGCGCGCGCAACCAGCAGCCGCCGATTGCCCGGGTCGACCGCAGCCAGCCGGTGCCGCTGTCCTATTCCCAGCAGCGCATGTGGTTTCTCTGGCAGATGGAGCCCGACAGCCCGGCCTACAACGTCGGTGGCATGGCGCGGCTGTCTGGCGTGCTCGACGTGGGCCGCTTCGAGGCCGCGCTGCAAGCGCTGATCCTGCGTCACGAAACCCTGCGCACCACCTTCCCCAGCGTCAATGGCGTGGCCCATCAGCAGGTGCATGCCGACACCGGCCTGCGCATGGCCTGGAAGGACTTCTCGGCCCTGGCCCCGGATGCCCGGCAACAACGCCTGCAACAACTGGCGGACAGCGAAGCGCACCAGCCCTTCGACCTGGAGACCGGCCCCTTGCTGCGCGCCTGCCTGGTCAAGGCCGGCGAGCATGAGCACTACTTCGTCCTGACCCTGCACCACATCGTCACCGAAGGCTGGGCCATGGACATCTTCGCCCGCGAGCTGGGCGCGCTGTACGAAGCCTTCCTCGACGACCGCGAATCGCCCCTGGAACCCTTGCCGGTGCAGTACCTGGACTACAGCGTGTGGCAGCGCCAGTGGTTGGAATCCGGCGAGCGCCAGCGCCAGCTGGACTACTGGACCGGGCAACTGGGCCGCGAACACCCCTTGCTGGAACTGCCCAGCGACCGGCCACGGCCCGCGGTGCAAAGCCACCAGGGCGAGCTGTACCGCTTCGACTTGAGCGACGAGCTGGCGGCCCGGGTGCGGGCCTTCAATGCCGAGCACGGCCTGACCCTGTTCATGACCATGACCGCCGCGTTGTCGCTGCTGCTGTACCGCTACAGCGGCCAGAGCGACTTGCGCATCGGTGCGCCGGTGGCCAACCGCATCCGCCCGGAAAGCGAAGGGCTGATCGGCGCCTTCCTCAATACCCAGGTGCTGCGTTGCCAGCTCGACGGGCAGATGAGCGTCGGTCAGTTGCTGGAGCAGGTACGCCACACCGTGATCGAGGGCCAGTCGCACCAGGACCTGCCGTTCGATCATCTGGTGGAAGCCTTGCAACCGCCGCGCAGCACCGCCTACAACCCGCTGTTCCAGGTGATGTGCAACGTCCAGCGCTGGGAATTCCAGCAAAGCCGGCAACTGGCGGGCATGACCGTGGAATACCTGGTCAACGATGCCCGGGCCACCAAGTTCGACCTCAATCTGGAAGTCACCGACCTGGACCAGCGCCTGGGCTGCTGCCTGACCTACAGCACCGACCTGTTCGACGAGCCGCGCATTGCGCGCATGGCCGGCCACTGGCGCAATCTGCTGCAGGCCCTGATCGACGACCCGCAACGGCGTCTGTGCGAATTGCCACTGCTGCAGGCCGATGAACAGCAGCACCTGCTGGACAGTTTGAGCGTCGAGCCCGGCGAGCAACGTCTGGACCAGTGCATCCACCACCTGTTCAGCGAACAGGCCCTGGCCCGCAAGGACGCCCCGGCCCTGACCTTCGCCGGGCAGACCCTGAGCTACAGCGAGCTGGACAGCCGCGCCAACCGCCTGGCCTGGATGCTTCGTGAGCGTGGCGTGGGCCCGCAGGTGCGAGTCGGCCTGGCCCTGGAGCGTTCCCTGGAAATGGTCGTCGGCCTGCTGGCGATTCTCAAGGCCGGCGGCGCCTACGTGCCCCTGGACCCGGAATACCCCCTGGACCGCCTGCACTACATGATCGAAGACAGCGGCATCGGCCTGCTGCTCAGCGATGCGCGGATGTTCGCCGCCCTGGGCGAGCTGCCGGCCGGAGTCGGCCGCTGGTGCCTGGAAGAGGACGGTGCGCTGCTGGCCGACTACCCGGCCAGCGAGTTGCCCTTCATCAGCCTGCCCCAGCATCAGGCGTACCTGATCTACACCTCCGGTTCCACCGGCCAGCCCAAGGGCGTGGTGGTGTCCCACGGGGAAATCGCCATGCACTGCCAGGCGGTGATCCGCCGCTTCGGCATGCGCCCGGACGACTGCGAGCTGCACTTCTATTCCATCAACTTCGACGCCGCCACCGAGCGCTTGCTGGTGCCGCTGCTCAGCGGCGCCCAGGTGGTACTGCGGGCCCAGGGCCAGTGGGACGCCGAAGAGATCTGCCAACTGATCCGTCAGCACCGCATCAGCATCCTCGGTTTCACCCCCAGCTACGGCAGCCAGTTGGCCCAGCATCTGGCGACCCAGCAGCAGACCCTGCCGGTGCGCATGTGCATCACCGGCGGCGAGGCCCTGACCGGCGAACACCTGCAGCGCATCCGTGCGGCCTTCCAGCCGAACCTGTTCTTCAACGCCTACGGCCCCACCGAAACCGTGGTCATGCCCCTGGCCAGCCTGGCGCCGCAGCAGTTGGCCGAAGGCGTGGCCAGCGTGCCCATCGGCAGCATCGTCGGGGCCCGGGTGGCCTATATCCTCGATGCCGATCTGGCGCTGGTGCCCCAAGGGGCGACCGGTGAGCTGTATGTCGGCGGCGCCGGTCTGGCCCAGGGTTATCACCGTCGTCCGGGGATGAGTGCCGAGCGTTTTGTCGCCGATCCGTTCGCCACCGATGGCGGGCGCCTGTACCGCACCGGGGACCTGGTGCGCCAGTGCGCCGACGGCCAGGTGGAATACATCGGCCGGGTGGACCATCAGGTGAAGATCCGCGGCTTCCGCATCGAGCTGGGGGAAATCGAAACCCGCCTGCTGGATCATCCGGCCGTGCGTGAAGCGGTGGTGCTGGCCTTGGATACCCCGGCCGGCAAGCAGCTGGCTGGTTACCTGGTGACCGAGGTGGCCGAGCACAACGAGGTGCAGCAGGCCAACCTGCGTGAAGCCCTCAAGCAGCAGCTGAAAACCCAGCTGCCGGACTACATGGTGCCGACCCACCTGATCCTCCTGGCCAGCATGCCGTTGACCGCCAACGGCAAGCTCGACCGCCGGGCCCTGCCATTGCCGGATCCGGAGCTCAACCGCCAGCAGTACGTGGCGCCGAGCAACGCGCTGGAACAGACCCTGGCCAGGGTCTGGGGCGAAGTGCTGAACGTGCAGCAAGTGGGCCTCAATGACAACTTCTTCGAACTGGGGGGCGACTCGATCCTGTCGATCCAGGTGGTCAGCCGCGCCCGCCAGCTGGGGATCCACTTCACCCCGCGGGATCTGTTCCAGCACCAGACGGTGCAAACCCTGGCGCGGGTCGCCAGCCACACTCAGCGCGTCAGCGCCGAGCAGGGCCAGCTCAGTGGCGAAGCGCCGCTGACGCCGATCCAGCACTGGTTCTTCGACAGCCGCATTCCCCAGCCGCAGCACTGGAACCAGGCGCTGCTGCTGGAGCCGCTGGGTGTCCTTGATGCCCAGTTGCTGGAGCAAGCCCTGCTGGCGCTAGTGGAGCAGCACGACGCCCTGCGCCTGCGCTTCAACCAGGCGGGCGGGCAGTGGCGCGCCGAGTACCTGCCGTTGTCCGATGCTCCCTTGTTGTGGCAGGTGCGGGTGCCGTCCATGGCCACCTGCGAGGCACTGTTCGCCGATGCCCAGCGCAGCCTCGACCTGGAACACGGGCCGCTGCTGCGGGCGGTGCTGGTGGACGGCCCTGAAGGCGAGCAACGCCTGTTGCTGGCCATCCACCACCTGGTGGTGGACGGTGTGTCCTGGCGCGTGTTGCTGGAAGATTTGCAAAACGCCTATCGTCAGTTGCAAGCCGGAAAGGCCCTGAACCTGCCGGCCAAGACCAGTGCCCTGCGGGACTGGTCGAGCCGCCTGCTGGCCTATGCCGGCAGCGAATCCCTGCGTGAAGAACTCGGCTGGTGGCAGCAGCAACTGGCCGGCCCGGCCGCGCAACTGCCAGGCTTGAATGCCGCTGGCAGCCAGCAGCATCAGCAGGCCCGCAGCCACAGCGTGACCCTGGATGCCGAGCGCACCCGGCAACTGCTGCAACAGGCGCCGGCGGCCTACCGTACCCAGGTCAACGACCTGCTGCTGACCGCCCTGGCCCGGGTGCTGTGCCGCTGGAGCGGGCAGCCTTCGGCCCTGGTGCAACTGGAAGGCCACGGCCGCGAGGCGCTGTTCGACGAGATCGACCTGACCCGCACCGTCGGCTGGTTCACCAGCGCCTATCCACTGCGCCTGACCCCGTTGCAGGTGGAAGAAGCGGCCGGGCAGGGGGCCTCGATCAAGGCCATCAAGGAACAACTGCGGGCCGTGCCGCACAAGGGCCTGGGTTACGGCGTGCTGCGCTACCTGGCGGATGAAAGCTGCCGCGAGGCCCTGGCGGCGTTGCCGCTGGCGCCGGTGACCTTCAACTACCTGGGGCAGTTCGACCAGAGCTTCGGCGCCGACGCACTGCTGCGTCCGCTGGATGAATCCGTGGGCCCGGCCCATGCACCGGAAGCACCGTTGCCCAACGAACTGAGCATCGACAGCCAGGTGTATGGCGGCGAGCTGGTGCTGCGCTGGACCTACAGCAGCGAACGTTTCGACGCCGAGCTGATCGGCGAGCTGGCGGACGCCTACCTGGGCGAGCTGCACAGCCTGATCGCCCATTGCCTGAAGGACGATGCCGGTGGCCTGACGCCGTCGGACTTCCCCCTGGCGCGCCTGACCCAGGCCCAGCTCGATGGCCTGCCGGTACCGGCTGTGCAGATCGAGGATGTCTACCCGCTGACCCCGATGCAGGAGGGCATGCTGTTGCACACCCTGCTGGAGCCGGGCACCGGCCTGTATTACATGCAGGACCGCTACCGCATCAACAGCGAACTGGACCCGGAGCGTTTCGCCCAGGCCTGGCAGGCGGTGGTGGCGCGCCACGAAGCCTTGCGCGCGTCTTTTTGCTGGAACGTCGGCGAAGACATGCTGCAAGTTATCCACAAGCCGGGCCGCACCCCGATCGAGTTCCTCGACTGGAGCGCGGTGCCCGAGGCCGAGCAAGAAGCCAAGCTGCAAGCCTTGCATAAGCAGGAGCGCGAGGCCGGTTTCGATCTGCTCAACCAGGCGCCGTTCCACCTGCGGCTGATCCGCGTCGGTGCGGCCCGTTACTGGTTCATGATGAGCAACCACCACATCCTCATCGATGCCTGGTGCCGCTCGCTGCTGATGAACGACTTCTTCGAAATCTATACCGCCCTGGGCGAAGGCCGCGAGGCGCAGCTGGCGGTACCGCCGCGTTACCGCGACTACATCGGCTGGCTGCAGCACCAGAGCCTGTCCGAGGCGCGGCAGTGGTGGCGACAGAACCTTGAAGGTTTTGAACGCACCACGCCGATCCCCAGCGACCGGCCGTTCCTGCGCGAACACGCCGGTGACAGCGGCGGCATGACAGTCGGCGACTGTTACACCCGCCTGGATGCCCGGGATGGTGCGCAACTGCGGGAACTGGCGCAGCAGCACCAGCTCACCGTCAACACCTTCGCCCAGGCGGCCTGGGCCCTGGTGCTGCGGCGCATGAGCGGCGATCGCGATGTATTGTTCGGGGTCACCGTGGCCGGGCGCCCGGTGGAAATGCCGGAGATGCAACGCACCGTCGGCCTGTTCATCAACAGCATCGCCCTGCGGGTCAAGCTGCCCCAGGACGGTGAGCGCTGCAGCGTGCGCCAGTGGCTCAGCGGCTTGCTCGACAGCAACATGCAGCTGCGCGAATACGAGTACCTGCCGCTGGTGGCGATCCAGGAAACCAGCGAACTGCCCAAGGGCCAGCCGCTGTTCGACAGCCTGTTCGTGTTCGAGAACGCGCCGGTGGAAGTCTCGGTGCTGGACCGTGCCCAGAGCCTGAACGCCAGTTCGGATTCCGGCCGTACCCACACCAACTTCCCGATCACCGCGGTGTGCTACCCGGGGGACGACCTGGGCCTGCACCTGTCCTACGACCAGCGCTACTTCGAGCAGGCGACCATCGAGCGCATGCTCGGCGAGTTCAAGCGCCTGCTGCTGGCCCTGATGCAGGGCTTTCATGGCGACATGGCCGAACTGCCGCTGCTGGGTGAAGAGGAGCAGGACTTCCTGCTGGCCGGCTGCAACCAGAGCGAGCATGAGTACCCGCTGGAGCGCAGCTACGTGGAACTGTTCGAGGCCCAGGTGGCGGCCCATCCGCAACGCATTGCCGCCAGCTGCCTGGACCAGCGTTACAGCTATGCCGAGTTGAACCGCTGCAGCAACCGCCTGGGCCACGCCCTGGTTGCCAACGGCGTAGGCTTTGATCAGCCGGTGGCCCTGCTGGCCGAGCGCGGCCTGGAACTCTTGGGCATGATCATCGGCAGCTTCAAGGCCGGGGCCGGCTACCTGCCCCTGGACCCGGGCCTGCCGGGCCAGCGCCTGGGCCGTATCATCGAGCTCAGCCGCACGCCGATCCTGGTGTGCAGCGCGGCCTGCCGCGAACAGGCCCAGGCCCTGCTGGACGAGTTCGGCTGTGCCGGGCGTCCGCGGCTGCTGGTCTGGGAAGAGCTGCAAGCCGCCGGGCATGCCGAGCACAACCCGGGCCGCTACAGCGCGCCGGACAACCTGGCCTACGTGATCTACACCTCCGGTTCCACCGGCCTGCCCAAGGGCGTGATGGTGGAGCAGCGCGGCATGCTCAACAACCAGTTGAGCAAGGTGCCGTACCTGCAACTGAGTGAGGCCGACGTGATCGCCCAGACCGCGTCCCAGAGCTTCGACATTTCGGTCTGGCAGTTCCTTGCCGCACCGCTGTTCGGCGCTCGGGTGGACATCGTGCCCAACACCATCGCCCACGATCCCCAGGGCCTGTTGGCTCACGTCCAGGAGCAGGGCATCACGGTGCTGGAGAGCGTGCCGTCGCTGATCCAGGGCATGCTCGCCCAGGACGCCATCGCCCTGGATGGCCTGCGCTGGATGCTACCCACCGGCGAGGCCATGCCACCGGAGTTGGCGCACCAATGGCTGCTGCGTTATCCACAGGTCGGCCTGGTGAACGCCTACGGTCCGGCGGAATGCTCCGATGACGTGGCCTTCTTCCGTGTGGACATGGCTTCGACCCGGGGCGCCTACCTGCCCATCGGCACGCCCACCGACAACAACCAGTTGTACCTGATGGACGAAGCCCTGGAGCTGGTGCCCCTGGGAGCGGTGGGTGAATTGTGCGTGGCTGGCACCGGTGTTGGCCGTGGCTATGTCAGCGACCCGTTGCGTACCGCGCTGGCCTTCGTGCCCCATCCGTTCGGTGCTGCGGGCGAACGCCTGTACCGCACCGGCGACCTGGCACGCCGGCGCAGCGACGGCGTACTGGAATACGTTGGCCGGATCGACCATCAGGTGAAGATCCGTGGCTATCGCATCGAACTGGGGGAAATCGAAGCGCGCCTGCACGAACAGCCGGAACTGCGCGATGCCGCCGTGGGCGTGCAGGAGGGCGTCAACGGCAAGCACCTGGTTGGGTACCTGGTGGCCAGTGACACGAACCTGAGCCCGAGCGAGTGCCTGGAGCGGATCAAGCCGCGGCTGCGCGCCGAACTGCCGGAATACATGGTGCCGCTGCATTGGCTGTGGCTTGCGCGCCTGCCCCTCAACGCCAACGGCAAGCTCGATCGCAAGGCCCTGCCGGCCCTGGAGATCGGCCAGCTGCAGAGCCAGGACTACCTGGCCCCGGGCAATGAACTGGAGCAAACCCTGGCGGACATCTGGGCCGAGGTGCTCAAGGTCGAACGGGTGGGCGTGCGCGACAACTTCTTCGAGTTGGGCGGGCATTCCCTGCTGGCGACCCAGATCGCTTCACGGGTACAGAAGACCCTGCAACGCAACGTGCCGCTGCGGGCCATGTTCGAATGCAGCACGGTGCAGGAGTTGGCCGCGTACATCGACGGTTTGGCCGGGAGTGAGATCAGCGAGGAGAAGGTCGACCGGCTGAGTGATCTGATGGCCGAGCTGGAGGGGCTGTGATCGACGGATGAGCGGTGGGGCGTTGTTCGCGCAGCAGGAGGACCGACATCTGGCGTAGGAGCCGGCTTGCCGGCGAAGAGGCCCGCAAGCCTTGCATCGTCCTGGCCGACGCCTTTGCTGGCAAGCCAGCTCCTACGGGCGAAGAGGCCCGCAGGTCCTCTGCTATGATCGCGCCCGGCCCAGGTCCAAGCACCTGCGCCGGGCGTTTTCATTCAAGGACCGGAACCATGGCAGAACAGCTTTACTGGCGCGATATCGAAGATTCCCTGGGCAACTGGAGTGGCCTCGGTGTCGAGGTCGAACCGGGCTCCACGGACAGACCGCCGTTGTACCTGCGCACCGGCGCCAATGCCCGGATCAAGCTGATGCACCACGACACGCCGTTGTTCTGGGCCACCCTGGCCTGGGACCACGGCGGCGTCTGGCTGGTACGCAACCCGCTGGCGGACGGCGCCGAATGCCGGCTGCTGGCACCCATCGACTCACCCACCGTGGAGCAGCACGCCGCCCTGGCGCCCGAGCTGCGGATCAAGGCCTGGAGCCGCTATTTCGTCAGCCGTCTCAGTGAAAGCGCCCGGCACTTCCTCACCCCCGGTTTCTGGCTGGCCCAGGGCCTGCTGCCGGAGCCCTCCAGCACCGCGAGCGGCCTGGACCACTGGCGCTTCACCTCGGTGATCGACCCTTTGACCCATGTGCCCAACTGGCACCTGTACGGCGAGGATTTTCTCGACAACCTGCAACCCCAGCCCCTGGAGTGGATCGACTGGTGGCACGGCGGCGGCAAGCTTATCGGCCTGCACCGGGTCGACCCCGAGGCTGGGCGTCTGAAGTGGTGGCGCAAAAAGGCTCGCGAAGGCAGCCTGCCGCCGGTGCTGCTGTGGTATGTCGGCGGGCTGGCGTCCTATGTGGTGATCGACGGCCATTACCGTCTGCAGGCGGCCCTGGCGGAAAATCTTGCGCCGGCGTTCATCGTCCTCAGCGCCACCCGCGTGCGCGACTTCGCGCCAAGCCCCGAGCATCAGCAACGGGTCATGGACTCGTTGCGCAAGCGCGGCGATGCGGTGCCGCGCAACCAGGCCCTGAGCACCGACAACCTCAACCGGGTGCTGATCCAGGCCTTCGATGACCGGCCGCAGTACCGCAGCGCTACCCCGGCCTGGGCCGGCAATGAGCCGGAGTCGCAGTGGTGCGACGAGGTGCGTCAGTGCCTGGGCGGGCAAGGGTTGGCAGACGAAGTAGACGCGGTCATTGGCCGCCATGGGTAAGGCGCTGGCCGCCTTCGCTGGCAAGCCAGCTCCTACAGGCGAATGCGCCCTCCAGCCCTCTGCTATAGTCGCGCCTGCCCGCCGCAGGGCCGGTCATTGATCAAGGATTAGGGACAATCGTGGAACAGATTTTCTGGCGTGATATCGAGGATTTGGCCGGCCACTGGAACGGCCTCGGCGTGGACGTCAAACGCCCGGCCAGTGGCAAGCCCAACCTGTGCCTGCTCAGTGGCAACAACAGCCGTATGCAGTTGGTGCTCGGCGACCAGACCCTGCTCTGGGGCACCATGTCCCGCTGCCTGTATGGCGTATGGCTGGTGCGTAATCACCTGCCGGAGCAACTGCCGCAAACCCTGGTGGGCCCCATCGACTCGCCTCAGGTGGAACAACAGGCGCGCCTCGATCCGGCACTGCGCCTCAAGGCCTGGAGCCGCTTCTTCGTCGAGCAACTGATGCAGCACCAGCCGGACTTCTTTTACCCCGGCTACTGGCTGGTGCGGGCCCTGCGCCCGGCATCGCAGAAACCGATGCGACCGCTGCTCAGCGGCACCGAAGCCTGGTACTTCAAGGGCGGTGAAGATGCCCTGAGCCATATGCCGCAGTGGGCGATCTATGGTCGCAACATCCTCGACAACCAACAGGCCGGTACGGCGCGCTGGGTCGGGTTGGGGGAGTACGGTGGCGCAGTAGTCGGCCTGCATGCCGTGGACCCGCATTCCGGGCGCTTGAAGTGGTGGCGCAAAAAAGCCCGCGAAGGCAGCTTGCCGCCGATCCTGCTGTGGTATGTCACCGGTCTGAGCTGCTATCTGATTCTCGATGGCCATTACCGCCTGCAGGCGGCCATCGATGAAAACCTGCCGCCGGAGTTTCTGGTGCTCAGCTCGCCGCGGCTCTACCGCTATCGCCCCAACCCGCAAGAGCAGCAGAAGGTGCTGGGGGCGCTGCAAGTGCAAATCCAGCGCAAAAAACTGGACACCGGGCGCTTCAACCAGTTGCTGATCAGCACGTTCGACGACCGGCCGTATCACGGCTTCGGCAGCCAGTCCTGGGCGGGGATTGCCTCGGAGCAGGCGTGGATCGACCAGGTCAGCGGCATCCTCAAGGAACGCGGCGACCTGAGCGACCTGGAGGAAATCCTCGAACGCGAAGCGCCGGAAGAGTACCGCTGATCGCCACCCCCGGATTTGCCGCGGCGCTGGGGGATTTGCAACGACGAACGTTGATTTTCATGACCGGCAAACTGGATAATGATAACAATTACCATTAGCGTGCCGGTCTCGATGCACAGTCCCGTAGACACCAAAGCCATAGTTGCCAACCTCTATAGCGAGAATTACCGCTGGTTGCGTGCCTGGCTGTATCGCCGATTGCAGTGCCCGCAGGATGCCGCGGATCTGACTCAGGACACCTTCGTGCGCACGCTGACCGCCGGCCAACTGGCCGATCTCAACGAACCGCGGGCCTTTCTCGCCACGGTGGCCAGGCGCTTGTTGAGCAACCTGTTCCGGCGCCGTGCCTTGGAGCAGCAGTACCTGCTGGAACTGGCGCGGATGCCGCAGGCCTTCAGCCCCTCCGAAGAGGAGCTGGCGCTGGTGCGCGAAGCGCTGGAACTGATCGACCGGCTGCTCGAAGGTCTACCGCAACGGGTGCGCCATGCTTTTATCCTGCATCGCCTTGAAGGCCTGGCGCAGCCGCAGATCGCCGAGCGCCTGGGAGTTTCTCTGGCGACCGTCGAGCGCGACCTGCGGCGAGCCTTCCTGCATTGCCTCAGCGAGCGCGCCGCATGAGCCGTACCGCCAGCGACCAGGCCAATCGCGCCGCCGTGGACTGGTTGCTGAAGCTGGAATCCAGCAGCCAGGGAGATGCCGTGCAGCAAGCCTTTGCCCACTGGCTGGCGCAGAGCGGCGAACACGCCGCTGCCTGGCAGCGGGTCAACGCCGTGCTCAGCCAGCCCTTGCAGCAACTGCAGAGCAGCGAGCAACTGCAGGCGGCCAGCCGGGCCTTGCGATCGCTGCCTTCGCCAGCGCGGCGCAAAGTGCTGGGCGGCGGGCTGGCGTTGCTGGTGCTGGGAGGCGGTGCTGCCGGGCTGGTTAACCGCGTGTTGCCCTTGGGTCAGGTGCTGGCCGACCTGGATACTGCCACCGGCCAGCGTCAGTCCATGATCCTGGCCGATGGCAGTCGGCTCCACCTGAACGCCCGCAGCGCCGTGGATATCCGCTTCGATGCCGGGCAGCGGCGCATCGTCCTGCGTGAAGGCACGGTGCAGGTCGACGTCGCCGCCGACCCGGCGCGGCCGTTTATCGTCGAAAGCCGCGAGGGGCGGGTGCAGGCCCTGGGCACCCGTTTCATGGTCAGCCGCAACGATCTCGGCAGTCTGGTTTCCGTGCAGCAACACAGCGTGCTGCTGACCACCGCCCAGGGGCGCCAGCAGCGGGTCGAGGCCGGTGAAGCCTTTGCTTTCGGCGCTCAAGGCATCGAGCGTCAGGCACCGTCGTTGCGTACCCGGGTGGACTGGCTCGACGGCCGCATCGATGTGCGCAACGAGCCCCTGGGCGAATTGATCGAGCTGCTGCGGCCCTACCGCAGCGGCCTGTTGCGCATCAGCCCGGAAGCGGCGCGGGTCCGGGTCTATGGGGTGTTCCCCTTGGATGACAGCGATCAGGTGCTGCGCTCCCTCGGCGAAACCCTGCCGATCCAGGTGACTCGCTATGGCTTCTGGCTGACCCGTATCGAGCTGCGCTGATTGTTAAAAAAGCCAGGAACAGTGAGGGGGTTCGGTTTTTCCCGTGTCCTGGTTATGGAAAGCCAACCTAATAACGAGCCCTTTCCATGTCCCAGATTATTTTCCGTCCCAGCTTGCTGGCGATGGCTGTCGTTCTGAGTTACGCCGCTCTGCCCACTGTCGCCCATGCCGCGACCGACCCGCAGCAGGCTCAGGCCACCCGAGCGTTCGATCTGCCCGCCGGTGACCTGGGTGAGACCTTGAGCCGCATCGCCCGGGACAGCGGCCGGGTGCTGTCGGTGGCCCCGCAGTTGCTCAGCGGCAAGCGCGCCAGTCGGGTCAGTGGCCAACTGACTCCCGAGCAGGCTGTGCAGCAGGCCCTGGTGGGCAGCGGCCTGGGCCTGACCACCACCCCCAGTGGCACCTGGAGCCTGTACCTGTTGCCCACGGGGTCGGCGTTGCAACTGCAGCCGACCCATATTCAGGGCCAGGATCAGGAGCAGGCCTGGGGGCCAGTGGATGGCTACGTGGCTACTCGCAGCGCCACCGCGACCAAGACCGATACGCCGATCCTGGAAATTCCTCAGACCATCAACGTGGTCACTGCCGATCAGGTGCAGACCCAGGGCGCGCGCAACCTGACCCAGGTCCTGCGCTACACGCCGGGACTGAGCGTCAACGGCTACACCGACCGCAATACCATTGCCGACGAGATCACCAGCCGCGGTTTCGCCCCGACCCCGCTGTACCTGGACGGCGCCTACCTGCCCTATGCCGGCAGCCTGGGCGGGGCGCCGCAAATCGATCCCTACACCCTGGAGCGCGTCGAGGTACTCAAGGGGCCGTCGTCGGTGCTCTATGGACAGAACCAGCCCGGTGGCCTGGTCAATCTAGTGTCCAAACGCCCCAGCAGTACGCCGCAACATCAGGTCAAGTTCGGCCTGGGCAGCTACAACCGGGTCTATGGCGCCCTGGACAGCAGCGGCCCACTGGATGATCAGGGAGAGTTCTCCTATCGCCTGATCGGCGTGGCGAAAAAGGGCAACGAACAGGTGGCTCACACCAACAGCCAGCGCACCCTGCTGGCGCCGAGCCTGACCTGGAGCCCAAGCGACGCCACGCGCCTGACGCTGTTTGCGCAGATCCAGCGCGACGACGGGCTGGCCGACTACCAGGCGTTGCCGAAAATCGGCACCCTCGAACGCGGCCCCGATGGGCGCAAGATCGACCGCGATTTCTTCAATGGCGATTCGCGCTACAACGACTACAAGCGCGACCAGTACATCCTTGGCTACGAGTTGAGCCAGGCCCTCAACGACGACCTGAAATTCCGTTCCACCGCGCGCTACATCGACGTGCGCGACCGCTACAAGGGCTTTTACCTGCGTGGCTTCGTCACCGATGCTGGCGGTGTGACCGACTACACTCGAGCTACCCGCACCAAGCTCGACTGGCAGCAGCACAACACGGCCTACACCCTGGACAACAACCTGGAGTACCGCTTCAACACCGGTGCCCTGGAGCACACCACCCTGGCGGGCGTGGACTATCGCCATTTCAATCGCAAGTACACCGGCTACAACGCCTACGGGGTCTTGCCGGTAGACCTGTACGGCAAGAACAACTACGACACCAGCAGCGTCACCCCCGAACTGACCACGCGCTGGGACAACACCGTCAGCCAGACCGGCGTCTACGTCCAGGACCAGATCAAGCTTGACCAATGGATACTGACCCTCGGCGGCCGCCAGGACTGGGCCGAAGTGGAAAACAAGGACCTGCTGGCCCGCAGCATCGTTGAACAGCGGGACCACAAGTTCACCGGTCGGGTGGGCCTGACCTACGTGACCGATTTCGGTCTGGCGCCCTATGTCAGCTACTCCCAGTCCTTCCTGCCGACCGTGGGCACCAGCGCCCCGGAGCGCGGTGCCAAGGCCTTCAAGCCGACCGAGGGCGAGCAGTATGAAGTGGGGGTGAAGTACCAGCCCGTGGACAAGACGCTGATGACCGCGTCGGTGTTTCAGGTGAAGCAGAAGAACGCCCTGACCAACGACATCGACTACCCCGAATACAACGCGCAGCAGGGCGAGATTCGTTCCCGGGGCATCGAGCTGGAAATCAAGTCCAGCCTGGACAACATCGATGTGATGGCTGCCGCCACCTACATCGATTCCTTCTATACCAAGGCCAATGACTCCACCAAGGGCAACCGTAATGAAGCCCAAGCGCCGGTCTCGGCCAGTGCCTGGGTCGACTACCACTTCACCCAGGCGGCGCTCAGCGGCCTGACCTTTGGCGTGGGCGCGCGCTACACCGGCAGGAAGCCGGGGGACTCGGGCAGCACCTTCAGCACACCAGCCTATGTGGTGTACGACACCACCGTCAGCTATGACCTGGGCAAGCTCGACCCGAGCCTGCGCGGGCTGAAAAGCAGCCTCAACGTGCAGAACCTGTTTGACCGGGAATACGTCTCCGACTGCAACTACAACTTCGGCTGCTACTACGGCCAGGAGCGGGTGGCTTCGGTGGAAATGAGCTACGACTGGTAACGCAGGGCCAGGGGAGCAGATGGCCGTGAAGGCGCCTGCTGCCCTGGAACGTAGTGGCTCCGAATGTCGAGGAACAACGTCTGATAGTCAGGCGGTTCGCTTTCTTTTGTAAGGCAAATCCGAGAAACTGCGGGCCGCTTGAATGCGCCTGGTGGGCGGGCTAGGGTTCCGGAGCCATCGCTCAATCGATGGCTCGGATGTGCAAGTCCGGTCATGTCGGCGCATCGTTGTCAAAAGCAGTTCGGGGTTTTTTGCCCGTTGTTTCTGCGTTATGGCAGCCGTGCGTGGGAGACTTTCGAGTCTGCCGGGTTCCGATATGCCCGGTCTTGCACACCTGCGTACGGCTGCCACCCTATTCGTGTGCAAGCGAACGGTGACGGCTCCTTTGAGTTCATATCGGAGTTACACCATGAAAAAGCTCGTCCCCGATCCCCCCTCGTCCTATCGCGATCCCGCCCTCAAGGCCGCCAACACCACCCTGCGCGTGGCCCTGGCCCGGCAACCGCTGGACCCCGCGCTGTTCCAGCTCACGACCCTAGCCAAACCCGTTTCCCCCGACTCGCTGTTCAGCGTGCGCGAAGGCGTCAGCGCCGAAGAAGCCCTGGTGCATGTGGCGCTGCTGCTCAAATGTGCCGAGGAGGTGTGCGATGAAATCACCCAGCAGGGCAGCGGCCTGAAGCGCGGGCTGATCTGGTCCATGGTGCATTCCGTGGAAATGGCCAGGGCCGTGGTCGAAGCCTTGCTCGACGGTCAGCGCGGGCGTTGAATCCGGGCATCTCCTGATACGTTTTGTCGGACGGGTCCGATTGACTGGGCTTTTTTCACGGCACAGTCTGTCGGACCTTTTTCGTCATTTCCTGCAGGAGCTAGCCCATGCCTTTCGCAACCATCGATGGACAACCGCTGCACTACCTCGACCAGGGCCAGGGGCCGGTGGTGTTCCTGGCCGGCAGTTATTTGTGGGACACCGGCATGTGGGCGCCGCAGATCGAGGCGCTGTCGGCGCAGTATCGGGTGATCGCCGTGGACCTGTGGGGCCATGGCCAGTCCGGGGCGCTGCCTGAGGGCACGGCGTCGCTGGATGATGTGGCGCGGCAGATGCTGGCCTTGCTCGACCATTTGCAGATCGAGCGAGTAACCCTGGTGGGCTTGTCGGTGGGGGGCATGTGGGGCGCGCGCCTGGCCCTGGCGGCGCCGCAGCGTATCGACGGGTTGGTGCTGATGGACACTTACCTGGGCGCCGAGCCTGAGCCGACCCGGCAGTATTACTTTTCCCTGTTCCAGCAGATCGAGGACAGCGGCCTGATCGCCGAGCCGCTGCTGGATATCGTGGTGCCGATCTTCTTCCGTCCGGGGATCGATCGGCAGTCGGCGCTGTTCCAGGATTTTCGTGCCAGCCTCGCGGCACTGCCGGCCGAGCGCCTGCGCCAGAGCGTGATTCCCATGGGGCGCATCACTTTCAGCCGGGCGGATGTGCTGGATCAGCTGCAGCACCTGGATGGGCCGAACACCTTGTTGCTGTGTGGTGATCAGGACAAGCCGCGACCACCTGCGGAAACCCTCGAGATGGCCGAACGCATTGGCTGCCCTTACCAGTGGGTTCCTGACGCGGGGCATATTTCCAGCCGGGAAAACCCGGAGTTCGTGACCCGGGCCTTGTTGGCGTTTTTACAGCGCAACGGCTGAAGCCTGACTCTCTTGCCGTAGGAGCTGGCTTGCCAGCGAAGAGGCCTGCAAGCCAGGTGCCCGCCTGACGGGCGCTTTCGCCGGCAAGCCGGCTCCTACGGGGAAGGGGCGGGGTTATTTGGGGCCGAGGATCTGCGTCAGCTTGCCCGGGGCCGGGGCGCCTTGCTGCTGTTGCAACTCGCCCTTGTCGTCGAGGTAGAAGATCGCCGGGGTTGCCGACAGCTCCAGCTCTTCCATCAGTTTCATGTTGGCGTCGAGCTTGGCCTGCACCGCTGCGGGAATGCTGGCCAGGGGTTTCAGGGCGCTGCCCTTGCCGGCCTTTTCGTGATCCTGCAGGGCCTGCTGCGGGTCCTTGGAGGCCAGCAGGGCGGCGGATTTGCCCGGGCTGTCTTCGCGGATGATGCCCACCATGATATGCCGCAACTGCACTTTGCCAGCCTTGACCCAGGGCCGCGCCTGTTCCCAGAACATGTTGCAGTAGGGGCAGTTGGGGTCGCTGAACAGGTAGACGATGCGTGGTGCATCGGCCTTGCCGTCGGCGATCCAGTTGCTCTTTTCCAGGTTGCCCCAGACTTCCTTGGCCATGGGCGCGTAGACCAGTTTCTGCAACGGTTCGGCGCTCAGGTCCTTGCCGTCGGCATCGTAGAGGTTACCCAGCAGCACGTGCTTGCCGTCAGGGGTGAGGTACAGGGTCATGCCGCGGTTCTGGTACTGAGCGGCGTAGCCCTTGAGGCCGTCCGGGGCGTCGAAGCTGCCGATGATCTTGGCACCTTTTTCTTCGATCTTGCGGATGGGCGCAGGCAGTTCCTCGGCCTGTAGCAGCGGAGCGTTGAGCAACGCCGCGCCCAAAGACAGGCTCAGCAAGTGGCGGATGAAGGGCATGGCAGTTTCCTTGAAGGGGCGACCGAGGTCGGGTGGGCGCCGTCGAAGTTTTCCAGGGCCCGGGCCAGGCTGGCTTCCGAGAGTTCCCCCAGGTGGCTGCCCAGCAGGCGGCCATCGGCGCTATAGAACAGCGTAGTCGGCAGGGCCATGGAGCCCACGGCCTTGCCCAGGCGGCCACTGCCGTCGAACAGCACGTTGTTCAGGTTCAGGTCCTGGGTGGCCAGGAAGGTGCTGACGCTTTGCATGCTTTCAGCCTGGTTGACGAACAGGAAGGTCAGGTCCGGGCGTTGCTGCTGGGCTCGTTCCAGTACCGGCATCTCCCGCCGGCACGGTGGGCACCAGGTGGCCCAGAGGTTGATCACCAGCGGGCCACCCTGGTAGTCGGTGAGTTGCACGGTTTTGCCGGCGGCGTTGCGCAGGGCCACTTCCGGCAGGCGCGTGCCCTGGTCGTAGAGGGTCAGGGCCAGGGTCGCCAGCAGCCAGAAGGCCAGGCCACTGGCCACCCCGGCACCCAATGGGCGGCGCAGCGCCGGGCGTTTCCAGCCCCAGGCCAGGGCCGCCAGGAGCATGACGATCACCCCCGGCCAGGCCAGGAAGCCGCCGTCGCGCAGGTCGATGATCATCCACAGGTCGTGCTGGTAGTGCTTCCAGTAAGCGAGCACGAAACTGACCCGGGCGGCGAGCATGCCCAAAAGGAACAGGCTGAACAGCACGGATTCGGGGTTGTCACCGCCGCGCTTGGCCACGCGCCAGCCCACCAGGGTGGCCAGGGCCAGGGCACTGATCAGCAGCAGGTGGTTGAGGGCGATGGCAAAGGTGCCGATGGTAAAGGTCAGCATCAACGGGCTTCCCGGGTCTGGGTCCAGCGTTGCAGGAAGGCGTTGGCATCCACTTCGCCGGTGATGCGCTGGCTGCGGCGTTCACTGCCGTCCGGGCCGATCCACAGCATGCTCGGTGGCCCCGGCACCTTGTAGCGGCTCAGGAGTTCGCGGCCGTCGGCGTTGTCCAGGGTCACGTCCAGGCGCAGCAGGCGCACATCCTTCAGGGCCTCCAGCACCTGAGGCTGGCCGAACACGGTTTTCTCCATGATCTTGCAGGACACGCACCAGTCGGCGTAGTAGTCCAGCAGCACCCACTGGCCCTGGGCCCGGGCGCTGTCCAGGGCGCCTTGCAGCTCGGCGGGGGACTTCACCGTGGTGAAGGCATCATGGGCCGTGACGCTATTGGCCACAGGGCCACCGCTGTAGACCTTAAGCGGCCGCCACAGGTCGTCGCCGCCACCGGCGGCACCCACCAGCAGCATGCCGCCCCAGGCCGCGAACAGCAGCGCGCCGGCACCGAACAGGTGCAGCAAGCGGCCGGCAATCGCCCGTTGCTGCCAGGCGCAGTAGGCCACCACCAGGGCCAGGGCGCCCCACAGCCCCATCCACAGGCCGGGGTTCAGTACCGGGCGTAGCATGTAGATGGCGGTGCCCAGGAACAGGATGCCGAATACACCCTTGAGCAGGTTCATCCACGGGCCGGGCTTGGGCAGGAAGCGGTTGCCCAGGGTCACCAGCAGCAACAGCGGCAGGCCGATGCCCAGGCCCAGGGCGAACAGGGCCAGGCCGCCAAACAGCGCGTTGCCGGTCTGGGCGATGTACAGCAGGCCGCCGGCCAGTGGCGCGGTCATGCACGGGCCCACCAACAGGGCCGACAGCGCGCCGAGAATGCCGCAGCCAATCAGGCTGCCGCCCTGGCGCTGGCGGCTGGCGCCTTCCAGGCGGTCGCGCAGCAGGGCCGGCATCTGCAGCTCGAAGAAGCCGAACATCGGCAGCGACAGCAGCACGAACAGCGCGGCGAAGCTGCCCAGGACCCAGGGTTGTTGCAGCCAGGCTTGCAGGTTGCTGCCCAAAAGGGCGGCGATTACCCCCATGCCGGCATACACCAGGGCCATGCACAGCACATAGCTTGAGGCCAGGGCCAGGCCCCGGCGCGGGCTGGCGCCGCTGCCCACCACCATGCCGGCCAGAATCGGCAGCATCGGCAGCGAGCAGGGGGCGAAGGCCAGCAGCAGGCCGAAACCGAAGAAGGCCAGCAGGCCCAGGCCCCAGGATTTGTGTTGCAGGTCATTGGCCAGCAACTGGTCCTGGGCCGAGCCATTGCTGGTGGTCGCGACGTTGCTGGCGGCCACTGCGGGCGCACCGCCCAGGTCCACTTCCAGGGTTTGCGGCGGGTAGCACAGGCCGGCGTCGGCGCAGCCTTGCCAGCCCAGCTTGACCTTGCCGCTGGCGGCGGCCGGCAGCTTCACTTCCAGGCCCTGGCGATACACCGTCTGCTGGCCGAAGAATTCGTCGCTGTGGTCTTCACCGGCCGGCAGGGTGGGTTGCAGCTCTGGCGCCACGCCGTCGAATTTCAGGCGCTTCTGATACAGGTAGTAGCCGTCGGCGATCTGCCAGAACAGCTGGGTTTCCCCTGAAGGCAGGCGCTCGGAGGTGAAGACGAAGGCCTTGCCCACCGGCAGGAAGTCGGGCTTGACCTCGAACGGGTTGTTGCCGGCGTGCGCCAGTGTGGTGAAGAGCATGAACAACAGGAGAAACAATCGACGCATGGCCAAGCCTTAAACCGGTGCAAGTTGCGAGCACAATGGCCGGTCCTGATTAACCGATGATTAACCATACTTGGCTTGTGGCCAGGAAACGGCGGGCATAATGTCCGCTTAATCCGCAGCCCGCTTAATCAACGCCTTTGTACAGGACCGACCATGCACGTACTTGTCTGTGAAGATGATGAGCTGATTGCCAGCGGGATAGTCGCCGGCCTCACGGCCCAGGGCCTGACGGTCGAGCATGTGGCCACCGCTTCGGCAGCGCGGGCCATGCTCGGCGTGGCCGATTTCGACGTGATGGTACTGGATCTTGGCCTGCCGGATGAAGACGGTTTGAAGCTGCTCAAGCAGCAGCGCCAGCAGGGCCTGGAGATTCCGGTGCTGATCCTCACCGCCCGCGACTCGGTGACCGACCGGGTCGATGGCTTGCAGGCCGGTGCCGACGATTACCTGCTCAAGCCCTTCGACCTGCGGGAACTGGCGGCGCGCCTGCACACCCTGCTGCGCCGGGTGGCGGGGCGCAGCGTCAACCTGATCGAGCACGGGCGCCTGACCTATGACCCGAGCACCCGGGAAACCCTGCTCGGCGGCCAACCGGTGGACCTCTCGCGGCGCGAGCAATCCCTGCTCCAGGCGCTGCTGCACAACCGTGGCCGGGTGCTGTCCAGCGAGCAACTCAAGGACAGCGTCTACGGTTTCAACGATGAGCTGGAGAGCAACGCGCTGAATGTGCACATCCACCACCTGCGGCGCAAACTCGGCAACGGCATCGTCGAAACCGTGCGCGGCCTCGGCTATCGCCTGGGCCCGGCCGACGGTGAGGAGAACCGCTAAGTGAGAAGCCTGCGCCTGCGCCTGAGCATGACCCTGGGCGCTGCCTTCATCCTGATCTGGGCCCTGGCCGCGGCCTGGATGCTCAGTGACCTGCGCAACCAGATGATGTTTTCCCTGGACCAGCGCCTGGTCGCTTCGGCGCGCATGGTCGCCGGGCTGCTGGAGCAGATGCCGGCGCTGCCGTCCCATGGCCCGAGCAACCAGATCAACAGCGCGGCCCTGACCATCCCCGGCGGCATGGCCTGCCAGGTCAGTTCCCTGCGTGGGCAGATCCTGGCCCGCAGCCATAGCACTCCGGAGCACCCGCTGGAAGCCGAGAAGCTGGGCTTTCACGACCAGATGATCGACGGCGCGCCCTGGCGCACCTTCACCCTGGTGCGCGGCGACATGCGCATCACCACCGCGGATCGCCAGGTCGAGCGCGAAGCCCTGAACATGTCGGTGCTGCTGGCGGCTTCGGTGCCGGTGGGCGTGGCCCTGCTCGGCTGCCTGTGGCTGCTGTGGCTGGGCATCGGCCAGAGCCTGGCCCCGCTGAACCGGATTCGTGACGCGCTGATGCGCCGCAGCGCCGATTCCCTGGAACCGTTGCAGATCCAGCCCATGCCCAGCGAGCTGCGGCCGCTGCTGGAAACCCAGAACCAGCTGTTCCAGCGCATTGCCAAGACCATCGAGCGCGAACGCCGCCTGACCGGTGACGCCGCCCACGAATTGCGCAGCCCGCTGACCGCGATCAAGACCCACCTGCAAGTGGCACGCATGACCGAAGGTGCGGCCCGGGATCAGTCCCTGGCCCGGGCCGAGGAGGGCGCCGACCGCATGCACCGCACCCTGGAGCAGTTGCTGTTGCTGGCCCGGGTCGAGGGCAGCCTGTCGTTCGACGACGGCGTGCACTGTACTGCCGAACAGGTGGCGCGCCTGGCGATCCAGGACGCCGCCGTGGGCGCTCGGGCCCGGGTCAAGCTGCATATGCACGGCAAGGCCGGCGAGGCTGCGGTGGAAATGCCCTCGACCCTGGCCATCGCCGCCTTGCGCAACTTGCTGGACAACGCACTGCGCCACACCCCTGAAGAATGCCCGGTGGAGCTGAACCTGGAGACAGTCGGCGCCCGGGTGCGTTTCCAGGTCCGCGACCATGGTTCGGGCATTCCCGCGCAAGACTTGCAGCACCTGACCCAGCGCTTCTGGCGCGACAGCCAGAGCAGTGGCTGTGGCCTGGGCCTGGCGATTGTCCAGGCCATCGTCCAGCGTTGCGGTTGCGAGCTGAATTTCGACAGCCGCCCCGATGGCCTGCGAGTCGAGCTGACCCTGCCAGCCCACCGCGCCTGACCCATCACCGTCCACTGTAGGAGCTGGCTTGCCAGCGAAGGGGCCTTTGAGACCGCCTTCGCCAGCAAGCTGGCTCCTACGGGGCGGCATGTGCAATTTCCTCGCCCCGGGGTGTAAATCCCCACCGCGCTGAAGCGTTTTTAGAACAGGAAAACCTGTCAGTGCGCGCCCGCGCTTGGGCTGCGCATCCGGCCGGTGGCCGTTTTGCTCAAATTGCAGCGTGAGGGTTCGAGACATGTCAGCCGTTACCAGCCTGATGGAAGATTCGCCGGTGGGCCTTGGCGCCGCCCCGCAAGAGACGCTTTACCAGTTCGACGAGTCGCCCCTGCTGGCCCGCCAGAGCCGCCAGGAATCCAATGCCCGCAGTTATCCACGGCGCATTCCCCTGGCCCTGAAGCGGGCCAGCGGCATTCACGTCGAAGACGTCGAGGGCCGGCGTTTCATCGATTGCCTGGCCGGTGCCGGGACTTTGGCCCTGGGCCACAATCACCCGGTGGTGATCGCCGCGATCCAGCAGGTGCTGGCCGATGAATTGCCGCTGTTGACCCTGGACCTGACCACCCCGGTCAAGGACCAGTTCGTCCAGGACCTGTTCGGCGTGTTGCCCGAGGCCCTGGCTGGCGAGGCCAGGATCCAGTTCTGCGGCCCCACCGGCACCGATGCCGTGGAAGCCGCGCTGAAGCTTACGCGTACCGCTACCGGGCGCAGCACCGTGCTGTCGTTCCAGGGCGGTTACCACGGCATGAGCCAGGGTGCGCTGAGCCTGATGGGCAGCCTGGGGCCCAAGCGCGCCCTGGCCGGGCTGCTGAACAACGGCGTGCAGTTCCTGCCGTTCCCCTATGACTACCGCTGCCCGTTCGGGCTGGGGGGCGCCGAAGGGGTCAAGGTCAACCTGCATTACCTGGAAAACCTGCTCACCGATCCGGAAGCCGGGGTGGCCCTGCCAGCAGCAGTGATTGTCGAGGCGGTGCAGGGCGAGGGCGGGGTGATCCCGGCCGACCTGGAATGGCTGCAAGGTGTGCGCCGCATCACCGAGAAGGCCGGGGTGGCATTGATCGTCGATGAAATCCAGAGCGGCTTCGGTCGCACCGGCAAGATGTTCGCCTTTGAGCACGCGGGGATCATTCCCGATGTGGTGGTGATGTCCAAGGCCATCGGCGGCAGCCTGCCGCTGGCGGTGATGGTCTATCGCGACTGGCTCGACACCTGGCAGCCGGGTGCCCACGCCGGCACCTTCCGCGGCAATCAGATGGCCATGGCCACCGGTTCCGCGGTGATGCGCTACCTCAAGGAACACCGGGTGCCCGAGCACGCGGCGGCCATGGGCGAGCGCTTGCGCGAGCACCTCCTGATCCTGCAGCGCGACTTCCCGCAACTGGGGGATATCCGTGGTCGTGGCCTGATGCTCGGGGTAGAGCTGGTGGACCCGGCCGGCGTGCCAGATGCCCAGGGCCATCCACCCCAGCATGCGCGCCTGGCACCGCTGGTGCAGCGCGAATGCCTCAAGCGCGGGCTGATCCTGGAGCTGGGCGGGCGCCACGGCGCCGTGGTGCGTTTCCTGCCGCCGCTGGTAATCACCGCAGCGCAGATCGACCAGGTGGCCCAGATCTTCAGCAAAGCCGTAGCGGCGGCAGTGGCCAGCCTCTAATTTTTTGCCCCGCCGTTTCGTTCCTTCTACACAACCGCCGTGCGTTGAGCGCGGCGAACCTTATCAGTGATGGAGACAAGCAATGACTTCAGTATTCGACCGTGAGGACATCCTGTTCCAGGTGGTGGTCAACCATGAAGAGCAATACTCGATCTGGCCCGACTACAAGGCCGTGCCCCAGGGCTGGCGCACTGTGGGCAAGAGCGGTTTCAAGAAGGACTGCCTGGCCTACATCGAAGAAGTCTGGACCGACATGCGCCCCCTGAGCCTGCGCCAGAAGATGGACCAGCAGGCCGTCGCTGGCTGACCTGTAGCCGCTGCCGAGCCTGCGAGGCTGCGAAAGGGCCGCAGGACCTTCAGCGATCTCAAGAGCAGCGCCTCCTGCGGAGCCGTTCGCAGCCTGCGGCAGCGGCTACAGAGGCGCTGCCTTCTTGAGCTTGGCGGTTTTTCATGCCGGGCGATCAGCCCCCGCGCTTGACGGCCTGCAAGGTGTAGCTCAGTGGCAGGCGCCATGGCGCTTCCTTGAGTCGCCATTCGCCGCGTTCATCCACCACCATCTGCCCGGGCAGGGCTTCCCAGGGGATGCTCTGGTGCTCCACCAGTCCCGTGATGTCCAGGCCCTGGGCCAGCAAGGCGCTGATGATCTCTCCCAGGCCGTGGTTCCATTCGTGGGTCATGGTGGCCTTGAGGGGGCTGTCGGTTTCCACGTAGGTGTTTTCGTCGTCCCAGACCAGAGGCTCGCGGGTTTCGAAGTAGGGCAGTTCCACCCGCAATGAGTCGTCGTGATCTTCGTTGATGGCCCAGAGCATCGGGTGGCCTTCGCGGATGAACAGCCGGCCACCGGGCTTGAGCAGGGCGCCGACGGTCTGCGCCCAGCGCTCGATGCTCGGCAGCCAGCACAGGGCGCCGATGCCGGTGTAGACCAGATCGAAGTTGCCTTGGGGCAGTACCTCGGCGGCCAGGAACACGTCGGACTCGTGGTAGTCGATAGGCGTATTGCAGCGTCGGGCCAGGCTCCGGGCTTCCGCCAGGGACGCCGGGGAAAAATCCACGCCGCTCATCTGCGCGCCGAGGCGGGCCAGGGACAGGGTGTCGGTGCCGATATGGCATTGCAGATGCACCCCGCGCAGGCCTCGGATATCCCCCAGCAAGGGCCGGTCGAACTGCACCACGTCGGACAGATAGCCGGCTTCGTCGACAAAACGCTGCACCGCGTAGTCCGCCGAGGCGGCATGCAGGGGCGCGCGTTCGTCCCAGTTGGTCTTGTTGAGTTTTACGTAGTCGCTCATGGCGCGGGCTTCTTCTCTGGGCTTTTGGCGAAGCGCAGACTAGCACCGGAAAATGCGCGCGATCTTGAGGGAATATGTAAGCGGCCCCGGCCCCCTGACCCCGACTGTAGCCGCTGCTGAGCCATGGCGAAGCTGCGCCAAGGTCCGCAGGACCTTCAGCGATCTGAAGAGCAGCGTCTCCTGCACAGCCGTTCGCAGCCTGCGGCAGCGGCTACAGGCTCAGGGCCTGGGTGACTTTCTGCAGGTTGCCTTCCAGTTCGGCGAGCGGGTCGGCGCTGTCGGTTTCCAGCACCAGTAGCTGGCTGCCGCCGGCGCTGATGGCGGCTTTCAGTGCATCGGACGGCTGGCGGTGGTGCAGGACCAGGGCCACATCGTTGTCCTTGAGCCGGGCTTGCAGCTTTTTCAGGGCCTCGGGGGTCCATTCGTTGTCGGCCCGGGCGTCCACTTCCAGCAGTTCCAGGTTCAGGCCACTGACCAGGTACCCGAAGTGCTCGGAGAGGCTCAGCACGCTGAGGTTGTCGGCCTCGGCCAGGCGCGCTTCGCTGTCGGCGCTGAGTTTCAGCAGGCGCTGTTTGAGGCCCGCCAGGTTGCTTTCGATCTGCGGTTTGGCTTCGGGCGCCAGCCGCGCGAGGTCCGCCGCCAGCACGTCGGCCATGCGCCCCAGGTTGTTGCTGGACAGCCAGGGCTGGGCGTTGAGCCCGTCGCTCTTGCCCGGTTGCAGGGCCACCCCGGGCAGGGCGCCGTCCACCGGGCGTGCAGCGTCGATCTCGACGATGCGGATGTTGCTGCGCCGGGCGTTGGGGTACAGCGGGTCGTCCGGCCAGATCGAGCGCAGGCCGATCACTGCGTCGGCATTGAGTGCCAGCTTGGCCAGGGCCGGAGCGCCACGCCCGGTGAAATAGGCCGTCTGCCGCGAGCCCGGCAGGTTGGCCGGGGCGGCCCGTTCCAGCTTGATGTCGGTACCCTGCAGCAGGATCTGCCCCAGGCCGAAAGTTACCGGCAGGGAAGCCAGCACCGTCGGTGATTTGCTTGAGGTGGCGCTGTGCAGCGCGGTGTTGCCCATGCCGTGGTTGGCGACCACGCGCATCGGTTCGAAGTGGTCGCGCTCGGCCAGGGCCGGAGTACTGATCAGGCCGCCGAGGGCCAGGGCCAGGGTCAGGCGACGCAGTGACAGGTGAGGCAATGAACTGTGCATTTATCCGATATTCCCTTTCAGGCTGGGGACAGTGCCGCGAGCGATGGCGGCCAGGGCGAAGGCGACACCGGCCACCAGGATGATCGCGGCGCCGGAGGGCACCGGCAGGTCGAAGACGATGGGTAGCAGGATGCCGCACAGGGTGCTGACGGTGGCGATGCTCACCGAGATCCAGAAGAAGCCCTTGAGCGACTGGCTCAGCAGGCGTGCCGCGGCGGCCGGAATCACCAGCAGGGCGCCTACCAGGATGGCGCCGATGACTTTGACCGCGGCCACGGTGATCAGGGTCACCAGGATCACGAACAGGTAGTCCAGGGCCTTCACCGCTACGCCGCGTACCGCCGCCAGCTGCGGGTTGAAGCTGGCCAGCATGATGCGGTTGTACAACGGCAGGCTCAGGCCCAGCACCAGGGCGCCGACGATCAGCAGCACCAGGAGGTCGCTGCCGTTGACCGTGAGCACCGAGCCGAACAGCACGTTTTCCAGGATGTGCACGTTGATCTTGCCGGCGAGGATCAGCAGCAGGCTGGCGCCCAGGGCCAGGGACACCGAGAGGAACACGCCGATCAGGGTATCCGGGGCCAGGCCGGTGCGGTTGCGCAGGTAGTTGAGCAAGATGCCGAACAGCAGGCAGTAGCCGAACAGGCTGCCATAGGGGCCGGTGTAGGGCTCGCCCAGGAGGATGCCGATGGCCACCCCGGTCAGCGCCGCGTGGCCCACGGCTTCGGAGAAGAAGGCGAAGCGCTTGACCACCACCAGGGTACCCAGGCCGCCCAGCACCGGGCCGATCAGCAGCCCGGCCAGCAGGGCGTTGACCACGAACCCGTAGGCCAGGGCTTCGGGCAGGTAGCCGGCCGAAGCCCAGCCCTGGACCATCAGGCGAAAAGCTTCATAGGTCATCAGGCGGCGCTCCCGGCGGCTCGTGGATGGGTGGAGAACAGGCTGAGCAGGCGCTCCGGGGTCAGGGTCTGCTGCGCCGGGCCGTCGAACAGCACCCGACGGTTGAGGCCGGTGACCCGGTCCGCCAGGCGGCCCACGGCCTCCAGGTCGTGCTCGATCCACAACAGGGTGATGCCGCTCTGGCGCCAGTCGTGGAGCAGTCGTTCGAAGACCTGGATGCCGGCCTCGTCCAGGGCCGACATCGGCTCATCCAGTACCAGCAGTTGCGGTGCCGGGATCAGGCCCTGGGCCAGCAGTACCCGCTGGCGTTCACCGCCGGACAGGGCGCCCATGCGCCGCTTGCGCTTGTCCTGCATGCCGACTCGTTCCAGGGCCTCGCCAATGGCCTGGGCGTAGTGCCGGCTGAGGCCGAGAAAGGCCGGGCGGCGCTGGCACATGGCGGCCATGAAGTCGTCCACGGTCATGGGCAGGCCGCGGTCGAACTCCAGGGCCTGGGGCACGTAGCCGATGGTGCCGGGGGCATCCGGCCACTGCAGGCGCAACTGGCCCTGGTGCGGCATCTGCCCCAGCAGGGTCTTGATCAGCGAACTCTTGCCGCCGCCGTTGGGGCCCACCAGGGCGTGCACGCTGCCGGGCTGCACCTGGAAGGCGACGCGATCGAGGATGGTGGTGCGGCCCAGGGTCAGGCTGACCTGGTCGAACTCGATGGCCGGGCCCCGCAGCAGGGTCTCGATGGCGGTCATGCCCCGGCCTCCTGGATGGCCCGGACCACGGTGTCGAGGTTGCCCTTCATTTCCTTCTCGTACTTGTCGGCGCTGTAGTCGCCGTAGGAAATGTGTGACAGCGGGTAGAGCTTGACCCCGGATTCACGCTGGATGGTGTCGACGTAGGTGGAGGGGAAGTCCATCTCCGAGAAGATCACCTTGACGTCCAGCTCGCGCAGTTGGTCGATGGTCTTCTTCAACTGGCTGGGGCTGGGTTCGATGCCGTGGGCCGGCTCCACCACCGCGGTGACTTGCAGGCCGAACTCGCGCAGCAGGTAGTCGTAGGCAGCATGCACCGTGGCCACCCGCAGGTCGGCATTGGGCGCCTGGGTCAGCTTGGCCAGGGCGTCGGCGCGCATCTGCCGCAGGCGCTTGCCGTAGGCGCGGGCGTTCTGGGTGTAGGTCTTGGCGTTGGCCGGGTCCATCTTGCCCAGCTCCCGGGCGATGTTGTTGACCTGGGCGATGGAGGCGCTGATGGAGAGGAAGGTGTGCGGGTTGACCACTTTGCCGGCGCCTCGCGCGGCCACCCCGGTGGCGGCCAGCAGCGGCACGTTTTCGTTGGCTTCGATCACCGGGATGTCCGGGCGCTCGCTGGCGGCGATCATGCGGTCGGCGAAGTCATCGTGGCCCACGCCGTTGAGCACTATCACGTCCAGGGTGCCGATGCGCTTGATGTCCTCGGCCCGGGGTTCGTAGGCGTGGGGGTTGAAGCCGGCGGGAATCAGCGGCACCACCTCGGCCTTGTCACCGACGATATTGGCCACGTAGCTGTAGTAGGGGTGCAGGGTGATGCCGATGCGCAGGCGCTTGGCCGGGTCGGCGCTGGCCAGGGGGCTGAGCATCAGGGCCAGCAGACTGACCAGCAGCACCTGTAGAAATGGGCGGCGTTGAGATGAAATAGGCATGGGCAAGCGGTCTTCTCTCGGGTGAATGCGAATGATCAGTGGCGATGCTGGCGGGTCACTCCGGCATCGAATTGCGCCACCACCTGTTGCCAGCCGGCGGCGGCCAGTGGTTCGTCGCCCAGGTCAGCGGGCAGGGCGGCGGAAGGGGCGCGGTTGAGCCAGATATCCACCTGGGTGTCATCTTCGGCGTCGATGCGCATCAGAAAGGAGCCGGCCACTTGCGGGTTCTGGCTCAGGCCCAGGTAGGCCTGGTTCTGCACTGTCCAGATATGGCCACCGCGGCTCACCGAGCTGGCGTCCTGGGCGAAGGGTGCGAAGCCTTCGCCGGCCAGTTCCTCGGGGGTCGGCAGGTCCTGGCTTTCGGCGCGCAGCAGGTGGATTTCGTCGAGGGTCACCCGCAGGTCGGCATAGATGCCCTGCTCGCCGGCGCTGAGGTCGCGGCGCGCGTCCAGCTGGTGGCTGGCGACACTGTCGGTCGCGGTTTCTTCGCCGCGCCACAGCACCACGGTGGCAGCCACACTCAGAATCAGTGCACACAGCAACAGCACATAGAGGGTTTCATGGCCGGCGCCGGCGGGGCGCACGACCTGGGTGGTGGCAGGAGTCATGGGGCCTCGATATCCGCTTGGTCGATCTCGACCACGTGGCCGGGGCCCGCATCGAAGAGTACGTAGAACTCGCTGGAAGGTTTCTTGAAGGTCAGGGTCGAGTCGGCCCCCAGCTTGCCCGGCACCAGGATGGTTTCGTCGTAGCCGATCACGTCCAGGGTCACCCCCGGTGCGCCGCTGCCATCGGAAAAACCACCGGTGCAGCGGATCTGCTCGGCGTCTATGGCCTTGCACTCGCACATCGGGTTGTGGGCCAGGGCGCTGTGGCTGAAGGCGCCGCCCAGCAACAACAGGGCCAGGGCGCCAAGGCGCCGTGGGATTACTGCGCAACTCATCGTTTGCCTCCTTGTTTTTCGAGCCAGGCCACGGTGGCGGGTGACGCCTGGCTCAGGGGAATGGATGCCTGGTGCATGCTGCCGTCCCAGCCTTCCATGGTGATCCACAGCTCGGAATCGGCCTTGGTCTTTTCCGGGATGGGCAGGCTGGCGCCCATGCGGTACGGGCTGCCGAAGAAAATCACCCCGGCGGCCCGCAGGCTGCGGGGCTTGCCGATGCGCAGGTAGGTGGCCTTGACCGGCTCGATGCAGGCCTGGCACAGGGCGGCGTTGAAGCTTTTCAGGTAACCGGCGGGGCCATCGCTGCGTGGCGCTTCGTTGCGCATTTCCGCCAGGCGCAGGCTCCAGGGGCCGACCTGGATTTCGCCGATCTCCCGTTCACCCAGGCCGCTTTCGCCGCGAAACAGGGCAACGTCGGCGAAGTATTTGGGCATGAAGCCCAGGGGAATCAGCAACAGCAGGATGTTCAGGTGAAAGCGCCACTTGTGCCAGAGCCGGCTCAGGTTCGAAGGCGCGGCGGCGGTGCTGGTCTGGCTCACAGGGTGCTCTCCGAGGTTTCGGCGCTCATGGCCGGGGCGGGTGCCTGGGCGGGTTTGCTGGCGGGGCGCGCACGGGCGGCCTTTTCTTCGCGCTTGAGGGCGTTGGCGGTGGCCAGGGCGGTGCGCTTGGTCCAGATCAGCAGGCCGCTGAGGACCATCATGCTCAGCACCAGGCCGAAGAAGAACCAGATCAGCTTGATCCAGAGGCCGCCGAAATCACCGGTGTGCAACGGGCGCATGGATTCGGTGACGAACTCCAGGGTGTTGCGGTCCGCCAGCAGGTGCGAGGTGTCCAGGGAGCCGGTATAGGGGTTGATGTTGGCCGTCTGGTACATCAGCGGATACCAGCCGCGGCCGCCGACATACAGGTGGCTGTAGGCGTTGCTCGGCAGGCTGACGAAGCTGATGTCGAAGCCGGGGATTTTCTGTGTGGCAATGCCGATGGCCTGGTCCAGGCCGATCATCGGCGCCGGGCTGCCATCGCCCGTGGTCGGCACTTGCTCGCGGGCGATCACCGGGACCACGGGTTCGCTGGAGATACTGATGTGGTTGTCCGAAAGAATCGCTTCGATCATGAACCAGGTGCCGGTGATGGAGATCACCGCGATGAACCAGATCGACCAGATACCGCTCAGGCGATGGAAATCACCCCAGAAGATCCGTGCGCCATGGCGCAGGCGCAGGGTCGGCTTGAGAAAGCCTTTCCAGAACTTCTTGTAGACCACCAGCCCGGTGATCAGCGACACCAGCATGGGCAGGCCCAGCAAGGACACCAGGTACCAGCCCCAGCTGTAGCCGTTGGTGAAGGGCACCAGCCACCAGCCGTGCAGGGCGCGGGTGAAGCCCTGGAAATCGAACTGCGGGCTGGTGCCCTGGATCACCCCGGTGTAGGGGTTGACGTAGAGCGTCGGCGAGCGGCCGTCCGGGTAGCTGACACTGACACTCAGGGCGAAGTGGCTTTCATCCGGGGTGACGATGGTGTCCACCCGGGTCTGGGGTTCGGCGCGCTTGATGGCCTGGACGATCTGGTCGTAATTCAGCGGTTGTGCATCATCGCTGGGCTTGCTGGCGCGCACGTCGGGGTTGGCCAGCCACACGATCTCCTGGCTGACCACCGCCAGGGTGCCGGTGACGCAGACAATCAGCACAAAGAACCAGATGGGCAGGGCCAGCCAGCTGTGCACCAGAAACCAGATTTTTGAACGGGACTTCTTCGACATTGAATGGGCGTCTTGATTCGAGGAATGGAGCGGCACTGGAACCCGGGACCGGGCCCGGGACAAAAAGCGCCGGGCATAGCCTGGGCCAACGCGGCCTGCTGCATCTAATTAAGACGAATGAGAATCGTAAATCCCGAAAGGCGATATGAAAGTAAATGTTACGAAGCTGCGAAACCCTCGTGAAAGCCGCTGCTTGACTGGTTTGGCCAATGCCCAAGGCCCCGTAGGAGCAGGCTTGCCCGCGAACGGGTCCGCGAGACGCCTTCGCCGGCAAGCCGGCTCCTACAGGGGCAGGCTCAGCCAGCCTGTTGCTGGAACATTTCCCGGGCCCGCCGGCCGATTTCCTCGGCGCTCAGTTCCTCCTTGCGGCTGGCGAGGAACCACACATGCCCGAAAGGGTCGCGCAGGCTGCCGCTGCGATCTCCGTAGAACTGGTCCTTGACCGCCGACACTTCGGTGCCGCCCGCGGCGATCGCCTGGGCAAAGCGGCTGTCGACATCTTCCACATACAGGTGCAGCCCGACCGACGTCTTGTGGGCTTCTGGGCTGCCCATCGGGGTTTGTTCGCAAGGGCTGCCGAGCATGATGGCCGAACCGCCGATGCGCAGTTCGGCATGGCCGACCCTGCCGTCGGGCATGTCCAGGCGCATGATCTGCACCGCGTCGAAGGCCTTCTTGTAGAACTCGATGGCCTCGGCGGCGCGCTGGATGCCCAGGTAGGGGGTGACGCCGCTGAAACCTTCGGGAATGGGATTGACGCTCATCAGGGTTTCTCCTTGATCTTGTTGTTGGGGGCGACGCTGACGCCGCGTGGAGCAGGCTTCACTCTATACCCGGGCCCTTGCCTGCCTGGCACGGGCCGACGAGGTGTCGTCCAGGCAACACTGGCCTACTGTTGGCCCATCAACAGCGTTCCAGCAATCTGCCCGGCAGAGGGCCTGATGCAGGGGCGAAATACCCACCCAAGTCCTTGAATTCATTGGGGCAGGCTTTAGGCACAGAAGCTGCAATGAGCGGCAGTCACCTTCATTCGCCCGAGAGCGCCGTATGCCTGCATTGCCTGAATCTGCCGTTTATCCCCTGCACACTCCCGCTGCCCATGTGATCCGCGATGGCGCCGAAGCCCTGGCCGTGGCCCGGCAAGTGGCCGCGATCCTGCTGGAGCAGGACGCCGAGCGCGACCGTACCCGGGAAGTACCGGCGCAGGTGGTCGACCTGTACTCCAACAGTGGCTTGTGGGGCATCAGTGTGCCTCGCGAATTCGGCGGCGCCCAGGTGTCCTATGCGGTGCTGGCCGAGGTCATCGCGATCATTTCCGCTGCCGACCCGTCCCTGGGGCAGATCCCGCAGAACCACTACTGCCTGCTGGAAGACATCCGCCTGCAGGGCACGCCGGAGCAACAGGCGCACTTTTTCGCCCTGGCCCTGCAAGGCCATCGCTTTGCCAATGCGTTGTCGGAAACCGGCGGCAAGAACGTCCAGGACATCCAGGCCACTATCCGCCGCTCGGGTGACGGTTATGTGATCAATGGCCGCAAGGGCTACTGCACCGGTTCGCTGTATGCCCATTGGCTGGCAGTGCTGGCCCTGGACGAGCAGGGCAGGGGCCAGCTGGCCTTCGTGCCCCGGGGCAGCGAGGGGCTGGCGGTGATCGACGACTGGGACAGCATCGGCCAGCGCACCACGTCCAGTGGCACCGTACTGGCCCAGGACCTCAAGGTGCCGGCCTTCAACCTGTTTCCCACCTACCGTTCCTACGAAAGCCCGACCCTGGCCGGGCCCTTCGCCCAGCTGACCACGGCCGCCATCGACGCCGGGATTGCCCGGGCGGCGCTGCGCGACACCATCGCCTTCGTGCGTGAGCATGCCCGGCCGTGGATCGATGCAGGGGTGGAGAAGGCCAGTGAAGACCCGCTGACCATCATCCAGGTGGGGGCCCTGGACATTCGCCTGGAAGCCGCCGAGGCCCTGCTGGAACGGGCCGGCCTGGCCCTGGACGCGGCCCGCCCGGCACCCGATGAAGACAATGTGGCGCGGGCCTCCCTGGCGGTGGCCAAGGCCAAGGTGCTGACCACCGAAATCGCCATCGAGGCCAGCAACAAACTGTTCGAACTGGGGGGCACCCGTTCCACCCTCAAGCGCCACAACTTCGACCGCCACTGGCGCAACGCCCGGGTGCATACCCTGCACGACCCGGTGCGCTGGAAATACCACGTGGTGGGCAACTGGCTGCTCAACGACATCAAGCCACCGCGCCATGACTGGTCCTGAACCATGGCCGAACTGTTCAAGAACATTTACTGGGCCGATATCGCCCAGGCCTGCGTCGATACCCTGAGCATGCTCGGCGCGGCCCTGGGTTTTACCGTGCTGCTGGGGCTGCCCCTGGGCGTGCTGCTGTTTCTCACCGGCAAGCGCCAGTTGCATGAAGCGGTGGGCCTGTATCGGGTGCTGTCGGTGCTGGTCAACATGCTGCGCTCCTTGCCCTTCATCATCTTGCTGATCGTGCTGATTCCCCTGACCACCTTGCTGGTGGGCACCTCGCTTGGCGTGCCGGGCACTATCCCGCCGCTGGTGGTGGGCTGCACGCCGTTCTTTGCCCGGCTGGTGGAAACCGCCCTGCGGGAAGTGGACCGCGGGGTGGTGGAAGCGACCCAGGCCATGGGCGGCAGCACCTGGCAGATCATTCGCCACACCTTGCTGCCCGAAGCCCGGGGCGGTCTGCTGGCGGCGGTCACGGTGACCGCCATCGTGCTGGTGGACTACACCGCCATGGCCGGGGTGATCGGTGGCGGCGGCCTGGGCGACCTGGCCATCCGCTACGGCTACCAGCGTTTCCAGACCGATGTGATGGTGGTCACCGTGGTCCTGCTGCTGGTGCTGGTGCAGGCCCTGCAGATGACCGGTGACCGCCTGGTGGCGCACTACAGCCGCCGTTGAAGCGATTTCTTCGAACCCAACCCGAAACACGGCCCCACGTGCGCCCCACGACGGCTGCCTGCCTCTGCCTTAGGAGCAACCCATGAAGAAGACCCTGGCCGTATTGGCCGCCGTACTGTCCCTGAGCGTCAACGCCAACGAAAAGCTGCTGGTGGGCGCGACCCCGGTGCCCCACGCCGAGATCCTCGAATTCGTCAAACCGCAACTGGCCAAGGAAGGCGTGGACCTGCAGATCAAGGTGTTCACCGACTTCATCCAGCCCAACCAGCAGCTGGCGCTGAAGAACCTCGACGCCAACTACTACCAGTACCGGCCGTTCCTCGATGACTTCAACAAGACCCGGCACACCGACCTGGTGCCCGTGGTGGGGGTGCACATCGAACCGTTCGGCGCCTATTCCACCAGGATCAAGAGCATCGCCGAGCTCAAGGACGGGGCCAGCGTTTCGATTCCCAACGACCCGGTGAACACCGGCCGGGCCCTGGTGCTGCTGGATGAAGCGGGGCTGATCAAGCTCAAGGACCCGAGCAACACCCTGGCCACCCAGCGCGACATTGTCGAGAACCCCAAGCACCTGAAGATCCGTGAACTGGAAGGCGCCTTGCTGGCCCGCTCGGTAAGCCAGGTGGACTTGGCGTTTGTCTTCGCCAACTACGCCCTGGAAGCCGGGATCGATACCAACAGCGCCTTGATCGTGGAGAAGGGCAAGGACCTGTACATCGAATTTCTGGTGGCGCGCCCGGACAACATCAACGACCCGCGGATCCAGAAACTGGCCAAGGCGCTGAACTCCGATGCCGTGCGCCAGTTCATCCTGACCCGCTACAAAGGCCAGATCGCCCCCGGCTTCTGAGCATCTGCCCCCTTGTAGGAGCTGGCTTGCCAGCGAACGGGCCCGCGAGATCGCCTTCGCCGGCAAGCCGGCTCCTACGGGGAGGCGGATTGTAGGAGCTGGCTTGCCAGCGAAGAGGCCCGCGAGATCGCCTTCGCCGGCAAGCAGGCTCCCACAGGGCGAGGCGGGTCAGGTGCGCTGTTGCGCCTGCTCCCGGTATTGCTGCTGGGTGTCGTCCAGCAGCACCTCCCTGAGCGGCACCGCCCCTACGGCCAGGGCTTTCTCGATGCTCAGGTCGTCGCCACGGGCCGCCAGCAGGGCTTGCAGCCGCTGGAACTCGCCGCACCAGATGGTCTCGATGTCTTTGTCGCGCTGGGTATCGCGCTGGGCGCTGAGGGCTACCGCGCGTACCTGCAACCGGCCGTTGTCGGCATTGCCGCCCACCTCCACGCCATACCCCGGAGTGGCGCCCTTGCGCAGCACCACCCTGCCGTCCTGGGCCCAAGCGGTGGCCATGCCCTCGCGAACTTCGTAGCCCAGGCTGGCCAGCCCTTCGAGTACCGCCTGGCGGCGGGCCAGGGCGGCGCGTTGTTGCAGCTCGGCTTCGATCAGCGCACTGAAACGGGCAATCAGCCCGTCCACTGGCGCCATATGGGCCAGGCTGCATTGGCCGGCCTGGGCCAGCTCGTTCTCGGCGGTTGCGGGGCACAAGGTCGCCACTTCGCTGGCCAGTTCCTCAAGGCGCGCCAGGCGCGCGCGGCGCTCCTGGCTGTCGCGGGTGGCCTGGGCCAGCTCCAGCACCAGGCTGTCCAGCAGCAGGTTGCGCTGCTGCACGCGGGTTTCTGCATCTATCTGGCGCAACTTGGCCAGGTAGGGTTCGGCGCTGGCCTGATCATCAAGGGTCAGCAACTGGGCAATGTGCTGCTCGATGCGTTCCAGTCTGGGTTCCGCTTGCTCATGGGCGGCGCGCCACTGCGCCAGGGTCTGGGTTGGGGTTTCGCCTTGCAGGCGCCGGGCCAGTTGCTGCTGGGCCTCGCTCAGGCCCTGTTCTTCGACTGCCGCCCCCAGGCTGGCGAAACCCTGGGCCAGGATCGACTCCACAGCCGGCATCGGCTGCCCCTCGGCAATCGCTCGCAACGGCTCCAGCAATTGGGCTGCGAGCGGCTTGCCTTGCAGGGCGCCCAACAGGGTGGCGGCGTTTTCCCGCTGGCGGCGGGCCAGTTGGCGCTGTTGCGTGGCTTGCTGCACCGCGCGGTTTTCCCGTTGTTGCAGATCGTCCTTGAGGAACTCGATCTCGATCGGCACCTGCTGTTGCAGGTCCTGCAGGCGATCGGCCTCGATCAATTGGCGCAACTGTTTGAACCGCTCGTGGGTGGCGGCCCGCTCCTGTTCGGTCAGTTGCCCCAGGCGCTGGGCCTGTTCTTCCCAGCGGGCAATCGCCTGTTCCAGGCGCCGCAGGTGGCCGGCGCAGATTTCCAGGATTTCTTCGCGGGTGACGATACGCACCACTTTCGGGCCGCTCATGGGGTTTGCTCCGTGTCAGCCAGGGCTTGGGGTTGCGTCTGTGATGCGCTGCCGGCCAGCGGCTGCAAGGCCTGCTCGATGGCGGCCTGCAGGCGAGCGCGTTCGCTTTGCGGGTCGTGGTACCAGGCCTGCGACGAGACCCGATGCAGATGGGGAATGGCCCGGCGCAGTACCGATGGCCGCCAGATTTCCCGGGAGCGGGCGCGGGTCAGCAGCCCATGGCGCGGGGTGTCGCATTCGATGCCCAGGGCATAGAGCCCGGTATCGGGATGCTCGATGGCAAAGTCCAGGCCAAAGGCATCCCCCTCGTTGGCGCTGACCGGGCTCCAGCCCAGGGTGCGGATGAATGCCGCTACCGCCTGGGTGAAACCGTCGCTGTGGGCGTTGTGCTGGACCTTTGCATCCTGGCGCTCGGTGACCAGGCGCCCCAGCAGGTTGTGGCCGCTGGCGAACTCACCGGCCGACAGGGCACGGGCGTACTCCAGGTAGCCTTGCAGGTAGTCTCGCGGGCTGGCGGGTGGGCGCTGGGTGGTGAGCATGTCGGAGATATCGGCAATCGGCATCGAGGTGATCATCACCACTTTGCGCCGGGCCCGGGTCACCGCCACATTGAGCCGGCGTTCACCGCCGGTCTGTCCCAGGACCCCGAAGTTGCGCCGGAAACTGCCCTGGCTGTTACGCCCGAAGGTCGAGGAGAACACGATGATGTCGCGTTCATCGCCCTGGACGTTTTCGACGTTCTTGACGAACACCGACATGTCCTCGCCGTCCTCGCTGCGTTCGCGCTCCTGGCTGTAGGCCGCACGAAACGCCGGGTCCTGCTCGGCGCGCAGCTCCAGGCGCTCTTCGATCAGGTCGGCCTGCTTGCGGTTGAAGGTCACCACCCCCACCGAGGGGCGTTCGGCATAGGGCGCCTGCCAGAGCTCGGCCAGGTAGTCGACCACCCGTTCGGCCTCGTCGGGGTTGACCTGCTGCTGATAGACGCCGTCCACGCGGATCAGCTCCAGCGGCTTGATGGCGAGGATATTGGCCTGGGGATGGCGTACCGGGATGCTCAGGCGGTTGCCGTAGAACGAGGCGTTGGAGAAACCGATCAGCTCGCGGTAGGCCGAGCGGTAGTGGATCTGCAGGGTGGTGGCGGGTAGAGAGCTGCGAGCCAGTTGCAGCAGGTCCGGGCAGTCCTTGATTTCGCGGCGGTTCCAGGTATCTTCGAAGGCCTCCCGTTGTTCCTCGTCGGCATCGGCGTCCGGCTGGTCGCCATCGAACAGTTCGGCTTCGTCGCTTTCCACCCGGCTGGAGAAGAAGGCGGTGGGCGGCATCTGCTTCTCGTCGCCGCTGACCACTGTGACCCGGCCCCGGTACAGGGTCGGCAGGGCGAACTCCACCGGCATCTGCGAGGCTTCGTCGTAGATCACCGTATCGAACAGCCCGGGCTTGAGCGGCAGCACCCGGCTGGCTACGTCCGGGTTCATCAGCCACACCGGTCGCAGGCTCATCAGCCCCAGGCCGGCGCCCATTTCCATGAACTCGCGCAGCCTGCGCGAACGCCGTCCGGTGAGGCGGGTGACGTCCTCCCACTGTTTGCGGGTGCCCAGGCGCGACAGCTCGATGCCTTCACTGAGCAGTTGGCGGTTGAGGCTGCGCATCTGGGTGTCGGCTTCGCCCAGGCTGGCGATCTTCGCCGCGGTTTCGCTGTGCTCGAGCATCAGCTCGGGTTGGCGTTGTTCGATCTGGCGCTTCCAGCCCAGCCGTGCTTCGCGGTTGAGCATGCGCCGCACCACGGCTTCCAGTTGCTCGGCGGGAATGGCGTCGAGCGCGTCCTGGTAATCGCGCAGGACTACCAGCAACTCCAGGTCCGCCGGCGACAGCTGGCCGGCCCGGGCCCGGAAAGCCTGGTAGGCGCTCAGGGTCGGCAAGGCGTCGCGCAGGCGGTTGAGGGCCGACTGATTGCCCTGGTTGTGCTCCACGCGCTGGCGCAGTTGGCCCAGCAGCTCGGGTTGCAGCCATTGATCCAGGCGCTGCAGGGCATTCAGGCTGTCCTGGCGCACGCTGTGGCGGATAAACGCGGCGTCGTAGCCGGCCAGCAGGCTGTCCAGAGAGCGCCGCTCGCCGGTCAGTACCACCGCATCCAACTGCTCCACCCGGGGGGCTTGCGCCAGGGTCATGGCCAGGGCGCGCATTTCTTGCAGTTGCCCGAGGTCCTGGCGTACCTGCGGCAGCAGGCCCGGGCCGCAATCGCTGGCGATTTGTGCAAGGCTCAGTTGCTGATGCAGGTGTTGCAACTGCGCGCGCAAGGGTCGCCACTGGCTTTCCAGCAGGGCCGCCGCCAGCAATTCCGGCAGGCGCTGCGGCTGGGCCGCGGCGCCCTGTTCGGCGAGGAAGGCCAGCAACTGGCGCTGGCGGATCAGGCGCAGCGGGTTGAGCCGCGCCAGCCAGGAGCGACCCTGGATAACGGCGCGGGCGCGTTGCTGCAGGGTGCGCAGTTGGGCCGCGGGCAGGGCGCTGAGGCCCGGCGCCAGGTCGGCCTGGTAAGCGGTGGCGTCGCACTGTTCCAGTTGTTGAGCCAGTGCCTGCAGGGCCTGGATCAGCCCGTCGCCTTCTGCGGCCTGGCCGTTGCTGCCACGAAACAGCGGGAGCCAGCGTGCCAGCCGTTGGCGACGCTCATCGTCCAGGCCCAGCAGGCTGTGCAGGTGCTGGTCGAGCCAGGCGCGGTAGGGCGCCGGGTCGTCGACTTCGAAGTCGGCCGGGTGCGCCTGCAGGGTTTCCAGGCGCTGTTCCTCGCAGCTCAGCAGGCGCTCGAAGCCCTGGTTGAACGCTTGCACCGTGGCGGCGTCGGTGGGGAAGGGCTGGAGCTGGGCCAGGGCGCTGTGTTCATAGCGGGCCGGCAGCCACAGGCGGATCAGCGGCGCGCAGGCCTCTTCCAGGCGGGTCAGGCTGGCGATGTCCAGGGCCGCCAGGTGCTGGCGCAATACCGGGACATCCAGGGCCGCTGGCCCCTGTTCCAGGCCGATCAGCTCGCCGATCAACTGGCGGTAGCTCAAGCCACAGTGTTCATCGATGCGGTGCAGGCTCTGGTGGAAGCGATCCAGTTCGCCCTCCAGGGCTTCGATGCGTGCCGCCAGGCGTTCACGCTGGTGCAGCCAGGGTTGCTGGACGGCATCGTCCTTGAACAGGGCCTCAAGCTGTTCGCGGACACTGCGGATCACCGGTTCGCGGTCACGGTTGATGTCGTTGAGCATCACCACCCGGTTGCCCAGGCCTTCGGCCACCAGGCGCTTGTGCACCACTTCCAGGGCGGCGTGTTTCTGGCAGACGATCAGCAGGCTGCGCTGGCGACCGATGGCATCGGCCACCATGTTGACGATGGTCTGGCTCTTGCCGGTGCCGGGCGGGCCTTCCACCAGCAACCCAGGGGCGTGGCGGGCCTGGAGCACCGCGGCTTCCTGGGAAGGGTCGCTGGCCACGGTAAAGAAGCGCTGCAGTTCAGGCGGGAGCGGGGTGGCCTGGCTTTCGCTGCTGTCTGGTTCCGTCGGACTCAGGCGCAGGGCGGTTTCCAGGCCGGTGCCGCCGGGAGGCAGGGCCTTGAGCTGGCGCAGGTCCTCGCCAATGGCCTGGCCCATGAAGGCCACATGGAACAGCACGGCGGCACAGGCCAGTTGATCCTGGTAGGGCTGCACTTCGGTGCTCGGCGGCGGCAGGCTGCCGAGCACTCGGGAGCTGGCCGTGGCCAGCATGCCGAAGGCGTCCATCACGTCGGCGGCCTTGAGCGCCGAGCGCCCCAGCAGTTCGTCGGCGGCCTTGCGCCAGAGCTTGGCGGCATCGATGCCCAGCAAGGTGTCGAGCCCCGGGTTGAAGCGCACCTCTTCACGCTCGCTGTCGAAGACCAGGGCCACCTTGCCGCGGCTGCCGACTTCCAGCAGCAGCTTGACCGGCCACAGCAGCAACGGCGCGATGCGAGTGCGAGTGGTGCCACGCGCGTCCCGGGTCAGGAGGAAAGGGAAGCCCAGGTACAGGCCATCGATCCCGGTGTCGCGCTTGTACAGCGAACTCTGGCGGTACAGGCTGTTGAGCCGTGCATCCAGCTGCGGGTTTTCGGCGAAGCACGCCGGGTCGAGGCTGATGGGCTGGGCGTTGCGCGCCACCAGGTGATCCAGCAGCGCCGGGGCCGGGCTGCGCTCACTGTGCAATTCGTTGAGGTCGACCCGGGCGGTGGTCTTGCCGATGCTCATGCGCACCAGCGGGCCGCGCAGCACCACGCTGGCGACCTTCTTCTCGAAGAAGTCGAGGATCTGCGACACGTAGTGCTGCTTTTGCGGCTCCAGCCACTGCTCTGCGCCGATGGCCAGCAGCACCAGGGCCCTGGCCAGGGGCATGCGGCGTTCCAGGCGGAACTGCTCGGCCCATTCATCGACGCTCGGCACGCCACAACGGGCAAAGCCGCTGATGCGCTCGTCGACTTCACGGTACAAGGCCGGGCGCGGCAGCCCCAGCAGGGCACGCGCACTGGCCGCATCGAAGCTCAGGACCACGGCTTCGCGGGCCAGGGTGGCGGCTTCTTCGAGGATTGCGTCCACCGAGCGGAACTGCCCGATGGCGGCGCTGAGCAGCACGATCAGGTCTTCTTCGCTGATGGAGCGGCGGTCCGCCAGGGACAGGATGCCGTTGTGCTCGCTGTCCGGCAGCAGGCGCTGGCGTTCTTCCCACTGTGCGGCCAGACGGGCGCGGGAGCTGGAGAGCAGGTAGATGCGCAGTTGCTCCTCGTCCAGTTCGATGGCCTGGTGCTGGGCGCGCTGGCGTACCTGTTCGGCCCGCAGCTTGAGCCGCGACAGCCAGTGCTCGGTCTCCAGGCGTTCCAGCAGGTCCGGGGTCGGGCCGCTGATCAAGCGGTAACCGTCCAGGGGATGCTCCAGCAACCAGCCGGGGGTGACGATCTCGCCGCGCTGGATCAGGGGCATTTCCGGGTTCAGCAGTTTCAAGGCGAGCATCAGCCGGGTGTCATCGTCCAGCCCTTCGTGCTGGGCCACCTGGCGCAGGCCCGCCAGCTGCCGTGCGGGCAAACCGGCCTGTTCGGCCCAGGTGACGATCACCCCGCGCAGCAGATGATCCAGGGCCTGGGGCCAGTGTTCGACTTCGGCGGCAGCCAGGGCGAACGGCCCTGGCCGGCGAAAGCGCCGGCTGCCCAGGGCGATGCTGGCGCCTTCCTCGGCGTCCTCTTCACTGGCGACCGAGGCCGGGACGCTGGGGCTTTCGCCCTGGAGCCAGGCCTGCACCTGGGGCCATTGCCAGCGCTGGTGGCGGTCCCGGGCCAGCAGGCCGCGCAGCAGCAGTTCCAGGCGCGGGTCGAGGTCGTCCGGCAGCAGTACGCCATTGGCCAGAATGTGGATCAGGTAGGCGTTGGCATTGATGCCGGCGAAGCATTCTCCCTGGGTCAGTTGTTCCAGCAGGATCATCCCCAGGCTCCACCAGTCGGAGGCTGCGGCTACGCCCCCGGCAATGGCTTCGGGGGCCATGTAGCGGCTGGTTTCCAGGGGCGAGACGATGTCCAGGTCGAACTCCGACAGCCGCGCCGAACCGAAGCCGCTGATCACCAGGTCCAGGGGCTCGCGGCTGCGCACCAGCAAGGTGGCCGGGCGCAGGTCGCGGTGGCGCAGGCCGGCTTCGCTGAAGGCATGCAGGGCCTGGCCCAGTTCACGGACGATGTGCTGCACCGCGGCCCTGTCGCTGACCACGATCCCCAGGTCGGCCAGGGTGCCGCCGGTGAGTTCCTCGGCCACTTCGAAGGCGCGCTCGTCCCAGCGGCCGGTGAGGATGATTTCCGGCACGTGTTCCCGGGGCAGGCGCTTGAGGGCTTCGTACACCGACGGGTCGGGTTCGGCGCCGGCCTGGTACAGGGTCAGCACCGCCTGGTGCGCGGTTTCCCGGTGCTCGGCGATAAAGCGCTCGCGCACGCCGCCGCTGCTGATCTGGCGCAGCAGGCGCCAGCCTTCGATCACGGTTTCACTGTCGGCGGCTGGGGGCGCTGCGGGTGGCTGTTGCTCCGGGGCGAGCGGGTCGGCGCCGCAGACCAGGCACATCAAGTCGCCGTCCGCCATGGCATGACCGTTGCCGCAGAGCAGGGGGGAGCCGCTGTCCGCCGCGACCGGTGGCTGCGGCTCAAGCGCTTCGAGGGTGATGACCGGTTGTGGGCGCCAGCCTTCGGGATGAATCGCTTCGGCGGAAAGTTCCCAGCCGCAGGCCCGGTTGTCTACCTGGCCTTCACAGAAAATTTCGGCCAGTGGGCGTTCAGTCTGGCAATTGGGGCAAAAACGTATCATCGATAGCGGTTCCGGTTAACGGCGGCGTGAGGTGTGGGCGCTGATCTGGAGTTGGTGGCCCTGGTCGTGCAGCAGGTCGCGCAGACGCAGCACGTCGTCACGCCGGGGAATTCCAGCCATCCAGACACTGCCGTCGTCGTCGAACATCACATCCAGCGCGCGGTCTTCGTGGTGCAGCGGGCGCTGGTAGGTGGACAGGCGCTGGCGGCCCAGCTCGGTCAAGAAGATCAGGCGCTGATTGTCGCTGCCCCGTAGGACCAGCGTTTGCGCCTGTTGTTGCTCGAAGGGGTCGCAGATCAATGCATCCAGCAGGCCTTCGGCTTGTTGCAATAGCGGTTGCAGGGTTTCCAGGGAGTGGCCGCTGTAGACCAGGATGTCGACCCCGGTGCGCTCGCGCAGGCCTCGAAGCAGGGCCAGCAGCGCCTCGGGCTGGTCGAAGGGCTCGCCGCCGGACAGGGTGATGCCTTCGGCCCGGGCCAGCCAGGGTTGCAGGTCGTCCAGCACCTGGGCCAACGGCAAGGGGTGCTTGCCCGGCCCCCAGGTGTCCGCGGAAATGCAGCCTGCACAGCGGATGCTGCACCCCTGGAACCACAGGCCCAGGCGTTGCCCCGGCCCCAGGGTGGTGACCGGGAAGTGCACCCGCGACAGGCTGATGTTCACGAGGCGCGGGCAAGCAGTTGCAGGCCGCCGGCCTGCAGTTGGCGGATTTCGAAGGATTGGCCGGGCTGCGCATCCTGGTCGAACAGGGCCCGGGCCAGGGGGTTGAGCAGGTGCGCCTCCAACTGGTTGCGAATGCCCCGGCCACCGTTGGACAGGTCCTGCAGGCACAGCTGGCGCAGGTTGTGCAGCGAGTCGTCATCGAGCTGCACATGCAGGGCCTGGGCCGCCAGGTCGGCGAGGATATTGCCGACCATCTGCTGGAAGATCTGCTCGGCGATGTCCGGGCGGATGAAGTCGAAGACGATGATGTTCTCGCCGATCCGGTTGAGGATTTCCGGGCGGTTGAGCACCAGTTTGAAATAGCGCTCGATCTCGCCCTGGACCTTGCCTTGCACCGCTTCGAAGGCTTCGCCGGGCTGGACGTTGGCGACTCGCTCGCCGTTGTCGCCCTGGCGGTAGATGCCCAGGTTGGAGGTGAAGACGATCAGCGCCTCGGAGAAGTACACCCGGTCGCCCCGGCCTGAGGTAAGCACACCGTCATCAAGGATCTGCAGGAACTTGTCGAGGATCCGCGGGTGAGCCTTTTCGATCTCGTCGAACAGCACCACGCTGAAGGGTTTTTCGCGGATCGCGTTGGTCAGTTCGCCGCCCACGTCGTAGCCGACATAGCCGGGTGGCGCGCCTACCAGGCGCTGGTCCGCGTGTTCGGCGCTGAATTCCGACATATCGAAGCGGATATACGCGCTTTCATCGCCAAACAGCAGGCTGGTGATGGTCTTGGCCAGTTCGGTCTTGCCGACCCCGGTGGGCCCGGCAAGAAAGGCCACGCCCCGGGGCCGGTTGCCCTTGCGGCTGGCGCCGACCCCGGTCATGGCGCGCTTGACGATATCCAGCATGTGGGTCACGGCGTGGCCCTGGCCCTTGACCCGCTGGCGAATGAAGCCGTCGGCCTGGCGGATGCGCTGGCGGTCGATCTTCAGCCAGGGGTCTTCGGTAACCCCGACTTTATAGCGGCGTACGGCATCGCCGATGCGTTCCATGGCCAGGCCTTCGACCCGGGCCAGCTGGACGATCGCGTTGAGGTCGAGCAGCAGCAGGCCCTCGGTGTTTTCGACGAAGGCCCGCACCGCGCTGTCGCGGCTTTCTTCGCTGGCCTCCTGGGCGCCGGGCAGGCCGCGCAACAGCGCCGGAGCCAGGGCCTGGCGGGCCTGCTGGTCGGGTTTGGACACGGGAATGGGCCGCAGGCGTGGGTTGTCGATCAGCATCCAGTCGGGCAGGTCGCCTTCCTTTTCCACCACCCAGAGAATGCTGTTGAAGAACGGCGTGCGCTGTTCCCCGGCCGGGCGGCTGCGGGCCTGGTGGGACAGCACCAGGGCTTGGGTGAACAGCTGGTGTTCTGCGGCGCTCAGGGCGTCGTTGCGGATCACCAGGCGTGAAGCGAAATCGACAATCAGGGCCAGGGGGGCGCCTTGGCGCTCCACCAGGCGCGGCAAGGTCGCCGACAACAGGTCGAGGCCTGCCGGCGCCGCTCCTTCCACCGGCGTCAGGCCCAGCTCGCGCAGCAGGTTGTCGGCTTGGGCCGGCTCGCTGCCGGGGGGCAGCAAAACCCTGAGGCCGCCAAGGGGATCCCAGCTCAGCACCTGGGCATAGCCCGCTGCCAGCAGTTCGTCGCGCAGATTGAGGTTGAAGGGCTGGGGGGTAATGACCCCGGGGGCCACCTCACTGGCTTGCAGGTCGCGGACGTTGCCGGACAGGACGAATTGGCTTTTCAGGGGTAGAAAGCGCAGCAGATCGCGCAGCCAGCGTGGCTTTTCGAAAGTGGCAGTCCTTGGCATGGAAGCGGAGCTCGTCGTAGGAAGCAGGACGCGACATTAGCATAGGGACGTTTTTACTTACGATGCTGCACAGGTTTTCTTACCTGTCAGCGCTGAGCGGGAATCCGGCTTGCGAGGGAAGAGACCCGTGAGATCGCCTTCGCCGGCAAGCCGGCTCCTACGGGTACGAAGGCGATGTGGCTGTAGGAGCTGGCTTACCAGCGAAAAAGTCCGTGAGATCGCCTTCGCCGGCAAGCCGGCTCCTACGGGTATGAAGGCGATGTGGCTGTAGGAGCTGGCTTGCCAGCGAAGAGGCCCGAGAGTCAGCCTTGGCCGGCAAGCCGGTTCCTGCGAGGGAAGCCGGCTACGGGGTGTCGGTGGCGGCGTCGGGCTCCAGCAGGCGGGCGCCCGGGCCGGCGTCTCCCAGGGCATCTCCATAGTTGCGCAGCGGGCACCCTTCCATGGACAGGCAGCCACAGCCAATGCACTGGTTCAGCCGCTCGCGCAGCAGGCTCAGTTGGCGGATGCGTTCGTCCAGTTCGCGGCTCCACTGTTCCGACAGGCGCTGCCAGTCCGCGGCAGTAGGCGCGCGGTCGGCGGGCAGGGTCGCCAGGGCCTGGCCGATCTCTGCCAGGGGAATGCCCAGGCGCTGGGCCACCTTGATCAGCGACACCCGGCGCAGCACCGAACGTGGGTAGCGGCGCTGGTTGCCCGCGTTGCGATGGCTGTGGATCAGGCCCTTGGTTTCGTAGAAATGCAGCGCGGTGACGGCTACGCCACTGCGGGCCGACAGTTGGCCGACGCTCAGCTCTTTATGTCGGGAGTCGGGTTCGATCATCAGTGGACCTCGGGAGGAAAAATACGCTTGACCTTGACTTAACTAGAGGTTTTACCCTGCGGCGCATTCAACAGCAATATTCTGTTTGCCCCCAGTGGAGAGTGATCCATGAGCGCCTTTGAAAAGACCCGCAGCTTTACCCAATTGATCGAGTTCGAGATCGAGCCCCATCAGCAACAGGCCCTGGTATCGGCCCTGGCCGAGCAGACCGAGCGCTTGGCCCAGGGCTATGGCGGTTTTCTGAGTGCCAGCGTGCAGGCCAGCGACGATGGCCGGCGGGTGCTCAATTACCTGCAATGGCAATCCCGGGAAGCCGGCGAAGCGGCGTTCCGGCGCTTCGAGAACGGCGAGCAGGATTTCTGGCAGTTGATCCTCGCCCACCAGGCCAAGACCGTGACCTTCGGTTCATTCCAAGTGCGCAGCAGCATCGCCCGTAGCCACGACAATGCCTTGCACTGCGACCTGCCGGGCTAGATCGACAGTTGCAGGGTGCGCTCGTTGGGCGCATCGATGGGGCGCCGCTTGTTCACCGCCAGTTCGCCGATCTTGATCAGCCGGGTCCGGGTGACGTTGCGGCTCAGGCCCAGCAGGTTGGCGGTGTGCACCTGGTTGTAGTGGCTGAAGCGGTAGGCCGCGCGCAGCAAGGCATCCTCGACCTTTTCGTGCAGGGCCCCGGCCTGTTCGGCGAAGAGTTTTTCAAAGGCCCGTTCCAGCAGGGCCTCGGCAGAGTCGTCGTGGCTCGGGTGGCTGTCGTCGGCGCGTTCGATGCGCATGTTCGACAGGCGCAGGTCGTCGCGCTGGATCACCCCGTTGCGGCAGATCAGCAGGGTGTGGTGGATGACGTTTTCCAACTCGCGGATGTTGCCCGGCCAACTGTAGCTCTTGAGCTTGTGCTCGGCCTCGGGGCTGATGCTGATGCTGCCGTAGCCCAGGCGCTGGCTGTAGGCCTCGATGAAGTGCCGGGTCAGCGGCAGGATGTCGCCGGGGCGCTCGCGCAGCGGGCTCAGTTCCAGGCTGACCACGTCCAGGCGGTAATACAGGTCTTCGCGAAAATGCCCGGCGTTGATGGCCTTTTCCAGTTGCACGTTGGTGGCGGCCAGTACGCGCACATCGATGGGAATGCTCTTGCGCGAACCCAGGCGCACCACTTCGCGCTCCTGCAGCACCCGCAGCAGCTTGACCTGGATGGCCATGGGCAGGTCGCCGATCTCGTCGAGGAACAGGGTGCCGCCGTCGGCCTCTTCGAACCACCCGGCCTTGGCGCTGAGGGCGCCGGTAAAGGCGCCTTTCTCATGGCCGAACAGTTCCGCCTCCACCAGGGATTCGGAGAAGGCACCGCAGTTCACCGCCACGAACGGTCGGTTGCGCCGGGCACTGAGGTTGTGTATATGGCGCGCCACCAGCTCCTTGCCGGTCCCGGTTTCGCCAATGATCAGCACGCTGGCTTCGCTCGGTGCCACCTGTTGCAGGTGCGCCAGCAGGGCCTGGGATTTCGGGTCCTCGAACACCTGGGCGGTGGCGCGGATCGAGGTCGCCAGGGCGGGCGAAGGGGGTAGGGTCAGAAGCTGCATCGGCACTCTCCGTCGAACAGAAGGCTAGGAGTAGAAAGTCGGGGTTGGCAGGGACTGGTTCAGCGCCCAGTCGCCCAGCTCATGAAGCTTGTAGTCCAGCGGGTCGTGCAGGGTCTGGGTGCGCAGGTTGCGCCAGTGCCGGTCCAGGCCCAGGGAGGCGTGGGTCGAGCGCGCGCCGGTGACTTCGAACAGGCGGCTGCACAGCTCCAGGCCCTGGCGGCTGGCGGCGACCTTGGCGGTGGCGATGGCCGTGGCCAGGTGCCCGCGCTCTTCGGCGCTGAGGGCCGGGCCCTTCGCCCAGGCCTGGTCCAGCAGCGCGGCGGCCCGCTCCACCAGCAGGCGGATGCCTTCCAGGGCGACCCAGAATTCGCCGTAGTGGCTGAGTATGTAGGGGTCCTGGCGCACGTCCTGGGCGCTGGACTTATGCCAGACCCGGGTTTCGCCGAGGGTGTACTGCCGGGCTTCTTCGAAGGCGCCTTCGGCGATGCCGAGGAACATGTGGGTAAAGGTCAGTTGGGCGATCAGCGGGCGCAGGCAGGCGAATGGCGTGCTCAGCGGGCCGGGGTCCAGCAGCAGTTCCGACTCCTCCACCCGTACCCGTTCGAAGGTGGCGCTGCCGCTATCGGTCTGGCGCTGGCCGATGTTGTTCCAGTCGTGGTGCAGGGTGATGCCGCTGCGGCCGCTGGGGATCGCGGCGATCAGCAACTTGCCGCCATTGCTTTCATCTACTGCCGAGGCAATGAGCATTTCCGAGTCGCTGGCACCGGAGCAGAAGCTCTTCTTGCCGGAAAACTCGCGCCAGCCCCCCAGGTTCCGGACCACGGTGCGGGTGTCCAGTGGGTTCAGGGCGTTGCCCCAGAACCAGTTCTTGCGTGCGGTCTGTTCGAACCAGGGTTGCCACTGTTCGGGTTTGGCAAACAGGCGCACGGTGGCCAGCATCAGGTGGTGGAAGCCGAAGACATGGGCGATGGAGCTGTCGACCCGGGCGAATTCGCGGACGATGTTCAGCGTCTCGCTCCAGGGCGCGCCGAGCCCGCCGAACTGGCTGGGAATGCTCAGGGCCAGCAGGCCGCTTTGGCGCAGCGCGTCGCGCTCGGCCTTGGGGGTGCCGCCGCGCTCGTCGCGTTCGACGGCGGTCAGGGCAAACTCGGCGGCCAGTTGGCGGGCGGTCTGCAGGGGGGACAACAGGGCGCTTTGCGGTTTGGCAGTCACGCGGTGTTCCTCGTTCGTGGCCGTTGTGGCGGCCGGGAAAAGGTGCTGCGAGCTGCAGGAGCTGGCTTGCCAGCGAAGCGGGCCGGAAGATCGCCTTCGCCGGCAAGCCGGCTCCTGCAACAGCATTGGGGATTTCAGCGGCTGTTGGGCAACACGTCGTTGGCGATCATTTCGCCGAACGGCCCGGTGAGGTTGGTGACACCGCGGCCGGCCAGGCTGGCATAGGGCTCCGGCAGCAGCGGGAACACCAGCTCGGCGAAGCGATAGGCTTCTTCCAGGTGCGGGTAGCCGGAGAAAATGAAGCTCTCGATTCCCAGGTCCGCGTACTCCTTGATGCGCTCGGCCACTTGCTGCGGGTTGCCCACCAGGGCGGTACCGGCGCCACCGCGCACCAGGCCGACCCCGGCCCAGAGGTTGGGGGCGATCTGCAACTGGTCGCGGCGCCCGCCGTGCAGCGCTGCCATGCGCCGCTGGCCTTCGGAGTCGAAGCGGGAAAAGGACTGCTGGGCGGCGGCGATGGTGTCGTCGCTGATGTGCTCGATCAGCTTGTCCGCGGCTTTCCAGGCTTCGTCCTCGGTCTCACGCACGATCACATGCAGGCGGATGCCGAACTTCACCGTGCGGCCCTTGCGCGCTGCACGTTCGCGTACGTCGGCCAGTTTCTGCGCCACCGCCGCCGGTGGCTCGCCCCAGGTCAGGTAGACATCCACCTGGTCCGCCGCCAGTTCATGAGCGGCCTCGGAGGAACCGCCGAAGTACAGCGGCGGGTAGGGTTTCTGCACGGGCGGGTAGAGCGCCTTGGCGTTCTGCACATGCAGGTGCTTGCCTTCGAAGTCCACGGCTTCGCCTTGCAGCACCCGACGCCAGATCTGCAGGAATTCGTCAGTGACTTCATAGCGTTCGCTGTGGCTGAGGAAGCTGCCGTCGCCGCGGTTTTCGTCCGGGTCGCCGCCGGTGACCACGTTGATCAGCAGGCGGCCGTTGGACAGCCGGTCCAGGGTCGCGGCCATGCGCGCGGAAACCGTGGGGGAGATGATCCCCGGGCGGATCGCCACCAGGTAGCGCAGGCGTTCGGTCAGGGGCACCAGGGCCGAGGCGATCACCCAGGAGTCTTCGCAGGAGCGCCCGGTGGGAATCAGCACACCGTGGTAGCCCAGGCTGTCCGCGGCCTGCGCCACTTGCTTGAGGTAGTTGAGGGTGACCGGGCGCGCGCCCTGGGCAGTGCCGAGGAAATGGCCGTCGCCGTGGGTCGGAAGAAACCAGAACACATCCATGACAGCTCCTCAGGCGATTTTCAGCAGGTGGGTCGGGTGGGCGCGAAACAGCGGCGCGGCCCGTTCGGCGGCGAGCTGGATGCGCGCTTTGAGCAGGTCGCTGGTGATCTGGTAATTGCTGAAGTCGGCCTCGGTGGCGTACACGCCGATCGGCAGGGTCAGGGCCTGGAAGAAACTGAACAGTGGGCGTAGCTGGTGATCCAGAACCAGGGCATGGCGTTCGCTGCCACCCGTCGCGGCCAGCAGCACCGGGGTGTCGATCAGGGCATTGAGATCGATCAGGTCGAACAGGTGCTTGAGCAGGCCGGGATAGGAACCGCGATACACCGGGGCGGCGACGATCAGCAGGTCGGCGTTCTCGATGGCCTGGAGTTCGGCTTCAACCTCGGCCGGCAGTTCCTGGCGCGACAGGGCGGCACCCACCGGGCGGGCGATATCCCCCAGTTCGATCAGGTGGGCGTTGAAGGACAGGTGCCCGGACAGTTCAGCCAGCAGGGCCTGGGTCAGCACCAGGGTGCGCGATGGGCGCCAGGTTCCACCGGAAAGGGCTACGACGTTCAAGGGGCGGGACATGATCAGTTCCTTTTTAAACAGTGGCTCAACGAGCAGTGGCAGGTCCCAGGCAATGGAGCAAGAGCTGTACCAAAGACTTGCAGCCCTTGTACGGCGCGGTTTTGCGCTGATCTGCAGTTGCCGGGTGCTGTTGCCCAACCGCTGTTTTGTTGATCGGCTGTTGCCTGGCCAACAGTTGCTCTGGCAACAGTTGGCGGGCGAGATGGGACTGTTATAAAGGCTTGTTGTTATTCCTCAAAAGAGCTTGTTTCCATATTTATAGAGTTTTATGGAATATAAGGGTGAGCAGCGCCCTGGCCTTGGAACGATCGATAGCCACTATCGAGCAGGGTGATTTTTGCCGCTGATGGCGCGCGAGTAGCCTGTGTCCATTGTTCGCAACCCGCCCCAGGTGCTCGCCATGAAGGCTTTCTCTGCTGTCTTGCTGTTGTTGGTTTCCAGTGTGCTGGCCGGTTGTGCCAGCCCCGGTGCACCGGAGTTGCGGCCCTATACCGCGCAGGAAACCCGGGAGCTGGCTATGGAGGCGTTGAACCGGCGCGGTTTGTCCTTCGATGAATACCAGCAGAAAAAGGCCGAGTTGCTGGGCCGCCCGGCGAGCTTCGACAGCCAGGGTGAAATGAGTGCGCAGCGCAATATCAGTCGCCATCAACCTGCCAGTTGAGAAGAACTGTACTGGTCCAAGTTTTCAGCAACTGTCCGTGGGTTTCAGCCTGAGGCTGGGTTAGGGTCGAGGCCTGATCGACCTGCCCCGGACCTTGCCCCATGAGCCTTTCCCCTGACCTGCTGTTGGCCTTCGCCCTGTTTGCCCTGGTCACTTCCATCACGCCCGGTCCCAACAACACCATGTTGCTGGCCTCGGGGGTGAACTTCGGCTTCAACCGTTCCATTCCCCACATCCTCGGCATCAGCTGCGGCTTCTTTGTCCTGGTGCTGGCGGTCGGCCTGGGCCTGGGCGCGGTGTTCGAGGCCTACCCGCTGCTGTACAGCGTGCTGCGCTACGTTGGCGCAGCGTACCTTCTGTACCTGGCGTGGAAGATTGCCCGTTCCGGGCCGCTGTCCGATGAACAGCAGCACCACGGCCGGCCGCTGGGCTATTGGGGCGCCGCGGCGTTCCAGTGGGTCAATCCCAAGGCCTGGGTCATGGCAGTGGGGGCCATCAGTACCTACACCCCATTGCAGGGCTACTTCACCAATGTGCTGGTGATTGCCGCGGTGTTCGCGCTGATCAATGCGCCCACGGTGAGCCTCTGGGCTGCGTGCGGCAGCCTGCTGCGCAATGTGTTGCGCAACCCGCGCTGGTTGCGCCTGTTCAATCTGTTGATGGCCGCCTTGCTGGTGCTTTCCCTGGCACCGCTGTTGTTCGAAAAGATGAGTTGAACGGCGCTTCATGGCGCTGCCTCGAGCCTGTAAGCTGCGATGCAGGAGCGTTCCTACGCACTTTTAAACGAAGATGTTCTTCTTTAACTGCATCCGATCGGGTATTGCTCAAGGCCAGCATTTGCCGCGCAGCCTATGCACGGCGCGTGGCTGCCTCGCCTTTTTGCCAGCATATGCCGACCCTGGAACAAGCTCTGCGGGTTTTCAGTCATGAACAAGCGTCCTCTTTATTTCGACTACGCCGCCACCACGCCGGTGGATGAGCGAGTCATTCAGGTCATGCTGGAGTGCCTGGGTTTCAACGCCCATTTCGGCAATCCGGCGTCCAGTTCACACGCCTTCGGCCGGGAAGCGCGGGGTTACGTCGAGCGCGCCCGGCAACAAGTGGCACAACTGGTCGGCGCGCAGCCCGAGCAGATTGTCTGGACCTCCGGCGCTACCGAATCCAACAACCTGGCCCTCAAGGGGGTGATGCAGGCCCGGGGCGTGAGCGGCGGCCATGTCATCACCAGCCAGATCGAACACAAGGCGGTGCTCGACACCGCCCGGCAACTGCAGGAGGCCGGGGTCGCAGTGACCTACCTGGTGCCGGATGCCGATGGCCTGATCACCGCGCAAGCGGTCAGCGAAGCCCTGCGCGACGACACCTTCCTGGTGTCGCTGATGCTGGTGAACAACGAACTGGGCACCCTCAACGACATTCCGGCCATTGGCCAGGTGGTGCGTGAGCGTGGCGCCCTGTTGCATGTGGATGCCGCCCAGGGTGCGGGCAAGGTGGCCATCGATCTGGCCCGGTGGCCGGTGGACCTGATGTCGTTCTCGGCCCATAAGCTATATGGCCCCAAGGGCATCGGCGCGCTGTATGTCGGGCCGCGGGCGCAGCAACACGTGCAGGCGCAGATTCATGGCGGCGGCCATGAGGGCGGCTTGCGCTCCGGAACCCTGGCCACCCACCAGATCGCGGCCATGGGCGCCGCCTTCGCCCTGGCCGGCGAACTGTTCGAGGAAGAAACCGCCGCCATAGTGCGTCTGCGCGGGCGCCTGCTGGAGCAACTGGCGGGTATCGCCGGCCTGCGCTTGAATGGCAGTGTCACCCAGCGCATTCCCCACACTCTGAGCCTGACCTTCACCGAGGGAGGTTTTGATGGGGCGGCGTTGGGCGCGGCCCTGGCCTTTTCCGCGACTTCGGCCTGCAACTCGGCAAGCAATGCGCCTTCCCATGTATTGCTGGCGCTAGGGCATGATGCCGGGCAGGCCGCGCGGACCATCCGCTTGAGCCTCGGGCGTTTCACCTGCGAACAGGATGTGGATCGCGCCGCTCAACTGATCCAGGCGGCGACCGCCTCAGCCCCTGCGTTCTGGGCCACAACACAACCTTGAGGGTCGAGTGACTTCGATCTTCCATAACAATGATTAAGCCGGTTAAGGAGACACAATGAGTACCCAGCCTTCGACCAATGGAGTGGTCCCCCAGCGCTTGGCGCATGTCCGTCAGCTGATGAGCCGCGAAGGCATTCACGCCTTGCTGGTGCCCTCGGCCGACCCGCACCTGTCGGAATACCTGCCGGGCTACTGGCAAGGGCGCCAGTGGCTGTCGGGGTTTCATGGGTCGGTCGGGACCTTGATCGTGACCGCTGACTTTGCCGGCGTATGGGCCGACAGCCGTTACTGGGAGCAGGCCACCAAGGAACTCAAGGGCAGCGGCATCGAACTGGTGAAGTTGCAACCGGGCCAGCCCGGGCCCCTGGACTGGCTGGCCGAACAGACCCCGCAAGGTGCGGTGGTGGCGGTGGACGGCGCGGTCATGGCCTTGGCTTCGGCCCGTACCCTGGGCAGCAAGCTGCAGGAACGCGGGGCCAGCTTGCGTACCGATATCGACCTGCTACAAGAAGCTTGGGACGACCGCCCGTCATTGCCCGATCAACCGGTCTATCAGCATCTGCCGCCCCAGGCCACCCAGAGCCGGGTCGAGAAGCTTGCGGCGTTGCGCGCAACTCTCAAGGAGCGTGGCGCCGACTGGCATTTCATCGCTACCCTCGATGACATTGCCTGGCTGTTCAACCTGCGCGGCGCCGATGTGTCCTTCAACCCGGTGTTTGTCTCCTTTGCCCTGATCAGCCAGCAGCAGGCGACCTTGTTCGTGGCCTTGAGCAAGGTCGATGAGGCATTGCGCGCGCAACTGGAGGTGGATGGCGTCAGCCTGCGCGACTATTCAGAGGTGTCCGCGGCCTTGCAGGCAGTGCCGGAAGGCGTAGCGTTGCAGATCGACCCGGCGCGCGTCACCGCGGGCTTGCTGGAGCACCTGAACCCCGGGGTGAAGCTGCTGGAGGGGCTCAACCCCACCACCCTGGCCAAGTCGCGCAAGAGCCTGGCGGACGCCGAGCACATTCGCCAGGCCATGGAGCAGGATGGTGCGGCGCTCTGCGAATTCTTCGCCTGGCTGGACAGCGCCCTGGGGCGTGAACGCATTACCGAACTGACCATCGATGAGCGCCTGACGGCCGCCCGTGAACGGCGCCCGGGTTATGTCTCGCTGAGTTTCAATACCATTGCTGCGTTCAACGCCAACGGCGCCATGCCCCATTACCACGCCACGCCTGAAGAGCATGCGGTGATCGAGGGTGATGGCCTGTTGCTGATCGATTCCGGCGGCCAGTACCTGGGGGGCACCACCGATATCACGCGCATGGTGCCGGTGGGGACTCCGAGTGCCGAGCAGAAGCGCGATTGCACCCGGGTGCTCAAGGGCGTTATCGCGCTGTCCCGGGCGCAGTTTCCGCGGGGCATTCTGTCGCCGTTGCTGGATGCCATCGCCCGGGCGCCGATCTGGGCCGAGGGTGTGGACTACGGGCACGGCACCGGGCATGGCGTCGGTTATTTTCTCAACGTTCACGAAGGCCCGCAGGTGATTGCCTATCAGGCCGCAGCGACGCCGCAGACCGCGATGCAACCGGGGATGATCACTTCGATCGAACCCGGGACCTACCGCCCTGGCCGCTGGGGCGTACGAATCGAGAACCTGGCGCTCAACCGTGAGGCGGGCAAGACCGAGTTCGGTGAGTTTCTGAACTTCGAAACCCTCACCCTGTGCCCGATCGATACCCGTTGCCTGGAGCCATCGCTGCTCACCGAGGATGAGCGCGAATGGTTCAACGGCTATCACGCCGAAGTCCGCCGGCGCCTCAGCCCGCTGCTGGAGGGCCCGGCCCTGGAGTGGTTGCAGGTTCGTACTGCGGCTATCTGAGGAAAGATGTCACCCGCGCAAGGCGGGTGACGTCACGCGATGGGCTCCTGGCAATGGCGCGGCCGCTGCCAGGGACAGGGCAGGTTACGGCGCGTTCAAGGCTTCGCGGACGAAATCCAGGCGGTCCTGGCCAAAGAACAGTTCGTCTCCCACGAACATGCTGGGCGCGCCGAACACACCTTTTTGCAACGCCTGTTCGGTCTTGTCCTTGAGGGCGGCCTTGACCTCTTCGTCATTGCTCAGGTCGAGGATCTGCTGCGGGTCGAAGCCACCTTGCTCCAGGACCTGGGTGATGGTGGCCGGGTCGTTGAGGTTGCGTTTGTCCACCCAGAGCGCACGGAACAGGCAGTCGAGGAATTCGCCGAAACGTTCCGGCAGGCGCAGTTGAACCCCGGTGGTGGCGCGCATCAGCAGCAGGGTATTGATGGGAAAGTGCGGATTGAAGTTGAGCTCCACCCCATAGCGCCGGGCAAAGCGCGCCAGGTCGTGCAGCATGTACCGGCCCTTGGCGGGAACACTGATGGGGGAAGCGTTGCCGGTGGTCTTGAAGACCCCGCCCAGCAGCATGGGCTGATACACCAGCTGGCTATCGGTTTCGGCGCAGATTTTTGGCAGTTGGGTATAGGCCAGGTATGAGGTCGGGCTGCCCAGGTCGAAGAAGAACTCCACCTTTTTGCTCATGTTTCAGACTCCTTGATTGTTGTTATCGGAGAAGGCCTTACCAGCGTTCGTTCCACGGGCGCAGGTCCAACTCGAAGGTCCAGGCGTCCCGGGGCTGGCTGTGCAGGTACCAGTAGTTTTCGGCGATATGCTCGGGGTTGAGGATGCCGTCCTGGTCCTTGAGGGCGTATTTTTCGGGAAAGCTGGTACGGATGAAGTCGGTGTCGATGGCACCGTCGACGATGACATGGCCGACATGGATGTTCAGGGGGCCCAGTTCCCGCGCCATGCTCTGGGCCAGGGCGCGAATGCCGTGCTTGGCCCCGGCGAAGGCGGCAAAGCCGGCGGCACCGCGTACGCCTGCGGTGGCGCCGGTGAACAGAATAGTGCCGCGTTGGCGTTTGGCCATGCGCTTGGCCACTTCCCGGGCATTGAGAAAGCCCGAAAAGCAGGCCATTTCCCAGATCTTGAAATACTTGCGTGCGGTTTCTTCAAGAATGCTGCAGGGCACATTGGCGCCAATATTGAAGACAAAGGCCTCGATAGGGCCGATCTGGGTTTCGATCTGCTCGATCAGCGCGATCACGTCTTCCTCTTTGCGTGCATCACAGCCAAAACCATGGGCCTGGCCGCCGGACTGCTGGATGGCGTCCACCAGGGGTTGCAGTTTGTCCGCGCTGCGGCGGGTCATGCAGGCAATAAAGCCTTCGGCGGCGAAACGCTTGGCAATGGCACCGCCGGTCGCGTCGCCGGCACCCACTACCAGTACGACTTTGTTCTTGTTCAAGGTTGCAGTCATGGGAGGTTCGCTCTTTGGTAAACGATCGTTAACTAAACGAACGTTATGCTATGATTTTTCCGTCGTCAAGAAAACTTGGGAGCCCGTCAGGGAATGCGTTATTCAGCCAGTCACAAGCAGGAAACCCGCGAGCGTCTGCTGCAAAGCAGCGCGGCGCAGGCCAAGAACGAAGGTTTTTCCACTGTGGGGGTGGATGCCTTGATGAAAGCCATTGGCCTGAGTGGCGGGGCTTTCTATAGCCACTTCACCTCCAAGGACGAATTGTTCAGCTCGATTGTCGAGCGCGAGTTGAGCCAGAGCCTGGCGCGCCTGGGCGGGGAGGGGCAGCAGAATCAGGAGAAGTTGCGTCGCTGCCTGAAGCAGTACTTGAGCGTGGCGCATCTGCAACAGCCGGGTGCTGGCTGCGCACTGCCGGCATTGGGTGCGGAGATTGCCCGGGGGACCCTAGAGGTGCGGCAGGAGGCGCAGGACTGGATCTGCCGCTTGCACCAGGCTTGGGCGCAGACTCTGGGCAGCGAGAGCCTGGCCTGGTCGATCCTGTCCCAGTGCGTTGGCGCGTTGGTGGTAGCGCGAATGCTGGTGAACCCCGCCATTCAGCATCAGGTACTGGCGTCCAGCCATGAGCAGATCATCGGGCAGCTGGAGCGGCTGCCCGCAAGTTGACCGGCAAGGCTATTTGCAGATGACGATCATGCTGCGGCTGGTGTAGCCGGCAGGGTTCAGGCCGAAGGGGTAGTCGCCTGGGTCTTCCACGGCATCACCGGACTTGGCGATGACCTTGTAGCCTTTGGGGCCGCAGGACTCAGTCGCCTTGGTGTAGCACTTTTCCCAGGAAGAAGATAAGCCCGAGCAGTTGATGTGGAGTCCTTTCTTGCCCCGTTTGACTTCGGTTTTCGCGGTCGCCGCGCAGCCTGCAATTGCAAGTACGGCCAACAGTATCAAAAATCGTTTCATCCCCGTCCTTATCGCTAGCCCCGGATCTGGCGTCCGAGTGTGACTGCATTACCTGTCGTCTTTTGCGTGTGCGATATCCCTGTCCGGCAACTCCCTGGGCGACGTTGAGTAGCCGGCTAAACATGGCCTAAATGAGCACCAATTACCAGAGTTGAATCTCAATCAACTGCAACTATTGGTTTGGCCTCGCGGCGCATGGTCATGGTGGCGCCTACGGAAGCCAGGATGATGCAAGCGATTGCCGTCCACTGGGACAGGGACAGGTACTCGTGGAGGAACAACAGGCCCGAAAGCGCGCCGAAAGCGGGCTCGATACTCATCAGGGTGCCGAAGGTCCGGGCTGGCATGCGAGTCAGGGCAACCATCTCCAGGCTATAGGGGAGGGCTGTGGACAAGATGGCGACTCCCAGGGCAACCGGGATCAGGGAGGGAGTCAGTAGTGCGGCGCCGGCATGGACTATGCCTATGGGTGCAACAAAGAGAGCAGCAATCATGACGCCCAGGGCGGCGGTCTGAATGCCGTTCTCGGCTCCGGCCTTCTGTCCGAAGAGTATGTACAGCGCCCAGCAGACCCCGGCCCCCAGTGCATAACCTGCACCGACCAGGTCGATGGCTGTTTCTGTGGCTCCGGTGGGAATAAGCAGTAGCAGCCCGACGATAGCCAGAGCGATCCACAGGAAGTCTATGGCCTTGCGTGACGCATAGATGGCTACTGCGAGGGGGCCTGTGAACTCGAGGGCGACGGCGATGCCCAGAGGGACACTCCTGAGGGACATATAGAAGAGGAAGTTCATGCCGCCCAGGGCCATGCCGTAGATGATCACGGTGCGCAGGGTGTTGGTGGTGAACTTGGCGCGCCAGGGTCTTAATAGAAGCAGCATGATGATGCTGGCGAAAATCAGCCGCAGGGTTGTGGTTCCTTGTGCGCCAACGATTGGGAACATGCTCTTGGCCAGTGAGGCTCCTGATTGAATCGAGGCCATGGCAATAAGCAGCAGCCCCACCGGAAACAGGGTCGAGGCAAGGCTGCGCGGTTGGTCATTCATGCAAGGGGTCATCCAGAGTGTTGGGGGAGGGGCACCTGGAACATGATGCTCAACTAATCACGGATGAGCAATATAGTGCGCATGGTCTTTTTTACGCCTCTATATAGAAGCTGCGAATGGGCTGTTTTGCGGCTGATCATAGAAAATGCAAATTAACCCTTGACGGCAGATTCTACAGGTCTATAATTCGCCCCACTTCCGGCGCAGTCGAAACGGAAAACTCCTTG
>NZ_JBXAMM010000002.1:785588-1184572 GCF_058800645.1 Pseudomonas sp. GW822-FHT04H02 | reverse complement strand
TCCCCTAGGGGACTCGAACCCCTGTTACCGCCGTGAAAGGGCGGTGTCCTAGGCCACTAGACGAAGGGGACACGCTACAGCATTCACTTCCTTCAACGTTTTGCTATTTGCTTTCCGTTGAAAGTGGCGCGCATTCTATGGATGCTTTGGGAGGCCGTCAACCCCCAGATATAATTTTATTTAAATCAATGACTTCGGAGCTGTTTTAGGCCCGCTTCAGGGTTTTCTGCCGTCCGCGCTTTGACGCCTATATTCTGGCACTCGACAAGGCGTTATAGTCCTCCACAGCCGGTGATGGCAATTTGAACCCTTGGATCCCCCGAGGCAAATGCCACCTATATAAGCAGCACAATCCATGCCCGGCTCGTCGAGCGGCGCTATGCGTCTAAATGCCAAGCCACTACACTCGCACGCGAATCCCATAACGAGGTTTTAACGGTGACACCACTCATGATCACCCTGCTGGTAATAGCCGGGATCGCACTATTGATCGCCATTGGCTACATGAACCATGTGGTGGAAAACAACAAACTGGAAAAAGCCCGCACCAAGGTCGAACTCAATGATCGCCTGCGTCGTTGCGGCGAGATCACCGAAACCTTCCCCGGCCAGTTCATGTCACCGGCCCTCAAGCTGCTGCTGACGCGCCTGGAGCTGAACGTCGTTCAGCGCATGCTCAACCTCGATAAAACCGACAGCGCCCTCAAGGCACGCCTGGCTGAGCTCAATACCCTGGTGGGCCAGGGCGAGTCGATCCCGGTGAACAACCCACCGGCACCGATCCAGACCGAAGCCAAGGCCAAGGACGTGCGCTTCCTGCTGGAGGCCATGCACGGCCAGGTCACTCGCGCCGCCCACGACGGTTTCCTGCAGCCCAACGAAGCCAAGCGCTGGATCAAGGAGATCCGCCACATCCTGGTGCTGCTGCATATCGAGTTCTTCAACAACCTGGGCCAGTACGCCCTGCAGCAGAACCAGCCGGGCCAGGCCCGGCTGGCCTTCGAGCGTGGCGTGCAGTACCTGCGCAAGCAGCCGGACCCGGCGGTCTACAAGGAGCAACTGGAATACCTGGACAAACTCCTGGCCCGGGCCAATGCCATGGTGCTGTCGACCCTGGAACCTGCCCCGGACGAAGACAACCAGCTGACCCAGGGCCTCAAGACCGTGGAAGCCGACGCCGACTGGAAAAAGAAAGCCATCTACGACTGACAGAAAAAACCCTTGCCCGGAACACCCGGGCAAGGGTTTTAGAACGCTGCGCCCTCCCCGCCGCTACAAGCGAAAATGCCCCACCATCCCCTTCAGTTCCACGCCCAACTGCGCCAGCTCGATGCTCGACGCGGCGTTGCCCTGCATCGCCAGGGACGACTGATCGGCACTGGCGCGAATGCTGGTGACACTGCGGTTGATCTCTTCGGCCACCGAACTCTGCTGCTCGGCCGCAGCGGCGATCTGCTGGTTCATCTGCTGGATCAATGACACCGCCGCGGCAATGCTGCCCAGGGCGCTTTCGGTCTGCAGGGCATCGCTGACCGCCAGCTTCACCAGCTCGCCACTGCTCTGGATCTGCCGCACCGAGGAGTCGGCCGCCGCGTGCAGAGCCGTCACCAACCGGGCGATCTCTTCGGTGGACTGCTGCGTGCGTTTCGCCAGGGCCCGCACTTCATCGGCCACCACCGCAAACCCCCGGCCCTGCTCCCCGGCCCTGGCGGCTTCGATAGCGGCGTTGAGGGCCAGCAGGTTGGTCTGCTCGGCCACGCTCTTGATCACATCCAGCACGCTACCGATGTTGTCGATTTCCGCGCTCAGGCTCTCGATACCACTGCTGGCACGGCTGGCGGAATCCGCCAGTTGCTCGATGCGCTGCATGCTCTGGCGCACCACTTGCTGGCCACTTTCGACCTTGTCGTCCGCCGCCTGGGCGGCTTGGGCGGCCTCCTCGGCATTGCGCGCCACATCGTGCACCGTGGCGGTCATCTGATTCATGGCCGTGGCCACTTGCTCGGTTTCTTCCTTCTGGGTGCTGACTTCCAGGTTGGTCTGCTCGGTCACCGTGGACAGCGACTGAGCCGAACTGGCCAGTTGCTCGATCCCCGCCTGCAGGCCACTGACAATGCCGCTCAGGCCTCTGCCCATCTGCTGCATGGCCTGCATCAACTGACCGATCTCGTCACGTCGGGTCACCTCCACGGTCGCGGTCAGATCACCGGCGGCAATCTGCTGAGCCACGTGCATCACACTGCGCAACGGGCGCACGATCAGGCGGGTGACGCTCAAGGCCGCCAACAGCCCCACCAACAGCGCCAGGGCCGAGGAGCCGATGATCAGCAGGGAGTTCTTGTCCAGTTCCCCCAGCATCGAATGCTCTTGCGCCCCGTACGCCTGATCAACCCGCGCCATCACCTGGGCGGCGCGCTCATGCAACTGCTGATAGACCTGCTTCTCCTGGGCCAGCAACCCGGTGTACTCGTTGAGCTTCTCGCTGAAGTTGCCGATGTGCCCCGAGACTTCGTTGAGCACCGTCTGATAGCCCGCATCCTTGACCGTGGCCTTCAACTGCTCGGCCTGGGCCAGGGCCTGATCGGCCTGCTCGATCTTGCCCTGCTCGGCGGGCTCCTGGTCGCCGCCCTTGCGGTTCTGATCCAGGCGCAACCGGGCCTCATTCATGGCCTGCAGCATCAGGCGTGAAACCTGGCTGATCTGATTGGCCTGCTCGATGAATTCGGCACCGTCCTTGCCCTGGGATTCCTTGAGCGTATAGGCACCGTCATCCGCCAGCCCGGCCTGCAGCACGTCCAGGTTATTGGCCACGCTGGACACCGACCAACTGGCCATTTCCAGGGCCAGGTCCTTGGCCTGGGTCAGCTCGACGAACTCGTCGAAGGCCTTGCGATAGTCCGCCAGCGCCAGCTCCACATCGCCCATCGCGGTCTGGTTGGCCGCCGACCGCACCTTGAGCTGCTGGGCCAGGGCCTGCAGGCCTTCCAGGCTTTCATGCAGGCTGTCCACGGTCTTGCTGTCGCCATGCAGGGCGTAGTCCTGCTCCTGCAGCCGCACCTTGAGCACGCCGCTATTGAGCTGGGACATCTGCTTGAGGCCATCGAAGCGCTGGCTGATGGTCTGCAGGGACCAGACACCGATCCCCGCCACCAGAGCGGTTAGGAGCAACACCAGGGCAAACCCGATGCCCAGTTTCTTTGCCATGCCCAGGTTGGCAAAACGTCCACTTGCGGCCGAAGTCATGGTGCGCAGTCCCCTTCCAATCCCCAATGGCAATAGGGCCATCTTGTCTTGGCGAAGGGTCGCAACGGCATGCACCGGCGCACAAGTCTCTGACATCGGAATAATGGCAAAAAGCTACGCCGAGGTCGTTTTCAGGACACTGGAGGTCGATTCCATCGGGCCCCGGCCATCGGCATCAGATCGCGGTGGCCCCGCCGTCGACCGCCAGTGCATGGCCGGTGGTAAAGGCCGCGCCATCGCTGCACAGGTAGAGCACCGCACTGGCGATCTCCTCGACCTTGCCGATGCGCCCCACCGGGTGCATGGCCGCGGCGAACTCGGCCTTCTTCGGGTCCGCCTCGTAGGCACGGCGGAACATGTCGGTGTCGATCACCGCCGGGCATACCGCGTTCACGCGGATTTTCTTCTTCGCATATTCGATGGCCGCCGACTTGGTCAGGCCGATCACCGCATGCTTGGAGGCCGCATAGATGCTCATCTTCGGCGCCGCGCCCAGGCCCGCCACCGAGGCGGTGTTGACGATCGCCCCACCGCCCTGGGCCAGCAGCAGCGGCAACTGGTACTTCATGCACAGCCAGACCCCTTTGACGTTGACCCCCATGATGGCGTCGAACTCATCCATGGAGCCCTCCGCAAGGCGGCCCTTTTCGATCTCGATACCGGCATTGTTGAAGGCGTAATCCAGGCGCCCATAGGCTTCGATGGTGCGGGCCATGAGGCTTTGCACATCAGCCTCCAGGGTAACGTTGCACGGCACGAACAGCGCCTCGCCACCGGCCTCGCGGATCAGCGCCACGGTGCCCTCGCCCCCCGCCGTGTCCAGGTCCGCCACCACCACCTTCAAGCCTTGTGCGGCAAATGCCTGGGCGGTGGCCCGGCCGATACCATTGGCCGCGCCGGTCACCAGGGCCACCTGGCCGGAAAACATCATGTTCATTGCAGGAATCCTCGATCGAATGCGGGTCAGCTACCCGGCCCAATCTAGCCACAGCCGGGGCTGGTGGCGTCAGCACTATCAAAAGCCCGGTTGGATGCTCATGCATTCTGGTGATGAATCTGCCGGGGGCTTTATCAGGGCGATCGATTGGCCTCCATTCGCTGCAGCGGCAAACCTTGCGGCACCGAGGCCAAGGGGCTATCAACTAAAGGTTCATTCATCCCACGAGTGCCTGCCATGACCGCCCTGACCAATCGCCAGTTCCTGCTCGCCAAACGCCCCATCGGACCGGCCACCCGCGATACCTTCACCTACCAGCAGGTGGCAGTTGGCGAGCCCGCCGCCGGGCAGATCCTGGTGCAGAACCAGTACCTGTCCCTGGACCCGGCCATGCGCGGCTGGATGAACGAGGGCAAATCCTACATTGCCCCGGTGGCCATCGGCGAGGTCATGCGCGCCCTGGGCGTGGGCCAGGTGATCGCCTCCAGCCACCCCGGTTTCGCGGTGGGCGACTACGTCAATGGTGCACTCGGCGTGCAGGACTACTTCCTCGGCGAGCCCCGGGGCTTCTACAAGGTCGACCCCAAGCTGGCCCCGCTGCCGCTCTACCTGTCAGTCCTGGGCATGACGGGCATGACCGCCTACTTCGCCCTGCTGGACGTGGGCGCACCCAAGGCCGGCGACACCGTGGTGCTGTCCGGGGCCGCTGGCGCGGTGGGCAGCATTGCCGGGCAGATCGCCAGGATCAAGGGCTGCCGCGTGGTGGGGATTGCCGGCGGCCAGGACAAGTGCCGGTTCCTCATCGACGAGCTGGGTTTTGACGGCGCCATCGACTACAAGAACGAAGACGTCCACGCCGGCCTCAAGCGCGAGTGCCCCAAAGGCGTCGATGTGTATTTCGACAACGTCGGCGGCGACATCCTCGATGCCGTGCTCAGCCGCCTGAACGTCAAGGCGCGGGTGGTGATCTGCGGCGCCATCAGCCAGTACAACAACAAGGAGGCGGTCAAGGGGCCGGCCAACTACCTGTCGCTGCTGGTCAACCGGGCGCGCATGGAGGGGTTCGTGGTGATGGACTATGCCGCGCAGTTCGCCGAAGCCGGGCAGGAAATGGCCGGCTGGATGGCCAAGGGACAGCTCAAGAGCAAGGAGGACATTGTCGAGGGCCTGGAAACCTTCCCGGAAACCCTGGGCAAGCTGTTCAGCGGCGAGAACTTCGGCAAGCTGATACTGAAAGTCTGAATCCGTAGGAGCCGGCTTGTCGGCGATCCGCAACGGCGGCCGGAAAGGGCCGCCAACCGCAAAACCGCTATCGCCGGCAAGCCGGCTCCTACAAGAGGAAGCGTGTTACAGGGCCAGTTCGGCCACGACGTCGGCCAGGGCCTTGGCCGGATCTGCCGCCTGGCTGATGGGGCGACCGATCACCAGGTAATCGGAGCCGGCATCCAGGGCCTGGCGCGGGGTGAGGATCCGCCGCTGGTCGTCCTGGGCGCTGCCCGCCGGGCGAATCCCCGGGGTCACCAGTTGCAGGGACGGATGGGCGCTCTTCAGGGCCTGGGCTTCCAGGGCCGAGCACACCAGGCCGTCCATGCCGGCTTTCTGCGCCAGGGCAGCCAGGCGCAGCACCTGCTCCTGGGGCTCGATGTCCAGGCCGATACCGGCAAGGTCTTCACGCTCCATGCTGGTAAGCACGGTGACGCCGATCAGCAACGGCTTGGGGCCGCTGCGCTGGTCCAGCACTTCGCGGCAGGCAGCCATCATGCGCAGGCCGCCGGAGCAGTGCACATTGACCATCCACACGCCCATTTCCGCGGCGGCCTTGACCGCCATGGCGGTGGTGTTGGGAATATCGTGGAACTTCAGGTCCAGGAACACTTCGAAACCCTTGTCCCGCAGGGTCCCGACAATCTCGGCGGCGCAGCTGGTGAACAGCTCCTTGCCGACCTTGACCCGGCACAGTTTGGGGTCCAGTTGATCGGCCAGTTTCAGTGCGGCGTCACGGGTGGGGAAATCCAGGGCGACGATGATAGGAGTCTGGCAGGCGGACATGAAGGGGCTCTCAGGCAAGTCGAAATCGGCGCGGATTGTAGCGCAAGCCGCGCCGCTCCGGGACCCGATCAGAGGTAAATCCTCCTCAACGGTGCGCAAGAAGGCCGATTGCCCCGGCAATCGCTCCCCCACGCCACGGCATTTGTATCAACCTCGATACACTGACGACACGTCGGCAACAATCCCCGGCGCTACCCTCGCCAGCCGCAACACCTTCGAACAGCACTTCCAGCCCCCGGGCCGGACGCCTATGCTGAAGCCACAACCCCGCCGTCGCCCTCAGGCGCCGGCAGCCTACCTGGCAGACGACCGCACCCATGCAGAACACTTCAGCCCCTCTCAACGAAGACGCCAAAGCATTGGTCAGTGGCGACGACAAACGCTGGAACACCCGGGCCCTGATCGTCGACGACGACGTGCCGATCCGCGAGTTGCTGATCGACTACCTGGCGCGTTTCAACATTCACGCCAGCGGCGTCACCGACGGCGCGGCGATGCGCCAGGCCCTGCAGGCCGAGCACTTCGACGTGGTGGTGCTGGACCTGATGCTGCCCGGCGAAGACGGCCTGTCCCTGTGCCGCTGGCTGCGTACCGAATCGGACATCCCGATCCTCATGCTCACCGCCCGCTGCGAGCCCACCGATCGCATCATCGGCCTGGAGCTGGGGGCCGACGACTACATGGCCAAGCCTTTCGAGCCACGGGAACTGGTGGCCCGGATCCAGACCATCCTGCGCCGGGTGCGCGACGATCGCAGCGAGCAGCGGGCCAATATCCGCTTCGACAACTGGCGCCTGAACAGCGTGCTGCGCCAACTGATTTCCGCCGATGGCCTGGTGGTGCCGCTGTCCAACGCCGAGTTCCGCCTGCTCTGGGTGTTCATCGAGCGCCCGCGCCGGGTACTGAGCCGCGAACAATTGCTGGACGCCGCCCGCGGCCGATCCATCGAGGCCTTTGATCGCAGCATCGACCTGCTGGTCTCGCGCCTGCGGCAAAAGCTCGGCGACGATCCGAAGTCGCCGCAACTGATCAAGACCGTGCGCGGTGAAGGCTACCTGTTCGACGCCCGGGACATCGGCTGATGCGCGGGCGGTTCGATACGCTGTTCGGCCGCCTGTTCGGCGTCTTGCTGATCGCGATCGTCCTCGCCCACCTGCTGGCGTTCTTCTGGTTTCACCACTACGGCCCGCCCCCGCCGCCGCCCCCTCCCGATTCGGCGCAGTTGATCAATGGCCAGCCGCCGCCCCCTTATCCAAGGCGCCCGCCACGGCCCTGGTTCGGCGGCCCGCTGGTGCCCCTGACGTTCCAGTTCATCTCCCTGATCATCGCTGCCTGGTACGGCGCCAAGCTGTTGTCGCGGCCGATCCAGCGCCTGAGCGCCGCCGCCGAGCGTTTGAGCGAAGACCTCGACAGCCCGCCCCTGGAAGAGGTGGGCCCAAGGGAAGCCCGGCAAGCGGCCAGCACCTTCAACCAGATGCAGAAGCGCATCCGCGAGCAGGTGCAGCAACGCGGGCGCATGCTCGGTGCCGTCTCCCACGACCTGCGCACCCCGTTATCAAGGCTGAAACTGCGCCTGGAGCAGATCGAGGACAGCAAGCTGCAAGGGCAGATGCGCCAGGACCTGGACGACATGATCAAGATGCTCGACGCCACCCTCAGCTACCTGCACGAACAACGCACCAGCGAGGCCGAGCAATGGATGGACGTGCAGGCCCTGGTGGAGTCGCTGTGCGAGAACGCCCAGGACCAGGGCGCCGACGCTCAGGCCCAGGGCCATTGCGCGCCGCTGCTGGTGCAACCCATGGCGTTGCAGTCATGCCTCAACAACCTGCTGGACAACGCCCTGCGCTACGCCGGCCAGGCAACCCTGGCCCTGGAGGACGACCGCGGGCAACTGCTGATCCGGGTCATCGACCACGGCCCGGGGATTGCCGCCGACAAGCGTGAAGCGGTGTTCGAGCCATTCTTTCGCCTGGAAGGCTCGCGCAACCGCAACTCCGGCGGCGTCGGCCTGGGCATGACCATCGCCCGTGAAGCGGCGGAGCGCCTGGGCGGCCAACTGATCCTCGAAGAAACCCCCGGCGGCGGCCTGACCGCGGTATTGCGTCTACCCAGGCCTTGAGCGCCTTGTGTGGCGGCAGGTACAAACCGCCAATACCCAGGACAACTCCCCCCCTGAGGCTGCTTGGGCCGGTGCCCCCCACCGGTTCAATTCATCCGCAGGGAGTGAGCCCCATGATCGATAGCCTCAGCAGCAACTATTCGAGCTATTACAGCTCCAGCAGCACCAGCCGTGGCCAGCAATTGCACAAGGAGCTGTTCGCCAAGCTCGACAGCAACGGTGATGGCGCGGTGGATCAGGACGAGCTGAAAAACGCCCTGTCGCAGAAAAGCGACAACGGCATCCTGGTCAGCCTGAGCAAGAATTTCGGCGACCTGGACCGTGACGGCAGCGGTAGCTTGAGCAGCGATGAAATGGCCGCCATGGCCCCTCCCCCGCCCAAGGACCGCGCCCCCGATACCCACCTGGCGGATGCCCTGCTCGGCGCCCTGGACAGCGATGGCGACGGAGTCATCAGCAGTGACGAACTGAGCACTGCCCTGCAAGCCTCGGGCAACAGCTCCACCAGCAGCGACACCAGCTCGGCTCTGCTGAAGATTCTCGACAGCGACAGCAGTGGCGGCATCAGTAGCGATGAGCTCAAGGCCGCGTTGCAGGCCGGAAGCAACCAGGACAGCGCCCCCCAGGACCCGCAGGCCAACCTCGCCGAAGCTCTGGGCAAGATGATCGCCAGCTTGAGCAAGCAGTATCAGTTGGACACCAGCAGCAGCCTCGGCGGCAGCGTCAACGTCGCTGCCTGACGTCCATTGCCGCTCCCGGGGGGAGCGGCAATCGGTGGTTCAGCGCGGCTCCTGGGCCCGGGCCTGGCTGGCGCTCCAGTCCAGCAACAGGCTGTAGGCCACCGCCAGCAGCGTCGGGCCGATGAACAGGCCGATAAAGCCGAAGGCGATCAGGCCACCGAACACTCCCAGCAGCACGATCACCAGCGGCAGGTTGCCGCCGCGGCTGATCAGGTACGGTTTGAGCACGTTGTCCACGCCGCTGATGATGAAAGTGCCCCAGATCCCCAGGAACACCGCCATGCCATATTCGCCTTTCCAGGCCAGCCAGGCGGTAGCCGGGATCCATACCAGGGGCGGGCCCATGGGAATCAGGCTGAGCAGGAAGGTGACGATCCCCAGCACCAGCGCCCCGGGCACTCCGGCAATCAGGAAGCCGATCAGCGCCAGCAGGCCCTGGGCCGCCGCGGTGCCGATCACCCCGTTGACTACCCGTTGCACGGTGCCAGCCACCAGGTCGATGTAGTAGCCGGCGCGCTCGCCGATCAGGCGCTCCAGCAACTTGTGCACGAACAGCGCCAGGCGCGGGCCATCGCGGTAGAAGAAAAACACGAAGACGATGCTCAGGGTCAGTTCCAGAATGCCGCCGCCGATCTGCGCGCTGCGAGCCAGCAGCCAGTTGCCCACCTGCCCCAGATAGGGTTTGACCGCCAGCATCAGGGCCGCGCCCTGCTGGTCGATGCTGTTCCACAAGCCCACCAGGCGCTCGCCCACCAATGGCAGGTTGCCGAGCCACTCTGGAGCGGCGGGCAGGCCGTCGACCTGCACGTCCTTGATGAAGGCCGTGGCATCGCGCACATGGTCCGCCAGGTTGAGGCCGAGCCAGACCAGCGGCGCGGCCACCAGCACCATCCAGCCCAGGGTCAGCAGGGCCGCTGCCAGGGATTCTCGGCCATTGAGCCAGCGGGTCAGCAGGCGCATCAGCGGCCAGCTGGCAAACGCCAGCACGGCGCCCCAGAACAGCGCTGACCAGAAAGGCGCCATGACCCAGAAGCTGGCACCGAACAACACCAGGAGCAGGATCTGCACCAGCAGGCGATCGTTATTGGGCATGAAATGTCTCGCGCAAGAAGAACCAGTGAAGAGTAGGCGAACCCGCGAGCGCGGGCTGCCTGAAACAGCTTAACGCAGTAGTTCGAAATGCAGGCCTGCTGCGTCGGTGTTACCGGTTTCCATCCGCGAGGCCAGCACGCCCTGGCCAATCAGCGCCTGGCGCCAGGCTTCGGCCTGCTTGCCGGACAGGCTGATGCGCATGGTGGTGTCCAGGTTCAGCCCGCGGGACAGCAGGTTGAGCCAGGTGGGCTGGGGCTCGGCGAGTTTCGGCAGGTCCAGCTTGCCGGTGTCCTTGAGCTGGCGCAGCAGGGTGGCCGAAGTGGGTAGCAGGTCCCCCAGCGGCGCGCTGGCGTCGAACTGCTCCACATGCAGGTAGGCCCGTCGGTTACCCCGGGTGATGCTGTACAGGGCTACCAGGGAGTTGTCCTGGGGCGCCGCCAGCCGCAGCAGCAGGTAGGCCTGCTGTTCATCGGCGCCAAACAGCTTGGCGTTGCCGAATACTTCGTTGGCCCACAGGCTGCTTTCACCGCAATCGCGGGCCTGGCACCAGAACAGCAGCTCGGCGCCCTGCTTTTGCAGCGCCTCCCTGGCCAGGGTGAAGGCTTCGTTGGATGTGCGCTCGGCGGGCAACTGGTAAGTGATGGCGGTGAGCTTACCGCGGGCATTGACCTGGCCATCGAAACGCAACTGGCCGCTGATACGGCGGATCGAACCCAGGGGGTAGACGCGCTCCTGCTCCACTTCGGGGCGGTAGTCGACGATCTGTGCATCGGTCAGACGGGGGACCAGGGGCAGGTCGTGGCTGCCCGGCAGATCGGCGGCAAGCACCAGGGTACTTGCCAGGGACAGGCCCAGAACACTGATTGAACGCATGGAAACTCTCATCGGATAAGCATGGCCTGGGCGCCCTTGACGACGCTGGCATCGTCGCTGCGTTGTGGAACCTGCAAGCCTCGCTGCACCGCAGGACGGGCCTCCAGGGCCGCCATCCAGCGTTGCAACGCCGGCAGGCCCTGCACCGAAACCCCGGACCATTCATGGCCGCGCACCCAGGGGAAGGTGGCGATGTCGGCAATGCTGTAGTCGCCGGCCAGGTACTCGGCCTGTTGCAGGCGGCTGTCGAGCACTTCGTACAGGCGCCGGGTCTCGTGCTGATAACGGTCGATGGCGCCCTGCAGCTTCTCCGGGAAATAGCGGAAGAACACATTGGCCTGGCCCTGCATGGGCCCGACCCCGCCCATCTGGAACATCAGCCATTGCATGACCAGCGAACGGCCCTTGGAATCGGCCGGCAACAACTGGCCAGTGCGTTCGGCCAGGTACACCAGGATCGCGCCGGACTCGAACACCGGAAAATCGCCATTGTCGCGATCGACGATGGCCGGAATACGCCCATTGGGATTGATCTTCAGGAACGCTGGGGCCTTTTGCTCCTTCTTGTCGAAACTCAAGGCGTGCACCTCATAGGGCAGGCCGAGTTCCTCAAGCAGGATGGAAACCTTGTGACCATTGGGGGTCGCAGCGGTGTACAGATCTATCATGGTTGTCTCCCATTTCAACCCGCCCAGCCTCGACAGTTGATCCCGTCAAGTCAAGGAACGGCGAAAAACCGATTGAAACAGTCTGCGACAAAGCTGGCACCCGCCTCGTCGTTGAGGTGCAGGTGATGCCCGCCGGGCAACTGCTCAACGCTGAAGGGTAGACGCTGCAACAAGGCCTGGTGCTTGGCCAGCATGCCATCGGCCGCCACCACCAGTTGCGTCGGGCAGGCGACCCGCTGAACAAAGGACATGGCCTGCTCCTCTGTCAGGCGCAGCGGCGAAGCCAGGGTCAGGCGGCTGTCGCTGCGCCAGGTATAGCCCCCGGGCACCGGCATCAGGCCGCGCTGGGCCAGCAGTTCGGCCGCCTCGCGGCTAACCGCCACCAGGCCCTTCATGCGCGCCTCGATGGCCCGCTCCAGGGTGGCGTACACCGGCTTGCTCTTGTTCTGCAGATTCAGCTGTGCCTGCAACGCCATGCCCAGGCGCTCGGCGGCGTCCTCGCCATTGGCCGTCGGCGGGATCACCCCATCGATCAGGGCCAGGTGGCTGACCCGCTCCGGCATCGCCGCCGACAGCACCAGCGAGACGATCGCCCCCAGGGAATGGCCCATCAGGGCAAAGCGCTTCCAGCCCAGTTGCTCGGCGGCTTGCAGCACGTCATAGACGTAGTCCCACAGGGCATAGCCGGCCCCCGCCGGGCGATGCCCGGAATGACCGTGGCCGGCCAGGTCCAGGGCAACGATGCGCAGGCCGGCGAGCTTGGGCGCCAGCCGGGCAAAGCTGTTGGCGTTATCCAGCCAGCCATGCAGGGCGATGACCGGCAGACCGTCCTCGGGCCCGAACAGATGGGCCGCCAGTTCGATGTGCGGCAGGTTCAGGCGGACTTCTTCGACGGCGTGGCTCATGCAGGGCTCCGTTGCCAGCGTGTGAACAGCTCCTTGAGCAGCGCCGCGGTGTCCTGGGGGCGCTCAAGGGGAAACATGTGGCCACCGGGCATGGTCAGCGACTCGCCCAGGGGCATGCGCCCGACGGCACTGGTGTGATGGCGCATCACCACCCGGCTCTGCTGTCCGCGCACCACCGCCAGCGGTACCTTGAGCTGGCGCGCACTGCCCGGGCTGGTATGAGGCACGCCGCGGTAGATGCTGATTTCCGTGGCCGGGTCAAAACGCAGGCGCAAGCGATCCCCCACCTGCTGCAGGCCGTGCTGCAGGTAAGCATCCAGGCAATCGGGATCGAAGGCCCGGAACAGCGTCTTGCGGGAGAAGTAACTGCGGGCGGCCTCGATGTCGGCAAACTCTTCGCGACGCCCCAGGGTGCGCCCGGCCGGAGTCAGCCGGTCGATGAAGCCCAGGCGCTTGGCGGCGCGGATCACCCATTGGTCGGCCCGGGTCAGCACCGGCGAATCGAGCATCACCACCCCCCGATACAGCTCCGGGCAGCGCAGGGCCGCGTGCAGGTGCAGCACACCACCCAGCGAATGCCCCACGCCCCAGACCGGCTGGGCCTGCTGTTGCAGGTGATGGATCAGTTCATCCACCAGGCTGCGCCAGTTGTCGTCCACCGGAAAGCGCGGGTCGTGGGCATGCTGCTGCAGATGAGCCACCTCGAATTCCGGCGCCAGGGCAGCAAACAACTTGCCGTACGTGCCGGAGGGAAACCCATTGGCGTGAGCGAAAAACACCTGTTGCGACATACCGACCTATCCATCCACCAAACGAACACCGATTGTCCGCAGGCCCTTGCACCAGGGCAATGACCGTAACGGACAGGAATGCTGACACCCAGGCTCAGCCTATGGCGCGTTGCGTCATTGCGCCGGCGGGTTCTGCCCGAGGGGCACCACCGCCATGGTCAGGCGCGAGACACAACTGGCCTTGCCTTCATCACTGCTCAGGCGGATGTCCCAGACATGGGTGGTGCGCCCGATATGAATGGCCTTGGCCACCGCCGTGACCCGCCCGGTGCGCAAGCCCCGCAGGTGATTGGCATTGATCTCCAGCCCCACGCAGTAGAACTTGCTGGCGTCGATGCACAGGTAGCTGGCCATGGAGCCGACGGTTTCCGCCAGCACCACCGAGGCCCCGCCGTGCAGCAGCCCGTAGGGCTGGTGGGTGCGATGGTCGATGACCATGCTCGCGGTCAGTGACTGCTCGTCATAGGACTCGAAGCGAATATCCAGCACTTCGCCGATGGTGTTCTTCTGGATCGCGTTCAGTTGCTCGATGTTCGGAGTGGTACGCCATAGACTCATCGCCGCTTCCCTTATGGGTGGTTATTGTCGGTCAATCCTGCCACAGCACGGCTTCGCTGCGCTCGCTCCAGGCTTGAAAACTGCCGCCATAGGTAGCTTCGATCACATTGCGCTTGATCTTCAGGGTTGGAGTGAGAAAGCCGTTTTCCACCGCCCAACTGTCCTTGACCACCACCAGCCGATGCAGCCGCTCGTGCTTGTCCAGGCTGCCATTGACCTGGGCCAGCAGGCTTTCCAGGCTGCTGTGCAAGCCTTCCCGGGCACTGCCGGCGGCGGCCTGCACGCCCGCAGCCGAAAGCACGCACAGGCCCAGGGGGGCAATCAGCCCGTCGCCCACCACGCACACCTGCTCGATATGGGCATGCACCGCCAGGCGGTTCTCGATGGGCGCCGGGGCCACGTACTTGCCCTTGCTGGTCTTGAAGATCTCCTTGAGCCGGCCGGTCAGGCGCAGGTTGCCGGCGGCATCCTGCTCCCCCTTGTCGCCGGTGCGCAGGAAACCATCCTCGGTAACGGTTTCGGCGGTCTTCTGCGGGTCCTTGAAATAGCCCAGCATAGTGGCTCCGCTGCGTACCTGAACCTCCCCCGCCTCGTCGATGTGCACCTCGACTTCCGGGCAGGGCCGGCCAATCCAGCCGGGCACATGCTCACCGGAGCGGCCGATATGGGAGTAGCCGCAGCTCTCGGTCATGCCGTACACCTCCAACACGTCCAGCCCGAGGCGTCGATACCAGTGCAACAGGGTCTGGGGCACCGGTGCCGCTCCCGACAGCGCCACCCGCAACGCGTCCAGCCCGAGCCCGCTCAGCACCTTGTGGCCGACACGCTTGCCGATAAAGGGCAGGCCCAGGAGAAAATCCAGGCGCTTGGCCGGCACCTTGCTGTAGACCCCCATCTGGAACTTGGTCCAGATCCGCGGCACGCCAAACAGCGCAGTGGGCCGGGCTCGCTGCAGGTCGGCGAGGAAGGTATCCAGGCTTTCGGCAAAGAACACCGTCTGCCCGGTATAGATCGCCGCCATCTCGACAAACATGCGCTCGGCCACGTGGCACAGGGGCAGGTAGGACAGCAGCCGGTCCTCGGGGCCCAGGCCGAACATCTGCACACCATGGCTGGCGGCAAAGCCCAGGTTGCCGAAACTGTGCATCACACCCTTGGGCAGCCCAGTGGTGCCGGAGGTATAGATGATGGTGGCCAGCTGATCGGCCGCAGGGCTCGGGCTATCCTCGATCGGCGGACAGCGTTGCAGGTCCTCCCAACTGAAATCGAAAGGGCCTTCGGGGGCCAGGGGCAAGCGGATGGTGGGCAGCCCGGCCTTGATCCCGAGCGCCATTTGCGGCCAGTCGTCCAGCTTGCCGATAAAGGCCAGGGCCGACTCGGAATGCTCCAGCACCTGGGCTACCGACTCGGCCGTGAGATTGGGATACAACGGCACCGAGACATGCCCGGCGATCCAGATCGCCAGGTCGGCAATGACCCAGTGCGCGGAGTTCTTGCCAATGATTGCAATGTGGCTGCCGGAAGGCAGCTGGCGCTCGCGCAGCCATTGGGCGGCACGCCGGGCCTGCTGGCCCACCTCGAACCAGCTCAGTTCCTGCACCTGCCCGCCGGCACTGGGCTGGACCAGAAAGCGCTGCTGGGGATGACGAGCCTCGCGCTCGTAGAACACTTGCAGGGGCAAACGAAAAGCAGCAGACATGACTCGCTCCTTTGTTCTTATTCTGTTCGCGACACCAACCAAGCACTTGCTTGGTGGACTATTCCACGCACAAAGGAGCGCTGCAAGTTAAGAAATGTAGCGGATCGCAACCGGGGATCGGTGGGTTCGAGACAACAACGGCGGCCCGGGCATGCCCTGCCGCCGCGTCCATCAAGGGTGTGTCACGGCATTCAAGGTCATCAGCCCCGCCAGGGGCCAGTCGCCTTCGAGCTCCGCCAGGCTGGCGGTGTTCATCGGCTGCGGATCACGCAGGTGGCCGTGCTGCAACAGGCCGATCAGGTTGCCCACCAGGGGTTGATGGCTGACCAGCAGCAGGTTGTCGGCACTGTCCAGTTGCTCCAGCACCTGCAGCGGGTTGGCCTCGGGGGTGAGCCAGGGCACGGTGCGGATCTCGCCTTCGAACCCCAGGGCCTCGCGCACCAGCTGTGCAGTCTGCTGGGCACGTACATAAGGGCTGGCGAGGATCGCGGCGATGGGCTGGCCGATCAGGTGCGCGGCGCTGCCCAGCACTTCCTCGCGACCGTGGGCCGTGAGGTTGCGCTGGGCATCGGTCGGCGCATGGGACTCGGCCTGGCCGTGACGCAGCACCCACAGCTTCACAGCTTGGGCTCCTCGTCACGCACCGGGTGAGGCGCTGGCGGCACGCTATGGGGAGCTTCGCCTTCAGGCGCCCGGGGAGCGGGCCAATCGGCGAACGGCCAGGGTTTCTGTTCGGTATGGAAGCTGCCGAAACGGCCGATCTGCGCCAGGAACTGGCTCAGGCTATCGCCGAAGTTCATCAGGCCGGCATTCGGCGCGCCGTAGATCAGGCGATAGATCAACTGCACCAGCACCAGCGCGCCCAGGAGAAACTGCGCCACCTGCCACACCAGCACGAATATCAGCATCCACAGCACCCGCAGGAGGATGGACTCGTATTTGGCTTCGGAATTCGTATCGTTCATGTCTGGCTCCTGTGCTGCTCAGTTGAATCCGCTGGTGGAGATAAAGTCGACGTCGGTTTTCGGCTCGCCGCGCATCAAGAGCTCGATTACCTGGTTCAGCGTACGCCCTTCGAACAGGATCGCGTGCAGGCCGGCCACCAGCGGCATGTAGACCCCCAGCTCCTGAGCCTTGACCTTGAGCACCTTGAGGGTGTTGACGCCCTCCGCCACCTCACCCAGGCGGGTCACCGCCTCTTCCAGGCTCAGGCCCTGGCCCAGGGCAAAGCCCACCTGGTAGTTGCGGCTCTTGGGCGAGGAACAGGTGACGATCAGGTCGCCGACACCGGCCAGGCCGAGGAAGGTCATGGGGTTGGCGCCCTGGCTCACGGCAAAGCGGGTCATTTCCGCCAGCGCCCGGGTAATCAGCATGCTCTTGGTGTTTTCCCCCATGCCCAGGGCCACCGCCATGCCGGCGATGATCGCGTAGACGTTCTTCAGCGCCCCGCCCAGTTCCACACCGAAGCGGTCGGCACTGGCATACACACGGAAGGTGCGGCCGTGCAGCGCGGCCTGGACCCGCTGACAGAGCTCTTCGTCTTCACTGGCGACCACGGTGGCGGTCAGGGCGTGCTCGGCCACTTCCCGAGCCAGGTTGGGGCCGGAAAGTACGCCGATGCGCGCTTGCGGGGCGATGTCCTGGAGGATCTCGCTCATCAGCTTGAAGGTCTGGGCCTCGATGCCCTTGGTCAGGCTGACCAGCAGCTTGCCGCGGAGCAGCTCGGCGTGGGGCGCCAGCACCGAGCGCAGGGCGCTGGAGGGCAAGGCGACAAAGCACAGGTCACTGTCATTGAGGGTGGCCAGCAGGTCGGTGACCGGCTCCACCGCCGGATGAATCTTGATGCCCTTGAGGTAGCGCGGATTCTCGCGGTTGACCCGAATGGCCTCGGCCTGCTCGGGGTCGCGCATCCACTGCCGCACCCGATGACCGTTCTCGGCCAGCAGATTGGCCACGGCGGTACCAAAACTTCCGCCTCCCAGGACCGCAATAGGGCGCTGTTGTGTCATATGCAATCCGTTAATCCATAGCAGTGGCGATGGCGGCATTATACGGGGCGGTTTTCTCACCACCAGCCCCAGGGGCCATTCAGGCAACCTGTCGGGAACACGTGGAGTCATTCGGGGAATGTCGGGCTTATCGACTGGAAAACTCGACTATCTCGGTTAACATGCGCGCCTTCCATCAAGATTCAAGGCTGTGTCGTGTCCGCTGGCCCCTCACCTCTTCGTCTATCGCTGCTGCTGGGCATGCTGTTCGGCCACTCGGTGCTGGCCGACGATCTGTTCCTGGACGGCACCGCCCTGCCCGAGGTCCTCACCGCCACCCGCCTGAAACAGTCACCTGCCGCGGTTCCCGGCAGCATGACGGTGCTCGACAACGAGTTGATCAAGGCCAGCGGCGCCCGGGACATCAGCGAACTGCTGCGCCTGGTGCCGGGGATGATGGTCGGCGCCATCAGCGGCAACCAGGCCACAGTCAACTACCACGGCACCAACGCCAGCGAAGCCCGGCGCATGCAAGTACTGATCGACGGGCGTTCGGTGTATCGCGCCGGCCTGGCGACAGTGGACTGGAGCGATATCCCGGTGGCCATGGAAGACATCGAGCGCATCGAGGTGTTTCGCGGCCCCAATACCGTCAGCTACGGCGCCAACGCGCTGATGGCGGTGGTCAACATCATCACCCGCGCCCCGGCCAACAGCCATGGCACGCGGGTCAAGCTGACCCGGGGCCAGCGCGGCATCAGCGACTGGTACGCCAGCCAGGGTACCGGCTGGGAAACCGGCGACCTGCGCCTGTCGCTGTCGGGGCAGGAAGATGATGGCTTCGACAAGAATCGCCTGGGGGCCGACTACCGCGACAGCAAGCGCTTGAACCGCTTCAGTCTGTCCGTGAGCCAGATGCTCAATGAACAGCAGAGCATCGACTGGCAGTTGAATGCCAAGGAAGGCGCCAACCAGCGGCCCTATACCTATCAGCCAGTATTTAAAGACTATGCCGAGAAGGGCTATAACTCTGACGTTGTTGCCAAGGACTACGCAGGATCTCTGCGCTGGAATCTGGATATCAATCCACAACACAGCCTTTATATACAGGGCTCGGCCCAACACTGGGACCGCCAGCAGACGTGGAGGGCCTGTGACGCCGCAGTTTCCTTCAGCCCTGAACTGACACGTCTGTGGCAACTCAACCCGTATTACGCCGAGCGCCTGGCGAGGAACATGCCAAGTAACTTGAGCGGCGCGCCGTCGGGAACAGCAGCGGAACGGGCACTGGCAAGCCAAATCATCGATCAATGGAACGCCGGTGGCCAAAATCCCGTCTGCGGCAACATCGACCAGAGCTCTCGGGAAACCCGCTACGACCTGGAGCTGCAGGACACCCTGAGCCTCAGCGACAACCTGCGGCTGGTCAGCGGCATGAACTATCGTTACGACCGGGCCGACTCCGAAACCTACTTCAACGGCACCCTCGACGACACCACCTGGCGCCTGTTCGGCCAGCTGGAGTGGCGGGCCAGCGAACATTGGCTGATCCAGGGCGGGGCTATGTACGAAGACACCCAGCTGACCGGCAACTCCCTGACCCCGAGGATCGCGGTCAACTACCTGATCAACCCGCGCCACGGCTTGCGGGCGGTGTATTCGGAAGCCATCCGCTCCCCGGACATGTTCGAGAACAACGTCAACTGGAGCTACCGGGTCACCGGCCTGAGTACCCCGGTCTACGGCCAGAACAGCGCCCAGTACTTCGTCAAGACCCGTGGCCCCGGCAACCTCGACCAGGAGCACATGCGTTCCCGGGAACTGGGCTACAACGGTTACTTCGTCGACCAGGCGCTGAACCTCGACATCAAGCTGTTCTATGACGAAATCACCGGGATGATTAGCGAGCCGCTGCGCAACAATCAGTACATCGCCAGCAACAGCAACGCCTCGCGCTTCGCCGGTACCGAGAGCCAATTGGACTGGCAACTGAGCCGCGCCGACCGCCTGCGCCTGACCTACGCCTACGTCCATGCCCAGGCCAGCAACCGCCTGGACCAGCGCCTGACCGCCAGCAACAGCGGCTCCGCCGGCTGGCTGCGCAATTGGGGCCAGGGCTGGTCCAGCGCGCTCTTCTACTATGGCGACAGCGCCCTCAACGGCTACCGATTCGAACGGGTCGACACCCGCATCGCCAAGCGCCTGGCCCTGGGCAGCAAGACCAGCCTGGAACTGGCCGGCACCCTGCAGCAACGGCTCGACCACCAGCCCACCACCTTCGCCGACAATCTCTACGACTCGCGCCACGTGGCCTACTTCAGCGCGGAGCTCGAGTTCTGACATGGGCCACTGTCGGCCCTGGAAGGCCCTGCGCATACATCGTCGCCTGTGCCTGTGCCTGCTGCTACTGGGCATGCTGCTGGGCAGCCCGTTGTGGGCGGCCGATGTGCTGCTCACCGCCAGCGACGACAACAGCAGCGTGCGCACCTTCACCGAAGAACTGGCCGCCCAGCGCCCCCGGGACCAGGTGCGCTTCGTCCCCCTGGCCCAACTGCCGCCGCCGGGCCAGTTGCCCGGCAGCACGCGCCTGATCCTGCTGGACCCGCAAAGCCTCGACTGGCGCCTGCAAGATCCCTTGGGCCCGCCGACCCTGGTCCTGCGCATCAGCCGCCTGCAGGCCCAACAGCGCCTGGCGCAAAGCCCTCATCCACGGTTGAGCCTGCTGTGGAGCGATCCGCCCCTGGAGCGCCAGTTACGCCTGATCCGCAGTGTTCTGCCGCAGGTGCGCCGGGTGGGGGTGCTGTACAGCGCCGACAGTCAGTTCCTGCTCAAGGAGCTGCACCTGGCCGCGCAAACCCTGAACATGGAAATCATCGCCGAACCCTGGGACAGCACCAGCGACAGCCGCCCGCTGCAGAACCTGCTGCGCAACAGCGAAGTGCTGCTGGGCCTGGATGATCCGAAGCTGTACAACCCGAAAACCGTGAAGAACCTGCTACTGAGCAGCTACGCCCGGCAACAGGCGCTGATCGGCCCCAATGCCGGCTTCGTCCGGGCCGGCAGCCTGGCCAGCACCTACAGCGACCAGCAGGACTGGCTGCAGACCCTGGACAGCCTGCTCGACCAACCGCCGGCTCGCTGGCCCCGTGCGCTATACCCGACGGCTTTCAAAGTACTGAGCAACCCACAGGTGGCACGCTCGCTGGGCATCGAGGAAATCGACCCGCAGGCCGTTGCGCGCCAGTTGAGTGAAGGAGAGAAGCACCCATGACATTGCGTCGCCGATGGGATATCCAGACCCGCACTCAGCTCATCAGCCTGGGCCCGGCCCTGCTCCTGACCCTGCTACTGATCAGCTTTTTTACCTTCGTGCGTATCCAGGACTTGCGCCAGGAGCTCAACCACACCGGGCAACTGATCGCCAATCAACTGGCGCCAGCCACCGAGTACGGGGTGATCTCCGGCAACAACGAGGGCCTGGAGAGCCTGCTGCAGGCAACCCTGGCCACGCCCCACGTGCACTTCCTGGAGGTGCAGGACAGCGCCAACAACATCCTGGTGTACGTGGAACAGCCCTCGGCCAGCCACAACCACGCGCAGCAGATCAAGGTATTCCAGGCCCCGGTACGCCTGCAGCGCATCCAGGTGCACAACGACTTTCTGCAGAACGACCCGGCCAGCGTGGCTGCCCAGGGCGATGGTTACCTGGGCCGGGTGATCGTCGGCATGTCCAACGACGCCTTCAGCCAGCGCCAGCAGGAAATCCTCCTCAAGGCCGCCATCCTCGCGCTGTTCGCCCTGCTCTTCACCTTCCTCCTGGCCCGGCGCCTGGCGGCCGGCCTGGCACAGCCGATCCGCGCCATGGGCGATGCGGTGAAGGCAATCCAGGAAGGGGATTTCAAGACCCCGCTGCCGATCGTCGACGATGGCGAGCTGGGCAACCTGGCCCGGCACATCAACAACCTCGCCGCCGGCCTGGAACTGGCCAGCCGCGAGCAGCACCAGGCCATGTCCCAGTTGATCCAGACCCGGGAAGAGGCGGAACGGGCGAACAAGGCCAAGTCGGATTTCCTGGCGATGATGAGCCACGAGCTGCGCACACCGATGAACGGTGTACTGGGCATGCTGCAACTGCTGGAAACCACCCAGATGACCCAGGAACAGAGCGAGTACGCGGCGCTGGCGTCGGAATCCACCGAACACCTGCTGAAGGTGATCAACGACATCCTCGACTTCTCCCGCATCGAACGCTCGGCCCTGGAACTGGAGCACATCCCGTTCAATCTTGCCGAACTGATCACCAGCTCGGCCCAGGCCTTCCAGCACAGCGCCCTGCAACGCGGCCTGGACTTGCAACTGCGGCTGCCGCCGGGCATGGAGTCGCTGCAGGTCAAGGGCGACCCGACGCGAATCCGGCAGATCCTGGTCAACCTGATCGGCAACGCCCTGAAATTCACCGAGCAGGGCAGCATCACCATCGAGCCCCAGTGGCAGGCCCTGGATCACGAACTGCTGTGGTTCACCTGCGCAGTGCGCGACAGCGGTATCGGCATCAGCCCGGCCAGCCTGGAGCTGATGTTCGACGCCTTCCAGCAGGCCGACAGTTCGATTTCCCGTCGCTATGGCGGCACCGGCCTGGGCCTGCCCATCGCCCGCACCCTGGCCGAGCGCATGGGTGGCACCCTGCGGGCCCAGAGCGAGGAAGGCCGAGGCTCGGTGTTCACCCTGGAAATCCCCCTGGCGCTGTTCCAGCAGAGCCTGCCGGTACTGGCCCCGCGGGTGAGCAGCAATCAGCACTCCGGTGAAGGCCGCAACGTGCTGCTGGTGGAAGACAACCCGGTGAACCAGACCGTGATCCAGGCCATGCTGCGCAGCCTGGGGTTCACCGTGAGCATCGTCACCGACGGCGCCCAGGCGGTCCGCAGTGCCGAAAGCCTGATCTTCGAGGCGATTCTGATGGATTGCCGACTGCCGCTGGTCGACGGCTATGAGGCCACCCGGCAGATCCGCCAACTGCCCGGTTGTGCCGATTTACCGATCATCGCCCTGACCGCCAACGCCTTGCAGGGCGACCGTGAAGCCTGCCTTGCAGCGGGCATGAACGACTACCTGGCCAAGCCTTTCAAGCGCGCGGATCTGCAGCAAATTCTCCAACGTTGGGTGCAATAACCGGCTATTTTCCAACAGCTACGACTGGCGTCATGGGCGAAAGTGCGGCAGTCTTAGGCACCCGACGGGGCCCTGAAAAGGCCCTCAAAAAAAATTTCAGTGCACAAGTGTACATTCATGCCCTTTGCGCTGTGACTTTCACTACAACGCAATAGTCTATGAGTAGGCTGCCGGCTCGAGGCATGAACGCTTCGATCGGCCGGGAAGATTTGCCCAACCCTGCCGCACGGGACTATTGAGGAGCTCGCATGACCAAACAAAACGCCTTTACTCGGGAAGACCTGCTGCGCTGCAGTCGCGGTGAGCTGTTCGGCCCAGGTAACGCGCAACTGCCCGCCCCCAACATGCTGATGGTGGATCGCATCACCCATATCAGCGAAGAGGGTGGCAAGTACGGTAAAGGTGAGTTGGTCGCTGAGCTGGATATCACTCCAGACCTGTGGTTCTTCGCTTGCCACTTCGAAGGCGACCCGGTGATGCCAGGCTGCCTGGGCCTGGATGCCATGTGGCAACTGGTGGGCTTCTTCCTCGGCTGGCAGGGCTTGCCGGGCCGCGGTCGTGCCCTGGGTTCGGGGGAAGTGAAATTCTTCGGCCAGGTCCTGCCGACCGCCAAGAAAGTCACCTATAACATTCACATCAAGCGCGTGCTCAAGGGCAAGCTGAACATGGCCATCGCCGATGGTTCGGTCAGCGTTGACGGCCGCGAAATCTATACCGCCGAAGGCCTCCGGGTCGGCGTGTTTACTTCAACTGACAACTTCTAAGGGTTATCCGCATGCGCCGCGTCGTTATCACAGGTCTTGGCATTGTTTCGTGCCTGGGCAATGACAAAGAGACCGTCTCCGCTAACCTGCGTGCAAGTCGCCCTGGCATCCGCTTCAACCCGGAATATGCCGAAATGGGTCTGCGTAGCCAGGTTTCCGGCTCCATTGACCTGAACCTCGAAGAGCTGATCGACCGCAAGATCTATCGCTTCGTCGGCCACGCGGCGGCTTACGCCTACCTGGCCATGAAAGACGCCATCGCCGACTCCGGCCTGAGCGAAGAACAAGTGTCCAACCCGCGCACCGGCCTGATCGCCGGCTCCGGCGGCGCCTCGACCCTGAACCAGATGGAAGCGCTGGACATCCTGCGCGAGAAAGGCGTCAAGCGCGTTGGCCCATACCGCGTTACGCGGACCATGAGCAGCACCGTTTCCGCCTGCCTGGCCACCCCGTTCAAGATCAAGGGCCTGAACTACTCCATCGCCTCTGCCTGCGCCACCAGTGCTCACTGCATCGGTACCGCCATGGAACAGATCCAGATGGGCAAGCAGGACATCGTCTTCGCCGGTGGCGGTGAAGAAGAGCATTGGACCCAGTCGTTCCTGTTCGACGCCATGGGTGCCCTGTCCACCCAGTACAACGAAACCCCGGAAAAGGCCTCCCGCGCCTACGACGCCAAGCGTGACGGTTTCGTCATCGCCGGCGGTGGCGGCATGGTGGTGGTCGAGGAGCTGGAACACGCTCTGGCCCGTGGCGCCAAGATCTACGCGGAAATCGTCGGCTACGGCGCCACTTCCGATGGCTACGACATGGTGGCTCCAAGCGGCGAAGGTGCAATCCGCTGCATGGAAATGGCCATGTCCACTGTCGACACCCCTATCGACTACCTGAACACCCACGGCACTTCGACCCCGGTCGGCGACGTCGCGGAAATGAAGGGCGTGCGTGAAGTGTTCGGCGACAAGGCCCCGGCCATCAGCTCCACCAAGAGCCTGTCGGGTCACTCCCTGGGCGCTGCCGGCGTTCACGAAGCGATCTACTGCATGCTGATGATGGAAGGCAACTTCATGGCCGGTTCGGCCAACATCGACGAGCTGGATCCGGAAGTGGCCGATATGCCGATCCTGACCAAGACCCGCGAAGACGCCACCATCAACACCGTGATGAGCAACAGCTTCGGCTTCGGTGGCACCAACGCCACCCTGGTCCTGAAGCGCTGGCAGGGCAAGTAAGCCCCGCCGCTTCGCCGAATGAAAAAGCCCCGACCGGTTCGGGGCTTTTTTTCGCCTGCCAGAAGGCTCAGACCGAAAAACGCGCCACCATGCTGTTCAGGTCCACCGCCAGGCGCGACAACTCCTGGCTGGCCGCACTGGTCTGATTGGCCCCGGCGGAGGTCTGCAAGGCCAGGTCGCGGATGTTCATCAGGTTGCGGTCCACCTCCCGCGCCACCGCCGCCTGCTGCTCCGAGGCGCTGGCAATGACGATGTTGCGCTCATTGATCTGGGTGAAGGCCGATGCGATTTCCTCCAGCGCCTGCCCTGCCGCCTTGGCCACCTCCAGGGTCGAATGGGCGCGGCTGTTGCTCTGCTGCATGGAACTGACGGCCTGGTCGGTGCCCTGCTGGATACCACCGATCATCTGCTCGATTTCCTGGGTCGACTGCTGGGTCCGATGAGCCAGGGCCCGGACTTCATCGGCCACCACTGCGAACCCGCGTCCCGCATCCCCGGCCCGTGCCGCCTCGATGGCCGCGTTCAACGCCAGCAGGTTGGTCTGCTCGGCAATGGAACGGATCACCTCCAGTACCTTGCTGATGCCATAGACCTTCTGCGCCAGATCCTCCACCTGGCTGGCATTGGCCGTCACGTCCTGCGCCAGCGACTCAATCGAGAGCACCGTCTGGTGCACCTGCTCGCGCCCGTGCTGGGCGATGCGGTCGGACTCCCGCGAGGCCTCGGACGTGGCCACTGCGTTACTGGCCACCTCCTCCACCGCTGCGGTCATCTGGTTTACCGCCGTGGCCGCCTGTTCGATCTCCAGGCTCTGCTGATGCAGGCCACGGGTCGCATCCTCGGTGACACAACTGAGCTCTTCCGAGGCCGAGGCCAGCTGGCTGGATGAATCGGAGATGCGCCGGATGGTTTCCCGCAGGCTGTGCTGCATGGCCTTGAGCGCGTGCAGCAGGCGCGCCGGCTCGTCCCTGCCGGTCACCGTGATAGTGCCGGTCAGATCGCCGCCGGCCACCACTTCGGCCACATTCACCGACTGCGCCAGAGGCAGGACGATACTGCGGGTCAACAACAGGGCCAGGCCGATGGTCACCAGCGCCGCCAGGGCAATCATGCCGATCACCCATACCCGCGACTTGCTGAACACCGCCTGGGCCATATCGGTGGCATGGGTCGCGCTTTGCTTGTTCAGCTCCACCAGCTCGTGCAGGGTCGCGGCCATCTCATCGGCCAGCTGGTTCATTTCGCCATTGACCACCTTGACCGCTTCCTCCAGCTGGTTCTGGCTGGAGAGCTGCATGACCCGTTCCTGGCGTTGCAGGTACTGTTTTTCGATGGTCTTGAAGCGATCGAACAGGACCCGCTCCTGGGGCAGGAGGATCAAGGATTCGTAGCGGCTCTGGGCAACCCCCAGGACACTCTTGATCTCGTTGATCTTGTTTTCGTTCTGGGTGATCGCCTGCGGGTCGCGATTGATCAACAACCGCAGGGTCAGGGCGCGAATGCGCAGCAGGTCCTGGTTCATTTCCCCTACGGACATCACGCTGGGCAGCCAATTGCTTTCCACTTCATCGGACTGCTGGCGCATATTGCCCATCTGCATCAAGGCGAATGCCCCCAGGGCAAACACCATCAGCGCCAGCAAGCCGAAACCCAGGCTCGCCCGTAACGCAATGTTCAGACTTCTAAGACTCATTCCTCTGGCTCCTTCCTAGAGCGCTGCAAGAACTTGCAGCAGGGTGCTCTTAGACGGTATCGGGCCATTGGAAAATTGCGTAAGACAAAAACGTGATATCAAAACGCCCTAGCACTCCAATACTTGGGCGTAAAACGATTCAGCGCACAGAAAATCGCTGTTCTGCCAACAATCGGTCGCCCTGGAAGACCATGAAACGCCACTCGCCCGGGACCACCTCATGGCTTTCGGTGAACTCATAGGCCATCACATCCTGGGGAGCGTTGGGCACCAGTTTCTGAGTGATTTCGAACTTGTCATGGCGTACCCCGTCCGGCGTACGGATGCCCGGCGTCAGGTAAAGAAGAGTCAGGGGCTGATCTTCGGCCACCTTGCCCAGCAACTGGTAACGCATGCCGAACTTGGTCCCCAGCCTGGCGGGCACCACGGAGGTCTGCTGGATCTTCTCGTTGCTGCGGCGCAGCACCCGCTCCCCCGATTGCAGCTCGGCCTTGGGACCTTCGAACACGCCGTATTCCACCGGCCCTTCGACACGGACTTCGGCGCTGGCCAGGCCACTGAAGATCATCAGCGCCGCCAGTGCGCTTAAACGAGTGAGGTGCATATCGCGCTCCTTGATTGAGATGGCGCGAGCTTATGAAGCAGGCATGACAGGCTGATGACAGTCTGGCGCCTGCTAGGGACGATGGTTGGCGGGAAGGATGGCGAGGAAATTGTCATGGGCCACCTTTCGTGCCACCTCCTGCGGCAAGGCGTCAAGAAAGCCATCGAACCCCCGCAGCTCGCTCCCCAGTTTGTTGAAGCGCCCGACAACGTCCGAACCCAGCATGAAGCGCTCCGGGAAGCGCTCCACCAGCTGCAGCCAGGCCGGGTCGGGGTTGCCCTGCTTATCCAGCAGATAGGGCGTGAGCAGGCTCCAGGACAGGTCGATGTAGAGGTTGGGGTAGCTCTCCAGCAGCCGCGTCAGGGTCGGCAGCAGGAACTCCAGCCGGGTCTGGTGACGATGGATCTCGGCACTGGTGCCGGCATGGGCCCAGATAAAACGCGTATGGGGGTGATTGCGCAGCGGCTCTTCGATTTCCGCCAGGTACAGCGGATTGCGCTCGCGCTTGGAGGTGATGTTGGAGTGCAGCATGACCGGCAGGTCGTTCTCGGCCGCCAGGTGATAGACCTTGGTCATCGCCTCGTTATTGGCCCGCGGCGTGTCGCCGGCGGTCAGCGCGGTGAGATCGTCGTGCCGGGTGAAGACCTCGCCGATGCCCTGCCACAGCCCCGGGTCGAGATCGAGCATGCGCTGGATATGCGCCGCGGAGTTCTTGTCGTTGGGGTTGAACCCCGAAAGGAACGGATGAAAGCGCCGGCGCTGCTCGGCCGGCAGCTTTTTCACCGCGGCGGCCACCAGCACGTCGGTGGCGCTGTACCAGTAGGCCGCGGCATCGTCCCCGGCGTAGTAGCGCGGGCGCTTGGGCTCATCCTCGTGCCATTTCTTGGCCACCGGAATCCCGGCAATCATCACCTGCTCGATGCGGTTGTCATCCATGGCCTTGAGCAAGGCTTCCATGCCCGCGGTTTCCTGGAAGAAGTCCACGTAATGCAGGTGCGCGTCGCTGTACACATATTCACGCGCCTGGGCCACCGCCAGCGGCAGCATCAGCAGCGCCCACAAACAGCTTGCTTGAACAGGGTTCCAGTGCACCGGGCCGCCTCCCATGGATCGAAGCAGGATAGACCGCGACGCCGAGCCGCAGGTTCAGAAAAAGGGGAACGCCCGCGCTTCGATATGCTCTATAACTTCAGCACCCTTACAGCCTGATCCTTATTCATCACTGCCTGAGGTTTGCCATGACCATCACCGTCAATACCGAGTCCAGCGAAGGTTTCCGCCACAGCATCCAGGTCGACGACCACCAGTTGTTCACCGACCTGCCCAAGTCCGCCGGTGGCGAAGGCACCGCCCCCGAGCCCCATGACTACTTCGATGCCGCCCTGGGCGCCTGCAAGGCCCTGACCCTCAAGCTCTACGCGCAGAAGAAGAACATCCCGCTGACCGGGGTCACCGTGGAGATCAAGCACGACAACAGCGAAGAGCAGAAGGGCAAGTACGCCCTGCATGTGAAGCTGACCCTCAAGGGCGTGCTCACCGACGCCCAGCGTGATGAGCTGCACCGGGTGGCCGACCGTTGCCCGATCCACAAGCTGATGACCACCAGCGAAGTCAGCATCGAGACCCACCTCTCCGAAGGCGCCTTCAGCCAGTAGCGGCAAGGCGGGCACAAGCGGGTTATGCTCCCGGGCATAACCCGATCAGCCTGGAATCCGCCATGAACTCCCCCCTCGTGATCCGTCCCCGTGCCGAGGACGTTGAAGGCCAACCCATCCTGCGCCCCCTGCCTTCGGCCCAGTGCCGCAGTGTCGGGCCTTTCGTGTTCTTCGACCACATGCTGGAAACCCGCTACCCGCCGGGCAAGGGCATGAATATCCGCCAGCATCCGCATATCGGCCTCTCCACCCTGACCTACCTGTTCGCCGGGCAGATCCAGCACAAGGACAGCCTGGGCTCCGACCAGATCGTGGGCGCCGGGGACGTCAGCTGGATGACCGCCGGCAGCGCCATCGCCCATGTCGAGCGCACGCCAGCACTCTTGCAGGCCCAGGGGTCTGCCATGCACGGCCTGCAGGTCTGGCTGGCCTCGCCCAAAGAACAGGAGCAGGGCCCGGGGCACTACAGCCATCACCCGGCCAGCAGCCTGCCGGTGAGCGACAACCTGGGGGTGAGCATTCGGATGATTGCCGGCAGCGGTTTCTGCCTGGAGTCGCCGGTGCCGGTGCTCTCCCCCACCCTGTATGCCGAGCTGCGGCTGCAGACCGCCACCAGCCTGCTGATTCCCACCGAGCATCAACAGCGTGCGCTGTATGTACTGGAGGGCGAGGCACAACTGGACGGCGAGCCATTACCCGTGCACTCGCTGGTGGTATTGCCAGAGGGGGAGAACGCCACGCTGTTCGCCGAGAGCGATTGCCACGCGGTGCTGATCGGCGGCGCCGCCCTGGACGGCCCGCGGCGGATCAACTGGAACTTCGTCGCCAGCGATCCACTGTTGATCGATGAAGCTCGCAGACGCTGGGCCGCCGGGGACTGGCCGCAGGTGCCGGGAGAAAGCGAGCGCATCGAATTGCCACCCGCCCGCCACTGATCGGTAGGGGCCGGTTTGCCGGCGAACAGGCCCGTGAGTCTGGCGTTGCTCTCACTGACGCCTTCGCTGGCAAGCCAGCTCCTACGGGATCAGGGGCGGTGGGTCAGCCGCTAAAGACTTCGTCCAGCAGGTAATGCATGGTGGCGAAGGACCGGGCCGAGGTCTTGGCGTCGTACATCATCTTGCCCGGCAGGTTGGCGTGGGTGTCGGTGAAGGAATGCACCGCGCCACCGTAGCTGACCAGTTGCCAGTCCACTCCCGCGGCGTCCATTTCCGCTTCGAAGGCCGGCAGTTGCTCCTTGGCCACGAACGGGTCCGCCGCGCCGTGCAGTACCAGTACCGAACCCTTGATGTTGTTGGCATCGGCAGGGTTGGGGGTGTCCAGGGTGCCGTGGAACGACACCGCCGCCTTCACCGGCGCGCCACTGCGGGCCAGTTCCAGGGCGCAGCAGCCGCCAAAGCAGAAGCCGAAGGTGGCCAGCCTGGAGGTGTCCACCGCGGCTTCGCCCTGGCTCTGCAAGGCCGCAAAGGCCGCCTGCATGCGCTTGCGCAACAACGCCCGGTCATCCTTGAGCGGCATCATCGCGGCACCGGCCTGGCTCGCATCGCCGGGGCGCAGCGACTGGCCATACAGATCGGCGATCAGCACCACATAACCCTTGGCCGCCACCGCCTCGGCGATCTTCTCCGCGCCGGCGCTGACACCCATCCAGTTCGGCGCCATCAGCAACCCCGGACGCGCAGCTTTATGGGCGGCATCGAAGGCCAGGCGGCCTTCATAGGGCTGGCCATCGATCTGATAGACCACGGAACGCACTGTGATTTGACTCATGACTCATCTTCTCCAGTAGGGGGACACCAGAATGAAAAAACCCGCCGAAGCGGGTTTTTCTTGCAACGTGGTTAAACCGACAGCTCCACCAGCAGCTTGTTCAGCCGGCGCACATAGGCCGCCGGATCCTTCAAGCTGTCACCGGCCGCCAGGGCCGCCTGATCGAAGAGAATGTGCGACAGGTCGCCAAAGCGCTCTTCGCTCTGCTCGCCGTCGAGTTTCTCGATCAGCGGGTGAGTCGGGTTGAACTCGAAGATCGGCTTGGAATCCGGAACCTTCTGCCCGCTGGCTTCAAGGATCTGACGCATTTGCAGCCCCAGGTCCTGCTCGCCAATGGCCAGGATCGCCGGCGAGTCGGTCAGGCGGTGGGAAACCCGCACTTCGCTGACACTCTCGCCCAGGGCGGTCTTGATCCGCTCAACCAGGCCTTCCTTGGTCTTGGCGACTTCCTCGGCAGCCTTCTTGTCCTCTTCGGAGTCGAGGTTGCCCAGGTCCAGGTCGCCGCGCGCCACGTCGACAAAGCTCTTGCCGTCGAACTCGTTGAGGTAGCTCATCAGCCACTCGTCGATACGGTCGGTGAGCAGCAGCACTTCGATGCCTTTCTTGCGGAAGACTTCCAGGTGCGGGCTGTTCTTCACCTGGGCGTAGGATTCGCCGGTGAGGAAGTAGATCTTGTCCTGGCCTTCCTTGGCGCGAGCCAGGTAGTCGGCCAAGGAGACATTCTGCTCGCCGTCGTCGCCCTGGGTGGAGGCGAAGCGCAGCAGGCCGGCGATCTTCTCCTTGTTGGCGAAGTCCTCGGCCGGGCCTTCCTTCATCACCTGGCCGAAGTTCTTCCAGAAGCCCTTGTATTGCTCGGGTTCGTTCTTCGCCAGTTTCTCCAGCATGTCGAGGACACGCTTGGTCAGCGCCGACTTCATCGAGTCGATGATCGGGTCTTTCTGCAGGATTTCCCGCGAGACGTTCAGCGACAGGTCGTTGGAATCCACCACACCCTTGATGAAGCGCAGGTACAGCGGCAGGAACGACTCGGCCTGATCCATGACGAACACGCGCTGCACGTAGAGCTTGAGGCCCTTGGGCGCTTCACGCTGGTACAGGTCGAACGGCGCGCGAGCCGGTACGTAGAGCAGCGAGCTGTACTCCAGCTTGCCTTCGACCTTGTTGTGGCTCCAGCTCAGCGGGTTCTCGAAGTCATGGGCGATGTGCTTGTAGAACTCCTGGTATTCCTCGTCCTTGATCTCGGTACGCGGGCGGGTCCACAGGGCACTGGCGCGGTTGACGGTTTCCCACTCCAGCGCAGGTTTCTCTTCGCCTTCAGCGGCAGCGGCTTCTTTGGGCAGCTCGATCGGCAGCGCGATGTGGTCGGAATACTTCTTGATGATGTTGCGCAGGCGCCAGCCATCGGCGAACTCGTCTTCACCGGACTTCAGGTGCAGAACGATGCGGGTACCGCGCTCGGCCTTGTCGATGGTCGCAACTTCGAACTCGCCTTCGCCCTTGGACGACCAGTGCACGCCTTCGCTGGCGGGCAGACCGGCACGGCGGCTGAACACTTCAACCTGGTCGGCCACGATAAAGGCGGAGTAGAAACCCACGCCGAACTGACCGATCAGGTGCGAGTCCTTCTTCTGGTCGCCGGTGAGGTTCTTCATGAAATCGGCAGTGCCGGACTTGGCGATGGTCCCCAGGTGGGTGATCACATCTTCTCGGCTCATGCCGATACCGTTGTCTTCGAGGGTGACGGTTTTCGCGTCCTTGTCGAAGCTCACACGGATTTTCAGTTCGGCGCCACCTTCCAGCAACTCGGGCTTGGACAGGGCTTCGAAGCGCAATTTGTCGACGGCGTCAGAGGCGTTCGAGATCAATTCGCGAAGGAAGATTTCCTTGTTGGAATACAGCGAATGGATCATGAGGTGCAGCAGTTGCTTCACCTCGGTCTGGAAGCCCAGGGTTTCCTTTTGAGTTTCCACACTCATGGTCATCAAACTCCAATCAGATGGCATTGGCCGCGTTCCGGGAGCGGAGGGCGGCGGGATGACATGAAAGTGGGGGTCGCTCGCTGGATTTCAAGGGCCGGTGCTCTCTTCGATCTTGAAATGTGCGCGAGCGGTGGCAATCGACTCCTCGGCAGTGCTCTGCCAGGCGGTGATGGCGACATTGGCCACCCTCCTGCCCTGCCGGCATACCTGGCAGCGGGCAAAGGTGTCGCGAAACTGCCCGGCGCGCAGGTAGTCGAGGGAAAAGTCGATGATTTTCGGCACCCCGGGCGAGCCGGTGAGAATCAGCAAATGCAAGGCGGCCGCCAGTTCCATGAAACCGGCGATCACTCCACCGTGCAGGGCTGGAAGCAGAGGGTTGCCGATATTGTCCTTGTTGGCCGGCAGGCGAAACAGCAGTTCATCTCCCAGTTGCGTGCACTCGATGCCAATCAGCTTCGCGTAGGGGATCTGCTCCAGCAACGCGGTGTAATCGCCCTGCTGGCGAGCCTGCTCCAGGAGTGCTCGAAGGTCCGTGCTCATGCCCGCTCCCCCTTGATCGAGCTGGCCAGCCCGCGGCTGCCCTTGAGCCCCCGGCCCATGCGCATGAAAGTGCCGACGACATGAGCCACGGGACGCTCGGGATCATCCTGATAGGCAAAGCCGCGGGTAAAGATCACATCGGTGGTGACCCGGTAACACTGGGCAAAGCCGTGCACGTCATGATGAGGGACCGCCGGATGCATATAGTCTATGCGCAGGTCCAGGGTCGGACACACTTCGAACTCCGGCAGCACGCAAAGCGTGGCCATGCCACAGGCGCTGTCCATCAGCGTGGTCAGGGCACCGCCATGAATGATCCCGGTTTGCGGGTCACCGACAATCTGCGGACTGTAGGGCAAGGTCAGGGTCAGGCCCTCTTCAGAGGCGCTATGTACCCGGATGCCCAGCACCTGGCAGTGGCGCAAGGCGGAAAGAAAGCGCGCCGCACGCTCAGAAATAGGGTTTTGCGCCATGGGATTTATCTCTTTTTATTTTCGGGAATGTGCGTTGAATGAAGCAGGCAAAAGTTCCATGAAATGACTACTTAATATATCTGTGAGTCTCAAGGAACTTAAATCACAAGGCCATGATCGAAAGGCCAGTAGATATCTTCACTAAGGAGAAACACCCCATGCGTAAGACTTTAGCTATTGCCCTGATGCTGACCGCTTCCCTCGGTCTGGCTGCCTGCGACAAAAAATCCGAGGACAAAGCTCAAGATGCCAATCAACATGCTGAGCAAGCCCAACAGAAAATGAACGAAGCTCAGGATAAAGTGAACGACGCGGCAAAAGAAAACGCCGAAGCAGCCAAAGATCAGGCTGAATCCAACAAGGCTGCTGCTGAAGAAAGCGCCAAGGAAGCAGCTCCTAAAACCAACTAAGTCGGTTTTAGCGCAACAAAGAACAAAGCCCGCCAAGTGCGGGCTTTTTCTTGCTCGTAAAACAGTCGCTCAATACAACAGTGCTTAGTTGCCGGGCAAGCAACTAAGCGTTGAAGATCAGCCGCCTGCCCCCAGGAACAATTCGTCCTGGTGGGGCTCTGCCTGCAACGGCTGCATTGGCACCGACTCATTGCCCGGGGACTCCAGTGCATAGTGCAAGGGGCTGGAAATGGGCAGCAACCTGATGGGAAAGTCGTAGTGGGCGGTAACAGGCGCCAGCCATTGGCGGGTCTGGTAATCCGCTGCCGCGATACTCATGAAACAAGGGTGCGGGATGTCCTGCGGCGAACGCCCGGCCAGCAACATGACCCATTCCCAGTCAGTTGCCGCTTCGACCTTGAAGCTCCCGTCATCGGCCGTCAGGAACTGTGCGCCACACAAGGCGCCCTTGGCCCCGGCGATCGGCATGCCGCTCAATGCATCTACCACCCTGCCCCGGGCTTCGCCATTCAGATACAGGGTTTGCACCCTGCAGCCCGACAACAGGAAGAACCCCAGGCACAGGTACTTCAGGGCACGCGAACTGCTCATTGGCCAACTCCTTTCAACCGTTCAATCGATCAGCCATCAACGCTCAGGCTGCATCTTTGGGGCTATCGACCACAGGTTGTTCTGTCGGTGTATAGACCATGACTTCAAGTACATCGGAGTGGAACTCCCGCCGATACAGGACAAACACCACACCCGCGCTCATCAGCATGAATAACCAGGGGCTGACGAACCAGGCCAGCATGGTCATGCCGAAGTAATAGGAACGCAATCCGAAGTTGAACTGGTTGGCCGCCATGGAAATTACCCGAGCCGCTCGCGATGCAAAAGCCTTGCGCTCCTGCTCGGAAACATGACGCTCGCCGATCATTGGCGCCGACCCCACCAGCACTGCGGCGAAGTTGTACTGGCGCATGCACCAGCTGAAGGTAAAGAAGGCATAGACGAACACCAGCGCCAGGCACAGCAGCTTGATTTCCGACATGCCCTGGGACGCCTGCTGGACCATGGGAATGTCCGCCAACAGCGACACTGCACGCTCCGATGCGCCCAGCACGGTGAGAATGCCCGCCAGGATGATCAGGGTACTGGAGGCGAAGAACGAGGCATTGCGCTCCAGGTTGCCGATCACGCTGGCATCGGCGATGCGGTTGTCCCGCAGCAGCATGCGGCGCATCCAGTCCTCGCGATACAGGTGCAGGACGCTGGCCAGGCACGCGGTGTCCCTTCCCTTCCAACTGGCGTAGCGGGTATAGCCACCCCAGCAGACGACGAACCACAGGGCGGCCAGTAGGTGGATCAGGTTGGCTTGAACGAACGACATGCAAATTCCTGTAAGGCGTTGGCAGAAGACAAAAGCAAAGGGCACTGCTTCGACGCCCCGCAGGGGAAAAAGACACCGCTGTACGCCCATAAAAAATGCCCCGCATCCATCGATGCGGGGCATTTTTTAGGGGGCTCGGGGGCCGCTTGTGGCGACCCCGGGCCATCAACTTCAGGTCAGGCCAGGGCTTCGCTGCGCTTGCCCAGCAGGCGATCGCAGATCACTGCCACCACCAGCACGATCACCGACGGCACCAGCCACGCCAGGCCCTGCTCGCTCAGCGGCAAGTGCGACAGCTGGGTTGGCATCCAGCCGGCCAGGCCCGCGCCCTTGAGGGCATCGATCAGGCCGAACACGAAGGACACCAGCATCACCGGGCCGACGATACGGCGCTGGTCCTGCCAGAAGTCCTTGCAGAAGCTCAGGGCCACCAGGGCGATGCACGGCGGGTAAATCGCGGTCAGCACCGGGATCGAGAACGCGATCAGCTTGGTCAGGCCCAGGTTCGATACCAGCAGCGAGAACGCCGCGAGGATCACCACCAGCGTCTTGTAGGACAGCGGCAGGACACGGCTGAAGTACTCGGCGCAGGCACAGGTCAGGCCCACGGCGGTCACCAGGCAGGCCAGGGAGATCAGCACCGCGAGGAAACCGCTGCCCAGGGAACCGAAGGTGTGCTGCACATAGGCGTGCAATACCGCGGCGCCGTTGCTGGCACCGGCGGCCACTTCATGGCTGCCCGAGCCCAGGCGGAACAGGCTGACGTAGACCAGCGCCAGGCCGACCCCGGCGATCAGGCCGGCGATCACGGCATAACGGGTAATGAGCCGAGGCGACTCGACCCCGCGGGAACGGATGGCATTGACGATGACGATGCCGAACACCAGCGCGCCCAGGGTATCCATGGTCAGGTAACCATTGATGAAGCCCTGGGAGAACGGTGCTGCAACGTACTCGGGAGTGGCGGTGCCGATGTCGCCGGCGGGCAAGGCAAAGGCCGCAATGCCCAGCACAGCCAGGGCGATGATCTTCAGCGGCGCCAGGAAGCGTCCGACGGTGTCCAGCAGCCGGCCCGGATACAGGGAGATGAAGAACACCAGCAGGAAGTACACCGAACTGTAGAGGAACAGGGCCAGCGGGCTTTCGCCGGTCAACGGCGCCAGGCCCACTTCAAAGGACACGGTAGCGGTACGTGGCGTGGCGAACAGCGGGCCTACCGCCAGGTAGCAGACCGCTGCCAGCAGGCCACCGGCCAGCTTGCCGATAGGCGTGCTCAGCGCGTCCATGGCGCCGCCGACCTTGGCCAGGGCAACCACGGTGATCACCGGCAGACCGACCGCGGTGATCAGGAAGCCCAGCGCCGCCATCCAGACATGGGGTCCGGACTGCAGGCCGACGATAGGCGGGAAAATGATGTTGCCGGCCCCGACGAACAGGGCAAAAGTCATAAAGCCGAGTGCCAGGATGTCCTGGCCTTTCAACACTTTCATTAAGGAAATACCACACTACTGAATCGGAATTTAGAGAGGGATTTCCCTTATGGGTGAGGGAAATGCTGTCAATCCGTATAAGACTGACCCGTTTAGCGCGCAGCGACCTTGTGGGCAGCAGACGCAAAAAGAGGCGGCTAGATTACAGAATCGGTAAGACAAGCGCACTGTTCCAGGGCGAACTATCCGATATGCGACAGAATGATGTCGCATTTTTGAAATTATATTTCCCCCAGGCTCTGTGCAGGACGCAGGTCTCCTACGGCAGAAAGCACAAAGGCCACCCGAAGGTGGCCTTTGTGGTTGAAGCGTCAGCTAAGCGCGAGGCTTACTTGACAGCCCAACCGGTCAGCTCGGCCAGGGCCTTGCCGATGTCTGCCAGCGAACGCACGGTTTTCACGCCTGCGTCTTGCAGAGCAGCGAATTTCTCGTCTGCAGTGCCTTTGCCGCCAGAGATGATTGCGCCAGCATGGCCCATGCGCTTGCCCGGAGGAGCAGTCACACCAGCGATGTAGGAAACAACCGGCTTGGTCACGTGAGCCTTGATGTAGGCAGCCGCTTCTTCTTCAGCCGAACCGCCGATCTCACCGATCATCACGATCGCTTCGGTCTTCGGGTCTTCCTGGAACAGCTTCAGGATGTCGATGAAGTTCGAACCCGGGATCGGGTCACCACCGATGCCGACACAGGTGGACTGACCGAAACCGGCGTCAGTAGTCTGCTTAACAGCTTCGTAGGTCAGGGTGCCGGAACGGGAAACGATACCGACCTTGCCTGGCAAGTGAATGTGACCTGGCATGATGCCGATCTTGCATTCGCCTGGGGTGATCACGCCTGGGCAGTTAGGGCCGATCAGGGTCACACCCAGCTCGTCGCACTTAACCTTGGCGTCCAGCATGTCCAGGGTAGGAATGCCTTCGGTGATGCAGACGATCAGCTTGATGCCGCCGAAGGCCGCTTCCAGGATCGAGTCCTTGCAGAAAGGAGCTGGAACGTAGATCACGCTGGCGGTAGCGCCAGTGGCAGCTACAGCGTCTTTCACGGTGTTGAACACTGGCAGGCCCAGGTGCTCGGTGCCGCCTTTGCCAGGAGTTACGCCGCCAACCATCTTGGTGCCGTACTCGATGGCTTGCTGGGTGTGGAAACTACCTTGCGAACCGGTAATGCCCTGGCAGATAACTTTGGTGTCTTTATTGATCAGGACGCTCATTATTTGCCCTCCGCAGCTTTGACAACTTGTTGAGCAGCGTCGGTCAGGCTGGTAGCAGCGATGATGTTCAAGCCGCTTTCTGCCAGTACTTTAGCGCCCAGTTCAGCGTTGTTGCCTTCAAGGCGAACAACAACCGGGATTTTCACGCCGACTTCTTTCACGGCGCCGATGATGCCTTCGGCAATCATGTCGCAGCGAACGATGCCGCCGAAGATGTTGACCAGTACTGCAGCGACGTTGGTGTCGGACAGGATGATCTTGAAGGCTTCGGTCACGCGCTCTTTGGTAGCACCACCACCTACGTCGAGGAAGTTGGCTGGCTTGCCGCCGTGCAGGTTGACGATGTCCATGGTACCCATGGCCAGGCCGGCACCGTTGACCATGCAGCCGATGTTGCCTTCCAGGGCTACGTAGTTCAGTTCGAACTTGGCAGCGTGGGCTTCGCGCGGATCGTCCTGGGACGGATCGTGGAAGGTTTTCAGCTTAGGCTGACGGTACATGGCGTTGGCGTCGATGTTGATCTTCGCGTCCAGGCAGTGCAGATCGCCGTCGGCCTTGATCACCAGCGGGTTCACTTCCAGCAGGGCCAGATCGTGATCCTGGAACAGTTTGGCCAGACCTACGAAGATCTTGGCGAACTGGGCAACTTGCTTGCCTTCCAGACCCAGTTGGAAAGCCAGCTCGCGACCCTGGAATGGCTGAGCGCCAACCAGTGGATCGATAGTGGCCTTGAGAATTTTTTCTGGAGTGTCGTGAGCGATTTTCTCGATGTCCACGCCACCTTCGGTGGAAGCCATGAACACGATGCGACGGCTCGAACGGTCAACGACAGCGCCCAGGTACAGCTCTTTAGCGATATCAGTGCACGATTCAACCAGGATCTTGGTGACAGGCTGGCCATTGGCGTCAGTCTGATAGGTCACCAGACGCTTGCCCAACCACTGCTGAGCGAATGCCTTAGCGTCTTCTTTGCTGCGAACCAGCTTAACGCCGCCCGCTTTACCGCGACCACCGGCGTGAACCTGGGCTTTGACAACCCACTCGGAGCCGCCGATTTTGTCGCAAGCTTCTGCTGCTTCTTCCGGGGTGTCTACCGCGTAGCCTTTGGATACTGGCAGGCCGTATTCAGCGAACAGCTGCTTACCCTGATACTCGTGAAGATTCATGCTTTTTACCGTCTTCGTTAGGTACTGCGCATTCGGCGCTGCGCTCAAGATTGAGTGCCGCACCACCTGTGACCGCTACTCTCAAAACCAGCGCCACACCTGAACCCGGAGCCTGGGCCCCGGTCCAGTGTGTGGCGCTACCCTGAGAGGTCGAGTCCAGCGGATATTCCGCGGTGAGTCTTGCGCACAAGGCTCACGACGGGCCAACCGCCGTGGTTTCTTATTATTGCTTAGCGTTTCTTGCGGTTGGCAATGTGGATGGCAGTGCCATTCACAGCCAGAGCTGCTTCGTGCAGGGCTTCGGACAGGGTCGGATGGGAGAAAACCATCATGCCCAGGTCTTCGGCGCTGGTGCCGAATTCCATGCCGATCGCACCTTGCTGAACCAGTTCCGCAGCGCTTGGGCCAATCACGTGGACGCCCAATACGCGGTCAGTCTTGGCATCGGCGATGACTTTGACGAAACCACCGGTGTCGTTGGCTGCCATGGCACGGCCGCTGGCGGCAAACGGAAAGGTGCCGACGTTAACTTCAACGCCTTCAGCTTTCAAGGCCTGCTCGGTTTTACCGACCCATGCAATTTCCGGGTGAGTATAGATAACCGAAGGGATCAGGTCATAGTTCATCTGGGCTTTGTGGCCCTTGATGCGCTCGGCAACCATGATGCCCTCTTCCGAGGCCTTGTGAGCCAGCATCATGCCGCGCACCACGTCACCGATGGCGTAGACGCCCGGTACGGTGGTAGCGCAATGATCGTCAACGTGCACGAAACCGCGCTCGTCGAGGGTCACGCCGCAATCGGCGGCCAGCAGGTCGGTGGTCACCGGGCGGCGACCAACGGCAACGATCAGCTTGTCGAAAGTGATGGTCTGCTCGCCATTGGCATCGGTGTAGGTGACCACGACTTCTTCGCCGTTGACCTTGGAGCCGGTCACGCGAGCGCCCAGCTTGATGTCCAGGCCTTGCTTGGTCAGGGTTTTCAGCGCTTCCTTGGAAACAGCGGTGTCGGCTGCCATCAGGAAGGTGTCCAGGGCTTCCAGGACAGTCACTTGCGCCCCCAGGCGCGACCATACCGAACCCAGTTCCAGGCCAATGACGCCAGCGCCGATCACGCCCAGGCGTTTTGGTACGGATTGGAATTCCAGAGCGCCGGTGGAATCGACGATCACATTCTGGTCGACCGGAGCCGGTGGAATGTCGATCGGACGCGAGCCTGGAGCCAGGATCACGTTTTCGGCTTCGATCACTTCAACCGAACCGTCAGGCTTGGTGACTTCGACTTTCTTGCCGGCCAGCAGTTTGCCGTGGCCCTGGATCGAAGTGACGCCATTGGCTTTGAACAGGGTGGCAACACCGCTGGTCAGGCCTTTGACGATGTTGGCCTTGCGACCCACCATGGCTGGTACGTCCATGGTCACGCCAGCGTGGTTGATACCGTGGATGGCAAAACCGTCCTGGGCTTCGTGGAATTTCCAGGAGCTGTCCAGCAGCGCCTTGGAAGGAATGCAACCGACGTTCAGGCAAGTACCACCGAGGGCCAGCTTGCCCTCTTTATCGGTGTACTTCTCGATGCAAGCGGTGGTGAAACCGAGTTGTGCGGCCTTGATTGCGGCGACATAACCGCCTGGGCCCGCGCCAATCACTACCACGTCGAATTTCTGAGTCATAAAAGGTTCCTTTTAACGGCAAGCTAGAAGCTGCAGCCGCAAGCTTGAAGCCTCTTGCCCTGGGGCGCGAAGCTTCCCGCTTGCAGCATGCAGCTGCTTTTTAGATGTCCAGGAGCAGACGAGCCGGGTCTTCCAGCAGGTTCTTGATGGTCACCAGGAACGTCACGGCTTCTTTACCGTCGATCAGGCGGTGATCGTAGGACAGCGCCAGGTACATCATCGGACGGATGACCACTTGACCGTTGATCGCCATAGGACGCTGCAGAATGTTGTGCATGCCCAGGATCGCGGCTTGTGGCGGGTTGACGATCGGGGTCGACATCATCGAACCGAAAGTACCACCGTTGGTGATGGTGAAAGTACCACCGGTCATCTCTTCCATCGACAGCTTGCCGTCACGGGCCTTCTTGCCGAAGGTGGCGATGCCGCCTTCGATTTCGGCCAGGCTCATCAGTTCGGCGTTACGCAGAACCGGAACCACCAGGCCACGGTCGCTGGAGACCGCAACACCGATGTCGGCATAGCCGTGGTAGACGATGTCGGAACCGTCGATCGAGGCGTTGACAGCCGGGAAGCGCTTCAGGGCTTCGGTGGCGGCCTTGACGAAGAACGACATGAAGCCCAGGCGTACGCCATTGTGGGACTTCTCGAACAGGTCCTTGTACTTCGAACGCAGGGCCATGACTTCAGTCATGTCGACTTCGTTGAAGGTGGTCAGCATCGCCATGTTCGACTGGGCTTCAACCAGACGCTCGGCAACCTTGGCACGCAGGCGGGTCATAGGCACGCGCTTCTCGACGCGATCACCGGCAGCGAAGACCGGAGCAGCAGCGGCAGGAGCCGGAGCCTTGGCAGGCGCGGCAGCCGGAGCGGCTTTCTTCGCGGCAACAGCAGCGACCACGTCTTCCTTGGTCACACGGCCGCCTTTGCCGGTACCGGCAACGGAAGCGATGTTGATACCGTTTTCTTCAGCCAGCTTGCGCGCGGCAGGAGCAGCGATTGGATCGTCTTCGCCATCGGCAGCAGCCGGGGCAGCAGCGGCAGCGGCCGGAGCGGCGGCGGCAGCAGGAGCAGCGGCAGCAGCGCCGCCTTCAACGATGGAGCCCAGGACTTCGTCGGACAGAACGGTGTCGCCTTCGTTCTTGACGATAGCGCCCAGCACGCCGTCAGCGGTGGCCAGAACTTCCAGCACGACCTTGTCGGTCTCGATGTCAACGATCAGCTCGTCACGCTTGACGGCGTCGCCCGGTTGCTTGTGCCAGGTGGCAACGGTGCCATCGGCAACCGATTCCGGGAAAGTGGGGGCTTTGATCTCGATAGCCATTATCTGTGGTTCCTTAAATTCGGTTTCAGGTGCGCGAAGGCGTTAAACAGTAAAGGCATCTTGCAGCAGTTTTTCCTGCTGCTCAGCGTGCATCGATGCATAACCACAAGCTGGAGCAGCAGAAGCGTCACGGCCCGCGTACTCGAGTACGAGCGACTTGTTGTGACCGCTGATGATGCGACGCATGTGATGCTGGCTGCAGTACCAGGCACCCTGGTTCATCGGCTCTTCCTGACACCAAACGATGTGTTTGACGTTTTTGTACGGAGCCAGGACTTCGATCAGGTCGTCCTCAGGGAATGGGTACAGCTGCTCGATACGCACGATGGCGATGTCGTCACGACCTTCGGCACGGCGTTTTTCCAACAGGTCGTAGTAGACCTTGCCGCTACACAGAATGATGCGACCCACGTCTTTTGGATCCTGGGCATCGATTTCCGGGATAACGGTCTGGAACGAACCTTCCGCCAGATCTTCCAGGGTCGAGATGGCCAGTTTATGACGCAGCAGGGATTTCGGTGTCAGCACGACCAGCGGCTTGCGCAGCGGACGAATCACCTGGCGACGCAGCAAGTGGTAGATCTGAGCCGGCGTGGTCGGTACGCATACCTGGATGTTGTGCTCGGCGCACAGCTGCAGGTAACGCTCCAGACGAGCCGAGGAGTGCTCGGGACCCTGACCTTCATAACCGTGTGGCAGCAGCATGGTCAGACCGCAGAGACGGCCCCACTTGTGCTCGCCGCTGGTGATGAACTGGTCGATCACTACTTGTGCACCGTTGGCGAAGTCGCCGAACTGGGCTTCCCAGATCACCAGCGCGTTAGGCGTGGTGGTGGAGTAGCCGTATTCGAACGCCAGTACGGCTTCTTCGGACAGGAACGAATCGTACAGGTCGAAACGTGGCTGGCCTTCGTACAGGTGCTGCAACGGGATGTAGGTGCCGGCGTCCTTCTGGTTGTGCAACACCGCATGGCGGTGCGAGAAGGTGCCGCGGCCGATGTCCTGGCCGGTCATGCGAATCGGGTGACCTTCGAACGCCAGGGTCGCGTACGCCATGGTTTCAGCGTAACCCCAGTTGATCGGCAGGCCGCCGGCTTGCATCTTCTGACGGTCTTCGTAGATCTTCGCGACCTGACGCTGAACCACGAAGCCTTCCGGCAGCTCCAGCAGCTTGGCGGACAGTTCCTGAAGAGTCTTGAGGTCGAAGGTGGTGTCGTGACGCGCGGTCCAGGTATGGCCCAGGTACGGACGCCAGTCCACGAACAGCTCTTTGTTCGGCTCCTTGACCAGGCTCTTGACCACGTGCAGACCGTTGTCCAGCGCGTTGCGGTATTCGTCGACTTTCGCCTGAACACGCTCTGCGTCGAGCACACCGCCCTGGGTCAGGCGATCGGCATACAGTTCACGGGTGGTGCGCTGCTTGGCGATCTGCTGATACATCAGTGGCTGGGTGCCGCTTGGCTCGTCGGCCTCGTTGTGGCCGCGACGACGGTAGCAGACCAGGTCGATCACCACGTCGCGCTTGTACTGCATGCGGTAGTCGATGGCCAGCTGGGTCACGAACAACACGGCTTCCGGATCATCACCATTCACATGGAGGATCGGTGCCTGGATCATCTTCGCAACGTCGGTGGCGTACTCGGTGGAGCGCGAGTCCAGCGGGTTGCTGATGGTGAAACCGACCTGGTTGTTGATCACGATGTGCACAGTGCCGCCGGTACGGAAACCGCGGGTCTGGGACATCTGGAAGGTTTCCATCACCACGCCCTGGCCGGCGAACGCCGCGTCACCGTGGATCGAGATCGGCAGAACCTTGTCGCCAGTCTGGTCGTTGCGACGGTCCTGACGAGCGCGCACCGAACCTTCGACCACTGGAGAAACGATTTCCAGGTGGGACGGGTTGAACGCCATCGCCAGGTGAACTTCGCCACCGGTGGTCATGACGTTGGACGAGAAGCCCTGGTGGTATTTAACGTCACCGGAACCCAGCTCGACCTTCTTCTTGCCTTCGAACTCGTCGAACAGCTCGCGCGGGTTCTTGCCGAAGGTGTTGACCAGCACGTTCAGACGGCCACGGTGGGCCATGCCGATAACCACTTCCTTGGTGCCGTAGGAACCGGAACGCTGGATCAGCTCGTCGAGCATCGGAATCAGGCTCTCGCCGCCTTCCAGACCGAAACGCTTGGTGCCCGGGTATTTGGTACCCAGGTATTTTTCCAGGCCTTCAGCCGCAGTGACGCGCTCGAGCAGGTGGCTCTTGATGTCGGCGGAATAGGTCGGACGGCCGCGTACGCTTTCCAGACGCTGCTGGAACCACTGACGCTGCTCGGAATCGGTGATGTGCGTGAATTCAGCGCCAATGGTGCGGCAATATGTCTGCTGCAACGCTTCGTGAATTTCGCGTAGGCTCGCTTCCTCTTTGCCGATGAACAGGTCGCCGGCACGGAAGGTCGTATCAAGATCGGCATTGGTCAAGCCGTAATGATTGATCGACAGGTCTGCAGGTGCAGGACGCTGCCACAGCCCCAGCGGGTCCAGCTGGGCTGCCTGGTGGCCACGCATCCGATAGGCCTGGATCAATCGCAGCACTTCAACTTGCTTCTTCTCGTGCTCACTGCTCACGCTACCGGCGGATACCGGTTGGGCGCGGCGCTGGTTCTTTGCCAGCAAGACGAAATGATCGCGGATTGTCGAGTGCGAAACATCGATGGCAGTGCTGCCGTCGGTAGGCAACTTCTGAAAGTAAGTGCGCCACTCTTCTGGCACAGCGTTAGGGTCGTGCAGGTAGAGCTCGTAGAGCTCTTCCACATAGGCAGCGTTACTACCGGATAGGTAGGCGCTGTTCCACATGCGCTGCATCACGCTTTCTTGCATGCTTGGTCACCCTCGGTTAGGGGAACACCACCGGCGACGACACCGAGCAAGCTTGCAGAAGTCCGAATGCAGCGACCAAAACAAGCCACTTAGGATCACGCTGATAGTCCGGGTACCAGCCCGGATGCCCCTGCTTGTCTCATTTCTTCAAAATATAGAGCAGCCACTTTGTGAGCTGCTGCTCAGGTTAGAGCCATGACGCGGGTTGAAGCCCGCGCCGTGGCTTTTACGGGTACAGCGGTCCTACGGGTACAACAGCTGAATCACACGCCACTCTGCAGCAGCATGTTACGAATGTGACCGATGGCCTTAGTCGGGTTCAGGCCCTTCGGACAAACGTTGACGCAGTTCATGATGCCCCGGCAGCGGAATACGCTGAACGGGTCGTCCAGGGAAGCCAGACGCTCGGACGTCTTGGTGTCACGGCTGTCTGCCAGGAAGCGGTAGGCTTGCAGCAGGGCAGCTGGACCCAGGAACTTGTCCGGGTTCCACCAGAAGGACGGGCAAGAGGTCGAGCAGCAAGCGCACAGGATGCACTCGTACAGACCGTCGAGCTTCTCGCGCTCTTCCGGGGACTGCAGACGTTCGATGGCCGGAGCCGGCGTATCGTTCTGCAGGAATGGCTTCACCTTCTCGTATTGCTTGTAGAAGATGCTCATATCGACGACCAGGTCACGGATAACCGGCAGACCTGGCAGCGGGCGAACAACCAGCTTGTTCTTCTTGACCACGGCAGACAGCGGCGTGATGCACGCCAGACCGTTCTTGCCGTTGATGTTCATGCCATCGGAACCGCAAACGCCTTCACGGCAGGAACGACGGTAGGAAAAACCTTCGTCCTGCTCTTTGATCAAGGCCAGCACGTCCAGCACCATCAAGTCCTTGCCACCGGTGTCTACCTGGAAAACCTGGGTTTTCGGAGCCGAGTCGGTGTCAGGGTTGTAACGATAAACTTCAACTTGCAACATATCGATCACCCTTTAGTAAGTCCGGACTTTTGGTTCGAAAGTCGGAACAGTCTTCGGCGAGAAGTTGACCGCACGCTTGGCAACGCGCTTCTCACCCGGGAAGTACAGGGTGTGGCACAGCCAGTTTTCGTCGTCACGGTCTTCGAAGTCTTCACGGGCGTGAGCGCCGCGGGACTCTTTGCGCACTTCGGCAGCGATGGCAGTGGCTTCGGCCACTTCCAGCAGGTTCTGCAGCTCAAGTGCTTCGATACGCGCAGTGTTGAAAGCTTGAGACTTGTCGTTGATCTTGACGTTGGCGATACGCTCGCGCAGGTCAGCCAGCTGGGCGATACCCTTCTGCATGTATTCGCCGGTACGGAATACACCGAAGTAGTTCTGCATGCAGTTCTGCAGCTCGCGACGCAGGGTTGCAACGTCTTCACCGGTGGTGCGCTCGTTGAGCTTGGCCAGGCGGTTCAGGGCAACGTCGACGTCGGTGTCGCTGGCGTCGCGGTATTCGATACCGTCGGTCAGCGCTTTTTCCAGGTGCAGACCGGCTGCACGGCCGAACACCACCAGGTCCAGCAGCGAGTTGCCGCCCAGACGGTTGGCGCCGTGTACCGATACGCAAGCCACTTCACCCACTGCGAACAGGCCAGGGATGATGGTGTCTTCGCCAGCGGCGTTCTGTGTGATGGCCTGGCCATGAATGTTGGTGGCAACGCCGCCCATCATGTAGTGGCAGGTTGGAACGACCGGAACCGGAGCAACCACCGGGTCAACGTGCGCAAACGTCTTGGACAGCTCGCAGATACCTGGCAGGCGGCTGTGCAGCACTTCCTCGCCCAGGTGGTCGAGCTTGAGCATCACGTGGTCGCCGTTCGGGCCACAGCCGTTGCCGGCGATGATTTCCTTGACCATGGAGCGCGCAACAACGTCGCGGCCAGCCAGGTCTTTGGCGTTAGGAGCATAACGCTCCATGAAACGCTCGCCATGCTTGTTGATCAGGTAACCACCCTCACCACGGCAACCTTCGGTTACCAGTACACCGGCGCCGGCAATGCCGGTCGGGTGGAACTGCCACATTTCGATGTCTTGCACCGGAACGCCAGCACGCAGCGCCATACCAACGCCGTCACCGGTGTTGATCAGGGCGTTGGTGGTGGAGGCGTAGATACGACCTGCACCGCCGGTGGCCAGAACGGTGGCCTTGGAGCGGATGTAGGTGGTTTCGCCGGTTTCGATGCAGATAGCGATCACGCCGACAAAGGCGCCGTCCTGGTTCTTCACCAGATCGACCGCGTACCACTCGTTGAGGAAGGTGGTGCCGGCTTTCAGGTTGCCCTGATAAAGGGTGTGCAGCAGTGCGTGACCGGTACGGTCGGACGCTGCGCAGGTACGAGCAGCCTGGCCGCCCTTGCCGTAGTCCTTGGACTGACCGCCGAAGGGACGCTGGTAGATACGACCGGTTTCGGTACGGGAGAACGGCAGACCCATGTGGTCCAGTTCGAAGACCGCAGCCGGGCCTTCCTGACACATGTATTCGATAGCGTCCTGGTCACCGATGTAGTCGGAACCCTTGACGGTATCGTACATGTGCCAGCGCCAGTCATCGTTCGGGTCCGCCGAGGCGATCGCGCAAGTGATGCCGCCCTGGGCAGACACAGTGTGCGAACGGGTCGGGAACACCTTGGTGATCACCGCAGTCTTGTGGCCGCCCTGGGCCAGCTGCAGTGCGGCACGCATGCCGGCGCCGCCGCCGCCAATGATGATGGCGTCGAATGAAATGGTTGGAATGTTAGCCATGAATCAGATACCCCAGAGAATCTGCACACCCCAGACGAAGTAAGCGAACATCGCGACGCCGCATACTGCCTGGAAAAGGAAACGTACTGCTGTGGCCGACTTGCCCAGCGCCATCGGCGTCAGGTAGTCAGTCGAGATGGTCCACATGCCGACCCAGGCGTGAGCGCCCAGGGCCACCATGGCCAGCAGACTGAAGATACGCATCCAGTTGTTTGCGAACAGGCCATGCCACTGGGTGTAGTCAATGCCCGGATTCGCTACGAGGTATCCGATCAGGAAAATGAAATAAGCCGCGAGAACGACCGCAGACACACGCTGTGCCATCCAGTCATAAAGGCCCGAACGCGACAGGTTCGTAACGCTGGTTACCATATCCAAACTCCCGCCAGAACGATTACCACCACGGATACGGCGATAACGATTTTCGAGCCCAGCTTGCCGCCTTCCAGCGTCTCACCGATGCCCATGTCCATAATCAGATGGCGTACACCGGCCACCAAGTGATACAGCAAGGCGGACAGGAGGCCCCATGCAACGAATTTGGCCAGCGGACTGGTCAAGCACGCCTTCACCTCGGCATAGCCTTCCTCGGAGCCCAGGGATTTGCTCAATGCATAAAGCATGATGCCGATGCCCAGGAAGAGGATGATGCCGGAAACACGGTGGAGAAACGACGTAACGCCGGTGATGGGGAGTTTGATGGTCCTTAGGTCTAGGTTTACAGGTCGTTGGCTATTCACGGCTTTTTTCACACTGAAGAGCCCCTAACAATCAGGGCAAAGTTGTTGGGGAGTGCACTGGTCAGGCAACCACTACCCAGGGAGTGCGACCCCCAGCAAAGCGGGCCCAGAAGCCTACGGAGGTCGGTGGCCGAGTATAGACAGTTAGGCTACTAATGACAACGCAAAGACCTTCCCCTAATAGCTGATTGCGTTAGCGTTATAAAAGGCGTAAATGGCGCTGAATTTCGCGAAAAAATCCCTCCCAAAGCCTTCTGGGACAAGACTTTAGGCAAATTGACATTCGGATTTATCTCACTATAGTGGTGCGGGCCCTGCGTGGGGGGTCTGTCTGATGATTTCAAGCATAAATAGGAGGCCACATGGCTGACAAAAAAGCGCAGTTGATCATCGAGGGCGCAGCCCCCGTCGAGCTGCCCATTTTAACCGGCACCGTTGGTCCCGATGTAATCGATGTTCGGGGTCTGACGGCCACGGGCCGCTTCACTTTTGACCCGGGTTTCATGTCGACCGCCTCCTGCGAGTCGAAAATCACCTACATCGACGGCGACAACGGCATTCTGCTGCATCGCGGCTACCCGATCGAACAACTGGCCGAGAAATCGGACTACCTGGAAACCTGCTACCTGCTGCTCAACGGTGAATTGCCCACCGCCGAACAGAAGGCCCAGTTCGTCAGCACCGTGAAGAACCACACCATGGTTCACGAACAGCTCAAGAGCTTCTTCAACGGTTTCCGTCGCGACGCCCACCCGATGGCGGTGATGTGCGGCGTAGTCGGTGCCCTGTCGGCGTTCTACCACGACTCCCTGGACATCAATAACCCGCAGCACCGCGAAATCTCCGCCGTGCGCCTGGTGGCCAAGATGCCGACCCTGGCAGCGATGGTCTACAAGTACTCCATGGGCCAGCCGATGATGTACCCGCGCAACGACCTGTCGTACGCGGAAAACTTCCTGCACATGATGTTCAACACCCCGTGCGAGATCAAACCGATCAGCCCGGTACTGGCCAAGGCAATGGACCGGATCTTCATCCTCCATGCCGACCACGAACAGAACGCCTCGACGTCCACCGTGCGCTTGGCGGGCTCCTCGGGTGCCAACCCTTTCGCCTGTATCGCTGCCGGTATCGCTGCACTCTGGGGCCCGGCCCACGGCGGTGCCAACGAAGCGGTACTGACCATGCTCGACGAAATTGGCGATGTCTCGAACATCGACAAGTTCATCGCCAAGGCCAAGGACAAGAACGACCCGTTCAAGCTCATGGGCTTCGGTCACCGCGTGTACAAGAACCGCGACCCGCGCGCCACCGTGATGAAACAGACCTGCGACGAAGTACTCAAGGAACTGGGCATCAACAACGATCCGCAACTCGAACTGGCCATGCGCCTGGAAGAGATCGCCCTGACCGACCCATACTTCATCGAGCGCTCGCTGTACCCGAACGTCGACTTCTACTCGGGGATCATCCTCAAGGCGATCGGCATTCCAACCAGCATGTTCACCGTGATCTTCGCCCTGGCGCGGACCGTCGGCTGGATCTCGCACTGGAAGGAAATGCTCTCCAGCCCGTACAAGATCGGCCGTCCACGCCAGCTGTACACCGGCTACGAGTCGCGTGACATCACCAAACTGGAAGACCGCAAATAAGACCTGCCTTGCGCAAACGTCTTAGCTGCACCGGATACGGCCTCTAACAGAGGTCGTATTTGTTTCTGCCCTCCCCTCGCCCCCCCCCAACCCGCAGGATCCGGCCTGCCGGCGAAGAGCCCTGCTCCTCACATACGCTTGCGCTGGCAAGCCAGCGCCTATGCTCCTGCACCTGCAGTCGGGGGGCTCCGGGCAGGGCGAGCGGACAGAAAAATGCCCCGGTCTCTCGATCGGGGCATTTCGCCATTACGCAGCTTCTATATAGAAGCCGATACATTCATCTCGCTTAGTGCGACACCGCCCCACTGGCACCCAGGCCGGTCTGCGAACGCACGAACTGCGGGAAGAACAGCGCCCGCTCGTTGACCGCCGCGGTCGACTTGTCGGTGATGGAGAAGAACCAGATACCGATGAAGGCGATGATCATCGAGAACAGCGCCGGGTATTCGTACGGGAAGATCGCCTTCTCGTGATGCAGGATCTGCACCCAGATGGTCGGGCCGAGGATCATCAGCGCCACGGCACTCACCAGGCCCATCCAGCCGCCAATCATGGCGCCACGGGTGGTGAGCTTCTTCCAGTACATGGAAAGCAGCAGTACCGGGAAGTTGCAGCTGGCGGCAATGGAGAACGCCAGGCCGACCATGAACGCGATGTTCTGGCTTTCAAAGAGAATGCCCAGGCCGATGGCTAGTACGCCCAATGCCACGGTGGTGATCTTGGAAACGCGGATCTCGTCCTTCTCGTTGGCCTTGCCCTTCTTGATCACGCTGGCATACAGGTCATGGGACACCGCCGAGGCGCCAGCCAGGGTCAGGCCTGCAACGACCGCCAGGATGGTGGCGAAGGCCACGGCCGAAATGAAGCCGAGGAACACGCTGCCGCCCACTGCGTTGGCCAGGTGCACCGCCGCCATGTTGTTGCCGCCCAGCAAGGCGCCTGCGGCATCCTTGAAGTCCGGGTTGGTGCTTACCAGCAGGATCGCGCCGAAGCCGATGATGAAGGTCAGGATGTAGAAGTAGCCGATGAAGCCAGTGGCATAGAGCACGCTCTTGCGAGCTTCCTTGGCATCGCTGACGGTAAAGAAGCGCATCAGGATGTGGGGCAGGCCAGCGGTACCGAACATCAGCGCGAGGCCTAAGGAGAACGCCGAGATCGGGTCTTTCACCAGGCCGCCGGGGCTCATGATCGCTTCACCCTTGGGGTGAACCTTGATCGCTTCGGAGAACAGGGTGTTGAAGTCGAAGTTGACGTGCTTCATCACCATCAGTGCCATGAAGGACGCGCCGGAGAGCAACAGCACCGCCTTGATGATCTGCACCCAGGTCGTGGCCAGCATGCCGCCGAACAGCACGTACAGGCACATCAGGATGCCCACCAGGATCACCGCCACATGGTAGTCGAGGCCGAACAGCAGCTGGATCAGCTTGCCGGCACCCACCATCTGCGCGATCAGGTAGAACGCCACTACCACCAGCGAGCCACAGGCCGACAGGGTGCGGATCTGGGTCTGCCCGAGGCGGTAGGACGCCACGTCGGCAAAGGTGTACTTGCCCAGGTTGCGCAGGCGCTCGGCGATCAGGAACAGAATGATCGGCCAGCCCACCAGGAAGCCGATGGAGTAGATCAGGCCGTCATAGCCGGAAGTGAACACCAGGGCGGAAATCCCCAGGAAGGACGCCGCGGACATGTAGTCGCCAGCGATCGCCAGGCCGTTCTGGAAGCCGGTGATCTTGCCGCCCGCCGCGTAATAGTCGGCAGCCGACTTGTTGCGCTTGGAGGCCCAGTAGGTGATGCACAGGGTGGCACCGACGAAGACCACGAACATCACGATCGCCGATACGTTGAGTGGTTGCTTGTGGACTTCGCCCGTCAAGGCGTCTGCAGCCCAGAGGGCGGGAGCGAAGGCGGCAAGACCGAGTGCTGCGAATAGACGTCGGATCATTGCTGAGCCTCCTTCAGGATCGCATTGTTCAACTCGTCGAATTCGCCGTTGGCGCGTCGCACATAGATGGCCGTCAGGATGAAGGCCGAGAGAATCAAGCCGACACCGATGGGAATGCCCCAGGTGATGGATGAGGTAGGACTGAGTTTGGTGCCCAGGATCTGGGGACCATAGGCGATCAACAGGATGAAAGCCGAGTAAAGCCCAAGCATGATCGCCGAGAGAATCCAGGCGAACCGCTCTCGTTTGCTGACCAGCTCCTTGAAACGCGGGCTGTTTTGAATCGAGAGGTAAATGCTGTCGTTCATTGTTTTTATCCTCGCAGCACAGATTTTAGGTGGAACCTAATCCACTCTATGCGGCTATGGAGCAGGTTCCAGACGACCTTAGTATTAGAACGACATTAGCGTTGGCGCCGGTTTTTTCTTCAATAAATGACAAGGCCGCCCACTGTTTCCAGTGCGCGGCCTCAAGACCCCTGATCTAGACGCGTTGTGCTTATTTAGCAGTCCACTCGGCAACCCTTTCCGGGTGCTTGCTCACCCAATCCTTGGCCGCCACATCGGGTTTTGCACCCTCTTGAATGGCCAGCATGACCTCACCGATTTCATCTTTCGAGGCCCACTGGAATTTCTTCAGGAAGGCCGCCACTTCCGGCGCCTTCTTCTCCAGGCCCTTGCTGCCGATGCTGTTGACGGTTTCAGCAGCGCCGTACACGCCCTTCGGGTCTTCGAGGAAGCGCAGTTTCCACTTGGCGAACATCCAGTGCGGCACCCAGCCGGTCACGGCGATGGAATCCTGTTTTTCTTCGGCGCGGGTCAGCTCGGCGATCATTGCCGCCCCGGAACTGGCCTGCAGCTTGTAGTCCAGGCCGTAGTCCTTGATCGCCTGGTCGGTCTTGAGCATCACCCCCGAGCCGGCGTCGATGCCGACGATCTTGTTCTTGAACGTGGTATCGGTCTTGAGGTCCTCGATGGACTTGGCCTTGACGTACTCCGGCACGATCAGGCCGATCTTGGCGTCCTTGAAGTTGGGGCCGTAGTCCACCACCTTGTCCTTGTTCTTGGCCCAGTACTCGCCATGGGTCACCGGCAGCCAGGCCGAAAGCATGGCGTCGAGCTTGCCGGTGGCTACGCCCTGCCACATGATCCCGGTCGCCACCGCTTGCAGCTTGACGTCATAACCGAGCTTCTGCTTGATCACTTCCGCCGCCACATGGGTCGTCGCCACGCTGTCGGACCAGCCGTCGACATAGCCGATGCTCAGGGTCTTGCTGTCGGCACTGGCCAGAGTGGAGCTGATGGCAAGTACCAGTGCGGCACCTGCGCCTAAGAGTCGTCGCATCTTCATCGTTACTTCCCCGAAAAGTGCAGTGCCGGGCGGCTGCCAGGCACGTCAACGTATGGTTATGGTGCTCAGCGCCCCCATCACGCCTCACCGCGAACGCGTTCGATCATCAGCGGAGTACTGATGCCTGGATCATCAACCCGCCCTGTTCCGCGACCTGCTCTGTCTACGACCTCAAGGCAGCCAGCAGCGACATCAGATAGCCAGTAACCAACGGCCGGCCTCTCCCGGGCAGTGGGTCCGCCCGAACTTTGCATGTCAAAATCATGCAGCCCACCAAGCTGCGGACAAATACGGGTAAGATGCCCGGCTTTGTTCCACGACGGCCCGATCATGCCCGCCACCCCTCGTTTCCCCGCCCTGCCCTATCTGTTCGCCTGCCTGCTCGGGCTGCTGGCCGTCTGCGGTTATTGGTACGGCCTTGGCCGGCCGGTGCACCTGCCGGATGTCGCCAGCGCCAGCCACAAGCTGCAGTGCGCTTCCTACACTCCGTTCGACAAGGACCAGTCGCCCTTCGACCAGCCGTTCAAGCTGCGCCCGCAGCGCATGGACGCCGACCTGGCCCTGCTGGCGACCCGTTTCGAATGCATCCGTACCTATTCCATGACCGGCCTGGAAGCCCTGCCTGACCTGGCGCGCAAGCACGGCCTGAAGCTGATGATCGGCGCCTGGGTCAACAGCAACCCGGTGGACACCGAGAAGGAGGTCGACCTGCTGATCGCCTCGGCCAACGCCAACCCGGACGTGGTCAGTGCGGTGATCGTCGGTAACGAAGCACTGCTGCGCAAGGAGGTCACCGGCGCGCAATTAGCGCGGCTGATCCTCAAGGTCAAGGCCGGGGTCAAGCAGCCGGTGACCTACGCCGATGTCTGGGAGTTCTGGCTCAAGCACCCGGAAATCGCCCCGGCGGTGGATTTCCTCACCATCCACCTGCTGCCGTACTGGGAAGATGATCCGTCGAACATCGACGCTGCCTTGAACCACGTGGCCGAGGTGCGCCAGGTGTTCGGCAACCGCTTCGCCCCCAAGGACGTACTGATTGGCGAGACCGGCTGGCCCAGTGAAGGCCGGCAGCGAGAAACCGCGCTGCCCAGCCGGGTCAACGAGGCCAAGTTCATCCGCGGCTTCGTCGCCCTGGCGGAACACAATGGCTGGCACTACAACCTGATCGAAGCCTTCGACCAGCCCTGGAAGCGCGCCAGCGAAGGTGCCGTCGGTGGCTACTGGGGGCTGTTCGATGCTGATCGCCAGGACAAGGGCATCCTCGCCGGCCCGGTGTCCAACCTGCCGTACTGGCCGCTGTGGCTGGGCGTCGGCGGCCTGATACTGCTCGGCACCCTGGTGCTCGGCGGCCGGCCCCGCGACCACCGCGCCGCCCTGCTGCTGCCCCTGTTGGGCGCAGTGGCCGCTTGCAGCATCGGAACCTGGGGAGAACTGGCGCGGGCAACCAGCCGTTTCGCCGGTGAATGGTGCTGGGCCGCGTTGCTGCTGGGGCTCAACCTGCTGGTGCTGGCCCACGCCGCCCTGGCCCTGAGCCCTCGCCAGGGCTGGCGCCTGAAAGCCTTCGATGCACTGGAGAAACGGGCCGGTTGGCTGCTGACGGCCGCAGGCTTCGCCGCGGCGGTGATGATGCTGGAGCTGGTGTTCGATCCGCGCTACCGCAGCTTCCCCAGCGCGGCCCTGCTACTGCCGGCACTGGTCTACCTGTGCCGCCCGGTGCGAGTGCCGCGCCGGGAGATTGCCCTGCTGACCTTTATCGTCGGTGCCGGCATTGCCCCGCAGTTGTATCAGGAAGGTCTGGCCAACCAGCAGGCCTGGGGCTGGGCCCTGGTCAGCCTGCTGATGGTAGCGGCGCTTTGGCGCAACCTGCGGGCCCGCAGGGCCTGAGGCCATAGGCCATGGCCGCTGCTGCGGCTATGGCTTGCTGGCGCGCACCAGGCGCAAGCCGGCAATCACCACGGCAAATACCGCCAGGGTGGTGTTGTACAGGGCCAGGGCCGGGATGCCGATCAGCAACGCCAGTACGCCCAGCCCCCAACCGGCACGCCCGGGCATGACAAAACCCAGGAGCGCCACGGCCACCGCGCTCCAGCCCAGCACCTTGAAGTGAATCATCCAACCCAGGCTGGAGCGCAGCCCGCACTCCCAGCGGCTGGCGGCGTCGACACAGGCACCCACCCAGCGCGCATCCTCCATGAAGCCGTAGCGCAGGCCATAACTGGCGGCCAGCCACAGCGGCAGGACCACGAGCAGCAGAATCAGGGGAAGGCGGCGGGACATGAAACACTCCGAACAGTCAAAACGGCGCCCAGCATAATCCCCCGCGAACGCTTGGCAAGCGCCAGGCGCAGATATCTGTCATGCAAATGGCGGCAAAGTGTATCGTCCGGCTACTATCACTTCCCAATAAGCCTGTCGCAGGCGTTATTTGTGCCCAACCATGGCACTTCGGCAGCAGCGCGGTGGTCATAGCCTGCGAACCTCATTCGGTACCTTCTTCTAGGGATACAGTCATGCTTCGTTCCTTGCGCTTCGCTGCCCTGTTTGGCGGCCTTATCCTGAGTGCGTCCGCGCTGGCGGTCGACGTCGACCCGGCCACCTATGGCTACCCGTTGACCAACCCCTTCGAAGCCACCATCGCCACCACGCCTCCGGAGTTGCGCCCGGAACTGCCCTCCAACGATGACATCCGCCAGTCTGACCACAGCCTGACGCTGCGTCCGGAACGGGAATTCATCCTCCCGGACAACTTCTGGGCGGTGAAGAAACTCACCTACCGCATTGCCACCCAGGACCACGCCGCGCCGCTGATCTTCCTGATCGCCGGCACCGGGGCGCGCTATGACAGCAGCCTCAACGAGTACCTGAAGAAGCTCTACTACAAAGCCGGCTACCACGTGGTGCAGCTGTCCTCGCCCACCAGCTTCGACTTCATCAGCGCCGCTTCGCGCTTTGCCACCCCGGGCGTGACCCAGGAAGACGCCGAGGACATGTACCGGGTGATGCAGGCCGTACGGGCGCAGAATCCCAAGCTGCCGATCACCGAGTTCTACCTCACCGGCTACAGTCTTGGCGCGCTGGATGCGGCCTTCGTCAGCAAGCTGGATGAAACCCGGCGCAGCTTCAATTTCAAGAAGGTCCTGCTGCTCAACCCGCCGGTCAATCTCTATACCTCGATCACCAACCTCGACAAGCTGGTGCAGACCGAGGTCAAGGGCATCAACAACAGCACTACCTTCTACGAACTGGTGCTGGGCAAGCTGACCCGCTACTTCCAGCAGAAGGGCTATATCGACCTCAACGACGCCCTGCTCTACGACTTCCAGCAATCCAAGCAGCACCTGACCAACGAGCAGATGGCGATGCTGATCGGCACCTCCTTCCGTTTCTCGGCGGCGGACATTGCCTTCACCTCGGACCTGATCAACCGCCGTGGCCTGATCACCCCGCCCAAATACCCGATCCGCGAAGGCACCAGCCTCACGCCGTTTCTCAAGCGTGCCCTGCAATGCGACTTCGACTGCTACCTGACCGAGCAGGTGATCCCCATGTGGCGCGCCCGCACCGATGGCGGCAGCCTGCTGCAACTGATCGACCAGGTCAGCCTCTACGCCCTGCAGGACTACCTCAAGGCCAGCCCGAAGATCGCCGTGATGCACAACGCCGACGACGTGATCCTCGGCCCCGGCGACCTGGGTTTCCTGCGTAAAACCTTTGGTGACCGCCTGACCGTCTACCCCCATGGCGGCCACTGCGGCAACCTCAACTACCGCGTCAACAGCGACGCCATGCTGGAGTTCTTCCGTGGCTAAACATCTCCTGCTTATCGCTGCGTTGCTCTGCGCAGGCTATGCCCAAGCCGACAACAGCAAGGCCAACATTCCCGTCACCCCCGACCCCGATGGCTTCACCGAGCCGTTGAAGAAGCTCAAGTTCAACCCGGGGCTGGACCAGCGCGAGTTCGAGCGCTCGACCTTGAACGCCCTGAATATCTACGACCCGCTGGAGTCGTGGAACCGCCGGGTCTACCACTTCAACTACCGCTTCGACCAATGGGTGTTCCTGCCGGTGGTGGACGGGTACCGCTACGTGACGCCGAGCTTCCTGCGCACCGGGGTCAGCAACTTCTTCAACAACCTGGGCGATGTGCCCAACCTGTTCAACAGCCTGCTGCAGTTCAAGGGCCAGCGCTCCATGGAAACCACCGCGCGCCTGCTGCTCAACACCACCATCGGCGTGGCCGGCCTGTGGGACCCGGCTACCAAGATGGGCCTGCCGCGCCAGAGCGAAGACTTCGGCCAGACCCTGGGCTTCTACGGCGTACCCGGCGGCGCGTACCTGGTGCTGCCGATCCTCGGCCCGTCGAACCTGCGTGATACCGCCGGGCTGGCGGTGGACTACACCGCCGAATCGGCGATCAACTTCCTCAATGTTTCGGAAGCCAGCAGCAATCACCCGGAAATCTGGGTCCTGCGCGGGGTCGACAAGCGCTACCAGACCAGCTTCCGCTATGGCCAGCTGAACTCGCCGTTCGAATACGAGAAAGTGCGCTACGTCTACACCGAGTCACGCAAGCTGCAGATCGCCGAGTAACCCTGCCTCGCCCCGCCATCCGGCGGGGCGTCCGCGCCCGTCAAAGCCCCTTGCTCCCCCGCTCGTTGAAAAGCCGATTGGCACACCCTGGCAAAATCGATACGATGCCAATCATTAGCTAGCTATCGATGTGTCTGAAAGATGAAACTGCCGACCTTTTTCCGCGCCGATATCTGGCAAGCCCTCTTCGCCCCTGCCCCTGCCGACCTGCTGTTCGCCGCGCGCAACCTGATTGCCGGCGGCCTGGCCCTGTACCTGGCGTTCCGCCTGGATTTCGAGCAACCGCAATGGGCCCTGACCACGGTGTTCATCGTCAGCCAGTCCAGCAGCGGCATGGTCCTGGCCAAGGGCGCCTACCGCCTGCTGGGCACCCTGGTGGGGGCCGTGGTGTCGATATTGCTGATCGCTACCCTGGGCCAGGCGCCCCTGCTGTTCCTGCTGGCCATGGCCCTGTGGCTGGCCTTCTGTACCACCGGCGCCTCGCTGCTGCGCAACCACGCAGCCTACGGTTTCGTACTGGCGGGCTACACCACTGCCATCATCGCCCTGCCCGCCACCGCAGCGCCCTTGCAGGTGTTCGACCAGGCAGTGGCGCGCTGTTCGGAAATCGGCCTGGGGATCATCTGCGCCGCCGTGGCCAGCCAACTGCTCTGGCCGCGCCGGGTGGAACAGGCGCTGGCGGTCCAGGGCCGCGCCGCCTGGCTGGCCGGGCGCCAGGCCGCAGCCTCCGAGCTGCTGGGGGAAGACCAGCGCAAGGGGCTGCTGGAAGCCCTGGGGCGTATCGTCACCGTGGATGCCCAACGCGATCACGCCTGGTTCGAAGGCCCGCAGGGGCGCCGTCGCTCCCAGGCGCTGCGGGTGCTGAGCCGCGACCTGCTGGGCTTGCTCCGGTCCGCCCGCGGCGTGGCGCGGCAACGGCAGATGCTCGACGCCGCCACCGCGCAGCAACTCCAACCCTTGCTCGGTGAGACCATCCAGGCCCTGCAGGCCGAACATGACGCCGCCCTGCCACCCTTGCTACAGCGCCTGCAACAGGCACTGCAGGACCCTTCGCTGTCCGCCGAAGGCCATCTGTGCCTGGTGCAACTGGCCCAGGTACTGGAGCGGGTGGAACAGAGCGCCCTGAGTGTCAGCGCCGTGGAACAGGGCCGGGTCCCGCCCGGCGCTCCCGGCGCCCTGTCCTGGCACCGGGATATCCAGCAAGGGGTGCTGGGAGGCTTGCGCAGCGCCCTGGCCTTTCTCGCCGTCGCCGGCTTCTGGCTGCTGTCCGCCTGGCCCTCGGGGCTGGGGGCCGTCTCCATCTGTGGCGTGGTGCTGAGCCTGTTCGCCGGGCGTGAGAACCCTGCCGCGTCCTGCCTGAATTTCTTCAAGGGCATTGCCCTGTCCATTCCCGTGGCGGCCTTCGTCGGCCTTGGCCTGCTGCCGGGCTGGGACGGTTTTCCCCTGCTGTGCCTGGGGCTGGCAGTGCCGCTGTTCTGCGCTTCGCTGTGCATGAGCCGACCGAAGCTCGCGCCCGTCGCCTCGGCGTTCTGCATCTTTTTCGTCAACAACGTCGGCCCCAGCAACCTGATGAGCTACGACCTCGGGGCGTTCCTGAACAAGGCCATGGCCACCCTGATCGGTGTCGGCATCGCCGTGGTGGTGCTGCGCCTGGTCAGCCTCAACCCGGGCGAGCAGCACTACCGGCGGATGTTCAAGGCTTCGCTGTTCGATCTGGCGCAGCTCACCTCACGCCCGCCGGAGCAGGCCGAAAGCTGGTTCGGCGGGCGCATGGCCGATCGGCTGATCCGGGTGTCGCGGTATTGGCAGATGCAGCCCGAGAACCGCCGCAGTCACTGGGACAACGGCCTGCTGGGGCTGGACCTGGGAGATGAGCTGCTGCAATTGCGCAGTTGCCTGGACCCGGCCCGGGGCACCCTGGCCACGGAACGCGAGCATTATCTCGCGCACCTGGCGACGCTGCTCAGGCACGGCGGCCCCAGCGCCAACCGCAGCGAACAGCTGGATGCGGTCTCGGCGGCCCTGCTCAAGGCCCTGGATGGCGACCGCGACCTGCCCCTGCAAGCCCGGGAGATGGCCCGGGCGGCGATCCTGCAACTGCAGTTCACCTGGCGCCGCTGGTGCCGGCAGCAACAAGCGGCCGCGCTGCCGACCCCGGTGCCGGCAGCGGGCTGAGCGCCCGTCAGCCGCGCAGTGCGCGCCAGGCCTTGCCCGCCAGGGTGACCGCCAGCAGCACCACGGCACCGGCAATGATCCCGGCCACGGCATTGAGCAGGGTCGGCATCAACGCCGATACCGGGCCTATGATCCCGGCGCTGCGCTCGGCCAGCCCTTCTATCAGGTGGTGCACGGCGGGCACACCGTGGGTCAGGATGCCGCCGCCGACCATGAACATCGCCGCCGTACCGATCACCGACAGGCTCTTCATCATCAGCGGCGCTGCCCGCAGGATCGCCCCACCGATGCGTTTGGCCAGGGCGGCGGGCTTGTGCACCAGCCACAGCCCCAGGTCATCGAGCTTGACGATACCGGCCACCAGGCCGTAGACGCCGACGGTCATGACAATGGCGATACCCGAGAGCACCACCACCTGCTGGGTCAGGGAGGCCCCCGCCACGGTACCCAGGGTGATGGCGATGATTTCCGCGGAAAGGATGAAATCGGTGCGCACCGCCCCCTTGATCTTGTCCCTCTCGAAAGCCACCAGATCCACCTGGGGGTCGGCCAGGGCTTGCAGGGTCTGGGTATGTTCGGCCGCCACTTCGGCGTGGTGCAGGTATTTGTGCGCCAGCTTCTCGAAGCCCTCGAAACACAGGTAGGCGCCACCCAGCATCAGCAGCGGGGTCACCAGCCACGGCGCCAGGGCGCTGATGGCCAGCGCCGCCGGCACCAGGATCAGCTTGTTGCGAAACGACCCCTTGGCCACCGCCCAGACCACCGGGATTTCCCGCTCGGCGCGGACCCCGGAGACCTGCTGGGCATTGAGCGCGAGGTCGTCGCCCAGCACACCGGCGGTCTTCTTCGCCGCCATCTTGGTCATCAAGGCCACGTCATCGAGTACCGCGGCGATGTCATCGATCAATACCAGCAAACTGCTTCCGGCCATGAACCTGGCTTCCCTGCATGGAAATAAGGCGCGCAGCATAGCGTGCCGGGCTTGTGCCACGCGAGATCCCGCGTGTCAGGGCAGGCTCGCGCCCGGCTCGTGCCAGCCGCCGCCCAGGCTCTGGAACAGGGCCACGCTGCCCAGGCTCAGCTGGCCCTGGGAATCGCGCAGGCTCTGCTCGGCCTGCAGCAGCACCAGTTGCTGGGTCAGCACGTTCTGCTCGCTGACGGTGCCGGCCCGCAGTTGGGCTTGCTGGCTGCCGAACAGTAGCTGGTTGCGCTGGTACATCTGCTGGTAGGTCTGCACCTGGCGCTGCAGGTGATTGACCGAGGACAACTGGTCCTCGACGTTCTGCAGGGCGCCAAGCACCGTGCCGCGGTAGTTGGCCACGTCCTGGTCATAGCTGGCCCGGGCCTGCTGCACCGCCGCTTCACGGGCGCCGCCGTCGAACAGGGTTCCGGCCAGCGCCGGGCCCAGGGTCCAGATCCGGTTCGGTACCGAGAACAGCCCGCCCAGGGCGCTGCCGCGAAAGCCCACTTCGGCGGTCAGGTCCAGGGTCGGGAAGAATGCCGCCTCGGCCACACCGATCCGCGCATTGGCCGCCGCCGCGGTGCGCTCCGCCGAGACCACGTCGGGGCGGCGCAGCAGCAGGGTCGAAGGCAGGCTCAGCGGCGGCTGCGGCGCATTGAAGCGGTAGTCGGCCTGCGGCGCCAGGCTGAACTGGGCCGGAGCCACGCCCAGCAGCACCGCCAGGGCATGCTCGAACTGCTCGCGGGAGATCTGCGCCGTCTGCAGGGCCGCCACTACACTGCTCAACTGATCCTGGATCAGCAGCAACTGATCGTTGGAGGCCGTGCCCTGGACGTAGGCGGCCTGGGTCATGTCCTGCAGGCGCTGGGTGATCCGCTGCTGCTCCTGGAGCAGGCGGATGTCCATATCCAGCTGACGCAGGCTCAGGTAGTTGCTCGCCACACTGGCGCTGATGGACAGCCGTACCCCAGCCAGCAGCGCATCGGAAGACTGGGCCAGGGCCTGGCTCGACTCGATGCCGCGGCGCACCTGGCCCCACAGGTCCGGTTCCCAGCTGGCCCCCAGGGTCGCGCTGACACTCTGCTCGACGCCGCCGGAACTGCTGGTGCCGGTACTCGAACCGCTACCGGCGCTGGTGCCGCCCACACCCCGCGAACCGGAAAGCCCGGCGCTAACCGTGGGAAACAGCCCCGAGCGGCTCGACGCCACCTGGGCCTGTGCCTGGCGATAGGCCGCCTCGGCAGCGACGATCGACTGGTTGGCGCTGGCCGAGCGCCGGACCAGATCGTTGAGCACCGGGTCCTGATACGCCAGCCACCACTGGCTGTCCAGGGCACCCTGGGGGTTGGCTACGGCGCGCTGCCACTGCCCGCCTTCCTTGAAGGCCATGGGCAACGGCATCTCGGGCTTCTGATAGTCCGGCCCGACCATGCAGCCGCCAAGCAACACACACAGCAGTGCCACGGCCAGACGCCCCGGTACAGGTTGGCCACGCATAGTCATGCCTCCTTGACCACCCGGCGCAGGCGTTGGGACGCCCGGTCGAGCCACAGGTAGATAACGGGGGTGGTATACAGCGTCAGCACCTGGCTGAGCAGCAGGCCGCCGATGATCGAGATCCCCAGCGGGCGGCGCAGCTCCGAGCCGTAACCACTGCCGAGCACCAATGGCAAGGCGCCGAGTATCGCCGCCAGGGTGGTCATCATGATCGGCCGGAAGCGGATCAGGCAGGCCCGGCGGATCGCGTCCTGGGCACTGAGCCCCTGCTCCCTGGCCTCGGTGATGGCAAAGTCGATCATCATGATGGCGTTTTTCTTGACGATACCGATCAGCAGGATCACCCCCACCAGGGCAATGATCGACAGCTCGGTGCCGGTCAGCAGCAAGGCGATCAGTGCCCCGACCCCGGCCGAAGGCAGGGTCGAGAGGATGGTCAGCGGGTGCATCAGGTTCTCGTAGAGAATGCCCAGCACGAGGTACACCGAGACCAGCGCGGCAATGATCAGCAAGGGCTCGCTGGCTACCGAGGACTGGAACACCTGGGCCGTGCCGGCAAACTGCCCGACCACGCTGGCCGGCATGCGCAACTGCGCCACGGCCTGGTCCACCAGGGCCGTGGCCTGGCCGATGGACACCCCCGGCGCCAGGTTGAACGAAGCGGTCACAGCCGGAAATGTGCCCTGGTGGCTGATGGCAATGGCCGTGCGCTGCACCGACAGCTGGGCCACCGACGACAGCGGAATCAAGGTCTGTTGCGCCTTGGCCGCCAGATCCGGGCTTGCCGCGCCGCCCTTGCCGCTGGCCACCGCCCCGGTGGGCAAGTAGATCGAGTTCAGGGTCGAAGGATCGGTCCAGTACTGCGGAGCGATCTCCATCACCACATGGTATTGGTTGGCTGCCCGGTACAGGGTCGATACCTGGCGCTGGCCGAAGGCGTCGTACAGCGTCTGGTCGATGGCCGCCATGCTTACGCCCAGGCGCGCCGCGGTGTCGCGGTTGACCTGGACATTGGCCAGCAGGCTGTTGTCCTGCTGGTCGGTATTCAGATCCTTGAGCTGGGGCAAGCCGCGCAGCACCGCTACCACCTTGGGCACCCATTCATCGAGGTCGGCCTGGTCATCGGCGGTCAGGGTGTATTGGTACTGCGCGCCGCTCTGGCGTCCGCCCACGGTGATGTCCTGTACCGATTGCAGGTACAGCCGGGTACCGGGCATGTCGCCCAGGGTCCGACGGATCTGCGCGATCACCTGGTCGGCGCTGTCGTGGCGCTGGTTCAGGGGCTTGAGGGCAATGAACAGTTGCGCACTGTTGATCGCCCCGCCACCGCCGCCCCCACCCCCGACAAAGCCGCCGACCGTGTCGATATTGGGGTTCTGCATGACCTTGCGGTTGATCTCCATGAAATCCTTCTGCATGGCGTCGTAGGAAATGCTCTGGGCCGCCAGGATGCTGCCGGACAAGCGTCCGGTGTCCTCCTGGGGAAAGAACCCCTTGGGTACCAGCACGTAGAGCACACCGGCGAGCAGGATCACCAGCACCGTCACCAGGCCCATCAGCCGTGAATGGCCGATGACCCAGCCCAGGGTCCGGTCATAGAAGCGGTGCACCGGCGAATCCACGGTCTCGGCGCCTTCGGGTGCCTTCTGCCGGGTGCGCAGCAGCACGCTGGAGAGCATCGGCGTCACCGTCAGCGAGATCAGCATCGAGATGCCGATGGACACCGACAGCGACACCGAGAACTCGCGGAACAGACGCCCGACGATGCCCCCCATCAACAGCAGCGGAATGAACACCGCCACCAGCGACACGCTGATGCTGAGCACGGTGAAGCCCACTTCCCGGGCCCCGGCCAGCGCTGCCTGCAGCCGCGATTCGCCCCGCTCCAGGTGGCGCATGATGTTTTCCACCACGACGATGGCGTCATCCACCACGAACCCGGTGGAAATGGTCAGGGCCATCAGTGACAGGTTGTTCAGGCTGTAGCCCAGAAAATACATGGCGCCAAAGGTGCCCAGCAGCGACAGCGGCACGACGATGGCCGGCACCAGGGTGCTGCGCCAGTCGCGGAAGAAAGCGAAGGTCACCAGGGTCACCAGCACGATCGAGGCGATCAGGCTCAGTTCCACGTCCCGCAGCGAGGCACGGATGGTGGTGGTGCGGTCCATCAGGATATTCAGGCGGATCGAGGCCGGGATCGACTCCTGGAGAAACGGCAGCTCGGCCTTTACCGCATCCACGGTGTCGATGACGTTGGCCCCCGGCTGCTTGAAGATCACCAGCAGCACCGCCGGCTTGCCGTTGAACAGGCCGAAGTTGCGCAGGTCCTCGACGTCCTCGTGGACGTAGCCCAGGTCGGCGATGCGCACCAGGCTGCCGTTGTTCTGCTTGACCACCAGGTCGGCGTAGTCGGCGCTCTGGTACAGCTGGTCGTTGGCGCCGAGCACATGGTTCTGCTGGCCGAGGATGATCGAGCCCTTGGGCAGGTTGACGTTGGCTGCGGCGATCACCTGGCGCACCTGCTCCAGGCTGACCCCGTAGTGATTGAGCCGGTCCGGGTTGAGCTCGACCCGCACCGCCGGCAGGGCGCCTCCGCCGACAGTCACATCGCCGACTCCGGTGGTCTGCAACAGCCGCTGCTCCAGCAAGGTCGAGGCCACGTCGTACATCTGCCCCGGCGAGGCGCTATCGGAGGTCAGGCTGATGATCAGGATCGGCGAGTCGGCCGGGTTGACCTTGCGGTAAGTGGGGTTGCCGGAGAGGTCACTGGGCAGGTTGGTACGCGCAGCGTTGATCGCTGCCTGCACGTCCCGGGCGGCACCGTCGATGTCACGGTTGAGGTCCAATTGCAGGTTGATCCGGGTCGCCCCCAGGGTGCTCGACGAGGTCATCTGGGTAACCCCGGCGATTTGCCCGAACTGCCGTTCCAGGGGCGTGGCCACCGAGCTGGCGACGGTGTGCGGGTCGGCCCCCGGCAGAGAGGCACGCACGCTGATGGTGGGAAAGTCCACCTCCGGCAGTGGCGCCACCGGCAGCAGTTTGAAGGCCAGGATGCCGAACAGCGCCAGTCCGGCGGCGAGCAACGTGGTGGCGATGGGGCGCTGGATGAACGGCGCGCTAAGGTTCATCGCCGATCCCCTGCGGCCCTTCCCCGTCGCCCTCCCTGCCACTGCGGCGCCCTGCCAGCCGCTCGCCCAGGCCGTGCATGGCGAGGAAGATCACCGGGGTGGAAAACAGCGTCAGCAACTGGCTGAGCAACAGGCCGCCGATGATCGCGATACCCAGCGGGTGGCGCAGTTCCGAGCCGATGCCGGTGCCCAGGGCCAGGGGCACCGCGCCGAACAGCGAGGCCATGCTGGTCATCAGGATCGGCCGAAAACGCAGCTCCGCCGCCTGGCGGATCGCCGCCAGTGGCGTCAGGCCGCCCTTGCGCGCCAGCTCAAGGGCGAAGTCCACCATCATGATGCCGTTCTTCATGACGATGCCGATCAGCAGCACGATGCCGATCAGGCCGATGATGTCGAACTGGGTCCCGGTGATCAGCAGCGCCAGCAAGGCGCCCAGGGCCGCCGAGAGCAGGGTCGAGAGAATGGTCACCGGGTGCACGAAACTCTCGTAGAGAACCCCCAGCATCAGGTACACCACCACGATCGCCGCCAGCACCAGGAACACCTGGTTCGACAGCGAAGCCTCGAAGGTCGCCGCCGCCCCTTCCAGCGACGCCTGCACCGAGGCCGGCAGGCCGACCCGGGCCTCGATCTGTTGCAGCCGGGTCACCGCCGCTCCCAGGCTCTGCCCGGGGGCGAGGTTGAACGAGACATCGGCATAGGGAAACTGCCCCAGGCGGTTGATGGTCAGCGGCGCCCGCTGCACCTGCTGGGTGGCCATGCTGGACAGCGGCGCCACCCCGCCGCCGGGGATGTTCACGTAGAGCCCGGTGAGCAGGTCCGCCAGATTACGCGGTGGCCGGTCGGTGGCCATGACCACGTGATACTGGTTGAGCTGGGTATAGATGGTCGACACCTGGCGCTGGCCAAAGGCGTCGTAGAGCACATCGTCGATGGCCTGGGGAGTGATGCCCAGGCGCGAGGCGGTGGCGCGGTCGAAGTTCAGCTGGATCTGGTTGCCGAACTGCATCGCCTGGCTCTGCACATCGGTGAACATCGGATCCTGCTTCAGCGCCGCCAGCATCTTGCCGGTCCACAGCTCCAGCAGGTCCGGGTCGGTGGCCTGCAGGCCCAGGCGGTAGCTGGTGGTAGACACCGTGGCATCCAGGGTCAGGTCCTGGACCCCGTGCAGGTACAGGCGTATCCCGGCGTCATCGGCGTTGGCATCGGCCAGCCGGCGGATCACCACCGCGCTGCTGTCGCGCTGCCCGTGGGGCTTGAGGTTGATCAGCAGGTTGCCCTGGTTGAGGGTGGGGTTGGTCTGGTCGATGCCGACGAAGGACGACAGGCTCTCTACCGCCGGATCCTTGAGAATACGCGCCGCCAGGCGTTGCTGCTGTTCCTGCATCTGCTGGAAGGAAATACTCGGCGCCGCCTGGGAGATGCCCTGGATCAGCCCGGTGTCCTGCTCGGGGAAAAAGCCCTTGGGCATGATCATCAGGGTCGCCAGGGTCAGCACCGCCGTGAGCATCACCGACAGCAGGGTCAGGGTGCGGTGGGCCAGCACCCAGTCCAGGCCGCGCACATAATGCCGGTTGATACGGTCGAAGAAATCCGCGCGGCGCTCCTGGTGGCGACTCTTGAGCATGCGCGCGCACATCATTGGCGTCAGGGTCAGGGAGATCAGCGCCGAGATCACGATGGTCACCGCCACGGTCATGGCGAACTCGCGAAACAGCCGGCCCACCACATCGCCCATGAACAGCAGCGGGATCATCACCGCGATCAGCGCCACCGACAGCGAGATGATGGTGAAGCCGATCTGCTCCGCGCCCTTGAGCGCTGCCTGCAAGGGTGGCTCGCCCGCCTCGATGTAGCGGGTGATGTTCTCGATCATGACGATGGCATCGTCCACCACGAAACCGATGGCGATGGTCAGGGCCATCAGGGTCAGGTTGTTCAGGGAAAAGCCCAGCGCATAGGCCACCGCCAGGGTGCCCACCAGGGTCAGGGGCACGGTCACCGCAGGAATCAGGGTGGCCGCGACGTTGCGCAGGAACAGGAAGATCACCAGCACCACCAGCAGCACCGCCACCGCCAGTTCGAACTGCACGTCGGTGACCGAAGCGCGGATGGTCTGGGTCCGGTCGGTGAGCACCTCGACCTTGAGGGTGCCCGGCAGGCTGGCCCGCAGCTTGGGCAAGAGTTGCTGGACCCGGTCCACCACGTCGATGACGTTGGCCCCGGGCTGGCGCTGGATGTTCAGAACGATGGATGGCGTGCTGTTGGTCCAGGCGGCCTGATGCGGGTTTTCCGGGCCCTGCACGGAACTGGCGATCTGCGCCAGGCGAATCGGCGCGCCGTTCTTGTAGGCGATCACCAGGTCGCGGTACTCCTGCGCCGACTGCAACTGGTCGTTGGCACCGATGGAATAGGCCTGGTAGCGCCCGTCGATATTGCCCTTGGCCTGGTTGACGTTGGCGGTGCCCAGGGCCGTGCGCAGGTCATCCAGGGACAGGTCCAGGTTGTTCAGCGCCGAGGTATTGGCCTCGACCCGCACCGCCGGGCGCTGGCCGCCGCTGATGGTCACCAGGCCGACCCCGGAGATCTGCGAGATCTTCTGCGCCAGGCGGGTGTCGGCCAGGTCCTCGACCTTGGTCAGGGGCAGCACGTCGGAGGTCAGGGACAGGGTCAGCACCGGCGCGTCCGCCGGGTTGACCTTGCTGTACACCGGCGGGTAAGGCAGGTTGCTCGGCAGGAAGGTGCCCGCGGCGTTGATCGACGCCTGCACCTCCTGCTCGGCCACATCCAGGGACAGCGCCAGGTCGAATTGCAAGGTGAGCACCGAAGCACCGTTGGAGCTGGTGGAACTCATGGACTTGAGCCCCGGCATCTCCCCCAGCTGGCGCTCCAGGGGTGCGGTGATCGACGAACTGATCACCTCCGGGCTGGCCCCCGGGTACTGGGTGTAGACCTGGATGGTGGGGTAATCGACTTCCGGCAGGGCCGAGACCGACAGCAGGTGATAGCCCAGCAGGCCCAGCAACAGCACCGCCACCATCAACAAGGTGGTGGCCACCGGTCGTTCGATAAAGGGGCGCGAGACGTTCATCGGCGCCGGCCTATTGAGCCACGACTTTGATGGCCGAGCCGTTGTCCAGCTTGTCCGCGCCCTCGGTAATCACCTGCTCGCCAGCCTTGACCCCGGCGTCCAGCACCGCCGTGACCTCGCCGCTGGCCGGCCCGCTCTTGATGTTGCGCAGGCTGGCCTTGGTGCTGCCCTCAACGACGAACACGAAGTCGCCCTTGCTGCCATGCTGAATGGCCCGGGTGGGCACCACCGGCACCTGCGTCAGGGTGTCGGCCCTGAGCCTGGCGTTGACGAACTGATTGGGAAACAGGGCCTTGCCCGCCCCCTCGAAGCGAGCCTTGACGTTGATGGTCCCGGTACTGGTGTTGACCTGATTGTCCAGCGCCAGCAGGCTGCCGCTGGCCAGCAGGTTGTGCTTGTTGCGGTCATAGGCGAGTACCGGCACTGGCCCCTTGGCCATGGCCTGGCTGATCGCCCCCAGGTCATCCTCGGGCACCGCGAACACCACCTCGGCCGGCTCCATCTGGGTGATCACCACGATCCCGGTGGTGCTGGCGGTGGTCACGTAGTTGCCCGGGTCCACCAGGCGCAGCCCGACCACGCCGTCCACCGGCGAGATGATGGTGCAGTAGCTCAACTGCACTTCCAGGTTCTGCACGCTGCCCTGGTCGGCAGCCACGGTGCCGGCCTGTTGCTGCACCGTGGAAACCTGGGTGTCGAGGGTCTGCTGGCTGACCGAACCGGCCTTGATCAGTTCGCGGTAGCGGGCCAGGTCGCGCCGGGCGTTGTCCAGCACCGCCTGATCATGGGCCAGCACGCCCCGGGCCTGGGCCAACTGCGCCTTGAGCGCGCGATCATCGATCCGCGCGATGACCTGGCCCTTGCGCACAGGCTGGCCTTCCTTGAACTCGACGCTGGAAAGAATCCCGTCCACCTGGGTGATCACCGTCACGCTGCGGGTCGGCGTCACCGTGCCCAGGGCATCGATGTAGACCGGCACATCCTGCAACTGCACCGCCACCGCCACCACCGGCTCCCCCACGGGTGCCGGCTTGACCGGGTGCCGCGGGCCGGACAGGTAGAACCACAGCCCCAGGGCCAGAGCTGCCAGTGCCAAGAGGATGAGCCACAGAGAAACTTTGCCGCGTCTGCCTTTGTCCACGAGCGAGCATCCGATTCAGGCGGGTCCGGACCCGGTTGCGCAGCGCGATGAACGCCCCACCACAGGCTGATCACAGGCCGGCGAGCCAAGCACTGCCCTGAACTCTAGCAGCCGCCCTCTGGGGCGCCCGCCGATGCGTATTTTCGTTCAGCCACGGGACAGGCAAATCCGCCCAAGTGCAGGAAAACCGGGCCCGAGCCGGCATTCTTGAGCCTCGTACAAGGCCGGTGCTACCATGCGCAACCGCCCGAACAGGCAAGGAATCCCCTGGTTTATGAGCACCATCCGCGAGCGCAATAAAGAACTGATCCTGCGGGCCGCCAGTGAAGAGTTTGCCGACAAGGGCTTTGCGGCGACCAAGACCAGCGACATCGCCGCCAAGGCCGGGTTGCCCAAACCCAACGTCTACTACTACTTCAAGTCCAAGGAAAACCTCTATCGCGAGGTGCTGGAAAGCATCATCGAACCCATCCTCCAGGCCTCCACCCCGTTCAATGCCGATGGCGTGCCCAGCGAAGTGCTCAGCGGCTACATCCGCTCGAAGATCCGCATCTCCCGCGACCTGCCCTTCGCTTCCAAGGTCTTTGCCAGCGAGATCATGCATGGCGCGCCGCACCTGAGCCCGGAGCAGGTAGAACAGCTCAACGCCCAGGCCAAGCACAACATCGAGTGCATCCAGACCTGGATCGATCGCGGCCTGATCGCCCCGCTCGACCCCAACCACCTGATGTTCAGCATCTGGGCCGCGACCCAGACCTACGCCGACTTCGACTGGCAGATCTCGGTGGTCACCGGCAAGACCAAGCTCGACGAGGACGACTACGAAGCTGCGGCGCAGACCATCATCCGGTTGGTGCTCAAGGGCTGTGAACTGGATCGCTGATAGCGTTTCGGTACTTTCTGGTTTGTTTCCCGGCCCGCAAGGGCGCAATAGTTTCAATCAAGATCCTGCGCGGCTTTTCGCAGCCTCGCGGGCTCGGCAGTGGCTACAGGCCGGGCCCGCGAGGTCGAGGGCTATGCGCTGACGCCAGCGTCCGCCGCCAGGCCCTGGGCTTCGATCGCGCTGATGGCGCACTGCTCATCGATGTCCGAGGTATCGCCACTGATGCCGATCGCCCCAATCACTGCCCCTGCCTGATCCCGAATCAACACCCCCCCCGGCGCAGGTACCACGCTGCCCTGCCCCAGACCGTTCAATGCGCCGATGAAGGCCGGGCGCTGCTGCGCGTCCAGGGCCAGCAGGCGCGAGCCCTTGCCCAGGGCCACCGCCCCCCAGGCCTTGCCGATGGCGATCTGCGGGCGCAGCAGGCTAGCGCCGTCCTCCCGTTGCAGGGTCACCAGGTGCCCGCCGGCATCCAGCACCGCGATGGTCAGCGGCGCCGCATTGATCTTGCGCCCCGCGTTGATGGCCTGGTTGGCCAGGTTGACTGCGACTTTCAAGGTTAAAGCGCTCATGGGTGCCGTCCTTATCTTGTTATTGAGAAAGCCTGGGGAAGCTTCTTGTAGGAGAAGTCCGATACAACAAATAGAACACAATGAATTTATTTTTTGTATACAATAATTCGCGAAAGGCAGCCCCTGCGACAAAAGGACGCCGGTTTATCGGGGCTTTGATGAAAGCCGCTGCCGCTCAAGAAAATGGATTGACCTGCGCCATCCGCCGTGAATACACTTTGCGCAAAACCACTTGTATACAATTACAAAACGCAAGAGGCACAAAACCATGAGCAAAATGAGAGCAATCGAAGCCGCCGTTCTGGTGATGCGCCGTGAAGGGGTCGATACCGCTTTTGGCATCCCGGGTGCCGCCATCAACCCGCTGTATTCCGCGCTGCAGAAGGTCGGTGGCATCGATCACGTGCTCGCTCGCCACGTCGAAGGCGCCTCGCACATGGCCGAGGGCTACACCCGCACCAAGGCCGGTAACATCGGCGTATGCATCGGCACTTCCGGCCCCGCCGGCACCGACATGGTCACCGGCCTGTACAGCGCCTCGGCCGACTCCATCCCGATTCTCTGCATCACCGGTCAGGCCCCCCGCGCCCGCCTGCACAAGGAAGACTTCCAGGCCGTGGACATCACCAGCATCGTCAAGCCGGTGACCAAATGGGCCACCACCGTGCTGGAACCGGGCCAGGTGCCCTACGCCTTCCAGAAAGCCTTTTATGAAATGCGCTCCGGCCGTCCCGGCCCGGTGCTGATCGACCTGCCGTTCGACGTGCAGATGGCGGAAATCGAATTCGACATCGACGCCTACCAGCCCCTGCCCCTGGCCAAGCCGGCGGCGACCCGCCTGCAGGCGGAAAAGGTTCTGGCCCTGCTGGACCAGGCCGAACGTCCATTGCTGGTGGCCGGTGGCGGCGTGATCAACGCCGACGCCAGCGAGCTGCTGGTAGAGTTCGCCGAACTGACCGGCATTCCGGTGATCCCGACCCTGATGGGCTGGGGCACCATCCCTGACGATCACCCACAGATGGTGGGCATGGTCGGCCTGCAGACCTCCCATCGCTACGGCAATGCCACCCTGCTCAAGTCCGACACCGTGCTGGGCATCGGCAACCGCTGGGCCAACCGCCACACCGGTTCGGTGGACGTCTACACCGAAGGCCGCAAGTTCATCCACGTGGACATCGAACCGACCCAGATCGGCCGTGTCTTCACCCCGGACCTGGGCATCGTTTCCGATGCTGGCAGCGCCCTGACCGTATTGCTGGAGGTGGCCCGCGAATGGCAGACCGCCGGCAAGCTCAAGGATCGCAGCGCCTGGCTGCATGACTGCCAGCAGCGCAAGGCCAGCCTGCACCGCAAGACCCACTTCGACAACGTGCCGGTCAAGCCGCAACGCGTGTACGAAGAAATGAACCAGGTATTCGGCAAGGACACCTGCTACGTCAGCACCATCGGCCTGTCGCAGATTGCCGGCGCGCAGTTCCTCCACGTCTACAAGCCACGCCACTGGATCAACTGCGGCCAGGCCGGCCCGTTGGGCTGGACCATCCCCGCTGCCCTGGGCGTGGTCAAGGCCGACCCGAACCGCCAGGTGGTGGCGCTGTCCGGCGACTACGACTTCCAGTTCATGATCGAAGAACTGGCGGTGGGCGCGCAGTTCAACCTGCCGTACATCCACGTGGTGGTGAACAACTCCTACCTGGGGCTGATCCGCCAGGCCCAGCGCGGTTTCGACATGGACTACTGCGTGCAGCTGTCCTTCGACAACCTCAACGCGCCGGAACTCAACGGCTATGGCGTCGACCACGTGGCCGTTGCCGAAGGCCTGGGTTGCAAGGCCCTGCGGGTGTTCGAACCCAAGGACATCCAGCCGGCCCTGCGCCAGGCCCAGGAAATGCTCCAGACCTTCAAGGTGCCGGTGGTGGTGGAAATCATCCTGGAGCGCGTGACTAACATTTCCATGGGCACCGAAATCAACGCAGTCAACGAGTTCGAAGACCTGGCGCTGGTGGGCAACGACGCCCCTACCGCGATTTCCCTGCTCGACTGATACCCCTGGCCGCTGGCACCGGCCGGGCCCCGGGCGCCCCCTCCCGCCAGAGGTAGCGCCCGGGCCGCCCGCCCCCTGGCGCCAGCCCCAGGCTTGACCGAACCACAGGAGACCACCATGCCGCGCTTTGCTGCCAACCTGTCCATGCTGTTCACCGAACAGGACTTCCTCGCCCGCTTCAAGGCGGCCGCCGATGCCGGCTTCAGCGGCGTCGAATATCTGTTCCCCTACGAATTCAGCTCTGCCGAAATCAAGGCGCAACTTGACGCCCACGGCCTGAGCCAGGTGCTGTTCAACCTGCCGGCCGGCGACTGGGCCAAGGGTGAACGCGGTATCGCCTGCCTGCCCGACCGGGTCGAGGAGTTCCGCGCCGGGGTCGACCTGGCCATTGCCTACGCCCAGGTCCTGGGCAATACCCAGATCAACTGCCTGGCAGGCATCCGCCCACAGGGCGCCGATGAAGCCCTGGTGGAAAAGACCTTGGTCGCCAACCTCAAGTACGCCGCCGACAAGCTCCAGGCCGTGGGCATCAAGCTGGTGATGGAAGCCATCAACACCCGCGACATTCCCGGCTTCTACCTCAACAATACCGCCCAGGCGCTGTCGATTCGCGAGCAGGTGGGCAGCGACAACCTGTACCTGCAGTACGACATCTACCACATGCAGATCATGGAGGGAGACCTGGCGCGGACCATGGCCAACCACCTGGGCCAGATCAACCACATCCAGCTGGCGGACAACCCCGGGCGCAACGAGCCGGGCACCGGCGAGATCAACTACCGCTTCCTCTTCGAGCACCTGGACCGCATCGGCTACCAGGGCTGGGTCGGTTGCGAGTACAAGCCGCTGACCACCACTGAAGCCGGCCTTGGCTGGCTGAAAACCCACAACGCAATCTGAACCTGTACCTGCGTAGGAGCCGGCTTGCCGGCGAAGAGGCCCGCAAGACCGCCTTCGCTGGCCAGCCAGCGCCCACAAGGTCCCGTTGAATAGAGGATTTTTATCATGGCTAAAATCGGATTTATCGGCACCGGCATCATGGGCCACCCAATGGCCGCCAACCTGCAGAAGGCCGGTCACAGCCTGCTGCTCTCGGAACACCACGGCAAGGCTCCGGCCGACCTGATCGCCGCCGGCGCCATCGCCCTGGCCTCGCCCCGGGACGTCGCCCAGGAAGCCGAGTTCGTCATCATCATGGTCCCCGATACCCCCCAGGTCGAAGACGTGCTGCTGCGTGCCGACGGCGTGGCCGCCGGGATCGGCAAGGGCAAGATCGTCATCGACATGAGCTCGATCTCGCCCACCGCTACCAAGGCCTTCGCCGCCAAGATCAACGAAACCGGCGCCCAGTACCTGGACGCCCCGGTGTCCGGCGGTGAAGTCGGGGCCAAGGCCGCCACCCTGAGCATCATGGTCGGTGGCGACAGCCAGGCCTTCGAACGTGCCCTGCCGCTGTTCCAGAGCATGGGCAAAAACATCACCCTGGTGGGTGGCAACGGTGACGGCCAGACTGCCAAGGTGGCCAACCAGATCATCGTCGCCCTGAACATCCAGGCCGTGGCCGAAGCCCTGCTGTTCGCCTCGAAGAACGGCGCCGACCCGGCCAAGGTGCGTGAAGCACTGATGGGTGGCTTCGCTTCCTCGAAGATCCTCGAAGTGCACGGCGAGCGGATGATCAAGGGCACCTTCGACCCGGGCTTCCGCATCAACCTGCACCAGAAGGACCTGAACCTGGCCCTGAGCGGTGCCCGCGAGCTGGGCATCAACCTGCCCAACACCGCCAACACCCAGCAAGTGTTCAGCACCTGCACCGCCATCGGTGGCGCCAACTGGGACCACTCCGCCCTGATCAAGGGCCTGGAACACATGGCCAACTTCTCGATCCGCGAGAAGAAATAAGCAGCATCCGTAGCCGCTGCCGCAGGCTGCGCCAAGGTTCGCAGGAAACGCCTCACGGCGGGCCAGGGACAGGCCCTGCTGACCTTGCCGCCGCCTGAGGTGGCGGCTACACCCGTTTCAAGCCCCCCATAACAAGAAATCCGGGAGCCCGCCATGTCGGTCGATCCGCAAAAATTCCTCCGTGAGCTGTTCGCCACAGCCATCGACGCCGCCCACCCGCAACAGGTTCTGCAAGCCCATCTCCCCAGCGACCGCAGCGGCCGCGTCATCGTCATCGGCGCCGGCAAGGCCGCCGCGGCCATGGCCCAGGTGGTCGAGCGCAGCTGGCAGGGCGAAGTCTCCGGGCTGGTGGTCACCCGCTACGGCCACGGCGCCCCCTGCACCAAGATCGAAGTGGTCGAAGCCGCCCACCCGGTACCCGACGCCGCCGGCCTGGCCGTGGCCAAGCGCGTGCTGGAACTGGTCAGCAACCTGTCGGAACAGGATCGGGTGATCTTCCTGCTGTCCGGTGGCGGTTCGGCGCTGCTGGCCCTGCCAGCCGCCGGCATCACCCTGGCGGACAAGCAGGCCATCAACAAGGCCCTGCTCAAATCCGGCGCCACCATCGGCGAGATGAACTGCGTGCGCAAGCACCTCTCGGCGATCAAGGGTGGACGCCTGGCCAAGGCCTGCTGGCCGGCCACGGTCTACACCTATGCGATTTCCGATGTACCCGGCGACCTGGCCACGGTCATCGCCTCCGGCCCCACCGTGGCCGACCCCAGCACCTCGGCCGAGGCCCTGGCGATTCTCAAGCGCTATGGCATCGACGTACCGGCCGCGGTCCGCAGCTGGCTGCAGAGCCCCGAGTCGGAAACCGTCAAGCCCGGTGACCCGTGCCTGGCGCGCAGCCACTTCCAGCTGATCGCCCGGCCCCAGCAGTCCCTTGAGGCGGCGGCCGTGAAGGCTCGCCAGGCCGGCTTCAGCCCACTGATCCTCGGCGACCTGGAGGGCGAATCCCGGGAGGTGGCCAAGGTCCACGCCGGCATCGCCCGCCAGGTCGCCCTGCACGGCCAGCCCCTGGCGGCGCCCTGCGTGATCCTCTCCGGCGGTGAAACCACGGTCACCGTGCGCGGCAATGGCCGTGGCGGGCGCAACGCGGAGTTCCTCCTGAGCCTCACCGACAGCCTCAAGGGCTACCCGGGCATCTATGCCCTGGCCGGCGACACTGACGGCATCGACGGTTCCGAGGACAATGCCGGGGCCATCATGACCCCGGACAGCTACGCCCGCGCCGCGGCCCTGGGCCTGAGCGCCAGCGACGAGCTGGACAACAACAACGGCTATGGCTACTTCGCGGCGCTGGGGGACCTGATCGTCACCGAGCCGACCCGCACCAACGTCAACGACTTCCGCGCCATCCTGATTCTCGAGAACCCCAAACATGACGCCTGACAAGAAGGTCAAAATCCTCGCCACCCTGGGCCCGGCCATCGACGGCATCGAGGACATCCGTGAGCTGGTGCAAGCCGGGGTGAACATCTTCCGGCTCAATTTCAGCCACGGCGCCCATGCCGACCACGCCCAGCGCTACGAATGGATCCGCCAGGTAGAGCGCGAACTGAACTACCCCCTGGGCATCCTCATGGATCTGCAAGGGCCGAAGCTGCGGGTCGGCACCTTCGCCGAGGGCAAGGTGCAACTGGTGCGCGGCCAGGCCCTGCGCCTGGACCTCGACGCGACCCCGGGCAACGCCCAGCGGGTCAGCCTGCCGCACCCGGAGATCATCGCCGCCCTGGAGCCGGGCATGGACCTGCTGCTGGACGACGGCAAGCTGCGCCTGCGGGTGATCGCCAAGCACGCCGACGCCATCGAGACCACCGTGCTCAATGGCGGTGAGCTGTCGGACCGCAAGGGGGTCAACGTGCCCCAGGCGGTGCTCGACCTCAGCCCGCTGACGGCCAAGGACCGTCGCGACCTGAGCTTCGGCCTGGAACTGGGGGTGGACTGGGTGGCCCTGTCCTTCGTGCAGCGCCCGGAAGACATCCGTGAAGCCCGTGCGCTGATCGGCGACAAGGCCTACCTGATGGCCAAGATCGAGAAGCCTTCGGCCGTCACCCAACTGCGGGAAATCGCCGAGCTGAGCGACGCGATCATGGTGGCCAGGGGCGACCTGGGGGTAGAAGTACCGGCAGAAAGCGTGCCGCAGATCCAGAAAAACATCATCAGCACCTGCCGCCAGCTGGGCAAGCCGGTGGTGGTGGCCACCCAAATGCTCGAATCCATGCGTTTCTCCCCTGCGCCGACCCGGGCCGAGGTCACCGACGTCGCCAACGCCGTGGCCGAGGGTGCGGACGCCGTGATGCTGTCGGCGGAAACCGCTTCCGGCGAATACCCGCTGGAGGCCGTGCAGATGATGAGCAAGATCATCCGCCAGGTGGAAACCGGCCCGGACTACCAGACCCAACTGGACGTCAGCCGGCCCCAGGCCGAGGCCACGGTCTCGGACGCCATCAGCTGTGCGATCCGCCGGGTGTGCAGCATCCTGCCGGTGGCGGTGCTGGTGAACTACAGCGAATCCGGCAGTTCGACCCTGCGCGCCGCCCGCGAGCGGCCTTCGGTGCCGATCCTCAACCTGACGCCGAACCTTGCCACTGCTCGCCGCCTGACAGTGGCCTGGGGCGTGCATTCGGTGGTCAACGACCGGCTGCGCCAGGTCGACGAGGTGTGTGCCACGGCCCTGGAAATCGCCCAGGCCCAGGGCCTGGCCAAGCGCGGCGACACCGTGGTGATCACCACCGGTGTGCCGTTCGGCCAGCCGGGCACCACCAATTCGTTGCGCGTCGAAACCCTTCTCTGACCCGCAGCCCATGGCGCCGCTGACCGGCCAGAGCCTCCCGCAGAGGAGGCCTGGGCTGTCGGCGCAACCCTCGCCCAGGGGCCGCCCCACTGATTTGCATCATGCCTTCACAGTCTTTCAATGCCTTCTGCCCCGACTGGGCCACTGCCCTGCTTAACGGCTTCAGTCAGATCTTTCTCCAGCGCCATCCGCTGTGCGGCCTGCTGTGCCTGCTGGCGATCCTGGTCAGTGCCCCGGCACTGCTCGGCGCTGCCCTGCTGGGAGCCCTGGCCGGGCTGCTGACCGCGCAACGCCGGGGGTACGCCAAGGCCGACCGCCAGGCCGGGCTGTTCAGCTACAACGGCGTATTGCTGGGCCTGCTGCTGGGCCTGTACCTGCCCTGGTCGGTATTGCTGCCGCCGCTGATCATCGCCGCCGGCGGCCTCAGCGCGATCATTACCCAGCAATGGCTCAAACGTGCCCGCAACCCCGCCAGCCTGCCGGCCTACACTGCACCCTTCGTCGGCCTCGGCTGGCTGCTGCTGAGCCTGATCGAGCCGCTGCCCGCGGCCACCCAGGGCGTGCCCGGGCTGTCCCTGGCGAACCTGCTGGGTGGGCTGTTCCAGGGCCTGGGGCAGATCATGTTCCTCGGCCAGCCCCTGGCCGGCCTGCTGATTCTGCTCGGCCTGCTGCTGGCCAGCCGCCGCGCGGCAGCCTGGGCCCTGTTCGGCTCCGCCTGCGGCCTGCTCTTTGCCCTGCTGCAGCAAGAGCATGCCCAGGCCCTGCAGGGCCTGGGCGGCTACAACTGCGCCCTGGTCGCCCTGGCCCTGGGCCAGCAGGCCCGGCACCCCTGGCGGCCGCTGCTGGGGATGCTGCTGGCACTGCTGATCAGCCCGGGGCTGGTCGCCCTGGGTCTTGCGCCCCTGACCGCACCCTTTGTCCTGGCCTGCTGGCTGGTGCACACCGTCGACCGGATGTTGGGCCGCAACGTGCGGGGCGACGCGCCTTGCGTTCCCCCGGCAAATCCCCCTAGGCTTCGCTGACTTTCGATTCAGGCGATTTCCATGGGCAACAGCGACAACTGGCGGCAGCGCCTCTACGTAATGATCTTCCAGACCGATACGGTGGCGGGGAGGCGCTTTGACAGCACCCTGCTGCTGATCATCCTCGCCAGCCTGGTGATCGTGATCCTCGACAGCATCGACGAGGTCCATCGCAACTACGCCAACGTCCTGGCCTACATCGAATGGGGTTTCACCCTGATCTTCGCCATCGAGTACGGGCTGCGCCTGTACTGCTCCCCCCGGCCGCTGCGCTATGCCTTCAGCTTCTATGGCCTGGTGGACCTGCTGGCGATCGTTCCGGGGATCCTCGCCCTGTATTACAGCGACGCCCAATACCTGCTGATCATCCGCATCATCCGCATGCTGCGGATCTTTCGCGTGCTCAAGCTGGCGCCCTACCTCAAGCAGGCCCACTACCTGCTGGACGCCCTGCGCGGCAGCAAGCAGAAGATCCTGGTGTTCCTGCTCAGCGTCTGCACCCTGGTCACGGTGTTCGGCACCCTGATGTACGTGGTCGAAGGCCCGGAGCACGGTTTCACCAGCATTCCCAAGGGCATCTACTGGGCCATCGTCACCCTGACCACCGTGGGCTACGGCGACATCGTGCCCAAGACCGTGATCGGCCAGGTGATCTCGTCCATGGTGATGATCACCGGTTACTCGATCATCGCCGTGCCCACCGGGATCTTCACCGCGGAACTGGCCAGCGCCATGCGCGGCGAGCAGCTCAAGCACGACTGCCCGGTGTGCCGCAAGAACACCCACGAACCCGCCGCGGCCTTCTGTTCCCGCTGCGGCAATGCGCTATTCAGGAAACTGGAATAAGCAAAGTACTTTTTAATCTTTAAAGAGATATAGCGCCCCGGCTATAGTCGGCGGCAAATTGCCTTCACTCTCGAACAAAAGGAATGTGCAGTGAAAAAACTCTTCAGCGCCTCGCTACTGGCCGCCGGCCTGGCCCTGGGCAGCGTCGCCCAGGCCGCACCGACCCTGCTCAACGTTTCCTACGACGTGATGCGCGACTTCTACAAGGACTACAACGCCGCCTTCCAGAAACACTGGAAAGCCGAGCACAACGAGAACATCACCCTGCAGATGTCCTTCGGCGGCTCCAGCAAACAGGCGCGCTCGGTAATCGACGGCCTGCCGGCGGATGTCATCACCATGAACATGGCCACCGACATCAACGCCCTGGCGGACAACGGCAAGCTGGTGCCGGACAACTGGGTGACCCGCCTGCCGAACAACAGCGCGCCGTTCACCTCGGCCACCGTGTTCATCGTGCGCAAGGGCAACCCCAAGGCCCTGAAGGACTGGCCGGACCTGCTCAAGGACGGCGTGCAGGTGATAGTGCCCAACCCCAAGACCTCGGGTAACGGCCGCTACACCTACCTCTCGGCCTGGGGCTATGTGCTCAAGAACGGCGGCGATGAGAACAAGGCCAAGGACTTCGTCGGCAAGCTGTTCAAGCAGGCGCCGGTGCTCGACACGGGTGGCCGCGCCGCCACCACCACCTTCATGACCAACCAGATCGGCGACGTGCTGGTGACCTTCGAGAACGAAGCGGAGATGATCGCCCGCGAATTCGGTCGCGACCAGTTCGAGGTGATCTACCCGAGTGTGTCCGCCGAAGCCGAGCCGCCGGTATCGGTGGTGGACAAGGTGGTAGAGAAGAAAGGCACCCGCGCCGCCGCCGAGGAATACCTCAAGTACCTGTGGTCGCCGGAAGGCCAGGAAATCGCCGCCAACAACTACCTGCGCCCACGGGACCCGAAAGTGCTGGCCAAGTACACCGATCGCTTCCCGAAAGTCGACTTCCTCTCGGTGGAGAAGACCTTCGGCGACTGGCGCAGCGTGCAGAAGACCCACTTCAACGACGGCGGGATCTTCGACCAGATCTACACCAACGCCAAGTGACCCCTAACGGGTGAATGAAAAAAGCGACCTCCGGGGTCGCTTTTTTTATGCCCCAGGGATGGCGCTCAGAGGGCTCGCGCCGGAGTGAACAGCGCCGCTTCGGCGACCTGATGGCGCTCCTCCAGCACCGCCTCCGCCTCGACTTCGATCAGCCACTCTGGCAGCGACAGCCCGCTGACGATGATCCATGAAGACGCCGGCGGCTGGCTAGCAAAGCGTTCGAGCAAGACTGCGCTGATGTGTTCCTGCTGGTTGCGGGCCGCTTCGGCGATGTAGATCCGCAGCATCACCACATCCGCCAGCCGGCCACCCGCCTCGGCCAGGACCCGGGCGATATTGTCGAAGGCCTGCTCGGTCTGCTCCCGCAGGCCCGGGCCCACGGTGCGCTCCTGCTCATCCACACCCACCTGGCCGGAAAGCAGCAGGCGCCGCCCACCGCGCACCTCCACCGCCTGGCTGAAACCGTATTGCAGGGAATTGAACACACTGGCTGGGTTGAACGTCGACTTTTCCATAAGGCACTCCCGGCGCATTGAACGACCGGAAACCGTAAACCAAGCCTTTGCCGACTTCCACTGCAACCCGCGCGCAGCAACATTTGGCAATGCAAGCCCCCACCCGCCTGGTGGCAAACCCGTGCAGCAGCGGCCTACATCGGCGGTGCGACCCCATCCTTGCCCGCGGAGATCGACTGCGCGGTGAGTTTGCCGTCATCGCTCTGGGTAACGAACATCACCACCTTGACCCCGACCTTGAGCAGGCTGCGGTCGCCGGGAGTCAGGTTGACGATGGGCACATCGTCCGGCACCAGGATCTTCTGCTGGCCGCCCTTGTAGTTGACGGTCAGGGTACGGCCATTGCTCACCACCAGGTCACCGACGCTGCCGTTGGTCATGCTGCTGCCCTTAGCCAAGTCGAAAGGCCGGTGGCCATCACCCGTACCGGCCAACTGCGGTGGAAACACATGCACTTCCAGCGCCTTGAGGGTGCCGTCGGCCATGGGCATGGCCGCCGAGCCGATGTAGCTGCCGGGCTTGATGTCCTCGATATTGGCCAGGGTCACGGCACGCACCTGGGTCTGGGGCGTCAGCTCGACGCTGACATTCTCCCCACTGTTGACGTGCACCCGCACCACGTCGCCGCCGACCCCGGTGATCTCCCCACGTACGCCAATGCGCATGCCCGGCGCGTCCTGGGCCAGGGCCGCGGCGCTGCCCAGCAGGAACGCCAGGGCCAGGCATTGAAGGTTGCACAACAAACCAGGCAAAGACCGATTCATGGAACGGATTCCTCAAGGCAATGGGTGCACAGAGCCCGTCAGTCGACTGCAAGGCCCCGGGGGAGCATGAGCATGCTATCGAACAGGATGTAAGTAAATGTATCATCGCCCCTCGACAGCGACACGCCCCGGTACTCAACGGGCCTTCATCATTCGATCGCTGACCTTTGCCACCCGGCCCGCTCCATCGCTTTGCCACGGGGTCTTGCCGACCTCGCTCCTTGCGCTTGCCCCAGAGATCGCCAATGAATTCCACGACCCAGGCTCTGCCCACCGGCAGCGCGACAATGACCCGAGGCATGGTGCTGCTGTTCGCCTTCTGCTGCGGGGCCATAGTCGCCAACATCTACTACGCACAACCGATCATCGAGCTGATTGCCCCGGACCTCGGCCTGTCCAGCGCCCTGGCCAGCCTGATCGTGTCGCTGACCCAGATCGGCTACGCCCTGGGCCTGTTCTTCCTGGTGCCCCTGGGCGATTTGCTGGAAAACCGCCGGCTGATGATCTGCACCACCCTGGTGGCGATTGCCAGCCTGCTGGGCGCGGCCTTTATCCAGCAGCCCAATGCCTTTCTCCTGGTGTCGCTGTTGATCGGCTTCAGTTCGGTGTCGGTGCAGATCCTGATTCCCCTGGCCGCGCACCTGGCCCCCGAGGAAACCCGGGGCCGGGTGGTGGGCGGGATCATGGGCGGCCTGCTGCTGGGGATTCTCCTGGCCCGGCCGGTGTCCAGCGTGGTGGCCGACCACTTCGGCTGGCGGGCGATGTTCATCGCCGCGGCGCTGCTGATGGCGGCCATCAGCCTGGTGCTGATGCTCACCATTCCCAAGCGCCAGCCGGCCCACAGCGCCACCTATGGCCAACTGCTGCATTCCCTGGGCAACTTGCTGCGCCAGCAACCGGTACTGCGCCAGCGCGCCTTCTACCAGGGTTGCCTGTTCGCCACCTTCAGCCTGTTCTGGACCGCCGCACCGCTGGAGCTGGCGCGCCAGCACGGCCTGAGCCAAAGCCAGATCGCGATCTTTGCCCTGGTGGGCGCCATCGGCGCCATCGCCGCGCCCATCAGCGGGCGCCTGGCAGATGCCGGCCATACCCGCATCGCCTCACTGCTGGCCATGCTGCTGGCGGCCCTGAGCTTCATCCCCAGCCTGGTGCATCCGGCCTACAGCGTGATCGGCATGGCCGTGACCGGGGTGGTCCTGGATTTCTGCGTGCAGATGAACATGGTGCTCGGCCAGCGCGCCGTGTACGCCCTCGACGCCCACAGCCGCAGCCGCCTGAATGCGCTGTACATGACCAGCATCTTCATCGGCGGTGCCTTTGGCTCCTCGATTGCCAGTGCGGTGTACGAGCATGGCGGCTGGCTGGGCATCGTGCTGGTGGGCAGCGCCTTCCCGCTGCTGGCCTTGATGCGTTTCCTGCTGGTGCGGGACAACCGCCGCCCGGCCCGGGCCTGAGGAAAAGGCGCGGCGCCCTTGCCCCTGCCCGGAGTTGCCCGGGCAGGCAAGCTGAACAGGAGCGAGCGCCTCAGATGCGTTCGCGTACCAGGACTTCGATATTGGCCGCCGCCCCCCAGAGCCGCAGGCGCCCGATCAGGCCGGCATCGGTTTCCCCCACCAGGTACAGAGTGTCGATGGTCTGGGTCGCGGCCCATTCGACGAACTCGCTGCTGTCGAAGTCGGCCAGGCTGGCCAGCTGGAATTCACTTTCATAGAAGCCCGGGGTGACCGGGACCGGGGTGTCCTGGGGGCCGGGGGCGCCGATGAAGTCGCAGCCCAGGTGCACCACGCCCCAACGGGCTACCCGCCAATTGCCCAGGGCTTCATCCAGCCGAGCCCGGGCGCCACGGGCAAAACCCAGGCCATCGATGACCACGCGGCGGTTGATGATCAGCCACAGCTTGCGCCGTCGTGGTGCCTTGAGCAGCACTTCGCCGGTGACCTTGGAGGCGCGCAATGCCAGGGCGATCACCAGCAGCAAGGGCACGAAGTAGCTGTAGAGCCTCTCGGTAGCGCTGACCGTTACCAACCCGTACAGGCGCCGCACCTCGGCCCGCTGCTGCTCCAGTTCCTTGATGCTTTCACTCAAGCCCTGCAGCCATTGGCGGATGGGAGCCGCCGTGTATTCGCCGCGGATATCCTCCAGCGCCTGCTGCACCTTGACCTCTGCCAAGACCGAAAGGCGCCCGTCCGCGGTGCGCTCCAGCGCTGCAAAACGCTCGCACAGGCTGCTGACCTGGGCCGCATCCTGGGGCTCGTAGCGAGCGATGGCCGCCTTGCAGTGCTCCGCGCCCAGCATGTCCTCAATCTCCGTGGCCACACGCCGCTGCAGCCCGGCCTGGGCCTGCTGCGCCAATTGGTAGTCGGTCTGGAACCAGTCCACGCGCACCGCCTGGGTGGCGCTGATCAGGGCCAGGGACGCCAGCAGCAGCCAGGCGTAGTCCACGCGCTTCCAGCCGATCTCGCCCAAGCGAAAGACCGAGATCAGGCTCCAGCAGAAGAAGTAGTACATGAAGACGAATGCCAGCAGCAGGCACACCGGCTCCAGCGACAGGTAGATCAGCTCCGGCACCTCGGTCGGGCCAAAGCCATACACCAGCAACAGCACACAGATCAGCGCAAGCCAGAACACCATCGGCGTGAAATAGGGTTTGTTCAGGTCATTCTTCATCGGGCGCTCAACGGCTGATACTCGGGAACACCCCGCTGTATCGGCCAGGCATCCCGAGGCTTAAATAATCCAGCCCGGGCGCAGGCTCTGGCCTGCGCCTCTGCGCTTATCGGACAGGGTTACAGGAACTGGCGACCAAGCCCGGCGGGCACACCATGGATATCGGTGTCTTCCCAGGGCCCGTCAGGGCTGATGGAGCGGCTCCAGCCATTGTTCCAGCGGTAGTAGGTGCGCTGGCGGTAGAAGGTGTTGCTCTGGTCATCCAGCACATAGACCCCCAACCGCGCATCCCAATGGCTGTGCCCGCCCGGTGGCGGCGCGAAGCTGGCGGAGGTGCGTGGCAGGGGCTTGGCGGCGGGGATCGGCGCGCTGGGCGTACCCGGCGCCGTGGACGGGGCCGGGCGTGTGCTCGGCCCTGCCGGCGGGATCGGCTCGGAGCTGGTGGGCACCGGCCGATGGACCGTACATGCGCTCAACCCCAGGACCAGTGATAACAGGGTGATACGAGCGATGGCGGTCATGGCGGCTTCTCTGATTATTGATCCGGGCTGTCGATGGTCAGCTGCTGGGCAGCGGTGGTGCTGCTGGCCAGAGGCTGGCTGCGCCCGACCCACTCGCCGGCCGTCGGCTGGCCGGCGCGGGACACGCGCGCAACCAGTTGGACTTCAGGGAAGTTCGACAGTTTCAACTGCGGCATCATCGCGTCGGCATCCGCCAGCTCGACCGTGGCCGGCAAGTCGGCCACGGTCAGGCGCTTGGCCGCCAGCGGCGCGGGTGGGCCCTGGGTGGCACGAGCGAAGATGAACACGCTGTCGCCCGGCTGGACCTTGGCCTTGAGCTCGGCCGCCAGGTCGACCCTGACCTTGAGCACCGCGCCCTTGGCCTGAGCCTTGGCCGCAGGTTCGCTGGCAACCTTGCCGCCACTGGCCACCAGCTTCTCGCTGGCGCGGTCGATACCGCCCTGCAACGCGGCGCGGGAGTTGTCGTCCGGCGGCAGTTGCGCCTGCAGGCGCTTCCAGTAGTCGATGGCTTCCTGGAAACGCCCGCCTTCGAAGGCGGCGATCCCCAGCAGCCCGAGGCTGGTGACTTCATTGGGGTCGGCTTTCAGGGCTTCGTCGGTCAGGCCCTGGACCTTGTCCGACCATTGCTTGTTGTCGGCAAAGTACTGCGCCTGGGCCCATTGCCCCAGCAGCTCGGGCTGGCGCCCGGCCAGGGCCACGGTGCGTTCGAAGATCTTCGCCGCGTCCGCCGGCCGGTCCTGGGCCATGTAGGTTCGGCCGAGGAAGTACAGGCCTTCGGCGGAATCCGGCTGGGCCGCTACCGCACGCTCCAGGCGCCGGGTCATTTCCTCCATGGACTGTGGCGCCTGGGCGAACTCCCGGGTCAGCTCGACCTTGTCGCTGGCACCAAAATGCAGGTACAGGCCCAGGCCCAGTACCGGCACCAGCAGCGCGGCCAGCAACGGCAGCGGCTTGCCCAGGCGCGAAGTGCGCACGTTAGCGCTGCCTTCGGTATCGGCCAGCAGTTCGCGCGCGGCTTCGGCACGGCCACTGTCCATCTGTTCGGCACTGAGCACGCCTTCCTGCTGCTGGCTGTGCAGTTCGGCCACGCGCTCTTCATAAAGCGCCACGTTCAGCGCGGTACGATCCTCTTCACGCTGAGCGCGACGCTCACGCAATACCGGGATCAACAGGAAACTCAGGGCAATCAGGAGCAGCAGGCCTGCCGCAAGCCAGAAATCAATCATGGGTGGTTTTTATCCAGCAGTTGGTCGAGGCGCTGACGCTCTTCGACGGAAAGCGTGTTCGGGCTGTCGCTGCGCTGCACGCGCCGACGCCGGACAATCACGACAATGATCACCAGCCCGCCCAGCAGCAACCCGGCGGGGCCGAACCAGAGCAAGGCAGTCTTGCCGGTCAGGGCCGGCCGGTAGCGCACGAAGTCACCGTAGCGATCGACCATGAAGTCGATGATCTGCTGGTTGTCCTTGCCCTCGCCGAGCATGCGGAAAATCTCTTTGCGCAGGTCGGCAGCAATCGGCGCGTTGGAATCGGCGATGTCCTGGTTCTGGCACTTGGGGCAGCGCAGTTCCTTGGTCAGCTCGTGGAACCGTTCGCGATCGGTGTCGTTGGCGAACTGGTAGGTGTCGATGGCGGCATGGGCCATGCCGGCGATGCCCAGGCCCAGGATGGCGGCGGCTAACCAGCGCTTCATGGCTTGGCCTCGTCGACCAGGGCCTGGTACTTGGCGGCCAGTTGCTCGCGCCACACCACTTCGTCGATCACCCCGACGTACTTGTCGCGGATGATGCCCTTGGCGTCGATGAAAAAGGTTTCCGGAGCGCCGTAGACGCCCAGGTTCAGGCCCAGGGAGCCCTCCTCGTCACGCACGTCCAGCAGGTAGGGATTGTGGAATTCGGCCAGCCACTTCAGGGCATCGGCGTTGACGTCCTTGTAGTTGATGCCGTAGATCACCACGCCCCTCTCGGCCAGCTTGTTCAGTACCGGGTGCTCGACCCGGCAGGAAATGCACCAGGTGCCCCAGACGTTGACCAGCGCCGGCTTGCCCAGCAGGTCGGCGCGGGTCAGGGTCTTGTCGCCCTGCACCGACGGCAGGGAGAACTCCGGGAACGGCTTGCCGATCATCGCCGACGGCAGTTCGGCCGGGTCCAGGTACAACCCGCGATAGAGAAACACTGCCACCACCAGGAACACCGCCAGGGGCAGCATCATCATCCAGCGTCTCATGCCGTAGCTCCTGTCATGCCCAGCGCTTCGCGCACGCGGCTTTTAACCTTGACCCGGTAGCGCCGGTCCAGGGCCGCCAGCAAGCCACCGAAACCGGTGAGCAGGCCGCCGAACCAGATCCAGCGCACGAACGGCTTGACGTGTACCCGCACCGCCCAGGCGCCATCGCCCAGGGGCTCGCCAAGGGCCACATACAGGTCGCGGGTGAAGCCGGCATCGATCCCGGCCTCGGTCATCATCGAACTCTGCACGGTATACAGGCGCTTCTCCGGATGCAGCACCGCCACTTCCTTGCCGTTGCGCACCACGCGGACGGTGCCCTTGTCGGAAGTGAAGTTCGGCCCTTCGAAGTGCTTGGCGCCCTCGAAGATGAAGTGATAGCCGGCCAGTTCCATGGATTCACCCGGCGCCAGGCGCAGATCGCGCTCGGCGCTGTTCTGGCTCGACAGCACCACGCCCAGGGCGCAGACCGCGATGCCCAGGTGCGCCAGCTGCATGCCCCAGTAGCTGCGGGTCAGGCTCGGCAGGCCCTTGATCAGGCCCTTGTGCCGGGTCTTGTCGACGATGTCGCGAGCCCCGGCCAGCAGCACCCAGGCCGCCAGCAGGAAGGTCGCCAGCACGGCCCAGTTGAAGTCGCCATAGGCGATGCCCGCAACCACGGCCAGGGCCACGCTACCCAGCAGTACCGGGCCGAGCATGCCCACCAGCCATTTCACCGGGGTGTCTTTCCAGCGCACCAGCACGCCCACCGCCATCACCACCATCAGCAGGGCCATCAGCGGAATGAACAGCGCGTTGAAGTACGGCGGGCCCACCGACAGCTTGGCGCCGGTCAGGGCGTCCAGCACCAGCGGGTACAGGGTGCCGAGGAGAATCATCGAGGCCGCCACCACCAGCACCAGGTTGTTGCCCAGCAGCAGGGTTTCCCGCGACCAGAGGTTGAAGCCCACCTGGCTCTTGACCACCGGCGCGCGCAGGGCGAACAGGGTCAGCGCCCCCCCCACCACGAACAGCAGGAAAATCAGGATGAACACGCCGCGCTCAGGGTCGGAGGCGAAGGCATGCACCGAAGTCAGGACGCCGGAACGCACCAGGAAAGTCCCCAGCAGGCTCAGGGAAAAGGCGGCAATCGCCAGCAGCACGGTCCAGCTCTTGAACACCCCGCGCTTTTCGGTGACCGCCAGGGAGTGGATCAGCGCCGTGCCCACCAGCCAGGGCATGAACGAGGCGTTTTCCACCGGGTCCCAGAACCACCAGCCACCCCAGCCCAACTCGTAGTAGGCCCACCAGGAGCCCAGGGTGATGCCGATGCCGAGGAAGGCCCAGGCCACGATGGTCCAGGGACGCGACCAGCGAGCCCAGGCGGCGTCCAGGCGACCGCCGAGCAAAGCGGCGATGGCGAAGGCGAAGGCCACCGAAAAACCCACATAGCCCATATAGAGCATCGGCGGGTGAACGATCAGGCCAATGTCCTGCAACAGCGGGTTGAGGTCGCGACCATCGGCCGGCACTTGGGGCAGGATCCGCGAAAACGGGTTGGAGGTCATGATCAGGAACAGCAGGAAGCCGGTGCTGATCATGCCCATCACCGCCAGCACCCGGGCCAGCATCACCTGGGGCAACTGGCGCGAGAACACCGACACGGCGAAGGTCCAGCCACCGAGGATCAGTGCCCAGAGCAGCAGCGAGCCTTCGTGAGCCCCCCACACGGCACTGAACTTGTAGTACCAGGGCAAGGCGCTGTTGGAGTTGCTGGCGACATAGGCCACCGAGAAATCGTCGCTCATGAAAGCGTAGGTCAGGCAGCCGAAGGCGAACGCCAGGAAGGCGAACTGGCCCCAGGCAGCCGGCTGGGCCAGGCTCATCCACAGGCGATCACCGCGCCAGGCCCCCAGCAGCGGCACCACGGCCTGGACCAGGGCGAAGCACAGGGCGAGGATCATCGCCAGGTGACCGAGTTCGGGAACGAACAGTGCGGAACTCATGGCTTAACCCTCTTTCGCTGGTGTCGGTGCCGACTGGCCGCTGTCTTTCAGGGCCTTGGTGACTTCCGGCGGCATGTACTTCTCGTCGTGCTTGGCCAGCACTTCATCGGCCACCACCACGCCATCGGCGTTGAGCTTGCCCAGGGCAACGATGCCCTGCCCTTCGCGGAACAGGTCCGGAAGGATGCCGCGGTAGGTGATGGTCACCGACTTGTTGAAGTCGGTGACCACGAATTTCACGTCCAGGGAGTCGGCGGAACGCTGCAGGGAACCGGCCTGGACCATGCCGCCGGCGCGGATCCGCGTGTCCAGCGGGGCTTCGCCATTGGCGATCTGGGTCGGGGTGTAGAACAGGTTGATGTTTTCCTTCAGCGCGCTGAGGGCCAGGCCAACGGCAATGCCGACACCGACCAGAATCGCCAGGATGATCAAAAGACGTTTTTTACGCAGCGGATTCACTTACCGTTCTCCCGGCGCAGACGACGCGCCTCTTGTTGCAGATAGCGCTTGCGCGCCAGGATCGGCGCCACCAGCTCACGAGCCAGGACCACCAGGCAAATGCCATAGGCCGACCAGACGTAGAGGCCGTGATGGCCCATGGCGAGAAAATCGCTGAAGGATGCAAAGCTCATCGGGCGGCCTCCAGGCTGCGTTGGACTTCGGCCTTGACCCAACTGGTCCGGGCTTCACGCTTGAGCACCTCAAGGCGCATGCGCAGCAACAGCAGCACACCAAAGAAACAGTAGAAACCCAACGAGGTCAGCAGCAGCGGCAGCCACATTTCCACCGGCATGGCAGGCTTTTCGGTCAGGGTGAAGGTCGCGCCCTGGTGGAGGGTGTTCCACCATTCCACCGAGTATTTGATGATCGGGATATTCACCACGCCGACAATCGCCAGCACCGCACAGGCCTTGGCGGCGCTGTCACGATTGCTGATGGCGGCATTGAGCGCAATCAGACCTGCGTACAGAAACAGCAGGATCAGCATCGACGTTAGTCGGGCATCCCAGACCCACCAGGAACCCCAGGTCGGCTTGCCCCAGATAGCCCCGGTCACCAGGGCCAGGAAAGTGATCGAGTGCCCGATGGGCGCCGCGCATTGCAGGGCGACATCGGCCAGTTTCATTTTCCACACCAGCCCGACCACACCGCACACGGCCAGCATGACGTAGCAGGACTGGGCCAGCATCGCCATCGGCACATGGATGTAGATGATGCGGAAACTGTTGCCTTGCTGGTAATCCGGTGGCGCAAAGGCCAGGCCCCAGACCACGCCGATGCCGATCAGCAACACGGCGGCAACACTCAGCCAGGGCAGCAGCTTGCCACTGATGCCGTAAAACCATTTAGGCGAGCCGAGCTTATGAAACCAAGTCCAGTTCATTCACTATTTCCATCACGGGTGCTTTTCGTGGTCGAAAAGCCTGGGTCTTTTCTCAGAAAGAAGTGATCAAAAAATGATCAGACCTCATTATTATTCGCCGACGCTGATCTTCAGGCCAGCCGCTATTGCAAAGGGTGTCAAGGTTACTGCCAGGGCGGTCAGGCTCCCAAGCCAGAGCAGGTAACCGGTTGCCGGCATGCCCTGCAATGCCGCCTGCAGGGCGCCACTGCCGAGAATCAGTACCGGGATGTACAACGGCAGGATCAGCAGCGCCAGCAGCAGGCCGCCACGCTTGAGCCCTACCGTCAATGCCGCGCCTACTGCGCCCAGCAGGCTGAGCACCGGGGTCCCCAGCAGCAGGGACATCAGCAGCACCGGCAGACAGGCGGCAGGCAGCCCCAGCATCACCGCCAGCAAGGGCGCGAGCAAGACCAGTGCCAACCCGGAAAACACCCAGTGTGCCAGTACCTTGGCCAGAACCAGAAGAGCCAGGGGGTGCGGCGAAAGGACCCACTGCTCCAGGGATCCATCCTCGAAATCACTGCGAAAAAGCCCGTCCAGCGAGAGCAGGACGGACAATAGGGCCGCTACCCAGACCAGCCCCGGAGACAAGGTTTGCAACAATTGTGTCTCAGGTCCCACGGCCAGGGGGAACAGTGCGACAACGATTGCGAAAAATACCAAGGGGTTGGCCAGTTCCGCCGGGCGCCGGCACAACAGGCGCGCTTCACGGGCCACCAACAGGGCAAACACACTCATGCGGCCCACCGTCCCAGGTCAATGTCACGGTAGCCGGAAGGCATGCGGGCCAGGCTGTGGTGGGTGGTCAGGACCACCATGCCGCCGCGCTCGCAATGGCCCGCCAGGTGTTCTTCGAGCTGGGCCACGCCTTGCTTGTCGAGGGCGGTGAAGGGTTCGTCGAGTATCCACAACGGCGGGCTGTCCAGGTACAGGCGCGCCAAGGCCACGCGGCGCTGCTGGCCGGCGGAAAGGGTATGGCACGGCACATCCTCGAAACCGCGCAGGCCGACCGCCGCCAGGGCCTGCCAGATCGCCTCGCGCCGGGCAGGCTGGTGCAGGGCACAGAGCCAGCTGAGGTTCTCCTCGGGGCTCAACAGCTCCTTGATGCCGGCGGCATGGCCGATCCACAACAGGTTGCGGGCCAGTTCCGCGCGCTGGGCGTGCAATGGCTGGCCATTGAGCAGCACCTGGCCGCTGGTGGGCTGCATCAACCCGGCCAGCAGGCGCAGCAGGCTGGTCTTGCCGCTGCCGTTGGGGCCGCTGATCTGCACCATGTCGCCGCCCGTCAGACGCAACTCGAGGTGTTCAAATAGCATCCGCCAATCGCGCTCACAGGCGAGTGCTACGGCTTCGAGAAGAGGGCTGGTCAAGGGATAGCGGGCCTTTACAGGTTCAAGTCGGCAACGGAGCGGCCGTTAAAGAGATGCAGGATAAATGCATTGGCGGCCTGTTCTAGAGAGCTGCGTCAAACAATTGCAATGTTTTCACCACTCCCCCAAAGACGGGCGGCATTATACATGCGAAGCCCTACGCTTATGAGGGCTAATTTCCACAGGTTGTGTCCGAATGACAGGCGAAATGAACATCCTGCCTGCGCCCCAGGTGCCCGCGCCCGGCGCCTCGCGCCCCCAGGCGATCAGCGGGGAACTGCTGAAGCTGGTGCCGCCCCTGGAGGGCCTGATTGCCGCCGGCCAGAGCGCCAAGGCCGAAGTGCTGTCGCTCAAGCAGACCGACCAGACGTTCCAGTTGCTGCTCAAAGTGACCCTGGACAACGGCCGGCAAACCACTTTGCAGGCCACCAGCAATCAACCCCTGCCCCAGGGCACCAGCCTGGCGGTCACCCAACCCTCGGCGGGCAACCTGGCGATCACCGTGCAACAGGCCATCGCCTCCAGTGTCGCCGCCCTGACCCGCCTGGACACCAGCCAACTGCCCCCCGGCACCCTGATCCAGGCCAAGGTGCTGACCAGCCAGATGCTGCCTCAGGGCACCAGCCAGCCGGCGATCTATCGCTCCCTGGTGAGCCTGCTCAACACCGCACAGAGCGGCGCCACCCTGAGCATCGAAAGCCCGCAGCCGCTGCGCATCGGCAGCCTGCTCAGCGCCCTGGTCTCGGATGCCCAGACCCTGAATTTCGTCCCCCTGAGCAGCCGTCAGGAGCAATTGGCCATCGCCGCCCAACTGGCCAGCCAGCAAAGCCGCCAGGGCTCCCTCAGTAGCTTGATCAACGCCCTGCAGAACCTGCCCGCCGACAGTGACCCCTCGACCACCTCCACCGACCTGCGCGCCGCCGTCGAGCGCCTGCTGGCCGGCCTGCCCGACGTGCAGCAACTGAGCAACCCGCGCGGCGTGGCCCAGGCCTTGCTGGGCAGCGGCCTGTTCCTGGAAGCCCGGCTGCTGGCCGGGGCCAACCCGGGGCAGGTGCCGGACATGAAGGCCGACCTGTTGCGCCTGATCGCCCAGCTGACCCCGGGCCTGCCCTCCTCCACCAGCTTCAACGCCATCCTGGCCGCCAACACCCTGGCCCAGTCGCTGCCCAGCTTCGTGCGCAGCGCCCTGGGTACCCTCGGCCAGGTCAGCGCCAAGGCTTCGCCCACCGGCTTTCCATTGCCGGAACGGTTGCTGCAGAGCCTGGAAGGCGAAGGTGACCTGGAACAACTGCTGCGCCTGGCCGCCGCGGCCGTATCGCGCTTGCAGAGCCATCAATTGTCGAGCCTGGAGCAAAGCGGCCTGACCGACGATGGCCGGCTGTTGAGTACCTGGCAGTTGGAAATCCCCATGCGCAACCTGCAGGACATCGTGCCCTTGCAGGTCAAGCTGCAGCGCGAAGAGGCGCCGGAACCGGAGCCGGAACACAAACGCGAGGAACGTGAGCCCAAGCAGGCCCTGTGGCGGGTCGACCTGGCCTTCGACCTGGAGCCTCTGGGCCCGCTGCAAGTCCAGGCACAGCTGATCCAGGGCCGGCTGTCCAGCCAGCTCTGGGCCGAGCGCCCCTACACGGCGAGCCTGATTGAAAGCCACCTGGGCAACCTGCGCGAACGCCTGCTGGCCTCGGGACTGAATGTCGGCGACCTGGATTGCCACCTCGGCACTCCGCCCCAGGGCCCGCAAACCCGATTGGAACAACGCTGGGTGGACGAAACCGCATGAAGCACTCTCCGCCACCACGCCAGGCCATCGCCCTCAAATACGATGGCCAGCAGGCTCCGACCCTCACCGCCAAGGGCGATGACGAACTGGCCGAAGCCATCCTGAAGATTGCCCGGGACTATGAAGTCCCGATCTACGAGAACGCCGAGCTGGTGAAGCTGCTGGCGCGACTGGAGCTGGGCGAGAGCATTCCGCCGGAGCTGTACCGGACCATCGCCGAGATCATCGCCTTCGCCTGGAACCTCAAGGGCAAGTTCCCGGCGGGGCATGATCCGCAACGGGCGGAACTGGAGAAGGACATCACCGAACGCGGCGACGATTACTGATACAGCCCGGCCGCATGAAGGCCCCAGGGGCCTTTTTTGCAGCGGGCGTTCGCGGCTACATCAGCCTTTGTGCAGCTTGCTGACCAGCTCCGCTTCGGCCTGGGTGAGGCCGCAGGACTGGGTCAGTTCATCGACGCTGGCGCCCATGCCCACCAGGCGCGCGGCCTGGGCGAACGACAGGCTGGAAGGGTCACGCTGCTCCAGCTGGGCCAGCTTGTCCGGCAAAGGCGCTACCACAGCGCGCAACTCGTGCAGGTCCTCGCCCATGCGCACCGTACCGCTCTGGTAATGGTCGACGCGCTTGGCCAGCTCCTTGATCCGCTGGTCGCGCACGGCGTCACCCTCAGCCTGCTGGGCAGCAATCTGCCGCTGGTTGCGGGTGTAGGACAGGAACAGAGCCAGAGTGGCGACCCAGAGGATCGCCAGGACAATTACCGCTACCTCGAGGATCAATCAGATACTCTCCAGTTCCGACCATTCCTCTTCGCTCATCATCTTGTCCAGCTCAACCAGAATCAGCAGTTCGCCGTTCTTGTTGCACACGCCCTGGATGAACTTGGCCGACTCTTCGTTGCCGACGTTCGGCGCGGTCTCGACTTCCGACTGGCGCAGGTAAACCACTTCGGCGACGCTGTCCACCATGATCCCGACCACTTGCTTGTCGGCTTCGATGATGACGATCCGGGTGTTGTCGTTGACTTCGGTCGGCACCAGGCCGAAGCGCTGGCGGGTATCGATCACGGTCACCACGTTGCCGCGCAGGTTGATGATCCCCAGCACGTAGCTGGGTGCGCCCGGCACCGGAGCGATCTCGGTATAGCGCAGCACTTCCTGGACCCGCATCACGTTGATGCCGTAGGACTCGTTATCCAGCTTGAAGGTGACCCATTGCAGGATCGGATCTTCGGAACCCTGTGCAGACGACGACTTATTCATACCCTGACCCCTCAAATAACCGTTGAAAACGGCGTGTGTTCTGTGTGGCCACGCCCGACGGACGCGGCCTGTTGTTGGTTTACTTCGGCTTGTGGGCCGCTTGACTGATCGCCATCTGCTTGGCGCCACCGGTGGCGATCAATTCCGCCAGTTCGGCAACATCGAGCAAGGCGCACATATGTTCAATCACCGTGCCGGCCAGCCACGGGCGTTGGCCACGGTGACTGCGCCACTTGATTTCATTGGGGTCCAGGCGCAGCGAGCGGCTGACCTGATGCACCGCCAGCCCCCACTCATAGCCCTGGACCGAGATCACGTACTGCAGGCCCTGGCGGAAATCGTCGCGGTAGCGATCCGGCATGACCCAGCGTGCGGTATCCAGCACCTTCAGGTTGCCAGCCTGGCTCGGCAGGATACCGAGGAACCATTCCGGCTGGCCGAACAGCGGCGTCAGCTCCTGCCCGGCCAGGGAATAGATCGAGCCCAGGCATACCAGGGGCACCGCCAGGGTCAGGCCCGCAACATCGAACAACAGGCACTCGAACGGCTCTGCCGCCCAGGCGGGACGATCGCTGCCGGTGACCGGAGGCGGCGTATTGCTCGGCGGCAAGTGCACTTCCACCACGGGCGGCACCAGGGCCTGGAGCATCGGCACCACGGGCGAGAGGGTGCTTGGCATGGGCTCCGGCGCTTCCAGCACCGGGGTGGCAATAGGCTCTGGCGCAGCAACCGCAGGCGCCGAGTGCTGCTGGAGCTCGGCGTCACGGGCCTGCTCTTCCAGTACCGCGGCCTGGAATTCATCCAGCACTTCACTGGAGGCTTCGACCACTACCGGGGCGGGCACCGGGATCGGCGGCTCTGGCAGCAACTCCTCGTCGGTGGCGTCCTGCAGCAAAGCGTCCAGGTACGACTGCAGCGCCAACTGCGGCCGGCTCTTTACATCCAGAGGACGGTTCATGAGGATGCCCACGCTAAAACCCCGATACAGTGACCTGTAGGGGTTATCGGCCGGGCGGCGTGGCGACTTGAATAACGCTTCACGTCAAGCCACCTGCGCCACGAGCTGCTGGGCCAGCAAGTGCTTGAGCAAGGCCTTGTAGGCCAGTACGCCGCGGCTCTTGCCATCGAATTGCGAAGGGGTGACCCCGGCCCGGCTGGCGTCGCGCAGGCGGGTATCCACCGGAATGTAGCCTTGCCAGATCTCCTCGGGAAACTTGTCCCGCAGTACCCGCAGGGTGCCCAGGGAGGCCTGGGTACGGCGGTCGAACAGGGTCGGCACGATAGTGAACGGCAAGGGTTGCTTGCGCGAGCGATTGACCATGGCCAGGGTATTGACCATGCGCTCCAGGCCCTTGACCGCCAGGTGCTCGGTCTGCACCGGGATCACCAACTGCTGGCTGGCCGCCAGGGCGTTGACCATCAGCACCCCGAGCAACGGGGGGCTGTCGATCACCGCATAGTCGAAATCCTGCCACAGCTGCGCCAGGCTCTTGGCGATCACCAGGCCCAGGCCGCTCTGCCCCGGCGACTGGCGCTCCAGGGTGGCCAGCGCGGTGCTGGACGGCAACAGCGAAATACGCTCGTGGCTGGTGCCCAGCAACAACTGGCCCGGCAGGTCCTGGGGCACATTGCCCTTGTGCAGGAACAGGTCGTAGCTGCTGTGCTCCAGGCTGTCCGGGTCATAGCCGAAGTAGCTGGTCATGGAGCCGTGGGGGTCGAGATCGACCACGACCACACGCTTGCCCGCCTCGGCCAGCAAGCCGGCTAAAGCGATGGAACTGGTGGTTTTACCGACACCACCCTTTTGATTGGCAACTGCCCAGACTCTCATTCGGTTGGTTCCTCCCGCCCGGCCACAGCGGGGCGAGACATAGCGCTAAGTTATAAAGCAGGTGACGGAGAATTGACGGCGCTTCCCTGTACCGGCGTTTTGACCGGGGTTGGTGCAGTTTGTGTGCCAGCACGCTTGAGTGCCGCATCCGGTGTTGCATGGGCGGTGCCGGTACCGGTCAGGCTGCGGCGCACATCCAGGTTGCGCGACACCACCAGCACCACCCGGCGATTGCGCGCCCGGCCTTCGGCGGTGGCGTTGTTGGCCACTGGCTGGAACTCACCGTAGCCCACCGAGGCCATGCGCGCCGGGTTCACCCCCTGCATCGCCAGCATGCGCACGATGCTCGCCGAACGGGCCGAGGACAGTTCCCAGTTGGTCGGGTACTGCGCGGTCTGGATCGGCAGGTTGTCGGTGAAGCCCTCGACATGGATCGGGTTGTCGAAGGGTTTGAGGATCTTCGCCACCTTGTCGATGATGGTGAACGCCTGGTCGCTGGGCATGGCATCGCCACTGCCGAACAGCAGGCTGGAGTTGAGCTCGATCTCCACCCACAGTTCATTGCCGCGCACGGTCATCTGGTTGGAGCTGATCAGGTCGCCGAAGGCTGCGCTGATGTCATCGGCGATGCTTTTCAGCGGGTCACTGGCCCCGGCGATGCCGGCGTCGGTCTGGTCGCTGTCCTTGACCAGGGGCTTGGCCGGGGTCACGGTCTTGGGACGCTCGTCGCCGATGGGAATCGGCTTGAGGCTACGATCGGAGTCGGTGAAGACCCCGATCAAGGCTTCGGAAATGACCTTGTACTTGCCCTCGTTGATCGAGGAAATCGAGTACATGACCACGAAAAACGCGAACAGCAAGGTAATGAAGTCGGCGTAGGAAACCAACCAGCGCTCATGGTTGACGTGTTCTTCTTGCTGGCGACGACGGGCCATAATCAGTCCATGAAGCCTTGCAGCTTCAGCTCGATGGAGCGGGGGTTTTCGCCTTCGGCGATCGACAGGATGCCTTCGAGGAGCATTTCCCGGTAACGCGACTGGCGCAAGGCAACGGATTTCAGCTTGGCGGCGATCGGCAGCAGCACCAGGTTGGCACTGGCCACCCCATAGATAGTGGCGACGAAGGCCACGGCGATGCCGCTACCCAGCTGGGATGGATCGGCCAGGTTGCCCATCACGTGGATCAGCCCCATTACCGCGCCGATGATGCCGATGGTCGGCGCATAGCCGCCCATGCTCTCGAACACCTTGGCGGCCTCGATATCACGACTTTCCTGGGTATAGAAATCCACCTCGAGAATGCTGCGGATGGCTTCGGGTTCGGCACCGTCCACCAGCAACTGCAAGCCCTTGCGCGCATAACTGTCAGGCTCGGCATCCGCCACGCCTTCCAGGCCCAGCAGGCCTTCCTTGCGCGCGGTGAGGCTCCAGTTGACCACCCGGTCGATGCCGCCCGGCAGATCGACCCGGGGCGGGAACAGGATCCAGGCAAGGATCTGCATGGCCCGCTTGAAGGCGCTCAGCGGCGACTGCAGCAGTGCCGCGCCGATGGTCCCGCCGAGCACGATCAGTGCCGCCGGACCGTTGGCCAGGGCCGACAGGTGCCCCCCCTCAAGGTAGTTGCCACCGATGATGGCGACAAACGCCATGATGATCCCGATAAGGCTGAGCACATCCATCAGAGACAGGCCTCGACCAGGTGCCGGCCGATGTCGTCCAGGCTGTACACCGCATCCGCCAGGTTGGCCTTGACGATGGCCATTGGCATGCCATAGATCACACAGCTGGCCTCGTCCTGGGCCCAGACCGCACTGCCGCCCTGCTTGAGCAGACGCGCGCCTTCGCGACCGTCGGCGCCCATGCCGGTGAGCACCACCGCCAGAACTTTGTCGCTGTAGGACTTGGCCGCAGAGCCGAAGGTGATATCCACGCACGGCTTGTAGTTCAAGCGCTCATCGCCCGGGAGAATCTTCACCGCACCGCGACCGTCGACCATCATCTGCTTGCCGCCAGGCGCCAGCAGCGCCAGGCCTGGACGCAGGATGTCGCCATCCTCGGCTTCCTTGACGCTGATGCGGCAGAGCTTGTCCAGACGCTCGGCAAAGGCCTTGGTGAAGGCCGCCGGCATATGCTGGATCAAGACGATGGGGGCCGGGAAGTTGGCCGGCAGCTGGGTCAGGACCCGCTGCAGCGCCACCGGGCCGCCTGTGGACGTACCAATGGCCACCAGCTTGTAGGCCTTGCGCTTGGGTGCCGGCGAATTCGCACTGGCCGCCGGCGCCGCTGCGCGGGCCGGAGTCGGTGCGGGAGCTGGCGAGCGCGAACTGGCGAAGCTCGAAGGAGCAGGTGCCGGAGCACTCGCCGGCTGCGGTGCCGGAGCACTGTAGCTGCTGAAGCGCCGATTGCTGCGCGAAATACTGTGGACCTTCTCGCACAGCAACTGCTTGACCTTCTCGGGATTGCGCGAGATGTCCTCGAAGTTCTTCGGCAGAAAGTCCACCGCCCCGGCATCCAGCGCATCGAGGGTAACTCGGGCGCCTTCGTGGGTCAGGGAGGAGAACATCAGGACCGGCGTCGGGCAGCGCTGCATGATGTGCCGCACTGCGGTGATGCCATCCATCATCGGCATCTCGTAGTCCATGGTGATCACGTCCGGCTTGAGCGCCAGGGCCTGATCGATCGCCTCTTTACCATTGGTCGCCGTGCCGACGACCTGGATATTCGAATCCGCTGAAAGAATTTCCGAGACGCGGCGGCGGAAAAAACCCGAATCGTCCACCACCAGGACTTTGACTGCCATAAACACTCCGTTAGGTGGGGCGAGGCCAACCGCCCCTCCCCGCCGAATCAAATACGCCGTGCGGCGTAACGCTTGAGCATGCTCGGAACATCGAGGATCAGAGCAATGCGGCCGTCACCGGTAATGGTGGCGCCGGACATGCCCGGGGTTCCCTGAAGCATTTTGCCCAAGGGCTTGATGACCACTTCTTCCTGGCCCACCAGTTGATCGACGACAAAGCCGATCCGCTGGGTACCCACCGAAAGGATCACTACGTGGCCCTCGCGCTGCTCTTCATGAGCGGCGGAACTGACCAGCCAGCGTTTGAGGTAGAACAGGGGCAACGCCTTGTCGCGCACGATCACCACTTCCTGGCCGTCCACCACGTTGGTGCGCGACAGGTCGAGGTGGAAGATCTCGTTGACGTTGACCAGCGGGAAAGCGAATGCCTGGTTGCCGAGCATGACCATCAGTGTCGGCATGATCGCCAGGGTCAACGGCACCTTGATGACGATCTTCGAGCCCTGGCCCTTGGTCGAATAGATGTTGATCGAACCATTGAGCTGGGAAATCTTGGTCTTCACCACGTCCATGCCCACACCGCGACCGGACACATCGGAAATCTCGGTCTTGGTGGAGAAGCCCGGGGCAAAGATCAGGTTGTAGCACTCGGTATCGCTCAGGCGGTCGGCGGCGTCCTTGTCCATCACGCCGCGCTTGACGGCGATGGCGCGCAACACGTTCGGGTCCATGCCCTTGCCGTCATCGGAGATCGACAGCAGGATGTGGTCGCCTTCCTGTTCCGCCGCCAGTACCACCTTGCCGCCACGGGACTTGCCCGAGGCTTCGCGCTCTTCCGGCGATTCGATGCCGTGGTCCACCGCGTTGCGCACCAAGTGCACCAGCGGGTCGGCCAGGGCTTCTACCAGGTTCTTGTCGAGGTCGGTTTCTTCCCCCACCAGCTCCAGGTTGATCTCTTTCTTGAGCTGCCGGGCCAGGTCGCGAACCAGGCGCGGGAAGCGCCCGAAGACCTTCTTGATCGGCTGCATGCGGGTCTTCATCACCGCGGTCTGCAGGTCGGCAGTCACCACGTCGAGGTTCGACACGGCCTTGGACATGGCTTCGTCGCCGCTGTTGAGGCCCAGGCGCACCAGGCGGTTACGCACCAGCACCAGCTCGCCCACCATGTTCATGATTTCGTCCAGGCGCGCGGTATCGACACGCACCGTGGTTTCCGCTTCGCTGGCAGGCTTTTCCGCCGGCGGGGCCGCAGCGGCGGCGCGAGCCGGTGCCGGTGCCGCAGCAGGAGCAGCGGCAGCTTTCGGCGCCTCGGCCTTGGGCTCGGGCTTCTTCGCCGCCGGCTTGGCGACGGCAGCAGTGGCCGCCGCAGCCGGAGCCGCAGTGGCCGCGGCTGGCTTGGCCGCACCCGGGGTTTCGGAGAATTTGCCCTTGCCGTGCAACTCATCCAGCAGGGATTCGAATTCGTGATCGGTGATCAGGTCGCTGCCGGCTGCGGCTGCGCTTGGTGCGGCTGCGGCAGGAGCGGCAGGCGCCGCCGCCACGGCCGAATCCAGGGCCTCCACGGCGAAGTTGCCCTTGCCATGCAACTGGTCCAGCAATGCTTCGAATTCATCGTCGGTGATCTCATCACCTGCGCCAGCCGCACCACTGGTGGCACTGGCCGCGGCCGGTGCCACGGCATCCGGGGCGAACTGGCCCTTGCCGTGCAACTGATCGAGCAGGGATTCGAACTCGGCGTCGGTGATTTCATCGCTGGCCGGCTCGCCCTGGGCCGCAGGTGCGGCGGCAGGCGCTGCTTCGGCTTCGGCCTTGGCGGCATTCAGCGAGTCGAGCAACAGCTCGAATTCGTTATCGGTGATGTCCCCTGCCGGGCTTTCTTCGGCCACAGGCTCGGCAACCGGCTCAACCACCTCTTCCACAGCAGGTGCTGCAGGCTCGGCACCGGCAGGTTCGGCCAGGCGCGCCAGGGCCGCCAGCAACTCCGGTGTGGCAGCGGTGATTTCGGTGCGCTCACGGACCTGGCTGAACATGCCGTTCACCGCGTCCAGAGCTTCAAGCACCACGTCCATCAGTTCCGAGTCGACTCGCCGCTCACCCTTGCGCAGGATGTCGAAGACGTTCTCGGCGATGTGGCAGCACTCCACCAGCTCATTGAGCTGGAGGAAGCCGGCGCCCCCTTTAACAGTGTGAAAACCGCGAAAAATTGCATTGAGCAAGTCCGCATCATCCGGCCGGCTTTCCAGCTCGACCAGTTGTTCGGACAGTTGCTCTAGAATCTCGCCGGCCTCAACCAGGAAATCCTGAAGGATCTCTTCATCGGCGCCGAAGCTCATTAATGGGTGCTCCTAGAATCCAAGGCTGGAAAGCAAATCGTCTACATCGTCCTGACCGGACATAACGTCTTCCCGTTTATCGGCATGAATCTGCGGACCTTCACCCTTGGCGAGATGTTTTTGCGGATCTTTTTCAGCGAGGATCGATTCACGGTCATGTTCGATACCGGCGAAACGATCGACCTGGCTGGCCATCAAGACGAGTTTGAGCAGATTGCTTTCGACTTCCGTGACCAACTGGGTCACACGCTTGATCACCTGACCGGTCAGGTCCTGGTAATCCTGCGCCAGCAGAATGTCGTTGAGGTGGCCGGAAACGGTACGGGTTTCCTGTTCGCTGCGCGTCAGGAAACTGTCGACCCGGCGCGCCAGCTCGCGAAACTCTTCAGCGCCGACCTCGCGCCGCATGAAGCGCCCCCAGTCTGCGCTCAAGGCCTGGGCTTCAGTGCTCAGGCCGTTGACCAGCGGGGTGCTGCTCTCCACCAGGTCCATGGTGCGGTTGGCTGCGGCTTCCGTCAGCCGGACCACATAGGACAGGCGCTCAGTGGCATCCGTGATCTGTGAAACTTCCTCGGCTTGCGGCATGTGCGGGTCAATCTGGAAATTGACGATCGCGCTATGCAGCTCGCGGGTGAGCTTGCCCACTTCCTGGTACAGGCCGCGGTCACGGGTCTGATTGAGCTCATGGATCAATTGCACCGCTTCGCCGAACCGGCCCTTTTCAAGGCTCTCGACCAGTTCCAGCGCATGTTTTTTCAGGGTCGACTCAAAGTCGCCCAGTGAAGATTCGTTATGCTCCATAGCTCCCCCGTGGCGGAATGGCTACGCGTCTCAACCGATGCGTTCGAAGATTTTTTCGATCTTCTCTTTCAACGCCTGAGCCGTGAATGGTTTGACGACATAGCCGTTTACGCCGGCCTGGGCAGCTTCGATGATCTGCTCGCGCTTGGCTTCAGCAGTCACCATCAATACCGGCAGGTGCTTGAGTTTTTCATCGGCGCGCACGTGGCGCAGCAGGTCGATACCGGTCATGCCCGGCATGTTCCAGTCCGTTACCAGAAAGTCGATGCTCCCGCTGTTGAGTACCGGAATGGCGGTAGTGCCATCGTCGGCCTCGACCGTGTTGGTGAATCCCAGATCACGCAACAGGTTCTTAATGATCCGCCGCATCGTTGAAAAGTCATCAACGATGAGGATTTTCATGTTCTTGTCCAATTCGACCTCCAAGCAGTCTTAAACGCATCCAGCACCTGAACGCGCCATTCAATCAATCCGGCATAACACACAACGACTGCATGGAGCACATACTGCAAGACCGGTGCAGCGCTTGCTTCACCGGTCCTGAACGCAGTGTCCCCACACTGCCTGTCAGCGCGCTCGCCACTCCCCCAAACGCCCCCGCAAACGGGCTGCGCACTGGCTGTGTAACTGGCTGACCCGCGATTCGCTGACCCCCAGGACCTCACCGATTTCCTTGAGGTTCAGCTCTTCGTCGTAGTACAGCGCCAACACCAGTCGCTCGCGCTCCGGCAAATTGGCAATCGCATCCGCCAACGCGGCCTGGAAGCGTTCATCCTCCAGGTCCCGTGACGGCTCGAGATGAGCACTGGCGCCATCCTCATGCAGCCCTTCATGCTCGCCGTCCTGCAACAGGTCGTCGAAACTGAACAGGCGGCTGCCCAAGGTGTCGTTCAAAATCCCGTAATAATCGTCGAGACTCAATTGAAGTTCGGCCGCAACTTCATGATCTTTAGCGTCACGACCGGTTTTAGCTTCAATTGCGCGAATCGCATCACTGACCATGCGCGTATTACGGTGCACCGAACGCGGTGCCCAGTCGCCTTTACGAACCTCGTCGAGCATCGCCCCACGGATACGGATACCCGCGTAGGTTTCGAAACTCGCCCCCTTGCTCGCGTCGTATTTGGTCGACACTTCGAGCAAACCGATCATCCCGGCCTGAATCAGGTCTTCTACCTGAACACTGGCCGGCAACCGCGCCAGCAGGTGATAGGCAATACGCTTGACCAGAGGCGCGTAGCGCTCGATCAATTCGTACTGGCTGTCACGCGCCGACTTCTTGTAGAGGTTGTAGCCACTGGCAGTCATAGCACCGGTCCCGCTGTTTGATGCACTAGCCGCTCGACAAAAAACTCCAGATGCCCGCGTGGGTTCGCCGGCAACGGCCAGGTATCGACTTTTTGCGCGATGGCCTTGAACGCCAATGCACACTTCGAACGAGGAAAGGCTTCATAGACCGCACGCTGCTTTTGCACGGCCTTGCGTACGCTTTCGTCGTAGGGAACTGCGCCGACGTATTGTAAGGCCACGTCCAGGAAGCGATCCGTGACCTTGGTCAATTTTGCAAACAGGTTGCGACCTTCCTGAGGGCTCTGAGCCATGTTGGCCAGGACCCGGAAACGGTTCATGCCGTAGTCGCGGTTGAGCAGCTTGATCAGCGCGTAGGCGTCCGTGATCGAGGTCGGCTCGTCGCACACCACCAGCAGTACTTCCTGGGCCGCGCGGACAAAGCTGACTACCGAGTCACCAATACCCGCAGCGGTGTCGATCACCAGCACATCGAGATTGTCGCCGATATCGCTGAAGGCCTGGATCAGGCCAGCGTGCTGCGCGGGGCTCAGGTGCACCATGCTCTGGGTGCCCGAGGCGGCCGGTACGATGCGGATGCCTCCAGGGCCCTGGAGCAGCACATCGCGCAGTTCGCAACGACCCTCGATGACGTCGGCCAGGGTATGTTTCGGAGTCAGGCCCAGCAGGACATCGACATTGGCCAGTCCCAGGTCGGCATCCAGCAGCAAGACCCGCCGGCCGAGCTCAGCCAGAGCCAGGGACAAGTTCACTGACACATTAGTCTTGCCGACGCCACCTTTGCCGCCGGTCACCGCAATCACCTGTACGGGATGCATGCTGCCCATGTTCTTTCTTTACCTTGTCTTACTTAGACGGGGCCACATAACTGGCTGCGCGTTCACCATTGGAACAATGCATGGCAGACCATCGATGTAGATACACTGCAATCTATTCATGATTACCTCAGCCAACCCGTTTGGACGGGCTGTGGTAAAGGTCAGCGAACATGTCGGCCATGGCTTCCTCGCTGGGTTCTTCCTGCATCTGTACGCTTACCGCGCGACTCACCAGCTGATGCCGGCGAGGCAGGTGCAGATCGTCAGGAATCCGCGGACCATCAGTGAGATAGGCAACCGGCAGTTCATGACTGATGGCCAGGCTCAGCACTTCGCCAAGACTGGCTGTTTCATCAAGTTTAGTCAGGATGCAACCGGCCAGGCCGCAGCGTTTGTAGCTGTGGTAGGCGGCGGTCAGCACCTGTTTCTGGCTGGTGGTAGCCAGTACCAGATAGTTCTTCGCACGAATGCCACGACCGGCCAGGCTCTCCAGCTGCATGCGCAACGCCGGATCGCTGGCCTGCAGGCCGGCGGTATCGATCAGCACCACGCGCTTGCGCAGCAGCGGATCCAGTGCCTGGGCCAGGGACTGGCCCGGGTCCACATGGGTCACCGACACATTGAGGATGCGCCCCAGGGTCTTGAGCTGCTCCTGGGCGCCGATGCGGTAGCTGTCCATGCTCACCAGGGCAATGTTCTGCGCCCCGTACTTGAGCACGTAGCGCGCCGCCAGCTTGGCCAGGGTGGTGGTCTTGCCCATGCCGGCCGGGCCGACCATGGCGATCACACCGCCCTCTTCCAGAGGCTCGACTTCCGGGGTCTGGATCATTCGCGCCAGGTGCGCCAGCAACATGCGCCAGGCCTGACGGGGTTCGTTGATTTCGGTAATCAGTGCCAGCAGGTCGCGGGCCAGCGGGCCCGACAGGCCGATGCGCTGCAGGCGACGCCAGAGGTTGGCCTGCTCCGGACGGCTGCCCTGCAACTGGCTCCAGGCCAGGGAGCCGAGCTGCACTTCCAGCAGTTCGCGCAGACCGTTGAGCTCGAAACGCATCGAGTCCAGCGCCCGCGTATCGGCAGGTGGCGCTGCAGGAGCCGGCGCCGGGCGCGGACGCTCGGTCAGGGTCGGCTCGATCAGGGGCTCGGCCGCGGTCAACGGCAGGCCGGCGAACAGCTGGCGATTGGTGATCGAGGCACTGTCGCCCTCGCCCCGCAGGCTCAGTTCGGCCTGGGCGGTGACAATCCGCGACTGGGTCTTGCGCAGCTCGTCCTCGAGTTCCATGTTCGGAACCCGTGGCGACAAGGCCGACAACTTGTAATCCAGCGCAGCCGTCAGCTCGACACCGCCGGCGATCCGCCGGTTGCCGATGATGGCGGCTTCAGCGCCCAACTCATCACGAACCAGTTTCATGGCCTGACGCATATCGGCGGCGAAAAAACGCTTAACTTGCATAACCCACTACCTCAGCCGTTGGGCCCTACTGTCGCAACGATGGTCACTTGCTTGTTGTCCGGAATTTCCTGGTACGCCAGCACATGCAAACCCGGGACGGCGAGACGGCCGAACCGCGAGAGCATGGCGCGGACCGGCCCCGCTACCAACAGAATCACCGGTTGACCTTGCATCTCTTGACGCTGCGCCGCATCGATCAGCGAACGCTGCAGCTTCTCTGCCATGCTTGGCTCCAGCAGAACGCCTTCTTCCTGGCCTTGTCCTGCCTTCTGCAGACTGCTGAGCAAAATTTGTTCCAACCTTGGCTCCAAGGTGATCACAGGCAGCTCAGACTCAGTGCCTACAATGCTTTGGACGATGGCACGAGACAATCCGACGCGTACCGCGGCAACCAAAGCGGCAGTATCTTGACTCTTGGCGGCATTGTTGGCGATGGCTTCGGCAATGCTGCGGATGTCGCGTACCGGCACCTGCTCGGCCAGCAGCGCTTGCAGGACCTTGAGCAACTGCGACAGCGACAGCACGCCCGGCACCAATTCCTCGGCCAGCTTCGGCGAACTCTTGGACAACACTTGCAGCAACTGCTGGACCTCTTCGTGGCCGATCAGTTCGCTGGAGTGCTTGTACAGAATCTGGTTCAAGTGGGTGGCGACCACGGTACTGGCGTCCACCACGGTGTAGCCCAGGGACTGCGCCTGCGGCCGTTGGCTGATTTCGATCCACACCGCTTCCAGACCAAAGGCCGGGTCCCGAGCGGAGATGCCGTTGAGCGTGCCATAGACCTGCCCCGGGTTGATCGCCAGCTCGCGATCCGGATAGATCTCCGCTTCGGCCAGGATCACCCCCATCAGGGTCAGGCGGTAGGCGCTCGGCGCCAGGTCCAGGTTGTCGCGGATATGCACCGTGGGCATGAGAAAGCCCAGGTCCTGGGAGAGCTTCTTGCGCACCCCCTTGATCCGCGCCAGCAATTGCCCGCCCTGGTTGCGATCCACCAGGGGAATCAGGCGGTAACCGACTTCCAGGCCGATCATGTCGATCGGCGTCACGTCGTCCCAACCCAACTCCTTGGTTTCCAGGGCACGGGCCGGGGAAGGCAGCAGGTCCTGTTGACGCTGGACCTCTTCCAGAGCCTTGACCTTGACCTGGTTCTGTTTTTTCCAGACCAGGTAAGCGGCGCCACCGGCCACGGCCGCCAGGCTGAGGAAGGAGAAGTGCGGCATGCCCGGCACCAGCCCCATCACGGCCATCAGGCCGGCTGCCACCGCCAGCGCCTTGGGCGAAGCGAACATCTGGCGGTTGATCTGCTTGCCCATGTCTTCGGAACCCGAAGCCCGGGTCACCATGATCGCCGCCGCAGTGGACAGCAACAGTGATGGCAATTGCGCCACCAAACCGTCACCGATGGTCAGCAAGGCGTATACCCGGCCCGCATCGCCAAAGCTCATGTTGTGCTGGAAGATACCGACGGCCATGCCGCCGATCAGGTTGATGAACAGGATCAGCAAACCGGCGATGGCGTCACCGCGCACGAATTTGCTGGCACCGTCCATGGAACCGTAGAACTCGGCCTCCTGGGCCACTTCGAGACGGCGCAGCTTGGCCTGGTTCTGGTCGATCAGGCCGGCGTTCAAGTCAGCATCGATGGCCATCTGCTTGCCGGGCATGGCGTCCAGGGTGAAGCGCGCGCTCACCTCGGAAATACGGCCGGCACCCTTGGTCACCACCACGAAGTTGATGATCATGAGGATCGCAAAGACCACGATACCGACCACATAGTTGCCGCCGATCACCACCTCACCGAAGGCCTGGATCACCTTACCGGCAGCGGCGTGGCCCTCCTGGCCATGGAGCATCACCACCCGGGTCGAGGCCACGTTGAGCGCCAGGCGCAGCAGCGTGGCCACCAGCAGAATGGTGGGGAACACGGCAAAGTCCAGCGGCCGCAGGGCGTACACGCACACCAGCAGAACCACGATCGACAAAGCGATGTTGAACGTGAAGAACACGTCCAGCAGGAACGCCGGGACCGGCAACATCATCATGGCCAGCATGACCAACAGCAGCACCGGCACACCCAGATTGCCTCGACCGAGGTCAGCCAGGTTGCTGCGAGCCGTGTTGATTAACTGAGAGCGATCCACCGATTTACCCCGTTCCGTAAAGCAAACTTTTGACGCCTGAAGCGGCACGGGGCTGCTACTGCAAGAAACCTTCCAACTTTTACCGAAAGGAAATATGGCGCCGGCATTGAGCCGAAAATGCCGGAAACCTCAGAGTGGCCGTGATTAATCCGGCAGCCAGGCAGCACGCCACGCCATCAATGCGCTAGCGTCCAGCATCCAGTCGCGCCGGACGACTTCACGCAGGGCATCCCCGGCCCGGGCATTGGCCTGTGGATCATCCAGATGCATGCGGATGGCCGCCCTCCAGTCCTGGAAGTGATTGGCAACCCGAGTCACCGGCAAATCACCGCGGAAACACGCCAGATCACTGCAGATGACCGGATAACCACAGGCGCCATACTCCAGGAGACGCAGGTTGCTCTTGCACTCGTTGAGCAGACTCTGCTGCATGGGCGCTACTGCCAGATCCAGATTCAGCCTGGCCAGCGCCGCCGGATACAGGCTGATCTCCACACCACGATGCACTTCCTTGACATAGGGCAGCAGTTCCTCGGGACAAGCCCCCATGAACACCCAGTCGACTTCCGTCGCCAGGGCTTTCACCACCTCGCCGATCACTTGAAGATTGGCCAGCTGCCAGTCCGCGCCTGCCCACCCTACCCGGGGCTTGTCGCCGGCACACCGCTGGCTGCTTGGCAACGCCCCCCAGCCCTGCTGGTCCAGACGACTGTGGATGACCCGGGTATCCGGATGCAGGCCATGCAGAGCGTCGGCCAGGGCTTCGGTGGACACCACCAGGCGATCGACGCAGGCCACGGCTTCGCGCAAATAGTAGGAAATATCCCCAGGCGTCATGCCCTGGGCAGCCTCCCCAACAGCCAGGCTTGGCAGGTGATCGTTCAGCTCAAAGACCTTGAAACTGCGCGAGAAGGCTTGCGCACGACGCATGGCGCTGAGCGACTCCTCGCCGATGTGGCGCTGGAAAACCATCGAATCCGGGGCCACTCGCGCCAGTTCGGCCGGCGATAACAGCGCCATCGACAGCACCCCGTCGATCAGGCCCGCCGAACTCTGCTCCTCCATCGGTCGAATGGCCCGATAGTGACCACTGCCATAACGATCCGAAGGATGCACCAGCACCACTGGCAACGGGCGCCAGATCAGCGGACGCCAACTTAACGACGGCTCGGCCAGTTGGAAGCCCTTTGGCTGCCCCAGGGAAAAATTCAGGTTGTAGGCCGGGTCCCGCGCCAGCACCGAAAGCCAGCGCTGGGACAAGGCATCTTCATCCCGCGGCGCAAACGCGGCCGGCGGCATACCGTGCATGACCCGCGCACGCGGCGTCCACACGGTCAGATAACCATGGCCCGCCAGGCGCAGGCACAGGTCAATATCCGCTCCCGCCTCAGGGAACAGCTCGGCATCCCAGCCACCCACCCCATCAAACAGGGCTTTACGTACCATCAGGCAGATGTCGGCGACCGCACTGCAATTGCGATCCACCTGCAAGCCATTCATGTACCCGGCAGCGTCGGCCTGCTGCCCGGCAAATGCTGCCGCCCCGCCGGCCGCCAGCCCCAGGATCAATCCGCCATGGCTCACTTCGCCATCACTGGAGAGCGCTTTGGCCCCCACTACCGCCACCTCCTGGCGCAGCGCGTGATTCAACAGCGCATCAATCCAGCCACCGTCGAAGATCGCCGTCAGCGCACGCAGGAATACCAGATATTCACCAGAAGCCTGCTGCGCCCCCAGGTTGTTGGCGGTGGAACGATCCACGGCATAAGGCAGGCTGACTACCCGGATACGCTCAGCCGACAGCTCCGCGACAGCCTGCAACCACTGCCTTGCCTCTGCGGCCTGACAGGCGTTATCGACGATCAGCAACTCGTAGAAAGGGTAACGGGTGTGCTCCAGGACACTGAAAATACAGCGCTGCGCCGCCGCCAGGTCGTCACTCACCACCACCACGATCGATACCAGGGGGCGGGCCTGGTGCCCGTAGTCGATCAGATAGTGTCCCGCAAGCGAGCTGTCGACCTGCGCGCTGGCATAGCCACGCTGCGACAGGTGCTCGACCAGCGCACGGCGCTCATCTTCATTTTCACCCAGGGCCACGGGCGGACAACTCAGCAGCAATTCCGGGATATGCCCGAAACCGTCAATGCCACCTTGATTGATCAGGCGCAGGATCAGCTCGAACTCCAGGGCCCGCGCGTAGGCACCATCAAAACCACCCGCCTCGATCAGCACCCGACGCCTGAAGATCCAGTGACGCGCCAGCACCCCCGGGAAACTCAGCAGGTAATCCAGGTTGAAGTCCGGGCGCAGCATGACCCCCGTGTCGCCATTGGCTTCTCGCAGCACGCCATCACAGAACACTGCACGGCAGTCGGGATCCGGCAGCAACTCCAGGCTGGCGACCAACAGGCCGCTTGGCGTGAACTCATCACCAGCGCGGACCAGCACACACCATTCGCATGCATCTTCTTGCAGCAAACGATTGACCTGCTCTGCGTAGTTCGCCTGAACCGGTGTGAAGTGCAGCTCGGCGCCGCCGGCAACCAAGCCCGGCGCCTCATGCCCCAGTACCGTCACTTTCAGTTGCACAAGCCCCTGCGGCTGCGCCGCCAGGCTATGCAGGGTGCGCGCCAGCGCCTGGGCATCCGCGGCCAGATCAAGGACGATGATGCCGATTGAAGGAGCACCGCCGCCGGACTGCAGATAGCCTTCCATCAAATGCAACTGGGTCGGGCTTGGCACCCGCTGCTCGATCCAGCTGTTGATCTGCCGGTCGGCCACGCCCTTGGCGTAACTCTGTCGCAGAGCGGCCAGGATATCCACCGGCTCGAACCTGTCGCCGCCATACAGGGAACGCACCGAAACCAGATGGTTATCCAGCCCCCCTCGATGCCAGCCCAGTTCGCGCAATGTCCGTTTGAAATCAGCGTGCCCCTGGTTACCGATACCCGGCTTGTCGCGCCCCTGCTGACTACCCTGCTGCAGGGACACTCGGAAATCGGTCAGCGGCTGCTTCAGCAACGCCAGGTTGCCCTTTTGCAGCAGCTTCACATACATCGCCAGGTCGCCCACCCAATAGATCAGGCAACCATTGAGCGACATAAGGCCATCCCCCAGCGCCAGCAGATCCTCTCGGCGACAAAGCACGCAACTCGGCTCGCCGATGAAGTTGAGGCTATGGTCGGCCAGCAGGCTGGTCAGCTCCTTGCCATCGATAACCACATCGGTAGCGAAAGGCAGGGATGTGGCCAGGGCATCCGGTTGCGGGACCCCGTCGGAATCGATCAGGCGGCGACGCGAAGACGCCATGGCCACAGAGGGATCTGACTCCATCGCAGCCACCAGTTGCGCGACACATTCAGGGTGCAATACATCGTCGTCATGGAGGAACTTGATGTACTTTCCACTGGCGACTTTTATGCACTCAATGGCATTGAAGAGCTCGCCGCGCAGAGACTCATTGAACTCATAGCGAATCGGAAAAGAGCAGGACTCCTGATAACGAGCCGTGCACTCACGGATGGTCCCGGTACGCGAGTCATCGCATACCACCACCTCCAGATGCTCGTAGCTCTGCGCACAGACACTGGCCAGCGCCGCTTCAAAGTAAGTTGCCTTGTAAGCAGGAATGACCACACTGACCAGTGGCTTTGCGCTCATATAAACCTTCTTGCTAGTTAATGCCGATAGCCCGCCACCTTCGCTCGAGTGGCACAGGCCCAATCAAATGGCGCGCCAATGCAGCGCGCCAGCACGCAGATCAATAGAAGTACAGGCAGGTATCCCAGCGCTCTTCGGTGTGGTGGCGCAGGCCGATCTTGTAGTCGCCACGCACACTTTCGACAAAACGGGTGATATCCAGCAAATCGCCAGACCGGTGATAAGCCGAAATGGCCATTTTCGGGCGCCCACGACTGATGTGCTCACGGGCCCCTTGCAAGGCCTGCAATTCCGCCCCTTCGATGTCCATCTTGATCAGCGTCGGGCTGTCATCAAGCAATGAATCCAGACGGCGCACATCGACATCCCGGCAGATGGCCTGGGCAGTAGCGGCAGATAACAGGTGACCGCCGTGCCCGCCCTCATGCAAGAACGGCATCTGCCCGTCTTCGTTGCTCAACGCACAACCCAGCAACTCGATGGCACCTGACTGGGCAGGCGCGAGAGTACCGTTGTAACCGCTGATGAAGGATTGAATGGTGGCCCGATTGACTTCATCCGGCTCGATCATCCAGATCTTCTGGAAGCGGCCGTCGGTCGCATCGAGAAAGGCCTTGGCGGACTCGGCAATCGAGGCGCCACAGTCAGCGAAGCGCTCATTCTGATCAGGCAGCCACAAGCCGGAACGGAAATACAGGGTCAAGTAGGGCTTGGCAGCGTTGAGTATCCACTCGGGGTCGCACGTCAAATGGCCGAGCAAAACGCTGAACAGGGTGAAGCGTGAATAGTCATCGTCCAGACGCCGCCCGAGAGCGATCAACTCCTGGGCGTGAGCAACAATGTAGCTGCCCCAGTCATCAATCCGATGGTCGCTCGCCGGGTTGATGGAAAGCAGCCGCAAGCCCTGCTCAAAGTTGAGCATGGGGATGTTGTTGCGCAGCGCCAGGCTTTTGAAATAACGCCGGGAGTGATCATACCGACAGCCATTGACACTGATCAGCGCAGTATCCCGGGCCAACTTCAGGAAGGCATCCGAACTGATCACCGGAACGCCATGAAAGCTTTCCATCTTGCCGGCCTTGAAGTCGTCGACCACGGCAACAATCCGCACTCTGCCGGCAGCTTCATTGATAAAGAGTTGAGAGAACTGGGTCGTTCCCAACAGCACGACTTTTGTTTCACGCCCATTTGCGTCGTAGACATGACAGGCCTCAGGCGCAATACAGAAGCGCGGATCATGTTGATACGCAGAGACCGCCCGCTGAAAGATGGTGACCAGGTTTTCATAGTTACCAGCCACTTCCAGCCCTTTAACACCAGCATAATTACTCGGCATACCCACTCCAGAAACGGCCCGCCCAATTGCCTGAGCGAATCGGCAAGATAATTAACATTCAGTTTTTCAGGATTCTGGCGCCATCTGGCATCAGGGCATCATAAAAGGACTTGTCAGCAAGGACTTCCGGCAACTTCCCGCCCAACAACCACTCGCAATGGCGACCGACTTTCGTGCCCGCCAGCGCAAAGCTGCCAGCGGAGAGCGTGGTGCCCCTGCCGATTTCCACACCGCGCCCCAGGGTCACACCCGCCTGCAAGGTCACACAGGCCCCTAGCTGCACGGAGCAATCCAGAGTTACCTGGCGATCAAGCCAGGAGCCCAGCCCCACTACCGCACCGGAGGCCAGGTTGCAGCCCGCACCCACATAGGCATTGCCTTGCAGAACGGCGCTTTCTTCAACAATGGATCGAGGCGAAACCAGATTGAACAGGCGATACCCCGCCAACCGAACCTGGGCAATCAACTTGTATCGCGAATAGTTGACCGCACGCTCATCCAGCGCCACAAACACTTCGAAGTCTTGCGCCGGATACCGGTCGATGAATTCATCCAGCTGAAAGTTGTAACGATCAGCCGAATGCAGGCGGTGCTGCACATGGGGCAAGCCCAGCTCAGTGGCCATCTGGCAGGCATGTTCGAAGGCCAGGCCCTCTCCCAGCACTATATGGGAAGTCATGGGCGCTCTCCCAAAACATGAGTTCTATACCAGAGATGCTGTTGAACGATATGCGCCTCATACTCGCCGTGCATGAAGCGCCGAGAGTGCTCACCGAACCCATCCTGCAAACGCTCGAGCACAACCGTGTCCTCGGCTATGACCTTGCGCTCGCCACGAATCAAAGTTGCCAGCAAGGCAGTAAAGTCGGTGCGGACATCCTTGCGTGTGGCGGTCATCATCCACAGGTGATAATCGGTAACCCCAGGGGATACGGGATCGTACTGCTGAAGTAGAAAGTGATCACCCTTGACACTACAGAAGTTGACATTGGGATAAATGAACCAGTTGTAGTAGGCATGTTCACTGCCATATTTTTCGCACAACGGCGCAAACCAGTTCTCGTAGGGCTTGATCAGAGCCTTGGTGCTGTAACTCAGCGAGTCAAGTTCAGGAGATTCGGCAGCAGAAATCAGCCTGATAACTTCCGATCCTCCGTCATCGCCAACTACAGGGATCTCCTTGACCATTTGATTCATGGCCGGCATGAAGGTTTGCGGATGAATAAAAGGAACGTGGTTATAGTCTTTCACGTTCTCCATATTCAACTTCCAGTTATACCGGACCTGATGGCAACTGTAGATAATCTGCGAATCCAGATGAGAGGACACATCCTGCAACTGCCCGATGAACTCATCCGTAAATTGCTCATTCAGTGCAATGGGACTCTGCGCAAAATTCACAAACAACAACTGGCCGACTTCCTCCAGATGAAGTTTCTTCAGGCAGATCTTTTCTCGCTCCGCGGCACTGAACTGGTAAAGCCCATGATTGGGAATGCCACGCAACTCGCCCTCGGCACCAAATGACCAGGCATGGTAAGGGCAGACCATAGGGCGCTTGCCGGCACTCTCGGTCTGAATAGGCGACAGCCGATGGGGGCACTCATTGATAAAGGCCCGGATACCGGCTTCGGTTCTCTGAACCAGGATCGGCACACCCGCCACCTTGCGAGTGAAGAACTGATTGCGCTCGCGCACCATCGACGTGAACCCGACGAAGGTCCACAACGCGCCAAACAAGTGGGCACGCTCGCGAGAAAGAGTTTCCTGGGAGGTGTAATGGCTTGCATCCAACGCATGACGCGACATAAAACGTATCCACAAAAAAGACCGAGCAGCGAGATGAATACCCAGCCTTCAATCCTGCTTGGTGAAAATGACTCGAGCAGGGTTGCCCACCACCGTCGCACCGGCAGGAACATCCTTGAAGACCACGGCTCCCATGCCGATCACCGCTCCATCACCCACAGTGACCCCGCGGGACAGCATGGCCCCGGAGTTGATCACCACACCGTTGCCCACCTTGACGTAGCCAGCCAACAAACAACGGGGAGCGATATGTACATAGTCGCCAATCACTACGTCGTGACCGATCATGCTGTCTTGATCGATAAAGCAGTAATTACCGATCTGACTATCAACGCCGCAACTTACGTCATAGCCGAAAAACGTTGGCCCCCAAGCTGTTCTAACACCAAGGAAACCAGGTCTTCCATAGTCAATGAACTTCGCGCCTTTGCCGAGCAGCAGTTTCACCTGTTTTTCTCTACTCGCAGGATCTCCGATCGCAACGATAAACAAGTCGTCGGACTGTGGTTGAAAATGCTCCGGATACCCTAACCAGGGACAATTAAGAATCTCCGCTACAACCTCAGGCCCACGCTCATCCAGAAAACCGGCGATGATCCAATCAACTCCACAGGCTACATCAGCCTCCATTCGAGCCAATACCTGACGCCCAAGTCCGCCAGCCCCCAATATGATCACTCGCCGCATATTGCCCCCATGGCTCGTTAAATGGTTAACCCACCGTCCATGATAAGCGTCGAGCCAGTTATCCATCGGCTTGCATCGGAGAGCATGAAAATGCATGCATTGGCTACATCATCCGGCATACCAAAGCCCAGAAGTTGCCCTTGGCCCAGCGTATCCATGGAGACCATCTTTTCAGCATCGTCCACCAAGGGCGTATGTACCAATGCTGGCGAGAGACAATTAACCCGGATTCTATGTTTAGCCACTTCCGTTGCAAGGCATCGCGCCATGGCAATCAATGCTGCCTTGGTACCGGAATAGCCGCCAACCCCTGCCACTCCTTTATGTGCAGCAATGGATGCAATAAATAAAATAGCCCCATCAGCCGCAACAAGATTGCGTCTCAAAACACCTTGAGTCAGCAGAAAAGGGGCTTCGACATTGGTTCGGTGAAGCACTTGAAGATGGGACTCAGTCATCATCCGAGTTGGAGACAGCCTGGAGATCCCTGCTGAATGTACCAAACCGTGTATCTTCGAATCGAGTGCAGCGATTACAGCATCTCGCTCAGCCGCAACGGTAAGATCCGCTACAACCATTTTATGATCCAGACTCGAAATGCTCTGCAACTCTTCAAACGTCTTGGTCAGGCGCTCCTTATCACGCCCAGTGGCAATAATCTCGGCGCCCATGCGAGCACAATTCAAAGCCGTTGTGAGTCCAATCCCCGAACTGGCCCCGGTCACCAAGACCCGCTTGCCCTTGAGACTGAATGGATTAAAGCTGTTATCAGCCACTATGCTGCCCTCCGAAGAAATTTGCGGTCAGTGGGAGGAGTGACCTCCCGGCCCTATCAGGACTCAATCAAATCAGGAAACTTCGCCCCTTGGATATCCACCAAGCAGGTTCCCCATGACAAGCCAATACCAAACCCTGACAGCACTAAACGCTTAGTTCCTTCTTCAAGCTGTTTATTGATTCGTGCAGTCATGGTGACTGGCAGCGAAGCACCGCTGGTGTTGCCAAAATCCCGCAAGGTCGAAGGAACTTTCTCGACTGGAAGTTCCAACTTTCTACGAATGGTTTCGTTGATCATGCGGTTGGCCTGGTGAAAGATGAAGTAATCGACTTCGTCTTTTGAAACATTGGCATATTCAAGCAATTTTTCTACCGCCGGTGGAACCCGCTGAGTGGAAAAGCTCAGCACCGCAGTACCGTCGAGTTGCAAGTCGACAGCTCGATGCCAGTGATCATTTTCATTCTCACGGAATGGCACCAGATGCTGTATGCCTACCGGCTCACGATGCCCACCAACCGGAAGGATGATCGCTTTGTGGCCGCTACCATCGCTATTCAGGTCGAAGTACATGGGCGGGGCATCCGCACAGAACTCCATCGCCGTAGCGGTGCCGGCATCCGAAAAGATCGGGTCATTGAGCTGGGCACCGCTGTCCCCAACCAGCACCAAGCCTTTCTTGATACCTCCGGCACTGATCAGCGATCCGAGCAGATGCAGGCCGAACGGATAGCCGGAACACCCGAGGTTGACGTCGAACGCCAGGGTGGTATGGGGCAACCCCAGACGATCCTGAAGAATGATCGCAGTGGCAGGCGCCAGGTAGTCCGGGGACTGGGTAACCACGATCAGCGCGTCGATTTCCTCGAGCTTCCACTCCAGGCTTTCAATGAGCTTGGAGGCTGCATCGAAGGCCAGGTCGGAAAAACACTGCCACTCTTGCGTCAGCCTTCGCAGCTCGATACCGATATTGCGCACCAGCCTTTCGCGTTCTGGGCGAATCTGCGGCTTGCAATCAGTCAGATTGGAAACAACTCGTTTAGGAACGCAAGTTGCCATACCGGCAAAGCGCACGGAATTCAACGTAACGAGTGGCATGAGGCTTATCCTACCAAGTTGTAAAGATCACCAACGGTAACAGCCTTTTCAAGGTCGTCGCCCGAGATCACTTTCTTGTACTCAATATCAAACATGACAATCACACCCAATGCCGCGAGCGAATCCCACTCTGGCAAATTGCGCAACTCCGTCTCCATGGTGACTTCAACTGGCTCCTGAAAATCGGTGGCAGACAGAAAGTTTTCGATAAATGCTTCTTTGCTCATAACAGCCTCTTAATAATCAGAATCTGCGGTTTAAAATTCCGCAAAACACTCGCCTTCTTGGCGAAAGTCCCTCTCCAGTACGTTATATATTCGCCGAGTTTCCTGAGCGAATGACAGTAACGATCCGTTGCAGGTCCTCTGGCTCCAACCCTGGATAAATGGGCAGACAGATAACCTTTTCAGCCAATGCTTCGGCCACTGGCAAAGCATGGCGATGAAGTCCCTCCATACCTTCATACACCGACATCTGGGTAATCAGGGGATAGAAATAACGGCGCGCGAATATATTGTGCTCCTGCAACAACCCATAGAGTTGATCGCGGCTCAGCGCATATTCGGGCTCAATGGCAATCGGAAAGTAGGCATAGTTCGAGACAAGAGCGGCCGGTACCGGGTCCAGGTTAATACCTTTGATGGTTCGCAATTCAGAGCGATAGAAACAATCGATAGCTCTACGCTGTTCCAGGGCCGCGTCGATATGCTGCAGCTGCAAGAGCCCGAACGCAGCATTTACTTCACTCATCTTGCCGTTGATGCCACAGGTCACCACCGTGACCTCATCCACAAAACCAAAATTCCTCAATTGATCGATATGCAACTTTGTCTGTGCATCCGGGCTGATGATCGCACCGCCCTCGAAGGTATTGAAAACCTTGGTTGCATGCAGACTCAGGACACTGAGGTCGCCATGGCGCAGTACACTGCCACCGGCATCCTCCACGCCAAACGCGTGGGCACCGTCAAAAATTACTTTCAATCCATGTTTATCGGCGATGGCCTGAATCGCCTCTACATCACAGGGATTGCCATAGCAGTGCACCGGCATGATGGCGGTCGTCTGTGGCGTAATGGCCTGTTCTATCTTTTTAGGGTCGATGTTGAAGGTCTGTGGATCGATATCGACAAACACCGGGGTCAAGCGATTCCACACCAAGGCATGGGCCGTAGCGACAAAAGAATAAGGCGTGGTAATCACTTCACCCTTCACATGCAGCGCTTGTAAAGCGGTAATCAGGGCCAATGTTCCATTGGCAAACAACGACAAATGCCCGACCCCCAAGTAACGAGCCAGTGCTTGCTCAAGTTCTTGATGGAAGGGACCGCAATTGGTCAGGCGCTTGTTTTTCCAGATCTGCTCCAGATAAGGAACAAATTCCTCTAACGGCGGCAGTAGCGGACTGGTAACTGTAATTATTTTTTCCATGACTTATCAGTTCTGAGCAGTTCGAACATCCCAAAGAACAAAGTCAATCCACCCGCTTTTTTCAGATTGATTCTGCCTAGTCAAAAAAGTAACCATTTCCATACACTGGCTACCCACAAGCAATAATCCAGCCAACAACCTGGCGGCGCTCGCCTCAGGAGTCGCGCTGCAGATCCGGTGGAATCGGCAGGTCCTTGAGCGGATCCGGGCGCTTGCCCTTGCCCGCGCGGTGCTGGCGGATCTGATAGACGTAGGCCAGTACCTGGGCCACCGCCAGGTAAAGCCCGGCAGGAATCTCTTCTTCAAGCTCGGTGGAATAGAAGATCGAACGCGCCAGGGCCGGCGACTCCAGCAACATGACTTCGTGGGCCACGGCGATCTCGCGAATCTGCAAGGCCAGGAAATCGCTACCCTTGGCCAGCAGCACCGGCGCCCCGCCCTTCTCGGCATCGTATTTGAGCGCCACGGCGTAGTGGGTCGGGTTGGTGATGACCACATCGGCCTCCGGGATCGCCGCCATCATCCGCCGCTGGGACATCTCGCGCTGCAACTGGCGAATCCGCTGCTTGACCTCAGGCCGCCCCTCCTGGTCCTTGTGCTCGTCGCGCACTTCCTGCTTGGTCATCAGCAACTTCTTGTGGGCCTGGTACAGCTGCACCGGCACATCCACTGCGGCAATCAGGATCAGCCCGCAGGCCATCCACAAGGTGCTCCAGCCCACCACCTGGATACTGTGGATGATCGCCTTCTCCAGGGGCTCATGGGCGATACGCAAGAGGTCGTCGATATCTGCCGAGAGCACCGAGAGCGCCACGAACAGCACCAGGGCAAACTTGGCCAGGGCCTTGAGCAGCTCGATCAACGCCGTGGGGGAAAACATCCGCTTGAGGCCGTTGGCCGGGTTCATCCGGCTGAACTTGGGCGCCAGGCTCTTGCCGGCGAACAACCAGCCGCCCAGGGAAATGGGGCCGATGACCGCCGCCAGCAGCAGGGTCAGCAGTACCGGCTGCACCGCCAGGATGGCGATCTTGCCCGAATGCAGCAGGTACAGGCCCATGGCCCCGGGGCTGAGCAGCACTTCACGGGGCAGGGAGAAATTCAGGCGCATGATTTCCAGCAGGTCCAGGGCCAGGCCACCACCATAGACCAGCAGACCACCCGCCCCCGCCAGCATGATGGCCAGGGTATTGAGCTCCTTGGAGCGGGCAATCTCGCCCTTTTCCCGGGAGTCCTTTTTGCGTTTCTCCGTGGGCTCTTCTGTCTTGTCCTGACCGCTCTCGCTCTCTGCCATGGCTCAGCGTGCCCTCGCCAGTTCGCGCAAGAACTGCAGGGCCTCGGAGGCCAGCGGTTGATACTGATTGAGAATGTCAGCCAGGCTGATCCAGACGATGCCCATGCCCAGCACCAGGGTCAGGGGAAAGCCGATGGAGAAGATGTTCAATTGCGGCGCCGCGCGAGTCATGACGCCAAAGGCGATGTTCACCACCAGCAGCGCGGTGATTGCCGGCAATACCAGCAGCAGCGCCGCCCCCAGCACCCAACCGAGCTTGCCTGCCAGCTCCCAGTAATGGTTGACCATCAGGCCGCCACCCACCGGCAGGGTGGTAAAGCTCTCCGTAAGCACCTCGAACACCACCAGGTGGCCGTTCATGGCCAGGAACAACAGGGTTACCAGCATGGTGAAGAACTGCCCGATCACCGCCACTGACACACCGTTGGTGGGGTCGACCATGGAAGCGAACCCCATGCCCATCTGGATCGCCACGATCTGTCCGGCAACCACGAAAGCCTGGAAGAACAGCTGCAGGGAAAACCCCAGTACCGCGCCGATCAGGATCTGTTCGGCGACCAGCAACAGGCCGCTGAGATCCAGGGCGTGCACTTCGGGCATGGGCGGCAGCCCCGGCGCTATCACCACGGTGATCGCCAGGGCAAAGTACAAGCGTACCCGCCGCGGCACCAGGGTGGTCCCGAAGACCGGCATCACCATCAGCAGCAAGGTGACCCGGAACAGCGGCAACATGAAGCTCGCCACCCAGGTACTGATCTGGGTGTCGGTCAACGCCAGCAGGGACATGGGCTCAGCCGATCAACTGCGGAATACTGCCGTACAACTGACGGATGTATTCCATGAAGGTTTGCACCAGCCAGGGCCCGGCGACAATCAGGGTCACCAGCATCACCAGCAGGCGCGGCAGGAAGCTCAGGGTCTGTTCGTTGATCTGGGTGGCGGCCTGGAACATGGCCACCATCAGGCCCACCAACAAGCTGGGCACCACCAGCACCGCCACCATCATGGTGGTCAGCCAGAGCGCTTCACGAAACAGGTCTACCGCGACTTCCGGAGTCATTGTCGATCACCCGCAAACAAGGTTTTAAACACCACCGAAACTGCCCGCCAGGGTACCGATGATCAACGCCCAACCGTCCACGAGGACGAACAGCATGATCTTGAACGGCAGGGAAATGATCAGGGGCGAGAGCATCATCATGCCCATGGCCATCAGCACACTGGCCACCACCAGGTCGATGATCAGGAACGGAATGAAGATCATGAAGCCGATCTGGAACGCAGTCTTGAGCTCGGAGGTGACGAAGGCCGGGACCAGGATGGTCAGCGGCGCCTGGTCAGGGCTGGCGATGTCGGTGCGCTTGGACAGGCGCATGAACAGCTCCAGGTCGCTGCTGCGGGTCTGCGCCAGCATGAAGTCCTTGATCGGCACCTGAGCCTTGGCCACGGCGTCCTGGGCGGTGAGTTTTTCCGCCAGGTAAGGCTGCAAGGCGTCCTGGTTCACCCGGTCGAACACCGGCGCCATGATGAACATGGTAAGAAACAGCGCCATGCCGGTAAGGATCTGGTTCGACGGGGTCTGCTGCAGGCCCAGGGCCTGACGCAGGATCGAGAAGACGATGATGATCCGGGTGAAGCTGGTCATCAGCATGACGAACGCTGGAATGAAGCTCAGCGCCGTCATGATCAGCAGGATCTGCAGGCTGACCGAATACTCCTGCTGGCCGCTGGCATTGGTGCCAAGGGTGATCGCCGGGATCGACAACGGGTCCGCCGCCAACGCCAGCGGCGCCGCCAGCATCAGTGCCAACGTCAAGATGATGCGCAACGGCATTACTTCTTATCCTTCTGATCCTTGCCCAACAGCTCCATCAGGCGCTGGGCGAACTCGGGCGTCGCCTGCTCGGCACTGGGCACCTGCACCGGCTCCTTGAGTACATGCAACGGGGTGATGGTGCCCGGGGTCAGGCCCAGCAGGATCTGCTCGTTGCCAACCTGCACCAGCACCAGGCGATCGCGCGGGCCCAGAGCCCGGGAGCCGATCAGTTCGATCACCTGCCCCTTGCCGGCAGGACCGGCCTGCTGCACCCGGCGCAACAGCCAGGCCAGGAAGAAGATCACGCCGATCACCAGCAGCAGGCCCAGTACCAACTGGGTCAACTGGCCGCTGACACTGCCGGTCACGGGCGCAGCCGCAGCCACCGCGGCGGTGGCCGCCGGCTCCGCGGCCAGGGCGCTCAGGGGCAGCGCGAATGCAATGCCAAGCAGCTTGTTCACTTAGCGCAGCTTCTTGATGCGTTCGCTGGGGCTGATCACGTCAGTCAGGCGAATGCCGAACTTTTCGTTGACCACAACCACCTCGCCATGGGCGATCAGGGTGCCGTTGACCAGCACGTCCAGCGGCTCGCCGGCCAGGCGATCGAGCTCGATCACCGAGCCCTGGTTGAGCTGCAGCAGGTTGCGAATGTTGATATCGGTACTGCCCACTTCCATGGAGATCGATACCGGGATATCCAGAATCACGTCCAGGTTAGGGCCGTCCAGGGTGACCGGCTCATGGTTCTTCGGCACGCTGCCGAACTCTTCCATCTGCAAGCGCCCGGAACTTGACGCGGCGCCGGCGTCCGCCGCCAGCAGGGCATCGATATCCGCCTGACCGGCATCACCGGTTTCTTCCAGCGCAGCAGCCCACTCGTCGGCCAGCGCCTGGTCGTCCTGGGAGTTAATTTCGTCAGCCATCATGGGTCCTCGACGGGCAAAAATTCATTGAACAGCAAACAGGTTGGAGCGCCGCTCAACGGCGCTCGATCGGCTCGATCACTTGCAGCGCCAGGTTGCCCTTGTGGGAACCCAGCTTGACCTTGAACGACGGCACGCCATTGGCGCGCATGATCATGTCTTCGGGCAGTTCCACCGGGATTACATCGCCAGGCTGCATGTGCAGGATGTCCCGCAGGCGCAACTGACGACGGGCGACAGTGGCGCTTAGCGGCACGGCCACATCCAGCACGTCCTCGCGCAGAGCCTTGCTCCAGCGTTCGTCCTGGTCGTCCAGGTCGGACTGAAAGCCGGCGTCGAGCATTTCGCGGATCGGCTCGATCATCGAATACGGCATGGTCACGTGCAGATCGCCGCCACCGCCATCGAGCTCGATGTGGAAGGTCGACACCACAATGGCTTCGCTGGGACCGACGATGTTGGCCATGGCCGGGTTCACTTCCGAGTTTATGTACTCGAAGTTGACCGGCATGATCGCCTGCCACGCCTCCTTGAGATCGACGAAGGCCTGCTCCAGCACCATGCGCACCACCCGCAGTTCGGTCGGGGTGAATTCGCGCCCTTCGATCTTTGCGTGGCGGCCATCGCCGCCGAAGAAGTTGTCCACCAGCTTGAACACCAGCTTGGCGTCAAGAATGAACAGCGCGGTGCCGCGCAGCGGCTTGATCTTCACCAGGTTCAGACTGGTGGGTACGTACAGCGAGTGCACATACTCGCCGAACTTCATTACCTGCACGCCACCCACTGCCACGTCAGCCGAACGGCGCAGCATGTTGAACATGCTGATACGGGTATAGCGAGCGAAACGCTCGTTGATCATTTCCAGGGTCGGCATGCGTCCACGGACGATGCGATCCTGGCTGGTCAGGTCGTAGCTTTTGACACTGCCGGGCTCGGCAGCGTGTTCGGTCTGTACCAGACCGTCGTCGACGCCATGCAACAGCGCATCGATCTCATCCTGGGACAGCAGGTCCTGCACGGCCATGTCGTGTTCCTACTGCAGTACGAAGTTAGTAAAGAGCAACTGCTCGACCACCACTTTGCCCACCTCTTTCTGCGCCACTTCCTGAACGCTGGCGGTGGCCTTCTGGCGGAGCATTTCCTGGCCGACCGGAGTGGCCAGGGTGTCGAAACTCTGCCCGGAGAAGAGCATGACCAGGTTGTTGCGGATCACCGGCATGTGCACTTTCAGCGCATCCAGGTCGGCCTGATTGCGCGCCAGCAGGGTAATGCTCACCTGCATGTAGCGCTGCCGGCCGTTCTGCGTGAAGTTGGCAACAAAGGCTGGGGCCATGGGCTCGTAGATCGCCGCAGGCTTGACGTTGCTGGCGGTCTCTGCAGCCGGGGCCGGCTTGCTCTGAGCACTGTGCATGAAGTACCAGGTGGCGCCGACCGACAGGCCGATGGCCAGCAACAACGCCAGGACAATCAAGAGGATAAGCTTGAGTTTGCTTTTCCCTGCGGTGGGTTTTTCTGCTGCTTCGCTCTTCGCCATGCCAATAATCCGTCACTAATCGGGGGTTCACAGTCGCACGGCAAGGCAAGAGCAAGTGTTATGCCAGATTTGTCAGAAAGGCAGGGATCAACAGCGAAGGGCAATGCTGCGAAGGGAAACCTGGGGTGCAAGCTGTTGCAGTTACACCGCGAGGATCAGTGCAGGGGCCGGTAGCGACCCCCGCCACAGGTCAGGCGTAGTAGTCGACGGCGCTGCTGCCGATCACGGTCTGTACCGGAGCCTGCACTTCTGCCACGGCCGGGGACGACTCATCATCGCCATTGTCCAGGCGCCCGCCGCTGGTGCTGGAACCGCTGCGGCGATTCTGCTCCTGCTGCGCCTGCTCCTGGCCCTGCCAGCCACGGGACTGATCGGAGACGTTGACGTCCACCTGCCCCAGGCCCTGCTGGTTGAACATGTCGCGCATGCGGTGCATCTGCCCTTCCAGGGCTTCGCGAACGCCAGCATGGGCACTCATGAAGGTGACCTGGGTCTGCTGGTCCGGAATCATGTGCACGCGAATGTCCAGGCGCCCCAGCTCGGCCGGCTGCAACTGGATGTCTGCCGACTTGAGGTTGGTGCTGGACAGGTACATCACCCGATTGACCACCTCTTCGGTCCAGCCATTCTGGTGCATGGCCAGCGGCTGGTTGACCGGCACCGCGTTGGCCGTCTTGGGCGTCGCGGCCTGGGTCAAGGCCGCCAGGCGATTGGCGAAATCATCCACCCGGGTATCACTGGAAGCCCCCTTGAGGCCCTTCAAGCCATCGGCGATCAACCCGCTAAAGGCCTTTTCGCCGCCCTGCTCGGTGCCGCTCTTGCCCGCCTGCTGCTCGAGCATGCCGGCCATGCCATTGGCGAAGTTCTGCACCGAGGCCAGCTGCCCTTCATTGCCGGCATTGCCTGGCGCGGCCTTCGGCTGGCTCTGGCTGGACGCCGACACATGGCCGCCCTGCTCCATGGCCAGGCGCACCGCAGGTAAGGCATCCAGAGGATCAGCCTCGGGGTCGAATTCAGGCTTGGCCGGCTCGACGGGTGGCGCCACCACTGCGGCAACGAGGGCCGGCGCAGGGGCGACGGGAGCCGCCTCGACCTGAGGCGGCGCAGGTGTCGCCGGGGCCGGTTCAGCCGGCACCACAGGCTGTGGCGGCGCGACCTGTACCAGGCTTGGATCCAGCATCGGATCGCTGGGGGGCGGGGTGTCGGTTTGTGCGGTATCAGCCGGCTTCGCAGCATCAGTGGGCGCTGTTTTGCTGTCGCTGCTGTCGCTGCTGGCCGGCTTGTCGGCAGGCAAGGATTTGCCGCTATCGGCAACGGCTGGCTGCGGCGCGGCAGAAGAGTCCTTGCTGACATCCTTCTTCGGGCTACTGTCAGCTCCCTTGTCGCGCACCGGCTTGGGCGAGTTGTCGGCAAAGCTTGGAGGCTTGGCCTGCGGCTGGTTCTGGGATTCCTTGGCGTAGAGCTGCGCGAAGCTGGAAGCCTTGTCCCCAGGCTCGGCAATGCTCGCCAGGGGGCTGACAGGTGCCGCTTGAGTCTTGGACTTAGCGCTGGCCTGGGCAGTGGCCTGAAGAAGCGAATTAGGGGTAACAGCCATGGGACAGTCTCCGCTGCACGGGGATCATAGGTACAGTTGGAAGACTTGACTGCAAAGGCCGGGCCAGCTTTATCAATCCGCAGATAAAAAGCTGTTTCTCAACAATGAAAGCGCTGCAGCTCCTGCTCGCACAAGCGTCGAACGATAGCGAACTCGCCGTCGATCTCCCCCACCAATTGTCGAATGCCATCTGCGGCCGACTGCCCGGCCCGCAGTTCCAGCTGATGACAGAGTTCGGCCAGGCGGGTGGCGCCCATGTTGCTGCTGCTGCCCTTGAGGCTGTGGGCGGTGGCTACCAGCAAAATCGTATCCTCGGACTTATGCAGCAGCCGCACACGCTCCTCGGAATCGCAGACGAAGGTATCCAGCAGGACGGGATATTCATCCTCCATGACCTCTTGCAAAGCATTGAGCACCGTGTGGTCCAGATGAATCTCAGCCACTTGTTCACTCCTTGATCAAGAACCCGGGAATTATGCCAGAGACTCCCACGAAAACTCCACGCAGACACTGCGCCCATCATCCGCCCACACGGCCTGCCGGCTCATCTGCCGGATCAGACTGACGCCACGCCCCGACAGACGCTCCATATCATTGGGCCGCGCCAGGACCGCAGCCACATCGAAGCCCTCGCCACTGTCCTCGACGCGCACCACCAGGCGCCCTCCCGCTTCCAGGGGCTGCACTTGCAGATGCACCCGGACAAAACCCTCCTGCAACTGCGCAAGCCGGGTCGAGCGTTCGCGGTAATAGCGGGTAAACCCCTCGGCATCGCGCTTGAGCCGCGAGTCGAGCTTGAGCACGCCATGTTCCAGGGCATTGGAGTAGAGCTCTGCCAAAACGCTGTACAGCGCCCCGCTCTGGGAGCGCAGGCCATGCACCTCAAGCAACAGTTGCAGCAGATAGGGCAAGGGATTGAAACGCTTGAGGGTGGCAGCCCGAAACTCGAAACTCACCGACCAGTCCAGCGGGCAGGACTGGCCACTGTCGGAGTACACCAGAGCCGGCGGCGCCAACCGGGGAAACTCCGGCAACCCCACCTCGACCATGCTCACATCATCCCGGGCACTGCCGCCAAAGCGCTCCAGGGCCTGCCGGATCTCTTCGAACAGCTGATCTTCCTGGCGATTGGCGGCAAACACCTGGTGCAATCGCTCGACGCCAAACAGTTGCTCCTCGGTGTTACAGGTATCGATCACCCCATCCGACAACAGGAAGACGCGGTCTCCCGGCGCCATGGAAAACACTTCGGTGCTGTCCTCGAAGGCCTCGGCGCTCAACACACCCAAGGGCAAGTGGCGAGCCACCAGCGGCGTGCGTGCGCCGCTGGCGTGCCGATACAGATACCCTTCGGGCATGCCGCCGTTCCACACCTCCACCGCCCGCCGCTGGGAACTCAGGCACAGCAGGGTGGCACAGCAGAACATGTCCACGGGCAGGATGCGCTTGAGCTTGGCATTCATCTCCCGCAGGGTTTCCGGCAGGCCGTAGCCCTTGGCGGTCATGCCGTAGAACACCTCTGCCAGCGGCATGGCGCCTACCGCCGCAGGCAGCCCATGGCCGGTGAAATCCCCCAGCAGTACGTGCATGTCTCCGGCCGGGGTGTAGGCCGCCAACAACAGGTCGCCGTTGAACAGGGCATAGGGCGATTGCAGGTAACGGATATTCGGCGCATCCAGGCAGCCGGCATGGGCGACCTTGTCGAACACCGCCTTGGCCACCCGCTGCTCGTTGAGCAGGTAGTCGTGGTGGCGAGTGATCTGGTCACGCTGGTGCAGCACGGTCTCTTGCAGACGGCGCAGGCGGTCCATGGCGTTGATCTTGGCCCCCAGCACCACCGGGTTGTAAGGCTTGGCTAGAAAGTCGTCGCCACCCGCTTCCAGGCAGCGGGCCAGGGCCTCGCCGCCGCTCAAGGAGGTGAGAAAGATGATCGGCACCAGGGTCTCGCCAGCCAGGGCCTTGATCCGCCGGGCAGCCTCAAAACCGTCCATCACCGGCATCAATGCATCCATCAGCACGATGTGCGGGCGCTGTTGCTGAAACAGCTGCACCGCCTCGGCGCCGTTGCTTGCCGCCAGCACCTGATGCCCCTGGCGCCGGATGATGCTGGACAGCAGCATGCGGTCCGCTGCGCCATCTTCGGCGATCAGCACACACAGGGGCTCGAGCATCGACCGCATACCGGTCAACTGATGTCGAAAAGCTTGTCGAAGTTGGAGATGGCGAGGATCTTGCGCACATCCGAGTTGCTGTTGATTACCCGGACATCGGCGTTGTCGCCGCCGGCGTGGTCACGCAGCAACAGCAGCATGCCCAGGGCCGAACTGTCGAGATAGGTGGCTTCCTTGAGGTCCACCACGATGGACTCCGGTGTCCGGTTGAGTCGCTCGTAGGATTCGCGAAACTCCTGGTGGCGTCCGAAATCGAAACGGCCTCTGATGGAGATCGTGAGTTTTTGCCCGTCCGGGGATATTTCTGTAACGACCGACATGTGACTGCTTCCTTGTCATTGACGACGTCTAAAAGGTTTAGCACCCACTCGCCGGGGGGACAACCCGCACGGGGCAAATGAGCACCATCAGTATGGGCTCTGACGAGGCAAGCGTTGGGAAAGTTCATCCAGCAACTTCTGCTCACGCTTGTCCTCAAGCGCCCGCGCCTCGTCGATATAGCGCTGCACCAGCTTGCGCAGCCCCTCGACCCGGGCATAGGCCTGCTGCCAGGCTTCCCGGGCGCGATCGAGGTTGTTCTGGTGCCAGGCCAGGCTCTGTCGCTGCTGACCGACGGCGGTATCCAGCTGGCTGAGAAAGTACTGGTAGTTCATCAGCCAGTGGCCACTGACCCCCAACTTGCCGCGCTCGACCCACTGTTCCTGGTAGTCGCCACGAAAACGCTCCAGGTCCCCCAGCTTGCTCTCGGCCACACGCACCTGGCCGTGAAAGTACTCCAGGCGCTGGGCGGCCGTGCGCTCGGCACTCTCTGCCATGTCCACCACCGGCGCCAGGCGCGCGGCACGGCTATCAGCCATGGCCGGTTACCCGCCCGCTGCCGGAGCGAAAAGCATTTCCAGGTGGGTCTGGCTATGGCCCAGGCTGATGTTGTCATTGAGCCCCTGGCGCAGGTACGCAACCATGGCCGGATGCAGGGAAATGGCCGTATCGGTATCCCGGTCGCCGCCGGCCACATAGGCACCGACGCTGATCAGGTCCCGGGCCTGCTGGTAACGCGACCACAGCTGTTTGAAGTACTGCGCCCGCGCCATGTTGTCAGGGCTGATCACCGCCGGCATGACCCGACTGATGGAAGCCTCGATGTCGATGGCCGGGTAGTGCCCCTCTTCCGCCAGGCGCCTGGACAGCACGATATGCCCGTCGAGCACGCCCCGCGCCGAGTCGGCGATCGGGTCCTGCTGGTCGTCGCCTTCGGACAAGACCGTGTAGAAGGCGGTGATCGAACCGCCGCCGGCCTCGGCATTGCCGGCACGCTCCACCAGTTTGGGCAGCTTGGCGAACACCGAAGGCGGATAACCCTTGGTGGCCGGCGGCTCGCCGATGGCCAGGGCGATTTCCCGCTGGGCCTGGGCGAAACGTGTCAGGGAATCCATCAGCAACAGGACGTTCTTGCCCTTGTCGCGAAAATATTCGGCGATCCGCGTGCAGTACATCGCCGCCCGCAGACGCATCAGCGGAGCATCATCCGCTGGCGAGGCCACCACCACCGAACGCTTGAGGCCTTCCTCACCCAGGATGTGCTCGATGAACTCCTTGACCTCACGTCCCCGCTCGCCGATCAGCCCGACCACAATGATGTCGGCCTCGGTGAACCGGGTCATCATGCCCAGCAGCACACTCTTGCCCACGCCGGTACCGGCGAACAGGCCGAGACGCTGACCGCGACCTACCGTCAATAAACCGTTGATGCTGCGAATACCCACATCCAGCGGCTGGCTGATGGGGTCGCGCTTGAGCGGGTTGATGGTGGGGCCGTCCATCGGCACCCAGTCTTCGGCACGCATCGCGCCCTTGCCGTCCAGCGCCCTGCCGGCGCCGTCCAGCACACGCCCGAGCATGCTCATGCCCATGGGCAAACGGCCGGTGTCGGCCAGGGGCACCACGCGCGCGCCCGGAGCAATCCCGGCCACGCTGCCCACCGGCATCAGGAATACCTTGCTCCCGGAGAACCCCATGACCTCGGCTTCGACCTTGACCGGGTGGTAGCTGTCATCGTTGATCACCATGCACCGGGTGCCCATGGCCGCGCGCAAGCCTTCGGCTTCCAGTGTCAGGCCGACCATGCGCAGCAGGCGGCCCTCAAGGATTGGCTGGCCCGGCAGGCTGATGGCCTGGGCATAGCCCCCCAGGCGCTTGCCGAAGCTGGTGCGTTCAAGGCGCATTGCTAGGGTCCGCTGGCTCGTGCGCGGCGGCGTCAGGGTCCATAGCGGGGTCGGCGATGTCGCTCTGCGGCGCCGACGGCGTCAACGGCCCCAGGTCCAGGCCAAGGTCCGCCGCTGCCGGATGCAGCGATTGTTCGTGCAACTGGTCGGACAGCTGGTCCATGGCCTGGGCGATCCGGGTTTCCATGCTGGCGTCGATACGGCTGTACTCGGTCTCGACCCGGCAACCGCCGGGCAGCAGCGCTTCGTCCTCGACGATGCGCCAGCTTTCCTCATGGCGCTCGCGCAGGCTTTTGACCTGCTCGAAATCCTGCGGATTGACGTACAGGCGCACATTACCGACGCCCAGGGGCAGCAGCTTGAGCGCTTCGCGCATGACATGTTCGATCTGCGTGGAGTCCATCGCCAGCTCGCGCTGGATCACCTGGCGGGTGATATGCCGCACCAGCTCCACCAGGGTCTTTTCAATCTGGGTGTCCTGCTCGGCAATGGGCTCGAACAGGTTGGCCATCAGTTGCTCGAGCGCCTGCAACTTGGCGCTCAGTGCCACTTCGGCTTCCTGGCGCACTTTGAGGGTGGTGCTGTGAAAGCCCTCTTTCTCGCCGGTGGCGAACCCTTCGTTATAGGCTTCCTGGCGGATGCTCTCGAGCTCTTCAAGGGTCAGCGGCTGGACTTCCTCCAGCGGCACTTCCTCGATCTCCTCCTGCACCTCTTCCGGCTCGGGCTCAGGCTCGGGCGGCTCGGGATCGAAACTGGGCAGCGCCCAGACGTCAAAACCCTCGACGTCCCGGGCGCGAATCAGCTCGCTTTGGGACTCATCACTGCTGGACGACATAAAGCGACCTTAGATCATTTCTTCGCCGCCCTTCCCGCCGAGAACGATTTCTCCGGCTTCGGCCATACGGCGGGCAATGGTGAGGATTTCCTTCTGCGCGGTTTCCACATCGCTGACGCGAACCGGGCCCTTGGCTTCCAGGTCGTCGCGCAGCAGTTCCGCCGCACGCTTGGACATGTTCTTGAAGATCTTTTCCTTGACCCCTTCGTCCGAGCCCTTGAGAGCCAGCACCAGCACGTCGGAAGAGACTTCGCGCAGCAGCGCCTGGATGCCGCGATCGTCGACATCGGCGAGGTTGTTGAAGACGAACATCAGGTCTTCGATCTGGCCCGACAGGTCTTCGTCCACTTCGCGGATCGAATCCATCAGCTGGCCTTCGATCGAGCTGTCGAGGAAGTTCATGATGTCGGCTGCACGCTTGATACCACCCAGGGTGGTCCGCGATGCGTTGGAGTTGCCGGAGAACTGCTTCTCGAGAATCTGGTTGAGTTCCTTGAGCGCCGCGGGTTGCACGGTGTTGAGCGAGGAAACCCGCAAGATGATGTCCAGGCGCGCCTTGTGGTCGAAGTTGCCGAGCACTTCGCCGGCCTGGTCAGGATCGAGGTAGGCCACCACGATGGCCTGGATCTGCGGGTGCTCGTAGCGGATCACGTCGGCAACGGCCCGCGGCTCCATCCACTTCAGGCTGTCCAGGCCGCTGGTGTTGCCACCCAGCAGAATACGGTCGATCAGGCCGTTGGCCTTGTCTTCGCCCAGGGCCTGGGTGAGCATCTTGCGCACGTAGTCATCGGAACCGACGCCGAGGCTGGTCTGGTCGCCGACAATGTCGACGAACTCGCTCATCACCTGTTCGACCTGCTCACGGTGCACGTTACCCATCTGCGCCATGGCCACGCCCACCCGCTGGACCTCTTTGGGGCCCATGTGGCGCAACACTTGCGCAGCATCGGTAGAACCCAGGGACAGCAGCAGGATCGCGGCTTTGTCGACCCGGGTCAGTTTGGCGGTAGCGGCTCGGTTATCACTCATCTGCGTTAATCCACTCTTTCACGACCTGAGCCACTCGACCCGGGTCTTCAGCCACCAGACTCTTGATTGCGTTCAACTGAGCGTCATAACCCTCGCTCGGGCTCGGCAGCAGAATGCTCTGCGGGCCGCCGAGGCTCACGCGGTCGTTGCCCAACTCACCGTCCAGGCCGCCCATGCCGCCCAGTTCGACGTCACTGCCCAGGCCTGCCAGTTCTTTGTTCTTGCCGCCGCCAGTAATGTTGTTGAGCACCGGACGCAACACGCCGAACACCAGCACCAGGATGAACAGCACGCCGAGCACTTGCTTGACGATGTCCCAGAACCAGGGCTGCGAGTAGAACGGAATATCGGCGATCACTTCCCCGCGTTCGGCGGAGAACGGCACGTTGATCACGCTGACACTGTCGCCACGGCTGGCATCGAAACCCACGGCGTCCTGCACCAGACGGGTGAAACGCGCCAATTCGTCGGCGCTCCACGGCGCTCGGCTGGTTTCGCCATTGGCCGGGTTGACCTTGACCTGGTCATCCACCACTACCGCTACCGACAGACGATTCAGGCGACCCTGCTGCTGCTTAGTATGGCTGATGGAGCGATCGAGCTCGAAGTTCTTGGTGGATTGTTGACGCTTGTCCGACGGGTACGGCGCCAGCATCGGCTGGCCGGTGGCCGGGTCCATGATCTGTTGGCCGTTGGCGTCCAGCAGTGGCTGGCCCGGTTGCACCATGCCGGCGGCGGCAGTGGCGCCACCGGTGGTTTGTGGCGCAGAGGCCGGCGCTGGCGGCTGGTTGCTCAGAGCACCCGGCACGCCTTGCGGGCCGTTGCTGCTGGAGCGCTGCTCATTCACCGACTGCTCGCTGCGCAGGGCCGGCTGGTCGGGGTTGAACTGTTCGGAGGTGGATTCCACGGCACTGAAATCGACGTCCGCCGAGACTTCAGCCTTGTAGCGATCGTTGCCCAGCACCGGTTGCAGGATGTTGTGCACCCGCTGGGTCAGCATGCCTTCCAGGCGGCGGCTGTAGTCGAACTGCTTGCCAGCCATGGTCAGTGCGGAGTTTTCCGCCTGGTCGGACAACAGGTTGCCCTTCTGATCGACCACGGTGACCTGGGACTTGTTCAGCTCGGGAACACTGGTCGCCACCAGGTTGACGATGGCCATGACCTGGCCGGGCTCCAGGGAACGGCCGGAGTAGAGTTCTACCAGGACCGAGGCGCTGGGCTTGCGTTCATCACGCACGAACACCGAGCTTTTGGGAATCGCCAGGTGCACCCGGGCGCCCTTGACGTTGTTCAGGCTGGAGATGGTGCGAGCCAGCTCGCCTTCCAGGCCGCGACGGTAACGGGTCGCTTCCATGAACTGACTGGTACCCAGGCCCTGCTCTTTATCGAGGATCTCGAAACCGACGTTGCCGTCACCCGGCGCTACGCCAGCCGCGGCCAGCTTCAGGCGGGCTCGGGACAGGTCATCGGCCTTGACCAGCAAGGCGCCGGAATTGGGCTCTACGGTGTAAGGAATGTCGGCAGAGGCCAGGGTATCCATGACCTGCTTGGCGTCCATACCCGCCAGGCTGCCGTACAGCGGCCGGTAATCGGGTTGCTGGGACCACAGCACCACGGCAAAACCAATCGCCACGCTGGCGGCCAGGCCCACCAACAGGCCGACCTGACGCAGCATGGTCATCTGGGACAGGTTTTCCAGGAAGGACAAACCGAACAGCGGCGGTTTACCGTCGATCGGGGCGGCCTTGGCCGGTACGTTATCGGCGACTGCTTCTGCCATGACTCAATCTCGTCCTTAAACCGGCATCTGCATGATGTCTTGATACGCTTGAACCAGCTTGTTGCGAACCTGGGTCAAGGCTTGAAAAGACACGCTGGCCTTTTGCGAGGAAATCATCACGTCCGTCAGATCGACACCGCTCTTGCCAATTTCAAAGGCACTGGACAGCTGATTGGACGCCTGCTGAGTGTCATTGACCTTGTTCACGGCCTGGCCAAGCATGTCAGCAAAGCTGCTGCCGCTGACTTCTGCCACCGCGGCGGATTTAGGCTGCGACATTGCGTCCATCTGCATGGCACGCATATCCAGCATCAACCGATTAAATTCAACACCTTGGCTCATGGTCTACTCTCTCTGACGACCCGCAATTTTTTGACGCTCACTCAGCGGTTAGTGAGGTGTTAGCAACAAGGGTGCCAGCTCCATGGCCCTTATCGACAAAAGCCCATCCCGGGCTTGCCTCTCACAGATCAGGTCGCGAACAGATAGGCCTCGACGTCCATTCCAGCATCGCGCATCTGCGCCAACTTGTAGCGCAAGGTCCGCGGGCTGATACCCAGGCGTTCCGCGGCCTCCTTGCGTCGCCCGCGCTCGGAGCGCAGGGTATCGATGATCATCTGAAACTCCCGGCGCCGCAGGTCATCGCCCAGGCCGCCGGATTCTTGAGCCGGCACCTCCACCTCGGCAGCCGTGCCACGCGCTGCCATCTGCACCACGGGCGCCAGCGCCGGCAGCGGAGCACAAGCCACAGGGCCGGCAAGACAGAAATCTTCCGGCTGGATCAAGCCCCCCTGCTGCAGGATCAATGCGCGCTGCAATGCGTTGTCCAGTTCTCTAACGTTGCCTGGCCATGGATAGGCCAGCAGGCACTCCTGGGCCTTGGCCGATAGCCTGGCCGCCGCGTGCTTCATTTTATTGACGTGCTTGGCCAGCAGGCGCTCGGCCAGCGGCAGGATATCGGCGGTACGCTCGCGCAACGGCTTCCAGGCCAGAGGAAATACCGACAAACGGTAATACAAGTCCTCGCGGAAACGGCCGGCCGCCACCTCCCCCGCCAGATCGCGGTTGGTGGTGGCGACCACGCGGATATCCAGGGTGATCGGCTTGCGCGCACCCACCCGCTCCACTTCGCGCTCCTGCAAGACCCGCAGCAGCTTGGCCTGCAAGCCCAGAGGCATTTCGGAAATCTCGTCCAGCAGGATGGTGCCGCCATCGGCCTGCTCGAACTTGCCGGGCTGGGCAGCGATGGCCCCTGTGAAAGAGCCCTTTTCGTGCCCGAACAAAGTGGCTTCGAGCATGTTGTCCGGGATGGCCGCGCAGTTGATGGCGATAAACGGCTGATTGACTCGATGGGAATGCTGATGGATATAGCGCGCCAGCACCTCCTTGCCAGTGCCGGATTCACCGGAAATCAGCACCGTGGAGTCACTGCGGGCCACCCGTGCCGCCAGCTCCAGCAACTGAGCGCTGGCTGGTTCGAAGGCCACAGGCCCCTCATCCTCGCCAACACCCAGGCTGCCCAAGGCATGGCGCGCCACCAGGTCCAGCAGGGCCCGCGGCTCGAAAGGCTTGACCAGATAATCGGCCGCCCCCTGGCGCATGGCGTCCACGGCACGCTCGACGGCGCCATGGGCAGTCATCAGCAACACCGGCAGTTGTGGCTGGCGGGCTCGCAGCAGGCCAAGCAATTGATGACCATCCATGCCCGGCATGTTGACGTCGCTGACCACCAGGCTGAAGGGCTCGAAGGCCACCGCTTCCAATGCTTCCTCAGCACTGCCGACAGCCTTGTAGTCATGACCGGCCAGCAGCAGGGTATCCGCCAGGGCCTCGCGCAATGCGCGGTCGTCTTCAACCAGTAGAACCTTGATTGCCATTACCTTCACTCCACTCCATGCACGCTGGAGAACAGAGGCAGTGTCACCAGCGCACAAGTACCGCGCCCAGGACGCGAGCGCAGCGACAATTCTCCCTGATGAGCACGGGCTACCGCCTTGACCACCGTCAGGCCCAGCCCGGTTCCATTGGCCTTGGTGGTGAAGAACGGCTCTCCCAGGCGCTCCAGGACCGCGGCGTCGATACCACTGCCACTGTCACTGATGCACAGCCGCAAGGTGTCGCCGCGGCTGTACAGGTGCACCTTGAGTCGCGCCGCGCCGGCACTGGCCTGCACCGCGTTCTCGATCAGATTGAGCAAGGCGCCCACCAGAGTGTCGCGATTGCACAGCAACTCACCGTGGTGGCTATCGCACTGCCAGCGCACGGCAACGTCCTGCACATGGGTCAGGGCCGCGGCCTGCAACGACTGCAACAGCGACTTGGGCGTCAGGCGATCGGTCAGGGGCAATTCGCCACGGGCGAACACCAGCATGTCGCGCACTTGATGTTCCAGCTCGTGCAAACGCTCCTTGAGCCGCCCGGCAAAGCGCTGATGGGTAGCGACCGGCAGTTCCTGCTCCGTGAGATGGCTGGCGTACAGCAGGGCCGCCGACAGCGGCGTGCGGATCTGGTGAGCCAGGGAGGCAACCATCTTGCCCAGGGAGGACAGACGCTCATGACGGGCCAACTGGTCTTGCAGATGACGGGTTTCAGTCAAGTCATTGAGCAGCACCAACTGCCCGGGCTCGGCATCCAGCGAGCGCGTGGCAATCGACAGGCGGCGACCGTCGCGCAGGGAAATTTCATGGCCATCGTCTTCGCGAGGGGCAAAGCTGCGGGCGATGATGTTGCGCCACAACTGCCCTTCCAGCGGCAGCCCCAGCAGCTCGCAGGCTGCCGGGTTGGCCTCGGTGACGATGCCATGACCATCAATCACGATGACCCCGCCCGGCAACAGGTCCAGCAGGTTCTGCAGACGATTGGCCAGACGCTCCTTTTCCGCCAGCTCCTGCATGCGCTGGGCGCTGACCACCGCCAACTCGCCCTTGAGCTCGGTCACCCGGGCCTCAAGCATGCTGTAGGAGTCAGTAAGTTGGCTCGACATCTGGTTGAACAAGGCGAAGGCCTGCTCAAGACCTAGCCGGCTTGCCTGCTCTACGGACGACGATTGCCCCTGTGCATCAGGGGCAGGAGACATCTGGGCGGCTTGGGGCATCGTGCACTCTCGCGTGGCTGACCGTCAGTTAAACGGAACGTTGCAAGAGACTTAGCAATACCCGTGCCTAAAAAAAACCACCCAGTTTTCAAAGACTTGAAAAACCGGCGTCAATCATCCGCCTGTTCATCACCCTCACGACGGCTCATACCGTACTTGCGCATCTTCTCCACCAGGGTGGTGCGACGGATGCGCAAACGCTCTGCAGCCCGCGCCACGATGCCATTGGCGTCGTCCAGCGCCTGCTGGATCAGCCCTTGCTCCAGGCTGCCGAGGTAGTCCTTCAGGTCCAGGCCTTCCGGCGGCAGCATGGCCGTGGCGGCGAAGTCTGGCGCGTGACCGTTGATCGCTACGCGCTCTTCCAGATCGCTGCGCAGGCTGTCCACCAACTGCTCGTCTTCGTCATCCACATAGCGGAACTTCTTCGGCAACTCAACGACGCCAATCACACCATAGGGATGCATGATCGCCATGCGTTCCACCAGGTTGGCCAGCTCACGAACGTTACCCGGCCAGCCATGCCGGCACAGCGACATGATGGCGGCAGAGTTGAAGCGGATAGAACCGCGCTTCTCGTGCTCCATTCGCGAAATCAGCTCATTCATCAGCAGCGGAATGTCTTCCACTCGCTCACGCAGCGGCGCCATTTCAATGGGGAACACGTTGAGGCGGTAGTACAGATCCTCACGGAAGCTGCCTACCTCGATCATGCTTTCCAGGTTCTTATGGGTGGCAGCGATGATTCGCACATCAACACCCTGGGTCTTGTTGCTGCCCACGCGCTCGAACGTGCGCTCCTGCAGCACCCGCAACAACTTGACCTGCATCGGCAGTGGCATATCGCCGATTTCGTCGAGGAACAGGGTGCCGCCATTAGCCAGCTCGAAACGTCCGGCACGACTGGTGATAGCACCGGTGAACGCGCCCTTTTCATGGCCAAACAGCTCACTTTCCAGCAGCTCTGCCGGAATGGCGCCGCAATTGACCGGCACGAAAGGCGCGTCGCGCCGCTTGGAGTGATAGTGCAGGTTGCGCGCTACCACTTCCTTGCCTGTTCCCGACTCGCCAAGGATCAGCACACTGGCGTCGGTATCCGCCACCTGCTGCATCATCTGCCGCACATGCTGGATGGCGCGACTGGTGCCTACCAGGCTGCGGAAAAGATTGGGTTCACGGTGACGACCGCGCTCACGGGCCTGATCGTACATTTCACGATAGACCTGGGCCCGGTGCAGGGAGTCCAGCAATTTACTGTAGCTGGGAGGCATTTCCAGGGTGGAAAGCACACGACGACGCTGGTCTTCAGGCAGATCAATGGAAGAATTTTCGCCCATCAACAGCACCGGAAGGAACTCATCCCAGGTTGAGAGTGTCTTTAACAGGCCCAGAAGTGCACCAGGAGCATTTACGGTCCCGATGAGGACGCAAATTACTTCGCGACTTGACGACAAAGAGCCGACAGCCTGCTGCCAGTCATGGCTACCGCAGGGTAAATTTTCTTCGCCAAGAAAATTTAAAATCACCGCCAGGTCGCGGCGGCGCACGCTATCGTCATCGATCAGCAGAATTTTGGTTTCACGCCACATGCAATAGCAACTTCCCTAGTCAACTCAATGCCCAGATAAGGGGCAAGCTAGACGCGCTTGTAGGCATTTTCTGCCTTATAGACGCCTGAAATCTGAAAACAGCCACTAGTTAAGTCAAAAAAGCGTGCACAGTCAAATTTATGGCGCGCAGTGTTCGGGATTAACTCAACATCAACCGAACAAATGGTAAACCTTTGCCGCGTTCTGTGCTTGCTGGATCTGCGACATCTCGTCGACTATCGCCTGGCGCTCCCCTGTTGCCACCTCAAGCAGTTGCCGGTAGACCCCCAACAACTCCTCCAGATTGTCGCGCAGTGCCGCCTCGTCGACCTCAGCCTCGCTGAGCACGTCCTCCATGCATGAACGGCACGCCAGGTCCAGCTCGCCAATGGCTTGCCAGTTGCGTTCGGCCAGGGCACCGACCAGCGCCTCACGGGTTTCTTCAATGCGTTGCAGGACAGCACTCATGGTGTTCCTCCTTAAAACTGCGGACCCGGTGCGGCAATGGCATCCCAGCCATCCTTGACCGTACGCAGCAGATCGGCGACCTCATCGAGAATCTTCGGATCGGTCTTGATATTGGCTTCAGCCAGGCGCTTCATCATGTAGGTATACAGACTGTCCAGATCCCCCAGGGTATCCAGGGAGTTTTCCAGGTCCAGGCCTTCACGCAGACCACCAATGATGCCGATGGCCTTGCTGATGAATATGCCTTTGTTGGCGATATCCTTGCGCTCGATCGCCCCCTTGGCCTGAGCGATACGATCCAGGCCGCCTTCCATCAGCATCTGCACCAGACGGTGGGGACTGGCTTCGGAGGTCTGCGCCTGCGCACCGATCTTCTGGTACTGCCGAAGGGCTAACATCGGATTCATGTAATACCTCTTCAAAACTCAAGGGTTCGTATAAGCAATATATCGACGCAACGTCAAAAAACTTTAGGCCAAATACAAAAGCCCGGAGCGCTGAAAAACGCTGCCGGGCTTTTGGCGCTGAGTGAATATCAGCCTTTTTGCTGTGCGGTCAAGGCTTCAAACATCGACGTGATGTTACTGGCGGTGGCCTTCAGCTTGCCCACCAGGGTGTCCATGTCGTTGTACTTCTTGGTCAGCACCGCTGTCAGGGTAGCTACCCGGCGATCCAGGGCATCCTGTTGATCGCTGAGCTTTTTCTTGGTGATATCCAGGGTCTTGGTACGAGTGGTCAGGATCCCCTCGGTCATGCTACCTACACCCTGGGTAAACGGCTTGATCGCGTTAGTCATGCGTTCCAGCAGACCCGGGTTGGTACCATCACCGGTAAACAGCTTCTGCACTTCACCACCGAGCTTCTTGTCTGTCATGGCAGCCGTGAATTTCTTGTCGTCGAAATCCAGTGCACCGGTCTTCTGGTTGGTGGTGATCCCCAACTGCGCCAGCACTGTCAACTTGTCGCCGGCGCCCGTTTCGGACAGTGGTGCACGAATAGCCGCCAGAATCGAACGAGGCAGCGAGTCACCAGTGAGCTGTGCCGGGATGGTCGGGTTGCCACTGTCATCCAGGGAAGGCTTGGTCAGCGTAGTAATGCCGTTGGCCACGGCGTTATAGGCGTCGACAAACTTCTGGATCGAGGTCTTAAGACCCTCAGTGTTTGTGGCAACTGTCACGGTGATCGGCGTGGTGGTTGGCGCAACCAGATTGAGCTTAAGACCGGAAATGGCCTGCGTGACTGTATTGGTCTTGCTGGTCAGTTGCATGCCGTCGACGCTGAAAACCGCGTCCTTGGCCAGCCCACCGATATTGCCGGATGAGGCGGCGGAAGCCGGATTGGTATCACTCGACATCGGCTGAGTGCCATCGATCTCCAAACCGGAAATACCGCTGACAGAAATATCGGTGCCTGCACCGGTCTTTTCGGAGCCGATCACCAGTCGCGAACCGAACGAGTCGGTCACGATGTTCGCGCTGAGCCCGGCCATGTTCATCTTCGAATCAGCGTTGATCGAGTCACGCACCGATTGCAGCGTCGCATTGGCGCCGACGGTCAACGGGTAGTTAATGCCATTTTGAGTGATGTTTAACGTACCACTCGGAATGGCACTGGTATTTCCTCCGCTAAAAGCCGCACTGGCCACTTTTGACGAAGTTGCAAGATTTTTGACGGTAACCGAGTATTTGCCGGCAACCGCATAGTTGTCTGCGGTGGCGTCTACGGTCTTGCTGTCGCTGGAGGTCGCAGCGAAACCGGCAAAGGCGGGATTCACAGAGCTTCCCAGCCCAGCAACCGACAACGTGCTCTGGAAGGTCGACAACAATGACTGCAATGTCCCGATACCAGAAATGCTGGCGCTATTGGTGGTGGTCGCGCGATCGATCTGACCTTGCTTGGCCGCCTTGTCAGCAGCTACCAACGCCTTGACGATAGCACCGGTGTCGAGGCCGGAACCCAAGCCGGTACCCGGTAGAATTGGACTTGCCATGTGTCTCTCCCTTCAGTGTGCCGCCAGTCTTTTGACCACAACAGCGCTCAAACGTAACCAGCAACAATTTTCATGCCAGCTGTCAGGCCTTGGCACTGAACAACAGACTACTCGCATCATTCAAGCTATTGGCCAGTTTCAGCACTTCTTCATTGGGGATCTGGCGAACCACTTCACCCGAATCACTGGCAATGACTTTGACCACGACCTTTCCGGAAGGCTCGTCGATCGAGAATTCTAGATTGCGCTTGACCGACTGGACGAATTTTTCAATTTCCTGAACAGCCATTTTCAACTTTTCCTGCTCGGTCCGAGCTTCTTTCTTACTGTCCTGAGCTGCGGTTTTGGCAACTGCAGGAACGACCTCTCGAGGCTTCTCCACGGGCTTGTCAGCGACAGGCGTCACCGGCTTGGCCGCTGGATAAGACAAGTTCAGCTTCACGCTCATATCCATGTCCATCACCTCTTAAAGTAAAAAAGCGAGAGAGCACGACCAGCGCACTCCCCCGCCAAAGCTTAGCCGGCTATTACTGAAGCAGTTTCAGTACAGCGGATGGCAGTTGGTTGGCCTGGGCCAGAACTGCGGTCGAAGCTTGTTGCAGAGTCTGCTGCTTGGTCAGCTGGGCAGTTTCAGCAGCGAAGTCGGTATCTTGTACGCGACCCAGTGCAGCACTGGCGTTTTCGTTGATGTTCTGCAGGTTGGAGATGGTGCTGGTCAGACGGTTCTGGGCAGCACCGAGGTCCGCACGGCTGGAGTTGATGGTAGCCAGAGCCTTGTCGATGGCGTCCATCGCGGCCTTGGTGTTGGTCTCGGCAGTGGTGCTGTCGTTACCGGTGATGTTGATGGTGCCGGAGTCAACGCCCAGGGTGGCAGCGTCGAAGCCGCTGTCCAGGGTGATGGTGATCTGGTTGGTGGAACCGGTGTTGGAACCAACCTGGAAGGTCATGGTGCCAGCGGAACCGTCGATCAGGTTCTTGCCGTTCAGGTTGGTCGACTTGGCGATACGAGTCAGCTCGTCCGACATCTGAGCAAATTCTTTGTTCAGAGCAACGCGGTCTTGGGTACCGTTGGAGTCGTTTCGCGACTGAACAGCCAGTTCACGCATACGCTGCAGGATGTTGGTGGATTCTTGCATCGCGCCTTCAGCGGTCTGGGCGATGGAGATACCGTCGTTGGCGTTTTTGATCGCCATGGTCTGACCACGGATCTGCGAAGTCATGCGGGTAGCGATCTGCAGGCCGGCGGCGTCGTCTTTTGCGCTGTTGATCTTCAGGCCGGAAGACAGGCGAGTCATCGAAGTCGACAGAGCGTCGGAAGCGCGGTTCAGGTTTTTCTGAACGTTCAACGACGTGACGTTAGTGTTTACTGTTAAAGCCATGACGAATTCCTCGTTGGTTGGGTACTGCGGCTTCCGGCCCTGGCAACCGCCGGGTAATGGCCTAGAGAACCTTCGTAATAGTTATCGTCGGTAATGCAAGTTGCTTTAGGGCTTTTTCAAAAATATTTGCCATCACCCGGCCATCCCTTGGAAAACAAGGGGTTAAGCCGACACCGAACGAAAAACTGACGCCAGAAAATACCCACCAAAAACCCTCGCCCAGCCTGCCGCACCGCTCATCCACCAAACTCGGCCTGCAACCAGTCCAGCAGCTCGTATTCCAGATAGTCGGCCAACCCCAACCAGTTCTGCCCTTCCTGGCACGCCAGCATCAGAGTCAGCAATTGCGCCCAATCCTGCTGGACAGGCAGCGCAGCTCCATCCACCAACGACTGGATGGGATCGAACAGCTCAACCATGACACCCACCGCCTCGACATCACGTCCCAGACGAAACAGATCGGCGACTTCTCTGGCTCGGGAAAACACAGGCTCTAACTGATTCATTGAGCAAAATCCGGGTGAAAGGTGGTACCGAGGATCATCGCGCCATCACGGCTGGTATTAAAAAACGCCACTTCAGGCTGACTGCTGATGTAGCGCTCCAGTTCGCACAGGTAACCGCGGAAGTTGAGCTGAGTCTTGACTCGCTGACCATGACCATCGAGCACCCAGTGCCGGGCGGCACCGAGCTGAGGCCCTAAATCGCCATCATGCCAGCCGGCATGGGTACGGTTCCTGGGGAACGCGAAATCCGCACCAAACAAAGTGATTCGTCGCCCCCCCATCTTCACCGCCAGATCCACAGCCGGGTGAATCACGCTGCCACCGGCATGCAGCAGTGCCCGAGGTATGCGCTGGCGCAATGCCTGGAACACCGGGCTGGAGGAGTACGCCACATACCGTGGCCCGAGCCAGCCTTCAAGGACCTGGGGGTCCGCTAGCGGCATATATACCAGGGTGGTGCCTTCGCTACCCTGAGCCGGCAAATGCCGCGTAGAGATACGCTGATCGATGCTTACCACCAGATCCACGCGAATGCCCTCGTTGAGCAGTGGCTGATAAGCCGTATCGACACAGATAAGCAAAGGCCGCTGCGGCTGCCCGGCCACAGCGCGCAATGCTGCGTAATGCTGTTCGAGGCTTGGCCCCGTGGCGATGACAAAGACCTCACTCCCGGGGTGACTCTCGAAGAGGCCCGCGACATCTTTATCCATCCCGACCCAAGGCTCGATTGCCGCCAGACGCTCGGCGATGGATGCAATATCCGGGGCGAACCGGCGATTATTGAACGACAGGTGCATCTCGCTGATCAGCCGGTCGCGGATCTTTGCGTTGTAGTCATCGGCCAACACTAGTTCGGCTGGCAAGGCAAAGAATGGCAGCGCAATCTCCGGCAGATCGCCGGCATACAACAACTCGACACGCGAATCAGCCAGCCAGGCCTGCTGCTCCAGCAATTGCAGCACCAGCTTGAACAGCGCGCCATTGAGGATATGCACATACAAGCGCACCAACCCCGGACGCTGGAGCAGCTCCAGTTGCAAATCTCCAAGGCCACAGCCGTATAGATGCAACACCGGCGCCTCAGGCAGGCTGGCAGCCTGGACCCGCGCCTCGTGGCCGCGGTCGTGACGACTGGTCAACTGGACCCCACCAATACTCAGCGTTGCCCCCAGGCCTTCCAGAAGATCGGCCTGCAACGAAGCACTCTCTTCAGCCCGCACCCGTGCCAGCAGCGCAGGCCAGCGCTCGCCAATCACCCGGGCGTTGTGTTCAAAGCTGTCGCTCATGCTGCCTCGCTTATCACTCGTACAAAAAAATAGCGCTCAAGATTACACCTTGAGCGCCAAGATCTGTTGACATTTGCGAACCAGCCACGCAGCGCTTCGAGGCACCGCAGCCGCCACCCAAAGGCTGGCGACACCCTCATACCGCGAAAGGGGGAAGTCAGGAGCGGTAGATGATGGCCGACCCCCAGGACAGGCCAACGCCGAAGCCACTGAGGGCAACGCGCTTCCAGCTGGAATCGAACATGTGCTTTTCCAGCAGCAGTGGAATGCTGGAGGACACGGTATTGCCGGTCTCCACCATGTCCTTGATGAACTTGTCGGGGTTGCCTTCGAAACGCCGGGCCACCGCATCGACGATCGCCGCGCTGCCCTGGTGAATGCAGAAGGCATCGATATCGTCAGACTTCAGCCCCGACTCATCCAGCAACTCGTGCAGGTGTGCAGGCACTTTCAGCAGAGCGAAGTTGAACACCTGGCGGCCGTTCATGAAGAACACACCATCGGTGACCTTCAGGTGCGGGGCCCCCGAGCCATCGGTACCGAACTTGGCCTTGCCCAGTTGCCAGGTGGCGTCCTCGCCCAGCCAGGTGGCCGTGGCGGCGTCACCGAACAGCATGGTGGTATTGCGATCTTCGGGATCGACAATCTTCGAGTAAGGGTCAGCGGTGACCAGCAGGCCATTCTTCAGGCCAGCAGCTTCCATGAACCCCTTGATGGCATAGATGCCGTAGACGTACCCGGAGCAACCCAGGGAAATATCAAAGGCCGCGACGGTGGTGGGCAGGCCCAGCTTGTCCTGTACGATCGCCGCGGTGTGAGGCAAACCTTCTTCGTCACCGTTCTGGGTAACCACGATCAACACATCGATGGCTTCGCGCTTGAGTTCCGGGTTAGCGGCAAACAATGCATTGACTGCTTCGACACACAGATCGGAGGTTTCTTGCCCGGCGTCTTTGCGCGGCAGGAAGGCCGAACCGATCTTGCCCAGGATGAACTCTTCATCCTTGGCGAATTTTGCACCTTGTGCGTAATTGTCCACGCCGGCTACAGGCACGTAGCTCGCAATGCTTTTTATGCCAATCATTACGGCTTCCCAATAATAAACAGCTCAATACCCCCGCGCGATGACCGAGCAGGGGCTGCCGAAAAAACACAGATACTTGCGCCGAAACACGGCGGTATCGGGAAGAACCAAGGGCTATCACTGGACCTGTCACACAGGGCTGGCGCCATCTTCCCGGGCGATACAATACAGTGAAGATGCACGTTATGACTCACAGGTCACGCTATTGTGGCGAATTTGCCAGTCAAGGGCCTATTCGACGAATGCCCATTCCAGCGCGTTGTAGTGCTTGGAAGCCTGCCCCAACCCAGGGGCCTGCAATACGAGATAGGTACGTTGCCTTTGAGCAGCACCCGATTCAGGCGCCCAACCTGTCGTGCAACCCAAACACCTCCATGCTGCTCGGCAACGCCAGTGGAGATGATCAGCGACTCACCGATAACCGCGCCAAGGAGTACCAGCAAAACATCAATAGTCTATTGAGCATGCTGGAACTCCTTGCGGCATTGATCAGTTGCCAAGCAACTGCTGCCAGTCCACCCGGCTCGCGGTCCCCAGGGCAAAGCCCTTGCCAGTCAACGCCAGGTTCTGGTTGTAGGCCGTATCCTGCGCAAAGCGCGCCGCCCATTTGTCTTTCAGGGCTGCCAAGGCCTGTGGATCTTGCGCCAGGGTGCCGGGATGCATGACCTGCGCTTGCGGAGTCAGGACGGTGAGATAACCGGCATCGGCCACCTTCAGGCACAGGTCGACATCGGCGAAGGCCTGGTCGAAATGCTCCTCGTCCAAACCACCTACGGCCTCGAACAACGCCTTGGCGATCATCAGGCAGACGCCGGATACCGCCGAGTAGTTCTTCTCCACCCAGAGGCTGTTCATGTAGCCCGGAGCATCCTTGGCCTCTCCGGCGAAGGCTGCGCCCAGCTGGCCATTGAGGCCGAGGATCAGGCCCGCCTGGGTGGTCATGCCGCGCTCATTCACCAGCCTGGCGCCGACAATCCCGATCTCCGGACGCTGTACCTGGTTGAGCAGGCTGTCGATCCAGTTGGCATTGACCACTTCGGCATCGGCCGAAAGCAGCAGCAGGTACTCCCCCTTGGCTTCAGCGCAGGCTGCATTGTGCAGTGCCGAAGTGCTCACCCGCTGGCCGCTGCGCAACACCCGGATCCGCTCCCCCTGGCGTTCCAGGCTGGCCAGCCAGCTATCGAGTTCGACGTTCTGGCTGTGGTTCTCGGCAATCAGCACCTCGTAACGCTGGTAGCGGGTACGTTGCAGCACACTCACCAGACAGCGTTGCAGCTCGGCGAAGTTGTCCTGGCTCGGCAGAATGATCGAAACCAGCGGCCGCTCGGCATGTTGATAGTCGATCTGGTAGGTCCCTGGCTGGGCAGAACTGACCTGGGCCCGATAACCACGATTGGCCAGGTGACGGCTCAGTACCTGGCGCTCCTCGGCATTTTCCCCGGCTGGCGCAGCCCGGCAGATCAGCAGCGGCTCGGCGAGATGAGCCAGGCCGGCCAGACCACCGTCTTCGATCAGGCGCAGAACCAGATCCAGCTCGACGGCCCGAGCAAACTCGCGATTGAACCCACCTGCCTGCACCAGCACTTCACGGTGCAGCAGCCAATGGCGCGCCATCAGATTGGGGGCGCTTTGCAGCAGGTCCAGATTGACTCCGGGACGGAACACGTGACGCAAGGTGCCATCGGCTTGCCGCTGCACCTCATCCATCGCCACGGCCCTGATGCCTTCGGCGCCCAGCAACTCCAGGCTTGCCCGCAGCAGCCCGCTTGCGGTGAGCTGGTCACCCGCCTCCATCAGGAGTACCCAGTGCGCTGTGGACTGCGCCACCAGCTGATTCAGGCGCTCGATATAGTTGCCCTGGCTGACCTTGACGAAGTGCACAGTGTCCTGTGCCGTGGTCATCGCCGGCAGATCGCCGGTGGTCAGCACCACCAGCTTGAATGCCTTGCAGTGGTTGGCCATCAGGGAATCGAAAGTGGCTTGCAACTTGATCATGTCGGCGTCGAGGTCGAGCAGCAGAATCTGAAACTGCGGCCCACCGGCGCGCCTTCCCAGCAGATGGGCGATCGACTTGAACTGACCCGGTTTCGGGCCACGGCCTTCCAGCCAGCTGAACAACTGCCCGGACTGGGTATTGGCAAACAACGCGCTGCTATCGGTGGCCGGCAGCGCCTTGAGGCGGGCTGCCCACTCCTGCAGTTCGCGGAACACCTCCACTTCGTCGGTATCGCGCATCGACTCGGCAAGGCGCTTGACCACGGTGAAGTTGAACAGGTTCAGCGCCATGGCTTCCCACAGCCGGCTGCGAAGGGTTCGCGCCGTGTCATTCGAGTGCACCCGCAGCAATTCCTCCTGCTTGAGCAGCACCCCTTCCAGCTCATTGAGCTGCAGGCGCCCCGCAGGCATCGCATGCACAAGAAACTCGATCTGCGTCAACAGATCGAACATCGGCTGGTTGTAGAACGGCATTTCGACAAACTGCTCCGAGCCGAAAGCACGCACCGGGTCCTTGCCGACCTCGCTCCAGATGGAGCGAAAGATCATCACACCCTTGAGCGAACGGCCACTTTCAAGGCACTCGGCCAAGGCGGCAAAGCTGTCCAGCGCCAGCTGCTTCATCTGCTGCGCATCCGGGCCTTCGCAGTTGTGCGGCAGGGTCGCAAGAAACTCGGCAAATTGCTGATGCTGGGCCAACGAGCCGGCATCCTTGCTGCTCAGCAACGCCTGAATGCGGGCGGTGCGCTCCAGGGCCTCCCTATTGGCCTCACGAACAATGAACGGAACCGGCAGGATCCGCGCCTTGGCAGTGGCCAACAGGAAGAAGGCGTAACCGATATCCAGCCACTCGGCGCTCACCGCAGGTGGCAACTGGCTGTACCACTGGCGCAGCACATCGGTGCGGGTCACGGCATTGAAGGGGCTCAGGTAATGCCCCATGAAACTCATGATCCGCTCACGCCCGTTCGCGGCGGCGAAGTCTTCGGGCCCCTTGCGATCGCGCAGGTAATAGCTGGTTTCCAGGACCCGCGCCGAATACATCAGGCCATAGCCATGGCAGACCGCGTAATCGGGGTGGGCATCAAGGAAAGCAAGCGCGGCGCTAATCCCATCGGCGATCAAAAAGTCGGTGTCGCTGGCAATCGCCAGGTAGGGCGTGTCGACCAGGCCCACACCGTAAGTCAGCTTGCCCTGCTGGTCCTGCCGGGAAAACTGTGGCACGTGGCGGTAATCCACCTTCGGGAATTGGCGAGCCAGAGACTCGTCCGCCTTTTCCGAGGAATCCAGAACCAGGATGGAACAGGCAAAGCTGCTGTAGTAGCGCAGCGCTCGCTGTGCCAGCGCCTTGGCCTCGTGGGTCAATAGCACCAGAGTGAAACGCTCACTCATCGGGGCTGCATCCTCGTTTGCTTTTGTTTGAACCCACATCTGTCCATTCCCTCATCCGGCTGATCGCCTGGAACCTCAAATCATTAATGTTGTACGAACCCGATCCCGGCATGTCCCTCTCGGCTCATCCATCCCGCGAGCGCAACTGCGCCCCTGGATGCGCCAAAGAATTGGCTTGAGAACTGCTCAACACCTGGCCAACGCTACGCCTGACTCCAGGCACCGGCCACAACAGGCGAGCCGGAAGCTACCCGCACGCGTGCGCTACACCCATGAGCGCCGGAAGACACACCCGATCATCGACAGCGTTCGTTTTATGACAATTGCCAGCAAGGCTGCAGGAAACGCGCCAGTTCCATCGGTGCGTAGAGCGCAGCCCCCGCCACTGCGAGAGGCCACGCAAGAAACAAAAAAGCCACGCTTGGCAGGCGTGGCTTTTTTTTGCAGCGGCTTCTTCAGTCTGCCAACCAGCCCCACATCCAGTGCTGCAGGTTGTCGGGGCCCAGCATGAAGTCGCGCCGCACCGCCTCGCGCAATTCATCTCCCATGCGGTAGCTGGCAACAGGGTCGCCGAGGTGCATGCGGATCGCCTGCAGCCACTCTTCGGTCGTGTTGCTGCGAACCCTGGTGCACGGCAGGAAGCCACGATAGGCCTCAGTGTCGGTGCAAATGACCGGGTAGCCGCAGGCTCCGTACTCCAGCAACCGCAGGTTGCTCTTGCAGTCATTGAAAATATGGAACTCCAGAGGTGCCAGAGCCAGGTCAAGGTTCAGGCTGGCGAGCTTGAGGGGGTAAGCCTGCAAGCCGATCGCCGGATGGAACTCGTGCACATAAGGGCGCAAGGCATCGGGGCACATGCCGAAGAACACCCATTCCACCTCAGAGGCCAGTTCACGCACGACATCGGCAATGACCTCCAGGTCCCCGGTGTGACTGGTGCCCCCACCCCAGCCGACCCGCGGCTTGCTGGAAGTACCGCGACGGCTGCTCAGCCCCGCCCAGGGTTCAGGGGCGAGCATATTGGGTACTACCCTGATATCGCTGTGCATGTCCGACAGGACATCCGCCAGCGGCTGAGTGGTGACCACCAGCCGATCGCACAGGGCAATGCCGTCGCGCAGCATCTGCTCGATGTTCGCCGGCTTGTTGCGAGCATGGCTGTTTTTCTTTGGCGCGCTGACCACGTAATCATCGAGTTCGAAGACCCGCAACGCACTGGAGTACTTCTTCATTCGCAGAATGTCGCTGGCCGCGCCGTCGCTGTAGCGCCCCTGGAGCACGATGGTATCGGGCGACAAACGCTCGATTTCCACGGTGGTCGGAGATTCGTATGCCACCCGAGCGATGACCCTGCCTGCAGCTTCCAGCTCGCGCAGTGGCCCGGTGACCCGGTAATGCCCGACCGCGCTGCTGTTGACCGGCAAGCCGAGCACCAGCGGCAAGGCTCGTGAGCAGAACGGGTTCCAGTTGTTGCGCAGGCTGGGTTCCAGGCTGAAACTGGAGAACCCCAGGCTCAGGGCCGGATTGTAGGCTGGATCGCGAGCGATCTTCGGCAGCCACTGACGGTAGAAGCGCTCCTGTTCAGCCTCCTGCATCTGCTGCTGCTCAGGCGCCTGCGGTGGCGCCAACGCCGGGGCCAGCATCAGGGTGGCGTGGGGGGTCCAGACCACCAGGTAGCCATCGCGATCGACGCGCAGGCACAGGTCGGCTTCACCCAGGTCAGCGCCGAAACTCTGTTCATCCAGCCCACCCAGACTGTCGAACACGTCCTTGCGGATCATCAGGCAGTCGCGGCTGACCGCACTCCAGTTCTGCACCACCTGCAGACGCTGCATATAACCACGGGCACCCAGTGCCTCGCCGATGAACGGCGAGCCCACGGGCCCAGACATGCCCAGTACCTGCCCGGCATGCAGGATGGAGCCATCGGTAGCAAGGATGCGCGCCCCCACGACAGCCACCTCCGGACGCTGGGCCTGGTTGAGCAGCTCGTCCAGCCAGTCGCTGGTGCAGATCCGTGTGTCGTGGCTGAGCAACAGCAGGTAGTCGCCGCGAGCCTGGGCCGCAATGCTGTTGGTCAAGGCCGCCTGGTTGGCGGGGCCGGCATAAGGCAAGACCCGCAGCATGTTGCCCCCCAACTGCCCCATGGCCGCCAGCCAGTCAGCCATGTCCGGGTCGCGACTGCCGGCAGCCACCAGCAGGATCTCGTAATGGTTGTAGGCGGTCTGCTCAATCAGGCCTTCGACGCAACGCTGCAAGGCCGGCAGCGAATCCCCGCAGGTGATGATGATCGACACCAGCGGCCGCGCACCGTGCTGATAGTCGATGCGATTGAGCAAGGGCAAATCATCATGGCGGATCCGGCACTGCACGCCGATGCGCTGCAAGTGCGCAGCGACCAGCCCCTCACTGGCTTCGATGACCTGGGGCCGGGACAGCCATTTTGCGAACGGGAACTCGGACTCGATCTGGATATCGGCAATATGCTCGATGGTTTGCGGGCCCACATTTTCCACCAGCCGCCACAACAGATCCTGGGGCGCCAGCTCGCCACGTGCGCAATCGAAGCCTCCCTCGCTCAGGAAACGCTCTCGGGAAAAGGCCAGCGAGCGCCCGACATAAGGGTAGGCACGCATCAAATCGAGGTTGAAGTCGGGCTTGAACACCGGTTCGGTTGACTGACCATCAAGCAATGCGCCTTCGTCACTGTAGGCGCAGAGCATGGCCGGGGTGTTGGCGATCCGCTCGGCCAGCACCAGCAATGCCGTGTCACGCAGTTGGTCACCCGACTGCAACAGATAGAACCAGTCACAGGTATCCAGGCGAGGGATCAGTTCGTTGAGTTGCCCGGCCCAGTCGGCCCGCAAGGGTTGACGCAGCACAGCCTCCCCGGCTGTACCGACAGCGGTGGACAACACCACGATCGTTTCGGCTGGGTACAACTGGCCGGCCAGGCTGCCCAGGGTCCGCTCGAGAGCGGCGCCATCACCTGTCAGGTCCATGACGATCGGCACGATCCGCACCCGCCGCGGCCAGCTTTCGATGCGCTGCGGCAGCAACCGCTGTTCCGCCGCCGACAGGCAGCGTGCCGCCAGCCATTGCTGGTAGAACTCCTCGTAGCTTTGACTCTCGCCCCCTACCCGACCGTTGACCACGGCGCTGCGATTGCCGAGCACATGGAGCACCCCCAGCTCACGCCATGGCCGTGGCTGCTCGGCGGCTCGCGCCAGTTCAACGTAACGCACCCAGCCCGCAGCGGGCGCCGACTCGCCAGAACGCTCGGAGAGCATCCGCAATAGCCATTCCCATTCGGTGGCAACGGCCTTGAGCACTTGCGGCGTGCGGCTGAAACGCCCCTGATACAGGCGCTCGCAACTCAACACGGTGGACAGGGCCGCCAGATTGCCGCGGCGCATCAGGCAGATGAACAGCGCCAGGTCCAGCAAGGCGACAAAACCGGCGCCCTTGTGGATCAGGGCTGGCAGTACCTCCAGCACGTCGGCTCGACGCATCAGTGCCGCACTGAAGTTGCCGAGGAAGTTTTTCCGCGTGCCCTCGAAGATCGCCAGCATGTCATCGCCTTTGAGCAGCACGTCGAGCGGCGCAAAGCGGCAGTTTTCAATCCGCGGCGGAAGAATGGAGTTGCCTTCGTCGTTGAACACCCGTAGTGCGAACACCAGATTGACCTCAGGGTGCTCGATCAGCACTTGCGCCTGCAGGGCGATGCTCGGCGCAAACAGCCGGTCATCGTCGCAAAGCACCTTGATCAGCTCGCCCCGGGCCTCTTTCACGCAGCGCAACAGGTTTTTCTGCAACCCCAGAGGCTGCGGGTTGCGCACGTAACGCACCGGGTGTGCGGGCTCGCTCAGCCCTTGTACAACCTGCTGGATTTCATCGCCGGGACTGTCGTCGCAAACAACGATCTCCAGTGGCTGATAGGTCTGCGCCAAGGCACTTTCCAGAGCCTGGCTGAAGAAGCGTGGGTTGAAGGCGGGAATGACGATGCTGACTAGAGGGGCTTGGCTCACGGCGGGAAACTCTCGAGCGGCGAGCCCTGGCCAGTGATGCCAGGGCTGCAAGACCGCTTAAAAAAGACGGCTGGCTGCTCGAAGATCGCGGCGTCCGGGCGCCAGCCCGAACGCCACGCACTCAGACCTTGTTGAACAGACCCAGTTGGGCAATCTTGCTGAAGGCCAGCTGCGAGGCTTGCAGCATGGTCTGTTGCAGGGTCAGGCGGGTCATCACTTCGGCCGGATCGGAGTCGCTGATGGCCGAGCGGGTCTTGGTGTTGGCAGCTGCCAGGCTTTCGTTGATTTCGGTCTGGGTGTCCAGGGCCGAACCACGACCACCCACCGAACTGATACCGATGGACAGCTGGTCGATGCCACTGGCCAGGTTGGCCATCCCCGAGGCGAGGTCGGCCAGTTGCTTCTGGGTCGCCAGGGTGTTGCCGGCGGTTGGCGTGTTCAAGGCGTTTTTCAGCTGGCTCACGGTATCCAGTATGTTCTGGGTCTCGTGGGTGTTGACCGACACACTGAACTGATCGTTGGCCGCCGGAGAAGGCGCGCCGGTCAGGGTGAAGCTCACGCCCGCCGCGGTGGCGACGTTGCCCGGCCCGACCACGCCCGAGGACACCGGCTTGCTATCAGCGGTCAGTGGCGCAGCGTAAAGATCGAAATTGGTAGCGCTGGTGAACTTGAGGATCGCCGAACCACTGGGGAAGGTGGAGTTGTAGGCCACCGGATCGGTAATGCTGGTGTTCGAGACCTGAGTCATGCTCGGGTTGCCCGGAGAGCGCGCCACGTTGAAGGTGTCCGGCTTGGAGCCCAGGGTGAAGGTATGCCCCGGCAGCACGGCGTTGGCGTCGTCACCGGACTTGAGGTTGACGTTCAGGCTCAGGTCGACCCCACGAAAGCTCACGGTCTGGTTCGGCGCAGTGCCGAAAACACCGCCTTTGCTGGCCTCGGCCGTCACATCGTTGCCACTGCCGTCGACGATCTTCAGCTGGGTGCCCGACACGAAGGACACGGTGTAAGGCTCGCCGCTGCGGAATTGGCTGTTGTAGGCACCGTTGTTGGCCACTTGGCCGTTGGACAGGGAAATCCGCCCGTCATCCACGGCTGGCGCGGTCATGGTGACCTGGCTGCGGCTGGTGTTCAGTGCCTGCTGGAACACGTCCCAACCGGTGCTGTTGGCGGCCATCATCATGGTGTCGCCGACCGGCAGTTGCAGGCTGCTCTGGTCACCGTTGTAGCTGTAGGTGCCATCGGAGTTGCGGCTGAACGGCGGAACATCATCCTTGGAGCCACCGAAGATGTACTTGCCGTTTTCGTCCTGGGAGTTCATCAGGCTCAGCAACTGCTCTTCGATCTGCCCCAGTTCCGAAGCATTGGCCTGGCGGTCGGCGTCGGTGTAACCGGCGTTGCCGGCACCGGAGGCCAGTTCCTTGGCGCGGGCCAGCACGTTGTTGATGCTGGTCATCACCGATTCGGTCTGGCCCAGGGAGGCCTTGATCGAGTTGGTGTTGGTCTTGTACTGGTCCAGCAACGAAGCCTGTTGGCCCAGTTGCAGCAGGCGCGCGGCACCTACCGGATCGTCGGCAGCGGTCTTGACGCGAACCAGGCTGCTGGCCTCTTCGCTGCTCTGGACCACTTTGGAAAAGTTCTTCTGGTAGTTGGTAGCCGAGGACTCGTAAAACTGGGAGGTGGAAATGCGCATGGGCTACGACTCCTTAAAGGCTGTTGATCAGCGTGCTGAAGGTTTCCTGCGCAGCCTTGATGATCTGCGACGACGCTGTGTAGTACTGCTGGAACTTGACCAGGTTGCCGGTCTCATCATCCAGGTTGACCCCGGACAGCGAGTCCCGGGCGCCCTTGGCGTTAGCCAGGATGGTGCCGGTAGCGGCGCTGTCGAGGCTGCCCTGACTGGCCTTGGCGCCGACGTTCTCGATCAGCTTGCCGTAGGCATCCACCAGGGTGATGCCTTTGCTGGCAGAACCTGTATCGACTGTCTGCTTGCTCTGCAAACCGGCCAGCGCCAGGCCGTTGCGGTTGTCCGAAGAGCCGGCGCCGTTCACCGAGATGTTCATGCTGTCGCCGGCGGCGGGAGCGCCGGCCACGGTCATCTGCACGCCGAACGTCTTGGTCACCGGTGGCGTACCGCCGTCGGTGATCGGCGCACCGCTGGCATCCAGCATGTTGATCTGCAGGTTGAGGGTGTTGGTCTGCCCGGGAACGATGGAGCCGCTGCCCATCTTGTTGCCCTTGGCATCGAAATAGTCGTAGCTCTGGCTGCCGCCTGCCGGCGCATTGAACACCACTTTGACCGGACCCGAATTCTTGATTGCGGTCTGCATCTCAAGCTTGGCTGCGGCGTCGTAGTTGTCGATCGGCACGCTCAAGGAAGGCTGCGCGGAAATGCTCAGGGAGCTCTTGAGCCCGGCAGCCAGCTCGGCCTTCAGCGGAGCCGCGAGGGCCAGGCGCTTGGGGTCGGTCATTTCGGTCTGGATGGTGGTAGCGGCATTGCGGGTCGGGGTGATCTTGAAGCTGTCACCGGCACCGACTGTACCATTGAGTTTCAGCGAGAAGCCATCGATCACCGGTGCCGGGCTGGTGGTGGTGCTGAAGCTGCCCATGTCGGTGCCATCGGAGCGCTTGACGCTGTAGTCGGTGGCACTGCTGAAGGTCACGGTGTAGTCGCTGGTGCTCAGCTTGCCGGTGTCCTTGATGGTGACATCGAAGTTGCCCGAGCCTGCACTGTTGCTGGCACTGCCAATGCTGCGCTGGCTGATCATCCGGGCACTGTTGATGTCGTTGAACAGGTTGCCGCCGAAATCACCGTTCTTGTCGATGCCCTGAGCCATCAGGCTGTTCATCTGGTCGGCGACCACGAGGGCTACGCGGCCCAGCTCGTTCATCGCCGGATCCAGCACTTCGCTGCGGTAGCGCAGCAGGCCGCCGATCTCGCCACCGGTGGTGAGGTTGGTGATGTCGATGCTGCTCGAGCCCCGGTTCAACTGCAGCGCGGAGCGGCTCGGGTCGTTCTTGCCCTGCACCACTTCCAGGGTATTGGCCGAGTTACCCATGACCAGCGGCTGGCCGCTGCCCAGGTACAGGTCGACGCTGGAGCCACGCTCCGAGACCTGCACGCCGATGAAGGTCGAAAGCTGGCGCACGGTTTCATTACGCGCATCGAGCAGATCGTTGGGCATGCCGTTGCCGTTGGTCGACAGCTCGGAAATCTTCTGGTTGAGCTGGGCCACGGTGTTGGCCAGCTTGTTGACCTGGTCCGCCATGTTCGCCAGGTTGCCGTTGATATTGGTGTTCTGCTGGTTGAGCTGGCTGGATACGGAGTTGAAACGGTTGCTCAGGGCCTGGGTGTCGCTGAGCAGCAACTGCCGGGAAGCCTCGTCGGTAGGCTTGGCGTTGAGGTTCTGCACCGAGGCGAAGAACTTGGTCAGGGCGCCGGTCATGCCGGTGCCGCTGTCCGACAGCAATTGGTCGATCGGGCTGATCTGCCCCTGGAACGCCGCGGCATCGCTGTTGAGCGAGGTGGCGGTGCGCAACTGGGCATCGAGGAAGCTGTTATAGACCCGGCGCACGTCCGCCAGGGTGGTGCCGGTGCCGATGAAGACGTTGCCATTCTGGCTGGAGGCCTTGGTGCCCTGCACGGTCTGCTGACGCGAGTACCCGGCGGTGTCGGCGTTGGCAATGTTGTTACCCGTGGTCATCAACGACGTTTGGCTGGCGGCCAGCCCCGACATCCCGATATTGAGCAAACTCATGATTCAGACCTTATAAATTCGTGGAAACGCCAGCCGCAGCGTAGTTCTGGTAATTCTTCATCTGCTTGGCTATCTGCGAAATCTTGCTTGCGTAATCCGGGTCCGTTGCATACCCGGCTTTTTGCAACTCGCGAACAAACTGTTCTGGTTTATCGGCCACCTTCAGCACTTCTTGATAGCGATTGTTGCTCTGCAACAAGGTCACCAGATCGTGGAAGCTGTCCTGATAGGAATCGTAGGAACGGAACGCCGCCGTCTCCTTGACCATCTGCCCGTTGCGGAACTCGCTGGTGATCGCCCGGGCCTGTGCACCCTGCCAACTGCTGCCGGCCTTGATGCCGAACAGGTTGTGGCTGCTGCTGCCATCCTGCTGGCGCATCACCGATTTGCCCCAGCCGGTTTCCAGGGCGGCCTGGGCCACCAGGTAGCGCGGATCGATCCCGATACGCTGGGCCGCCTGCTGCGCCATCGGCAGCATGGTGGCGACGAAGTCGTCGGCGGAACTGAAGGCACGCTTGGCCGGCGCCAGCGGCGGCTGGGCCATGGCCCGGCCATAGACCCGCATCTTGCCCTGGGACGCGGCGTAGCCCTGATTGACCCGCCACTCGCCCCGCAGCACGGCATCGGCGGCCGGGCTGTTGCGGGTCGGCGCGGCGTTCTGTGCGCCGCCCTCGACGGCACCAGCCGACGGCACGATGCCGGTCAACAGGCGATCGGTGAGCTTGCTGGGCAGGGACAGACGACGCTGGTTGAGCAGCACCATGTCGTTATGCGCCACGCTCGTGCGCAAAGGATCGTGGGCCCGCGAAGCCCACATCGGGCGCTGGCCGTTGACCCGGCTCAACGGACCATCCTGGGCCGTGGTACCGGCAGCGATCGGCGTCGGAGTCGCCACCGGCGCCGCGGCCGGCAAAGTCGTGGTGGCCGCATTCGGATGAGCCGGCTTGTTCTTCATCATCTGGCGCATCAGCACATTGGCCAGGCCGATACCGCCACCCTCGCGAGACAGGGACACCGCCAACTGCTGGTCATACATGTCCTGGTACTGCTTGGCGGCCGGGGTATTGAGCGGGTTGTCCTGGCCTATGACGTCAGTGGCCTTGCGCATGGACTTGAGCATTTCATTGAGAAACAGCGACTCGAACTCCTGCGCCACTTTGCGCACGTTGGCTTCGCCGTCCTTGTCGCCGACCTTCAGTTGCTGCAGGCGGTTGAGGTCGGAGTAAGACCCGGAATCGCCGCTGCCAATCAGTCCGCTCTTACGAATATCCATGGCGCTCACCTCAAATCACGATCAGGTCGGCCTGCAAGGCGCCGGCCTGTTTCAAGGCTTCGAGGATGGCCATCAAGTCGCCTGGCGCCGCGCCCACCTGGTTCACCGCCCGGACGATCTCATCCAGAGTGGTGCCCGGGCCGAACTTGAACATCGGCTTGGCTTCCTGCTGAGCATTGACCCGCGAGCGGGGCACCACCGCGGTCTGGCCATTGGACAGAGGGCCGGGCTGGCTGACGATCGGGTCTTCGGTAATGGTCACGGTCAGGCTGCCGTGGGTCACCGCCGCCGGCGAGACCTTGACGTTCTGGCCAATGACGATGGTGCCGGTACGGGAGTTGATGATGACCTTGGCCACCGCCTGCCCCGGATCGATCTCCAGGTTCTCCAGGATCGACAGGTAGTCCACACGCTGGCTTGGGTCCAGGGGCGCGGTCACCCGGATCGAGCCACCGTCGATGGCTTGGGCCACGCCTGGGCCAAGCATGTCGTTGATCTTGTCGACGATGCGCTTGGCGGTGGTGAAATCCGAACGGTTGAGGTTCAGAGTCAGGCTGTTGCCCTGGTTGAAACCACTGGGCACGGCACGCTCGACCGAGGCGCCACCAGGAATCCGTCCGGCCGACGGTACGTTGACGGTGATCTTCGAACCGTCGCGTCCTTCGGCATCGAAACCACCCACCACCAGGTTGCCCTGGGCGATGGCGTAGACGTTGCCGTCGATGCCCTTGAGCGGCGTCAGCAGCAAGGTGCCGCCGCGCAGGCTCTTTGAGTTACCAATGGAGGACACGGTGATATCCACCTGCTGGCCCGGCTTGGCGAACGCCGGCAGATCGGCACTCACCGACACCGCCGCGACGTTCTTCAACTGCACGTTGCCGGAGCCGGCCGGCACCTTGATGCCGAACTGCGACAGCATGTTGTTGAAGGTCTGCAGGGTGAACGGCGTCTGGGTAGTCTGGTCGCCGGTACCGTTAAGCCCGACCACCAGGCCATAGCCGATCAATTGGTTGGAACGCACGCCGGAAATGCTGGCGATGTCCTTCAACCGCTCGGCCTGGACGCCAAGGGAAGTGGACAGCAACAACGCCGCCGCCATCAGGTGCTTGAAATTGAGCATGAGTCTTTTCATCACCTAGAAAGGGAACAGCGGGCTGAGGAAGAAACGGTCGAACCAGCCAGGCTGGTTGGCATCGGCAAACGAGCCGGTGCCCGAATAGGTAATGCGTGCATCCGCGACCCGGGTCGAGGACACGGTGTTGTCGGTGGCGATGTCGTCCGCCCGTACCAGGCCTGCAATCCGCACCAGCTCATCGCCGGTGTTGAGGGTCATCCACTTCTCGCCGCGCACCGCGATGATGCCGTTGGGCAGTACGTCGGCCACGGTCACGGTGATCGAACCGGTCAGGCTATTGCTCTGGGCCGCCTTGCTGTCGCCCTTGGTGGCGCGATTGCCGCTGTAGCCGGCATTCAGGGTCAGGTCGCCGTCGCCCAGCGGGTTGTTGGTGTTGGGCACGGCACCGAACAGCGAGGTCAGGCCAATGCTGTTGGAACTGGTCTTGGTCAGCGCCGAGTTGGCACCCTTGCTGGCGTTGGTCCGCTCGTTCAGGGTGATGGTGATGATGTCACCGACCCGGAACGCCTTGCGGTCGCTGTACAGGTTCTGCTCGAAGCCGGCCTGGTAGATCGAACCGTTGTTGGACGCGGAAGGCAGCGGCGTACGCGGCAGCACCGGCGCGTAGTAAGGGTCATTGGGCTTGGGCGGCGGGGCGACACAGCCCGCGAGCACGGCACTCCCACTCAGCGCTAGAACACAAATAAACCGATTCATGACCCTTCCTCACGATGTTGCCGGTGCGCCACTTCAGACCCGTGGCGACCTCAAGACTTGATTACAGCTTCTGCGTAATGAACGAGAGCATCTGGTCCGCGGTGGAGATCACCTTGGAGTTCATCTCGTAAGCGCGCTGAGTGGTGATCATGTTGACCATCTCCTCAACGGTGCTGACGTTGGAGGCTTCCAGGGTGTTCTGCAGCGTGGTGCCGAAACCGTTGAGGCCCGGGGTACCGATCTGCGGCGCGCCACTGGCGGCGGTTTCCAGGAACAGGTTGTTGCCCTGGGCCTGCAGGCCTGCCGGGTTGATGAAGTCGGCGGTTTGCAGGTTGCCGATCACCTGGGACGCCGGGTTGCCGGCGATGGTGATGGACACGGTGCCGTCCTGGCCTACGGTGAAGGTCTGCGCATCGTTGGGCACGACAACCGCAGGCTCCAGGGCGAAACCATTGGCGGTGACGATCTGGCCATCGGAGTTCAGGTGGAAGGTACCGTCACGGGTATAGGCCGTGGTGCCATCAGGCTGCAGGATCTGGAAGAAACCGCGGCCGTTGATGGCCAGGTCCAGAGGCTGCTCGGTGGTCTGCAGGCTGCCGGCGGTGAAGTTCTTCTGGGTGCCGACAATGCGCACACCGGTACCGACCTGCAGGCCGGTTGGCAGCTCGCTGTCCTGGGTGGACTGGGCCCCCGGCTGGCGCTTGATCTGGTACAGCAGGTCCTGGAACTCGGCGCGATCACGTTTGAAGCCCGTGGTCGAGACGTTCGCCAGGTTGTTGGAAATGACAGACAGGTTGGTGTCCTGGGCGGACAGACCGGTTTTGGCAACCCATAGAGCCGGAAGCATTGGTTTCTCCTCTCGCGCCTGTTTTACGGCGCTAGATACTGGTAATTAGCTGATCTGCAAGACCCGAGCCATGGCCTGGTCGTCTTCTTTGGCGCTGTTCATCATTTTCACGTGCAATTCGAACTGCCGGGACAGGGCCAGCACCGCGGTCATCTCTTCCACGGCATTGACATTGCTCGACTCAAGGAAACCCGAGACCAGCTGGACGTTGGCGTCGGCGGGTGCCGGCTGGCCGTCCTTGGTCTTGATCGAGCCGTCCAGGCCTTTGGTGAGGTTCTTGATGTCCGGGTTGACCAGCTTGATGCGGTCGACCTCGGCCATGACCCGCGGGCCCTCGCCCATGGCACGGATACTGATGGTGCCATCCTGGCCAACTTCGATCTTCTGCTCGGGTGGCACGGCAATCGGGCCGCCATTGCCCATCACCGGCATGCCGTTGCCAGCGCGCAGCACACCCAGGGCGTCGACATTCAAACTGCCGGTACGCACATAGCTTTCGCTGCCGTCGGGGCTCTGCACGGCGATCCAGCCGTTGCCGCTGACGGCCACGTCCAGGTCACGACCGGTCTCCACCATCGAGCCGGCACTGAAATCCGTTGCCGGGCGCTCGCTCATGGCAAAGGCGCGCGCCGGAAAGCTGTCACCAAATACCGGCATCGCACGGGCCTGCTCCAGGTCGCGCTGAAAACCATTGGTAGAGATGTTCGCCAGATTGTTGGCATGAGCCTTTTGCGCCAGTGCATTCTGGCTGGCGCCGGTCATTGCCACATAAAGGTACTTGTCCACAGTCTTTCCTCTGTCTGCCGGACGTTTGCCGCCCACCGCTGTACTGCGAAGCCATAAGCAATAAGCGCACCAACTTTTTCACGCAGTGGTGATCCCCAGGCGGGGCAAGGCTTTGCCTGATTACAGAGGAAAAAACAGCGCTGACAGAAGACGGAAAAACGGCGGTCTTATGCCGCTACCGGCAAGTAACGGCCCGGATACAAGCCTAGGGATTGTCGCCGGCATTCTTGCCGACCTCGTATTCGCGCAGTTTGTTGGCGATGGTGGTGTGGGAAACCCCCAGCCGCTTGCCCAGCTGACGGCTGCTGGGGTGCTCGGCGTACAGACTCTCGAGCACGGCCTTTTCAAAGCGCCCGACAATCTGTTCCAGGCCACCCTCCAGGGAGAAATCGCCAAGCGGCTGGCGCGCACCATAGTCCGGCAGCCGGATGTGCTCGGTCTTGACCGTACCGCCATCGCACAGGGAAACCGCCTGAAACAGCACGTTCTCCAGTTGCCGCACATTGCCTGGCCAGTGGTAGTGACTGAGGCGTTCCATGGCAGCCGGCGCCAGACGCGGCAACGGGCAACCGATCTGCCGGCTGGCCTGGTCGAGAAAGTGCTCCACCAGGGGGGGCAGGCCGTCGAGGCATTCGCGCAATGGCGGAATGTGCAGGGACAGCACATTCAACCGGTGATAGAGGTCCTGACGGAACTCGCCCCTGGCGCACAACTCGGAAAGATCCACCTGGGTCGCGCAGATCACCCGCACATCCAGGTACACCTCTTCATCGCTGCCGACCCGGCGGAAGCAGCCATCCTGCAGGAAGCGCAGCAGCTTGACCTGCAAGCGCGGGCTCATCTCCCCTACCCCGTCGAGAAACAGGGTGCCACCGGCGGTCAGCTCCAGCAGCCCCAGCTTGCCCTCTGCCCGAGCCCCCTCGAAGGCGCCGGGGCCGTAGCCGAACAGCTCGGTCTCGGCCATGGACTCCGGCAACCCGGCGCAGTTCAGGGCCATCAGCGGCGACTGCCCGCGCGGGCTGGCCAGGTGACAGGCACGGGCCAGCAGCTCCTTGCCGGTCCCGGTCTCGCCCTCGATCAAAAGCGGCGCATCCAGCGGCGCCATGCGCCGCGCCTCACGCACCACCGCCGCCATGACTTTCGAACTCTGGAAGATGCTGTCGAAGCCCCGCAGCTCCTGCTTGCGCACGTTGTAGATGCGCTCGCCAACGCGATCCGCCCGGTGCAAGGTCAATACCGCGCCGGCCATGGCTTCGCTGTCGTCATGTTCCGATTGCAGCGGCGCGATGTCCGCCAGGAACACATCGCCCCTGACCTTGACCCGCAACCCGTTGATCCGCGACTGGTTGGCCCGCACCAGTTCCGGCAGGTCGAAGTCTTCGGCGTAGCGCGACAGGGGAATGCCTGGCACCTCGTCCACCCGCACTCCCAGCAACTGCGCTGCGGCCCGGTTCGCCGCCACGATGGAGCCGCCCATGTCGATGGACAGCACCGGGAACTCCAGAGCCCCCAACAGCGCATTGAGCTCCATGTGCCGGCGCTCGCTGGGCATCAACCCGACTCGCTTGACGCCAAACACCCCGGCGATGGACTCGAACTTGGGGCGCAGCGCCTGGAATTGCAGGTTGATCAGGTTCGGGCAGTGCAGATAGATGGCATTGCCATGCTCGCCCCCCACCTCGCCACGGGCCACGTTGATCCCGTATTCCACCAGCAGGTTGAGAATGTCGCGCAGGATGCCGATGCGATTCTGGCAGTGAACTTTGATACGCATAGAAGGAAGGCCCTGGGACTGACAGTGAAAGGCATAAGCGCCGAAAACCGACGCTTATGGCATCGGGCTTTACAAACTTTCTGCAGGATGGCGCAGATAGTCGTCAAGATTATGTGACAGCAAACCGCTTTTTCAAACCTGAAAACCCACCACAGGGTGGAGACCCCGCCAGATTCGTAACGTTTACTTTACAAATTGGTGCACGACAGCCCTCTACCCGCACCGGCCACCTGCTGCAAAGCGTCGCACCCTCGGGTATCACTGGGGTCACACATAACAAGAACGCATCCCCTGGCAGGAGAGCAGCATGAAGCAGACGCAGTACGTGGCCCGCGAGCCCGACGCGCAAGGTTTTATCGACTATCCACCCGAAGAACACGCGGTGTGGAACACCCTGATCACACGCCAGTTGAAAGTGATCGAGGGTCGTGCGTGCCAGGAGTACCTGGACGGCATCGACAAGCTCGGCTTGCCCCACGACCGTATTCCGCAACTGGGCGAAATCAACAAGGTCCTGGGTGAAACCACCGGCTGGCAAGTGGCCCGGGTACCAGCGCTGATCCCCTTCCAGACTTTCTTCGAACTGCTGGCCAGCAAGCGCTTTCCCGTGGCGACCTTCATTCGCACCCGCGAAGAACTCGACTACCTGCAAGAGCCGGACATCTTCCACGAGATCTTTGGCCACTGCCCGCTGCTGACCAACCCCTGGTTCGCCGAATTCACCCACACCTACGGCAAGCTCGGCCTGCAAGCCACCAAGGAAGAGCGGGTGTACCTGGCGCGCCTGTACTGGATGACCATCGAGTTCGGCCTGGTGGACACCCCGGCCGGGCGGCGCATCTATGGCGGCGGCATCCTGTCCTCGCCCAAGGAGACCGTGTACAGCTTGTCCGAAGAGCCGGAACACCAGGCCTTCGACCCGCTGGAAGCCATGCGCACGCCGTATCGCATCGACATCCTGCAGCCGATCTATTTCACCCTGCCCAACCTCAAGCGCCTGTTCGACCTGGCCCACGAAGACATCATGGCCCTGGTCCACCAAGGCATGCAGCTGGGCCTGCACGCCCCCAAGTTTCCGCCAAAACCCAAGGCGGCCTGAGCGGCCCGCACTCGCGAGCCGCTGCGAAAGATAGTAACTTCCAACAAGAATTGAATCCTGGGAACCCACCATGACCGCTCTGAACCAAGCCCATTGCGAAGCCTGCCGTGCCGATGCTCCTCAAGTCAGCGACGAAGAACTGCCGGTACTGATCAAGCAGATCCCTGACTGGAACATCGAAGTTCGCGATGGCGTGATGCAGCTGGAAAAAGTCTTCCTGTTCAAGAACTTCAAATTTGCCCTGGCCTTCACCAACGCCATGGGCGAGATCTCCGAGGCCGAAGGCCACCACCCGGGCCTGCTCACCGAGTGGGGCAAGGTCACCGTGACCTGGTGGAGCCACTCGATCAAGGGCCTGCACCGCAACGACTTCATCATGGCAGCCCGCACCGATGAAGTGGCCAAGACCGCAGAAGGACGCAAGTAATGCACTTCGACGCCATCGGCCGGGTTCCCGGCGACCCGATTCTCGGCCTGATGGGGGCCTACGCCAACGATCCCAACCCGCGCAAGTTCGACCTCGGCGTGGGGGTCTACAAGGACTCCCAGGGCCTGACGCCGATCCCGCGCTCGGTGAAGCTGGCCGAACAGCGCCTGGTGGACAGCCAGGACACCAAGATCTACATCGGCGGCCATGGCGACACGGCCTTCGGCAAGGTGATCAATGAACTGGTACTGGGCAGCGATTCGAAACTGATCGCCACCCAGCGTGCCGGCGCCACGCAAACCCCGGGCGGCACTGGCGCCCTGCGCCTGAGTGCCGACTTCATCGCCCACTGCCTGCCGGGCCGTGGCGTGTGGCTGAGCAACCCGACCTGGCCGATCCACGAGACCATCTTTGCCGCGGCCGGGGTCAAGGTCAGTCACTACCCCTATGTGGGCAGCGACAACCGCCTGGACGTCGAGGCCATGCTGGCGACCCTGGACCAGGTGCCCGAGGGCGACGTGGTGCTGCTGCACGCCTGCTGCCACAACCCCACCGGCTTCGACCTCGGCCACGCCGACTGGCAACGCGTGCTGGACGTGGTACGCAGCCGCAAGCTGCTGCCGCTGATCGACTTCGCCTACCAGGGCTTCGGCGATGGCCTGGAGCAGGATGCCTGGGCAGTGCGGCTGTTCGCCGCCGAACTGCCGGAAGTGCTGATCACCAGCTCCTGCTCGAAGAACTTCGGCCTGTACCGCGACCGGACCGGCGCTTTGATCGTCTGCACCCAGGACGCCGAGAAACTGCTCGATGTGCGCAGCCAACTGGCCCATATCGCCCGTAACCTGTGGTCCACGCCACCGGATCACGGCGCGGCGGTGGTCGCCACCATCCTCGGCGACCCGGAGCTGAAAAGCCTCTGGGCCGACGAAGTGGAAACCATGCGCCTGCGGATCGCGCAACTGCGCGCCGGCCTGCTGGAGGCCTTGCAGCCTTACGGCCTGGCCGAACGTTTCGCGCATATCGGCGTGCAACGGGGAATGTTCTCCTACACCGGCCTGAGCCCTGCCCAGGTCCAGGAACTGCGTGACCACCACAGCGTGTACATGGTCAGCTCCGGCCGCGCCAACGTGGCCGGGATCGACGCCAGCCGCCTGGACTTGCTGGCTGAAGCCATCGCCCGGGTCGTATAGCAACTTGCGCACCGTCACAGGCAGCCCTCTGGCTGCCTGTGACGGCAAGCCGCACCACTCGATGAAATCCCTTTCATCCCAAAAAGCGCGATAAAAATCTTTTTGTCATTTCCAGTGCTGTATCCTGCCCAAGCTTTTTAAAAGCGCGGATCTACCCAGCGATTTAAAAAACAGACTTTGCGAGGAGCAACGACATGCATGAGATCCCGAATCTCCCCTTCCCAAGCCTGCACGAAACTGAGCAGACAACTCCGCCACAAGCCAGTGCCGACAAGCCTGTAGTGCAAGAAGCCGCCGACAGCCGCAAGGCCGACAGCGAAGACTGAAAGCTGTAACCAGACCGTGTGGAAAGCGCTACTCAAGCGCTTTCCACACCGCCTGAAACCCTCCTCCCGAGCCCCGCCGCACCATGACCGAATCCTTCAGCGAAACCCAAGCCAGCGTGCTGATCGGCACTGCCGAACAGATGATCGACGTGTGGAATCGCCTCAGCGAAGAAAAACAGGCCGCTCTGCTGGCCCGCTTCGGCACCCAGGAAAATGCCCTGGCCGCCCTGGTCACCACCCGGTTGCTGGGCAACAATGACGCCTGAACCGACTCCGGCCAGGTAAAAATCTGAACAACACATCGATTTCCCCCACAACCCCTCCCTGCACATCGGTATCATAAGCAGCCTATCTATTGAGCTGTCGCAGTGGTCCGATCCCCATGCCAGATACCCAGCGCCCCTTGACGGTCACGCTGCACGTCGTCTCCATCGTCCTGTTCACCTTTATCGGCTACCTGAATATCGGCATTCCGCTGGCAGTATTGCCGGGCTACGTGCACAGCGAGCTGGGCTTTGGCGCGGTGATCGCCGGCCTGGTGATCAGCGTGCAATACCTGGCCACCCTGCTCAGCCGGCCCTATGCCGGGCGCATCATCGACAATCTGGGCAGCAAGCGCGCGGTGATGTACGGCCTGGCCGGCTGCGGCTTGAGCGGGGTGTTCATGCTGCTTTCGGCCTGGCTGCACAACCTGCCGACCCTGAGCCTGATCAGCCTGCTGATCGGCCGCCTGGTCCTGGGCAGCGCGGAAAGCCTGGTGGGCTCGGGCTCCATCGGCTGGGGCATCGGCCGGGTCGGGGCGCAGAATACCGCCAAGGTAATTTCCTGGAACGGCATCGCCAGCTACGGCGCCCTGGCCATCGGCGCGCCGCTGGGGGTGTGGCTGGTAAGCCGGCTGGGGCTGTGGAGCATGGGAGCGAGCATTATCCTGCTGGCGCTGCTCGGCCTGCTGCTGGCCTGGCCGAAACTCGCCGCGCCGATCGTTGCCGGCGAGCGCTTGCCGTTCATCCACGTGCTGGGCAAGGTGTTTCCCCACGGCTGCGGCCTGGCCCTGGGCTCCATCGGCTTTGGCACCATCGCCACCTTCATCACCCTGTACTACGCCACCCGGCACTGGGACAACGCCGTACTGTGCCTGAGCCTGTTCGGCGCCAGCTTCATCGGCGCGCGACTGCTGTTCGGCAACCTGATCAACCGCCTCGGCGGCTTTCGCGTGGCGATTGCCTGCCTGTCGGTGGAAACCCTCGGCCTGTTGCTGCTGTGGCTGGCCCCGGATGCCAATTGGGCCCTGGCCGGCGCAGCCCTGAGCGGCTTCGGCTTCTCCCTGGTATTCCCGGCCCTGGGGGTGGAAGCGGTGAACCTGGTGCCAGCCTCCAGCCGCGGCGCGGCAGTGGGGGCCTACTCGCTGTTCATCGACCTGTCGCTGGGCATCACCGGCCCGCTGGCGGGGGCGATTGCTGCCGGTTTCGGCTTTGCCTCGATCTTCCTGTTCGCCGCCATCGCTGCCTGCACCGGCCTGGTGCTGAGCCTGTACCTGTACCACCAGGCGCCCAAGCTGCGCCAGGAACGCGAGGCGCGCTAGAAGTCCACTTTGCCGCGCCCGGCCTTGATGCTGCCGCGCTTGGCCTTGGTCTCCAGGCGGCGCTTCTTCGAACCCAGGGTCGGCTTGGTCGGGCGGCGCTTCTTCTCCACCTTGATGGCGCTGAGAATCAGCTCGGTGAGGCGCTCCAGGGCATCGGCGCGGTTCTGCTCCTGGGTGCGGTACTGCTGGGCCTTGAGGATGATCACGCCGTCACCGGTGATGCGGCTGTCGCGCAACGCCAGCAGGCGCTCCTTGTAGAACGGAGGCAGGGACGAAGCCGGAATGTCGAAGCGCAGGTGCACCGCGCTGGACACCTTGTTGACGTTCTGCCCACCGGCGCCCTGGGCACGGATGGCGGTCAGCTCGATCTCGGCATCCGGCAGATGCACGTTGTTGGAAATCACCAGCATGGAACAGGAATCCGTCTTCAGGGCGCATAGGATACCCCCATTCCCCACGCTCTTGCGGGCCTCTTCGCTGGCAAGCCAGCCCCCTACAGCGGGCAGGCACACCGTAGGAGCCGGCTTGCCGGCGAAAGCGATCTCAGCCCCCGACAAAAATCACGGCCATGAAAAACCCGGCCGGAGCCGGGTTAGTCGTTGCCAGGGCCGCGCTTACTTCAGCGAAGCACTGGCTGCCTGCAGCGCGTGCTGGGCACTGCGCTTGTTCTTGATGCAGTAGCAGACCCACATGAACACCACCCACACCGGGATCGCGTACACCGAGATCTGGATGCCCGGGATCATCAGCATGATGCCCAGGATGAACACCACGAACGCCAGGCAGACGTAGTTGCCGTAGGGGTACCACAGCGCCTTGAACAGCGAGGTCTGGCCGGTACGCTCCATGTGCTGGCGGAACTTGAAGTGCGAGTAGCTGATCATCGCCCAGTTGATCACCAGGGTCGCCACCACCAGGGACATCAGCAGCTCCAGGGCGTGCTGCGGAATCAGGTAGTTGAGCACCACGGCGACGAAGGTCACCAGCGCCGAAGCGAGGATCGACATCACCGGCACGCCGCGCTTGTCGATCTTGGCCAGGGCCTTGGGCGCATCGCCCTGCTCGGCCATGCCCAGGAGCATGCGGCTGTTGCAATAGGTGCCGCTGTTGTACACCGACAGCGCCGCGGTCAGGACCACGAAGTTGAGGATGTGCGCCGCGGTGTTGCTGCCCAGCATCGAGAACACCTGGACGAACGGGCTGCCGCTGTAGGCATCGCCGGAAGCGTTCAGGGTCACCAGCAGGGTGTCCCACGGCGTCAGCGACAGCAGCACCACCAGGGCGCCGATGTAGAAAATCAGGATGCGATAGATCACCTGATTGATCGCCTTGGGGATCACGGTCTTCGGCTTGTCGGCTTCCGCTGCAGTGAAACCGAGCATTTCCAGGCCGCCGAAGGAGAACATGATGATTGCCATGGCCATCACCAGGCCGCTGACCCCATTGGGGAAGAAGCCTCCGTGGGACCACAGGTTGCTCACCGAGGCCTGCGGGCCGCCGTGGCCGCTGACCAACAGGTAGCTGCCCAGGGCGATCATGCCGACGATGGCGACCACCTTGATGATGGCGAACCAGAACTCGGCCTCGCCGAAGACCTTGACGTTGGCCAGGTTGATGGCGTTGATCATGACGAAGAACACGGCTGCCGAGGCCCAGGTCGGGACGTCCGGCCACCAGTAGTGCACATACTTGCCGACCGCTGTCAGCTCCGACATGCCCACCAGGATATAGAGGATCCAGCAGTTCCAGCCCGAGAGGAAACCGGCAAAGCCGCCCCAGTATTTATGGGCAAAGTGGCTGAAAGAGCCGGCCACCGGCTCCTCGACGATCATCTCGCCGAGCTGGCGCATGATCATGAAAGCGATGAAACCGCAGATGGCATAACCGAGGATCATCGACGGGCCGGCGGACTTGAGCACCCCGGCCGACCCCAGGAACAAACCGGTACCAATCGCGCCGCCCAGGGCGATCAGTTGAATATGGCGATTCTTCAGGCCGCGTTTCAGCTCGCCCGAATGCGAGTTTTGTCCACTCATGAAAAGGCTCTCACGCAAGGTAATGTGTGTCAGACGTTGCCGCCCGGTAAAGGCTTAAGCGGCGCGGATCAAACCCCAGCGCAGGCACCAGAAGTTCAGCGTTCTTTTAACGGTCATGCGTCACCTGTTTGTTTTTATCTGTGACGAAATCGAACCCACCACGCTCGTGACGCGGCGGAGTGAACAAGGTGGATAACCTTGAGTTTATTGGCCTTGCAGCGAGCTCTTCAGCGCCTCGCAAGCGGTCTGGAAAGCACGTTTCAGGCGCAAAATGCGCGGGTACGCAGTTGGGTCACAGTTAAAACGCCGCGCATTGTACACCCCTGACTCCCTGCCGCCAGACACCGCTTTCTCAGCGTGCCGGTAACCGGAATCCTGCGGGGCCAGCCCGATGCTCGGCATCGGCGGCGCGAAAGTGGACGGACCGAGTGGGGTCGTCGATGAATGAGCGAAGGCCATCGCCCATCGAAGGGTGTGGGTGAAAATCGGTTACGGCGTTCATTGCGCCTCCTTCTTGTTATGCACCTGTACGCAGGCAGGTGTGCATCTCACCTGCCTTGGCGCCCCGGAACAAGCGGGCTAGAGCCTCGGCGGTGGCTTTCCCGAACAACTGCCGGCAGCTTTTCCTTACAGCACATCCATCGCCGCGGATTACAGGCGGATCACGGCGCATTTCGTAATTTTTTCTTTACGAGTCGTAACGATAAATTGCCAAACCAGATCAACTGGCGAACCGACTGCAAATTGACACCCACGCCGCCCGACAAGCGGAAAAGCCTTAGCTTTTTGTTTTCTGGGAATAAATATTTCACCTAAAAATAGAAAATAAAGTTCAGCAGAAAATAATCTAATTATTTTTTTGCACTTCAAAATGCCCTGGACTAGGTTTCCAGCCACTTGCCGGCTCAGCCAGCCGACAAGTTCCGGGAGTGGATGAGCGGCCCAGCAACCTTCCCGTTCTCCGCTGTTCAACTGCTCCGCCAATGGACTGCTTACACGCACTGTATCTAGGAGAGACACCATGCAAGCACTGGAACAAGACCTGGAAACCGAACTGCAACTGGACGATTGGTTCGAAGCCGCCACCCATGAAGCAGCAGTGGAAATGATGCAGGCTGACGCGGTGGTGCCATTCGGCACTGCCATGTGGCCGATGTAAGGCGCCCGGACCGGTGCAGGCCTGGTGCCTGCGCCGGTCACCTTTGTCCTCCAGGGAGGTTTTATGGACCAGACCCGCGCCATCCGCCATTTCCTGTACTACCTCGAGCGGCATCCGGCCTTGAGCGGCGCCCAGCCCTCCAGGGTGGTGATCGGCCACACCGCCGAGTACCAGGCCATGGTCAGCGCCATCCTCGAACAGTCGCGCCAGGCCACCCCACTGACGGTCAGCGCCCTGCGCCTGGACCAGGAGCCGGCGGCGACCCTTGCCCAGGCCATCATCGACTGTGACCTGTACATCTTCTTCTACGACTCCTCGACTCTGCCCCAGCCACGCCCCGACGGCCCGGAGTTCCTGCGGCCGCTGCATGGGCTGATGGCCGAGCACTGGAAGAAATCCCTGCTGTTCAAGGATTACGGCGAGTACTTCTACGACACCTTCAGCGTCGAGCCGCAACGCATTGCCGACCTCAACGCCACTCTGATCCGCCGCCTGTCCCAGGCCACCACCCTGAGCTTCAGCGACCTTCAGGGCTCATATTTCGAAGCGCCCTTGAACAGCGTGAAGAAATGGACCGACATCAACGGCGTCGGCAACTACGACCTGGCACCGGGGGAAATCGCCACCCACAGCGATGCCATCAACGGCCATGTGAAGTTTCTCGGCACCTTCCTCAGCACCATCCCTTTCGCCCGCAAGTACGGGGTGCTGAAAGCACCGCTGGAACTGTGGATCGAGAACTCCAGCATCAGCCGGGTGGCCACCGAGGTGCCGGGGCTGGCCAATGACTTCAACAAGTACCTGGATGCCAACCCGTCCAACCGGCGCATAGAGGAACTGGGAATCGGCACCAACGAGGGCATCAGGTCCCTCTACGGGCGCAACTCCGGCTTCGAAGAGCGCCATTGCGGCCTGCACCTGGGCCTGGGGGGCGGCGCCAAAGGCAGCCATCACCTGGACCTGATCTTCAGTTCCGGAGTGCTGGCGGTGGACAACAAGCCTGTGTTCGACGGCCAGTTCGCCTTCTAGCGTAGGAGCTGGCAAGCGAAGGCCGCTATCAGCCTGCGCAAGCCGGGCGGCCCGGTTCGCCGGCAAGCCGGCTCCTGCGCAGTTGCAGGCAAAAAAAAACGCCAACCCGGAGGTTGACGTTTTTGTCGGCAGGCCGGGAATCACTCCGGCTTACGGCGACCAAAACCGGGACGCTGGCCGGAACCGGCCGGGGCGCCACGGCGCTTGCCGGACGGTGCGTCCTTGTCCAGCACCAGGCTTGGGCGCTTGGACTTGGGCGCCGGCTTGGCCGGACGCTTGGTGTCCGCCGGGCGTTCGGCCACCGGAGTGCCGCGGCCAGTAGCCGGACGCGGAGCACGGGAGCCACGCTCGCCATCCGGACGGGCAGCCGGCTTGCGGCCAGGACGCTCGCCTTCGATCTGCGGCTCACGGGAAACACGCGGGGTGGCAGCGCTGCCATTGGCCGGACGCAGGGTGCGCACGCGCTCGCTCTTGCCCACCGGACGCGAGGATTTGCGCTGCATGCGCTCCAGCTTGTCCTTGGACTTGGCATTGAGCTGCGGCATGGCCACCGGCGTCAGGCCGACTTCGGCGCTGAGCACATCGACTTCGTACTGGCTCATTTCGCGCCAGCGGCCCATGGGCAGGTCGGAGTTGAGGAACACCGGACCGAAGCGCACGCGCTTCAGGCGGCTGACCACCAGGCCCTGGGATTCCCACAAGCGGCGCACTTCACGGTTGCGACCTTCCATCACCACGCAGTGGTACCAGTGGTTGAAACCTTCGCCACCGGGCGCCTGCTGAATGTCGGTGAACTTGGCCGGGCCGTCTTCGAGCATGACGCCGGCCTTGAGGCGCTCGATCATCTCGTCGTCGACCTCGCCACGCACACGCACCGCGTACTCACGGTCCATCTCGTAGGAAGGGTGCATCAGGCGGTTGGCCAGCTCACCGTCGGTGGTGAACATCAAAAGACCGGTGGTGTTGATGTCCAGGCGGCCAATGTTGATCCAGCGGCCTTCGCGCGGACGCGGCAGCTTGTCGAACACGGTCGGGCGGCCTTCCGGGTCGTCGCGGGTGCAGATCTCGCCGTCGGGCTTGTTGTACATGATCACGCGGCGCACCGATTCGGCGGCCTCTTCGCGCTTGATCACCTTGCCATCGATGGAAATGGCGTCATGCAGGTCGACGCGCAGGCCCAGGGTGGCCTCTTTGCCGTTGACCTTGATCCGGCCCTGGCTGATCCAGGACTCGACATCGCGGCGCGAGCCGACGCCGATGCGGGCGAGGACTTTCTGCAGTTTTTCGCCGGCTGGACGGATTTCCTGGTCGTTCTGATCGGTATCGCTCATCTGGGCACCTCCCGGTGTGTCGCTTCAGGCTTGAGCGGCCTGAAGGGTGGAAAACAGGGTCTGTGGCGAAGGGATCGCCAAAGGGTCGCGAATCATACGCTCATGGCGGCGGTTGCGCATCACAGACTAGTTGATAAGTCGCCCCTCAGGACTTTTTCCGCCGGCCGGTGGCGCGCAATTGCAGCAGGCGCATGGCGGCTTCAGCCAGCACTTGACGGCGCTCGGCCTTGTCGAGCTTCTTCCAGGTCTTGATCTCACGCTTGCTGCGCCCGCAGCCGATGCAGATGTCATCGCTGAACTTGCACACGCTGATGCAGGGATCCTTGGCAGAACTCATCCATCACCTCTGTAGGAGCCGGCTTGCCGGCAAAAAAAACCGCCAGCCATGCGCCGAGCCGGCCAGCGACTACAAGGTCAATCGTCCAGCAGGCGGCGTTCGTTTTCGATGGCTTCGGCCAGGGCCAGGGCTTCGGCCTCTTCCTCGCTCAACTGCGGCGTAGCAGGCTCCAGTGCGGCTACTGCGGCGAGCAACTTGGCCCGGGCCTCGGCCACGCCCAGCACATCATCCTCTGCTTCGACCGGCGGCCGGTCCTCGGGTTCGACCGGGAATTCATCGGGCTCATCGGCGAGGAACTCAGATTCGGTCCGGGCCTCCTCCTGCGGGAGATCCGGCAAGGGCTCTTGCACTCCTCCCTGCTCCGGTTCCACCACACCATCACGGTGCAAGTCTTCAAAGTCGGTCTTGATCCCCTCCTCCATGGAGTCCAGCTCCAGCAGCAGGGTATGGAAGCTGGTTTCTTCCTTGGGTTCCTCCGGCTCGGCGCTGGCATCGGCCAGTTGTTGCAGGTGCTCGGGCACCGGAGCGTCGTCGAATTCCAATACCGGCTCGGCCTCGATCTCCCGCAGTTCCGCCAAAGGCGGCAGGTCGTCGAGGTTCTTCAGGTTGAAGTGATCGAGAAACGCCTTGGTGGTGGCGAACATCGCCGGCTTGCCCGGTACGTCGCGATACCCCACCACGCGGATCCACTCACGTTCCAGCAAGGTCTTGACGATATGGCTGTTGACCGCCACGCCACGCACGTCCTCGATCTCGCCCCGGGTGATGGGTTGGCGATAGGCGATCAGGGCCATGGTTTCCAGCATGGCGCGCGAGTAACGCTGTGGGCGCTCTTCCCACAGGCGGCCGACCCAGGGCGCGAACTTCTCGCGGATCTGCAGGCGATAGCCGGAGGCCACTTCCTTGAGCTCGAAGGCCCGCCCTTCGCAGGACTTGCCGAGCAGGGCCAGGGCTTTCTTGAAGACCGCCGGGTCCGGCCGCTCGGCTTCTTCGAAGAGCTCGAACAGGCGTTCCAGGGACTGGGGTTTTCCCGAGGCCAACAGAAAGGCTTCGAGCAGGGGCGCCAGCTCGCGGGGTTCATTCAGGTTCATGATTTAAGCTCGTTATTCGGCTCGCGCCCGTACGTGGATGGCCGCAAAGGGCTCATTCTGCACCAGCTCGACCAGGGATTCCTTGACCAGTTCGAGGATCGCCATGAAGGTCACCACCACCCCCAGGCGCCCTTCCTCGGCGGTGAACAGCTCGACAAAGGGCACGAAACCGCCGCCCTTGAGCCGCTCCAGCACATCGCTCATGCGCTCGCGGGTGGACAGCGCCTCGCGGCTCACCTGATGGCTCTCGAACATGTCGCCACGGCGCAGCACCTCGGCCATGGACATCAGCAACTCTTCCAGGGCCACATCCGGCAGCAGCTTGCGCGCCCGGGCCTCCGGGGCGTCGAGCTTGGGCACCAGCACATCGCGACCGACCCGGCTCAGGCCGTCGATGCCCTCGGCGGCCGCCTTGAAGCGCTCGTATTCCTGCAGGCGGCGGATCAGTTCGGCCCGCGGATCGTCCTCTTCTTCCTCGACCTCGGCTGAGCGCGGCAGGAGCATGCGCGACTTGATCTCGGCAAGCATTGCCGCCATCACCAGGTACTCGGCGGCAAGCTCCAGGCGCACCGACTGCATCAGCTCCACATAACCCATGTACTGGCGGGTGATCTCCGCCACCGGGATGTCGAGGATGTTGATGTTCTGCTTGCGGATCAGGTAAAGCAGCAGGTCCAGCGGGCCTTCGAAGGCTTCGAGAAAGACTTCCAGGGCATCCGGGGGGATGTACAGGTCAAGGGGCATTTCCATGACCGCCTGGCCGTAGACCATGGCGAAGGGCAGCTCCTGCTGGGCGCCGGCCTGGTCGTCGACGGTTTCCACTGCGGACATCTAGGCCTCGGCCATGAACGGCGCGGGGTCGCCGCAACCGACGCGGATCACTTCCGGCTCGCCGTCGGCGAGGTTGATCACCGTGGACGACTCGGTGCTGCCGAAACCGCCATCGATGATCAGGTCCACCTGGTGCTCCAGCAACTGGCGCATCTCGTAGGGATCGCTCAGGGCCTCGGTATCACCGGGCATGATCAGGCTGACGCTCATCAGCGGCTCGCCCAGCTCGGCCAGCAGCGCCAGGGCGATCGGGTTGCTCGGCACCCGCAGGCCGATGGTCCGGCGCTTGGGGTGCAGCAGCAGGCGCGGCACTTCCCGGGTGGCGTTGAGAATGAAGGTGTAGGGCCCCGGCACATGGGCCTTGAGCAGACGGAAGGTGCCCGTGTCGATCTTGGCGAACAGGCCCAACTGCGAAAGGTCGCTGCAGATCAGCGCGAAGTTGTGCTTGTCGTCCAGCTGGCGCAGGCGTCGAACCCGTTCGATTGCGCCCTTGTCGCCCATCTGGCAGGCGACGGCGTAGGACGAATCCGTGGGATAGATCACCACACCGCCGCTGCGAATGATCTCGACGGCCTGTTTGATCAGGCGTGGTTGGGGGTTTTCCGGGTGGATCTGGAAAAATTGACTCACTGTCTCTACCTGTTCAGGCGGCAATAATTGGCTCATGTTTGAACCGACACCAAAGGGGCGGCAGGTCTTCCGGGACCGGGCGATACTCACCAATCTCGGACCAGCCTCCAGGGCCATGAAAGTCACTGCCAGCGCTGACCAGCAGTCCGAATTCACGAGCAAGGATAGCCAAACTGCCCACTTGCTCTGCAGGTTGGTGGCCATTGACCACTTCGATAGCATGACCACCGGCTTGAATATAGTCGGCAATCAAGCGGCGACGCTTGCTGCGGGTGAAATCGTAATGCCAGGGATGGGCCAGGCTGACCCAGGCCCCCGCGGCCCGCAGTGTGCCGACGGTTTCTTCCAGGGTCGGCCAGTGCTGCTTGACGTCCCCCAGCTTGCCGGCCCCCAGCCATTTGCGAAACGCCTCGGCGCGATCCTTCACGAAACCGGCACGCACCAGGTAGTCGGCAAAGTGCGGCCGCGCCGGTGCATTGCCACTGTCCCCCAGTTCCTGCTGGATCGCCCGGGCGCCTTCCAGCGCTCCCGGCATGCCCTTGAGGGCCAGCTTGCGGCTGATCTCCTCCGAACGCAGCCAGCGGCCTTCGTGGAGTTTTTCGATGGCTTGCACCAAAGCCGGGGCCTGGGTATCGAAGCCGTAGCCCAGCACATGGATAGTGGCGCCGCCCCAGGTGCAGGAAAGCTCGACGCCATTGACCAGCTGCATGCCCAGTTGCTGCGCCGCTTGGCGCGCTTCGTCCAGCCCTTCGAGGGTGTCGTGGTCGGTCAGGGACAGGATTCGCACGCCTCTCTCGTACGCACGCGCAACCAGAACCGCGGGCGCCAGGGCGCCGTCGGAGGCCGTGCTATGGCAGTGCAAATCAACATTCACAGGACGATAAAACCTCAAGTCAGCTGGCGCTTTCGCTACCAAGGATGTTTGTTATTATGCCGGGACATCCTGCTTCTGGCTGCCACTGTGAAACAATTCATCGACTTCATCCCGCTGTTCCTGTTTTTCATCGTCTATAAAATTGATCCCCGCGTCGTCGACCTTGCCGGTCACGAAGTCACCCTGGGCGGCATCTACAGCGCCACAGCGGTGCTGATCATCAGTTCCCTGGTGGTGTATGGCGCCCTGTTCATCTCCCAGCGCAAGCTGGAAAAAAGCCAGTGGCTGACCCTGATCGCCTGCCTGGTCTTCGGCAGCCTGACCCTGGCCTTCCACAGCGAAACCTTCCTTAAATGGAAAGCTCCGGTGGTCAACTGGCTGTTCGCCCTGGCCTTCATCGGCAGCCACTTCGTCGGCGACCGCCTGCTGATCAAGCGCATCATGGGCCACGCCCTGACGTTGCCAGACCCGGTATGGACCCGCTTGAACATCGCCTGGATCGCCTTCTTCCTGTTCTGCGGCGCCGCCAACCTGTTTGTCGCCTTCACCTTCCAGAGCATCTGGGTCGACTTCAAGGTCTTCGGCAGCCTGGGCATGACCGTATTGTTCCTGGTGGGCCAGGGTATCTACCTCTCGCGCCACCTGCATGACGCCGATCCCACCACCCCAAAAACCGAGGACTGACATGCTTTACGCAATCATTGCCACAGACGTCGCCAACTCCCTGGAAAAACGCCTGGCCAACCGGCCGGCGCACCTGGAGCGGCTGCAAGTGCTCAAGGATCAGGGGCGCGTGGTACTCGCCGGCCCGCACCCGGCGATCGACAGCAATGACCCGGGCGCGGCCGGTTTCAGCGGCAGCCTGATCGTCGCCGAGTTCGACTCCCTGAGCGCCGCCCAGGCCTGGGCCGACGCCGACCCGTTCGTGACCTGCGGCGTCTACGCCCATGTACTGGTCAAGCCGTTCAAGCAATCGATGCCGTAAATCCTCCCGGGTGCGATGAACCTTCGCGGTTCATCGCGCTCTCAATCGCTCATTATTCTCGTTTGACTGCCGACAACCTGCCCAACACTCGATTGGAATCAGGAGTTTCGATGCGCCAAGGTCCGCTGTGCCTGCTGTTGGTCATGTTGTCGATCGGGGCTCCAGCCCTTGCCGAGGAAACCCAGGACACCGGCCATTCCACGCCGCTGTCCCTGAGCGCCGGCAGTCAGATCACCGAGTTGCAGCAACGCTTGAAAGAAAGCGAGCGCCTGCGCGATGAACTGAGCAAACAATTGCAAAATACCGATGCCGAACGGGAAAGCCCCCAACTGACCCGCTTGCGCCAGGAGAACCAGCGCCTCAAGCTGCAGCTCAAAGAGGCCCAGGCCAACCCGGCACCCCGCCTGTTGACCGATCAACAGCAGTGGTTCGTCACCGGCGGCGGCGTGGCCCTGCTGGCCCTGCTCTGCGGGATCTTCGCCAGTGGCGGGCATCGCAAGCGTCGACAATGGCTAAATTGAGAGATTCATGAGCGACCTGTTACTGATTGATGATGACCAGGAGCTGTGCGAGCTCCTGAGCAGCTGGCTGAGCCAGGAAGGTTTTCTGGTGCGGGCCTGCCACGATGGCCTGAGCGCCCGTCGCGCCCTGGCCGAAACGGCGCCGTCAGCGGTGGTACTGGACGTGATGCTGCCCGACGGCAGCGGCCTGGAGCTGCTCAAGCAACTGCGCAATGAGCACCCCGACCTGCCGGTGCTGATGCTCTCGGCCCGTGGCGAACCCCTGGACCGCATCCTCGGCCTGGAACTGGGTGCCGACGATTACCTGGCCAAGCCCTGCGACCCCCGTGAACTCACCGCCCGCCTGCGTGCCGTACTGCGCCGCAGCCATCCGGTGGCGGCCTCCAGCCAGATGGAACTGGGCGACCTGTGCTTCAGCCCGCTGCGCGGTGTGGTCAACATCGACGAGCAGGACATTACCCTGACCGTTTCCGAAAGCCGCCTGCTCGAAGCCCTGCTCAAGCAACCGGGCGAGCCCCTGGACAAGCAGGAACTGGCGCAGATCGCCCTGGGCCGCAAGCTGACCCTGTATGACCGCAGCCTGGACATGCATGTCAGCAACCTGCGCAAGAAGATCGGCCCGCACCCCGACGGCCGTCCACGGATCGTCGCCCTGCGCAGCCGCGGCTACTACTACAGCCTCTGATCCCGATGTGCCCTGGCAGATATGTCAGGGCCGTGAAATACCTTCTTTACCCAAGCTTTACCCTCCGCTGACTGCCGCTGACCTTGATCTGGGTAACCTGAACTCATCCGGAACTTACCGGGAATGAGACAAGGAGATACACCATGCGCAAGACCCTGATCGCTCTGATGTTCGCCGCCGCCCTGCCAACCGTGGCCATGGCCATGCCGGAAGGTCACGGCCCGATGGGCCCCATGGACGGCCCTCGGCACAGCGAGCACATGCGCGGCAAAGGCCCTTTCAGCCAACTGGACCTGAGCCGTGAACAGCGCCAGCAGATCGGCAAGCTGATGGGCGAGCAAATGCACGACCGCAAGGCCGTGGTGGAAAAGTACCTGGAGAAACTCTCGCCGGCCGACCAAAAAGCCATGAAGGATGAGCTGACCGCCAAGCACCAGAAAACCCAGGCCGATATCCGCGCCCTGCTCAAGCCAGAGCAGCAGAAAGAGTTTGACGCCATCGTCAAGAAACAAGAGGAGCGTCGCGCCGAATGGGCCGAGTTCAAGGCCTGGAAAGCGCAGCAACCGCAAAAAGCGCAATAATGCGCTAGCGTCCACCCCCAGCCCAGTGGCCTCCCCCCACTGGGCTTTCGCGTTCGAGGAGTTCCTGTGCGTTCATTGTTCTGGCGCATCCTGGCCAGCTTCTGGCTGGCCATCACCCTGGTTGCAGGGCTGTCGATCCTGCTCGGGCACATGCTCAACCAGGATGCCTGGATCCTCAGCCGTCACCCCGGCCTCAACAGCCTGACCGAGGAATGGACACAGACCTACGAGAACCAGGGCGAGGACGCTGCCCAGGACATCCTCCAGCAGCGCAAGCGCCAGTACCACATCGATGTCCAGGTGCTCAACGAGAGCGGCGACCCAGTGGTTCGCGGCACCTTCCCGCGCCGCGCCGCGGCCTTCGAAGCCCGGCAGAACAATGACGACCGGCACCTGCCCTGGCGCCGCCTGACGGCGGAATACACCAGCCCGAAAACCGGCGACACCTACCTGTTCATCTATCGCATCCCCCATCCGGAACTGGACGCCTGGCACCGCGACAGCCTGACCTGGCCCCTCAGCGCCCTGGCCATCGCCCTGGTGGTGCTGACCCTGTTCAGCCTCCTGGTCACCCTGTCCATCACCCGCCCCCTGAGCCGCCTGCGCGGCGCGGTACACGACCTGGGCCAGGCCACCTACCAGCAGAACAGCCTGGCGCGCCTGTCCAACCGCCGCGACGAATTCGGTGTACTGGCCCGGGACTTCAACCGCATGGGCTCGCGCCTGCAGAGCCTGATCGGCAGCCAGCGCCAACTGCTGCGGGACGTGTCCCACGAACTGCGCTCGCCCCTGGCCCGCCTGCGCATCGCCCTGGCATTGGCGGAACGGGCCGCCCCCGAAGAACGGGAAAAGCTCTGGCCGCGGCTGACCCGCGAATGTGACCGCCTGGAAGCGCTGATCAGCGAGATTCTGGTGTTGGCCCGGGTCGATGCGGACAACGCCAGCGCCGAAGAAGTGGACCTCAACGCCTTGCTGGTCGCCGTGCAGAAAGACGCGCAACTGGCCTGCCCGGAACAGCCGGTGCTGATAACCGCCCCGCCACAGCTGCACCTGCGCGGTTGGCCGACCATGCTGGAGCGGGCAGTGGACAACCTGCTGCGCAACGCTCAGCGCTTCAACCCCGCCGGGCAAGCGATCGAAGTCACGGCCCAACGCCAGGGCGAGAAGATCCAGATCAGCGTGCGCGATCATGGACCCGGCGTAGAAGCCGAGCACTTGAGCCAGCTGGGAGAGCCCTTCTTCCGCGCCCCGGGACAAAGCGCTCCGGGCCATGGCCTGGGGCTGGCCATCGCCCGCCGCGCCGCAGAGCGTCACGGTGGCAGCCTGCTGCTGGCCAACCACCCTCAGGGCGGATTCATCGCCACCCTGGAACTGCCCCTGGTCCCCGGCGCCGTGGTGCAGGCCTGAACGCAACGCGGGCAAGCCGCTGCCGCCGGGTCCGGCAACAGCGGGCTTGCCCGCGAGGTACACAGCGTTAGAAGAGGAAAATCAGGCCTTGGCAGTCCAGGCGCTGACGAACTCGGCGGTATCGACCTTGGGGGCGATCCGCGGCTCATTCAGCGGCGTGCCAAGATACAGGAAGGCAATGATCTCTTCGCCGTCCTCCAGGCCCAGGCCCTTGGCTACATGGGGCGAGTAGGACAACTCGCCAGTACGCCACACCGCGCCGATCCCCTGGGCGTAGGCCGCCAGCAGGATACCGTGGGCCGCGCAGCCCGCTGCCAGCAACTGCTCGCTCCTGGGCACCTTGAAGTGCTCCTGCAAACGGGCGACCACCACAACCACCAGTGGTGCGCGCAGGGGCATGGCCCGGGCCTTGTCCAGGGCCGCCTGGGTCACTTCGCCGCCCTGCAGCTGTACCGCCTCCACCAGCAACTCGCCCAACTGCTCGCGTGCCGCACCTTCGACGGTAAGGAACCGCCAGGGGCGCAACTGGCCATGATCCGGCGCGCGCAGGGCGGCGGCGAACAAGGCTTCGCGCTGCGCGGCGCTAGGCGCGGGCTCCACCAGGCGCGGCACGGAAACACGGTTGAGCAAAGCGTCGAGAGCCTCCATCGGCCACCTCCTGAAAAAAATGTCCGGCCATTCTAGCGGGATCTGCCGGCCGGGTGCCGGTTTACATGCCCTGCCCCGCAGGTAGAATGGGCGCCCTTCATCTACCAGCCCGAGCGGAACACATGGCGTTGCCGACCTTAAGGATCATTGGTTTCATCATCGGCATCTTCCTCATCACCCTGGCGATCGCCATGGTGGTGCCGATGGCGACCCTGGTGGTCTTCGAACGTACCGGCGACCTGCCGTCCTTCCTCTGGGCCAGCATGATCACCTTTATCGCCGGCCTGGCCCTGGTGATCCCCGGGCGCCCCGAGCACGTTCATCTGCGCCCCCGCGACATGTACCTGCTGACGGTCTCCAGTTGGCTGGTGGTGTGCATCTTTGCCGCCCTGCCATTCCTGCTGACCCAGCACATCAGCTACACCGACTCGTTCTTTGAAAGCATGTCCGGCATCACCGCCACCGGCGCCACGGTGCTCAGCGGCCTGGACAGCATGTCGCCTGGGATCCTGATCTGGCGTTCTATGCTGCACTGGCTGGGGGGCATCGGCTTCATCGGCATGGCGGTGGCGATCCTGCCGTTGCTGCGTATCGGTGGTATGCGCCTGTTCCAGACCGAATCCTCGGACCGCTCGGAAAAGGTCATGCCGCGCTCGCACATGGTCGCCCGGCTGATCGTCGCCACCTACGTGGGCATTACCATCTTTGGCAGCCTGGCGTTCTGGTGGGCCGGGATGAACGTGTTCGATGCCATCAACCACGCCATGTCGGCGATCTCCACCGGCGGTTTCTCCACCTCGGACGATTCCCTGGCCCACTGGAAACAACCGGCGGTGCACTGGGTGGCGGTGGTGGTAATGATCCTCGGCAGCCTGCCCTTCACCCTCTATGTGGCCACTTTGCGTGGCAACCGCCGGGCGCTGATCAAGGATCAGCAGGTCCAGGGCCTGCTCGGGCTGCTGCTGGTGACCTGGCTGGTACTCGGCACCTGGTACTGGTGGACCACCAACCTGCACTGGCTCGAGGCCCTGCGCCACGTGGCGCTGAACGTGACGTCGGTGGTCACCACCACCGGCTTCGCCCTGGGCGACTACAGCCTGTGGGGCAATTTCTCACTGATGCTGTTCTTTTACCTGGGGTTTGTCGGCGGCTGTTCCGGCTCCACTGCCGGCGGGATCAAGATCTTCCGCTTCCAGGTCGCCTACATCCTGCTCAAGGCCAACCTCAATCAACTGATTCACCCGAGGGCGGTGATCAAGCAGAAGTACAACGGCCATCGCCTGGACGAAGAAATCGTCCGCTCGATCCTGACCTTCTCGTTCTTCTTCGCCATCACCATCTGCATGATCGCCCTGGCCCTGTCGCTGCTGGGCCTGGACTGGATGACCGCCCTCACCGGTGCCGCCAGCACCGTGTCAGGCGTGGGCCCGGGCCTGGGCGAAACCATCGGCCCGGCCGGCAACTTCTCGACCCTGCCGGACGCCGCCAAGTGGATCCTGTCCCTGGGCATGCTCCTGGGCCGGCTGGAAATCATCACGGTGTTCGTGTTGTGTATTCCGGCATTCTGGCGTCATTGACCGGGGCCGGCGCGGCCTGTAACCGCGCTCGGTACTCACCGGGCGTGGCATCGAACCAGCGGCGGAATGCACGGAAGAAGTTGCTCGGGTCGGCAAACCCCAGCAAGTAGGCAATTTCCAGCAGGGTCATGCGCGGCTGCGCCAGGTATTGCTCTGCCAGTTCCCGGCGGGTGTCATCCAGCAGCGCCTGGAAGCTGGTGCCCTCTTCCTGCAGGCGGCGCTGCAAGGTGCGCTGGGACAGGTGCAGCGTCTGCGCCACCATCTCGCGCTTGGGCTCCCCCTGGGGCAGCAGGCGACACAAGACCTGCCGCGCCTTGTGGGTCACCCGGCTTTCGGAGAAGCGCGCCAGGTATTCGCCGGCGAAACGATCGTGCAGCAGGGCCATGGCCTCGTTGGCGGTGGGCAGCGTGGCCTCCATGTCGGCACGCTCGAAGATCAGCGCATCAAAGGGCGCGGCAAACACCAGGGGCGCGTGGAACATGTCCTTGTAGGGTTGCAGGTCCCCGGGCTGCTCGCCCTGCAGCAACACCTTGCGCGGCTGCAACGCGCGCCCCGTCAGCCAGCCGCACAAGGCCAGGGCGCAAGCCAGCGAAGCCTCGGCACTTTGCCGGGTGGGCGGTAGATGGTCGCCATGCACCGTCAGGATCAGTGCATAGCCCTCGGGAAGAAGGCGGAAACTCAAGTCAGCGCTTTCGGCAATAATCCGCTGATAACGCACCAGCCGCTGAAACCCCTCCGCCAGGGTACGACTCGACATCAATGCATACCCGGCCACGTGAAAAGACGCAGGACGCACCACCTTGCCCATGTTCAGGCCGATCGCCGGGTTGCCGGAAAGCTCGACGGCGCGCTGCCAGAGCCGGGTCATGGAGTCCTGGGTGAAGCGCGCGTCGGGATCTTCCAGGGCACCGTAGTCGAGCCCCAGCTGCTTGAACAGGGCCCGGCAATCCAGGCCGTCCATCTCCAGGGCCTTGACGATTCCCAGGGTCCAGCTTGCAGAAGTCGTTCGTTCGCTCATGAGGGGTTCTTACATGATGAGCCGCATGCTACGGCCAATTTCCCAAGGATACTAAAGTGGCGCCTATTGTCACTGGCCTGCGCCGCCAAGGACTCTAGACTCAAATAAGCTCCCCGCCGAACATCCGCCGACAGAACAACAGACACAGAGATCGCGGCCATGGAAAACATCCGACAGTTCAACAGCTTCGCCGAGTTCTACCCCTACTACCTGAGCGAGCACAGCGACAGCACCTGCCGACGCCTGCACTTCATCGGCACCAGCCTGGTGATCTTCATCCTCGCCCTGGCCATCGGCAAAGGCGCCTGGTGGCTGCTGCTGGTGTTGCCGATAGCCGGCTATGGCTTCGCCTGGGTCGGGCATTTCTTCTTCGAGAAAAACCGCCCGGCCACCTTCCAGCATCCGCTGTACAGCCTGCTGGGGGACTTCGTCATGTACCGCGACATGATCCTCGGCAAGGTGCCCTTCTAGACCCCAGGGCCGCCAGCGGCTCCCCACAGGGCCAGGCCTTGCAGACCCGCCCCATGACAACAAGAGGATGGCCGATGAACACCCATGCGCGCTTTACCCATATGCAGGACGGCACCCAGGAGGACTGGGCGATCATCGCCGCGGATTTCAGTGCCTATGCCAAGCAGTTGCCGACACGCATCCTGGCCCACCTGCAATTGCTGGAAGGCGACTTCGGCGGCTTCCCGGTGGACCGCCTGACCCATTCGCTGCAGACCGCCAGCCGCGCCTGGCATGACGGGCGCGACGAGGAATACGTGGTCTGCGCCCTGCTCCACGACATCGGCGATACCCTGGGTTCCTATAACCATCCGGATATCGCCGCCGCCATTCTCAAGCCCTTTGTCAGCCCGGAAAACCTGTGGATGGTGGAGAAGCACGGGATCTTCCAGGGTTACTACTTCTTTCATCACCTGGGCATGGATCGCCACCTGCGCGAGCAGTTCAGTGACCACCCGCTGTACCAGTACACCGCCGAGTTCTGCGCCAAGTACGACGCCGCCGCCTTCGATCCGGCCTACGAGAGCCTGCCCCTGAGCTTCTTCAAGCCCATGCTGCAACGGCTGTTCGCCCAGCCCCGGCAGTCGCTGTACAAGGCGGCCATGGAGCAGGCCAGCCCGGCCTGAAAAACCGTGTTCGGCCCCGGGCTCAGGCCGGCTCCGCGACTTTCATCCGCTCAGCCTTGAGCTGGGCCTCACGGGCCTGGGCCTCGGCCAGGCGATAGAGTTCGATGCTGCCGTCCCAGTGCTCGATCAGGGCCGTGCAGGACTCCACCCAGTCACCGCAATTGAGGTAATCCACCTCGCCCACCTTGCGGATCTCGGCATGGTGAATATGGCCACAGACCACCCCGTGCAACTCGCGCTTGACGCATTCGTGGGCAATGGCTTCCTCGAAATCGCTGATGAAGCTCACCGCCGTCTTGACCTTGTGCTTGAGGTAGGCCGACAGCGACCAGTACCCATAGCCATAACGCGCCCGCCAGTGGTTGAGCCAGCGGTTGAGGGTCAGGGTGAATTCGTAGGCCGAGTCGCCGAGAAAGGCCAGCCAGCGGTGATAGCGAGTAATCACATCGAACTGATCGCCGTGGATCACCAGCAGATGACGCCCGTCCGCAGTGACATGCACCGCCTCGTCCACCAGTTGGATATTGCCGAGAATCAGCCTGGAGTAGCGCCGCAGGAATTCGTCGTGGTTGCCGGTGACGTAGATCACCTCGGTACCACGCTTGCTCATGGTCAGCAGGCGCCGGATCACGTTGGTATGGGCCTGGGGCCAGTACATGCCGCCGCGCAGCTTCCAACCATCGATGATGTCGCCCACCAGATAGATGCGATCGGCGTGATAGGCCTTGAGAAAGCGTGCCAGGTGTTCGGCCTGGCAATCCCGGGTGCCCAGGTGCACATCTGAAATCCACAGGGTCCGCACCCGTTGCTTGCGGCTGGGCTTGGCGAGTTCGGCATGGGTCATGGACGCTCTCCTGGATTTTTTGCGAGCTTGCGCCCCAGCGATTAATAGCCCATGACACAAATGCGGCAGTGCGATGACAGCGCGAAACGCCCGACCGCCGGTGTAGACTGGCCGCCTGCCAAGGAGACCGTGATGGGATCTATCCTCACCCTGCGCCACTACACCCATGACCTGATCGCCCACAGCCATGAACATGCGCAACTGGTGTTCGGCCTGCGTGGCCAGCTCGATTTCGAAGTCGAAGGCCAGGGCAGCCAGGTGCAGCAGCAGAGCTTCGTGGTGGTGCCGGCCGGCGCCCGGCATGTCTGCGGCAGCCCCAGCGGCAGCCATTGCCTGGTGCTGGACATACCCGGCGAACACTGGGTGCAGCAATCGTTGGGGGAACATGCCGAGGCCAGTCGGCGTTTGCTCGATGCGCCCCGACACCAGGTCCTGGGGCCGAGCCAGAGCCGCCTGGTCAACTGGCTGGCGGACAGCCCGGTGGACGACCCCTTGATTGCCCAGCAAGGCGCGGTCTTGCTGCTGGCCAGCCTCAATCATCGCGCCGACAGCCAGCCCCGCGAGCGCCGCCTGCCCTATGCCGCCCTGAATGCCCATATCGATCATCACGCCGCCCACCCCTTGCAGGTGGCCGACCTGGCCCGTATCGCCGGGCTGTCCGCTGCCCGCCTGCATGCACGGTTCATCGCCGAGTGCGGGGCCAGCCCCATGGAATACGTGCGACGCCGGCGCTTGCACATGGCCCTGGAACTGTTGCGCGGATCGACCTTGCCCATGGGCGAAATCGCCAGCCGCGTGGGTTACAGCTCCCAGAGTGCCTTTGCCGCGGCGATACTGCGGCAGTACGGCCACTCGCCGCGCCAACTGCGCCAAGGGGCAGACGCTAGTCCCTCGACAAAAAACGCCAGGATCGCGACAGACCAACAGGCCGCCCCGCCCGTAGACTGAGCCCATTGCCGCCTAAGGCCATTACTGCCCGTCTTGTGGTTAAGGATAAAAATGACTCCGCGTACCGCCCTTGGCGCCTTGCATATCGGTGCCCTGATGTTCGGCCTGACCGGTGTATTCGGTAAGCTCGCCGCCGCTTCGCCCGCGGTCATCGTCTTCGGCCGTGCAGCCTTTGCCGTGCTCGCCCTGGGCGTCTTCGCCCGCCTGGCGAGCAACACCCCCTGGCAGAAACTGGCCGCCACCGATTGGCGGCGCCTGCTGCTCAGCGGCCTGCTGCTGGCCGGGCACTGGGTGAGTTTCTTCGTGGCGGTGAAGGTCGCGGGGGTGGCTATCGCAACCCTGGGCTTTGCCAGTTTCCCGGCGTTCACCGTGATTCTCGAAGGCCTGATCTTCCGCGAGCGGATCCGCTTCAACGAAATGCTGTTGGTGCTGCTGGTCAGCATCGGCCTGGTGCTGGTGACCCCGGACTTCGACCTGGCCAGCCAGGCCACCACCGGCCTGCTCTGGGCCGTGGGCTCGGGCCTGCTGTTTGCGCTGCTGTCACTGAACAACCGTGCCAGCTCCGGGCGGATCCCCGCGGTGCAGGCGGCGCTCTGTCAAAACGTGGTGGTCGCCCTGTGCCTGTTGCCGGTGGCGGCTCCCGAGCTTGGCCAGGTGCGGGCCATGGACTGGCTGTGGATCAGCCTGCTGGGAATTTTCTGCACCGGTCTGGCCCACAGCCTGTTTGTCGCCAGCCTGGCAGTGATCAAGGCGCGCACCGCAGCGGTGGTGTTTGCCCTGGAACCGGTCTACGGAATTACCGTGGCCTGGTTGCTGTTCGGCGAAAACCCGACCCTGCGCATGTTGTTCGGTGGGGCCTTGATCATCGTTGCCATCGTGGTTTCAAGCCGCCTGTCGGCGGGTTCGGGCAGCAAGGCAGCCACGGCTGAAGCCGGCTCTCACTGAGTACGGTCGTTGTGGCCCAGGTCGCGCTCGGGGTCGATCTGGTCGCGAACCCGCTGCTTCAGCACCTTGGCCTCGGGAAAGCCACCATCGGCCTTGCGCTCCCAGATCTGCACGCCATCGCAGGTGATGCGAAAAGCCCCGCCGGTTGCCGGCTCCAGGGACACCTTGCCCAGGTCGTCGCTGAAGGTGCTCAACAGCTCCTGGGCCAGCCACGCCGCCCGCAGTAGCCACTGGCATTGGGTGCAATAGGTGATGATCACTTCGGGTTTACGTTCAGTCATGGTACGGCCGACTCCTGGATTCAAGGGCGTCGTTATAATAGCCGGCTTTATCGCCCGCCCCGAGAACCGTAATGCGCCGCCTGCTGTCCTGCCTGTTCCTCTGCCTGCTGCCCTTGCTTGCTCAATCTGCCGAAGCGCCACGACCGAAAATCGGCCTGGTGCTGTCTGGGGGCGCCGCCCGCGGCCTGGCCCACATCGGGGTGCTCAAGGCCCTGGAGGAACAGGGCATCCGCATCGACGCCATCGCCGGCACCAGCATGGGCGCGGTGATCGGTGGGCTGTATGCCTCGGGCTACAAGATCGACGAGCTGGAAAAGCTCGCGCTGAACATCGACTGGCGACAGGCCTTGTCCGATGCCCCGCCCCGGGAAGACGTGCCGTTCCGGCGCAAGCAGGACGACCGGGATTTTCTGGTCAAGCAGAAGCTCAGCTTCCGCGACGATGGCAGCCTGGGCCTGCCGCTGGGGGTGATTCAGGGACAGAACCTGGCACTGCTGCTGGAAAGCAAGCTGGCCCACGCCAGCGATACCCGTGACTTCGACAAGCTGCCGATCCCCTTCCGGGCCGTGGCCACCGATATCGCCAGCGGCGAGAAAGTGGTGTTTCGCAAGGGCCACCTGCCCCAGGTGATCCGCGCCAGCATGTCGATCCCGGCGGTCTTCGCACCGGTGGAACTGGATGGCCGTCTGCTGGTGGACGGCGGCATGACCGATAACATTCCCCTGGACGTGGCGCGGGACATGGGAGTCGACATCGCCATCGTGGTGGACATCGGCACACCGCTGCGTTCGCGCAAGCAACTCAATACCGTGGTCGACGTGCTCAACCAGTCCATCACCCTGATGACCCGGCGCAACTCGGAGGTGCAACTGGCGGCACTGCACAAGGACGACGTGCTGATCCAGCCAGCGCTGTCGAGCTTTGGCGTTACCGACTTTGGCCGGGCCCAGGAAATGATCGACGCCGGCTACCGCGCCACCCGCATCCTCGACGCGCGCCTGGCCCGTCTGCGTCCGGCCCATGCGCTGGATGCCGAACTGACCGCTGCGCGCCAGCCCAGCCAGCGCACTCCGATCATCAGCGCGATCAAGGTGGAAAACGACTCCAAGGTCAGCGACGAAGTGATCCGCTACTACATCCGCCAGCGCATCGGCGAGCCGCTGGACCTGGGCCGCCTGGAAACCGACATGGGCACCCTGTACGGCCTGGATTTCTTCGAACAGGTGCAGTATCGCGTAGCCCACAAGGGGCAGGACAACACCCTGGTGATCAGCGCCCGGGGCAAGCGCAGTGGTACCGACTACCTGCGCCTGGGGCTGAACCTGTCCGATGACATGCGTGGCGACAGCGCGTTCAATATCGGCGCCAGCTACCGCATGAACGGCATCAACAGCCTGGGTGCAGAATGGCTGACCCGGGTGCAGATCGGTGATCAGCAGGAACTCTACAGCGAGTTCTACCAGCCACTGGATGCCGGTTCACGCTACTTCATTGCGCCCTTCATCGCCGCCGAAGCGCAAAACGTCGAGGCGGTGCTGGACAACGACCCGATCGCCGAATATCGCGTGGAACGCTACGGTTTCGGGCTCAACCTCGGGCGCCAGATCGGCAACAGCGGCGAAGTGCGTTTCGGCGTCGGCGAGGCCTGGGGCAAGGCCGATGTGCGCATCGGCGACCATAACCTGCCCAGCGAAAACTTCAACGAAGGCTACTACCAGTTGCAGTACTCCTTCGACTCGCTGGACAACGTCTACTTTCCTCACTCCGGCGAAGACATCAAGCTGAGCCTGCGCCAGTTCGAACCGAGCCTGGGTTCGGACAATCGCTACCGGCAGTGGGAGTTCAAGCTGGACAAGGCGCTGAGCAGCGGCCCCAATACCTTTGTCCTGGGCGGTCGCTATGGCCGGACCCTGGACAACGCCGACGTGGTGACGTCCAGCTTCCTGCTCGGTGGAGCTCGACAACTGTCCGGTTTCCGTCAGGACGCCCTCTCCGGGCAGAACATCAGCCTGGCTCGCGCCGTGTACTTCCGTCGCCTGACACCGCGCTCCTACCTGCCCCTGGACTTTCCACTGTACCTGGGAGGCTCGCTGGAGCGGGGCCGGGTGTGGAACAATGACAATGCCTTCGACAGCGGCTACATCAACGCGGCGAGCATCTTTCTCGGCTTCGACACGCCGCTGGGGCCGCTGAACTTCAGCTACGGCTTCAACGACGACAACCAGAAAGCCCTGTCACTGAATCTGGGCCAGACCTTTTGACAGGCACGCAAAAAACGCCCCTGGGCGCAGCAGGCTTGAATTCAGAATGGCAGAGGAACAAGACAAACCGGGGTCAGGCAACCCCGGTTGAAGGCGTCAGGATTTTTCCAGATTGGCCAGGATGCGCTCATGAACGCGAATGCAGACCCGCAGGTCTTCTTCGTCAACGCCAACGAACAGCTCATGACGCAGGGCGGTGGCGATGGTTTCGATCTGTTCGATCAAGGGCCGGGCGGACGGACAGAGAACGATTTTCTTCGCCCGGCGATCTTCCACCACCGACTGGCGCTGAACCAGGCCCTGGGTTTCCAGGCTGTCCAGCAGCCGGGCCAGGGTCGGCCCTTCTACGCCGACGCTTTGCGCCAGCTCGCGCTGAGTGGGCGCCTCTTCGAAGCGGGCCAAATGCAACAGCACCAGCCAGCGGGCCTGGGACAGGCCGAGCCCCGCCAGGCGGCGGTCCAGTTCGGCACGCCAGCCGCGAGACATATGCGCCAGCTGCATACCAAAACGGTGTTCATCGGTTAACGGCATAAAACACTCATGATCAGACTGAAAATAAAGAAAAACTAATTATTAGTCAGCTAAGCATGCCCCTTGCCCGGAGGCAAGGCCTGTAAGGGACTGAATCGTTACAACATTGACGCACCCCTTCACATTTCAAACTCCGACTCCAAGGCCGCACGTACGCAATACAGCACCCCTTCCGGCACCCTTCCGGCAAACACCGGGATAACCTCGGCTACTGGCGGCAACTCGCCCTCGCCGTCGAGGAACGCATCCTGGATCTCTCCCAGCAGGTCTTCCGGCAAGTCCAGGGCCTGCTCCAGCGACAGCTGCTGCTTGCCGATGGCTTCGGCGAGCAGGGTGTAGACGTTCTTTTCCGTGCACTGCAACTGGCCGGCGATCTGCACCGGGGTCATCCCCGCACGAGCCAGGGTGATCAGTTCATGGCGCAGGTCGGCAACCACTTTCGGCGCCTCGACACCGCCGCCGAGGACTTCGAGGAAGGCTGCGCCATAACGCTCCAGCTTGCGCGCACCCACGCCGCTGACCTCGGCCATTTCGGCCATGGAGCCGGGCTGGCTGCGGAGCATTTCGAGCAAGGTGGAATCAGGGAAAATGACATAAGGCGGCACCCCATGTTCTTCCGCCAGCTTGCGTCGCAGGGCCCGCAGCGCCTCCCACTGCTCGCGCTCCTCGCCCCGTACCAACTGGCTGGCCTGGCTGGTACTGCTCTTGGGGGTGGTTTGCGGCTTGAGATCACGACGCAACTCCAGGGTCACTTCGCCCTTGAGCAGCGGGCGGCAGCTGTCGCTCAGGCGCAGGCCGCCATAACCTTCCAGATCGATGTCGGCCAGGCCGCGGGCCACCAGCTGGCGGAACAGCGAGCGCCATTCGCCTTCGCTGCGGGCCTTGCCGACACCAAATACCGACAGGTGCTGATGGCCGAAACTGCGGACCTTTTCCGTGTCCTTGCCCAGCAGCACATCCACCAGGTGACCGACACCGTAGCGCTGGCCAGTGCGATAGATCGCCGACAGCGCCTGGCGTGCCGGCTCGGTGGCGTCCCAGGTCTGTACCCCATCGACGCAGTTGTCGCAGTGACCGCAGGGTTGCGGCATGTCTTCATCGAAATAGGCCAGCAGGGTCTGGCGCCGGCAACGGGTTTCCTCGCACAGGGCCAGCATCGCATCGAGCTTGTGCTGCTCAAGACGCTTGTGGCGCTCGTCGCCCTCGGAGTTCTGCAGCATCTGCTTGAGCATCAGCACGTCCTGCAGCCCGTAAGCCATCCAGGCGTCTGCCGGCAGGCCGTCACGACCGGCGCGACCGGTCTCCTGGTAGTAGGCTTCCAGTGACTTGGGCAAGTCCATGTGGGCCACGAAGCGCACGTTGGGCTTGTCGATGCCCATGCCGAAGGCAATGGTGGCCACCATGATCAGGCCTTCTTCGTTAAGGAAGCGCTTCTGGTGATAGGCCCGTAGCTCATTGGGCAACCCGGCATGGTAGGGCAGCGCGGTGAAGCCCTGCTCGCAGAGAAATGCAGCCACTTCGTCGACCTTTTTGCGCGACAGGCAATAGACGATCCCGGCATCGCTGCGCCGCTCGTTGAGGAAGGCCTGCAACTGCTTGCGTGGCTGCTCCTTGGGCACGATGCGATAGAAGATGTTCGGCCGGTCGAAGCTGGAGAGAAAACGCTCGGCGTCCTGCAGGTGCAGGCGATTGACGATCTCTTCCCGGGTGCGCTTGTCAGCCGTGGCGGTCAGGGCAATGCGCGGCACCTGGGGGAACATTTCCGCCAGCTGCCCCAATTGCAGGTATTCGGGGCGGAAGTCGTGGCCCCACTGGGACACACAGTGGGCTTCATCAATCGCGAACAAGGCGATTTCCAAGCTCTGCAGAAACGCCAGCATGCGCGGCTGGACCAGGCGCTCGGGGGCCAGGTAGAGCATCTTCACTTCGCCGCGCCGGATGCGCGCGGCCAGGTCACGCTGCTGCTCGGCGCTGAGGGTGGAGTTCAAGGCTGCCGCCGCGACACCGAGTTCCTCCAGGGTCGCAACCTGGTCGTCCATCAGAGCGATCAGCGGCGAAACCACCACCGCCAGCCCTTCGCGAAGTAGCGCCGGGACCTGGAAACACAGCGACTTGCCACCACCGGTGGGCATCAGTACCAAGGCATCGCCGCCGCTGGCCACGCGCTCAATGATCGCACCTTGGCGACCACGGAAACTGTCGTAGCCGAAGATGTCCTTGAGGACGCGTTGAGCCTGTTCGAGCATGAAAAACTCCAAAAATCGCTGAAATCCCTGGGGGCAGACTGGACGAAAAGCCGGCACGCTTCACCGACATTTGCGTTAGCGGACTTGTCCGGAGCGGACGGCCAGCCTGCAGGGCATCACAAAACGCGCGAGTATACCCGACCCCTTCCCGGCAGAGGGCACCGACAATGGACCGCTGGTAACCTTTAGAACCGCTCAAATCGGCACCGCGGCTGGCTTGAGCGCGCAAGAAAGCCTAGAATTCAGCATCGTTTATTCCCCAAGGTAGCCGTCAATGTCCTTCGCTGAGCAACTAACCCGCCTGCAAGTCTTCCTCGATGCAGATGATCTGCACGACGAGGCGCTGGACTACGTGGCCGCTCACGGCTACCTGACCGCGCTGTCCATCTGCTCGGAAAGCGTTCCGGACCGTGAATGGATCGACGCCCTGTTCGCCGAAGAGCCGCACTACCGTGACGACGCCGAACGCGAAGCCATCGAGTCGACCCTGCTGGCCCTCAAGGCGCATATCGCCCGCCAACTGGCTTCCGACGAAGAATTCGAGCTGCCCTGCGAACTCGACCTGGGCGAGGACCCGGACGACTCCGACCTGCGCGGCTGGTGCATCGGCTTCATGGAAGGCGTGTTCCTGCGTGAAGCGGCCTGGTTCGAAACCGCCGAGGAAGAAGTCAGCGAGATGCTGCTGCCGATCATGGTGGGTTCCGGCCTGTTCGATGAACAGCCGGAGTTCTCCGACATCGCCAGCGATGCCAACCTGATGGACGACATGATCGTGCAGATCCCGGAAGCGCTGACCGCGCTGTACCTGCTGTGCAACGCCCCCGACGAAAAACCTGCGCTGCTCAAGCCGCGCCACCACTGAGTCGTTGCCTATGGCCAAGCCCATAGGCCAACGCCCCCTGCTATGGCGTTACGTTCTGCTGGCCATCGGCTGGTCGAGCGTAGCGCTGGGGGTAGTGGGTATCTTCCTTCCTGTATTGCCTACCACGCCTTTCCTGCTGCTGGCAGCCGCCTGCTTTGCCCGTAGCTCGCCACGCTTCTACCAATGGCTGGTGCAACACCCGCGCCTGGGTCCGTGGATCCGCGACTATCTCGACGGCAACGGCATTCCGCTCAAGGGCAAGGTCTACGCCATCGGCCTGATGTGGTTGAGCATCGGCTTCTCCTGCTACCTGGTGCCATCGCCCTGGGCCCGGGGCTTCATGCTGACCAGCGCAGTGCTGGTGAGTCTCTATATCCTGCGGCAGAAGACCCTGCGGCGCTCCTGAAGGTTTGTGGGGTGGCCGGCAAGAGCGGGGCCACCGCGCACCATCGCCACCTGCGGCAGCGGCGCCAGATTCGGGAGCGGTCAGGATTTGGCGTGGTTGCGCTGGTAGGTGTCTTCGCCCATCGCGGCAATCTGCCCTTCGATCAGGGCCTCGAAAGGCCGCAACAGCGGCTCGAACGAAGCAGGAGCTTCAAGTACCTGCAATGCCTGAACGATCGCTTCCACAGTGGACAAGGCTCCCGGCCCCGGGGCCTTGCGCAGGCGATAGCGAGACTCCACCCCAGTCGCCAGGGTCACCCTTGGCAGCGCCGCCAGCAACGGATTGAGGTGCAGCAACTTGCGCGCCTTGCGCCAGGTGCCGTCGGGCACCACCAGCAGCAGCGGTACATCCGTCTCGGCATAGGCCTGCAATGGCCGGGCATCATCCGCCGGGAACAGCAGGCATGCTCGATATCCGGGCTGGTCGAGCAACGCCGGCAGCTCCTCGAACACCTCCCCCACCACCAGTTCGGCGTTGTTCAGCCCCAACGCCGCCAGACGTGCGGTGTTCAAGGCATGATTGACCTCACTGGGATGCTGCAACAACAGCACTCGGGTGCGGCTGGGTAGCTGGGGAATCAGCGGGCACAGACAATGGCCCGCAGGGCGCAGGCAACGCTCGCAGCGTGCTCGAGACATGGGACCTCCTTATGACTGGTTGAGCTGCGCCTTGAGCAGGTCGCGAAAGGTCTGGATCAGCGGCTCTCGACCGCGTCCGCGACGCATGATCATGGAGAACGGCGCCTGGTAGCCAAAGGTTGCCGGCAACAGCACCCGCAAGTCGCCCTTGTCCGCCCAGGCCTGGGCGTAATGTTCCGGCAGGTAGCCGATGTAGGCGCCGGACAGCACCAGGATCAACTGCGCCTCCATGCTCTCCACCGTCGCCGCACTGTGCTTGAAGCCGTGCCGGGCCAGTTCGGCCTGGCTCCAGTAGCCGCGGCCGACCATGCGTTGCTGGGTGATCACCTGCTCGGGAATGCGCCGCTCGCTGTACAGCGGGTGACGGTTGCTGCAATACAGCCAATGCTGCTCGCGGTACAGCGGCATGTACACCAGGCCACTCATGCGCGTGGAAAAGGCACCGATGGCCAGGTCCAGGCGATTGTCCTGCACCCCCAGCTGCAACTCGTGGGGGCTCATCACCGACAGGTGCAGGTGCACCGCCGGATGCTCCTGGCTGTAGGCGCCGATGGCCTCGGCGAACGGCAGGGCCTTATCGCTCACCGTGGAGTCGATCACCCCCAGGTTCAGGGTCCCGCGAAGCTCGCCCTTGAGGGCTGCGGCGTACTGTTCGAAACCTTCCAGCTCGCCCAGCAGGCGCAGGGTTTCCTGGTGGAACAGCTCGCCCTTGCTGGTCAGGCTGAAACCGCCCCGGCCACGGTGGCAGAGCACCAGGCCCAGGGATGCCTCCAGCTGGCTCATGTAGGTGCTGATGGCCGAGGTGGAAAGATTGAGTTCGTGCTGGGCGTTGGCGAACCCCTGATGCCGCACCACGCTGACGAAGATGCGCAATAGTTTCAGATCAGGTAAAGCGTTGGCCATGACAGGCTCCGATAACAGGCAAAACGATAACGTCCCTGCGGCGAGGGTGCGGGTTCTCGCCGAGCGGCAAAGCAACCCCGATGGCCTCCATGCCCGCTTTCAATCCAACCCTGCAACCCGGATAACGGTGGCTGCACCACCGGACGGGAGCAAGCTCCCTCGCCACCAAGGGCCCGGGGAGCAGCGCGGGAGTCTAGCGCGCCATCGGCCATTAGTTTAGAAAAATCTGAACTAAGTATTTGTTCGTAGCGATTCTTTCCCCGCACTACATTTCGCAGAATCGGCCCCACTCGGTTGCTCGGGCAGGATTCGCTGCGCCGTCGACCCCATAAATATAAAACAACGATGAGGCCTATCCCGTGGACAAGATTCTCCACCAACCACTGGGCGGCAACGAAATGCCGCGCTTCGGCGGCATCGCCACCATGATGCGTCTTCCCCATCTGCAATCCGCTGCCGGCCTGGACGCTGCGTTCGTCGGCGTGCCCCTGGATATCGGCACCTCGCTGCGTGCCGGCACCCGTTTCGGCCCGCGGGAAATCCGTGCCGAATCAGTCATGATCCGCCCTTACAACATGGCCACCGGTGCTGCCCCGTTCGACTCGCTGTCGGTGGCCGACATCGGCGACGTAGCGATCAACACCTTCAACCTGCTGGACGCGGTGCGCATCATCGAAGAAGCCTATGACGGCATCCTCGAACACAACGTGATTCCCCTGACGCTGGGCGGCGACCACACCATCACCCTGCCGATCCTGCGGGCCATCCACAAGAAACACGGCAAGGTCGGGCTGGTGCACATCGATGCCCACGCCGATGTCAACGACCACATGTTCGGTGAGAAAATCGCCCACGGCACCACCTTCCGCCGCGCCGTGGAAGAAGGCCTGCTGGACTGCGACCGCGTGGTGCAGATCGGCCTGCGCGCCCAGGGCTACACCGCCGAAGACTTCAACTGGAGCCGCAAGCAGGGCTTTCGCGTGGTCCAGGCCGAAGAATGCTGGCACAAATCCCTGGAGCCCTTGATGGCCGAAGTCCGCGAGAAAGTCGGCAACGGCCCGGTGTACCTGAGCTTCGACATCGACGGCATCGACCCGGCCTGGGCCCCAGGCACCGGCACCCCGGAAATCGGTGGCCTGACCACCATCCAGGCCATCGAGATTGTCCGTGGCTGCCAGGGCCTGGACCTGGTGGGCTGCGACCTGGTGGAGGTTTCGCCGCCTTATGACACCACCGGCAATACCTCGCTGCTGGGCGCCAACCTGCTGTACGAAATGCTCTGCGTACTGCCTGGCGTCGCCCATCGCTGAGACTCAGCACATGCTGCGCGCCGCCAGACCGTTTGCGGCGCAAAGCGGTACTACCCGCTTCATCTTTACCCCGTCCTCGGCTGCTGTTGCGCAATGCCTGCCAGGCATTAGCCGGGCCGATAAGGGGCCAAGGATGGTTCCGAGGTGCGGTGACGCATCCCGGACAACGCCGTCGTCCGCCCACAGGGGGACGGCGCCGGATTGACTCATGACGTAGCCACGAAGCTGCGCATGCAAGGGGAGCAAGACTTCAGCCAGGAACGCGAAACCATTGGGTCTCGCACAAAACAACAAGGCCTCTGGCTGGCCTGTCACAACCATTTGTCCGCTGTGCCGGAAGGGCTGCCACCCCCTTAGCCAATGTGATCGGAGCAGATCATGAATAACAACAAAGAAAAAACCCCTAGCAACATCGCAACCAACAGGATCGGACAGATCCTCGAGCACCAGCGCGACACCAGGCCTTGCGACCTGTTTCGCCTACCCTCCGGCCTGGCCAGCACCGCCATCGCCACTCTCGAAACTGCGCACTCCAGCATGGCCAGCCGCTGTACCAGCGGGCTGCTGGCAAGTCGCGCGCTACTGCCCGGATAACCTCCTGGAGCGGCCCGTCTCGCGATAGAGCCCCTGGGTCTTGCACAAGACTTGACCCCGCCTTCGCTGAGCAGCCAGCACCTGCATGAACCGTTTGTTTCACATAAAAAAGATAATCGGAGACACGCCACCATGGCTTTAGATCTATTTGTCGTACTCATCTATGCCGCCGGCATGCTCGTACTCGGCTACTACGGCATGCGCAAGGCCAAGACCCACGAGGACTACCTGGTGGCCGGCCGCAACCTGGGCCCCACCCTGTACATGGGCACCATGGCCGCCACGGTCCTGGGCGGTGCCTCCACCGTCGGCACCGTGCGCCTGGGCTATGTCCACGGCATTTCCGGTTTCTGGCTGTGCGCCGCCCTGGGGGCGGGGATCATTGCCCTGAACCTGCTGCTGGCCAAGCCGCTGCTCAAGCTGCGCATCTTCACCGTCACCCAGGTGCTGGAGAAGCGCTACAACCCCATGGCCCGCCAGGCCAGCGCAGTGATCATGCTGGCCTACGCGCTGATGATCGGGGTGACTTCGATCCTCGCCATCGGCACCGTTCTGCAAGTGCTGTTCGGCCTGCCGTTCTGGGTTTCGGTTTTGCTGGGAGGCGGCGTGGTGGTGGTGTACTCGGCGATCGGCGGCATGTGGTCGCTGACCCTGACCGACATCGTCCAGTTCGTGATCAAGACCGTGGGCCTGATGTTCATCCTGTTGCCGATCTGCCTGTACCGCGTAGGCGGCTGGGATGAGTTGGTGGCCAAGCTGCCAGCGTCCAGTTTCAGCTTCACCGCCATCGGCTGGGACACCATCATCACCTACTTCATGATCTACTTCTTCGGCATCCTGATCGGCCAGGACATCTGGCAACGGGTGTTCACCGCCAAGACCGAGAAAGTCGCGCAATACGCCGGCACCCTGGCGGGCTTCTACTGCATCCTCTACGGCCTGGCCTGCGCCCTGATCGGCATGGCCGCCCATGTTCTGCTGCCGGACCTGGACAACGTCAACAACGCCTTTGCCGCCATCGTCAAAGCCTCGCTGCCGGACGGCATCCGTGGCCTGGTGATCGCTGCGGCGCTGGCCGCCATGATGTCCACTGCCAGCGCCGGCCTGCTGGCCGCCTCCACCACCCTGACCGAAGACCTGCTGCCAAGGCTGCGCGGCGGCAAGCAATCGAGCCTGGGGATCAACCGCCTGTTCACCTTCCTCACCGGCATCGTGGTGCTGGGCATTGCCCTGGTGGTCAACGACGTGATCAGCGCCCTGACCCTGGCCTACAACCTGTTGGTGGGCGGCATGCTGATCCCGCTGATCGGCGCCATTTTCTGGAAACGCGCCACCACTGCCGGCGCTATCGCCAGCATGGGCCTGGGCTTCGTCACGGCTCTGGCCTTCATGTTCAAGGACGGCCTGGATGCCAACACACCGATCTACTACAGCCTGGCCGTGGGCCTGGTGAGTTTCGTGGTGGTGAGCCTGGCTTCCCGGCGCCCTGCGCCCCTGGCCAACGCAATCTGACGTGAAGCCGGAGGTCTGAAGCTTTTCTTCGACGGGTGCGGCGTCGGTGGCCGCACCCGTTTTTTTTCGCCTGGCAAAAGCCTCACGGCACCGACGGGCAAAGCCCGCAGCCATTTTCGTCAGGGCCATGAATGGACGAATGGTTACCCCGCCGGAAAAAAACCTGTGCTGTACTCAGATCCAGCGACGACTGTTCCCGCAGGGAAACAGTACAAGGATCGCTGGCCGCCTCAGTGCACGCTATCGCTTCACCCTTGGATGGGGTCATAAAACAATAAGAGCCTCTCCCTGCCCCGAGGTGTTTATGGACCGTTTCTCCATCCAGCAAAGCATCCGTCATGCCATCGATGCACAAATGGCCCAGAAGTGGCCAACCCCGCCCTGCCAGGCCCGCGAACACGACACCTACTCCCTGGACCTCAAGGCCCTGCTGCACAGCCTGGAGCGAGAGTTCAACATTCGCCTGGATCCCGACCGCGACCTGTATCGAATCAGCAGCATCAGCGAGCTGAGCCTGTTCATCCTGGAAAAGACCCGCGCCGACGCTGCCCGTCCCGCCTGACCTGCTGTCGTATCGGGAGCAACGCAGATGAATCGGGCCCAAGCGCGCGCGGCAGTGCACCTGCTCATTCGCCACTGGCTGGATGAGCCTGTGGATTTCGATGACCAGAGCGGTCTCTCTGAACTGGGGCTGGACAGGGATGATATCGAGGCGCTGCTGTGGCGCCTGGAGGACAGGTTCGACCTGGGTGTCTTGCCCCGTGAAGAGCAGCGAGCGCTAGGGCAGCTGGAAAGGGTGGATGACCTGGTGCAATGGTTATTGGAAAAGGCCCGGCAAAACCAGGATTGACCCGATTGCCCCAGGCCTGTGGCCCAGCGACTGCCGGCTAGAAAACATCCGCGAGAGCCGGAGCCTGCACTCCGCTCTCGCCTCTGCTTCAGCGACGACGTTGTTGACGGCGCCGCAGCTCTTCGTCGGTAGGAATCGGCACCGGTTGCAGCGGTGGCTCGATCAGGCCCAGTGCGACGCCAAGGTCGTGCAGCCAGCTTTGCAGTTTGTCTTTCATAGTGCCCCCTCAGGGTCGTGCCGAGCGGCGATACTGCGCCGCCTCAAGCAGATAATAGCCCTATCTTTTCCAGCGCGCTGCTGCGCAATGGCAATGAACTGTTACTGGATTAAAGCCAATGGCCATCGGGTGCTCAAGCATGGGCCCGCGCCTGCTGCGCAAGCTGCACGCCAGCGCCCTGTTGCAGCTCGATCCAGGCATTGAGGTTGGCCCCGACCATGCCCTTGCGCCACATCAGCCAGGTAGTGGCACGGGCAAAAGGCTCGGCCAGGGCATGCACCGCCACGCTTTCGCGCCCCGGCAGGCTGTCGAGCATCGACTGAGCCATCAGCGCCACCCCGGAACCGGCGATCACACAGGCCAGCATGCCCTGATAGGACTCGATCTCCATGGCCCGCCCCATCGCGGCGTGGTAGTGGGCAAACCAGGATTCCAGACGCATGCGATAGGAGCATCCCTGGCGAAAGGTGAACACCGCACGGCCCTCCACGTCCCGGGCCGTACGCACCGGCGGATGGTCGGCTTCGCTGATCAGTACCAGGGTCTCGTCGCACAGGGGCACGCCATCCAGGCCTGCCAGCTCCAGCGGCCCGTCCACCAGGGCTGCATCCAGGCGCCCGGTGAGCAAGCCTTCGAGCAACTCGCCGCTGGGCCCGGACTGCACCTGCAGGTTCACCGCCGGATAAGCCCGGTGATAACGCGCCAGCAACGCAGGCAAGTGAATCGCCGCGGTGCTGTACATGGTGCCCAGGACAAACTCCCCGGCCGGCTGACCGCCCTGCACCGCGGCATGGGCCTCGTCGTGCAAGGCGAACAGGCGCGCGGCGTAATCCAGCAGCACCTTGCCCGCCGGCGACAACTGCAGGCGCTGACGCTCGCGCAGGAACAGTTCGACCCCCAGTTGCTCCTCCAGTTGCTTGAGCCGGGTCGAGAGGTTCGACGGCACTCGGTGCAGGCGCTCGGCGGCGCGAGTGATGGAGCCTTCCTCGGCCACGGCCTGGAAGATGCGCAATTGGCTGAACTCCATGACTTTCTCCAAAACTGAACAAGTTACTCAATATTATTCATTTTTAAAGAAAGTCAATCAGTCCTAGCCTGACGGTCATTGTCCCCATCGATGGAAAGCCGACCATGTCTCCCCTGCTCCGCCTGCTCGCCAGCTTCATTGCCCTGATGATGGCCATGGGCATTGGCCGCTTCGCCCTGACCCCGCAACTGCCGCACCTGATCAGCGAAGGCCAGGTCGACCTGACCGCCGCCGGGCTGATTGCCGCCGCCAATTACCTGGGCTATTTCCTCGGAGCCCTGGACGCCATGTTCGCCCGGCGTCCGGCCCAGGTGCGCCTGCGCCTGCTGGGCGGCTTGTGGCTGTGCGTGCTGCTGACCCTGGCCTCGTTCTGGGCCCAGGGCTTCTGGCCGCACCTGCTGCTGCGCTTCGGCACCGGGGTGGCCAGCGCCTGGGTGCTGGTGATGATCACGGCGCTGAGCCAACCCCTGGCCCAGGCGGCGGGGCGGCCACGCCTCGGGGCCCTGGTGTTCGCCGGCCCGGGGCTGGGCATCATGCTCACCGGGCTACTGGCCCTGGGCTCCAATCTTCTGGGGCAAAGCTCGGCCAACCTGTGGCTGCTGTATGCCGCGGTCGCCTTGTTGATGCTGCTGGTGATCCTGCCGATCCTGCCCCCGGCCTCGGCGCGCCCCAGTGGCGAAACGCAGAGCGCCTGCGCCACTGAGCACAGCGTGGCGCGCCTGGGGCTGGTCTACGCCCTGTATGGCGTGGGCTACATCATCCCCGCGACCTTCCTTTCGCAGATGGCCAATGCGCGCTTCCAGGGCCAGTGGCAGGCCGACCTGTTCTGGCCCGGTTTCGGCCTGGCCGCGGCCGTAGGCGTGGCCCTGGCCAGCCTGCGTCGGCACACCCCGCACAGCACCCGGCAATGGCTGATGGCGACCTTGTGGCTGCAGGCCGCCGGGGTCTTTGCCTGCCTGCTGGGCAGTGGCCTGGGGCTGGTATTGGGCGTGTTGCTGTGCGGCACGCCGTTCCTGGCCTGCATGCAGTTGGTGATGCAGCGCTCCCGGGAGCTGGCACCGCAGTCGGCCCAGCGCAACGCCGGCCTGCTCACTGCCTGCTTTGCCGTGGGCCAGTTGAGCGGCCCGTTGCTGGCCGCCCTGAGCAGCCACTTCAGCGGCGACCTGCAACTGGCGCTGGTGGTGGCGGGCTGCGGCTTGCTGATCGGCGCCAGCCTGCTCTGGCAACTGCGACCAAGGGCACAGCGCTGTGCGGTCGTCTCGTGAAGCGCGGGCTACAACAAGCGCTGGATCCGCCGCCGCAGCCACTGTTCGGCGCTGACGAAGGTAATACCCAGCAGCACCAGCATTGCCCCCAGCACGAAGTTGAGGCTCAAGGGCTCGTCCAGTAACAGCACGCCGAAGGTCACGCCGAACATCGGGGTCATGAAGGAAAACACTGCCAGGTTCGCCGCCAGATAACGCCGCAGCAGCCAGAACCAGGTCAGGTAGCTGAAGAACGATACCACCAGCCCCTGGAACAACACGCTGGCCACCGCTACCGGCGTCAGGCTGACCTGGGTCACCTGGCCGCTGAGCACGGCGATCAGCAACAGGCCGACGAAACCGACGATCAACTGATAGAACAGGGTCAGGGTCGCTGGCGCCTCGGACAGCCGCGAAGCCCGCACCACCACCGTGGTCGCGCCCCAGGCCAGCCCCGCCAGCAATCCCAGAATGTCGCCCAGGAGCATGCGCCGGTCCAGGTTGTCCAGGGAGATCCCGCCGGCAAAGGCAATGCTGATGCCGATAAAGGCCAGGACGATCCCCAACCATTGCAAGGGCCGCAAGCGTTCGCTGGGCAACAGCCAATTGACCCCAAGGGCGGTGAAGATCGGTGCGGTGTAGAGAAACACCGACATGTGCGCGGCACTGGTGAGCTTCAGGCCTTCGGCGATAAACAGGAACTCCAGGCCGAACAGAGCGCCGGCCAGCAAGCCGCCGCGCCAGGTACTGGAAACCTGGGACCAGCCGCCTTTCCAGCACATCAGTACAGCCACCAGCAGCGCCGAGATCCCCGAACGGGCTGCCGCCTGCATGATGGGCGCGATGTCCGCCGCGGCCCACTTGATCATCACCTGCTGCACGCCCCAGATCAGGCACAGCCCCAACATCACCTGCAGGGCAAACCCATCGGCGTTGCGCCGTTCGATGCTCACCGCCGTACCTCACATTGATTCAATGACATGACCCCTACCCGAAATAAAGAACTGCCGCCGCGCCTGACGGGTCCCCTGGAGCAGACCTAGTTCCCGTCGTTTGCGCCAGGCGCCCAGCGGCAGGCACAGAAGACGCCGAAACTGCAGGCCAGGGCACTGGCCAGCATGCCCCAGGCCATGTCCAGCAGCGCCAGGGAAGCCGACCAGCCCTGCAAGGTCGCCCAGTTGCTCAGGTCATAAGTGCCGTAGGCCACCAGCCCGAGCAGCGCCCCCAGGCACGCAGCCCGGCGCCAGCCGCCCTGCTGCAGGGCGGGCCGCACGGCGAACAGCAGGCAACCGCTAACGTAGAGGAGGTAGAACAGCGCTGCCGGCAACAGCCGTGGCTGTTCCAGCAGCAGCGCCCCCAACTGGGTCCGGTAGGTTTCGCCCATCATCAGCCCCAGCCAGAGCGCGTCGAGTAGCAGGAACGCCAGCAAGGTGGTGAGCCAGGCAACCAGCGTGGTTTTCATAAGCCTCGCCCGCCGCGTGAAGTGAGTCTCAGCTTAGCTCGATACGATCCGGGTGAATGACAATCTGGCCCTGCTTGTAGAGGGCACCGATGGCCTTCTTGAAGTTGCCCTTGCTAACCCCGAACAAACTGCTGATCAAGGCCGGATCGCTCTTGTCGCTGACCGCCAGCGAGCCATCGTTTTCCCGCAACTTGGCGAGGATCTTCGAGTTCAGGCTGGTGGCCGCCTGTTCACCGACAGGTTGCAAACTCAGGCTGATCTTGCCGTCGGCGCGCACTTCCTTGATGAAACCTTTCTCTTGCATCCCCGAGCGCAGGAACTTGAACACTTCGTTCTTGTGGATCAGGCCCCAGTGCTTGTTATTGATGATGGCCTTGAAGCCCATGTCAGTGGACTCGGCCACCAGCAAGTCGACTTCCTGGCCGGCCTTGTAGTTGGCCGGCGTCTTGTCCAGGTAGCGGTCCAGACGGGCCGTGGCGGTGATACGGCGAGTGTGCTTGTCCAGGTAGACATGCACCACGCAGTATTCGCCGGCGTTCATCTGGCGCTTTTCCTCGGAGTACGGCAGCAGCAGATCCTTGGGCAGCCCCCAGTCCAGGAACACCCCGATACTGTTAACTTCGACGACTTTAAGACTGGCGAACTCACCAACTTGAACTTTCGGCTTTTCGGTAGTTGCGATTAACTTGTCAGCACTGTCCAAGTAAACAAAAACATTCAGCCAGTCTTCATCTTCACTGGGAATGTCCTTGGGGATATAACGATTGGGCAGCAATATTTCGCCGTCTGCCCCACCGTCCAGATACAAACCAAAGTTAGTGTGTTTAACCACTTGCAAACTGTTGTAGCGCCCGACTAAAGCCATTTCCAATACCCTCATTGCTTGGGCGGCATTCTACCTGTTTTCCAGGCCTGCGTTGACGCTCCTGAATCGCCGGCCACGAAATCCTTGATTTTTCTGGCGTTCCCGGCGCTCAACCGGCCGCTCGTCAGGCAAACAGCCGTGCATCGAGCCTTTGCGGAGCACAGCGAGAGGGCATTTTTTTCGATGGGTCCTTAGTTAAAACAGCGACTTAGGAAAATATCCGAAAAATAAACTTAGGAAAAACAGCAGGAAGCGCCTTTCTGTTCCAGGGGATATTTACCAAGCAATTGTCAAGTATTTCTGATAAGATGCCTGGCCAAATTAATTTTCCCGAAAGGTTAAATGGCCGCCATGCGAGTAAAAGCCTCCAACAGCAAAGCAAAACCAGCTCCCGCCGTTGAAACCAGTGAATCGATCAACGAACAGATCGCAGCGTTCCTGAAATCGGGCGGCGAAATCCAGCAGATCGCCAAAGGCGTCAGCGGCCAGACTTTCGGCCCGTCCAAGCAGATCAGCCTGGGCAAGAAGTAACTCCCCCGCGCATTATCCTGGTCCCTTAGCGCTTTGCCCTCAAAGCGCTAGGACTGGCACCCGCTCTCCTCCCCACTACCAGCAAATCGACGAACGGCCTTCAGCCAATGGCATTCGCCGGTATCCTTTACCCCCTCTAGATCAATCGTTTCAGCCGCCTTTCAGGTTGTCGCTCCGCGCAGTTCAGGGAGTGCTGCATGCTCAAATCCGCGTTGCTGGCCTGCAGCCTGCTGTTGGCCTGCCCCATTGCCCATGGGCAAATCTTCCAGCGCGAGCTGGGGGATTTCGACCTCAAGCTGGGCACCAGCCCCAGCCGCAGCATGGCCCAGGGCCTGGTCAAGCCGTCTTCCAGCGGCTCGTTCCACGGCGGCCTCGACCTGAGCCACGACAGTGGCTGGTATGCCGGCCAGTGGGCCCCCAGCATGGGCCTGAGCCCCTCCAGCAAACTGGAGGTGGATTCCTACCTGGGCTTCAAGCAGCCCTTCGACCAGACCCTGGGCTACGAACTGGGAATGATCCACTACAACTACCCGCAGTTGCGGACCCAGGACAGCCAGGAATTCTACGGCGGCCTGACCCTGCTCGGCAGCCGCTTCGGCGCGGCGTTCAGCAATGACCCGGACAAACGCAACAGCACCCTGTTCGCTGACCTGGGCGGCAACGTACCGTTCGGCATTGGCGTCAGCGTCAAATACACCACCCATCAACTGAACAATGGCGTCTCGATCGCCGACGGCGGCTACGTGGCCGGCTTCAATGACTGGTCGATCAAGCTCTCGCGCCCCTGGCTGGGGATCGACCTGAACCTGATCTACAGTGACTCCAGCCTCAGCGGCAACGACTGCAGCGCCTACTCCGGGCATAACCCGCAATGCGACGGCCTGCTCACCTTCAAGGCCGAACGGGCGTTCTACTGAACGTCTGAACTGCGAGGCGCCTTCAGGGTTCAGATACAGCAACCCGCACTCGCAAGGACTCGAACATGGCGCGCCGCTGGCACCTCCTCATTCCGCTCCTGATCATCAGCCTGCTGCTGGGCGCCTGTAGCCGGGTCGGCCTGGCCTATCGCAACCTGGATGTGATCATTCCCTGGAACCTCAACGACTACCTGGACATGAACAGCGAGCAGAAGAGCTGGTTCAACCAGCGCTTGCAGCAGCACCTGAGCTGGCATTGCACCACCCAGCTCCCAGGTTACCTGGACTGGCTCGACCGCCTGCAACTGATGGTGCAGAACAACCAGGTCAGCGACCAGGGCTTGCAAGAGCGCACCCGGGAAGCCAAGCAAGCCATCGCCGAAACCGCCCGGCAGATCGCCCCGTCCGCCGTGGAGCTGCTCCAGGGTCTGAACGACCAGCAAGTCAAAGAGATGAATTCCGCCTTCGCCAAGGACCTGCAGGAACACCAGGAGCAATACCTCAAGCCGCCGTTGGCGCAACAGATAGAGCAGCGCAGCCAACGCATGAGTAAGCGCTTGAACGTCTGGCTCGGCTCCCTAAGCCCGAGCCAGCAGCAACGGGTGGAACAATGGTCCAGCAGCCTGGGCGAGCAGAACCAGCAGTGGATCGCCAACCGAGCCCACTGGCAGGCGCAATTCAGCGCGGCCGTGGAGCAACGGCAAAACAGCGATTTCCCACAACGTATCGAGCAATTGCTGGTACACCGCGAGAGCTTATGGACGCCGGACTATCGCCAGGCCTACGCCCACACCGAACAGGCCGCACGCAGCCTGCTGGTGGACCTGATGGCACAAAGCACCCCGGCCCAGCGCCAGCGCCTGCTGAAGAAAATCGACGGAGTGCGCAAGGACTTCGCCGAGCTCAAATGCCTGCAGAACGCCCGCCAGGGCTAGGTGCAACCTAAGCGATCTGGGCCTTGGAGGCCACCTGATCGAAGGTCGCCGGATCCAGCGCATCGGCCTGCTCATCCAGCACCTGGCGCGGGTGATCATTGCCCGGGATGCTGCTGTCGATCAGGCACAGCAGGCTGGAACCACGGGGCGTGAGCACGAAGTTCTCGCCATTGCCGCCCTCCTCTTCCGGCCGGCTTTCGATAAAGCCACGGTCCAGCAGTAACTTTTCGTACTCGGTGGCGGTGACTTTCAGGTCATCCAGATTGCCGGTGGGCTCGCCTTCCGCCGCCTTGGCCGCCGCATGCTGCTCGGCATAGGGTCGCGGAGTGAAGCTGTGGCCGGCGCCGTTCTGCACTTCGTGCAGCAGTCGTTCGATCAGATCCCAGTTATAAGTCGTCATCCTGATTCAACCTCCAGACAAGAGAATGAAATGCCTTCACACGTTGTGACCGGCAGGCCATTCAGCCGTTCAGGAAATCCACCCCAGGCCGCCGCCCCCTGATCGGAAAACCGCTGGGCGGTTTGTCGATCCACTCCAGCGCCAAACGACTAGCGTGTGTAAGACCCATCGCCCCCACTGCCTTGAGGAGAGATGTCATGTCCGTTACCGAGCATCCCGTGGTCTCCCGGGAACAATGGCTGCAAGCCCGCAAACAGCACCTGATCCACGAAAAGGCCTTTACCCGCCAGCGCGACCAGCTCAGCGCCGAACGCCGGGCGCTGCCCTGGGTAAAAATCGACAAGCCCTATCAGTTTCATGGCCCCGATGGCCCGCTGGGCCTGGCCGATCTGTTTGGCGACCACAGCCAACTGCTGGTCTACCACTTCATGTTTGCCGAAGGTTGGGAGGAAGGCTGCAAGGGCTGCTCGTTCGTCGCCGACCACTTCGATGGCGCCAACCAGCACCTGGCCCACCACGATGTAGCGCTGGTGGCCATCTCCCACGCCCCTTATGCCGAGTTCCAGGCCTTTCGCCAGCGCATGGGTTGGCATTTCGATTGGTATTCCAGCGCCGGCGACGACTTCAACCAGGACTTCGGCGTCAGCCTCAGCGCCGAGCAACTGGCCCAGGGCACTGCCAGCTACAACTACGAACAGGCCAGTGGCGATGAGCAGGAGTTGCCCGGGCTCAGCGTGTTCTACCGCAACCCGCAAGGTGAGATATTCCACACCTATTCCACCTATGCCCGCGGGCTGGACCTGTTGCTGGGGGCCTACAACTTCCTCGACCTGACGCCCAAGGGGCGCAACGAAGAGCAGATCATGGGCTGGGTCCGGCACCACGATCGCTACCAGGCAACGCCCCAGGGCAAGAGCAGCAGTTGCTGTTGTGACGATTGAGAACCTGTTCGCCGGCAGAACCTGCCGCAGGAGCCAGCTTGCCGGCGAATCGCACTCACAAACGGCACAAATCTGCGGCAGACTGTGACGACCCACCCAGCCAACTAAGCTGTAGACATGAGCGCCGCCTATCACAGCCTCCACGAATACACCCTGCGCATGAGCCGGGTGCTGGAGCATATCGACCAACACCTGGACCAACCCCTGGAGCTGGCGGACCTGGCGCGGGTCGCCCATTTCTCGCCCTACCACTTCCACCGCCTGTTCAGCGCCTGGGTCGGCGAGCCCCTGGGTGCCTACCTGCGCCGCCGACGCCTGGCCTGCGGCGCCTACCTCATGGCCAGCCGCCCCTCGGCCTCAGTGCTGGAAATTGCCCTGGAAGTCGGCTTCGGCTCCGGCGAGGCATTTTCCCGGGCCTTCAAACAGCACTTCTCGGTCTCCCCCAGCACCTGGCGCGATACCGAGCCCAAACGCTGGCACCGCCGCCTGGACGACATCCGCGAACGCCGCCTGCGTGAATTGCGCAATCCTGATCAGACCCACATCCCCGCCTTCGACGATCCTGACGCCTTCATTCACCTGAAGGAAACCGCGATGAAGGTCACCCTGCAGCAACTACCCGCCACCCGCGTGGCCTACCTGCGCTATATCGGCGCCTACGGCCCGGGCATTGGCATTTTCTGGCGCGAAACCGCCGCGCCGTGGATGCTCGAACATCAACTTTTCAACCGCGTGCGCTACGGCATCGGCCACGACGACCCGGACCTCACCCCCGCCGACAAATGCCGCTACGACGCCTGCGTGGAAGTGCCCGAAGACTTCAAGGCCAGCGCCCTGGCCATCGTCACCACCCTGCCCGGCGGCCTCTACGCCGTGGCCCACTACCGCGGCCTGGGTCCGGCTATCGCCGACGCCTGGATCGAACTGTGCCGCGACTGGCTGCCCAAGAGCGGCCTGCAATTCGACCCGCGCCCGGCCTTCGAACGCTATCCGGCGGATGCCTTCTACGACGTCAAGACCGGGGAGCTGGAGTGTGAGATCTGCATTCCGGTGAAAAAGCTATAACCCAAAAAGCACGTTGATCCCCCTGTAGGAGCGAGCTCGCTCGCGAACAACGCCAACGATAACGCGCCGCTACTGAAAGAACGCGACGCCCTGGCGCTCATCGCGAGCAAGCTCGCTCCTACAATCCCCCCACACACTCACTCACGAGAAGGAATGGCCGTGATATCGCGAACGATGAACCTCGGCAGAGCACGAATGTAGAAGTTCTCCACATCCGAGTTACCGCTGTTGGTGATCGCCCCCAACATGGTCTTCATATTGCGCAACTGGCCCATGGCCCCGGCAGGCTGCAAACCATCGCGCTCCTGGGCGAAATGCAACACCTCGGCGCCGTCGCGCTTGACCTGCACCTTATAGCCAAAGTCGACACTGGCAAGGATCGTATTGTCATCGACGACCATCGACACCAGCCCGCCCTGGGAATCACTGAGGCGGCGCTTGTACACCGCATCTACATCCAGCAGGTAGTCGGCGCTGTCCTTGGTGGCGGCGTAGCGATTGGCATTGCCCAACTGCCGGATCAACTCCATGCCCAGTCGCTGACGCAACTTGTCCTCGGGCAGAAAACGCTCGCTCTCGCCGACCAACTGCAGGTTGAAGGTGTCGATCCAGTAAGTGGCGGTAGCGGGAATCCGTACTGGTTTGGGCGAGATGTAATAGTCCGGCGTGGAAGCACAACCGGCGAGCAAAGCGAGGGTGAAGAGCAGAGACAACAGACGCATGACGGATCTTCCTTGAGGAGGTTTTCAACAACGCACCGCCACCTAAAAACCACCTGTGGCATGGCGATAAGCGGCGGCATTGTAAGCCAGGAAAATCACGGCGGACCGGCTTGAACAGGTCCTCTCGACAAATTAGGAATTGCCTTACAGCAGAAGCAGACAATCCAGTAGGAATGAGGCTTAAAGGACAGGGAGGAACGCTGGATATAGTCGAGGGGGCGTTGAAAGAACGACCGGAGTTGGCGACCTGATTTACAGAGTCCTCAGTCAAACTAAAGAGGCTCAATAAATGACGCGTTATCAAGCTATAACCGGCCACGACTGCAACATCCCCTCCCAGCTGATCGATACCCAAGCCGCCATTGACGCCCTGCACGATGCAGTGGCGTATCGCATTCGCGCCGTGACTCAACTGCTGGAGAACTTAACGGTTTCTGATGACACCCCCAGAGGTGCAGTGGTGCTGCAGGAACTATCGCTGGTGTGCAGCATTCTGCTGCGAGATGGGTGTGATTTGATGGATGTGACGACGAGGCGGATGCAGGAGCAGGTGCTCCAGTAAGCCAAAAAGGGCGGCTTGATCGGGCTGTGTGAAAACGCAGTCTGTTAAGAATTCGCATGAACAGAAAGGGGCGGTATAAAGCCGCACGACTTCAACCTTGATATCTACGGTTCTCAAAATCAGCGGAGGCTGAAGTCAGCCAGAAATACATGACTACTTCAGACCATCCTTAACTTTTTAGCCAATGTAGCCTTCATTAGCTTCAACGTTAGACATCCGCTCTCCAAATCATCATTTAACGCGAATATGACCTGCGCCCTATCAAAAATATAACCAGCTAAAAAAATTGACTCCATTGATTCAATTGCATTAACAACAACCGACTCCTCTTCAGCCTTTAGAAGCACTAAGAGAATACGCAGGGCCCGCTCATCATTCGAATCGCCAAGGGACTTTGCGTACCGACCTCGCCACACTCCAGACTTCACCGATAGCACAGACTCGAGTTCATCCCAACTCACATTATCAAACTGAGAGACTTTGGAGGCTGCGATATCAATACCTACATCAGACCAACAATCTTCTTAGCCTATAGAGGCTAGTAAAAAACCATACTCTTTGAACAGGCTTCACCTATCAAAATTTCGTTGGGTCCGTGCAGTCCCTACCACAAGGATAGCTAGCAGTAACGCGATCCCCCACCTTGATCACCTCAACTCCATTGACTGTTGTTTGATGCAACGAGACGCCATCGGATCTAGGCGCGAGCGCCGGGCTATTTCCGGTAGCCCAAACAGCACTCATAGTTTGCGTATCAGTCCAGGACGAGGGGAACAAGGTACTCGTTTTAATCTTCGAAACATTTCCATCAGCAAACTGTGTCACTAATTTTGTATTTCGTGTCCCATCCACGTTAGCCAACAACACCTCCACAGCATAATCGAGGTTTGAATTGTTTATTTCGCCCGAATGAGCGCCAATGATTTCGTTCTTCTTCCGCCAGACGATGTATATGTAACCCAGCTATTTGGACACCTCCCACTTACGCCACTAGCATTAACGTCTACCTGCAGAATATTTTAATTAATCTCAAGTCAATAGCCCCACAAACGTTAAAGACAAGAACCTAGCCGTCTCTTCAGTATCAAAAACTTAATCACAAATAAAAAATCTTTCACCCACTATTATTCCAGTTTCGTTCAGCTCGCCCCTCTCCACCCTTGACTTTAAATACAACCACCGCGCCTTACTTCATAAAGAGTATCAGGAGGGGCTTGATACTTCTCAAAGTCAGAAATCACCACATCAAACATCTCAGAAAAGCAAATTCTTTTAACGACCTCCACCTGACTACTATCCGTTATAGAAAAACATATCTTTTCAGACTTACATATTGAAAATATATCCCCTATAGCACCCAACAATATCTTAACCCTGTCTTTAGGGTGACAAGGAAACCCAATATCTGAGAAGTCAGGATCATATTCATTATAATCCGTCAAATATGTTGCATTAGGATACCCCGGACTATCCCCTATCAAAAAAATAAAAGTGTCTATATCAGGAATAAATTCTGACGGATAATTAAAAAGCTCATTACTCCTTATCCTCTGAATCCCCAATTTACTTTTTGAGATATATTCTTCCAACGCCATCCAGGACTCCAGACTTGGAGCAGGGTAAACATAACCACAAACATCATTTGACATAACCGTCCTCCTCTACTTATCTAGAATCCAAGCTCCAACAGGCTTACCATCAGCATCGATTTCGCGATAATACTGTTTATCCACAAACCCCCGACTATTATATTCAATCTTATGCTCATGGGGCACTGCTCGCCCATCCACACCATACCCTAAACTACCGTGACTTCTTTGTTGGCCATAGTCTTCCCGTGAAAAGGTCCGTCCTTGACCATCATAGTAAGTTACACTTTTACTTCCATCCGCACGAGAGATTTCATATATAGAGTTTGGTGCTGCTGTTTTAGGAGCCTTACCTGAAGACACAACAACATGATCAATAATAGGTTTACTAGTACCTGAAGCCGCTACTTTTCCACTTGTAGCACCGTTTCCACCTTTACCCTTCCCGCCCAGAAAACCGCCCATTGCCGCAACAAGCTTACTTACCCAGGCAGCTTTTTCCGGCGAAACTCCTTTACTCTCAAGAGCAGACTCAGTCTGAGCCTGAATGAGAACCCCTATAGCAGCTGTATTCTGCAACTGATAACGATGCAAGTCTTCCTTAAACATCGAAGGAATACTGTCATCAAAATACATCTTTCCAAGACGCTCCTGCAGGCTATTTCTGTCATGCAGGAGATCCCCATACAAGAACGTGCAAAGGGCTGGATTTTTAGCACAATCGGCCGCCAATTCATCATCAAGCTTAACGCTCTGTTTTCTAAACCGCTCCCTGACCTCATCACAGTTTCCAAGAGCTTTACAGTTACGCGCCTGCTCCTCTAAGTCGTCAATTTCTTGATGCCCTGCATAGTTGTACTGCGTTGCGTTTTTTGCAACCCAGCCGCCCTTCTCTATCGATTGCGCATCCGCATCTCTCTGCGCAGCAGCTGCTAGCACACCCACAATCTGCGAGTTCATGGACAGTAGTGTCTTGTTACCACTCACCAGTTTGTCCAACTGGACAACCACAGCTTCATTTACACCCGCCGCCAAAGCGCCGGTCTTGAAGTCGCCGCCAGTTGCTTTTGACAGAAGGCCGCCAACCATGGCGTGGATCAATATTTTGGGAGGCATGCCGTCGTTCAAAACACCTTTGGTGTAATCACCCACCGCATTGAAGCTGGCCGCCGCCAAGGTGTTGAACAAGGCACTTTTCAGTGCATCACTTGCACTGCCACCCTGCCCCAGAGCCTTGCTCAACAGCATGGAAGTGCCGCTCTGCAGTGTTTGGCTCGCAGCAAATTGCCCAACACCTGTCCAAGTGCTGAGGTTCGGCCCAATAACCTGATTCGTTGCCGTATCAGTATGAGTGCCAGTCCAACCGTCAAAGTAAGCAGATGTAAGCCCCGCAGTAACACCAGAGATCACATACCCTTTCATCGCGTTGGAAGAGGTCACATCCTTGAATACAGCACCAAGGTTGCCACCGTTATTGATAAAGCTGACGGTCGCATTGGTCGACGCCCCCGTCGCAACAGCTCCCACAACCGCACCGGTAGTACCACCACCGACCAGACCACCCGCCATAGGCCCAATCACGGCGCCCATCACAATCGCAATAATGATCTGCGAAGCCGGCCCCAGCCCGGAGTTGCTGTACTTGTAGGAGTCGTGGATCTCCTTCACCACCCGCCAATCAACATCGCCACGCTTCTCGGCCTCTTTGAGCCAGGCCAGTTGCGGGTCGGCCTTGACCATCGCGTCGATGCTCTGGCTGACGGTTTGCTGGTTGACCTGCCTCACATCGATCTTCAGGCCATCAACGGCCTTGATCACGATATTGCCGGCCGCCACCATCTGGGTCTGGCGCAGGGTTTCGTCGGTATTGCCCTTGCCTTTGGAGGACACCCAGAAGGAGTTGTTATTGGTCTTCTCGTGACTCTCCTGGTGCAGATCCTTCACCCCTTCAAAGGTGATAGCGCCGCCGCTATCCAGGGTGATGTCCTTGCCGCTCTCCAGCTTGGCGACCTGATACCTCTGGTCACCGTCGCTCTTGAGGGTCAGGTTGCCACCGGCGCTGATCTCGCTGCCGATATGTGTGGTGCGGGTGACTTCGTCACGCTGGGTCTTGAGGTTGCCCCAGCCCCCCTTCTTCTTCATGTCATACAGCGAGTGCTCACTGTCCTGCTCCGCCAGCAGGTTCAGTTCGCCACCGGCCACCAAATAGGCTTCATCCCCAGCCTTGACCTTGCTGGAAATCAGGGTCATGTCCTGGCCGGACTTGAGCGTCACATCCCCGCCCGCTGTCACCGTGGTGGCTTGCTGGTGGACACGATCCTCTTCGCTCTTGGTGGTACCGGTCTTGCTGGCCCAGTGTTGTTCATTGGCGGCCGAGGCCAGGGTCAGGTTGTCCTTGGCCGTCATCGAGACGTCGCCCTTGACGTCAATCTGGCTGGCGATGGCGGTGACGTTGCCTCCGGCCTCAATACTCAGGTTCCCACCGCTCTCCAGGGTGGCGCCGTGCTGGGTTTTGCTCTGGTCGAGGTTGCCGATGCCGCGGTCGTTGCTGACCACTTGTTCGACGGCGTTGAGGCTGACGTTGCGACCGGCCTTGATGCGGGTGTCGCCACCGCTGTGCAGGACGCTGCCGTTGCTGTCGAAGTCCCGTTCGGCATCGATGCTCAGGCTGTTGCCGGCTTCGATGCGGGCGGCGCTGTCGAGGAAGTCGCGGCGCTGCTCGCGGACGTAGTCTTCGCTGCTGCTTTGGTGGGTGGTCAGGGTGCGGTCGTTGATCACGTCGCCCTGGGTGGTGGTCAGGGTCACGTCGCGCCCGGCGATGATGCCGCCGGCGCGGTTGACCAGATGGTTGCCCGCCAGCAGATCCTGGCGGTTGCCCGCCTCCACCAACCCACTATTAACCAGGTTCTCCCCCGCCACCGCCGACAGGTCATTGGCCGCGCGCAGGGTGCCGACGTTGTTCAAGTCCTTGCCGGCAATCAGGCTCACGTCCTTGCCGGCGATCAGGGAGCCATTGGGCGCCAGGCGGTTGTTGGCCTGGGCCAGGTACAGCACCGGCACCAGCACCTGTTCGCCGTTCACTTCATGGCTTTCCAGCCAGACGATGTCGTGGGTCAGGGCGGCGACTTGCTCGGAGGTCAGGGTCACGCCCACCGAGAGATCAAGCTGTTGCTTGCTCTGGATGGCGTTGTCCATCAGGTGCTTGAAGAGCTTTTCGTTGCTGTCCTGGCCGTCGATAAAGCGCTGGCCGGTGCGGGCCACCATGGCTTGCTGGATGAGTTTCTGTTCGTAGAAACCGTCCCCCAGGCGCTTGGCGCTTTCATCGGGGTTGTAGCCCAGGTTGGACAGCAGGTAGTCCGAGCTCATGAACTGCTTGAGGTTGGTCAGCGCCGGGTTGGTTTCGATCAGGTACTTGTGCGGCCGGGACAGGCTCGCGGCGTCCGGCAGGCCGGCGATCTGCGCAGGCGTCGGGGCCTGGGCCAAAGTGCTGCCCTGGCCGCTGAGGCGGAACAGGCCGTTGCCGCCGGTGGGCAGGGTGAAGCCCGGCAGCTCCAGGGGGTTGACCTGTTGCTGGGCCAGTTCCGGGGGCAGTTGCGGGTTGATCCGGATCGGCGTCGAGTAGCCGTTGCCAACGCCGGTGTCGGTCAGGGTCTTGCCGGCGCCGACGTACTCGTAGAAGGAGCGGATCACGCTGTTGTCGAGGGTCTGGTCAGCCTTGAGGTTGACCTTGCCACCGGCCTGGATGGTGGCGGCGAAGGATTGGTCGCCGTCCACCACCTTGCTGCTGGAGGACAGCATCACCCCGGTCCAGGCAATGAAGGCGCTGAGGTCGGAGGCGAAGCTGCTCGAAGGCGTCGGGTTGTTGCGGGCGTTGAACGCGGCGGCTAGGGCTGCGGCGGTGCCGGTTTCGTTGACGAAGCTCCAGTAGCGCCGCAGGGTGGTGATTTCCTGGGGTTGCAGGCCCTGGTTGTGGACGGTCTCGGCCTTGATGTTGATGTCGCCGGCCGCGGTAATCAGGCTGCTGGTGTTGGTCAGGGTCTGGGTGTCGATCTGCAGGTCGGCGCCGCTGTTGAGGCTGGCGGCGGCGCTGCTGTTGGTCACCCGCAGGCGGTCGGTCTCGGCCACTTCCCACAGGCCGTTGATGCGGCCACCGCCGCGGTCGTCGCAGCCGGCGACGGGAATCAGGGTGCAGGACAGGCGGGTGATGCTGGCGGCACTCTTTTCGTGCTCGGTGTACTGCAGCACGTCCATGACGTTGTTGAGGGTGCTGGCGGCGATGGTCAGCTTGCCCAGGCTTTCGATATCCCCGGAGCGGTTGTCCAGCAGGTCGGCCCTGGCTTGCTGGTCTTCCTTGGCGATCAGCGCGGTACCCAGGCTGTACACCTGGGCATAGCGGTTGGTGAAACTGTTGGTCAGCAACTGCATATTGCCGCCGCTGGAGATCAGGCCATGGTCGTTGACCAGGGTGGCGGCGTTGAGGCTCAGGTCTTCGCCGCTGCCCAGGGTGCCAAGGTTGTGGATGCTGGCGGCATTCAGCAGCAGCTTCTGGCTGGCGGTGATACGCCCGGCGCTGTTCAGCGCACCGTCGATCTTCAGGGTGCCGTTGGCGCCACCGGCGATGCTGGCGCTGTCCGCCAGGTCCAGTTGGGCGGCATGCAGGTCCAGTTGACCAATGCTGCTCAGGCGCCCCTTGCCGCTGTAGTTGCCGTTCAGGTCGAGGTTGAGCGCGGCGTCACTGCCGATCAGGCCGTCGTTGTTCCAGTGGCTGCCGCTGCCGGTCAGGCCGGTGCCCGCCAGGAGCTGGCCGTCGGCGGTCTGGGTCAGGTGGTCGACCTTGACCAGCAACCGGTCGGCTTGGATTGCACTGCTGTTGGTCCAGCGCTCGGCTTCCAGGGTCAGTTGGCCGGCGGTCTTCAGGCGGCCGCCGACGTCTTCGAGGTTGGCCATGGAGATGCCGAACACGCCACTGCCGCTGTGCAGCAGGCTGCCGCCGCGGTTGTTGAAGCCGCCGGCGTCGAAGGCCAGGTCGTTGTTGGCGGTTTCCAGGGAGCCGTCGCGGTTGTCGAAGGTGCCAGCGATGCTGAACCGGGTCTTGCTGGCCAGGCCCAGGGCCCGCAGTTGCCCGCGCTGGTTGTCCAGGCTGGCAGCAGCGGTGGCCAGGGTACTGCCGCTTTCGATCAGGCCCTGGCGGTTGTTCAGGGCACCAGCGAGCTCCAGCTCGATCTGCCGGGCGCTGATCTGGCCGGCGCTGTTGTCCAGCTCCCTGGCGCTGATATGCAGAGCCTGCTGGGCGAAGAGCGCGCCGTCGCGGTTGTCGAGGCGGCCATCGGCCGCGGTTTCCAGGGTGGCGCCGCCGTTGAGGGCGGACACCTTGCCGGCCCTGTTGTCGAGGTGGCCCGCCTTGAGCGTCAGGTCGCCCTGCTGGGCAATCACTTGTCCGCCTTGGTTACCGGCGTCGGCCGCCACATCGAGGCCCAGGGTGGTCTTGGCCTGCAGCAGGCCTCTGGCGTTATCCAGACGCTCGGCATTGAGTTGCAGGTCGGCTTCGCGGCTGAGGATCTCTCCGCCATCGCTGTTCTGCACTTCGCCACTGGCGCTGATCAACACCGACTCATTGGCCGCGACCCGGCCCTTCTGCCGGTTGTCCAAGTGTTCGGTGAACAGCCGCAGCCACTGCTGGCTGAAAAGTTCGCCGCCCTGGTTCTCAACCTTAGTGCTGCGCTTGAGCAGCAAAGGGCCAGCGGCGGACAGGGTGCCCTGGTTGTTGATCAAGTGTCCCAGCAGGTCGAGGGTAACGCCCTGCTTGCCGGTGAAGGTGCCGTGGCTGTTGTCCAGGTCGCTGCCGATGAACTCCAGGTCGCCGGCGGCGTTGACTGTGCCGCCCTGGTTGCCCAGGGCCATGGCCTGCAGGGTCAGGGTGGCGGCGCTGTCGATGGAGCCGCCCTGGCTGTTGTCCAGCAGGCCGCTGAGTTTGAGGCTTTGCTCGCCGGCGCTGGAGATCACCCCCTGGTGGCTGTTGTCGAGGCTGGCGGCCTTGACGTCCAGGGCCTGCTGGCTGACCAGGCCACCGCCCTGGCTGTTGTTCAAGGCGTCGCTGAGGGTGACCTCGACACCGCCTTTGAGGCTGGAGACGGTGCCCTTGTTGCTGTTGTTCAAGCCCGTGCCATTGAGGGTCAGGCCCTGCCAGCCCGAGAGCAGCCCGCCCTGGTTGTCCAGCTCAGCGCTGCCGGTGATGGTCAGGGTCTGCTGCGCCAGTACCACGCCGGTGAGGTTGTCCATCCCGGCCAGCACCAGGTTGCTGCTGCCCTGGCTCGACAGCTCGCCGCCGCTGTTGCCCAGGTGGCCCAGGTTGGCATTGAGGGAATGCTGGCTCTTGATCAGGCCGCCCTGGCCGTTGCGCACTTGCTCGGCATCGAGTTGCAGGCGCTCGGCGCTCAGCAGCTTGCCCTGACGGCTGTTATCCAGAGCCCCGGCACTGACCGTCACCTGGCGCTGCCCGCTCAGGGTGCCGCCTCGGTTGTCCAAGATCTGTACCGTGTTCAGGGTCAGGTCGCGGCTGGCGACAATGCTCTTGCCGCGGTTGTCGAGATCCCGGGCGTTGAGGCTGATATCGCCGTTGGCGTTGCGAGAGTTATCGGCATTGACCCCGGCTTCGATGATGCCCTGGTTGCTCAGTTGGCCACCGCTGTCCAGCTGGATGCTGTCGCGGGCGGCGAGGGTTTTCTGGCTGCTCAGGTCGCCCCGGGTCTGTACCTTGAGTTCGCTGCCGGCGTAGACCGCGCCCTGGGCCTCCAGACTGCCGGCCTTGATCGCCACCGCGCCCTTCTCGGCAGTGGCTTCGGCCATGCGCAACTGGCCGTTGGCATCCAGTTGGATATCACCGCCACTGGCGATCAGCTTGCCGTCGAGCTTCACCCCCACCCCGGCCTCGGTGCCCACCAGTTTGATCGCCCCGGCGTACATGCCGCCCAGGGCTGATGAGTCGATGGCCAGTTGCGGTGCATCCGCCGGGTTGGCGGTGCGGGCCGTGGCGTTCAAGGTCTTGGCATCGACGTCGTTGGCCCCGGCGATCACCGCCAGGTGCCGGGCCTGGATCTCGGCGTTGATCTTGGCGCTGCGGGTGATGATTTCGAACTGGTCGATATTGCTCGCGTTGAGGCCCGCGCCCTCGATGGCGACGCTGCCCTGGTCCACCTGGTAACGCTGGAGCTGGCCGTTCTCGATCACCGGCTTGCCGGTGGTCAGGGTGGCCTTGGGGGTGTTGATGAAGCCGCAGCCGTTGCAGGTCACGCCGTAGGGGTTGGCGACAATGACATGGGCCGCTTGCCCGGCCACTTCGGTGTAGCCCTTGAGCTGGCTGGGGCTGCCGCCGTTGACCTCGTTGAGGATCACATTGGCCGCGCGACCACCCAGGTTGGAGTTGCCGAGAATGATTCCACCGAGCTGGGTTTCCTGGGTGCGGCCGGTGGCGTTGTTGAGGATCAGCCCCTGCTGGCCGACGTTGTAGTCGCTGAACTTGTTGTGCGACAGGCCGCTGCCATTGGGCGTGGCAATGTTGACGATGGGCACGCCATTGCCGGCCTGTCCCAGGGTTGTACCGCTGCCGTTGACCACGATGCCGTCGGCCATCGCCACCACGGGCTGCCAGAACATCACGTTGGCCAGGATGAACGCCAGACCGCGTTTGGACAGCCCCCAGAACGAATCCCGCGCTTGCAGGGTGGCGGAAGGCTGGCGGGCCAGAAAGGCGAACTGACGAGCGTCCATGTCGTATATCTCGGGCAAAGAGCGGAGTTAAAGGAACAGGTCCAGGCGGAAATAGATCGGGGCTTCCCGTTCACTCAGGGCTTCGGGCCGTTCGAGGGAATGGGCAAAGGTCACGCTGGCGGCAAGGTGCTTGCCCCGGGCGAAGAATTCGATGGAGTCGCTGGAGACCCGGCCATGCTGCTCGGCGTTGTAGCGGTCGTTGCGGATCGCGCCGAAGTCATAGCCCAGCCCCGCGCCGTATTCGGCGAACACCGGGCGCAGCCAGTCCCAGCCCACCGGACGAGTCCAGCGCAGGTCGTTGCGCCAGTAGTAGCCGCTGTCGCCGTTCAGGCTCTGGTCCTTGTAGCCGCGGATCGAGGACTGGCTGCCCAGGCTCATGCGTTGCGAACTGAACAGCACGTCCTCGCTGCGCTGGCCAGTGACCAGGCTGCTGAACACCAGGGATTCTTCCCCCAGCTTGAACGGCTGCAGGTAGCTGGCGGTGGCGCTGTACTTGCGATAACGGGCGTTGGCCTGGCGGTTGCCGAAACGGTCGCGCTGGTTTTCACGCTGGGCATCGAAGGCGCCGATGCCGTCCTGCAGCCCCAGGTCGAGGTTGAGAAAACCGCTGCCGATGCGCCGGCCATGGTTGATGCCGAACTGCGCCTCGCTGAGGCGGTTGCTGCTGTTGCTCAGCTTGCTGTCTTCGATGTAGTTGTTGGTGCGCAGGTAGCTCAGGCCGGTATTGAGCGAGGTTTTGCTGAGGGCGTCGCGATGGATCACCCGCTCCAGGCGCAACTGGTGGTTCTGGCTGTCGCCGGTCTGCTTGAAGTTGAAGCCCACGGCCTGGGCCAGGGAACGGTATTCGCTCTGGCTGTAGCTGTAGCTGAGGTTCCACCAGCCAAACGGCAGGTTGTAATAGAGCATGGCGTTGCGCGAGGTTTTCTGGTGGTCGCTGATGGCGTCGTGGCCGCCGCGCAGCACCAGTTGGTCGGCCAGCCCCAGGGGGCTGTCCCATTCGAAGGAGCTGCCCCACTGCTGCTCGCCGGTGCTCTTCTGGCCCTCGTTGCTGCGTGATAGGCCAACGCGCCAGGGCTTTTGCGCGTTGTTCTTGACCAAGACCTCGCTGCCGCCCACGGCCTGGCCCGGGGCCAGTTCCATCTGCGCCTGGTTCGACGGCAGGCGGTTGAGCTGGTCCACCATCTGTTCGATCTGCCGCAGGTTGAGCAGCTCACCGCTACTGCCGGGGAAGGCCATGTTCAGCTCACGGGCACTGAGCTTGCTGTCTTCGGCGGCCTTGAGCCCTTCGAGCTTGCCTTCCACCACCAGCACTTGCAGTTGGCCGCTGGAGAGGTCTTGCTGCGGCAGGTAGGCACGGCTGGTGACCAGGCCTTTTTCGATATAGCGGTCGGTGATGACCTTGAGCAGTGCATTGAGCTGCGCTACCCCCAGGCACTGGCCGATGTAGGGCTGGAGCAGGCGCTCGCGCTCGGCAGCCGACAGCGAGTCGGCACCCTTGAGCTGGATGTCCTTGATCGGGAAGCAGCGGCTGTCGGCCGGCGCCGTGGGCGCTACAGGCGCGGCGCTCTTGCCGGGCAGGTCCTTGAGTTCTTCGAGGCGCCGCTGCTGTTCTTCCAGCAGGCGGTTCTGGCGGTCGCGGATCAGGTCCTGGTCGCCGGGGTTGAAAGCCGGGCCCGGCAACGGCGCGGCAGTGGCGCTGGGCAGCGCAGTGACTAGCAGCAAGCAGGACAAGGCACAGCACAACCTCATCCCGAGGGTGGAGAGAGACATATTCGGTCCTTCGAAACGGCAGCAAGGGTAGAGAAAGGGCGCGCGATGTTAATGTGCCACCATTCTGGCGTCAATTAAGCGCGAGCATCGTCGATGGATGGCTGGTTTTGCGGGGCACGCGCCCTGCTACAAGGCCGGATGCTAGAGCTATCGGCGACGCCGGCAAATCAGATCCATCTGAATTGCCGAGTAAGAATTCCTGATCAGGCACGGCAATCAAAGCCGCCGCCACCGGCTCAACCCAACTGAACTTTCCCTGCCTCCGCTGCCTCAACCGGATGACTGCCCGTTCCGAATCACGAGGCCTACGCCATGAAGAACCTGAGCATTCTTACCCTCGCCAGCAGCCTGCTGTTCGCCCTGCCCACCTGGGCCTGCACCCCGGACGAAGCCACCGCCAAGCGCGAACAGCTGGCCCAGGAAGTCAGCAAGATCACCGAGCAGAACCCGGCCAAGGCCAAGGAGATCAACGCCGAACTGCAGAAGATGGACCTGAGCACCTCCAGCAAGGACCTGCCGGACAATTGCCAGTTGATCGACCAGCGGCTCAAGGAACTGGCCACTGCCGAGAAAAAGGCCGAGAGCTGACACCCGCAAAGCAAAAAGCCCGGACCAGGTCCGGGCTTTTCATCTGCATCAGGCGCCAGGCTTATTCAGCGGCGGGGGCCTGTGGCTTGCGGCGCTTGAGCGGCGCCAGGCCATCCTGGCTGACCAGGCTGTCGCTCTTGGGCCGGTTGGCGGTCTTGCGCTTGGTCGGGGCCTTGGCCACGGCCTTTTTCTTGTCGCCCTTGGCGTCGGTCTTTTTCTTCTTCACGCCCACCGCCTTGCCGGAGGCCTTGACCTTCTTCGGCCCGCTGTAGGTGCCTTTGACTTCCTTGATGGTGCGGCGCTCGAAGCTCTGCTTGAGGTAGCGCTCGATGCTCGACATCAGGTTCCAGTCGCCGTGGCAGATCAGCGAGATGGCCAGGCCATCGTTGCCGGCACGGCCGGTGCGGCCGATGCGGTGCACGTATTCGTCGCCGCTGCGCGGCATGTCGAAGTTGATCACCAGGTCCAGGCCGTCAACGTCCAGGCCGCGGGCAGCGACGTCAGTGGCCACGAGGATCTTCACCCCGCCCTGCTTCAGGCGGTCGATGGCCAGCTTGCGGTCCTTCTGGTCCTTTTCACCGTGCAGGACGAAAGCCTTGTAGTCCTGGGCCACCAGGCGGCCGTAGATGCGGTCGGCCATGGCCCGGGTGTTGGTGAAGACGATGGCCTTCTGGTAGGTCTCGTTGGCCAGCAGCCAGTTGACGATCTGTTCTTTGTGCTGGTTGTGGTCGGCGGTGATGATCTGCTGACGGGTGGTTTCGTTCAGCTGGCTGACGCTGTTGAGTTGCAGGTGCTCAGGGTTGTTGAGGACCTTGGCGACCATTTCCCGCAGGCCGGAGCCGCCAGTGGTGGCGGAGAACAGCATGGTCTGCTGGCGGTTCGGGCATTCGTCCACCAGGCGCTGTACGTCTTCGGCAAAGCCCATGTCGAGCATGCGGTCGGCTTCGTCGAGCACCAGCACTTCGACTTCCTTCAAGTCCAGGTTGCCGGCGTTGAGTTGCTCCAGCATGCGCCCCGGAGTGCCGATGAGGATGTCCGGCACCTTGCGCAGCATGGCAGCCTGGACCTTGAAGTCTTCACCACCGGTGATCAGGCCCGACTTGATGAAGGTGAACTGGGAGAAACGCTCGACTTCCTTGAGGGTCTGCTGGGCCAGTTCCCGAGTCGGCAGCAGGATCAGGGTCTTGATGCTGACGCGGATCTTCGCCGGGCCGATCAGGCGATTGAGGATCGGCAGGACAAAAGCCGCGGTCTTGCCGCTACCGGTCTGTGCCGTCACCCGCAGGTCACGCCCTTGCAGCGCGAGCGGAATAGCCGCTGCTTGCACCGGCGTCGGCTCGACAAATTTAAGCTCGGCCACGGCTTTGAGCAGGCGTTCGTGCAGGGCGAATTGGGAAAACACGGGTGCTACCTCGAAGATATGCAAAAAAACAGCTGCATAGGGTACCGGTTTCGAGCGCGAAGGCCGAGTTTCTTTGTGCAAACGGTGGCAAAGAGTTGGTTTTTTGTTAACCGATTTGTCCTTAACCGTAACTTTCCCAGGGTTAAATGCTCTAATCCCCCTCCTGTGCCTTATAGAAGAATCGTTTTAGCCCATGGATTTCAAACAGCTCTGGCTCAATACCCAGGATCTCTGGGGAGCACTCGACCAACACCCTCTCCTGCACGCCGGCATCGGCCTGGCCCTGTTACTGGTGGTCGCCCTGCTGGTCGGACGAGTGGCACGCTACCTGGTGCTACACGCGGTCAAGCTGCTGGGCCGCCAGCCGGCCCTGCACTGGCTCAACGACCTGCGCCACAACAAGGTATTCCACCGCCTGGCACAGATGACTCCATCCCTGGTGATCCAGTTCGGCCTGCACCTGGTACCGGAGCTGAGCAAGACCAGCCTGCTGTTCCTCGGCAACCTGGCCATGGCCTTCACCATCCTGTTCCAGCTCCTGGCCCTGAGCGCCCTGCTCAATGCCCTGCTGGACATCTACGCGCGCACCGAACACGCCCGCACCCGCTCGATCAAGGGCTATGTGCAGTTGGCGAAAATGGTGTTGTACGTGTTTGGCGCGATCATCATCGTCGCCACCCTGATCGACCGCTCGCCGCTGTTGCTGCTGTCGGGCCTGGGCGCCATGTCGGCGGTGATCCTGTTGGTCTACAAGGACACCCTGCTGTCCTTCGTGGCCAGCGTACAGTTGACCAGCAACGACATGCTGCGGGTCGGCGACTGGATCGAAATGCCCCAGGTCGGCGCTGACGGCGACGTGGTGGACATCACCCTGCACACGGTCAAGGTGCAGAACTTCGACAAGACCATTGTCTCGATCCCCACCTGGCGGTTGATGAGCGAATCGTTCAAGAACTGGCGCGGCATGCAGCAGTCCGGCGGCCGGCGGATCAAGCGCAGCCTGTACATCGACGCCAGCGGCGTGCGCTTCCTGCATGACGATGAAGAAGTGCGCCTGAGCAAGGTGCGCCTGCTCACCGACTACATCGGGCGCAAGCAGTCCGAGCTCAAAAGCTGGAACGAAGCCCAGGGCAACGTCGCCGCGCTGTCGGCCAACCGCCGGCGCATGACCAATATCGGCACCTTTCGCGCCTATGCCCTGGCGTACCTGAAGAGCCACCCGGAAATCCAGCCGAACATGACCTGCATGGTGCGCCAGATGCAAACCACGGCCCAGGGCATTCCCCTGGAGATCTACTGCTTCACCCGCACCACCGCGTGGGTGGATTACGAGCGCATCCAGGGGGATATCTTCGATTACCTGCTGGCGGTGATGCCGGAATTCGGCCTGAACCTGTACCAGCAGCCCAGCGGCACCGACCTGCGGGCCGGCCTGCTGCCTGCGGTGCTGGGTGCCAGCCATGTGCCGACAGTAGAGAAGCAGGCTCTGTAACCTGGTAGGAGCTGGCTTGCCAGCGAAGGCGTTGGCCGGCCAGACGCAACGCTTGCGGGCCCTTTCGCCGGCAAGCCGGCTCCTACAGGTTAGGGCGTCAGGCGCGGCGCCGCGCCCCGGCGGCTGATCCACACCGCCCCCAGAATCACCAACCCGCCCAGCAACAGCCGCCCCAGGTCTTCGTGCTGGTTCCAGATCAGCAGGTTGATCAACAGCCCCACCGGCACATGCAGGTTGTTCATCACCGCCAGGGTGGCGCCGGTCACCAGGCACGCGCCCTTGTTCCACCAGTACATGCCCAGGGCCGTGGACACCAGGCCGAGGAACAGCAGCACCGCCCATTGCAGCGGCGCGTCGGGCAGGTAGTGGGCCTTGCCGAACAGCAGGAACGCCGGCAACACCACCAGCAGCGCCCCCAGGTAGAAGTAGCCGAAGCGCCGGTAGTGCGGCTCGTCGCTGGGGTAGCGCGCCACCAGGTGCTTGTACAGCACTTGCCCGGCGGCATAGGTGAAGTTGGCCAGTTGCAGCAGCAAGAACCCCATGAAGAAGTCCGGGTTGACGCTGTCGTAGCGGATCACCACCGCGCCTGCCACCGCCACCAGCGCCGCCAGCAGGCCCCAGGGGTTGAAGCGCCGGTTCAGGGCGTCTTCGATCAGGGTCACATGCAACGGCGTGAGGATGGTGAACAGCAGTACTTCCGGCACCGTCAGCACGCGAAAGCTCAGGTACAGGCACACGTAGGTGATGCCGAACTGCAGCGCACCGATCAGCAGCATGCCGCGCATGAAGGCCGGGGCCACCCGGCGCCAGCGGGTCAGTGGAATGAACACCAGCCCCGCCAGCAGCACCCGCACCAGCACCGCGAAGTAACTGTCGACATGCCCGGCCAGGTATTCGCCGATCAGGCTGAAGGAAAACGCTTGGATCAGCGTGACAAAAAGTAGATAGCCCATGTTCGCCTCGTCTTGAATGGCGGCGACGATAGCGGTTTTGCCCCCTCAGATGAAATCCCGGGCAAAAAAAAGCCCGATCTCGCTAGGCGTGCAATCGGGCGTCGGTACTGAAGGAGCAACCAGTACAAAGGGAGGTTCGATGCGCGAACCGGCTTGAAGGGGGATGCGCAGGCGCTACTTGAACACCGGTGGATTATCTGCGGATTAACGGCGCCGCCCTGCCCTTCGCTGAGCGGCGCCTGGGCTCAAGAATCGCGGCTCAGGCCACCTGGGCCAGCTTGGCATTGGCCTGGTTCAGGCCCTTCTCGTGGAAATCGCCCCCCAGGTTCAGGCCTTCGGCGTGGATGAACTCCACATCGTGGATGCCGATAAAGCCCATCACCTGGCGCAGGTAGGGTTCCTGGTGGTCCGCGGTGCTGCCGGCGTAGATACCGCCGCGGGCAGTGAGCACGTAGGCACGCTTGCCGGTGAGCAGGCCCTGGGGCCCGGTGTCGGTGTACTTGAAGGTCACCCCGGCGCGCAGTACGTGGTCGAGCCAGGCCTTGAGGGTGCTGGGAATGGCGAAATTGTACATCGGCGCGGCCATGACCAGGACGTCGGCGGCCAGCAATTCCTCGGTCAATTCATTGGAGCGTTGCAGGGAGTCCTGCTCGGCGGCGCTGCGCTGCTCGGCGGGTTTCATCCAGCCCCCCAGCAGGTTGGCATCCAGGTGCGGCACGGGGTTGCGGGCCAGGTCGCGTACCGTGATCGAATCACCCGGGTGGGCGGCTTGCCATTGCTGGATAAAGGTCTGGGTCAACTGGCGGGATACGGAATCCTGCTGGCGGGCACTGCTTTCAATGATCAGGACGCGGGACATGGCACAAATCTCCATCGGGGTATGCGTAAGTCGATGGAGCGCAGATTAAACAGAGTGATATCGATGAAAAAGCGCAAATAACTGCTATAACCAATCAACAAATTCGTTTATAAGCGGAGCCAGCCCTGCAGCAACCGGCCGGGCCGGGCCCACTTCGATCATTTGGCCTGGCAGGTCAGGTCCAGGCGCAGCTTGATGATCTTGCGATTGAACTTGGCGGTAACGTTCTTGCTCTGCCCTGCGGCGACTTCCACCTTGCGGGTGCGCGGCGCTTCGGGGCCATTGCGAAACACCACCGAGCACAGCGCATCGCTCTTGCCGTAGTTGTTCAACTGGATGGAGCCGATGTCTTCATCGGTGTCATAGGCCGTGTAATCGATGCTCTGGCCGTTGAGCTGCTTCTCGACTTCGATGGGATAGGCCCAGGCGCTCAAGGGCAACAGAGCCAGCAACACACAACAGAATTTTCTCATTCGGCAGTCTCCAGTAAGGAGCGCCAGCTTAGGACAAGAGGAGCCCCTCATGAAAGCGCCCCGCGTGACCCTGGATCAATGGCGCACCCTGCAGGCGGTGGTCGACCACGGCGGTTTCGCCCAGGCCGCCGAAGCGCTGCACCGGTCCCAGTCCTCGGTCAGCTACACCGTGGCCCGCATGCAGGACCAGCTCGGCGTGCCGCTGCTGCGCATCGACGGCCGCAAGGCAGTGCTCACCGAAGCCGGCGGCGTGTTGCTGCGCCGCTCCCGGCAACTGGTCAAGCAGGCCAGCCAGCTGGAAGACCTGGCCCACCATATGGAACAGGGCTGGGAAGCCGAAGTGCGGCTGGTGGTGGACGCCGCCTACCCCAACGCGCGCCTGGTACGCGCCCTGACCGCCTTCATGCCGCAAAGCCGTGGCTGCCGCGTGCGCCTGCGCGAGGAAGTGCTGTCCGGGGTCGAGGAAGTGCTGCTCGAAGGGGTGGCCGACCTGGCCATCAGCGGCTTCAACATTCCCGGCTACCTGGGTACCGAGATGAGCTCGGTGGAGTTCGTCGCCGTGGCCCACCCGGAACACGCCCTGCACCGCCTGCAGCGGGAACTGCATTTCCAGGACCTGGAAAGCCAGTTGCAAGTGGTGATCCGCGACTCCGGCCGCCAGCAACCGCGAGATGTCGGCTGGCTCGGCGCCGAACAGCGCTGGACCGTGGGCAGCCTGGCCACCGCCGCGACCTTCGTCGGCAGCGGCCTGGGCTTTGCCTGGCTGCCCCGGCACCTGATCGAGCGCGAGCTGCGCGAAGGCCTGCTCAAGGTCCTGCCCCTGGACCAGGGCGGCAGCCGCCACCCGACCTTCTACCTTTACTCCAACAAGGACAAACCCCTGGGCCCGGCGACGCAGATCCTCGTGGAGCTGCTGCGCACCTTCGACACCGCGCCCCTGGATGCGCCCTTTGCCGCCCCCGAGCAAGCCTGACGCCCCACCCACCAGAACAGGAGTTCTGCCATGGCCTATTTCGAGCATGAAGGTTGCACCCTGCACTACGAGGAATACGGCCGGGGCGAACCCCTGCTGCTGGTCCATGGCCTGGGCTCCAGCGCCCTGGACTGGGAAAAACAGATCCCCGCGCTCTCGGCCCGCTATCGGCTGATCGTCCCGGACATCCGCGGCCACGGGCGCTCCGACAAGCCCCGGGAGCGCTACAGCATCAAAGGCTTCACCGCCGACATCGTGGCGCTGATCGAGCACCTGAACCTGGGCCCGGCCCACTACGTCGGGCTGTCCATGGGCGGCATGATCGGCTTCCAGCTGGGGGTGGACCAGCCGCAGTTGCTCAAGAGCCTGTGCATCGTCAACAGCGGCCCCGAGGTCAAGCTGCGCAGCGCCAACGACTACTGGCAGTGGTTCAAGCGCTGGAGCCTGGCCCGGGTGCTGAGCCCGAGCGCCATCGGCAAGGCCCTGGGCCCGCGGCTGTTTCCCAAGCCGGAGCAGGGCGAGCTGCGGCAGAAGATGGCCGAGCGCTGGGCAAAAAACGACAAACGTGCTTATCTCGCCAGCTTCGACGCCATCGTCGGTTGGGGGGTTCAGGAACGTCTGTCACGAATCACCTGTCCAACCCTGGTCGTCAGCGCCGACCGCGACTACACCCCGGTGGCGCTCAAGGAGGCTTATGTCAAACTGCTGCCGGACGCGCGGCTGGTGGTGATCGAGGACTCCCGACACGCCACGCCGCTGGACCAGCCGCAGCGCTTCAACCAAACCCTGCTGGACTTCATGACCACAGTCGACACCACCACCCAGGATCACTGACCCATGCTGAAAAAAATCGCCCTCGTCGCCGGCTCCGTACTCTTCGCGGCCAACCTGATGGCCGCGCAACCGGCCAAGGCGCCCCACGTCCTGCTGGACACCAGCTTCGGCAAGATCGAAGTGGAACTGGACCCGGTCAAGGCACCGATCTCCAGCAAGAACTTCCTCGACTACGTCGACAGCGGCTTCTACACCAACACCATCTTCCACCGGGTGATCCCGGGGTTCATGGTCCAGGGCGGTGGCTTCACCGCGCAGATGGTGCAGAAAGACACCCGCGACCCGATCAAGAACGAAGCCTCCAACGGCCTGCATAACGTGCGTGGCACCCTGTCCATGGCCCGTACCTCGAACCCCAACTCGGCCACCAGCCAGTTCTTCATCAACGTCGCCGACAACGCCTTCCTCGACCCGGGCCGCGATGCCGGCTACGCCGTATTCGCCAAGGTGGTGAGCGGCATGGACGTGGTGGACCAGATCGTCAACTCCCAGACCACCACCAAGCAGGGCATGCAGAACGTGCCGATCGACCCGGTACTGATCAAGTCGGCCAAGCGTATCGACTGATACTTCGCAGCCTGTCCCGACGGCGGCGCCCTACCCGGCGCCCCGTCCGTTTTCTGCACAGGAGAGCCCGTACCCCGGGCTTCAGACCCCATGCTCTTTCGTCGTTTTGAACAACTGATCGACATCTTCCGCGACGCTCCCAGCGCCACCCCGCCCAACCGGGTCCTGCCCTTCTACTTCCACTACATCAAGCAAGTCTGGCCGAGCTTCGTCGCCCTGCTGGTGGTGGGCCTGTTCGTGGCCCTGATCGAGGTGTCGCTGTTCAGCTACCTGAGCACCATCATCGACCTGGCCCAGGGCACCCCCAGCGTCCAGGTGTTCACCGACCACGGCCTGGAACTGGCCTGGATGGCGGTGGTGGCGCTGCTGTTCCGGCCCCTGATGGTGGGCCTGCACGACCTCCTGATGCACCAGACCATCAACCCTGGCATGACCAGCCTGATCCGCTGGCAGAACCACAGCTACGTGCTGCGCCAGAGCCTGAACTTCTTCCAGAACGACTTCGCCGGGCGCATCGCCCAGCGCATCATGCAGACCGGCTATTCGCTGCAGGACTCCTCGGTGCAGGTGATCGATGCCCTGTGGCACGTGACCATCTACGCCATCGGTTCCCTGGTGCTGTTCGCCGACGCCGACTGGCGCCTGATGATCCCGCTGCTGCTGTGGATCGCCGGCTTCATCGGTGCCATGCGCTACTTCGTGCCACGCATCCAGAAGCGCTCGGTGGACGCCTCCGACGCCCGCTCCAAGCTGATGGGGCGAATCGTCGACGGCTACACCAACATCACCACCCTCAAGCTCTTCGCCCACACCCACTTCGAGCAGAGCTACGCCCGCGAGGCGATCGCCGAGCAGACCGAAAAGAGCCAGCTGGCCGGGCGCGTGGTCACCGCCATGGACGTGACCATCACCAGCCTCAACGGCCTGCTGATCGCCGGCACCACCGGCCTGGCCCTGTGGCTGTGGAGCCAGTCGCTGATCAGCGCCGGGGCCATTGCCCTGGCCACCGGGCTGGTGATCCGCATCGTCAACATGTCCGGCTGGATCATGTGGGTGATCAACGGCATCTTTGAAAACATCGGCATGGTCGAGGACGGCCTGAAGACCATCGCCCAGCCCCTGCAACTCACCGACCGCGAGCAGGCACCGAAGCTGGCGGTGGCCCAGGGCGGCGTGCGTTTCGAACATGTGGAGTTCCACTACGGCAAGGCCAACCGGGTCATCAGCGACCTCAACCTGGAGATCCGCCCGGGGGAGAAGATCGGCCTGATCGGCCCGTCCGGGGCCGGCAAATCAACCCTGGTCAACCTGCTGCTGCGCCTCTACGACCTGCAGGGCGGCAAGATCCTCATCGACGGCCAGGACATCGCCGGGGTAACCCAGGAAAGCCTGCGCGAACGCATCGGCATGATCACCCAGGACACCTCGCTGCTGCACCGCTCGATCCGCGACAACCTGCTCTACGGCCGCCCCGACGCCACCGACGAGGAACTCTGGGAAGCAGTGCGCAAGGCTCGTGCCGACGAGTTCATCCCGTTGTTGTCCGACGCCCAGGGCCGCACCGGCTTCGACGCCCATGTCGGCGAGCGCGGGGTCAAGTTGTCCGGCGGCCAGCGCCAGCGCATCGCCATTGCCCGGGTGCTGCTCAAGGATGCGCCGATCCTGATCATGGACGAAGCCACCTCGGCCCTGGACTCGGAAGTGGAAGCGGCGATCCAGGAAAGCCTGGAGACCCTGATGCAAGGCAAGACCGTGATCGCCATCGCCCACCGCCTCTCGACCATCGCCCGCATGGACCGCCTGGTGGTCCTGGAACAGGGGCGCATCGCCGAGACCGGTACCCACGCCGAACTGCTGGCCCACGGCGGCCTGTATGCGCGCCTGTGGCAGCACCAGACCGGAGGCTTCGTCGGCATCGACTGAGCCTCTGTAGCCGCTACAGAAAGTTGCCGCACAATGCGCCAGAGCCCCCGGTTTCAGGGGGCCCTGGCGTTTTTCATGGGCGAGTGGAATTGCGCCGAAAGCCTGCTGTACTCAGCCTAGGTTCCGGAGCGGAACCTGTAGTTAACCTGCGGGATGCATAACAGTTGTATCGCGTTGATAGGTTGACCTATCAAGGACTCTCTCATGTCTTTGTTCAAACGTTCTGTCACCGAATTGCTCGGTACGTTCTGGCTGGTCCTGGGCGGTTGCGGCAGCGCCGTGCTGGCGGCGGCCTTTCCCAACGTCGGTATCGGCCTGCTCGGGGTCGCCCTGGCCTTCGGCCTGACGGTGCTGACCATGGCCTTCGCCATCGGCCATATCTCCGGTTGCCACTTGAACCCCGCGGTGTCCGTCGGGCTGGTGGTGGGTGGACGCTTTCCGGCCAGGGAACTGCCGGCCTATATCGTCGCGCAGGTGATCGGCGGAGTGATCGCCGCGGCGCTGCTGTACTTCATCGCCAGCGGCAAGCCGGGGTTCGAACTGGCCTCGGGGCTGGCGTCCAACGGCTATGGCGCACACTCCCCCGGCGGCTATTCCATGGCCGCGGGTTTTGTCTGTGAGTTGGTGATGACCTTGATGTTCGTGGTGATCATCCTCGGCGCCACCGACAAACGCGCCCCGGCGGGGCTGGCGCCCATCGCCATCGGCCTGGCCCTGACCCTGATCCACCTGATCTCGATCCCGGTCACCAACACCTCGGTCAACCCGGCCCGCAGCACCGGACCGGCGCTGATCGTCGGCGGCTGGGCGTTGCAGCAGCTGTGGATGTTCTGGCTGGCGCCGATCCTTGGCGCAGTGATCGGCGGCGTGGTCTATCGCTGGCTGGGCAAGGAAGACGGCTGAGCAACGCCGGCGAGGGTTACGCCTGCCGATAGGGCAAGGCGTCCCTCGCCTCTTGCGCATAGGCGCGGATTCCGGCCTGTTCCTGTTGCAGGAAATCCTTCACCGCAGCCTTCAGCCCGGGATGGCGCAGGTAGTGCCAGGAGCGGGTGAGCACCGGTTCGAAGCCGCGAATCAGCTTGTGCTCGCCCTGGGCGCCGGCGTCGAAGCGCTGCAGCCCCTGGGCAATGGCGTACTCCATGCCCTGGTAGAAACAGGTCTCGAAATGCAGGCGGTCGAACTCCGCCAGGCACCCCCAGTAGCGCCCATAGAAACTGTCGCCGCCCACCAGGCTGAAGGCCATGGCCACCGGGCGCCCGCCCTGCTTGGCCAGGACCACGCGGATCGCTTCGGGCATACGCTCGGCCAGCAGGCTGAAAAATGCTCGGGTCAGGTAGGGTGACTGGCGCCGCACTGCGTAAGTGTTGGCGTAGCAGGCATAGACGAAATCCCACTGCGCCTGGTCCAGTTCATGGCCTTCGAGCCACTGGAAATCAATGCCCTGCCCCGCCACCTGCTCGCGCTCCTTGCGCATCTGCTTGCGCTTGCGCGAGCTCAGGGCATCGAGGAAATCCTGAAAGTCCCGGTAGCCACGGTTCTGCCAGTGAAACTGGCAGCCCAGGCGCTGCAGCCAGCCCGGTTGCTGCTCCAGGGCCGCGTCGCTGAAATCGTCGGTGAAGTTGATATGGGCACTGGAAAGCCCTTCGATCTCCAGGTAGCCGGGCAGGCTTTTCAGCAGTTCGAGCGCATCTGCCTGGGTCGCTGCCAGCACCCGGGCGCCGCTCACCGGGCTGAACGGCACCGCCGTCAGCAGCTTGGGGTAGTAGTCGATTCCGGCCCGGTCGCAGGCATCCGCCCAGCCATGATCGAACACGTATTCGCCGTAGGAATGCCATTTGCGATAGCTGGGCAGCGCCGCCAGCAGCCGACCGTCTTCGACATGCAGCAGGTGCTCGGCCTGCCAGCCAGAGCGCGGGCCAAGGCTGCCGCTGTCTTCCAGGGCACTGAGAAAGGCGTGGCGCACAAAGGGTTGCCCGTCCTTGAGCAGGCCATCCCATTGCGCAGGATCGACGGCGGACAGGCTGTTCAAGGATTGCAGCGGCATCGGGGTCCCCGGAATTCAGATCGAACAACCCGGGGAGTATCCTCCATCCCCGGGTTCACCGAAACCGCCGCAGCGCTAGCGCCCCAGGTGCTCCGCCAGAAAGTCGATGAACACCCGGGACTTGCGCGGCAGGTGCGCACTGTTGGGAAACAGCACATGCACCGGCTGCGTGGCCAGCCGGTACTCGGGCAATACCCGCACCAGCCGCCCGTTGCCCAGGTCATCGAGGACCATCCACTCCGGCAGCACCGCCAGCCCCAGGCCGGCCAGGGCCATGGCGCGAATCGCCGTCGCCGAGTTGGACTCGTGCCCGGGGCTGACCTTGACCTCCACCTCGCCACGGCGCAGATGGCTGAAGGTCCAGCCCGGCGGCCCGCCCAGGTTGCTGTTGCCAATCCAGGGCCAGGCATCGAGCTCTTCAGGCTGCGTCACCTGCCGGTCCTTGAGCAGCGCCGGGCTGGCCACCAGGACAATGGCGTAGTCCGCCAGCTGGCGCCCCTTGAACCCCGAGTCCGCCAGGTGCCCGAGGCGGATCACCAGGTCGAGCTTTTCCGCCACCAGATCATTCAACGACGAGTTGAAGTGATAACTCAGGCGCACCTCGGGATAACGCGCGGTGAACAACGGCAGGATCGGCAACACGAACGTCTCGGCATACTCCGCCGTGGAGCTGATGCGCAACTTGCCACTGACCCGGTCGCGCCCGTGCAGCACATTGTCGAAGGCGGTGTCGATATTGGCGACAATCCCCTTGAACTCGTCGTAGAGGGCCTGGCCGGTCTCGGTCAGTGTCACCTGCCGCGTGGTGCGGATCAGCAAGGTGCTCGCCAGCGCTTGCTCCAGAGCCTTTATGTGCAGGCTGGCCATCGCCTTGCTGATGCCCAGGTACTGCGCGGCGCGGGTGTATGAACCGAAGTCCACCACCGCAAGAAAGGTCTGTACCCGGTGCAGTTGGCCGTGAAAATTTTCGCTCACTGTCAAATCTCATTAAACAATGCGTCAAGTATAGGCACCTCGACACCCTGTCCCCAAGCTCCCTAAGCTGCGCGCCAAAAGGGAGACGGCATGACTTACAGATACAAAGTGGCGGTGGTATTCCTTCTCGGATTCTTCATCGACTGCGTCAACATTTTCATGTCGGCGGTGGCCCTGCCCACTATCGCCGCCCAACTGCAAGTGTCCAGCGCCGCCGTGGCCTGGGTCGCCAATGCCTACATCCTCGGCCTGACCCTGGTGATCGCCATCAGCACCTGGCTCGCGGCGCGTTTCGGCAACCGCCAGGTGCTCTGCGCCTCGATGCTGCTGTTCAGCGTTGCCGGGCTGATGTGCGGGCTGGCCGACAGCTTCATGCCACTGGTGTTCTGGCGGCTGGTCCAGGGCATGGCCGGCGGCCTGCTGATTCCCCTGGGGCAGGCACTGACCTTCAACCTGTTCCAGGGCACGCAACGGGCGCGGATCTCCACCCTGGTGATGGCCGTGGCGCTACTGGCGCCAGCGCTGTCGCCCACGGTGGGTGGCGCCATTGTCGACCACAGTTCCTGGCGCTGGGTGTTCTTCGCCAGCCTGCCGCTGTCGCTGCTGGCGGCGTTGTTGTCCTGGTGCTGGATCAACGCCGAGCGCTCGGCGCCACCGCCGCGCCCGGACCTGCGCGGCCTGCTGCTGGTGACTGCGAGCCTGGGCTGCCTGTTGCTCGGCATGTCGCTGTACGGCAGCGGCTACCCGGCCCATCAGGCCGCACCGGGCCTGGTTGCCGGCCTGCTATTGGCCGAGTGCTACCGGCGTCACTGTCGGGCCTGCGCCCGGCCCATCGTCGAACTGCGGCTGCTGAAAAATCCGCGCCTGGGCCTGTCGGTGGCTATCTATCACGCGATCCCCGGGCTCTTCACCGGGGTCAATCTGCTGAGCCTGTTCTTCCTTCAGGAGAGCCTGCACCTGAGCGCCCAGCACAGCGGCATGTTCATGCTGCTGTATGCCGCCGGCGCACTGCTGGCGATGCTCGCCTGCGGACGTTTGTACAATCGCCTGGGCGCCGCACGGCTGTTCGCCATCGCCCTGGTGCTGCACAGCGCCGGCATCGCCAGCCTGTACGGGGTCGATTCGCTGGCCGATCTGCCCCTGATCAGCCTGGCCTACCTGCTGATGGGCCTGGGCGGCGGCGCCGGTGCCAATACCGCGCAGACCACCGCCCTGCTGGACTTCGACGGCGCCGATACGCACAAGGCCAGCGTGATCTGGAACATCAACCGGCAGATGGCCTTCAGCCTCGGCGCGGCCTTGCTGTTGATGCTCTACAACCTGCTGCTGGGTTATCGGGGCGTCACCGGCGCCTACCACCTGAGCCTTTTGCTGGCCGCCGCAGCCGGCCTGCTACCCCTGTTGACCCTGAACCGACTCCCACCACCCGAGGCCTCCCATGCCCAACTCGATCGCTAGACAGGCGCAATACAGCGTGCACTGGATTCACCAACTGATTCACAGCGTCTTCACCAACCAGCGCGGGGATGCCGAGGCCTGCATCGATCCCTTGCTGGGGCTGTTCGCCGAAGACTTCCAGATGGTCACCACCGGCGGCGCCATGGTCGGTCGCGAGCAGGTGGAACAGCTGTTTCGCGAAGGCCTGGGCCAACGCCCCGGTCTGGAAATCAGCATCAGCCAGGTGCGCTGTGTGTGGCAGGAAGGCCAGAGCGCGGCGATCCACTACAAGGAAACCCACCGCCTGGGCCAGGTCGAAAGCGCGCGCCTGTCCCTGGCGATCATTCGCGTGCAGGGCGATGCGGCGCAGTGGCTGTACCTGCACGAAACCGCCTGCCCTTGAGAGGCGCCCGTTCAGCGGGCAAAAAAAACCCCGCCGGGGCGGGGTTAAAACGAGAGGAGCTATAACGGATGAGAAAGAGCTCTACCTGGGTGTTGCAACAGCCTTAGAACACGTACTGCACACGGGCTACGAGGGCATCGCCGCTGTCATCGCCAACGTTGTTGGTGATCTTGTCGGTGTTGACCTTGATGTAGTTGGCGGAAATCTTGATCGCCTCGTTGGCGTACCAGTTGACCCCGATGGTGTTCATGGTGGCCTTGGCATCGCCGACGTCACGGGTGGCGGTGGCGGCTACGACGTTCTTGTCATCGACCTTGATGTTGTCGTAGCGGTAGAACACTTCCCAGGCACCGTACTGCTTGTTCTCGGGCTTGATGGTGTCGAACTTGGCGCCGTCGAGTTTGTACACCCGGGCCTCGCCGGTCAGGGTATAGGCCAGTTGGCCGTAGAAACCGGTGGCCTTGACGTCCTTGTAGGCGTTGCTGTCGGCCTGCAGCTTGCGGGTCAGGTATTCCGCCTGGGCCGAGAACGGGCCGGTGGCGAAGGCGAATTCACCGCCGAACACCCGGTCATTGTCATAGGCGCCAACGGCCGTCTGGCTCGACGCGTTGAGGCCGGCGCCGCCGCCGAAGGTGGCACGGTTGCCGTTGGTGCCGGCATCGTTGCCGCCGTTGGTGGCGATACCACGCACGCCCAGGCGTGGGCGGATCCGCGAGTCGAAAGCGGTGTCGCTCACATCACGGCTGGCAAAGTCCAGACCGAAGTGCAGGACGTTGCCGGTCTCGTGCATCGGGGCGAACACGGCACGGGCGTTGAACTGCTTGACGCTGTCGCCGTCCTTGTCGTTGATGTCCTTGGCCGCCACGCTGCCGGACAGGTAGGCCATGTCGGCGACCACCGAGCTGGCCTGCAGGCCCATGCCGTTCTCGTGGGAGTTGACCCAGTCGGCCAGCTCGTAGGCGGCGTTACGCTCCATGGCGGTAACCCACTTGGAACTGGTGGCCTTCTCCAGGCCGAAGTCTTCGTCGAAGCGGCCGGCGCGCAGGGTCACCGGCTTGAAGCCGACGTAGGAGATGGACGCCTCGTCGAAGTAACCGTCATCGGCGGTGCCCGAGTTGTGGGAGAAGTCGTAGTTGATCTGGTATTTCCAATCCTTGTAGGCGGTACCGCCCAATTCCAGATAGGCGCGGCGGAAGTACGCGCCGTCGCCGCTGTCACCATTCTTGGTGTAGAACCCGTCGAAACGGCCATAGTCGGCTTGCAGACGACCGCCCAGCTTGAAGCTGAACGCGGAGTCGGTGGTAGCAACCTCAAGGCCGCCCTTGGTTTTGACTACGATATCGGCGCCGTCGGTGGTGACGGTGCCAGCGAAAGCCTGGGCGGTTACTGCCAGGGCCAGGGCGCTGGCGGCAAAACCGGCGAAGTGCTTACGGATCATCGAAGAGTTCCCCTAATTGGTGGTCTGTAGCGTTGGAAAACACGCGGGGTTGGCCCGCTGGTGTTGGGTGGGAATCTTGGCGAGGGGTTATTTCAGCCGGGTTGCTGATAGATAAATATTTGATTACAGGGGAACTTTTTTACTTCGAAATGAAATAAGGCAAAAAGCCTGTACTAGAGCCTTTGCCCTGGGTTTTGCGGGGGAATAGGGGGACACAAGAACACTGTCACCTTTGATCGGATGACAGTTTCATGTGGCGTCTGTAGCCGTCGAGCCCCGGCGAGGCGGCGAACGGCTCCGTAGGAGACGCCGCGATCCTGAGGGCGCTGGAGGTTCGACGGGAGACCGTCAAGCAAGGCCCTGCGGGCCTTTTCGCAGCCTCGCCGGGGCTCGACAGCGGCTACCGAGCCATGGGGGAAGCAGGATCAGCGGTGGTTCTGGCGCTCGGCGGCCAGACGCTCGGCCAGTTCGTCGAGACCTTCCAGGGGCGGCTCCGGAAGCACCCGCAAGGTGGCCTGGAGCAGGCGCATCTGGCGAATGAAACGCCGGCAGTTGGGGCAGAACAACAGATGATGGCGCACCATCAAGCGCTCGCGAAAGCTCAACTGGCCATCGAGATAATCGCTGGATCGTGCCACTTGTTCCTTGCAGGTCAGCATTGGCCGGTTTCCTCAAAATGCTCCACGGTGGCGAAGACCTTCAGACGCGCCCGGTGCAGCAGTACCCGGACATTGGAGAGCGTGAGCCCCAAAAGGTTACAGATCTCTTCCAGCTCCAGGCCCTGGCGTTCGCGCAACAGCAGGACACTGCTCTGCAACTCCGACAGGCTGAGCAGGGTGTGCTCCAGGCAGTCACGCAGTTCGGACTCGGTCAGCAGGGCTTCCGGGGTGTCTTCGTGCCAGGCGAAAGGCGCCACCAGCCAGTGACCATCGCTGGAGGAGAAACGCTCATCACCCACGGTGCCATGGGGCGCCGGCAGATCGTCGAGCAACACTTCCCGGCGGTTCTGCTTGTAGCGGCTCTTGGCCGCGTTGGCGGTGATGGTCAGCAGCCAGGTCTTGAGGCTGGAACGCCCCTGGAAACCCGCCAGGTTGCGCACCACCGACAGCCAGGCGTCCTGTACCACTTCGTCGGCGTGGCGGTTGCCGACAATGGCGTAGGCCACGGCGCGCATGGCGCTCTGGTAGGTGCCGACCAGTTCCTTGTAAGCCTTTTGTTCGCCCGCCAACAGGCGCTCTAGCAGTTGCGTGTCATCAGCAGCGGCCATTCGTGCCTCGTTCAATCATGCAGGTTTGAGGGGGTGTGACGCGCCAATCCCGCCCGACGCCACACCCCAACCCTGGATCAACGCTTGCGCAGCAACACGCTACCGATCGAATAACCGGCGCCAAAGGAGCTGAGCACGGCCAGGGAACCGCTGGCCAGGTCGTCCTGGTACTTGTGGAAGGCAATCACCGAACCCGCCGAACTGGTGTTGGCGTAAGTGTCGAGAATCACCGGCGCTTCTTCCACCGAGGCTTCGCGGCCCAGGAGCTTCTTGACGATCAGGTGGTTCATGCTGAGGTTGGCCTGGTGCAGCCAGAAGCGCTTCACGTCGCTGACGTTGAGCTGGTTTTCTTCCAGGTGCGCAGCGATCAGCTCGGCCACCATCGGACATACATCGCGAAATACCTTGCGGCCTTCCTGGACGAACAGCTTGTCGCGGGCACCGATACCCTCTTCCGCGGCGCGGTTGAGGAAGCCGAAGTTGTTGCGGATGTTATTGGAGAACTGGGTCAGCAGCTTGGTGCTGACGATGTCGAACTGGTGCTCGGAGGTGGCCAGGTCGGCTCGCTCGATGACCACCGCGGTGGCGGCGTCGCCGAAGATGAAGTGGCTGTCGCGGTCACGGAAGTTCAGGTGCCCGGTGCAGACTTCAGGGTTGACCATCAGGATCGCCCGGGCCTGGCCCAGTTGCACGCTGTTGCAGGCCGCCTGGATGCCGAAGGTCGCCGAGGAGCAGGCCACGTTCATGTCGAAGCCAAAACCCTGGATGCCCAGTGCGGCCTGGACTTCGATGGCGATGGCCGGGTAGGCGCGCTGCAGGTTGGAGCAGGCGACGATCACCCCGTCGATGTCGGCGGCAGTCTTGCCGGCCCGCTGCAGGGCTTGCTCGGCGGCGGCCACGGCCATCTGGCAGAGTACCGACCATTCGTCGTTGGAGCGTTCCGGCAGGCGTGGAGCCATGCGCTGCGGGTCGAGGATGCCGTCCTTGTCCATGACGAAGCGGCTCTTGATGCCCGAGGCCTTTTCGATGAAGGCGGCGTTGGATTCGGTCAGGGCCTGCACTTCGCCGCGCTCGATGGCGGCAGCGTTGTCACTGTTGAACTGGTGGACGTAGGTATTGAACGATTCCACCAGCTCTTCGTTGGAGATGCTGTTGGCCGGGGTAAACAGGCCGGTGCCGCTGATGACGACGTTGTGCACGGTCGTTCCTCTAATGTGTTGAGGCAGAAGGTATTGGCACTCACGTACCAAACCGTAAAGGGACGACTCCCGCCAAGGGAGCCGTTTCTGGCATCGCTTTATTCCGATCCGCCCAGGCTGCCTGCGATGCAGAAAGCCGGGGCCGGCATTTATGACGGCGGAGTTTGCCATAACCTCCGCCATTTCGCCGCAACTGCAAGATCGACGGAGTCAACCCTATGCCGCCCCTGGCGGCGCTTTCGCTGGCACGCCAGCGCCTGCGAAGGGCTTTAGATCAGGCGTCGACCAGGCTCCACTGCTTGCTCAGGCGCTTGTCGGAAATCGGCACCTTGGTCCCCAACTGCTGGGCGAACAGGGACACCCGGTACTCCTCCAGCCACCAGCGGTACAGCTCCAGCTGCGGGTCGCGCTTGCCTTCCTGGGCATGCTTCTGGGCCCGGGTCTGGTACTGGCTCCACAGGCCCGAGAGCTCGCTGCTCCAGACCCGGTCCTTCTGCACCTGGCTGCCGAGTTTCTCGAAGCGCAGTTCCACGGCCTTGAGGTAACGCGGCAGTTCCTTGAGCCACAGGGCCGGGGTTTCCCGGACAAAGCCCGGGTACACCAGGTTCGCCAGCTGGGCCTTGATGTCGTTGAGGGCCACGGCCTGGGCCAGGTCGATCTTGCCCTTGAAGCGCTTTTGCAGGCCGTGCCAGAGCTTGAGGATCTCCAGGGTCAGGCGTGCCAGGCGCTCGGCGTGCTCGGTCCAGGCACCACGCTTGCGCTCGGCCAGGGAGGCCAGGCCCGCGCCATCCCGAGGCAGCACGGCCTCGCCTTCAAGAATGCAACTGTCGAGGCTGGCCAGGAGAATGTCCTCCACCAGCGCATCGACCCGGCCCAGTTCGCGGTACAGCAGGCCCAGCTCGGTAAGGCCCGGCAACTTGCCCCGCAGGAACTTGGCCGGCTCGGCCAGTTGCTGCAACAGCAGGCGCTGCAAGGCCCGGCGATGCTGGAACTCGGCTTCGGCAGCGGTGGAGAAGCGCCCTTCCTTGACCGTACCCGCCTCCTCCACCAGGGCCGGGTACACCGTCATCGACAGCCCGGCGATCTTCTGCTGGGTCTTTTCCGCCACCGCGGCAAATACCTTGGCTTGCACCGGTTGCTGGCTCTTGGCAGTCTGCGGCACCGCCAGGGCAGCCTGGCTGGCTTCGGCGAAACGCGCGGTCAGTTCGGCCAGGTCGCGGCCTTCGCCGAGGAACTTGCCCTGGGCGTCGACGATTTCCAGGTTCATCCGCAGGTGGCTTTCCACCTGTTGTTCGGCTTCGCTCCAGGCCTCGTCGCTGACCCGGGCACCGGTCATGCGCAGCAGCTCGCGGCCCAGGGCCTGGGGCAAGGAGCCCTCGGCGAAGACCATGCGCTGCAGGGCGGCCTTGACGAAGTCCGGCACCGGCACGAAGTTCTTGCGCAGGGCCTTGGGCAGGTTGCGCACCAGGGCGATGCACTTGGCCTCGATCAGCCCCGGCACCAGCCATTCCAGGCGTTCGGCGGGCAGTGCCGGCAGTAGCGGCGCCGGCACCCGCAGGGTTACGCCGTCCCGGGGATGGTTGGGTTCGAAGTGGTAACTCAGGGCCAGTTCCAGGTCGCCGATATGCAGGGTGTCCGGGTACTGCTTCGCGGTGACCTCGCTGGCCTCGCGGGCCAGCACGTCTTCCTCGCGCATGATCAACAACTGCGGGTTCTTCTGGCTGTGCACCCGGTACCAGCTGTCGAAGGTCGCGGTCTGGTGGATCTCCGCTGGCAGGCGTGCGTCGTAGAAGGCGAACAGGGTTTCCTCGTCGGCCAGGATGTCGCGGCGCCGGGCCTTGGCTTCCAGGGCATCGAGCTGTTCCAGCAGTTGGGTGTTGGCGCTCAGGCACTTGGCCTTGGACTGGATTTCGCCACGCACCAGGGCCTCGCGGATGAACAGCTCGCGGGACACCACCGGGTCCACCGGGCCGTAATGCACTGGCCGGCGGCCGACCACGATCAGGCCGAACAGGGTGATCTGCTCGTAGGCCACTACCTGGCCGCGCTTCTTCTCCCAATGGGGCTCGAAGTGGTTCTTCTTCACCAGATGGCCGGCCAGGGGCTCGATCCAGTCCGGCTCGATCTTGGCCACCATGCGCGCATAGAGCTTGGTGGTTTCCACCAGCTCGGCGGTCATCAGCCATTGCGGGCGCTTCTTGCCCAGGCCCGAGGACGGGTGGATCCAGAAGCGCCGCTGGCGGGCCCCCAGGTAGTCGCCGTCTTCGGTCTTCTGGCCGATCTGGCTGAGCAGGCCTACCAGCACCGCCTTGTGCAGTTTCGGGTAGTCCGCCGGCTCCTTGTTCAGGCTCAGTTGCAGGTCGCGGCAGATCAGGCTCAATTGCCGGTGCGAATCACGCCACTCGCGCAGGCGCAGGTAGTTCAGGAAATTCTTGCGGCACCAGTTGCGCAGCGGGCTGGCGGTGAGGGCCTGGCGCTGTTCTTCGAAGCCGCGCCACAGGTTGACCAGCCCGGCGAAGTCCGAATCCACGTCCTTCCACTGAGCGTGGGCCTGGTCGGCGGCCTGCTGGCGCTCCGGCGGACGCTCGCGGGGGTCCTGGATCGACATGGCGCTGGCGACGATCAGCACTTCCTGGAGGCTGCCGAGCTTGGCCGCTTCCAGCAGCATGCGGCCCATGCGCGGATCCACCGGCAGGCGCGCCAGTTGCCGGCCCAGTGGTGTCAGCTGGCTGTTGCGGTCGACTGCCGAGAGTTCCTGCAGCAGGTTGAAACCGTCGCTGATGGCCTTGCCATCCGGCGGCTCGATAAACGGGAAGGCAGTGATTTCCCCCAGGCGCAGGTGCAGCATCTGCAGGATCACCGCCGCCAGGTTGGTACGCAGGATCTCCGGGTCGGTGAATTCCGGCCGGCCGAGGAAATCTTCCTCGCTGTACAGGCGTACGCAGATCCCCGGTTCGACCCGGCCGCAACGGCCCTTGCGCTGGTTGGCGCTGGCCTGGGAAATCGCCTCGATGGGCAGGCGCTGGACCTTGGCCCGGTAGCTGTAGCGGCTGATGCGCGCAGTGCCGCTGTCGATCACGTAGCGGATGCCCGGCACGGTCAGCGAGGTTTCGGCGACGTTGGTGGCCAGCACCACGCGGCGGCCCGGGTGGGACTGGAAGATGCGCTGCTGTTCGGCCGGCGACAGGCGCGCGTACAGCGGCAGGATCTCGGTGTGCTTGAGCTGGGCCTTGCGCAGCATCTCCGCGGCGTCGCGGATCTCCCGCTCGCCGGGCAGGAACACCAGCACGTCCCCGGGGCTGCGCCTTTCACTGCGTTCATGGGCGGCGATTTCATCCAGGGTGGCGAGGATCGCCTGGTCCACCGTGAGGTCGTCCTCGACCCGGTTGCCCTCCTCGTCCTGTTCCAGGGTCAACGGGCGATACCAGGTTTCCACCGGGAAGGTGCGGCCGGAGACCTCGACGATCGGCGCGTTATCGAAGTGCTTGGAGAAGCGCTCAAGGTCGATGGTCGCCGAGGTGATGATGACCTTCAGGTCCGGGCGCCGCGGCAGCAGGGTCTTGAGGTAGCCGAGGAGGAAGTCGATATTCAGGCTGCGCTCGTGGGCCTCGTCGACGATGATCGTGTCGTAGCGTTCCAGGTAGCGATCGTTCTGGGTTTCCGCCAGCAGGATGCCGTCGGTCATCAGCTTGATCAGGGTGCTGGAATCGCTCTGGTCCTCGAAGCGCACCTGGTAGCCCACCAGCGAGCCCAGGGGCGTGGCCAGCTCTTCGGCGACCCGGCTGGCCACGCTGCGGGCGGCAATCCGCCGGGGCTGGGTATGGCCGATCAGGCCATGCTGGCCACGACCGATTTCCAGGCAGATTTTCGGCAACTGGGTGGTCTTGCCCGAGCCGGTCTCGCCGGCAATGATCAGCACCTGATGCTTGAGCAGCGCCTCCTTGATCTCGTCGCGCTTGGCGGCAATCGGCAGGCTGTCGTCATAGCGGATCTGCGGCACGCTCTGGCGCCGCGCCGTCACCAGGTTGCAGGAAGCCTGCATGCGCTCCAGCCACTGGGCGAGCTTGGCCTCGTCGGGCTTCTTGCGCAGTTCGAGCAACTGCCGGCGCAACCGGTGACGGTCGCCGAGCATGGCTTGATCGAGGTTTTTCAGCAGTTGGTCGATTGCAGGCGATTCGTCAGTCATCAGGTACGCAAGGGTCGTCTATTTAGGCAGGGCGCGATTGTCGCAGAAAAGTCCATGCAATACGTAGGAGCCGGCTTGTCGGCGAAGGGGCCAGTGAGGGCGCCCTCGCCGGCAAACCGGCTCCTGCACGTCTATTTATTCGTCTTCCAGGCCTTGGCGCCGGTAAGGGAAGACATCGATCACCTTGCCGGCGCGGATGGCCTCCTGCAGGCCCTTCCAGTAATCGGCGTTGTACAGCTCGCCGTGCAGCTGGTCGAACAGCTTGCGCTGGCCGGCATCGGCGAACAGGAACGGCGGGAACTCCTCGGGAAACACGTCGTGGGGGCCGATGGAATACCAGGGTTCGGAAGCCATTTCATCTTCCGGGGTACGAGGGGCCGGAATGTGGCGGAAGTTGGCTTCGGTGAGGAAGCAGATTTCGTCGTAGTCATAGAACACCACCCGGCCATGGCGGGTGACGCCGAAGTTCTTCAGCAGCATGTCGCCGGGGAAGATGTTGGCCGCCGCCAGCTGCTTGATCGCCAGGCCGTAGTCCTCCAGGGCCTCGCGCACCTGGGCTTCGTTGGCATGCTCCAGGTAGAGGTTGAGCGGGGTCATGCGCCGCTCGGTCCAGCAGTGGCGGATCAGTACCGTCTGGCCTTCCACCGCCACCGTGGAGGGCGCCACTTCCAGCAGTTCCTCAAGGCACGCCGGGTCGAACTTGCTCAGGGGGAAGCGGAAGTCGGCGAACTCCTGGGTATCGGCCATGCGGCCCACCCGATCCACGCTTTTCACCAGCCGGTATTTCTCGATCACCGTGGCCCGGTCGACGTTCTTCGACGGCGAGAAGCGGTCCTTGATGATCTTGAACACGGTGTTGAAGCCCGGCAGGGTGAACACGCTCATGACCATGCCGCGCACCCCGGGGGCCATGATGAAGCGATCGTCGGTGCTGGCCAGGTGGTTGATCAGGGCACGGTAGAACTCCGACTTGCCGTGCTTGTAGAAACCGATGGAGGTGTACAGCTCGGCGATGTGCTTGCCCGGCAGGATGCGCTTGAGGAAGCCGATGAATTCCGCCGGCACCGGCACGTCCACCATGAAGTAGGAACGGGTGAAGGAAAAGATGATCGAGACGTCCGCCTCGTCGGTGATCAGCGCGTCGATCTGGATCCCCCGGCCTTCGCGGTGCAGTAGCGGGATCACCAGCGGCCACTGTTCTTCATGGGTGAAGATGCGCCCCACCAGGTAGGCGCCCTTGTTGCGGTAGAGCACCGAGGAAAACAGTTCCAGGGTCAGTTCCGGGTCCTTGCACACCCAGTCCGGCAGGTTCTCCCGCAATTGCGCCTCCAGGCGCCGCAGGTCCCCCGGCAGGTCGGCGTAGTCCTCGCTGAAGCGGTAGTCGGCGAACACCTGTTCGAGCATCGTCGCCAGTTCGCCCTGGGGCTTGTAGCTGCGGGTCTGCGCGGCCCGGGCCCGGCGCAGGCTGGGTCGGGTGGTGTGGATGAACATGCAGCCGTCGCTGATCAGGTCGTGGCTGAACAGGCCGCAGAAGATCGAGTTGTACCAGGTCTCGGACAGCTCATCGTCAAAGCGCAGGTCGATCAGGCTGATGTAGGCGCTTTTCACCAGTGGCCACTGGCTGACATCCATCAGCGACTCGGTGCTGAAGGCCTGGTGCAGGCGCGCCACGGTCTCGCCCACCTTCTCTTCATACAGGTTGATCCGCGCTGCCGAGGCCTTTTGCGCTTGCTGCCACTGCGCCTGCTCGAAGCGTTGCCGGGCACCGTCGGTGATCTGGCGAAAATGCTCGCGGTAGTCGTCGAAGCCATCGAGGATCATTCGAGCGATATCGGCGGCGGGCCATGACTGCGACATAAAGAGACCTCTGCGGGAATTTACGATGCCAGAGCTTAGCCAGTGAAACGAGGTGAAGAGAAGCGTATTTTTGTGATGGGACGTACGCCGAAAAATGACCCGGCGGTCGCTCTGTCTCCAGGCCTCTGCAACGCAGGATTGAACGCAACAATCGGGGTGCGGGTTTTCTTCGCCCAGTGCGCCAATAAGGTTTGCCATGCCCGGCCACGCTGGGCAAGATCCCTCGCCCCGAACCCAAGGAACCTCCTGTGAAACCTGTCGATCTGCTGCGCCTGCTGTCGCTGGCCGCCATCTGGGGCGCGAGCTTCTTGTTCATGCGCATCATCGCCCCGGTACTGGGCAGCGTGCCCACGGCCTTCTTCCGGGTGTCCATCGCCGCGCTCGGGCTGCTGGTGATGCTGGCGTTGATGCGGGTCGACTGGAACTTTCGCGGCAAGCTCAAGACCGTGCTGCTGCTCGGGGTGATCAACTCCGGGATACCCGCGACGATGTACTCGGTGGCGGCCCAGGTGCTGCCCGCCGGCTACTCGGCGATCTTCAATGCCACCACGCCGTTGATGGGGGTGTTGATCGGCGGCCTGTTTTTCCATGAACGCCTGACCCCGAGCAAATTCGCCGGGGTCTGCCTGGGCCTGCTCGGCGTCGGCATCCTGACCCGCGCCGGCCCCGTGGCCTTCGACCGAGACCTGCTGCTGGGCGCCCTGTCCTGCTTGATGGCCACCACCTGCTACGGCTTCGCCGGGTTCCTCGCCCGACGCTGGCTGGACCAGGCCGGCGGCCTGGACAGCCGCCTGTCGGCCCTGGGCAGCATGCTGGGAGCGACCCTGCTGCTGTTGCCGCTGTTCGCCTACAACGCCATCAGCCAGCCGCCCCCCAGCTGGGGTGGCTGGAGCGTATGGCTATCGCTTTTGGGGCTGGGGCTGGGCTGCACCGCGTTTGCCTACGTGCTGTATTTCCGCCTGCTCAGCGCCATCGGCCCGGTGCGTTCGATGACCGTGACCTTCATGATCCCGCCATTCGGCGTACTGTGGGGCGCGTTGCTGCTGGACGAGCCGCTGTCCATGGCCCACCTGTATGGCGGCGCGCTGATTGCCGCCGCGCTGTGGCTGGTGCTCAGGCCGGGACCCCGGGCCATCCCGAGCGAATAGCTGACCGATCGCTGATCTCCCCCAGATACCTGCGGTGGTGGAATAACAAGGAAAGTTAAAAACAACTTTCAAGCACTCCCCCCACCGCCTCATCTAAAACACACTTCCATCCTCGTCACACTCCCCCGCAAAAAATCTGGAAAGATGAAATTCTACTGATCCAGAAATCAAGTATCAGACACTTCCAATCTAAAACAACTTAAACAACCTACAAATAACAAAGACGATTCTGCGCCTTTAATCAGATATTCCTTACTCCCCCGAAATACTCCATCTCCCCTCTGCCCCTGCCTGTAGCACGCCCCTATCCTCTTTGAACCACCGAACCCATTGCAACTTCCCGGACCGTTCCAACACCGCCAGAACTTGCATGAATACAACACTCGAGTCGGACTTTTTTACAGCACGAGCCTAGGACAACTCACAACCCAATAGTTCTTATTTCGTCTCGAGAGTTAGCCCCTCCAACGCTGTAACTCCCCCCTTGCACAACGCTATTTGCCAACACGCTCAATGTTGTTTTCAAACCCTCGACTGAACAGGCATCGCCTTGAAGAATAAAATGTTGCAAAAGAACCATTTCAAATACGCCAGTACCACGACCGCTGTTGCTCTAGCACTGAGTTCGTTATCCCCCGCGGTCCTTGCCGAGACGACCTGGACCGGGGATGCCTACCACCTGGCAGTCGACCCGAACGGCAACGCCTATCGGGTCAACGAAGACAACGCCTGGGAAAGAAATGGCAACTGGAGCAAGGGCGCTCCCGCCAGCAATGAAGTCGTCAACGTTGACAGGCCGCTCAGCAGGGGAACCAACGATGTCGCGCAATTGGATAGCGCACAAATGATCGGCAGTCTCAACGTCGGCACCAGTAGCAATGGCCTGGGCCAGTTGAATGTGGGCGGCAACGGCTGGCTGGAAATCGCCGACGCACTCACCCTGGGCAGCGTACAAGGCGCCGTGGGCAAGGCCTCATTCAACAACGGCGCAAGACTGGGCACAGCCGGTGACTTGATCGTCGGCAAAAGCGGGTCCGGCGAGTTGAACCTGGGCAGCGGCTCGCGAGCCCACACCCAGGGCAATGCTCTGATCAGCGCCGAGCAGGGTGCATCTGGCGCGCTCAACGTCGATGGCGGCGCAACCCTGACCAGCGACAAGACATTGACTGTCGGCGGTGCCGGCAACGGTTCGCTGACCGTCGGCAACGGCGCTCAGGTCAACGCTCGGGACAGCATTGTGGCGGCCGACCCGGGCGCCACCAGCGCTATCAACATCAGTGGCGCAGGCAGCCAATTGAACGTCTCCGGCAACATGACCCTGGGCCAGAGCGGCAAGGCGGCCCTGACGCTGGCCGATCAAGGCCAGGCCAGGGTCGGCAGCGGCGCCCTGCAGATTGCCCGGGACGCCAGCGCCAGCGCTGCGCTCTATGTGGGGGCGGCCAGCGCCAATGCCGCTGACGCTCGGGCTGCGGGCCAACTGGATGCCGCACGGGTGATCTTCGGCCTGGGCCAGGGGCTGGTCCAGTTCAACCATAGCGACAGCGACCACTCGTTCGACGCCGGCTTCGAAGGCCATGGACGCATCAGCCACATCGCCGGACAGACCCTGTTCAACGGTGACTCCAGCACCTTCAGCGGCGAACTGCATGTCCAGGGTGGCGAACTGCTGCTGAACAACGCCATGGCCGGACAGGTGCAGGTCGATCGCAACGCCAGCCTGCACATCGGCGCCCACAACGGCAGTGCCGGCGCAGTACTGAGCGATATCGGCAACGATGGCCAGGTGGTGTTCGATCGCAACAACTCGTACCAGTACGACCAGGTGATTTCCGGTAGCGGCTCGGTCGAGCAACGTGGCACCGGTACCACCGTGCTCACCGCAGAAAACACCTACAGCGGCGGCACGCTGATCAGCAACGGCACCCTGCAACTGGGTGCCGGCACAAGCGGCGGCCGCAGCGGCTCGATTCTCGGTGACGTGCAGATCGATGCGCCCGGCAGCCTGGTGTTGAACCGCGCCGACAGCTACCGCTTCGGGGGCTCAATGGCGGGTAGCGGTACGCTCAACAAGCGCGGTACCGGCCGCACCGAACTGAGCGGCAACAGTTCCAACTTCCACGGCCAAAGCCAGGTCGAAGCCGGTATCCTCGCCGTCAACGGCACCCTCGGTGGCTCCACCGACGTGCATGCGGGCGCGACCCTGGCCGGCAATGGCCAGGTCGGCAATGTCACCCTGCACGACGGTGCCACAGTGGCCCCGGGCAACGACATCGGCACCCTCACCGTGTCTGGCAACCTGGACCAGCACAGCGGCTCGACCTTCTACACCGAACTGCTGAGCACTGGCGCCAACGACCGACTGCAGGTGAACGGCGCAGCGCGGCTGGACGCCGGCAGCATCGTCAACGCCGACAAGCTCGACAGCGCCCGCTACGAGCTGGACAGGCGCTACCTGATCCTCGCGACCCAGCAGGGCCTGAGCGGTCGCTACAACCTGACCGGCGATACCCGAGTCTCGACGTTCTACAATCTGGTGGATAACTACGACAGCCACAACGCCTACCTGGATGTACAGCAGACCCGTCTGTTCCAGGACGCCGCCCTCTCGCGCAACCAGCGCGCCACGGCCACTGCGCTGCAAAGCCTGAAGGGTTCTGCCGTACCGGCTCTGACGCCACCGGTGCACAACAAACTATTCGAGGCCATCGCCTACCTGCCCGACGATCACCAGGCCCGCGCGGCCTTCGAGCAACTGTCCGGGGATTTCCACAGTTCGACCCGTTCGGCGCTGATCCAGGACAGCCGCCTGGTCCGCGACGCGGCAAACAGTCGCCTACGTTCGGTGACCGCCACCCAGGACAGTGGCGCCAGCCGTGACAGCGATTCAGGCCTGACCCCCTGGATCACCACGCTGGGCAACTGGGGGGAGCTCAAGGGGGGCAGCAATGTCGCCAGATTGCGCAGCGACACCCAGGGCGTGCTCGCCGGTGTCGACACCCAGGTCGGTGACAGCGGTCATATCGGCGCGTTAACCGGTTACAGCCGAACGGAACTGAAAAGCTCGTCACGGGATGCTTCCAGCGACAACGACAATATCCACCTGGGGGTCTATGGCGGGGCCCAGGTCAGCGACTTCGACCTGCGTGGCGGCCTGGCCTACACCTGGAGCCGGATCGACGCCAAGCGTTCGGTGAACTTTGCCGGCTATAGCGACCATCTGCAGTCCACCCATCAAGCCGGCACCCTGCAGGCGTTCGGTGAAGTGGGCCGGCGCCTGGACTTCGGCCCTTCAGTACAGCTGGAACCCTTTGCCAACCTGACCCACGTGCAGGTCAAGAGCGATGGCTTCAAGGAACATGGGGGCCTCGCGGCCCTGAGCGCCAAACAGGTCTCGGACCAACAAACGTTCGCCACCCTGGGGTTGCGTGCCAGTGCCAGCAAGCCACTGGACAGCGGCAAGTCGCTCAGCCTCTTTGCCAGTGCCGGCTGGAAACATGCCTTGGCCGGCGCTACACCGGCCAACACCTATCGTTTCGACGCAAGTGATGCTTTCCGTGTCGAAGGCGTGGCCTATTCACGCAACAGTGCAGTACTCGAAACGGGCGTGGAAACCCGGCTGACCCCTGAGTTGAGCCTGGGCGCCGCATACAGCGCGCAACTGGGTGATGCGTCCAGCGAGCACGGCCTGCGCCTGAACGCTAGCTACCAGTTCTGACCCGGCCATGACCACGGTGCGGCGGCTACGCCGCGCCATATCGCTGATCGGGCGGCAGCCAGGCCCTCAGCTTGGCGTGCTATGGCCAGAGGCTGCCGACGGCTGCGGCTTCAAGGAACACTCAGGGTGATCAGGTAGGCGCCCGAGGTCACGGCCTTGCCGGCCTGGTCGATAACGGCATAGTGCTGGTCGTAATAGCGCCCCTCGCGCCCGCTGTCGGCCAGGAGCTTGACCTTGACTACGGAGTTTCCCGGGCCGCTGGCGCTGGCCAGCGGGTCGACCCGCCGAACGTCAATGGATCCCCCGCGCGAGCCCTGAGGGCACTGCCGCAAGTTCAGCCCATCGCTGGCAGCATTGGAGGTGCAGTTGGACTCTACGATCTTGCCGTAAAAACGGATGATGCCTTGCCCTGAGGGAGTGGCGGCAAGGCAACTGCCCGATAGCCCAAGGAACAGACTCAAAGCAGTGGAAGCAAGCGCTACGTTCATCCTGACTCTCCTTGTGTGTAAGGACTGTATCGTCAGTCTAGGTACGGGCTTTAGATTTTGAGAAAAGTCTGATGGACTGTTTGGAAGCATTAGAAAAGAAGTCCAATCAACTGGTTATCAAAATCACCTGCAAGCGTTGCTCAGGCGACTCTTCGAGCTGCCTCACGCGGCGCTGAAGCCCTGTCCCAATGCTGTTGGCGAGTACCTTTTCGACAATGATGCCATATGGCCACCATTCGACATAAAAGTCGACCCTTCATGCCATAAATAGGGAAAACAACCGACCGGGCATTGCACCCGGCCGGTGTCGTCAGCGACGGCGCGCAGAGCTCACGCCGCCCAGGGCGGTCAAGGCTGCTTGCGGAACACGAACACCAGCCCGACGATGATCAGGCCCATGCCCACCAGGCTCAGCAGCCCCAGGCGGTTGCCGAAGAACAGGTAGTCCATCAGCGCGGTCACCGCGGGCACCAGGTAGAACAGGCTGGTGACATTCACCAGGTTGCCCTGGGCAATCAGCCGATACAGCAACAGCGTGGCCAGCACCGACACCACCAGCCCCATCCACAGCAGTGGAATCACGAAACCTGCGCTGTGCTCGAAGTGAAACGGCTGGAACGGCACGAACAGCGCGCACAGCAGCAGCCCTGCCAGGTACTGCACCGGCAGCGTGCCCAGGGGATTGTCGGTGATGCGTTTCTGCATGATCGAACCGGCGGTCATGCTGACCAGGGCCAGCAGCCCGCACAGCATGCCGGTGATGGACATCCCCGCCAGGCCGATGCTCTGGTAGACCACCATCACCAGCCCGGCCAGCCCCAGGCTCAGGCCAAACAGCCGGCTCCAGGAGCGCTGGCGCTCCATCAGCACCACCGTGAGGATCGGCTGCACCCCCATGATGGTGGCCATGACCCCGGGGGTCACCTTCAGGTCCAGGGCCAGGATGTAGAAGATCTGGTAGGCCCCCAGCAGCACCAGGCCGGTGGCCACGGCAAAGCCCATGGCCCGGCGCCCCCGGGGCAACCTGAGCTTGAGCAGGGGCGCCAGCAGCATCAGGCCGATCAGGGCAATGACGAAGCGCAGCAGCAGGAAGGCAAAGGGTGAAGCGTGGGCCAGGCCCCATTTGGAGAAGATGGCGCCACTGCTCCAGAGCAGGACGAACAGGCTCGTGGAAGCGGCCGCGAGCGCGGACTTTTTTGAAATGAGCAACATGAAAACCACCTGTAATCAGGCAAGAAGCCAATTCAGCCGAGGCTGAAGTTCAGTAGTGTTTTTTTCAGGCGGGCGCAGGGAGCAGCAGCGGTTGCTGATCAGCCCGAGAAGCCAACGCCCGGCGGTGATACGACTGCGTACACCGGCGTGCTACTGACAGGTGGGGGGTAATGACCGATCTGCACAGGCTGCTGATTCCCGCACGGCACGACGCCAGCGTTGACCGCTGAAACCACTACCGCGCTGAGAAGGGAAAAGGCCATGTACTGATGGTTCTCGAGAGAGGAAAAACCTGAGTCGCTGGACTCATCGGACGCCGAATATAACCAGCGCCCGATATTCATTGCAAGATTTATCCGAACAGCCACTTCCACAGGACTACCAGCACCACCACTGCCAGCACCGGGCGCAGGATGCGGTACAGCTTGGGATGGCGGCGCTTCCACTGCTTGACCACGCCACTGAAGCTGTCGCTGAAGCGCTTGCTCCAGGCGTAGGCCTGGTTGATCCCGCCGACACGCTCGTCGTCCAGGTTCTGCGGCGCGGTGGCGCGGCCCAGTTGGGCGCTGACCCAGCGGTTGATGCGGGTCATCAGGCGGCTGCTCAGCGGACGCTCGATGTCGCAGAACAGGATCACCCGGGTGATCTCGGTTTCGTTCTTCACCCAATGCACGTAGGTCTCGTCGAACATCACGTCTTCACCGTCGCGCCAGGCGTACTCCTGGCCATCGACGAAGATCCGGCAGGCATCGGAGTTGGGGGTCGACAGGCCCAGGTGATAACGCAGGGAACCGGCGAAGGGATCGCGGTGCGGGTTGAGGTGGCTGCCGCCGGGCAACAGCGCGAACATCGCGCCCTTGACGTTGGGAATCGCGCTCACCAGCTCGACGGTCTTCGGGCACAGGGCCTCGGCCGAAGGCAGCGGCTTGTCGTACCACTTGAGGTAGAAGCGCTTCCAGCCCTTCTTGAAGAAGGAACCGAAACCGGCATCGTTGTTCTTCTCGGCGGCGCGGATGTAACCCTCGTCGAACAGGTGCATGGCCTCTTCGCGGATCACTTCCCAGTTGTCCCGCAGGATGTCCAGCTCGGGAAACTTGCTGCGGTCCAGGTACGGCTTGGAAGGCACCCCGGAGAACAGGTACATCAGGGCGTTATAGGGGGCGAACAGCGCCGAATGGTTGACGAACTGGCGCAGTACCGGCAGACGCGCCTTGCCGCGCAGGTGCACGTAGAGAATGCTGCCGACGAACAGCGACAACACCGCGACCTTGGCGGTAAAGGAAAAGCTCATGCAACGACTCCTTGGAAATAGGCACCTGTAGGGGGAGCGTTCACCCGACCTGGCAGCCGGCAATGATAAACACTCCTGGGCCCTGGAAAAACCCGCACAACCCAACATTCAGCGTTAACGGTTATGCAACAAAGGCGTTAAGTAGCATAAGCAGCCAGGCCCTGGCCTGATATGGGTCAGCATTCGCCGGCAAGCCGGCTCCTGCGGGCGAATGCCTGATCCGTGCTTACTGCTGGTTTTCCTGCTCGGTGAACAGGTCGCTGAAGAGCATGCTCGACAGGTAGCGCTCACCGGAGTCCGGCAGGATCACCACGATGGTCTTGCCCTGCATTTCCGGGGTTTCCGCCAGGCGTACCGCCACCGCCATCGCCGCGCCGCAGGAGATGCCGCAGAGGATGCCCTCTTCCTGCATCAGCCGCAGGGCCATGGCCTTGGACTCTTCATCGGTCACCAGCTCCACCCGGTCGACCATCGCCAGGTCCAGGTTCCTGGGCACGAAACCGGCACCGATGCCCTGGATCTTGTGGGGGCTGGGCTTGATCTCTTCACCGGCGAGTTTCTGGGTGATCACCGGAGAAGTCGCCGGCTCCACCGCCACCGAGAGAATCGGCTTGCCCTGGGTCTTCTTGATGTAGCGCGACACACCGCTGATGGTGCCCCCTGTGCCAACCCCGGCCACCAGCACGTCCACCGCGCCGTCGGTATCGTTCCAGATTTCCGGACCGGTGGTCTTTTCGTGGATCGCCGGGTTGGCCGGGTTATCGAACTGCTGCGGCATGAAGTACCTGGCCGGGTCGCTGGCAACGATTTCCGCCGCCTTTTCGATCGCCCCCTTCATGCCCTTGGCCGGCTCGGTGAGCACCAGCTCGGCGCCCAGGGCCTTGAGCACCTTGCGCCGCTCGATGCTCATGGACGCCGGCATGGTCAGCATCAGCTTGTAGCCACGGGCGGCGGCGACGAAGGCCAGGCCGATCCCGGTGTTGCCCGACGTGGGCTCGACGATGGTCATGCCCGGCTTGAGCTTGCCGCTGCTTTCGGCGTCCCAGATCATGTTCGCGCCGATCCGGCACTTCACCGAATAGCCCGGGTTGCGCCCTTCGATCTTGGCCAGGATGGTCACCCCGCGCGGGGCGATGCGGTTGATCTGCACCAAGGGCGTATTGCCGATGGAATGGGCGTTATCAGCAAAAATTCGGCTCATGGCTGGGTCCTTATGCAGCAGTGAAGAAGTCCCCAAGGGTATGCCTGGCGCCCTTGAGCGTCCAGTCGCGCAACACCCGGGCCAGCCGGGCCGGTCGCGCCTATGCAAGAGACACATCAGCGACGCCGAGTTCATGGCCCGGCTCCTGCGTTCCCCGAACCTGCGCCCCAGGCCACCCCGGGAACATTGACTCGAACGTCTGCCAACGGACGCAGTCAATGCCTGTATACGGCTGGAGGCTGCTGATCATGAAAGCTCGTTACCGTTGGCCCCTGTGGGTCCTGGCAAGCCTGGTGGTGCTGCTGGTGGCCCTGCATATCGCCCTGCCCTACCTGGTGCGCGACTACTTGAACGACAAGCTGGCGGACATGGGCGACTACCGCGGACGCATCAGCGACATTGACCTGGCCCTGTGGCGCGGCGCCTACCGCATCAATGGCCTGGAGATCGTCAAGGTCAGCGGCAAGGTGCCGGTGCCCTTCGTCAAGGCGCCGCTGATCGACCTCTCGGTGAGCTGGCATTCGCTGTGGTACGACCACGCGGTAGTGGCCAAGGTGCAGTTCATCCAGCCGGAGCTGAACTTCGTCGACGGCGGGGCCGACAAGCAGGCATCGCAGACCGGTGAGGGCACCGACTGGCGGGCCCAACTGGGCAAGCTGCTGCCCATCACCCTCGACGAAGTGCGGATCGATGACGGCAAGATCCACTTTCGCAACTTCAGCTCCAAGCCGCCGGTGAACATCGGCGCGACCCAGGTCAACGCCAGCTTCTACAACCTGACCAACGTGGTGGACACCCAGGGCAAGCGCGATGCGCGCTTCGACGGCAAGGCCCTGCTCCAGGGCCAGGCGCCCATGGAAAGCACCGCCACCTTCGACCCCTTGAGCAACTTCGAGAACTTCGAGTTCCGCCTGCGGGCCCGGGATATCGAGCTCAAGCGCTTCAACGACTTCGCCTCGGCCTACGGCAAGTTCGACTTCAATGCCGGGCACGGTGACGTGGTGATCGAAGCCCAGGCCGAGAAGGGCCAGTTGCACGGCTATATCAAGCCGCTGTTGCGGGACGTGGAAGTCTTCAACTGGCAGCAGGACGTGGAGAACCGCAACAAGAGCATTTTCCGCTCGGTGTGGGAGGCCCTGGTGGGCGCCGGGGAGAACCTCCTGAAGAACCAGCGCAAGAACCAGTTCGCCACCCGGGTCGAACTCAGCGGCAGTGTGCACCAGCAAGATATCAGCGCGTTCCAGGCGTTTTTGCAGATCTTGCGCAACGGTTTCATCCAGGCCTTCAATGCCCGCTACGAGCAGCCCAAGCCGTCGCCTGACTGAGTCACCCCGTGACGCTCCATTCAGAGACTGAATGGGGCGTCCACGTTCACAGTCGACCGGGCAGCGCGTTATAGTCGCGCCATCACTCCCCATTCAATCGACCTGCCCCGGGCAGCTCGCCGTCACCGTTCGAGGAATTGCAGATGAAGTTCGAAGGCACCAGCGCATATGTCGCCACCGATGACCTGAAGCTGGCAGTCAATGCCGCCATCACCCTGGAGCGTCCGCTGCTGGTCAAGGGCGAACCCGGCACCGGCAAGACCATGCTTGCCGAGCAACTGGCCGAATCCTTCGGCGCCAAGCTGATCACCTGGCACATCAAGTCCACCACCAAGGCCCACCAGGGCCTGTACGAGTACGACGCGGTCAGCCGCCTGCGCGATTCGCAACTGGGCGTGGACAAGGTGCACGACATCCGCAACTACCTGAAGAAGGGCAAGCTGTGGGAGGCCTTCGAATCCGAGGAGCGGGTGATCCTGCTGATCGACGAGATCGACAAGGCCGACATCGAGTTCCCCAACGACCTGCTGCAGGAACTCGACAAGATGGAGTTCTACGTCTACGAGATCGACGAGACCATCAAGGCCAAGCAGCGGCCGATCATCATCATTACCTCCAACAACGAGAAAGAGCTGCCGGACGCCTTCCTGCGTCGCTGCTTCTTCCACTACATCGCCTTCCCCGACCGCACCACCCTGCAGAAGATCGTCGATGTGCACTACCCGGACATCAAGAAGGACCTGGTCAGCGAAGCCCTGGACGTGTTCTTCGATGTGCGCAAAGTGCCGGGCCTGAAGAAGAAGCCCTCGACCTCGGAACTGGTGGACTGGCTCAAGCTGCTGATGGCCGACAACATCGGCGAAGCGGTGCTGCGCGAGCGCGATCCGACCAAGGCCATCCCGCCCCTGGCCGGCGCCCTGGTGAAGAACGAGCAGGATGTGCAATTGCTCGAACGCCTGGCGTTCATGAGCCGTCGCGGTAGTCGTTAAGAGGCTGATGCCATGCTGCTCAACCTGTTCAATGAAATGCGCGCGGCCAAGGTGCCGGTGTCGGTGCGCGAGCTGCTGGACCTGATCAACGCGCTCAAGCAGCGCGTGACCTTCGCCGACATGGACGAGTTCTACTACCTCGCCCGGGCGATCCTGGTGAAGGACGAACGGCATTTCGACAAGTTCGACCGGGCCTTCGGCGCCTACTTCAACGGCCTGGAAAAACTCGACGACCACCTGCAGGCGCTGATCCCCGAGGATTGGCTGCGCAAGGAGTTCGAGCGCTCGCTGACGGATGAAGAGCGGGCGCAGATCCAGTCCCTGGGCGGCCTGGACAAGCTCATCGAAGAGTTCAAGAAACGCCTGGAAGAACAGAAGGAACGCCATGCCGGCGGCAACAAGTGGATCGGCACCGGCGGCACCAGCCCGTTCGGCTCCGGTGGCTTCAACCCGGAAGGCATCCGCGTCGGCGATGCCGGCAAGCGCCAGGGCAAGGCGGTGAAAGTCTGGGACCAGCGCGAGTACAAGAACCTCGACGACTCGGTGGAACTGGGCACCCGCAACATCAAGGTGGCCCTGCGCCGGCTGCGCAAGTTCGCGCGCCAGGGTGCGGCGGAGGAGCTGGACATCGACGGCACCATCGACCACACCGCCCGGGATGCCGGGCTGCTGAACATCCAGATGCGCCCGGAACGGCGCAACAGCATCAAGTTGCTGTTGCTGTTCGACATCGGCGGTTCCATGGATGCCCACGTGAAGATCTGCGAGGAACTGTTCTCGGCCTGCAAGACCGAGTTCAAGCACCTGGAGTACTACTACTTCCACAACTTCATCTATGAGTCGGTGTGGAAGAACAACATGCGCCGCGGCTCCGAGCGCACCTCGACCCAGGACCTGCTGCACAAGTACGGCGCCGACTACAAAGTGATCTTCGTCGGCGATGCCGCCATGGCGCCCTATGAAATCACCCAGGCCGGCGGCAGCGTGGAGCACTGGAACGAAGAAGCCGGCTACGTGTGGATGCAGCGCTTCATGGAGAAGTACAAGAAGCTCATCTGGATCAACCCCTATCCCAAGGACACCTGGGGCTACACCGCTTCGACCAATATCGTTCGCGAGTTGATCGAAGACCAGATGTACCCCCTGACCCTGCGTGGCCTGGAAGAAGGCATGCGCTTCCTGTCCAAATAAACCCGTTCGCCAGCAAGCCGGCTCCTACAGGGCGATGTAGGAGCCGGCTTGCCGGCGAAGCTTTCAGCCCCTCACCCGAACCGGCGCAGGAACGCCACCTGCTGCCGATGCGCCGTCTCCTGTACCACCGGCGCCAGGCGCACTTCGCTGCCCGGCAGGCACTGCGCCAACCGCGCCAGTGATAGCGGCGTCAACGCTCCCAATCGCGGATAGCCGCCAATGGTCTGCCGGTCATTGAGCAGGATGATCGGCTGGCCGTCCGGCGGCACCTGGATCGCCCCCAGGGGAATGCCCTCGGAAATCATCGGCCGGCCCTGGTACTGCAAGACCGGCCCGAGCAAGCGCGCGCCCATGCGGTCGGCCCGGCTGTCCAGGCTCCAACTGCTATTGAAGGCATCGAACAGGCTCAAACCGCTGAACTGGCCGATCTGCGCCCCCAGGATCACCTCCAGCGGTGCAGCGGATTGCCAATCCGGCAGTTGCTCCGCCGACAGGCTCTTGAGCGCACCGCCAGCTCCCGAATAACTCAACACCCCACCCTCGCTCAGGGCGCGGCCATAACCATCGGGGCCACCCAGGGCTTCACGCAACACACTGGCGCAACTGCCCAACACCTTGGGCGCGTCGAAACCGCCAGGGGCGGCCAGATAGGCCCGGGCCCCAGAAAATGGCTGGGTGAATCGCAGCCGCTGGCCCTTTTGCAGGATGAAACTGCGCCCCGGGGTCAAAGGCCGCTCATCCACATAGGCCCCAAGATCAGCCCCGGCCAAAGCCAGCAGGCAATAGTCCTCGGCCTGCAGGGTGAAACCGCCCAGGGTGATTTCCACCACCGGCGCATCCAGGGCATTGCCCAGCAGCCAGTTGGCCCAGGACATCGACACCCAGTCCAGCGCGCCGCCCTGGGTCACGCCCAGGTGGCGCACGCCAAAGCGCCCGGCATCCTGCAGCAGGCACAGCGGGGTGCTGGCCTCGATCGTCAGTCGGCTCATGCCGGCACCTCCAGTGGCGTGTCATCGCCCCCCAGGCGCAGGAACTCGGCCCGCTCCACTGGGGCAAAGCGCACCCGGTCCCCCGGTTGCATCAGGCTGTAGCCGTCGCGCTCGCGGTCGAACAACCGGCTCGGGGTGCGGCCGATCAGGTTCCAGCCCCCGGGTGATACCACCGGGTAAGCCGCGGTCTGCCGTTCGGCGATCCCCACACTGCCCGCCGCCACCCGCTTGCGCGGGGTGTTCAGCCGCGGCGCCGCGAGTGCCTCCTCCACCAGCCCCATGAAGGCAAACCCGGGAGCGAAGCCCAGGGCAAACACTTGATATTCACGCTGGCTGTGACGCTCGATCACCTCGGCCACCGACAGCCCGCTGCGCCGGGACAACAGCACCAGTTCCGGCCCGACACTGAGGTCGTACCACACCGGCAGCACGTGCTCGCGCCCGGCCTGGGTGGTGCCGGGCGCCAGGTCGGCCAAGGCGATCTCGATCCGCTGCCGGGCCTCGGACGGGCTCAGCGCCAGCAAATCGTAATGCACCATCAGCGTGGTATAGGACGGCACCAGATCGACCAGAGACTCGCCGAAGGCCCGCCGCAGCCCTTCGGCGGCGGCCAGCATCCAGGGCATGTTGTCCTCGGCGATCACCTCGAACAGCCGCACCATCAGGCAGTCGATGGCGACTACTTCAACCTGTGGCTTCATAGGCCGGACTGCTGGTTCAGGGCCTCGCGAATGCGCTGCACCGCCGCCACCGAACTGGCGTTGTCGCCATGCACGCACAGTGTGTTGGCGTGCAGCAGCAAGGCGCTGCCGTCGCTGGCGGCCAGGGGCTCGCCGCGGGCGATGGTCAGGGCCTGCTGGAGGATGGTTTGCGCGTCATGGTGCACCGCCCCCGGCAACTGCCGCGACACCAGATGCCCGGCGTTGTCGTAGGCGCGATCGGCAAAGGCTTCGAACCACAGGGTCACGCCGTACTCATCGCCCAGGGCCTGGGCCGCGCTGTTGTCGCGGGTGGCCATGAGCATCAGCGGCAGTTGCGGGTCGTAGGCTGCCACGGCCTGGATCACCGCCCGCAGTTGCGCAGGCTTGGCCATCATGTCGTTGTACATCGCGCCATGGGGTTTGACGTACTCGACCCGGCCGCCCTGGGCTCGGCAGATGCCGTCCAGCGCACCGATCTGATAGTGCAGCAGGTCCTGGATTTCCTCGGGCGAGTAGCTCATGGAGCGGCGGCCAAAGCCGGCCAGGTCCTGGTACGCCGGATGGGCACCGATGCGCACGCCATTGGCCAGGGCCAGGGCCACGGTCTTGCGCATGATGCCCGGGTCACCGGCGTGGAAACCGCAGGCGATGTTGGCGCAGTCGATAAAGGGCATGACTTCGGCATCCAGGCCCAGGGTCCAGTTGCCAAAGCTTTCGCCGATGTCGCAATTCAATAACAGGCGGCTCATGGTCAGTGTTCCTGTGTTTTTATAAGGGGTCCGCTGCGGGGCAGCGCTGGCAATGCCCCGCAGATTATCAGTTAGCGTGCCTCAAGTTCCTTGCCGCGGGTTTCCGGCAGGCTCAAGGCTGCCAGCACCACCACGCCGTAGGACACCGCGGCAAAGGTGCCGATGGCCGCGCCCAGCGGCACATGCTGGCTGAGCAGGCCGATCAGCAGGGGGAACAGCGCCGCCAGCGCCCGGCCGCTGTTGTAGCAGAAACCCTGGCCGGAACCGCGGATGCGGGTGGGGAACAGTTCGGTGAGGAACGCTCCCATGCCGCTGAAGATGCCCGAGGCGAAAAAGCCCAGGGGAAAGCCCAGCCAGAGCATCACCGCGTTGCTCACCGGCATTTGCGTATAGAGCAGGACGATGGTGAAAGAGCCGGCGGCGAACAGTACGAAGTTCTTCTTGCGCCCGAGAATATCGGTCAGGTAGGCGCTGATCACATAGCCCATGTAGGAGCCGAAGATCACCATGGCCAGGTAGCCGCCGGTGCTCAGCACGCTCAGGCCACGCTCGGTCTTGAGGAAGGTCGGCAGCCAGAAAGTGATGGCGTAGTAGCCGCCCTGGGCCCCCGCCGCCAACAGCGATGCGCGCAGGGTGGTGCTGAGGATCCCCGGGGCGAAGATCTCGTAGAACCGGGCCGGGTTGCTGGGCTCTTCCCGGGCCCGGGTTTGGCGATAGACCTCAGGGTCCTTGACCAGGCGGCGGACGAAAATCACGAAGATCGCCGGCAGGATGCCCAGCAGGAACAGCCCGCGCCAGGCGTCTTCCGGCGGCAGCAGGGAGAACAGCAGCGCATATAGCAACGCCGTTATGCCCCAGCCCAGGGCCCAGCCGGACTGCACCATGCCCACCGCTTTGCCACGGTTCTTGGCACGGATCACCTCGCCGATCAGTACCGCCCCGGCGGTCCACTCGCCACCGAAGCCGAAGCCCATCAGGGTCCGGGCGATCAGCAACTGCTCGTAGTTCTGCGCCAGGCCACACAGAAAGGTAAAGAATGCGAACCACAGGACCGTGAGTTGCAACGTGCGCACCCGGCCAATGCGGTCGGAGAGGATCCCGGCGATCCAGCCCCCCAGGGCGGAGGCCAGCAAGGTACTGGTATGGATCAGCCCGGCTTCGGCGGAGGTGATGCCCCACAGTGCGATCAGGGTCGGGATCACGAAACTGAGCATCTGCGTGTCCATGCCATCCAGGCCATAACCGAGCTTGCAGCTCCAGAATGTCCGGCGCTCCTGCTGGTTGATGTCCCGGTACCAGTCAAACGGGCCGGCGCGGCGCGGGGCCTTGGCGGCCAGTGTTTCGGGCGCACTCATGGCGATCTCCAGGGTAATTTATTGGTGTTGTTCTGGGCCCCGACGACGCATATCGTGGGTTGGCGCATTCTTCGGCTCGAGCGCCAACTGCGTCCAACTAATAAAAACTGCCCTTATGCATAAGAAAAGTTGATCCCATGAACCTCAAGTTCCTCGAAACCTTCGTCTGGGTCGCGCGGCTGAAGAGCTTCAGCCACACCGCGGAAAAACTCTTTACCACCCAGGCGGCGATCTCCAGCCGCATCGCGGTGCTGGAGGGCGAACTGGGCGTGAAGCTGTTCCTGCGCGACTCCCGGGGCGTCAGCCTGACCCCGGAAGGCGTCAAGGTGCTGGAGCACGCCGAGCAGATGCTCGACACCCTGCAGGTGCTGAAACAGTCCATCCAAGCGCCGTCGAGCAAGGTCGGGCGGGTTCGCATCGGGGTCATGGATACGGTGATCCACACCTGGCTCAGCCCCCTGGTGGCGGAGATGATGGACCACTACCCGCAGGTGGAAATCGAGCTGGTGGCCGACACGTCGCTGAACCTGTGCGAACAGTTGCAAAAGGGCTTTCTGGACCTGGTGCTGCAAACCGACCTGCTGCGCCAGGAAAGCATCCGCAGCCTGGAACTGGCCAGCTATCCCATGGGCTGGATCGCCGCCAGCAACTCGATCTACAACCGCGACTACGCCAACGTCGCCGAGCTGGCCCGGGAACGGATCGTCACCTACTCGAAGAACTCCCTGCCCCACCAGCAGGTGCTGAGCCTGATGCAGGCCAACGGCGTGCTGGCGCCGCGGCTCAACTGCGTCAACTCGGTGTCGGCCATCACCCGCCTGCTGCGGGACGGCTTCGGCATCGGCGCCCTGCCGCCGGTGCTGGTGCGCGAGGAACTGGCCCGGGGCGAACTGACCCTGCTGGCCATCGAACAGCGCCCGCCGAACCTGCAAGTGGTGGTGTCGTGGCGGGTGGGAGTGGAATTGGTGGAGGACATAGTCGAGCTGTGCCAGCGCGTGGTGCAGCGCTATGGGCAGAAGGTCGGCGCGGATTACCTGGTGCTCAGCGAACCCCAGTGAACATCGCCATCCCCTCTCTCGTAGGAGCTGGCTTGCCAGCGAACCGCGCGCTGCGGTGTGTCAGGCGCGCCGCTTTCGCCGGCAAGCCGGCTCCTACACAGAAAACAAAATCGATACGGCTCCCGTAGGAGCTGGCTTGCCAGCGAAGGCGATCTTCAGTCAGGCGCAAGCCACGCGGCCCCCGTCGCCGGCAAGCCGGCTCCTACAGGGGGTCAGAGGCCTTTGAGGTCGCGCTCTTCAATCGGGCGGCTCTGGCGCAGGCGCTTGCCGCCCAGCACTACCCAGTCGATCAGCCGGTACAGGCATTCCAGGCCGAAGGACAGCAGCAAGGCGCCACTGATGCCCCAGATCATGGCTTCCGGGGTCAGCAGGATCTGGTAGCTGTAGCCGTCCCAGGTTTCCTTGCGGATTTCCGGGTCAGGGGCCAGGGCCACTTGCAGCAGGCGGATGTACCAGGGCCCCTGCATCGCCTGGTATTGCTTGTCCAGGGCCAGCTGGCGGCTGAGCAAGCCGCTCAGGCTCTCGGCATCGCTGCGAAACACCGGATCGTCGCTGGCCCGGTAATGGGCCACCAGGGCGTTCATGTCGCCCTTGAAGAATTGCTGCGCGGTGCCCTGGAAGCCCTGCAGGCTGTGCTGCGACTCGATCAGATGCGCCTCGACGCGCTTGGCGTAATCACTGATGAAACCCGGCACTTGCACACCGATCAACAGGCCGGCGGCGAACAGCACCAGCCGCAGATAACTGAGCAACATAGGGATGTCCTTATTCGGTCTGGCCATGGCTGACGCATTCACCGCGCCGCCACAGGCTCCACTGGCCCGGCTGGTAGCGGGTCCAGGTTTCGTTTTCGGTCAAGGGTTCAGTGGCGATCACCGTGACCACGTCGTTGGGCGTGGTTTCGGCCTGGAAGTCGACGATCACATCCACATCCTTCAGCCGCGCCGGGCCGAATGGGGCGCGCCGGGTGATCTGCGCCAGTTTGGTCGAGCAATAGCAGAACAGCCAGTCACCGTCGCTGAGCAGGCCATTGAACACGCCCTTGCTGCGGTATTCGCTGCAGGCCTGGATCAGGGTCGGCAGCAGTTCCTCGATTTCCACCGGCTCGGGAAAGGCGGCCCGCACCCGGTTCAGCAGGTCACAGAAAGCCGCTTCGCTGTCGGTATCGCCCACCGGGCGGTAGAAGCTGGCCTGGGGCTGGAAATCCGCCAACTGGCCATTGTGCGCAAAGCACCAGTTGCGGCCCCACAGCTCGCGGACAAAAGGATGAGTATTGGCCAGGCAGACCTTGCCGACGTTGGCCTGGCGGATATGGCCGATCACCACTTCGCTCTTGATCGGGTAACGCTGAACCAGGTTGGCCACTTCCGACTCGCTGCTGGCCGCCGGGTCCTGGAACAGGCGCAGGCCGCGGCCTTCATAGAAAGCGATGCCCCAGCCGTCGCGATGGGGGCCGGTGCGGCCGCCGCGCTGCATCAGCCCGGTAAAGCTGAAGACGATATCGGTCGGTACATTGGCGCTCATGCCCAACAACTCACACATGCTCGGACTCTCGCTTCAATGCCGGGGGCAGCGTTACAAACGCGGTTCGACCCGCGTATTCAGGGGGGTACCGGCTGCAGGCTGGCGGCCGTAACGGTCATTGCCGGCGCCACCGAAGGGCTGGTCATCCTCCACTTCGGCAGCCTTGGCGGCAGCTTTCGCCGCTTCGTTGCGTTCCCGGCGCTCCCTGGCCGCGCGCTCGATGGGCCAGCGGATCAGCACGAACAGCAGGTAGACGCCAAAGGCGATCATGCCGTACATGAACAGGTCGGATACCGCACGCCAGGCGTTGTTGCCGACCTTGAAGGCTATATCCAGGGCGGTGATGGCCACGGCCGGGGCAAATTTTTCCTTGACCGGGTCGATGATGGTCGGGCTGAACAGCAGCACCGCCACCAGCACTCGCAGCGGTTCGCGCAGCCAGCGCCACATCCAGCGGGTCAGGCGCATCCACACCAGCAGGCAGCCCAAGGCGGCGAAGGCATAGAGCCCCCAGGCGATCAGATAGTCGTTCTCGGTCATGGTGTCCATGGCAAGGCAGGCAAAGAGGCGCTTATGATAACGACTTTTGCCGTGTCAGGCTGCACCGCCGTCTGCCCAGCCCTCATTTGTCATCGCCCGAGAGCCACCCATGCCCTTAACCGCCAACGACAGCAGCGCCCCGATTGCCCACAAGGCCGAAGGCGCTGACCCGTATGCCTGGCTGCAGGAACGCGACACCGACGCGGTGCTCGATTACCTGAAGGCTGAAAACAGCTACCTGGACGCCCAGTTGGCGCATCAGGGGCCCCTGCGTGAAACGCTGTTCCAGGAGATCAAGGGGCGGATCCTCGAAACCGACCTGTCCCTGCCCTCGCCCTGGGGCCCATACCTGTACTACACCCGCACCACCGCCGGCGACGAATACGCCCGCCACTACCGCTGCCCGCGCCCGGCGGACGACAGCCTGACGGTGGACGAAAGCCGCGAGCAACTGCTGCTGGACCCCAACGCCCTGGCCAATGGCGGCTTCTTCTCCCTCGGGGCCTTCAGCATCAGCCCCGACCACCAGCGCCTGGCCTACAGCCTCGACACCACTGGGGAGGAAATCTACACCCTGTTCGTCAAGGAGCTGGCCAGCGACAAAGTCAGCGAGCTGTCCTTCGACAACTGCGACGGCAGCATGACCTGGGCCAACGACAGCCTGACCCTGTTCTTCGGCGAGCTGGACGATACCCACCGCCCGCACAAGCTGTTGCGCTACCGGCTGGATGGCACCGCCGCCGAGGAAGTGTTCCACGAGCCGGACGGACGCTTCTTCCTGCATTGCTACCGTTCCAGCTCCGAACGCCAACTGCTGCTGTCCCTGGGCAGCAAGACCACCGGCGAGACCTGGGCCCTGGACGCCACGCAGCCACAGCTGCCGTTCACTTGCCTGGCGCCGCGGGTCGAAGGCCATGAATACGATGTCGACCACGGCCTGCTGGACGGCCAATGGACCTGGTTCATCCGCAGCAACCGCGACGGCATCAACTTCGCCCTCTACCAGGCCGCGGACAACGGCGCGATCCCCGAGCAGGACGACTGGCAACTGCTGGTGCCGCACAACCCCGAGGTAATGCTCGACGGCGTGACCCTCAACGCCGCAGCCATGACCCTGAGCCTGCGCGAAGGCGGCCTGCCGATCATCGAAGTGCACCCCCGGGACCTGCCGGTGTACCGCGTGCAACTGCCGGATGCGGCCTACAGCCTGCACGTGCAGAACAGCCTGGAGTTTTCCAGCGAGCGCATCCGCCTGCGCTACGAGGCCCTGAACCGCCCGGCCCAGGTACGCCAGCTGCAACTGGCCGACGGCCAGCAGCAGGTGCTGAAGGAAACCCCGGTACTGGGCCCGTTCGACCCCGAGGCCTACGTCAGCCAGCGCCTCTGGGCCACCGCCGCCGACGGCACCCAAGTGCCCATCAGCCTGGTGGTCAAGCGCGACTGCCTGGGCCAGCCGACGCCGCTGTACCTCTACGGCTACGGTGCCTACGGCGAAAGCCTCGACCCCTGGTTCTCCCACGCCCGCCTGAGCCTGCTCGATCGCGGCGTGGCCTTTGCCATCGCCCACGTGCGCGGCGGCGGCGAGTTGGGTGAGGCCTGGTACCGCGCCGGCAAGCAGGAACACAAGCAGAACACCTTCAGCGACTTCATCGCCTGCGCCGAACACTTGATCGCCCAGGGCCTGACCAGCGCCCAGCAGTTGGCCATCAGTGGCGGCAGCGCCGGCGGCCTGCTGATCGGCGCGGTACTCAACCAGCGCCCCGAGCTGTTCAAGGTCGCCATCGCCGAAGTGCCCTTCGTCGATGTGCTCAACACCATGCTCGACCCGGAGCTGCCGCTGACCGTCACCGAATACGACGAATGGGGCAACCCCGAGGAGCCCGAGGTCTACGCACGGATCAAGGCCTACGCGCCCTACGAGAACGTGCGCGCCCAGGCCTACCCTGCGCTCCTGGTGATCGCTGGCTACAACGACAGCCGCGTGCAGTACTGGGAAGCGGCCAAATGGGTGGCCAGGTTGCGGGCCACCAGGACCGACGGCAACCCGCTGCTGCTCAAGACCGAGCTGGGGGCCGGCCATGGCGGCATGAGCGGGCGTTACCAGGGATTACGTGACGTAGCCCTCGAATACGCCTTTATCCTGAACATTCTGGGCCTGACCTGAGGAACTCCCGGCGGCGTACCTGTCTTAACCCAGAACGCCGCCGGCAACCGCCGGACCGGGCCTGCGCCCGTGCAACAGACACAAGAAAAAGACCGTGATCCCATGTCCGAACCCACCTTACTGAACAACGAGATCCGCGACTGGCTGATGGACTGCGGCCTGTTCGACCAGTTGTTGCCCGCCGACTTCAACGCTGCGGCCGGCTACTTCAGCATCAGCAGCATCGCCGAGGGCGAAGCGATCTTTCATGAGGGCGATGCCGGCAGCTTCATGTGCATCATCCACAGCGGCCAGGTAGCTGTGCAAAAGCGCAACCACGACGGCCAGCCCCTGACCATCGCGACCCTGCGCAGCGGCCGGGCCTTTGGCGAAATGGCGGTGCTCGATGGCGAGCGACGTTCGGCTACCTGCGTGGCCGCCAGCCATTGCCAGTTGCTCAACCTGGGCAAGGACTCCCTGGAGAAGATGCTCAACGATGCGCCAAAGATCGCCGCCAAGATCATCCGCGCCCTGGCCGTGTCGCTGTCAAAGCGGCTGCGCATGGCCGACGGCCAGTTGCTCGCGCAGCAGATCTGAGCCCCGGGGTACCCTCGCCCGCTACATCCATCAACCCTGAACCTTGGGTTTGCTGTCGTTCTGCTCCAGCCCTGGCAGGGTCTGGTCCTTGGGCGGCTTGGGCATGTCGATCGGCGGCAGCAGGGGCGCGCTGCCACTGCTGCCGGCTTTCGGCGTGCTGGGCGGGGTGACTTGCGGATAAGGCGTAGGGGTCGCGGTACCCGGGGTGCCGAGGGTCGGCGCCGGGGTCACCACCGGGGCACTTTGCGGCTCGTCGGCCAAAGCCGGGCCGGCACCAAGCGCCAGGGCAGCGGTGAGGGCGAGCGCCGCTTGGGCAATCACCGTTAGAATAGTGCGCTTCATCAATGGCTCCATTGCTATTGTCTGGCGTCAGGCTACTCCCAACCGGGGCGTTTTGCCTTCCTCAATGAGATCTCCATGAAACGTTTCGTACTGCTGGACACTACTGCGATTCCTGAAAACGGCGGTGCCTTGTGCCTGTTCGAATACGGTGAGGATTTCGTCATCAAGATCCAGGGCGGCGACGGCGGCCAGTTGATGAACACACGCATGCACGGTTCCGAGGACGCCCTGGCGCAGATCCCTTGCAACAAGGTCGCCGGGCGCCCGAACTCACGGGTGCTGATCGGCGGCCTGGGCATGGGCTTCACCCTGGCCGCGGCTCTCAAGCACCTGGGCAAGAGCGCCGAGGTGGTGGTCGCCGAGCTGGTGCCCGGGGTGGTGGAATGGAACCGTGGCCCGCTCGGCGAAAAGTCCGGCCGGCCGCTGCTGGACCCGCGCACGGTGATCCGCCTGGAAGACGTGGCCAAGGTCCTGCAGGCCGAGCCCCAGGGCTTCGACGCGATCATGCTCGACGTCGACAACGGCCCCGAAGGCCTGACCCAGAAAGCCAACAGCTGGCTCTACTCCAGCGCCGGCCTGGCCGCCTGCGCCCGGGCCCTGCGGCCCAAGGGCATTCTTGCGGTGTGGTCGGCCAGCGCCGACCGGCAGTTCTCCGAGCGCCTGCGCAAGGCCGGCTTCAAGGCCGAGGAAGTGCAGGTCTTCGCCCATGGCAATCGCGGCACCCGGCACACCATCTGGATTGCCGAGAAGCTCAAGGCCTGAGCTAAACTTTGTCCATTACCGTCATTAGTCCTTCTACAAAGGTGAACCCATGAGTTCGTCCACTCCCCCGTCCAACACCGCCAAGCTGGACCGTATCCTTGCCGACGCCCAGCGCGACCGGGAAATGGGCTACCGCGACAAGGCACTGAAAATGTACCCCCATGTCTGCGGCCGCTGCGCCCGGGAGTTCTCCGGCAAGCGCCTGAGCGAGCTGACCGTGCACCACCGCGATCACAACCACGACAACAACCCCCAGGACGGTTCCAACTGGGAACTCTTGTGCCTGTACTGCCACGATAACGAGCACTCGCGCTACACCGACCAGCAGTACTTCGGCGAAGGCTCCCTGAGCACCCCGAAAGTCGCCAAGGCGACCCACAACCCGTTCGCCGCCCTGGCCGGGTTGATGAAGAAAGACCCGGAGTAAGCACCAGCCGCCGGGCATATTGTGGCAAGCGAGCGTGCTCCCGTTCAGCGGCAAGGCAGCTGTAAACCCTGTGTCCCCGGCCGGCCTGCTATACCGCATTGGCCGGCGTCGGGAGCACGCTCCCTCGCCACAACAAGCCACCGAGCCGTGGGCAATCCCCGTATAATCGCGCTCTTTTCCCCCAAGGCGCTTTGTTCGTGGCAAACAAAAGGTACAGCTGCATCGGTTTGTATAACCCCAAATCACCGGAGAACGTCGGTTCGGTGATGCGCGCCGCCGGCTGCTATGGCGTCGCCTCGGTGTTCTACACCGGCAAGCGCTATGAGCGGGCCCGCGACTTCGTCACCGACACCAAGAAGGTCCACCAGGACATTCCGCTGATCGGCATCGACGACCTGAAGAAAATCCTCCCCCTGGGCTGCATACCGGTGGCCGTGGAACTGGTCGAGGGTGCCCGCCCACTGCCCGAATACACCCACCCGGATCGCGCCCTGTACATCTTCGGCCCGGAAGACGGCTCCCTCGACAAGGAGATCCGCGACTGGTGCGAGGACGTGGTCTACATCCCCACCACCGGTTGCATGAACCTGGCAGCGACAGTCAACGTGGTGCTCTACGATCGCCTGGCCAAGGGTAACAACACCCGCTCCGGTCCCAAGTTCTGAGCACACGCCGGTCATTGCCCGGGAACCTGTGACGCCTTCGTGCAGTCAGCCTTGTATCCCTTACCGCCCTTGGAGACAGATCATGAGCGAGCGCAAACAGCTGCAAACCATCGAATCGACCCCGTTCCAGAGCCAGCCCACCCAGAATGTCCAGGGCTGGGAGCGCATCGGCTCGCTGGCCGGCGGCGTGGTGATGATGGGCAAGGGCCTGCGCCGTGGCGGCGTATTCGGCCTGATCCAGGTAGCCATCGGCGGCGTGGCCCTGGCCCGGGGCATCACCGGGCACAGCTCGGCGAAAAGCCTGCTGGAGAAAAGCCGCCAGGACATGAACAACGTGCGCAACAAGATCGAACGCGCTGCAGAAGAGCTGCGCAACCTGAAAGCCGATGCCGAAGCCGCCGGCCGCAACGCCAAGGCCGCCAGCAATGATGAAGTGAAGGTGCCCAAGGCCTGAGGCCGGGGCGTCCTCATGGACGCCTGGGCCCCAGCCGCGCCGGGTCAGCGCAGCAGGCTGGTGTCGAGGACCCTGGAGGGCTCGCCCAGCACGCTTTCACTGAGCTGGATGAATTCGGCGGTGCTGACGCTTTCCAGGCGCATCGCCGCTTGCAGGACATCGTCCAGGGAGCGCTTGTTGCGGGTCTTGAGGCGAATCTCCCGATCCAGCTCCTGCAATAGCAACACCGCCTTGGCCACTGTGGCGCTGTCCACCTGTTCGCCGCGCAGGCTGGTGACCTTGTGGCCGTCCCGGGCCAGGCGCTTCTCCAGCACCTGGTAACGTTCATCGCTGATGCCACCGGCACGGCGCAGCAGCTCGATGGCGTAGTACTGCGCCAGCCCTTCACTGATCCAGTCGCTGCGCTGGCTGTCGTTGATCCGTGCCAGAGATTGCACCAGCTCCCGCAGCAAGGGGCTGGCGCCGCTCTCGCTGACCAGCGGCAGGCGGCTGTGCAGGAACAGTGAATCGCGCCCGGCCAGGCTGCCGCGCCACATCGGATCGGCCGCGCCGACGATCAACAGCTTGCTCGGCTGGCGGGGAAACACCGCCTGCACCTGCGGCCAGACAAAGGTCAGCAGGGTCAGCACATCCATGCGCCGCATGCCCTGGCCCAGTGGCGAGACCACGCTGACGTCGGTTTCCCCCAGGCGCGTGCGGCGGCTGCCCAGGGTGCCGGCGAGCATCCAGCCGGCGGGACGGTCGAACAGCCGCGAGGGGTTGTCGATGCGAAAACGGTGCTTGCCGATCCGCGGCCAGGAGGTCTCGATGCTCTTCCAGCCGGCGGGCAGTTCGAAATCCAGGCGCGCCACCAGCTCGATGCCGTCCTGCTGGTCCAGGTGCGCCGGCGGCACCAGGGTTTCGCCGCGCAGCAGGGCCCAGTTGGCAGTACTGCGGCTGTCATAGCTGCCCTTCTTGATGCTGTGGTTCAGGCGTACCCGGTAGCTCAGGCTGGCCTTGCCGCTGGCCGGGCGCCAGACCCCACGCTGACCGCCGGCACCGGCGGGGGCGGCCTGCCATTGGCCGTCGGCCTTGAAGTCGCTGTAGTCGCCGGTCGAGCCCAGATCGAAATCCAGGCTGCGCAGCGCCGCGCCGTCGGCCAGGGTCAGGCGCACTTCGGCCTGATCGCTCTGGGGCAGGAAGCGCACGTGATAATCCAGATCGACCTTCTTCGCCGCAAACGCCGATGCGCTCAATGCCAGCATCGCAGCGGCCAGCGCCAGCTTCGCCCCCACCCTCATACCCTCTCCTTGCTATTGAAACCTTGAAGCCGGCGCGGCGAACCCTCAGCCTGCGCGGAAAATCAGATGATCCTCCCAATCCTCTTCCGCCACGCTGCCTTCGGCGAGCATGCGGCCGGACTGGGAAATACGCTCGTGGTGCACCGCATCGCGGTCGCCGCACACCAGGTGGTGCCAAAGGGGCAGGTCCTTGCCCTCGCTCACCAGGCGGTAGCCGCAGGTGGGAGGCAGCCACTTGAATTCGTCGGCCTTGCCCGGGGTCAGCTGGATGCAGTCGGGCACCGAGTCGCGGCGGTTGGGGTAATCGCTGCACTGGCAGGTCTTGAGGTCCAAAAGCTTGCAGGCGATGCGCGTGTAATAGACGCTGTTGTCGTCCTCGTCTTCAAGCTTTTGCAGGCAGCACAGACCGCAGCCATCGCACAACGACTCCCATTCGTCCTGGTCGAGTTGTTCGAGGGTTTTGCGTATCCAGAAAGGTTCGACTTTGGCGGCCATGGCTCAAGCATCAATATCCGAGGGTGAAAAGGCCGCCAGTCTAGTGCCGAAGAACCGGCGGGCCAAGCGCTGGCGACTGTCGGTAGGCCGGGACTTGTCAGCGGGCCATGGGCACAGTAGCTTTGCCCCTCGGACCGACCCGCGTCCGTGTGCCATTAACGCTTGACCGCGTTGCACCCGGCAAACCGCACGGGGTCAGGAATACCCCTTCGCTCAGCTCATCTGCGCTTGCCGGTTTATTCCACTCATCTCACATGCTGCCAGGAGTTTTTCCATGAGCGCCAACACTCGCGTTGCCGACTACGCCATCCACCCGCAGTTCACCCAGCGCTGGTCGCCCCGGGCCTTCACCGGCGAAAGCATCCCCGAAGAAACCCTGCTGAGCTTCTTCGAAGCCGCACGCTGGGCGCCTTCGGCCTACAACTCGCAGCCCTGGCGCTTCCTCTATGCCCGCCGCGACACGCCGAACTGGGAACGCTTCCTCGGCCTGCTCAACGAATTCAACCGTGGCTGGGCGCAACACGCTTCGGCCCTGGTGATCGTGATTTCCAAGACCACCTTCACCGTGCCCGGCGCCAGCGAGGAAACCCCGGCCCTGTGGCACACCTTCGACACCGGTTCGGCCTGGGGCCACCTGGCCCTGCAAGCCAGCCTCAGTGGCTGGCACACCCACGGCATGGCCGGTTTCGACCAGGAACTGACCCGCAAGGAACTGAAGATCCCCGAAGGCTATGCCGTGCACGCCGCCGTGGCCGTGGGCAAGCTGGGAGACAAGTCGACCCTGGCCGACTACCTCCAGGCCCGGGAAGAGCCAAGCCCGCGTCGCCCCCTGAGCGAAACCGTGGCCGAAGGCGATTTCAGCCTCTAAAGCCGCGATCGCCTCTGTAGGAGCGAGCTTGCTCGCGAAGCCCTGAAGGGCGCCGCGCTTGCCTGGCAAGCGCGGCTTTCGCGAGCAAGCTCGCTCCTGCGATCAGGCACGTTTCAATAGCCCCGGGCGAAATCCACTTCGCCGCGCAGGGCCTGCCCAGCCTGATAAGCCCGCAGGTTGTCGACGAACAACTGCACCATCAATTCCGGCGAGGTCGGCGCCGAACTGTGGCCCGTCAGCAGCAAGCCCCAGGCGGTCCAGAACGGATGCCGTTGCGGCAAGGGCTCCTGGCGGCAGACATCGATCACCGCCCCCGCCAGATGTCCATCCTTGAGGGCCTGCACCAGGTCCGCATCGACCACCGCCACGCCCCGGCCAACATTGATGAACAACCCCGTGGGCTTGAACTGCTTGAACAGCGCCGCGTCGTACAGGTCGTGGGTGCTCGGGGTGTTGGGCAGCAGGTTGACCACGTAGTCCACCTCCCCCACCAGGCGCCCCAGGTCTTGCAGGCCGGCCACTTCGATAAAGGGCGCCTGCTCCCGGGGCTGGCTGGCGATGCCGTACAGCTTCACGCCAAACGGCAGGAGGAACTGCGCCACGCTCTGGCCGATGTCGCCGGTGCCGACGATCAGCACCTTGCGCCCCACCAGGCTCTGGCCCAGGCGGTTGTCCCACTTGCGCTCGACCTGGCTCACCAGGCGCGCCAGCACCTCGCGCTCATGGCCCAGGATGTAGGTCAGCACGTACTCGGCCATCACCTGGCCGAAGATGCCCACGGCCCGGGTCAGGCGGTAGTGCCGCGGCAGGCCGTCGGCCAGCAGCGGGGTAATGCCGGCCCAGGTGGACTGCAGCCACTGGGGCTGGTGCCCCTGGCGCAGCAGGGTGGCCAGCAGGTCCGGCTGCCCCAGCCAGACCGGGCAATCCGCCGCCAACCGTGCCAGCTCGGCGGAGTCGCCACTGGTCAGCACTTCCAGCTCCGGGGCCGCCTGACGCAACAGGCGGGCATAAACAGCGTGATCGTGTTCGGCAATCAGAACGCGCATGGCTCAAACCTTAAAAAACGGTGCAGGCAGCCGCCGACGGAGAATCGCTCCATCGATCAAGGCGGCTGCCAGGTCAGTCAGTTGCACTTACAAGGAGGCCCGGGACCGGGCGCCTACAGGTCAGACCGGATCATTGCGACGCAGCAGCTCTTCGGGCAAGTGCTCGATGTACTCGTCTTCTGCCGGTGGCATCTGCAGGTGGTAGCCCTGCTTGTCGAGGTTTTCCAGCACCTGGTGGATGTCCTCGCGGGACAGCTTGCGCTCCGGGCTCAGCACCAGGTCGAAGGCATGTTGCGGCTTGCCGAAGGCCAGCAGCAGGTTTTCCGGCACGCGTTCCAGAGCCTCGCTTTTGAGCACGTAGAGGTACATCTCGTTCTTGCGCGGGCTTTTGTAGATGGAGCAGATACGTTTCAAGGCTGTTCTCCGGCGGTGGCCAGGCTGTCCAGCAGCGCCTGGCCCATCAATTCGCGGCGCCAGCCACGCAACGAATCAGGCAATTGGTAAGGCCCGTTGGGGAAGCCGCTCTTGAGCAGGCTCTCCAGGGTTTTCTTGCGCAGCATCACTTCCGGGGCGATCCCCAGGCGCTCGGCCTGGGCCTGGCCCACGGCCTTGAGGCGCTTGAGCAGGGCCGCGGCTTCGATCGGCAGGGGTTCGGGCACGGCCGGCGGCCATTGATCCGGGCCGACGCTGGCGGTGCGCTTGATCAGGTCGAGGAGGAACTCGCCGTCCTGGCGCACGGTACGCGGGTGCATGTCTTCGATCTTGGCCAGCGCCGACAGGTTGTCCGGCTGGGTCTTGGCCAGGGGCCACAGGGCATGCTCGCGCACGATACGGTTGCGCGGCAGGTTGCGGGCACGGGCCTCGCGCTCGCGCCAGGCACACAGCTCACGCAAGACCGCCAGCTGGGCGCGGGACAGTTTCCAGGCCAGCTTGGCTTCGCGGTAGACCTCGTAGGGGTCCACTTCGCGGCGCAGGTTGGCCACCAGCTCGGCGCCGTCTTCCAGCACCCAGCGGTACTTGTCCTCGGACAACCTGGGCCGCAGTTCGGTGAACACCTGGGCCAGGTGCACGGCGTCTTCGGCGGCGTAGCTGACCTGGGTTTCCGACAGCGGGCGCTGCAGCCAGTCGGAACGGGTCTCGCCCTTGGGCAGGTCGATGCCCAGGACTTCCTGCACCAGGCGCGAATAGCCCATGGAGAAACCCAGGTTCAGGTAGGCGGCCGCCAGTTGCGTGTCGAACAACGGCGCCGGCAGGCTGCCAGTCAGGCGCAGCAGGACTTCAAGGTCCTCGCTGCAGGCGTGCACCACCTTGACCACTGCCGGATTCTCCAGCAGGGCCGCCAGTGGCTGCCAGTTGTCGATGGTCAAAGGGTCAATCAGGTAGGCGCGCTGCCCATCGCCAATCTGCAACAGGGCGGCAATGGGATAGAAAGTGTCGACCCGCATGAATTCGGTGTCGAGGGCGACGAATGGCAACTGCTGCCACTGGGCGCAAAGCTGACCGAGGCTATCGTTGTCGCGAATCCAATGTATATCGATGGCCACACGGCTCTCCCTTGAAGAATGGCGCGCAGTATATATCGCCTCCGGCGATTTCCGAGCATTCACCCGACAAGAGCAAGTGAGAAACCATCTGCCGGAGGGCAAGAATAGTCCGAGACTCTGGGCTAACCCTGTTTTCTCAGCACATAGACTCGCGAAGGCGCCCAACCGGGCAGCAGGTCCCGATGGTCGAGCACTTCAAAACCGGCTTCGCGGAACTCCGCTTCCAGCTGCACCTTGCTGGCCAGCGGCAGCATGCCGGAGCTGGCAGAAGCGGGTCGGGCGATCTGCAACAGCGGTTCGATCCGCGTGGCCAGGATCACCGTGTCCCGGCTGACCCGGTAGAACTCGCGCAGCAGGGCCAGGCGATCCTCGCCCCGGGTCACGTGGGCAAAGAGTTGCATGCAGATGATGCAGTCCACCGCATTGGCCGACAGGCCGATATTGAACGCCGAGCTGTGAAAGGTCTTGACCCGTTTCAGCAGGCTGGCCGGGTGGTGGGTCTGGGCATGGTTCAACATGTCCTGGGAAGGGTCCGCCGCCAGAATCACCCGGTTGCCGTGCTCGCCCAGCACCGGCCAGTAGCGCCCGGCGCCGCAGGCCACATCCAGGATCAGCCCCGGCTCGCCGGCTTCCTTCAGGGCGTGACGCACCAGGCGTGCCGTGCGCCAGACAGCCAGGCGCGCACCAATCCCGGCTGGCCGGGGCTCGCGGCAGACGCGCGCGTGCTCCTGGTCGTAGCGCCGAGCGAACTCCAGTTCGATGGACGGTGGGGGATGGGACGACATGAACGGCGAACTCTTTTTGGAATCCAGGGGCCACAGGTTAACGTGCCATTCGTGAAAAAAAGGTCGAAAGCCCGCATCGCCTTCCAGCACCGGTACTTGCCTTGCCTGGTCGGCGGCTGGCGCCAATAATGCTCCGCCCCCCTGCCCCTCAAGGAACGATTCCATGCTCCCGCGCCTGCTGTTGTGTACCCTGCTGGGCCTCAGCGCCCCAGCCCTGAGCTTCGCCCAGGAGCCCTCCTCGCACCTGGACCAGGTGATCGAGCGCGGCCACCTGACGGTCTGCACCACCGGCGACTACAAGCCCTACAGCTACCTGCGCGACGACGGCCACTACGAAGGCATCGACATCAGCCTGGCCGAATCCCTGGCCGAGAGCCTCGGGGTGCGGGTGAAGTGGGTCAACACCACCTGGAAAGGCCTGATGGCGGACTTCCAGAGCCAACAGTGCGACATCGCCGTCGGCGGTATTTCGGTGTCACTGGAGCGGCAGAAAAAAGCCTTCTTCAGCCAGCCCCTGGGCATCGACGGCAAGATCCCCCTGGTGCGCTGCCAGGATCTCAAGCGCTACCAGACCCTGGAACAGATCAACCAGCCCGAGGTGCGCCTGATCGAGCCACCGGGCGGCACCAACGAAATCTTCGCCCGGGCCCACCTGCCCAAGGCCAGCCTGACCCTGTTCGCCGACAACGTGACGATCTTCGATCAGTTGCTGACCCACCGCGCCGACGTGATGATCACCGACGCCTCGGAGGCGCGCTTCCAGCAACGGCACAAGCCGGGGCTGTGCGCAGTCAACCCCGAGCGCTACCTGCAATACAGCGAGAAGGCCTTTCTCCTGCCTCGGGACGATGTGGCCTGGAAAAGCTACGTCGACCAATGGCTGCACCTGAGCAAGGCCACCGGCGCCTACGACCGGGTGGTCAATCAGTGGCTGGCCGCGCCCTCGTCCTGATCCAGCAGCAGCTGCCGGAAAGCCTGGCAGGCGGCGCTGCGATAGGCGCCCTTGCGCCCCAGCAGCACCACGCTGCGCGGCGCCGGTGGTGACTGCAAGGCCAGGGTGCGCAGCCCCGGCTGCTCCCGGGCAATGGAGCTGGGCAGGATGGTCGCCAGTTGCCCGCGCCGGACCATCTCGACAATCGCACTGACCGAATTGGCCTCGGCGGCGATCGGCGGGGCAATGCCCTGCTGCCGGCAATACAGGTCGATGTGCCGGCGGGTGGCGAAGTCGGCGCTGAGCAGCACCAGGGGCTGGCGGCCCAGGGCCTCGGCACTCAGGGGCAGGCGCTCGGGCTGCGGATACTGCGGGCCGACCATCAGGCTCAGGGTCTCGATGAACAGCGCCTGACTCTCGATCTCCGCCAGGTGCTCGCCGGCGAAGGCGATACCCAGGTCCAGGCGGTCTTCGGCCAGGGCCGCTTCCAGGCGGTCCTGGGTCATTTCCTCGATGCTCAGGCCGATTCCCGGGTGCTGCCGGTAAAAGCGGCTGAGCAAGGGCCCGGCCAGGTAGGCGGTAAAGGTCGGGGTCAGTGCCAGGCGCAGCGAGCCGCGGCTCAGGTCCTGCACATCGTGGATCGCCCGCCTGGCCGCCTCCAGGTCCTGCAGGGCGCGGCGGGCATAGGCGACATAGGCCTGGCCGGCATCGGTGAGGCGCACGCTGCGCCCGGAACGGTCGAACAGCGGCGCCCCCAGACCCTCCTCCAACTGCTTGATCTGTTGCGACAGGGTCGGCTGGGACACATGCAGCGCCTCGGCAGCCCGGGTGAAGTTGCAATGCTCGGCCACGGCCAGCAGGTAACGGATGTGACGCAACAGCATGGGGAATTCCAACTATAGGCTGTACTTATGGAAAGCATAATAAGCCGGTCTTGGACGCTATAGCTGAAAACTTCCATCCTTGCCCCATCAGCGACGCAAGGAGAACCCCATGCAGAACATCATCGACGGCTTCCTCAAGTTCCAGCGCGAAGCCTTTCCCCAACGCAGTGAACTGTTCAAGCAACTGGCCAGCACCCAGAACCCCGGCACCCTGTTCGTCACCTGCTCCGACAGCCGGGTGGTGCCCGAACTGCTGACCCAGCAAGAGCCCGGCGACCTGTTCGTGATCCGCAACGCTGGCAACATCGTGCCCAGCTACGGCCCCGAGCCGGGTGGCGTATCGGCCACCGTGGAATACGCGGTGGCAGTGCTGGGGGTGAGCGACATCGTCATCTGCGGCCACTCCGACTGCGGCGCGATGACCGCCATTTCCACCTGCAAGTGCCTCGACCACCTGCCCGCCGTGGCCAACTGGCTGCGCCATGCCGAGTCGGCCAAGGTGATCAATGCCGCCCGCCAGCACGCCTCGCCCGCCGAGCACCTGGACGCCCTGGTGCGCGACAACGTGATCGCCCAACTGGCCAACCTCAAGACCCATCCTTCGGTGGCCCTGGCCCTGGAGCAGGGCCGGCTCAACCTGCATGGCTGGGTCTATGACATCGAGAGCGGCGCCATCGTCGCCCTCGACGGCAACACCCAGCGTTTCGTCTCCCTGGCCGAGTACCCGCACACCTGTGCCCTGGCCAGCCAAGCTTCCAGCGCTGCCTGAGCAGCCCCCGTTTCGTCACTCAAGAGGAGTCACCCCATGCTGCAATCCCAATTCGCCCAAGCTCCACGCCTGGCCCTGGCCGACACCATCATCGACGCCAAGGCGCGCAAGAACCTGTCGTGGCAGGACCTCACCGACGGCACCGGGCTGAGCCTGGCCTTCGTCACCGCCGCCCTGCTGGGCCAGCACGCCCTGCCGGCCACCGCCGCCGACCTGGTGTGCGACAAGCTGGGCCTGGACCAGGACGCCAGCCGCCTGCTGCAGAGCATTCCCCTGCGCGGCAGCATCGCCGGCGGCATCCCCACCGACCCGACCGTGTATCGCTTCTATGAAATGCTCCAGGTCTACGGTTCGACCCTCAAGGCCCTGGTCCACGAGCAGTTCGGCGACGGCATCATCAGCGCCATCAACTTCAAGCTGGACATCAAGAAGGTCGAAGATCCGGAAGGCGGTTCCCGCGCAGTGATCACCCTGGACGGCAAGTACCTGCCGACCAAGCCGTTCTGATCCCGGGTTGCAGGTTGCTCCAGCGGTAGGTGCCTGCCGGGCGTGCGTATCGTCCGGTTTGCGGCCCTGCGGCCCGGATCGCAGCCTGCGGCAGCGGCTACAGGTCCGCGGTGTTATTTAGTTTTTAAATAACACCGCGGACTTTCTGATTTGCCCCCACTCCAGACCGAGCCGCCTAATCGGGTCCTTGTTTGTTGAAGGTCCGACCATGGAAAACGTTCGTGCAACTTCCCGCCCCGCACTCTGGCTGATGGTCAGTGTGATTCTGGTGGCGCTCAATCTGCGTCCGTCGATGGCCGCCGTCGGCCCGCTGCTGTCGGGCATTCGTGGCGATATCCCCTTGAGCTTCAGCCTGGCTTCCCTGCTGACCATGCTGCCGGTCATGGCCATGGGCCTGGCGATGTTCTTCGGCATGGGCATCAGCCAGCGCCTGGGCGAGCACCGCACCGTGGTCCTGTCGCTGCTGGTCATCGGCCTGGCCACGGTCTCGCGGCTGTTCATGGATTCGGCGGCCGAGCTGATTCTCAGCGCGGTGCTGGCCGGCATCGGCATCGCCCTGATCCAGGCACTGCTGCCGGCGCTGATCAAGTCGCGCTTTGCCGACAATGTCTCGTTGTTCATGGGCCTGTACGTCACCTCGATCATGGGCGGTGCAGCACTGGCCGCGTCCTTCTCCCCCCTGGTGATGAACCACAGTGGCAGTTGGCGCCTGGCCCTGGCGATCTGGGCCGCCCTGGCGCTGCTGGCCCTGGTGTTCTGGTACGCCCAGCGCGCGGCCCTGCCCAGGCTGCCGGGCAAAGGTGGAGCACGGGAGTCCTTTGCCGGTAATCGCCGGGCCTGGCTGCTGGCGGTGTTCTTCGGCCTCGGCACCGCTTCCTACACCTGCGTGCTGGCATGGCTGGCGCCCTACTACGTGGAGAACGGCTGGAGCGAGCAGAACGCGGGCCTGTTACTGGGCTTTCTCACCGCCATGGAAGTGATTTCCGGGCTGGTCACCCCGGCCATCGCCAACCGCAGCCAGGACCGGCGCCTGGTGCTGGTGGCCCTGCTGGTACTGATCATCGCCGGCTTCTGCGGCCTGATCCTCAGCCCCAAACACCTCAGCCTGCTGTGGCCGTGCCTGCTGGGCCTGGGAATCGGCGGGCTGTTTCCCATGAGCCTGATCGTCTCCCTGGACCACCTCAGCGACCCGCGCCGCGCCGGTGGCCTGACCGCTTTCGTGCAGGGCATCGGCTACCTGATTGCCGGGATGTCGCCGTTGCTGGCGGGCATGATCCGCGACCAGCTGGGCAGCTTCGAATGGGCCTGGTGGTCACTGGCCGCGGTGATGCTGGTGATGATCCTCATGGTGCTGCGCTTCGATCCGAAGCATTACCGCCAGCACATCCGCTGAGCCGGGAGAGGCCATCATGAACCCGGTGAACTTCACCCAGGCCAACCTCGGCATGCTGCTGTGGGCGGTGCTGATTGCCGCTTCATTCTTTGCCGCCGCCGAGGTCAGCCAGGCCATCGACCCGGTGCTGCTGACTGCCCTGCGCCTGTTGTTCTCGGCGCTGATGTTCGTGCCTCTGTTGTGGCTCAAGGGTTCGGCGCCCATGACCCTGGCCGGCTTGCGCGCCCATGGGCTGCTGGGCCTGCTGCTGGCGCTGTATTTCGGTTCGCTGTTCGAAGCCCTGCGCTATACCTCGGCGGTCAACACCGGGACCCTGTTCACGCTGGTGCCGCTCCTGACCCTGGTGTTCGAAGCCTGGCTGCTGCCTGGCAGCGGCCAGCGGCGCCGCCTGCTGCCGATGCTGGTGGCGGGGGCCGGGGCGCTGCTGCTGATCCTCAAGGGCGGCGCGCCAGGGCAATTGCCGTCGCTGTACGCCATGGGTATCTACGCCCTGGGCTGCCTGGCCATGGCCGCCTACTCGCCGCTGAGCCAGCGCTTCAAGGCCGGCAGCCTGCAAGGGCGCAGCCCGGCGGCCATGACCTTCTGGAACATGCTGTTCGGATCGCTGTTCCTGTTTGTCGCCAGCCTGGCCAGTGGCGGCTGGCGCAGTGCCGCGCTACTGCGCGGCAACGACCTGCTGTGGCTGCTGTACCTGGCGCTGTTCGCCACCCTGGCAACCTTCTGGCTGCTGCATCGGGCCATCGGCGTCATCGCCCCGTCCACGGTGATTTCCTACATCTACCTGAGCACCCTGTTCCTCACGCTGTTCCACTGGTTGTGGCTGGGCCAGGGGCCACAGTTGACAGAAATGCTCGGCGCCCTGCTGGTGGCCCTGGGCATGCTCGGCCTGGTGCGCGGCAGCCGCCCGACAGCCGCGGCGGCCTGAAATCTACCCGGGACAAGCACCATTGCAGTGCGCGAAACTGCGCAGGTCGTGTTATCGGACATTTATGTCCCGATGCTGTCCGCGAATCCCCGCCCCGGGCATTTAATTAGGACGATCGTTCCGCTAGCATCGATCCGGTTTGCGCGCCACCGGCGCCAGGTGCTCAGCGGGATGGAACGGATGCTCATCAGCAATGTGCTCAGAAAACTCGACATGCAGGACCTCATGGTCTTTATCGCGGTGTACGAGCAAAGCAGTGTCACCGGGGTTTCGGAAACCCTCTGCGTCAGCCAGTCGACCGTCAGCTACTGCCTGAAGAAACTGCGCAACGGCTTCGAGGATGAACTGTTCATCAACACCCGCACCGGCATGCGCCCGACCTACAAGGCCACCAGCATGTACAACCACGTGCTGAGGATCCTGGAGAGCATCAACCTGTGCCACAGCGGTGTGCCGGCCTTCGACCCGACCCGCCAGGCCGTGACCTTCAACCTCTGTGCCCCGGAATACTTCGAGCTGCTGATCCTGCCGCGCCTGCTCAAGGGCTTCGACTACGCCGACCTGCCGGTGACAGTCAACGTGCAGAAGCTGGAAAGTGATATTCCCGCCGAGGACCTGCGCGATGGCAGCGTCGACCTGGTGATCTGTTTCGGGCCCGACTTCCATCGCCGCCACGCCGACTTCAAGTCGCAGATGCTGCTGGAGGACGACCTGGTGTGTGTCTTCGACAAGCGTGCGACCCCGCCCAGGGAACCGCGCTTCAGCCTGCAGTCGTTCGTCGAGCGGCGGCACGTGTTTCCCACGCCCTGGACGTCGGACAGCAACATGGTGGACGGCTGGCTGGCGCGCCAGGCCCACAAGCGGCAGATCGTCGCCCGCTCCAACAGCTACAGCGCAGCGCTGAAGATGATCACCGGCACCGACTTCCTCCTCACCCTGCCCCGGCGCATCCAGGCACTGCTGGCCAACGAGGCAGTGTTCAACCATTGCGAGGCCCCCAGCGGCCTGCCGGGATTCAGCCTGGACATGCAGTGGAGCCAGCACACCGATCAGGACAGCGCGCAGACCTGGTTCCGTGAACAGATAGTCAAGGTCTGCGCCGAGCAGGGGCTGGCCTGATCCTCAGCGGCCGACGGCGGCCTTGCTGTAGGACGCGCGGTCGATATCGACGATCTCCACGCACAGTTGCACCTGGACATCCGCCGGCCATGGCGCCAGATCCTGCAACACCGCCAGCAGGCTCTCGGACAACTGCTTCTTGATCTCTGGCGAGCGGCCGCTGAGCAAGGCCAGCTTGACGTGGACAAAGCCGCGCTCGCCAATCCCGGTGCCGACCCGGAACGCTTCGACCTTGACTGCGCGGCTCTTGATGTCGAACTCATCGGAGAACTGCCCGGACGCCACCAGCCCATGATTGAGTCGCAGCAGCGCCTTGTCGACGTCCAGTTGCGGCAGGTTGGCGGTGTATTCCATATGCAGGTGCGGCATGGCAAAGCTCCCGGTCAGTCAGGGGTAAAAAGGCGCTCCATACTACACAACCCGCCCCACGCCGCCGCAGTAGCCGTTAGCCTCATTGCCTGGCCGCCGCCCTTTCCCGCAGGGCCAGGGTTTCCCAGGCCGCCACCAGCAGCATCACCAGGGTGGTCAGGCTGCCCAGCGCCAGGGCGGAAAACCACTGGTTCCAGGCCGCGGGCAACAACAGCAGCAAGGCCGCGAGCCCGGCCAGGTGCGACAGCGGCGGCAACGGCCGCTCGTTCATCACCCACTTGAACAGCGCGCAACCGAGCAGGAACAGCCAGGGCCCGCCGACGATCACCAGCACCGCGGCCTGGCTGGCATGCTGCGGGTGCACCAGCACCAGTTCGTCGGCCACCGCACTGACGATGATCCCGGCGACGATCAGCACATGCAGGTAGGTGTAGGCAATACGCGCCTGGCGCCCCGGGTCGCTGGAGTGGGCGATGCGGTGGTGGGCACGCTCGGCGCCGCTGTCGAAATACACCCACCACATGGCAATGCTGCCCAGCACCGCCACCACGAAAGCCAGTACCCCTTCGGCACTGGTGGCCAGCTCGGCGAAGGTGGCGCCGGTGACCAGCAGGGATTCACCCAGGGCGATGATCACGAACAGAGCGCAGCGCTCGGCCATGTGGTTGCCTTCGACATTCCAGTCTTCCAGGGTCGAGCGGCCGAGCCCCGGTACCCAGAAATACAGCGACGGCGACAGCACCTCGATGGCCAGGGCCAGCCCCCAGCACGCCAGGCGCTGCGGGCCTTCGAGCAGGCCACCGGTGATCCAGAAAACGCCCGAGAACATCAGCCACAAGAGGATCCGCTGGAAGTTGCGGGTCATGTTCAGCGGCTCGCCGCGCACTGCCCACAGTGAATAGGCGGTGCGCCCCACCTGCATGAACACATAGGCGCCGGCGAACAGCAGCCCACGCTCGCCGAAGGCCTGGGGAATCGACGACGACAGCAGCAACCCGGCCACCATCAGCACGAACAGGCCGAGGCGGATCGGCAGGGCTTCCGGGTCCAGCCAGTTGGTGATCCACGAGGTGAAGATCCACACCCACCACACCGCCACCATCAGCAACGCCACCTGCAGCGCTCCGCCCAGGGACAGATGAGCCAGCAGGGAGTGGGACAGTTGGGTCACGGCAAACACGAACACCAGGTCGAAGAACAACTCGACCATGCCAACCTTGCCGCTGTCGTGGCTGCCACGCCCACGCAACAGGGAACGGGAACGACTCATGGGCACACTCCACCGATCAATGTTTCAACAGACGATCCACACAGCAAAGCAGCCGCCTGTGCCTATGCCAAGCTGGCGGCCTCCGTTCACTGCACCGCTGTCGCCGCTGCCGCAGGCTGCGACCCGGTCCGCAGGACTGGCAAGGCCGCCCATGCGATCCGCCAGGCAGACCGCATGGGCAGCTTTGGGGCCCCGCTGCGCGGTCCATCGCCGCCTGCGGCAGCGGCTACCAGGCGCGATTAGCTCGCGAGGGGCGCCCGCTCGCTCATGAAGGCTTCCAGCCGCGAGCGCAGCCAGCGTTCGGCGGGGTCGGTGTCCACATGGCTGAGCCAGACCATGGACAGGTCCAGGGTCGGGGTCTTGAACGGAAACGGCTCGCAGTACAGCTGCCCCGAGGCGGCCATGGCGGCGGCGGCATAGTCGGGCAGGCTGGCAATCAGCTTGGTGCCGGCGAGCAGGGCCGGCAGCGAGCTGTACTGGGGCACCGACAACACGACCTGGCGGGTGCGGCCGATCTCCGCCAGCCACTCATCGGCGAAGCCGGCGACATTGGCGGTGTGGGACACCAGCACATGGGGCCGCGCGCAGTACTCATCGAGGGTCAGCGGTGTGTCGCTGGCATCGGCCCGCAGCACGCTGGGCTGGATATGCCGCAGCAGCTTGCGCTTGGCGTTGGCCGGCAGGCCGCGGGTCTGGCTGATGCCCACGGTGATATCGCCGGACGCCAGCAGGTCGGGAATCCGCCAGTAGTCCACGTGCTGCACCACGACCACCACTTGCGGCGCTTCCTGGCGCAGGGCCCGCAGCAGGGGGGGCAGCAGGCCGAACTCGACGTCGTCGGACAGGCCGATGCGAAAGGTCATGGTGCTGCTGGCGGGATCGAAATCGTGGGTCAGGCTCAGGGCCGAGGACAGTGCGTCCAGGGCCGGCGACAGGTGCTGGATGATCTGCTCGGCACGGGCCGTGGGCTCCATGCGATGGCCGACGCGAATGAACAGCGGGTCGTTGAACATCGCCCGCAGGCGGTTGAGCGCGGAACTGATGGTGGGCTGGCCGAGGAACAGCTTCTCCGCCACCCGGGTGACATTGCGCTCGAGCATCAGCGCCTCGAACACCACCATCAGGTTGATATCGGCCTTGCGCAGTTCATTGCGATTCATTGATGTTGCCCCCGGTCCCCAGACGGGAAGCAGTGTAGAAAGGCCGGAGGGCTGGCGTCCAGGCAAGATCTGCCAAGCGACGCCAACCCCGGGCAGACCTCAGGCGGAGTTTCTCGCCAGCCCACTCGCCCTTTGCTCACAGCGGTCCTCCTGGCCCTGGCGCAAACGCAGGGCCGCCAATGCCGCCACCAGCAGCACCAGGGCAATCACCTTGAGGCCATTCATGGCATTGCCGGTGCTCATCTCGATCGCGCCCATCACCGAAGGGCCGACAAAACCGCCCAGCAGCCCGCAGGAATTGACGAAGCCCAGGCCACCCGCCAACGCCGCGCCTTTGAGCCGTGAAGCCGGGTACAGGAAGATGATCGACTGCACCACGAAGAACATCAGCGCCGCCACGCAGAACCCCAGCAGGCTGAACACCGGCCCGGAAAACGCCGCGATCGACAGCCCCGCCGCCATCACCAGCAAGCCACAGACCAGCAGGCGCCGCGAGCGTTGCGGGCTGTTGGCCAGCCGGGGCAAGGCGATAGCCCCGACGGCTGCGGCGATCCAGGGCAGCGAGGTCAAAAGGCCAACGCTCATGATGCTCAGGTTGCCGTACTTGCCGATGATGCTGGGGAGGAAAAAGATCACGGTGTAGATGGTGATCTGATGGCAGAAGTAGACAAAGATCGCCAGCAGGATCTGTGGCGTGAAGCATTGCCGGAACGAGTGCCCGCCCTGCCCCGCGCCCTCGTCGGCTTCCCGGGCCAGGCGCTGTTCGATGGCCGCCGCTTCCTCGGCGCTCAGCCAGGGAGCACGGCTCGGGCGGTCCGGCAGGCGCCGCCATACCACCCAGGCGAAGAACACCGCCGGCAGGCCTTCGAGCAGGAACATCCACTGCCAGCCGTGCCAGCCCAAAAGGCCGTCCATCTTCATCAGCGCCGCGCCCAGCGGGCCGCCAATGATATTGGCCAGGCACACCCCCAGCAGGAAATAGCCGGTGGCCCGGGCCCGCTGCTGGCGGTCGAACCAGTAGGTCAGGTACAGCATGACCCCGGGAAACAGCCCGGCCTCGGCAATCCCCAGCAGCAGGCGCAGCACATAGAAGGAGGTCTCGCCCTGGACGAAAGCCATGGCGGCGGAGATCAGCCCCCAGGTCACCATGATCCGGGCGATCCAGAAGCGCGCGCCGACCTTGTGCATGATCAGGTTGCTCGGCACTTCGGACAGCGCATAGGTGAGGAAGAACAGTCCGGCCCCCAGCCCGTAGGCCGCGGCGGAAATCCCCAGGTCCACATCCAGCTGATGCTTGGCCAGGGCGATATTGGTGCGGTCGAGAAAACTCAAGACATAGGCCGCGATCAGCAGCGGCATCAGCTTGAGGAACATCAGCCGGGTCAGTTGTTGCGGGTCCCGGGGCGGGGCGGCGGTTGCAGTGTTCATGGGCATATCCCTTTGTAATTGTTATGCGGGATCGCCAGCGCCCGGAAGGCGCCGGCAGCGGGCCTGCGGGGCTTAGAACGCGACCTGGTCGCGTCCCTTGAGCCCGAGCAGGGTGCGGGCTTCGTCCGCCGTCGCCACCCGGCCGCCCAGGGCCTCGATGACGCTGCGGATGCGTCGTACCTGGTCGGCGTTGCTCGCCGCCAGCTTGCCGGGGCCGTCCCACAGCGAGTCCTCCAGGCCGACCCGGGCATGGCTGCCCATGGCCAGGCCCATGGTCGCCAGGGGAATCTGGTTGCGCCCGGCGCCGAGGATCGACCAGTGATAGGCATCGCCGAACAGCCGGTCAGCGGTGCGGCGCATGTGTGCCAGGTCCTCGGGGTGGCCGCCGATGCCGCCCCGCAGGCCGAACACCGACTGGATGAACAGCGGCGCCTTGAGCAGGCCGCGCTCCAGGAAATGCGCAGCGGTGTAGAGGTGGCCGATGTCGTAGCACTCGATCTCGAAGCGCGTGCGGTTCTCGGCACAGGCACTGAGGATATGGGCGATATCGCGGAAGGTATTGCGGAAAATCCGGTCGTCGCTTTCCTCCAGGTACGGCCGCTCCCAGTCGTGCTTGAACTCGGTGAAGCGGTTGAGCATTTCGTACAGGCCGAAGTTCATCGAGCCCATGTTCAGCGAGGCCAGTTCCGGCTTGAACTCCAGCACCGGTTGCAGGCGCTCCTCGACACCCATGGTCGGCGCGCCGCCGGTGGTGAGGTTGATCACCACGTCGCAGGCGGCCTTGATCTGCGGCAGGAAGCGCCGGAACAGCTCGGGGTCCTGGCTCGGTCGGCCGTCCTCCGGGTCCCGGGCATGCAGGTGGACGATGGCCGCCCCGGCCTCCGCGGCGGCGATGGCCTCGGCGGCGATCTCCCCGGCCGTGACCGGCAGGTGGGGCGACATGGACGGGGTATGAATGGCACCGGTAACGGCGCAAGTGATGATGACGGGTGTTTTTCCAGGCATGACGGTACTCCGACTTTTATTCTTGATGAAAAAAATCCCAGGGTGTCGCTACAGGTTTCAGCGCCGGCGGTCCTCGCCGGCGCGGCCAGCCGGCGGGAGCTAGAGGTATTCGACGTTGCCGTCGACGCTGATCGCCTGGCCGGTGACGTTGCATGCCGCCGGCGAACAGAGGAACAGCGCCATGGCCGCCACGTCTTCGGCACTGACCATGCGCTTGAGGGAGATCTTCTCCAGGTACTGCTCGCGCATCTGCGCCACCGGTACCCCGGTCTGTTCGGCCCGGGCCTGGATCACCGCCTCCATCCGCGGCCCCTCGACTATCCCCGGCAACAGCGCGTTGACCCGGATATCGCTGGCACCCAGCTCCGCCGCCAAAGACTTCATCAACCCGACAATCGCCCATTTGGTAGCGGCATAGGGCGTGCGCCAGGCGTAGCCCAGGCGCCCGGCCACGGAGGCGATGTGCAGCAGGTGGGCCTTGTCCGAGGCCTTGAGCAGGGGCACCGCGTGGTGGGCGAAGCGGTATTGCGCGGTCAGGTTGATATCGATGGTGCGCTGCCAGTCGGCATCGCTGACGGCATCGATGCCCGCGGTCGGCCCGGCAATGCCGGCGTTGTTGACCAGCACATCGAGGCCACCGAAGTGCTGCACCTGAAGCTTGAACAAGGCTTCGATCTGCGCCGGGTCGGCGACATCGGTACGGGTTGCCAGGGCCTCGGGGTAGCGATCGCGAAAGGCCGCCAGGGCCGCTTCGCTGACATCGCACACATGCACCTGGGCGCCGGCTTCAAGGTAGGCAGCGGCCAGCACTTCACCTATGCCCGCCGCGCCACCGGAAATCATCACCCGCAAGCCCGGATAAGGCTGCAAACGCTGAAGGATGCTCATGCCCGGCCTCCTTTACGCTGTGCTGCACCGTCGCTCTTGGCCAGCAGGCGGCCCAGGGAATCCGCCGCCTGCATGATGTCGTCGGTGACCGCTGCTCGCGCCGCCGGGCCATCGCCGGCGACCAGGGCCTCGACGATTCGGTTGTGGGCCTCCATGGAACGTTGCAGGTGGGCCTTGTCCGGCGCCACCAGGGCGAAGCAGGGGCCCATGTGCAGCCAGAAGTTCTCCACGGCGGCCATGGTCAGTTCGGCCCGGGCCACCGCATAGATGCGCCGGTGGAAAGCGAAGTTGGTCCACAGGTAGCGGGAGACATCCACCTCGTCGGCGGCCTTCTGCATCTGCCGGCAGAGATCGGCGATCTCCTGCATATCGGCCTTGTGCAGATGCTGCACGGCCTTTTCCGCCAGCAGCCCCTCCAGGGCCACCCGTGCATCACGGATTTCCCGCAGGCGCTCCACCGTCATCATGCGTACCCGCAGGCGGGAGGTTTCCGTGACCTCGAAGGCATTTTCCGCACTCAAGCGCTGCAGGGCTTCGCGCACCGGCATCGGGCTGGAACCCAGGGCTTCGGCCAGGCCACGAATGGTCAGTTTCTGGCCGGGCTGGAATCGGCCACTCATCAAGGCTTCGCGAATCTGTCGATACACCTGTTCCTGCAAGGTATCGCGAGAAACCTGACGCAAGGTAGGCAGGGGGATAGGACCTTCGGACATGGGGGTGACACCTGTGTTGTGATTCTTGTGGGCAGCAATATGTGATCACAAATCAAATATGTCAAATATTCATCCTCACGTCTCTGAAGCAATCAAGGGCTTAAATCAAGTAAAAAGAATCTTTTTATTCCGCACTGCGAAATACTATTCCGTATTGACCCACTAATTTATTGATGACAGGATTATTTTCACCAGCCGATTCAAACAGCGGAATCCAATCCTGATTTCCGTTCAGCGCCCGGAGCCCCCTGGGCAACCATCGGCCTCACGCTGCCCTTTCCTCGGGAGACTGCTGCAATGAGTCGCGACACCGCCCAGCCCTCTGTGGCATCCGCCCTGCACGGCAACATCCTGGTCCTGACCCTCGACAACCCGCCGGTGAACGCCCTTGGCGTGGAGGTCAGGCGCGGGCTGCTGGCCGCCCTGGACAGCGCCGCCGACGATCCGACGGTGGCCGCCATCCTGCTGGTCGGCGCCGGGCGCCACTTCTGTGGCGGCGCCGATATTCGCGAATTCGGCCAGGCGCCCCAGGCCCCGGCATTGCCAGCGGTGGTCAAGCGCATCGAGGACAGCGCCAAACCGGTGGTGGCGGCCATCCAGGGCGTGGCACTGGGAGGCGGCCTGGAAGTGGCCCTGGCGGCCCACTACCGCCTGGCCCTGGGCAGCGCCCGCCTCGGCCTGCCGGAAGTGCTGCTCGGCCTGCTGCCCGGGGCCGGTGGCACTCAGCGCCTGCCACGCCTGATCGGTGCCCGGGCGGCCCTGGAACTGATGCTCAGCGGCCGTCACCTGAATGCCCGGGAGGCCCTCGACCTGGGGGTGGTGGACCGCCTGGCGGAGGGTGAGGATGCCCTGGCTGCCGGCCTGGCCTATGCCCGCGAGCTGGCGGACAGCCATGCCGGCGTGCGGCGCACCCGGGACGCCCGGGCCCTGGGCGATCAGCATCTGCAACGCGAACAGATCAACGCCGCCCGCGAACAGCTCACGCACAAGGCCAAGGGCCTGCTGTCGCCGCAGAACATCATTCGTGCGGTCGAGGCGGCCCTTGACCGGCCCTTCGATCAAGGCCTGGAGGAAGAACGCCGGCTGTTCCAGGAATGCCTCGACAGCCCGCAGCGTGCCGGGCTGGTACACGCCTTTTTCGCCGAGCGCGAAGTGCTCAAGGCCCCGGAAACCCGCATCGCCCAGCCTCGCCCCATCGAACAGGTGGCCGTGGTCGGCGGCGGCACCATGGGCGCCGGCATCGCTGTCTCGGCCCTCGACGCCGGCCTGCAGGTCACCATGATCGAGCGCGACCAGCAGGCCCTGGACCGCGGCCGGGGCAACGTCGAGAAGGTCTATGACGGGCTGATCGAAAAAGGCCGCCTGGATGCCGCCGGCAAGGCCGCGACCCTGGCCCGCTTCCGCGCCAGCCTGGACTACCAGGACCTGGCCCGGGCCGACCTGGTGATCGAAGCGGTGTTCGAGGACATGGCCGCCAAGCAGGCGGTGTTCAAGGAACTGGACCGGGTGTGCAAACCTGGCGCGGTGCTGGCCAGCAACACCTCCTACCTGGACCTCAACGCCATCGCCGACAGCGTCTCGCGGCCTGCCGATGTCATCGGGCTGCACTTCTTCTCCCCCGCCAACATCATGAAGCTGCTGGAGATCGTGGTCCCGGCCAAGGTCGCACCGGACGTGGTGGCCACGGCCTTCGAACTGGCGAAGAAACTGCGCAAGGTGCCGGTGCGTGCCGGGGTCTGCGATGGTTTCATCGGCAACCGGATCCTCGCGGTCTACCGCCAGGCGGCGGACTACATGATGGAGGACGGCGCTTCGCCCTATCAGATCGACCAGGCCCTGCGCGACTTCGGCTTCCCCATGGGCCCCTTCCAGGTGGCCGACCTGGCCGGCGGCGATATCGGCTGGGCGACGCGCAAACGCAAGGCCGCCACCCGCAATCCCGACGCGCGCTACGTGCAGATTGCCGACCGCCTGTGCGAGCGCGGCTGGTTCGGACAAAAGACCGGCCGTGGCTACTACCTCTATGCCCAGGGCCCGCGCAGCGCCACCCAGGACCCGGAAGTCCTGGCCATCATCGACGCCGAGCGGGCCCGGGCCGGCATCACGCCCCGCCCCTTCGGCAACCCGGAGATCCTGCGGCGCTACATGGCGGCGATGATCAACGAAGGCGCCAACGTGGTGCACGAAGGCATCGCCCTGCGCCCCCTGGATGTGGACATCACCTTTATCCATGGCTATGGCTTCCCGCGCTATCGCGGTGGCCCGCTCAAGTACGCCGACCAGTACGGCCTGCCCCAGGTGCTGGCGGACATCCGCGAATTCGCCGAACAAGACCCGCTGTTCTGGAAAGCCTCACCACTGCTGGAGCAGTTGGTGGAGCGCGGCGAGAACTTCGACAGCCTCAACCACAGCCATTGACTCAAGGAGCACGCGCCATGCGCGAAGCCGTCATCGTATCCACCGCACGCACGCCCCTGACCAAGGCCCACCGCGGCGAATTCAACATCACTCCCGGCCCGACCCTCGCCGCTTTCGCGGTACGCGCCGCCGTGGAACGGGCCGGCATCGACCCGGGGCTGATCGAGGACGCCATCCTCGGTTGTGGCTACGGCGAAGGCACCACCGGGCGCAACGTCGCGCGCCTGGCGGTGGTCCGCGCCGGCCTGCCCACCGGCATCGCCGGCACCACGGTGAACCGCTTCTGCGCCTCCGGCTTGCAGGCCATCGCCATGGCCGCCGGGCGTATCGTGGTCGATGGCGCCCCCGCCATCATTGCCGGTGGCGTGGAAAGCATCTCGCAGATCCGCGGCCGCGGCAGCGACGACCCGGACCTCGATCCCTGGCTCGTGCAGCACAAACCGGAGCTGTTCCTGCCGATGATCGAGACCGCGGACATCGTCGCCGCGCGCTACGGCATCAGCCGCGAGGCCCAGGACCGTTTCTCGCTGCGCAGCCAGCACAAGACCGAAGCGGCGCAACGGGCCGGGCACTACCGCGAGGAAATCATTCCCTGCACCACCACCATGGCCGTGACCGACAAGCAGAGCGGCGAGGTCAGCCAGCACCAGGTCACGGTGGACGCCGACACCTGCAACCGCCCGGGGAGCACTTACGAGGCCCTGGCCAAACTGGAACCGGTGCTGGGCCCACAGCGCTTCATCAGCGCCGGCAACGCCTCGCAACTGTCCGACGGCGCCTCGGCCTGCGTACTGATGGAGGCCCGTGAAGCGGCCCGCGCCAACCTGCAACCGCTGGGCGTGTTCCGTGGCATGGCGGTGGCCGGTTGCGAACCCGACGAAATGGGCATCGGCCCGGTGTTCGCCGTACCCCGGCTGCTGGCCCGGCACGGCCTCAAGGTGGACGACATCGGCCTCTGGGAACTCAACGAAGCCTTCGCCTCCCAGGCGCTCTATTGCCAGCAGCGGCTGGGCATCGCCGATGAATGCCTGAACGTCAACGGCGGGGCCATCGCCCTCGGCCACCCGTTCGGCATGACCGGTGCGCGCCTGGCCGGCCATGTGCTGCTCGAAGGTCGGCGCCGCGGGGTCAAGTACGCCGTGGTCAGCATGTGCATTGCCGGCGGCATGGGCGCCGCCGCGCTGTTCGAAATCTATTGAGGACGCCGACATGGACCTGAGTTTCACCCCCCAAGAAGAAGCCTTCCGCAATCAGGTGCAGGCCTTCCTCGCCGAACACTTGCCCAGCGAACTGAGTGACAAGGTGGCCAATGGCGAACGCCTGTCCAAGGCCGACATGGAGCACTGGCATTCGACCCTCAACACCCGCGGCTGGCTGGCCAACCACTGGCCCGAGGCCTTTGGCGGGCCGGGCTGGAGCGCCGTGGAGAAATTCATCTTCGAACTCGAATGCGGCCTGGCCAACGCGCCGCGCATCGTGCCGTTCGGGGTCAACATGCTGGGCCCGGTGCTGATCAAGTACGGCACCCCACAGCAGCAGGACTACTGGCTGCCGCGCATCCTCGACGGCCGCCACTGGTGGTGCCAGGGCTATTCGGAACCCGGCGCCGGCTCGGACCTGGCGGCGGTCAAGACCACGGCCGTGCGCGACGGCGATCACTATGTGGTCAACGGCCAGAAGACCTGGACCACCCTGGGCCAGCACGCCAACATGATTTTCTGCCTGGTGCGCACCGACCGCGAGGCCAAGCCCCAGGAAGGCATCAGCTTCCTGCTGATCGACATGGCCAGCCCCGGGGTCGAGGTGCGTCCGATCATCACCCTGGAAGGCGACCACGAGATCAACGAGGTGTTTTTCACCGACGTGCGGGTGCCGGTGGCCAACCTGGTGGGCGAGGAAAACAAGGGCTGGACCTGTGCCAAGTACCTGTTGACCTACGAGCGCACCAACATTGCCGGGGTCGGCTTGTCCATGGCCGCGCTGCAACGCCTCAAGCGCGTGGCAGCACAGCGCACCCGCAATGGCCGGCCGCTGCTGGAAGACCCGCAGTTCGCTGCACGCCTGGCCCGGGTCGAGATCGACCTTGAGAACATGAAGACCACCAACCTGCGGGTGATCGCAGCGGTGGCCGGTGGCGGCGCGCCCGGCGCGGAAAGCTCGATGCTGAAGATCTGCGGCACGGAAATCCGCCAGGAGCTCACCGCTCTGCTGCGCCGGGCCATGGGCCCCACCGCCCGGGTCATGCAGGACGAAGGCGACACCGGGGCGATGGACCTGGGCCCGGCCTTCGCCAGCAGCGCGGCGGCGCAGTACTTCAACAATCGCAAGCTGTCGATCTTCGGCGGCTCCAATGAAATCCAGAAAAACATCATTTCGAAAATGATTCTCGGGCTCTGAGGGTGCGCACATGAACTTCGAACACAGCGCAGAACGGCGCATGCTCGGCGACAGCTTGAACCGCTTTATCGCCCAGCACTACAACCTGGAAAAACGCCAGCAGAGCCTGCAGTCAGGCCAGGGTTTCAACTCCGGGATCTGGCAGCAGCTGGCAGAGATGGGGGTGATCGGCGCCCTGTTCAGCGAAGCCGACGGTGGCTACGGCGGCGGTGGCTTCGACCTGGCCCTGGTCTTCGAGGCCGTGGGCCGCGGGCTGCTGGTGGAACCGCTGCTGGGCAGCGCGGTGCTGGCCGGGGACGCCATCGCCAGCGCCGGTAGCGAAACGCAGAAGATCGAGCTGGCGCAGATCATCGACGGCAGCCTGATCGCCGCCCTGGCCCATGACGAACCCGACAGCCACTACGAACTCAACCGGGTCGCCTGCCGCGCCGAACCCCAGGCCGACGGCTGGCGCCTGGATGGCACCAAGAGCCTGGTGCTGCACGGCGAGCAGGCCGGGTTGCTGGTGGTGTCGGCCCGCACCGCCGGAGCCATTGACGACAGCCAGGGCATTTCGCTGTTCCTGGTGCCCAGGGATACCCCGGGCCTGGAGATCCGCGGCAGCGCCACCCTCGATGGCGGCCCCGTGGCGCAGGTGCGCCTGAACCAGCTGCTTGTGCCGGGCTCTGCCCTGCTGGGCACCCTGCACCAGGGCCATGCCACCCTGGAGCGGGCCATTGGCCGCGGCGTGCTGGCGTTGTGCGCCGAAGCCCTGGGCGCCATGGAAGTGGCCAAAGTGGCGACCCTGGATTACCTGCGCACCCGCCAGCAGTTCGGCCGCCCGATCGGCAGTTTCCAGGCACTGCAACATCGCATGGCGGTGCTGCTGCTGGAGATCGAACAAGCGCGCTCGGCGGTGATCAATGCCGCCTCGGCCCTGGAGGCCGATCGCCTGGACCGCGAGCGCGCGCTGTCAGCGGCCAAGGTCAGCATCGGCCGCATCGGCACCCTGGTGGCGCAAGAATGCATCCAGTTGCACGGCGGCATCGGCATGACCTGGGAGCTGCCCCTGGCCCATTACGCCAAGCGGCTGGTGATGATCGACCATCAGTTGGGGGACGAGGATCACCACCTGCAACGCTACATCGCCCTCGGCAAGCAATAGGCCCCATGAATCGCGGCCCGGGCGGCCACCTGAGCCTGTCGCAAGGGCAGCAGGTGTCGCCGCCTTCCTTGCCCGGTGCGCAGCGCGCTGCCCGACGCTGCGCTCAATCCCTCTGCTGAACCCAAGCCAAGCCTGGCGCCGCATCAGCGCGGCGCCAGGCAAGGGCGTGGCCGAGGTCGACAACCGCTACCTGGAGATCATGGAGAGCCTGGCCTACCGCGGCCACGCCCTGAGCCTCATCCACAAGATCTGGTAGATCGCGAAAACGACGCTGCCGGCCATTGCCGGCAGCCTCCCCTTCCCACTTGCGCGTTACAGCAACCGGGTGCGCAGCTCCTGGCAGGCCTGCTGATACTCCCTGCCCAGGCGCGCCACCAAGTCTCCGGCGCTCGGTACGCCGTCAACCACGCCAATCCCCTGGCCGCAGCCCCAGATCTCCTTCCAGGCCTTGGGCTTGTGCCTGTCTGCGCCGAAGTTCATCTGCGAGGGATCGCTGCTGGGCAGGTCATCGGGGTCCAGCCCCGCAGCCACCAGCGAGGCCTTCAGGTAATTGCCGTGCACGCCGGTGATCAGGTTGGTGTAGACGATATCCTCGGCCGTCGACTGGCTGATCATCTGCTTGTAGCCCGCCACCGCGTTGGCCTCCTGGGTGGCGATAAAGGCCGAGCCGATGTAGGCCAGGTCCGCCCCCAGGGCCTGGGCCGCGAGGATCGAACGCCCCGAGGCAATGGCCCCGGAAAGCAGCAGCGGGCCATCGAACCATTGGCGGATTTCCTGCACCAGGGCAAACGGCGACTGGGTGCCCGCATGCCCTCCGGCGCCGGCCGCCACGGCAATCAGGCCGTCGGCACCCTTGTCGATGGCCTTGCGCGCGAAACGGTTGTTGATCACGTCGTGCAGCACGATGCCGCCGTAGCTGTGCACCGCCTGGTTGATCTCGGGGCGCGCGCCCAGGGAGGTGATGATGATCGGCACCTTGTGCTGCACGCAGACCGCCATGTCCTGCTCCAGCCGGTCATTGGAGCGGTGGACGATCTGGTTCACCGCAAACGGCGCGGCGGGCCGCTGCGGGTGCAGCCGGTCGTGCTCGGCCAGGGCCTGGGTGATCTGCTCGATCCACTCCCCCAGGCGCTCGGCCGGCCGTGCGTTCAACGCCGGAAAGGAACCGACGATCCCGGCCTTGCACTGGGCGATCACCAGCTCGGGAGTGGAAATGATGAACAGCGGCGCGGCCACCACTGGCAGGCGCAAATGCTGGGTGAGAATCTTCGGCAGGCTCATGTTCGGGCTCCTGGGCAATCCAATGGGTAGTTCATGATTCGGCGACGACCGCAGCGACCTTGGGCGCCCGGGCGATGCGCGCGGTCACCAGTACCAGCCCGCCCGCCAGCAGGTACATGACAATCCCCAGGTACATGCTCGACACGTGGCCGCCGGTATGGCTGTTGATCACCCCGTTGAGCCAGGGTGTGACCGCCGGGCCGAGGTTGCCCAGGCTGCTGATGAAGGCAATGCCCCCGGCGGTGGCCGCCACCGACAGGTACTCGCTGACCAGGGCGAAGAAGATCGGCGTGCCGGCCTTGATCCCCACGTAGGCAAAACCCAGGGCCGTAACCGACAGCAGCAGGTGGCCGTTGAGCAAGGTGGTGACCGCCAGGCCGAACACCGCGATGGCCATGCAGCCGACGAAGTGCCAGCGCCGCTCCCGGTGCTTGTCGGAGTGCTGCCCGATCAGCACCATGCCGACGATCCCGACGATATTGGGGATCGCGGTGATCAGCCCGACCTGCAACAGGTCCTTGCTGCCCCAGCCCTGGATCAGGCTCGGCATCCAGAACACCAGCATGTAGGTGGCGCCCAGGAACATGAAATAGGCCGTGGACAGCAGGTAGATCCTGGGGTCGCGAAACATCTGCGCCAGGCTGTCCTGGGATTTGTCCCGGGCGTTCGCCAGATCCCGGGCCATGTCGGCGTCCAGCAGGCGCTTTTCCCCGGCGCTGAGCCAGCGGGCCCGGGCCGGGCTGTCCTGCAGATAGAAAAAAGCCACTACCCCCAGGACACTGGCCGGCAGCCCCTGGATCATGAACATCCATTGCCAGCCGTGCAGGCCGACCGCGCCGTCCAGGTACTTGAGGATGCTGCCCGAGACCGGCCCGGCAATCAGCCCGGCGACCGCGGCGGCGGTCATGAAGATGGCGATCACCTGCCCCCGGCGCGGCGCCGGGAACCAGTAGGTGAAATACAGGATCACCCCGGGGAAGAACCCGGCCTCGAAGGCCCCCAAAAGAAAACGCAGAACGTAGAACTGCATCGGGGTGCTGACGAACATCATCGCCGCGGCCACCAGGCCCCAGCAGAACATGATCCGCAACAGGGTCTTGCGCACGCCGCTGCGCTTGAGCATCAGGTTGCTGGGCACCTCGAAGATGAAGTAGCCGATGAAGAAGATCCCCGCCCCCAGGCCATACACCGCATCGCCGAACGGCAGGGTCTGCTTCATCTGCAACTGGGCGTAGCCGATGTTCACCCGGTCCAGAAAGGCCACCATGTAGCACAGCATCAACAGCGGCAGCAGGCGCCAGCGGATCCTGGCGTACAGCGTGTCGAGCTGCCGGGCATGCTCGGGTGAGGCGTGGGGATCATGGACCGTTATTGTTGTTGTAGTCATTGTCGTCTCCGACGCAGTCGCGGGTTGGCCCGCCTGGGAAATCACTCTTCAGCTATGGGTCGCCTCGCGATCCTGGAGCACGCGCCACATCACCTTGCCGGAGCCGGACTTGGGCAGGCTGTCGACGAACTCCAGCACCCGCGGCACCTTGTAGGCGGCCATGTGCTCGCGCGCCCAGGCGATGATCTCTTCGCTGGCGGTGCGGCCCCGGGCCTCGCTGCGCAGCACCACCAGGGCCTTGACGCTTTCCCCGCGGTAGGCGTCCCGGGTGGCGATGACACAGGCTTCGTGCACCGCCGGGTGCTTGAACAGCAGCGCCTCCACTTCCGCCGGCCAGACCTTGAAGCCGCTGCTGTTGATCATTCGCTTGAGGCGGTCGGTGAGAAAGAAATAGCCCTCCTCATCCATGTGCCCCAGATCGCCGGTGCGCAGGAAACGCTTGCCCTCGAACTCGACGAACGCCGCCTCGGTAGCTTCAGGGTTGCGCCAGTAGCCTTTGAACAGCATCGGGCCAGAGGTGATGATTTCCCCCACCTCGCCGGGTGCAAGTTCCTCCAGGGTGCGCGGGTCCACCACCCGTGAATCGACGCCAAAGAACGGCATGCCCAGGCATTGCAGCTTGGCCCGCTCAGGGGGGTTGCCATGGCTGGCGGCGGCGGTTTCGGTGAGGCCGTAGCCTTCGAGAAAAGTCAGGCCGAACTCCTGGCGCAGGCGCTGCGCCACCGCCTCGGGCATCGCCGCCCCGCCACCGTTGATATGCACCAGGCTCGACAGTTCGAAGTCCTGGTAATGGGGGCTGGCGAACAGGTCGATGACCATGGTCGGGATGCAGGTCCAGTGGGTCACCCGGTACCGCGAGATCAGCCGCCCGGCCAGCTCCCGATCCCAGCGCGGCATGATCACCGTACTGGTGGCGTCGAACACCGCCCGCAGGACAAAGCACACCAGGCCGGTGATGTGGAAGAACGGCACGACCCCAAGGCCCACCGACTCCACGGTGGATTGGGTCCAGCTGCCGCTGACCGCGTTGCTCATCAGGCTGCGATGGGTGTGCATGCAGCCCTTGGGATGGCCGGTGGTGCCCGAGGTGTATTGCAGCAGCGCCAGGTCATCGGCCTGGGCAGTGTGCGGGCCGGGGCAACGTGCCTGGGCCAGGGCCTCGTTCCAGCGCTGGTAGCCTTCGGGCAGCGCTGGCTCGCTGCGCAGCCAGGCATCGATCTCGGCGCTGGCGACCTCCGCCGGGTGCATGTCCGCCGATGCCGGCATGGCATCGCTGTAGCGGGTCACCAGGACCCGGTGCAGTCGCTGCTCGGGTTCGAGGCTGGCATTCGCCGCCTGGGCGATGGGCGCCAGGTCCGCGGCGCAGATCAGTACCCGCGCCTGGGCATCGCCGAGCTGGTAGCTCAGCTCTTGCACCTTGTTCATCGGGTTGATCGGCACCAGCACCGCATTGGCCCGCAGGATGGCGTAGCAGGCGATGACGAATTGCGGGCAGTTCTGCAGGTACAGCGCCACCCGGTCACCGGGCTCGACCCCTTCGCCCTGCAACCAGCCGGCCAGCGCCAGGGCCTCGGCCTGCAACTGGGCAAAGCTCAGCGTGTGGCCGAAAAACCGGTAGGCGACCTTGTCCGGGTAACGCCGGGCCGCCACCTCCAGGTTGAACCAAAGCGAGGTGGCCGGCACCGACAAGGCCAGGGGCAGGCGCTTGGGCCAGACACGGTGATGGGGGCGCTGGGTACGAGCGGTGGACATGGAAGACTCCTTCAAGCCCGGGAATGATCGAGGGAACAGCCATGGACAGCGTCATCCGGTGCCGGCTGGCCAGCCAGGCCGCACGTTGATGGGCCACCGCCCCGGGTCGATCCTGCCCCATGCGGGGCGTGATTTTCAACCACTTATATTCCGCTGTGCGAAATAACATTCCATATTGACCAGTAGAATATTCGCTGACATCCTGCATTTCAACGAGCCATTTGCCCTGCGAAACACAATCAGAACAATCACTGCTGCCTGGCCACGGGGAACACCTGCCCTCCAGGACACCCGACCGGGACTGACCCAAGAGCCATCGCCCATGAGTGCCGTACCCGAAGTTTCGATGCTGCAAGGCCTGTTCAGCGGATTCGCGGCCCATCTCGGGTTGAACCTGCGGGAATACCAGCAGGCACAAACCGTTATCGCGGTCACCGTCCAACCTCATCACCTCAACCAGGCCGGCAATCTGCACGGCGGTGTCATCGCCTCCCTGGCCGACACCGCCATGGGCATGAGCGGCACCTGGCATGCCGACCCCGCCCAGTGGCGGCTGGCCCTGACCCTGTCCCTGAACATCAACTACATGGCCGCGATCCCACCGGCCACCGAGGTCCGGGCCGTGGCCCGCCTGCGCGGCGGCGGGGCCAAGATCTTCATGGCCAGCTGCGACCTGCTGGATGCCCAGGACCGCCTGCTGGCCAGCGCCGAAGGGGTGTTCAAGCGCGGCCGCCTGCGCGCGGCAGCCACTGAGGTTATGGCGTGCCCTTGATTGGCCGGTGATGGCGTCAGGAACGGAATCGGGTTTCGTCAGGGAATCGCAGATTTCAATTGCGGCGGTTCCGGGATAACATTTTTCCTTTGTTTCCACGAATCCGCTGCGTGGTCAACCGGCATTGCGCCCGGCACCAGCCCCTACCGGAAGACCCCATGCAAGACCCGAACGACTCCCCGGAACAAGCGCCCAAAGACCGTAAGTTCGTCGAAGCCCTGGCCCGAGGCCTGGAAGTCCTGCGGGCCTTTACCCACGGTCACGCGGTACGCGGCAACCAGGACATCGCGCGCATCACCGGCCTGCCCAAGCCCACGGTGTCGCGCCTGACCTACACCCTGACGCAACTGGGCTACCTCAAGTACAACCAGGACCTGGAGAAGTACCAGCTGGATTCAGCGGTACTGGCCCTGGGCTACGCCTACTCCGCCAGCCTGCGGGTGCGCCAGCTGGGCAAGCCGTTCATGGACGAGTTCTCGCGCCGCACCAACACCACCGTCAGCCTGACTTGCCGCGATCGCCTGTCGATGATCCACGTCGACAGCAGCCGCCCGCCGGAAGTTGCCAGCCTGCGCATGGAGCCCGGGCTGCGCCTGCCCCTGGCCACCAGCGCCGCCGGGCGCGCCTACCTGGCCGCCACGCCGAAAATCGAGCGTGACCATCTGTTGGGGGAAGTGGCGAAAAAGCTCGGTGATGAATGGCCTGCCCTGGAAAAATCCCTGGAAGACTCCTTCCGTGAATACGAAGAGTTCGGCTTCTGCCTGTCACTGGGCGAGTGGGACCGCAACGTCAACGGTGCCGGCGTGCCACTGCGCCTGGCCGACGGCAGCATCATGGCCCTGACCTGCGGCGCCCCGAGCTTCCAGCTGTCCAGCGAAAAACTCGAAAGCTCCCTGGCCCACCAACTGGTGATGCTGGCACGGGACCTGGAAAGCCTGGGCGTCTGAGGCAGGCCATAAAAAACCCCTGATCCGCGATGGATGCAGGGGTTGGTTTCAAGGTTGCCCAAACGCCAGCCAATCGAAAGTGCCCAAGGGCAGGACACTCCATCGATGCTGAAGCAGGCAGCCGATTCCGGACACGCCCTGGGTTGCCAGGGCATATCCGAAGTGGGCAAGCGCCTCTATCGACGGCCGGGGGCGATTCAGTTGCCCATCACCCCCTGGTTGAAGTCGGCCGCCTGACTGAACGGGCGGTCGTAACCCAGGCTTGCGTAGTTGGGCGCAATCACCTGGATATTGCCGAAGGCTGCGGACTGGCGAATGTCACCCAGGTCCACCCCCGCCAAGCCGCCAAGCCGTGCATCCCGGCTGCCTGAAACCTCACCACTGGCAAGCGCGTTGACGATCCGCGCGTTGTTCTGCCCCACCAGGCCACCGACCACGCTGTAACTGCCCCCGGAGACATTGCCCTTGGCCGAAGCGGTGTCGATAAGGCTGTCACCCTTGAGAACGCCATGCGTACCCACCAGGCCGCCCACCGCGCTCTTGGCGCCAGCACTGGCATCACCACGGGCTTCCACCGACTTCAGGTCCCCGGCGTTGTAGCCGATGAGCCCGCCGACATGGCTTTGGTCCTTGCCCACGACGTTGCCCCAGGCCGTTGAGTTGGCAACCAGCCCGCCCACGTTGTAGCCGACCAGCCCGCCCACGTTGCTGTTGCTCGCGCCCTGGACCAGGCCGAAGGCCTCGGCAAGGCTGATGTGGCCGTCGATGTTCTGCCCCACCAGACCACCGATGTGCAGGCTGCTGCCGCCATTGACCGAACCACTGGCCGTGACGTTGTGCAACGTGCTGTCCTGGTTCAGGCCCACCAGGCCACCGGCCGTGGCAAAGTTCTTGCCCAGCAGCCCGCCGCTGGCGACAGAGTCACTGATGCGGCCCGACTCGTTGCGCCCCACCAGGCCGCCGGCATGGCTCGCGCCATTGCCCGAGACCGCCGTCGAAGACTGGGACCCCTCGATGCGGCCGCCCTGGTTGTAACCCACTAGGCCACCCAGGTTGGTGCCCTTGTAGCTGTAGCTGTCACCACTGGAAACCGTTCCAGAACTGGAGGAACCGGCAATCAGCCCTTGATGATTGACGCCCACCAACCCGCCCACACCGCCCTCGGCGTTGCTGGCGATGCTGGCGGTGAGCCGGACATCGGCGCTGCTGTTGGTCACGGTGCCGCCACTGCCCGCCACCTGACGGTTCTCGCCCACCAGGCCACCGGCCGCCGAGGTAAAGCTATTGCCCAATACCACACCGGCCACCGACGACGCGTCGATGGAGCCACCGGCGTTGCTGCCCACCAGGCCGCCGACCAGGTTGTCCTGCCGGCCCTTGGCATTCACCCGCAGTTTGCTGGCACTGACGTTGGCGATTTTCCCGCTGTTGCGCCCCACCAGGCCACCGACGGCACTGCTACCGGTGGTGGACGTGGCGCCGTTGATGGTCATCGAGGCCAGCTTGAGGTTGCCGATGCTGCCGGACGAACTGGCGAACAGCCCGCCGTCGGTGCCGTTGCTGTTGACCGTCAAACCGCTGAGGGTGTTGCCCAGGCCCTCGAAGACGCCGCTGAAGGTTTGCTGCCCACCGATGGAGGTCAGGCGTGCACTGCTGTCGATGGAGTTGCCCAGCACGTAGCGGCCCGCCAGATCCTGGTCGATCGCCTGCAACTGCGTGGCGTTTTGAATGACGCTGTAGGCTTCGCCGTTGGCATCGAAGCGGGCGCCGTTGCCGGACAGGGTGACGCCGCCATTCTGGCCCAGCGCAAAGTTGCCGCCATGGTTCAGCCCGAGGCTGCTGTTGCTGCCGCTCAGCGTCAGCTGACGATTGAGCTTGATGTCCCCCTGGGCGTTGAGTTCCACCCGGGCATTGGCGCCACCGGCAAACAGGCTGTCATCCAGGCGGATGTCCTTGGCCGAAGAGAGGGTCAACTGGTTGCCACTGAACCAGAAGAGCCCGTTTTCCACCGCCACGTCGCCCTTGCCACTGGCCAGTTCGATATGAGTGGTTGCCAGGTTGCGCGACAGAGTTTCGGCATGGGTGGTGTTGCTCTTGGCGGTGAGGAAGGAGCCCACCTTGACTTCGTTGCTGGCGATCTTCCAGGTGCCCGTCTGGCCATCCCTGGCCTGGGTGTCGACCTTGGTCGTCAGTTGCACCCGAGTGTTGGCGCCCCGGGTTTCGATCACCCCGCCATCGCCCTTGCCGTCCAGCGCACTGGCGCGCAGCGAGCCATCGACGCTGACCACGCCCACGTCGCCGCCATCCAGGGTAATGCGCCCGGCCTTCTGCGACAGGGTGTTGGCTTCGACGGTGCCCTGGTTGTTGACCACCGTCTGCAGCATGGAACCCGCGCTCTTGGCGGTCATCAGCACCTGCCCGCCATCGGCCTTGAGCAGGCCGGTGCCGGTGTTGTGCACCAGCGCGTCGAGCGCTGCGCTGTCGACATGCAGGTCCAGCAGTTGGTTGTCATCGAAGCTGACGGTGAAGCCATCGCCTGCGGCCAACGCCACACGGCCGTTCTGCGCCTTGATGGTGCCCTGGTTGGTCACCCTGGCCCCGAGCAGCGCCACGCCACCGCCGTCAGCGGCAGTGATGGAGCCCTGGTTGACCACCTCGGCTGCCGAGGTGCCGGCGAACTTGTAGTTGCCGGCCTTGAAATCGGCATCGCTGATATCCCGGGTCGAAGCCACCAGGCCACCGACATTCACCTGAGCGCCCTGGCCGAACACCACGCCGTTGGGGTTGATCAGGAACACCCGGCCATTGGCGTTGATCTGCCCGTGAATCTGGCTGCCATTGACACCCACGACCCGGTTCAGGGCGATCGAAGTGCTGGTGGGCTGGTTGAAGGTCACCGACTGACCGTTCTGCACGTTGAAATCCTTCCACTGAGTAACCAGCTTGTCCGTCTGCTGATTGATGGACATGTGCTGGCCCTGGGTATGGAAATCGGCACTGCCGGACACCACCTCCCCTCCCGTGGGCAACGCAAACGCCGAAGGCAACCCGGTCAATGCCAACAGACTGGCAACTGCCACCACCAGGCACTTGCCGGAGCCGGCACGCCGACGCCGGGCGCCTTCGTGAGTGACGTTCCAGCAGCCCTGGGCCTGGTTCCATACCAATGCATAGATCTTGTTCATGAAAACTCCATATCGATTTATCTACGTACTGCAAACCTTTGCAGCACGGCACTGCCGCTGAAGCGCTCGCTAGGCCTTCAAACTGGACGACGGTGTTGGGTAGAACTTGCCCACGGACGGCCCGGCTCAATGAGCGGTCGCGATCATGGGAAGGTAAAAGTGAACTCTGCAGCCCCGTTGGCAGCCCCTCCGGCGTGAACCTCCTGGTCATTGCCGATGCGGATGTAGCTGGCTCGCAGGGGAATGCTTGCGCCATCGCCGATGCGCTGCATCTCGTAGCTCTGGCCGCTGTACTCGATGCGCTCCGAGGTCAGCCCATTGGTCATGACAATGCCGAACCCGCGGGTGGTGGAATCGATCAGGCCCAGCACGCCCTTGACCGCAGAGCCCCCTGACTTGTCGATAAAGCTGACGCGAGGCCGGGCCTGCATCGAACAGCGGCTCAACCCGATGCTGAAGGGAACCTCGGGCGAGGTGGCATTGACCTGGGGAAAGTCCGCCAGGGAGAAGCGCCCCAGGCGCACGCCGATCTCCTTGTAGGCTTCCACCACACAGGTCTTGGGCAGCTCGATGTCCATGTTGAAGTCCAGGCCGCCCATGACCAGGCTCTTGCGGCAGCTGTAGGTCAGCGGCGGGCTGAGCTTGCCCAATTGGGATCCCAGGGTTGATTCGTTTTTTTCCAGGTCGTACGCATACAACTGCAGGTAGGACGAGCCTGTTACCTGGGTCACTTTGAGAGTGCCCGTGGGCAACTGATCCGGCGGTACGGTCAGGATCAGCGATTGAATAATCTGGGTGACCATGGTCTGAGCGGGTAAACCGCTCTCGTAGATCAGGTCATCATTTTTTTCCAGGACAATGGGAGAAGTGACCTGGGTCACTCGTATTCTCTCCCGCCCTTGCGGAGCTACGTCCAGTCGCAGGCCAATGCCGGCGACATCGGTAGGCGCGGCGTCATCGGTCTGCGGCGTACCGGGGCTCCAATGTCCGGCGGTCACCAGCTCCCGCGGTTTCCCGGAGATCGCCAGGTTGAAACTGGTATGCAAGGTCACCGTACGCTCCCACAACACGGTTCCCACCGGGGTATTGGTGTTCAACGGGTTGACCAGCCTCCAGGGGGAACCGGCCTTGCTGCTGAGGTTGCAATCCCTGGCATAACCGTTCAACGAGGCCGCTTGCGCCTCTGCGCCGCCCCAGCCGCAAAGCACCCCTGCGAGCATGACGCCATGAACCCACAGGGGCAGCGGTCTGCAATCGGCTACAAGCCTCAGCCATTGGCGAATCATCTGTCTTTCTCCCTGTCTGCGCCTTGGTGATACCGCCCCTGACAAGGGCAGCGTTCTGCACAAACGAGATGGATTGCCCAACAGTGGCCGGCTGCTCGCGGCCACCCCTAAAAAAGATCATCAAGGAACGAGACAAGCAGGTACCCGCCAGCAGCCGGAACCCGGTGCGCCAGGCGCACCGGGGGCAACTGCCATTCCTCGGATCAGTGGTTGTGGATCATCAGTTGCGAATGTCGCCTTGGTTCAGGCCGACCGCGGGTACCTGAGTCGCCAGGCCCAGCGCCGTGTTGTAGCGCATGTCGCCGTAGTTGACCCCGACCAGGCCGCCATAGGTCTGGGCGTAGTTCGACACGAACTTGACGTTGCCGTAGGCCACGGAGTTGCGCAGATCGCCCATGTTCAAGCCGACCAGGCCACCCAGGCGGGCATAGGTGCCGCCGCTCACCTGACCATTGGCCAGGGAGTTGGTGATGAACGAATTGTTCTGGCCGACCAGGCCACCCACCGAACTCTGGCTACCGCCCACCACATTGCCTTTGGCCGAGGCACTGTTGATCCGGTGATCGACAAAGTCGCCGTTGGTCCCCACCAGCCCGCCGACAAAGCTGTTGGCGCCGCCGCTGACGTCACCGCTGGCCTCGGCCGAACTCAGGTCACCGTCGTTGTAGCCCACCAGGCCGCCGACGTAGCTGAGGTTGCCGCCGCTGACCTTGCCACGGGCCACGACATATTCGGTGTTGCCACCAAAGTTGTGCCCGATCAGGCCACCGATGTTGCCGCTGGCTCCGCCGACCACATCACCTGTCACTTCAGCCGTGTGGATCCGACTGTTGTCGTTCTTGCCCACCAGCCCGCCGACGTTGGCACCGGTCGAATCGCTGACCTTGCCTGTGGCCTTGACGTTATTGAGCTCGCTGTTCTGGTTCCAGCCCACCAGGCCACCGGCAGCCACGGAGCCCGCACCGACCACCGCGCCACTGGCGCTGGAGTCGACGATAGCGCCGTTGTTGTTGAAGCCCACCAGGCCGCCGATACGGCTGGCGGTGTACCCCCAGACGCCGACCGAGGAGCTGGCGCGTTCGATCCTGCCACCCTGGTTGTAACCCACCAGGCCACCCAGGTTCGGGTCCTGGACGTAACGGTTGAACCCGGTACCGACGGTGCCAGCACTCGAAGAGTCGCTAATCAGGCCGCCCTTGTTGACGCCTACCAGGCCGCCCATGCCGCCATTGGTGGTGACCTGCATGGTGCCCAGCACCCGCACGTCGGTGGTGCTGTTGGTAATGGTGCCGAGGCCAGCCGAAGCGACGTTGTTTTCCCCCGCCAGCCCACCGACGGCGGAGGTGTTGGCATTACCGGTCACCGTACCGGCCATCGAGCCACGATCGATGGTGCCGCCGGCGTTGACACCGACCAGGCCGCCGACAATGTTGTTCTGGTTGCTGTTGGCGAAGACGTTGAGGTTGGTGCCACTGACGTTTTCGATGCGGCCGGTGTTTACGCCGACCAGACCACCGATTTTGCCGAAGCCTGCGTTGGAGGTGGCGCCGTAGATGTTCATCGACGCCAGCTTGAGGTTGCTGATGGTGCCGGACGAGCGACCGAACAGGCCGCCGTAAGGGCCGTCGGTATTGACCGTGAAACCACTGATGGTATTGCCCAGGCCGTCGAAGACCCCGTTGAACTCTCGACTGCCACCAATGGACTTGATGCTGCCGGTACCCTTGATGTCGTTGCCCAGCACATACAGGCCGTCGAGGCTGGTACCGATCGCCTGCAATTGCGCGGCGTTCTGGATCACCTTGTACAGGTCGCCATTGGCGTCGAACCAGGCGCCACTGCCGGACAGGGTGACCTGGCCCTTCGGCCCCAGGGCGTAGCTGTTGCCGTAGTCCAGGCCCAGGCTGCTGTTGACCCCGGTCAGCGCTACGGCACCATTGATCTTGATGTCCCGATTGGCATTGAGTTCGATACGGGCGCCCGCACCGCTGCTCTTGAGGTTCTTGTTGAGGCTGATGTCCTGGGCCGAGGCCACGCTCAATTGATTGCCGCTGGCCCAGGCGATATCACCATCGATCGACACGTTGCCGGCCTTGCTGTTCAACTCGATGTTGGTGGTAGCCAGGTTGTGCGACAGGGTATCGGCATACACGGTGGTTTCACCGGGCGTGGAGGTCGGATTGACCGTGACGTCCGAAGAGCTGATCTTCCAGGTCCCGGCCCGGCCATTGTTGGCCAGGGTGTTGACCCGGGCGGCCAGTTGCACCTTGGTGGTGGCGCCCTTGGTTTCCACCACGCCGCCATCGCCGATGGCAGTCAGTGCGTTGGCGCTCAGCGAGCCGCCGACGTTGACCACGCCGACGTCACCGCCGTCCAGGGTGATCTTGCCGGCCTTGCGCGACAGGGTGTTGGCTTCGATGGCGCCCTGGTTGTTGACCACGGTCTGCAGCATCGAGCCTGCGCTCTTGGCGGTCATCAATACCTGCCCGCCGTCGGCCTTGAGCAGCCCGCCGTTGCTGACCAGCGCATCGATCGCCGCGGCATCGACTTTCAGGTCCAGTAGGTTGTTGCTGTCGAAGCTGACGGTGAACTCGTTGCCGCCACCCAGGGCCACGCTGCCCTTCTGCGCCTTGATGTCACCCTCGTTGCGCACGGTCTTGCCGATCAGCGCCACGCTGCCGCCATCGGTGGCGGTAATCATGCCGTTATTGACGACTTCAGCCTGCGAGGTCCCGGCGAACTTGTAGTTGCCGGCGGTGAAGTTGGCATCGGTGATGTTCTGGGTCGAGGCCACCAGGCCACCGACGTTGACCTGGGCGTTGTTGCCGAATACCACCCCATTGGGGTTGATCAGGAACACCTGGCCGTTGGCATTGATCTGCCCTTGGATGTTACTGCCATTGACGCCAGTCACCCGGTTCAGGGCCACCGAGGTCTTGGTCGGCTGGCTGAAGGTCACCGTCTGGCCACGGTTCACGCTGAAGTCGTTCCAGTAGGTGATCAGCTTGTCGGAGTGCTGGTTGATCGACATCTGCTTGCCATTGTCGAACGTCAGGATGTCCGCCGTGCCGGAGACCACCGTGCCTCCCGTCGGCAACGCGAAGGCCACAGGCAGAACACCAATGCCCAGCAGCCCGGCCACCATCACCACCAGGCCCTTGCGTGTTCCGGAGCGGCGACGACGGCGTGCGCCCTCGTCGGTCACACTCCAGCAGCCCTGGGCCTGATTCCACACCAATGCATAAACCTTATTCACGTTGACTCCTTATCTACTTATTAACGCCCTGCAACCTATGCAGGACGGCACCACCTCCGAAGCACACGCCGGCCTTCAGAAATACTGTGTCGCGCTGGCCCAGATCCGCGGCGTGCGCTCGGGCCCGCTGCCTTCCTGGTTGTTGTCCAGGGCCCAGGCACTGGTCACGCTGATCTGTTGCGAAGGACCGCTCCAACTGGCACCCACACCGGCGCCCGACAACTGGCGGCGGTTCTCGTCGTGGATCCAGGGGCTCTTGTTGACCTGCACCGCGCCGTGATCGACAAACGCCTTGAGCTGCCAGCGCGGGGCCAGGAGAAAGCGCAGTTCCAGGCTGGCCTGCCAGCCCTGGTCGCCACTGCCGCTGCCCTGGGGATAGGCGCGCACATCGAAGGGGCCGCCGATGCCGAATTTTTCCGAGCTGTCCAGGTTGGTCGAGGACCATTGGCCGTTGAACTGGCCATAGAGCTGAAAGCGCGGGCTCAGGTACTGCAGGCGCGCGGCATTGAGGTTGAGCTTCTGAAAGCCACCGTTGGTGCCGGCCGTGAAATGGTCGCGCCACTGGTCCATCGGGTCGTCGATGCTCAACCGGCCACTGCCGTAGGTGAGGTAGAAGAAGTTCTGCCCGCCGCCGAGCAGGCTGTCCTGGGAGTTGCCGTTGAGGCTCAGGCTCCACAGTTCCACATGCTTCTGGCTGCTGACTTCGAACAGGTCGATGTCGTCGCGCAGGCGCTTGTCCTCGTACTGCAACTGGGCGCTGAGATCGAAGGTGCGGCTGCGGATCAGCGGCTGAGTGATGAAGACACTGCCGATGCTCGCCTGGCCGTGGGCCTCCAGCACCTCAAAGTCCCGGCTCAACTCGTAGTTCATCCGCGAATAGGCCACGCCCACACTGGTGGACCAGGGGCCCAGGGGAAGCTTGTAGGCGGCGCGGTAGTAACGCTGGTCCTCGTCGCTGCCGAGCAGGCGCAGGTTGAACTGATCGCCCAGGCGCAAGGGGTTGTTGAGGTTGAGGCTGCCCCCGAGGCGGTATTCGCCGGTGTAGTAGCCGCCGAAGTTGTCGGCTTCCAGGGTGCCGCTGGCCCAGGGCCCGGGCTGCGCATTGACCAGCAGGTCGGTGGTGCCGCGCTGCTCGCCGGCACTGAGAGTGCCCTTGACCCGGACCCCGGGAAGGTCGCTCAACAGCAGCAGGCTGCGTTCAAGATCTTCACTGCGGACCGCGGTATCGCTGTGCAGTGACGACAACGGGCCTGTGATCACCGAGTTCAGGGCCCGGGACTGGTTGTTCACTTGAATACGTCCGTAGCGACCTTCCATGACCTCGATACGCACCACGCCGTCCTCGATGTCCTGGGCCGGCAGGAAGGCCCGGGCCAGCATGTAGCCCTGGTCCTGGTAATAGGTCGTCAGGCGCTCGGCGGCCGCGCGCAGCTGGTTCAGGTCCAGCTCCTGGCCCTTGAGGTCCGCCAGCAGGGCTTGCAGCGTCTCGTTGCTGAACACCTGGTTGCCGACGATCACGAAGTCGTTGACCTGCAAGCGGATGCCGGAGGTGTCCGGAGCCTGGGCAGGGGCGCTCGGCGGCTTCGCCGGCAGGTCCAGCTCCGGTGCCGGCTGCTCCGGCAAGGCCGGTTGCGTGGCCTGGATGTCGCGCATCGCCTGCCCGGCGTTGGGCACATACACCGCGGCAGCCGCCACTGCGGGCAACATCAGCAGCAAGCCCAGGCAGCCCCCGGACAATCGCTGCCAGCGCCGTTCAAGGCCCCCCGCAAGCAGGCTGTTCGATGACTTGCCCAAGGCAACTTCAGTCTTGTATCCGCGCACTTCCACTCAGCGTCTCCCCGCTGTCAGTTGCCACTTGGTAATGAACCACCGCCTGATCCGGGGTAATTCCCTGCATATCGGGCAGGGCGATCCGCGCCGAGCCGAAGGGCTCCACGGTGATCCCCTGCAATGTGATTGATCGATTGCCGCTGCCCAGCGCCACCTCAGCGAAGGACACGTAGTACGGGGTCGGGTTGCCGGCCAGCAGCGCAGCGCCAGCCTGCCCCGCCGCCACAAGGCTCCAGCGCAACTGGCGGACCGCTTCGTCAGCCTTGCCGGACAAGCCCTGGGGGCGGTACAGCAGCTTCATGCGCATGCGCGATGCCAGCCGCAGCAAGTCGTCCTTCGCGGCCGCCAGGGGCGGTACTTCGAGAAAGTTGATCCAGAACACCGACTCCCGATCGCCGGGCAATGGCTCGCCGCTGTAGCGCAGGACCAGGGCTGCGTTCTGCCTTGGCTCGAGCCGGGAGATGGGTGGCGACAGCACGAACGGCACCACCAGGGCGCTGGGGTCGGCCTCGGCGTCGCCCTTGTCCAGCCAGGCCTGCAACAGGATCGGCGCACGGCCGCTATTACCGACCCGGATGCTGATGGCCGGCTTGCCGGCGGGATAGATGAACCGTGTGCCGACAATCGACAGGTCGGCCTGGGCCCAGCCGCTGGACAAGGCCAGCAGCCCCAGCAGCCACCGGCAACCACGCAGGGAGCAAAGACGGCCATATCCGCCTTGATGGTCCATCAAGGCCGCTCCTCTACGGAACCTGCCGGCATCGCCCGGCAGGGGCGCTGAAGCACCACATAGCCCGTGGCGGAGGCCGTATCGCGGGGCGGCAACTGGTAGTCGATCAGGCACTGCTGATCCGGCTCCTGGCCCCATTCCACGCGAATCGTGCCCTGGTCCTGCTCGGTACGCAGCACCAGGCGGCTGCCCTGGCCCACCGCCCCCAGCTCGGCACCGTCCTGGGCATCGACGGCCACGGCAGCAAACGGCAACTGCTGGCCATCGGGCTGCTGGCTGTCGATCAGCACCGCACGCGCCCTGCGGGTCGGGTACGAAAGCATCACCACCGCCCCCGCCACCGGCGCCACATGGCGTGAGCTGAGCAGCAGCTCGACGTCGTCGGCAACGCCAGTGGGGTCGATGTCCACGGTGTTCAATTGATAGGGGCTCAGGCTGGAGACCACGGCATAGCCGCTTCCATCCACCCGCGTATCGGCATAGCCGACCCGGGCGCCCTTGGCATCGGGAGCATGCACCAGGCCCGTGGTTTCACTCAGGGTCTGGGCGAAGGTCAAGCCACCCGAATGCAGCACCATGCCCCCGGAAGCCCCCAGAGACTGCTGGCGATAGTCGCGGCCCTGGGAAAAGCTCGAACTCAGGGAAACCTCGGGCAGGAAATAGTTGAGGCTGGCGTTGGTCGAGGTTTCGCCCTGGCGCTGGTCATGGGCGGCGGACAACGCATAGGTGGCGTCGCCTTCCTTGTCCAGTACGCCGGAAATGCCGCTGGTGTAGTGCGCGCCAGAACGCTTGTCATGGCTGGCGTAGCTGTTGATCGTGGTACCCCGGCGCCCTTCCCGCCCCAGGGGAATCGACAGGCTGAAGCTGAAAAACGTGTTGTCCGCCCCCGCGCCTGCCCGTGAACCACTGCTGGAAGCACGCATGCGCTGAGCCATGAAGGAGTAGCTGTTACCGCGCCACTGGTTGCTGTAGCCCATGGCGAAGTTCAGGGTCTGGCCCTGTCGATTCCAGTACTGGAGGCTGGAGCCCGTGGCATAGAGCTGCCCTGCGCCGTCGCCCAGTTGCTGGTTGATGTTGATATCCAGGCGGTCACGGACCCGGGCGAACGAGTCGACGCTCTCGCCCTGGTTGACGTGGTCCAGCAGGGTGATGGCGTCCTGCAGGCCCAGGTAACCGCTGGTGGAATAGCGGTAGGCCAGCAATGAGAAGTTGGTCCCGCTGTTGGGCAGGTTCTTGCTGTAGGACAGGCGCACGCTTTGGCCCTGCATGCTGCCGCCCCGGGGCAGCTCGGTTCGGGCCTGGGTCAGGTCCAGGCCAAAAGCCCCGAGGGAAGTATTCAGTGCGCTGCCGATCAGCGCCGACATGTAGCTGCCGGTGAGGGCCGTGCCGGCATAACCGGTCAATTGGTTATCCAGGCCGTAGTGCAGGGTGCCCTGGGCCACATATTGCTCGCTGCCACCGAGCCCGGGGTTCGCCACCTTGCCCGCCGTCAGGCTGTAGCGTGAGGTGCCGGGGCGCAGGGTTTGCACGGTGGTGGCAAAAGGTACGGTAAAGCGGCTGGTCTGGCCGTTGGCCTCGGTGACCGTCACGTCCAGATCCCCACCAAAGCTTGCCGCTTGCAGATCGGAAATCTCGAACGGCCCCGGTGCAACGGAGGTTTCATAGATCATGTAGCCGCGCTGATAGACCGAGACCTTGGCATTGGTGCTGGCCGTGCCGCGGATCTGCGGTGCGTAGTAGCGCTGGCTCTCGGGCAGCATGCGCGGATCGCTGGCCAGCCGGACACCGCGAAACGATACCGAGTCGAACAGATCGGCTTCGGTCACGCTCTCTCCCACCAGCAACTGCGAGTGCCAGGCCGGCAGGTCGGTCTGGGCATAGATGTAACCGCGCTGATAATGGCCGCCCACCTCCGGCGACCAGGTGGCGGTGCCGCTGTGACGCAGACGCCAGTCACCCAGGTTGAGCCCCAGGTTGAGCCCGGCATAGCCATCGGTCTGGCTTCGCCCATTGCTCTGGGAACTGAACAGGCTGGTGTTGTAGTTGAGCGTGGCCGCGGACACGCCGTAATCCCAGCTCGCCGGATCGACATAGGTTTTCGACAGGTTCTGCTGCAGGAAAAGCTGCGGCACCGACAACTCGATCTTCTGTTCCGCAATTTTGACGCGGGTGGTCGCGCCAGGGATGTAGCTGCCCAGGTCGCCGCAAAACAGCCCATCGCCCATGAGAGGGTGAGAGGAATGGGTGCCCAGACTCGCATCGGTCTTTTTCAAGTCGATACCCAACTGCTGCAACAACGAACGGTCGTAGCACGGCTGGCTGCCCTGGGGGTCATCGCTGGCGCGGAACTGGATTTCCTGCAACGCCCGCCACTGACTGCTCACCAGCACATCAAGCAAGTATGTGCCGGGCGCGACATAGCCCAATTGTTGAAAGCGCGAGGTATCGATGGGAGTGCCCTTACCTTGAAATAGCATCTGGCTGTCGAACAACACATCCTGGCTGGAGCCCGTATCCGCAGCCTCTGCCGTCGCCGGCGCGATGCCGTCCTGGTCGGCCACCAGCACCATGGAATTGCTCATCAGCACCGCCGCCAGACACAGTGACTGCGTCGCCGGAACCCGTCTGCGGCCGGATGAAGGCCCAGAACAGCTCGCACGCAAATGCCGATGGCACGGAATACGCGACATAACGAGATCCCTGCCCCTCAAGAAAACCAAGCCACTGAAAAGCCCGCAGAAGTGATGAGGAACCCCGTCAAAGAAGCGACTTTTTCAGCAGGCCTCGGCCGCCGAAATCATCGATCACCTCATATTCAATTGATGCCTTGGTCGGCTGTGACGGAGCGCTCGCTGGCCAGGGGAAAGACTCATATCCGAAGGGTGCGACCATGCCTGGCTTCAAATCGATTCGACGGCCTGACACAGCAACTTCCATGCGTCCGAAGGACACGTAATAAGGTGTTGGATTGAACACTTTGATAACCGGAACTTGCGAAGCGCCTGCTCGACTTAATTCCCACTTGAGCTTTTCGCCAGCCATGCCCGCATTGCCAATCAAGTTGTCAGGACGGAAGAAAATCTTGATCCGAGTCCTGAATGCAAACTGCAACACGTTCTCGTCCTGTTTTCGCCGTGGTGGCGTTTCCAGTACATTCAGCCAAAACAATGACTCACGATCTTTTGCCAAGGGTTCTTTTGAATAAGACAAACGCAATATTGCCGAGCCTCCCGCTTCCACCCGGCTGACTGCTGGGGCCAGAAGAAAGGGAACCTTGATTTCCTCAGGAGACTTGTTGGCATCGCCTTCGTCGATCCAACTTTGCGCCAACAAGGCCACAGAGCCGGTGTTACTCAACTTCAATGTAACTTCACGAGCCTCTGCTGGATAAACCAGGCGCGTACCTTCCAGTACTATCCCGGCATGCGCGACCCCCGACAGTATCCCCAGGAACATGACACCGATAACGAGAGAATGAACAAAACGCGCAGTCGGCGTCATGACCTGCCCCTTAATAACTAACTGCTGTTATTGGTATGCAAGGGTGTAGCGGATGTAGGACACGCCCGAACCCGCACCGACGGAGGCTTCAGTAGATACGTAAGCGGCCTGGTACTTCAGGGTTGCAGTCTTTTCAGTGGAGATCGTAGCGACCTGGGGTGCGGCTTCCGCCTGACCCAGGGCGATCTTCGCCGGAGTAGTGCCGTGGTCGTTGTAGATCTGGATCTGCACGCCCCTTGCAGGCTTGCTACCGATCAGCTTGAGGTTGCCGGAGGCAGGGTCGACGTTGCCGAGTTGATCGAACTCGATGGAAACGCTCTTACCAGCAGTACAGCTGGCACCCGAAAGCTGTAGTACGAACGGTTTCAGCGTAGAGGTCTTGCCGATCTCGCTAAATACAGACGGGTTGATAGTACCGAGTTCAACGTTAGTCTCGTTACCTTCGCCCGGGGCCTTGCCGTTGATATCGCAGGTGGTGTCAGAGATGCTGCCACTGAACTTCACCACGCCATCGGTAGCCTGGGCAAAGGATGGAATCAATGCTGCCAGCATCAACCCGGAAGTTGCCATGGACAAGAGAGTCTTGCGTTTCATCTGATTTCCTTTTCCAAATGATTATAAGGAAACAACAACAAAACACTTCCCTCCGAAAGCAACCGACAATAATACTGCCGCCAGCCTGGAAGAACGGATTTGCCTGACCTTATAAAAGTTAATTAATGCTGCTTGTTCCCGGCATCCCGGCCGGCTTGAACTACAAGTTCGGATCGGGTCTGCCAGCAGCGACCAAGCATATAGAAGAGTCGATTTATTTGGATCAAGATCACTACAGCATGATTTCCGGGAATGCTCGCGCAGAGAAACAGGAAATTTCTCGGAAGGGAAAACCGACTTAAACAACAGACAAACTAAAGTTACTCGCCAATAACAACTTCCTGGAATATCAATCCAATAGCCGATAACAGCATCAAGTATTGTGGACTATTGATATTTGGCCACGCACCGCCGAATCGACCGGGCGCAGGACGCACTGATTCCGCCGGCGCTAACAGTTCGGCAGAAGGCGTTGCTGGAAAACGAGGGGGGCGCACGGCCCGGGGCGGCCGATTGCGAGCAACAAAAAAGCCCCGGAAATCGATGATTTCCGGGGCTTTCATTTGTATGGCGGAGAGATAGGGATTCGAACCCTAGGTACCGGTGAAGGTACAACGGATTTCGAATCCGTCCCATTCGGCCACTCTGGCATCTCTCCAACGGCGCGCATCATAACAGCACCTTTGCTCGAAGCGAAGCCCCCCGAGCAAATTTTTTCCGTGCTATCAGATGCTTGCGTCGATTACAGCGGTACGCCGAGGCGCTGGGCCACTTCTTCGTAGGCTTCGATCACATCGCCCAGGCCCTGGCGGAAGCGGTCCTTGTCCATCTTCTTCTTGGTGTCCTTGTCCCACAGACGGCAACCGTCCGGGCTGAACTCGTCGCCCAGGACGATGGAGCCGTCGCTGAACACGCCGAACTCCAGCTTGAAGTCCACCAGCAGCAGACCAGCGTCATCGAACAGCTTGCTCAGGACTTCGTTGACCTTGAGCGACAGCTCTTTCATGCGTGCCAGTTGCTCGACGGTGCCCCAGCCGAATGCCACCACGTGGGATTCGTTGATGAACGGGTCGCCCTTGGCGTCGTCCTTGAGGAACAGCTCGAAGGTGTAGGGGTTGAGCTTCATGCCCTCTTCCACGCCCAGGCGCTTGACCAGGCTGCCGGCGGCGTAGTTGCGCACCACGCACTCCACCGGAATCATGTCGAGCTTCTTCACCAGGCATTCGTTGTCGCCCAGCAGCTTGTCGAACTGGGTCGGCACGCCGGCGGCTTCGAGTTTCTGCATGATGAAGGCGTTGAACTTGTTGTTCACCATCCCCTTGCGGTCCAGCTGCTCGATGCGCTTGCCGTCGAACGCCGAGGTGTCGTTGCGAAACAGCAGGATCAAGCGGTCGGCGTCGTCGGTCTTGTAAACCGATTTGGCTTTGCCGCGGTAGAGTTCTTCACGTTTTTCCATGATGGGCTCCGCTTGCTAAGTAGGTGGGCTAGGCGATGTGGCGCCAGTCGAGCCCTGAATCTTGATCGGCCAGTTGCAGCCAGTCCGGGTCGCACCCGAGGGTGTCGACAAAACATTGCCGGGCCAGCTGCGGCAGGTTGTTCTTGCTGCTCAGATGAGCCAGGACCAGGTGCTGCAGGTCCTGCCATCCCAATTCGGCCACCAGGCTTGCGGCCTGATGGTTGTTCAAATGTCCCAGGTCGCCGCCAACCCGCTGCTTGAGAAAGTACGGGTAATAACCCCGTGCCAGCCGATCCCGGCAATGGTTGGCCTCGATCATCAAGGCATCCAGACCACGGTAGCCGTCCAGCACCCCGGCGCAGTAGGAGCCGAGGTCGGTCAGCAGGCCGAAGCGCCGCTGGCCATCACTGAAGACAAATTGCGTAGGTTCCTGGGCGTCGTGGGCCACGGCAATCACGTCGATGCGCAAGGCGCCGATCTGCAGCGACTCGCCACCGCGGACAAAACCCGCGACCTCCACCGGTTTGCGCATCCCGCGCAAGGTGCCCTGGCTGAGGTAGACCGGTAGATTGTAGCGCCGAGACAGCAAACCCACGCCATGCACGTGGTCGGCATGTTCGTGGGTTACCAGGATGGCGCTCAACTGCGCGGGATCGACTCCCAGACGCAGCAGGCGCCGCTCGGTTTCCCGCAGGGAGAAACCACAATCCACCAGAACGCAGGTGTCGGCACTGACGATCAGCGTGCCATTCCCTTGGCTACCACTGCCGAGAACGGCAAAACGCATCGGATCAGCCCAGGTTGTCCTGAATCACGCCCAACACTTTGCGTGCCACATCGGCCGGCGCCACGGTGTTGATGTTCTTCTCGACGGTGACCTGGACGTTCTCGCCTACCTTGCTCAGGCGAACCTGATAGCGCTCGGCACGGGCTTCGATCTCTTCCTTGGCCGGCTTGCTGCCGAACAACTTGCCGAAGAAGCCCGGCTCGTCGTCTTTCTTCTCGGCTTTTTCCGCCAGGTTGATGTAGTACAGGCCCAGGCTGCGGTTGATGTCCTCAACCCGCCATTCGCCCTGTTCCAGGGCACGGCCAACACTGGACCAGGCGCGATCGAGGTCGGCGCCCAGGTTCAGTACCGGGTTGCCGCTGCCATCCTCGCTGAGGCTGACTCGGCTCGGGGTATCGAAATCGCGGGCCGCCAGCAGAGACACCGAACCGCCCTTCTCGGAGGTGCGGCTCATGCTTGCCAGCATGTCGTCCACCAGCGCTGCGTCCAGGCCGGTGTTGACCGAACGGTTGGTGAACTCCACGTCGGCAGTGCTGCCGGCGGGACGCTCGGCACTGACCACATAGACTTCACTGGTGTTGCGCTGCACGCCTGGCTCGATGCGTACCCGTACGCGGGTTTCGCTGTCGGCGGCGACGCCGGCACTGCTCAGGCGCTTGGCCACGGCCGCGGAAAGCTCGTCGGAACGCTGCCAGCCGGTGGTGAACTCACCGGTTTGCGGGCGCTGCTGATCCAGGCGGAAACCGTTGTCCTGGAAGAACTGCACCGCCACTGGCCAGACTTCGGCCGGTGGATGCTGGGCCATGACCCAACGCGAATCGCCGCTCTTTTGCAGGGTGTAGTCGCTGGCATCGGCAATGGCCGACAGCGGCTGTGGACGAGGCACTTCGTACTCGCCCTTGACGTTGTCGTCGGCCACGTTGCGCGGAATCGGCAGCAGAGGGTCCAGACGCTTGGCGGTCTGTACATCCGGCGGCAATTGCATCGGTGCTGTTTGTTGCGCTTGCAGGTAATCGCTACCCCGGTCACGGAAGTAGCCTTCCGGGCCCCAGATCCAACCGCAGCCACTGGTGCTGGAGATAATCAAGGCAAGTGCGGAAAGTCCGGCCATTCGCTTCATGCGTTGTACTTCCTCAATTAAACCAAGACGCCGGACTGGCGCATGGCCTGCCGCAGCGGTTCGTGACAGGCGGCACTGAGCCAGGTGAGCGGCAGACGGATACCGTCCGGCATCAAGCCCATTTCGTGCAGGGCCCATTTCACGGGAATAGGGTTGGATTCGATGAACAGAGTCTTGTTCAGCGGCATCAGGGTCTCGTGGATCTCCCGGGCCTTGGCGGCATCGCCGGCCATGGCCGCGGCGCACATCTGGCTCATGGCCCGTGGCGCGACGTTGGCGGTCACCGAGATATTGCCCTTGCCGCCCAGCAGGATCAGCTCGACTGCGGTGGCGTCATCGCCGGAGTACACCAGGAAATCGCCGGGCACGCCGGCCAGGATGGCCTTGGCGCGCTGCAGGTCGCCGGTGGCTTCCTTGATCCCGATGATGTTCTTCACGCTGGACAGGCGGATCACGGTCTCGGCCTGCATGTCGCATGCGGTGCGGCCCGGAACGTTGTAGAGGATCTGCGGGATGTCCACGGCCTCGGCAATGGCGCGGAAATGCTGGTACAGGCCTTCCTGGGTCGGCTTGTTGTAGTACGGGGTCACCAGCAGGCACGCATCGGCGCCGGCGATCTTCGCATTGGTGGTCAGCTCGATCGCTTCGCGCGTCGAGTTGGCGCCGGTACCGGCGATCACCGGAATGCGCCCTGCAACCTGGGTGACCACCCGACGAATCACTTCGATGTGCTCGTTCACATCCAGGGTGGCCGACTCACCTGTGGTGCCGACCGCCACGATGGCGTTGGTGCCCTCTTGCAGGTGGAAGTCCACCAGTTTGCTCAGGCTGTCCCAGTCGAGATTTCCCTGTGCATCCATGGGTGTGACCAGTGCCACCATACTGCCCGCAATCATGCAACCGCTCCTGCCGGAAAAAGAGAGCGGTAATGGTACTGGCGCCAAGTTCCTTGCACAAGCGAAGTCCCGCGCCATGAGCATTCCCCTGAGCGATGGTTTTCGCTACCCTTCAGGCTTTGATCGCTACTGATAAGCGTGTAGACCGGGTTATCGCCTGCCTGTTGGATCTGCAAAGCCCCATTCCCGCGTTGCCAGCCTGTGTTCCGAGCGTTTCGGGGCCAGTCGCCGGCTTGTGGTCCGAGGCCTTGAAGTTCCGCCGGCGACGCTTGCCCGGTACTGGCTTGTCAAAAAGTACCGACCGCTCATCGCTTTAGGAATGCTGCATGTCCACCCCCACAGTTCGCGAACAATTCCTTGTCATCAGTGCCCTCGGCGCCAACCCCATGGAGCTGACCAACGTCCTGTGCCGCGCCAGCCATGAAAACCGCTGCGCCGTGGTGACGTCGCGCCTGACCCGGCATGGCGAGTGCAGCGCGCTGGTTCTGGAGATTTCCGGCAGCTGGGACGCCCTGGCGCGCCTGGAAAGCAGCCTGCCGTTCCTGGCCAAGAAGCATGCCTTCACGGTCAACGTGGTGCGCAGCGCCGCCCTGGAAAGCCGCCCCCAGGCCCTGCCTTACGTGGCCTACGTCAGCGCCGCGTACCGCTCGGACATCGTCAATGAGCTGTGCCAGTTCTTCATCGACCATCAGGTCGAGCTGGAAAACCTCACCTGCGATACCTACCAGGCTCCACAGACCGGCGGCACCATGCTCAATGCCACCTTTACCGTGACCCTGCCCGCCGGCACTCAGATCAGTTGGCTGCGCGACCAGTTCCTGGACTTTGCCGATGCCATGAACCTCGACGCGCTGATCGAACCCTGGCGCCCACAGAACCCTATGTAAGGAAGCCCCATGGCCGTTGCTATCGATCAACCTATTGCCGATTTCCAGGCCCCCGCCACCAGTGGGCAGACCGTCAGCCTGTCCGGCCTCAAGGGCAAGCAAGTGGTGATCTACTTCTATCCCAAGGACAGCACCCCGGGCTGCACCACCGAAGGCCAGGGCTTTCGCGATCAATACGCCGCCTTCCAGGCTGCCAACACCGAAGTCTTCGGCGTTTCCCGCGACAGCCTGAAGTCCCACGAGAACTTCAAGTGCAAGCAGGAATTCCCCTTCGAGCTGATCAGCGACAAGGACGAAGCCGTCTGCCAGCTGTTTGACGTGATCAAGCTGAAGAAGCTCTACGGCAAGGAATACCTGGGCGTGGACCGCAGCACCTTCCTGATCGACAAGGACGGTGTGTTGCGCCAGGAATGGCGCGGGGTGAAGGTACCCGGGCACGTCGACGCCGTACTGGCCGCGGCCCAGGCCCTGAACAAGGCCTGAAATGACCGGGGCGGCTGTATCAGCCGCCCCGTTTATCTAGAGTAGAGGTGCCACCACCGGGTCCTTCCTGGGCCAGGCATCCAGCACCGCCTTGAACAGGGTCGCCAGGGGAATCGCAAAGAATATCCCCCAGAACCCCCACAGCCCGCCAAACAGCAGCACCGCACAGATGATCGCCACCGGGTGCAGGTTCACCGCGCCGGAGAACAGCAGCGGCACCAGCACGTTGCCATCCAGGGTCTGGATGATCCCGTAGACCGCCATCAGGTAGATGAACTGATCGCTCCAGCCCCACTGGAACAGCGCAATCAGCGCCACCGGTACCGTTACCACCACGGCGCCGACATAGGGCACCACCACCGAGACCCCCACCAGCAGAGCCAGCAGGGCCGCATAGTTCAGGCCCAGGGCGACGAAGGCGATGTAGGTCACCCCGCCACAGATGACGATCTCGATGACCTTGCCGCGAATGTAGTTGGCGATCTGCCGGTTCATTTCATGGGCCACGCGAGTAATCAGCGTACGTTCGCGGGGCAGATAGCTGATCACCCAGCGGCTGATCATCGCCCGATCCTTGAGGAAGAAGAACACCAGGATCGGCACCAGCACCAGGTAGATCATGATGTTCACCAGCAAGGGCAGGCTGGACAGGGAGAAGGTCAGCGCCCACTGGCCGAACTTGCCGATCTCGCCCCTGGCCACTTCGATGGCCTGCAGCACCTGCTCGTCGGACACAAGATGCGGGTAGCGCTCGGGCAACAGCAGCAACAGCGACTGCCACTTGGCGAGCATGCCCGGCAGCTCGTTGAACAGGGTGATCAACTGATGCCAGAGCAACGGCACCACCACCAGGATGAACACCAGCAGCAGCCCCATGAACAGCGCGAACACCAGCCCCACGGCCGCCCCGCCAGGCAGGCGCAGCCGCTCCAGGCTCACCACCAGCCCCTGCATCAGGTAGGCCAGGACCATCCCCGCCAGCACCGGCGCGAGCATGCCGCCCAGGGTCAGGACGGCAGTGAAGGCCAGAAACAGCAGAACGGCCAGCACCACCGCCTCTTCATCCGAGAAGTAGCGCTGAATCCAGTCACGTAGCACTTTGAACATCGATGTTCCTTAGATGAAGGCCCTCAAGGGCAGACTGCGCTCAGGCCTTTTTCAACCAGTAGCGATACACCCCGGCCTCATCCTCTTCACGCAGCAGGGTATGACCGGCCAGGCGGGCGAAAGTGCGGAAGTCACGCTGGGAGCCAGCATCGGTGGCAATGACCTTGAGTACCGCGCCACTGGCCAGGCGATTGAGTTCCATCTTGGCCTTGAGCAGCGGCAGCGGGCAGTTCAGGCCGCTGGCGTCCAGCTCGGCATCATGGGCGACAACATCGGTCATTGGGTTACTCCGATCATCAATTCAAGGCGTCTAGAATACCCTGCAAGCCAGGCCCACCGGCAATAAAGAAGCCCGACACCAGAGCACTGCCGCGCGCTGCCGGAGCCACGATCAGGTAGACGCCGGAATTTACCCAAAAGCACTTTTTATCCTCAGAGTTTTCACTGGCTTTGTCTGGTCCCCGGCCAGGTGTCCAGCTACAGTAGAGCCTTTGTCGATTAAGGCTTTGTGCATGAATGTATTGCGCCCTACCCTGCTGACGCTCGCTTGCCTGCTCGCCTCACCGGGCTTCGCCGACGACCTGCCGTCACTCGGTGATGCCAGTTCAGCCATTGTCTCTCCGCAACAGGAATACCAACTGGGCCGTGCCTGGCTGGCGTTGCTGCGCAGCCAGGTTTCGCAGCTCAACGACCCGCAACTCAAGGACTATGTCGAAACCAGCGTCTACAAACTGGTGGAAACCAGCCAGGTCAACGACCGGCGCCTGGAGTTCATCCTGATCAACAGCCCGCAGCTCAACGCCTTCGCCGCTCCCGGGGGAATCATCGGGGTCAATGGCGGGCTGTTCCTCAATGCCCAGACCGAAGGCGAGTACGCCTCAGTGCTGGCACACGAACTGGCGCACCTTTCCCAGCGCCACTTCGCCCGGGGGGTCGAAGCCCAGCAGCGCATGCAGGTACCGATGATGGCCGCCCTGCTGGCCGGGATCGTGATTGCCGCCGCTGGCGCCGGGGACGCGGGGATCGCCACCATCGCCGGCACCCAGGCCGCAGCCATCCAGGAACAGCGGCGCTTCTCCCGGCAGAACGAGCAGGAAGCCGACCGCATCGGCATCCTCAACCTGGAAAAGGCCGGCTACGACCCGCGCTCGATGCCCACCATGTTCGAACGCCTGATGCGCCAGTACCGCTTCGATGCCAAGCCGCCGGAATTTCTCCTGACTCACCCGGTGACCGAATCGCGGATCGCCGACACCCGCAACCGTGCGGAACAGGCCCGGCAAGGCGGCACCGAAGACAGCCTGCGCTACCAGTTGATCCGCGCCCGGGTGCAACTGACCTATGAGGAATCGCCAGGGCTGGCCGCCAAGCGCTTTCGCGCGCAGCTCGATGAGAACCCGAAGAACGACATCGCTCGCTACGGCCTGGCCATCGCCCAGATCAAGGGCAGCCAGTGGAACGAAGCACGGGAAAACCTCAAGCCGCTGCTGGCCAAGTCGCCCAACGACGTGACCTACAACCTGGCTCAGATCGAACTGGACATGGCCAACAGCCGCCTGCCGGACGCGCAGACTCGGGTCGAAAGGATGCTCAACCTGTACCCGGGCAATTACCCCTTGAACCAGATCCGCGTGGACCTGCTGCTCAAGCAGAACCGCCCGGCCGATGCCGAAAAGGCCCTGGAAGGCCTGCTGAAAAGCCGCCCGGACGACCCGGATGTCTGGTACCTGGTGGCGGAAACCCGCGGCCTGTCGGGCAATATCATCGGCCTGCACCAGGCCCGAGCCGAGTACTTCGCCCTGGTGGGCGACTATCGCCAGGCCATCCAGCAGTTGGACTTCGCCAAGCGCCGGGCCGGCAGCAACTTCCCCCTGTCGTCGAGGATCGACGCTCGCCAGCGCGAGATGATGGACCAGGAACAGATGGTCAAGGACATGATGCGCTGACATTGACGCAAGCCACAAAAAAGCCCGCCTCTTACGAGGCGGGCTTTTTATTGGGCAACCTCAGGGGCTGGCGAATTACTCGGCCAGCTTGAAGGTGATGAAGCTGGCTCGCCCCTGACGCAGTACCCGCATGGACACCGAGCGGTTCTTCGGCAATGCCTTGGCGATTTCAGTGAACTCCTTCGCCGAAGTGATCGCCTGATTGTTCAGGTGAGTGATCACGTCGCCCGGCTGCAAGCCGATCAGCGCCGCAGGACCGTCCTGGACTTCCTTGATAACTACCCCGCCCTTGAGGTCGAAGGCTTTCTTCTGCTCATCGTTGAGCTCGACCACCGCTACACCCAGACGGTTGCTGCTGCGCTCGACACCCGACTTGGGCAGCATGCTCAGGTCTTTGTCTTCTTCAGGAATCGCGCCGACGGTCAGCTCGACATTCTTGCGCTTGCCGTCGCGGATCACTTCCAGGTTGGCCTTGGCCCCGGCCTTCAGCGCGCCTACCAGGTGCGGCAGGTCGGCCGACATGACGATGGGCTGGCCATTGAGGCTGAGGATCACGTCACCCACTTGCAGGCCGCCCTTGGCCGCCGGGCCATCATCCTGGATCTGTGCCACCAGCGCGCCGGCCGGTTTCTCCAGGCCGAAGGATTCAGCCAGGTCCTTGTTGACCTCCTGGATTACCACGCCAAGCCAGCCACGGCTGACTTTGCCACCGGTTTTCAGCTGGTTGGAAACGTCCATCGCCACATCGATCGGGATGGCGAAAGACACGCCCATGAAACCACCGGAGCGGGTGTAGATCTGCGAGTTGATCCCCACCACTTCACCGGCCAGGTTGAACAGCGGGCCACCGGAGTTGCCCGGGTTGATCGGCACGTCGGTCTGGATGAACGGCACGTAGTTTTCGTTCGGCAGGCTGCGACCGATGGCACTGACGATACCCTGAGTCACGGTATGGTCGAAGCCGAACGGCGAGCCGATGGCCACCACCCACTGGCCGGCCTTGAGGTCCTGGGATTTACCCAGTTTCAGCACCGGCAGGTCTTTGCCATCGATTTTCAGCAGTGCTACATCGGAGCGTGGGTCGGTACCGATCAGCTTGGCTTTCAGCTCACTGCGATCGGCCAGACGCACAAGAATTTCGTCCGCATCGGCGATCACGTGGTTGTTGGTGAGGATGTAACCGTCCGCGGAGATGATGAACCCGGAACCCAGCGACTGCGCTTCGCGCTGACGATCCCCGCGCGGAGAGCGTGGCTGGGGCATGCCCCGTTCGAAGAACTCGCGCAGCATTGGCGGCAGGCCTTCGAGATCGGGCATCTGCGCCGAATTGGAAACCCGGCGGTCCGGCAGTTTCTGCGTGGTACTGATGTTCACCACCGCAGGCGAGGCCTGCTCGACCAGTTGGGTGAAATCAGGCAGCTCGGCCGCCTGGGCAGAAACGGCCTGCCCAAGCACCAGCACGGTGGCAAGAATGGTGAAGTAGGACTTCAAGCGTGGTATCGACATACGGCTCCCGTTACGACGAGCGTGGTTAAGCGATATGGAACAGCAAATACCGAAACTGCAGGGGCGGCATCTTTGTTCCAGGAACGACAAATAAGGTCAGAACCGAGGGGGTTCTGACCTATAGAAAAACTCTGGGAATTTTGCAAATGAAATTGCTGACCAAACATTTCATCTTCTCAATTGTGGAGCGGGCATCACTGACCTCTTACACAACCAACAAAGGCTCATTGCTTGGCAGTGGCATCGGAACGCATCGACAGCGCAATACGTTCAGCAGTACCAATGGGGATCTCCCCGACCACCGTGACCATCATCTCGCCATCGGGGGTAGTCAGGCGGCGTGATACAGCCACCGTAGGTCCGAGCTGAGTGCGGGTATCGGTGACCGTCGCGCCGTTGAGCGGCTCGAGAAACACCGAAAAGCGCGCAAGACCATCGTCATACAGCAGGCTGTTGACCATGGATTTGGTTTCCGGATCCTTGCGGGCACTGCTGCTGGTCAATTCGAAGCCCGGAGGCAGCCAGTCGGAATGCCAGGTTTGCACAGTCTTGACCGCCGAGGCCTTGTCGCTGTCCAGAGACACCGGCTTGCAGCCAGCGCTGGGACGCAACTCGACGTCGTCAGGGACATCCGCAGTATCCAGGCGAGTGAACTGGAAGCGCTCCAGCAACTGCCCCTTGTCGTTGAGCAACAGGGACTTGAGCGGCAGCCCGGTCTCACGATCCAGGTGGAGCTCGAAACCATAGCGATGCTGGTCCTTGGGCGTGACCGAGACGATCACCGCCTGGCGACCGGCCACGCGCGACTTGCCGATGACAGCAAGGTTGTACCAATTCTTGAGTTTTTGCGGGTCCAGGGCTCGGGCGGCACCGTCCGGGGAATCCCCGAGCCCTGCCACCAACTCGCCACTGACGCACTGGGTACGACCATCGACACGCACCACCTCTTGAGCGGACCCATCGAGCTGGATCAACCGCTCACGGACCTTTCCATCCTGGACGCGATGCCAGATGTTATGGGTAGAAAAACTACCGTTGCGCTCGTAAACGAAAGTGCCCTGAAAGCTTTGCTGCTGTTCCGCTTGCCCAAGACGCTGCAACCAGTCCTGGGCTTCGTCGGCATGGGCTGGAACCACAAACCAGCCACTGAGCAGAAGCGTTAATAGAGGTATGGCGCGCATGATCCTCCTTAGCGGTTTTCCAGACTTGCCGCACGGGCGTAAGGCAGAGCGCTTTCAGTGCCTTTGAGTGCAGCTTGCTGGGCATGCTGGCGCAAGTAGCTCGGCAGACGCTGATCGTGCCAGCCTGGCTGCCCTTGCAGTACGCCATTGGCCATGGGGCCAGTAGCTTCCGAGCTTTCATTGTAGCCGGCCAGTACTGCCGGCCCTTTGACTTGTGGAGTCGCCAGGGTGGGCTGGCCGGTTTGCTGTGCCAGTTCGACACCTGCGATCTCGTCCTGGTTGTACAGGCGAACACCCGCCAGCACGGCCACGGTCACCGAGGCAGCTACTGCCAGACGGCCCAGGCTGCGCCAAGGTCCGCGGGAGGCTTTGGCCGGCACGGCCTCATCAGCCAGAGCTGCAGAAACGGCAGCGGCGATGTCCAGACGCGGAAGCAGCAACTCCTTGTGCATGGCTGCCCGGGCGATTTGATAACGGGCCCAGGTCTCACGGGTTTCCACTTCGTCGACGGCATTCAATACCCGACGCAATTCCAGTTCGTCCGCTTCGTTATCCATCACCGCGGACAGCGATTCCTGCAGGGCTTCACGACTCATGGCGGTTCCTCTCTTGGCTGTCGCCGCTGTCTCAGGTTTCCTGCAACAACGGCTGCAGGGCTTTATCGATGGCTTCCCGAGCGCGGAAAATCCGGGAGCGCACGGTACCCACCGGACACTGCATGACGCTGGCAATGTCCTCGTAACTCAGACCATCGAATTCACGTAAAGTTAAGGCCGTACGCAAATCTTCAGGCAGTTGCTGGATGGTTCGATGGACGGTGCCCTCGATCTCATCCCGCAGCAACGCACGCTCCGGCGATTCGAGATCCTTCAGGCCATGATCGCCGTCATAGAACTCCGCATCCTCAGAACTTACATCGCTATCCGGCGGCCTGCGGCCGCGTGAAACCAGATAGTTTTTCGCCGTGTTGATGGCGATACGGTACAGCCACGTGTAAAACGCGCTGTCACCCCGAAAATTACCTAGCGCACGGTAAGCCTTGATAAAAGCTTCTTGTGCAACATCCTGGGCTTCATGGGTGTCGTGCACGAAACGCACGATCAACCCGAGAATTTTGTGCTGGTACTTCAGCACGAGCAGATCGAACGCTCGCTTGTCGCCACGCTGAACGCGTTCGACCAGCTGCTGATCCTCTTCCTGGGTTAGCATGAACACTCCTCGATAAGCTCGGAGGAGGCTTGCATCACTAAACGATCAGGCTTGCAAACATAGACTCGGGCTTTTCGCAAAAGTTCTCCCCCTCCAAGCAAGTTTCCTGCGTGCTCTGATCCGGCACGCACGAAAAACGCAGCACGGGCGAGGCCGGCTGCGCGAATAATCCTGTCGTCGAATTCTGTCACAAGGGACACACTGTAAACCTTGGATATAACCGACGCTGTCCCTTCTTTCAGGCAACCTTCTATTGAGTTTGGGGCCTTGGCAAAAGTTCCCAATCTTTATAGCTGCGCCAGACGAAGATTGTGTAACGGTGGCAAGAAAAACCGCCCTATGTCTTCGATCAGCCGCTCCAGAGGCTGGAATGCTCCGAATATCGGACTGGCCGAGAGCAACGCTTTTGCTCGGTGAAGTCGCACAATGCCATGAAGGCGCGACTATTGTGCCGATCCCCCCCTCTATATACTAGTGGGCTGTGTGGCTGCTTTGACTTGCCGATTCAGGCGTCTTGCGCCAACCCCTTCCCGGGTCGCTTTGAGCGGAATCCTTCAAATGAGCCAACAGTTTCAACACGATGTTCTGGTGATTGGCAGCGGTGCCGCCGGCTTGAGCCTGGCCCTGACCCTGCCCAGCCACCTGCGTATTGCCGTCTTGAGTAAAGGCGACCTCGCCAACGGCTCGACATTCAGGGCCCAGGGCGGCGTCGCGGCCGTGCTGGATGATACCGACACCGTAGAATCCCACGTCGATGACACCCTCAATGCCGGCGGCGGCCTGTGCCACGAGGATGCGGTGCGCTTTACCGTTGAACACAGCCGCGAGGCCATCCAGTGGCTGATCGACCAGGGTGTGCCCTTTACCCGCGACGAAGACTCCAGCAGCGACGACAACAGCTTCGAATTCCACCTGACCCGCGAGGGCGGCCACAGCCACCGGCGGATCATCCACGCGGCGGACGCCACCGGTGCGGCCATCTTCAAGACCCTGCTGGCCCAGGCTCGGCAACACCCCAATATCGAATTGCTGGAACAACGGGTCGCCGTCGACCTGATCACCGAAAAACGCCTGGGGCTGGAAGGCGACCGCTGCCTGGGAGCCTACGTGCTCAACCGCAGCACCGGCCAGGTCGACACCTTCGGCGCACGCTTCGTGATCCTCGCCTCCGGCGGCGCAGCCAAGGTCTACCTCTATACCAGCAACCCCGACAGTGCCTGCGGCGACGGTATCGCCATGGCCTGGCGCTCGGGCTGCCGGGTGGCCAACCTGGAATTCAACCAGTTCCACCCCACCTGCCTGTATCACCCATTGGCCAAGAGCTTCCTGATTACCGAAGCCCTGCGTGGCGAAGGCGCCCACCTCAAGCTGCCCAACGGCGAACGCTTCATGCCGCGCTTCGACCCTCGGGCCGAGCTGGCACCACGGGACATCGTGGCCCGGGCCATCGACCATGAAATGAAGCGCCTGGGCATCGACTGCGTCTACCTGGACATCAGCCACAAGCCGGAAGCCTTCATCAAGAGCCACTTCCCCACCGTTTACGAGCGTTGCCTGGAGTTTTCCATCGATATCACCCGGCAGCCGATCCCGGTGGTGCCGGCCGCGCACTACACCTGCGGCGGGGTGATGGTGGACCAACAGGGCCGCACCGACGTGCCGGGCCTGTACGCCATTGGCGAAACCAGCTTCACCGGCCTGCACGGCGCCAACCGGATGGCCAGCAACTCGTTGCTGGAGTGCTTCGTCTACGCCCGTTCGGCGGCGGCCGACATCCTTCGGCAACTGCCCCAGGTGTCGATCCCCATCGCCCTGCCCGCCTGGGATGCCAGCCAGGTCACCGATTCCGATGAAGACGTGATCATTGCGCACAACTGGGACGAGTTGCGGCGGTTCATGTGGGACTACGTAGGCATAGTGCGCACCAACAAGCGCCTGCAGCGGGCCCAGCACCGGGTGCGCCTGCTGCTGGACGAGATCGACGAGTTCTACAGCAACTACAAGGTCAGCCGTGACCTGATCGAGCTGCGCAACCTGGCCCAGGTGGCCGAGCTGATGATTCTCTCGGCCATGGAGCGCAAGGAGAGCCGCGGCCTGCACTACACCCTGGACTACCCGCAGATGCTGCCCGAGGCCCGGGACACTATTCTGGTGCCGCCCACCTACGCCGGCTGAACTTGAGCCGCAGCCGCAGGCGCCGATGCTGGTCGGCGGCCTGCGCGTCCCGCGGTACACAGAGTGAGCGCACCCAGCGCTCCCCACGCAGCCGAAAACGCAGCACCACGATCAATGGCAGCGCCAGGCTGTCGGGGCGCAACTGCACGGCCTGCCACCCCTCGGATCGACTCCACAGCTGCCAGCCGTCGGGCGAATGGCGCAACCCGGTGAAGGCCCGTGGATGGCTCAAGAGAACCTGCCGCGGCAACACCCAGCCGGCGTGCAGCAGGCACAACCCTAGCCCCACGAACCTAGCGACAGACGGAAGATCCAGCAGGAAAAACGCGCCCAGGGCGAACGCCTGGGCCAGCAGGTAGGCCGCCAACAGTTGCCGTGAGGCACGCCAGCGGCATTCGAACAACCTACTTGGGTTGGACACGGTCCAGAATCATGCGGACCATGCGCTGCAGCTCGGGGTCCTCGGACTCGCTGCGCTCCATGAACCAGCCAAACATGTCCTGATCCTCGCATTCCAGCAGCTTGCGATAGCACTCGCGGTCGGTCTCATTGAGATGCGGGTACACCTCCCTGACGAACGGCACCAGCAATACGTCCAACTCAAGCATGCCGCGGCGGCTGTGCCAGTAGAGGCGATTCAGTTCAACATCTTCAACCATGGAGCGCTCCTCAAATAGAGCGCAAGTATACAGCCCGGGGGAGACGAGAACAGTCGGCTTTGGTCGGTGGCCACCCATCCTTTGTGAACTATCCATTTCAGGGGCGCCCCCTTATGATGTGCTCCAGACTTTTTACCCTGCGATGAACCATGGCTGACTCCGCTTTTTTCTGCCCCCTCTCCCACGAAGGCGTGCTCGCTGTCCGCGGGCCTGACGCCAGCAAATTCCTTCAGGGTCAGTTGACCTGCAACCTCAATTACCTCAGTGACAGCCAGTCCAGCCTCGGCGCCCGCTGCAATCAGAAAGGCCGCATGCAATCGAGCTTCCGCATCCTTCTGGAAGGCGACGGCTGCCTACTGGCCATGGCCCGCGAGCTGATCGAGCCGCAACTGGCGGACCTGAAGAAGTACGCGGTGTTCTCCAAGGCCAAGCTTGCCGACGAAAGCGCCAGTTGGGCGCGTTTCGGCCTGGCCGATGCCCAGGCAGCCCTGAACGGTCTGGGCCTTGAGCTGCCCGAGGAAGACGGCTCCGTGGCCCGCGCCGATGGCCTGATCGCCTTGCGCGTATCCAGCCAGCGCGCCGAACTCTGGGTGCCGGCCGAGCGCGCCGCCAGCCTGCGCCAGCAACTGGCCGCGCAACTGCCCGAGGGCGAGCTGAACCAGTGGCTGCTGGGGCAAGTCCGCGCCGGCCTCGGCCAAGTCATGCCCGAGACCCGTGAACTGTTCATTCCACAGATGCTCAACCTGCAGGCCGTTGGCGGCGTCAGCTTCAAGAAAGGCTGCTACACCGGCCAGGAAATCGTCGCCCGCATGCAGTACCTGGGTAAGCTCAAGCGTCGCCTGTACCGCCTTGCCCTGCCTGGCGACGCCCTCCCCGCTCCAGGCACTGCACTGTTCGCTCCCAGCCACAACAGCGCCATTGGCGAAGTGGTCCTGGCCACCCGGGCGCAGCAGGGCGTGGAACTGCTGGCCGTGCTGCAGGCCGAAGCGGTGGAAGGGGGCGAACTGCACCTGGAAACACTCGAAGGGCCAACCCTGCAACTGCTGGACCTGCCGTACCAGCTGGATCGCGACCGCGAGATCCAGCGCTGATTGCCTGCCTTTTCTTGCAACACCCTAGAGAACTTACATGACTGAGCTGGCGCAAAAGGTCCAACAGGATTTGCTGGAGGCCATCGGCAACGATGACCTGGTTCTGCCAACCCTGCCGGAGGTGGCCCTGCAGATTCGCCAGGCCGCCGAAGACCCGGAAATCAGCGTCAGTACCCTGAGCAAGGTGATAGGCCGCGATACCGCGCTGTCGGCGCGGCTGATCAAGGTGGTCAACAGCCCCTTGCTAAGGGCGGCCCAGGAAGTCACCGACCTGCACACGGCAATCACCCGCCTGGGGGTCAACTACAGCAGCAACCTGGCCATCGGCCTGGTGATGGAGCAGATCTTCAACGCCCGCTCCGAAGTGGTGGAACAGAAAATGCGCGATGTCTGGCGCCGCAGCCTGGAGGTGGCCGGGGTCAGTTATGCGCTGTGCCGCAGCTACAGCCAGCTCAAGCCGGACCAGGCGGCCCTGGGCGGCCTTGTGCACCAGATTGGCGTGCTGCCGATTCTTACCTACGCCGAAGACCACTACGAACTGCTCTCCGACCCGGTCAGCCTCAATCACGTGATCGAGCGCATCCACCCGTTGCTGGGAGACAAGCTGCTGCGGGTCTGGGAGTTCCCCGAGCAACTGGTGGAGATCCCCGGGCAATACCTGGACTTCAGCCGCCAGTCGAGCCGGATCGACTACGTCGACCTGGTCCAGGTGGCGACCCTGTACTGCCACAAGGACACCGAGCACCCGCTGTCGCGGATCGACGCCTTCAGCGTGCCGGCCTTCAAGAAGCTGGGGATAGACCCGGACAACAAGGCCATGTGCCTGGACCTGGAAGAATCCCGCTCCATGCTCTATTGAGCATCCCCTAGCCGGCTGTAAAGCTCACCCGCACCTTCAACCCCGACGGCTCACCATCGTGCAGGCTGATCTGTGCCAGGTGCGCGCGACAGATCTCACCGACGATCGCCAGCCCCAGGCCCGAACCCGCACCCTGCTGATTGCGCCGGTAGAAGCGCTCGAAGACCCGGTCACGGTCTTCCAGGGGAATGCCCGGCCCATCGTCCTCCACCTCCAGCACCCCGGGCGGTGACACCCGCAGCACCACATTGCCACCCGGCGGAGTATGGGCCAGGGCGTTGTCCACCAGGTTGCTGAGCAGTTCATTGAGCAGGGTCGGTTCGCCCCTGAGCCACACCGGTTCGTCGGCCTCCAGGGCCAGGGCCACGCCCCGGGCATGGGCCAGAGGCGCCATGGCCATGCCCAGTTCCCGGGCCAGCTGGCTGAGGTCGAGCAACTGCGCCCCGCCCTCGGCGATCGCCCGGGCGCCGTTTTCCACCCGGGCCAGGGACAGCAACTGATTGGCCAGGTGGGTCAGGCGGTCGGTGCCCTGGGCCGCACTCTCCAGAGTGGCGCGCCAGGTATCCGGCTCACTCGCGCGCAAGCCCAGTTCCAGGCGGGCCTTGAGCGCGGCCAACGGGGTGCGCAACTCATGGGCGGCCTCGGCGATGAACTGCGCCTGGCGCTCGAACTGCCCGCGCAGGCGCTCGGTGAAATGGTTCAAGGCGCGTACCAGCGGCCACAGTTCGCGCTGCACCGAGACCAGGGGCAGCGGCCGCAGGTCGTCCGGCTGGCGCTCTTCCACCGCCCCGCGCAGGCGTTCCAGGGGGCGCAAGGCCGCACTCACCGCAAACCACACCAGCACCAGGGCGCCGATGGCCAGCATGCCCAGGCGCAGCAGGGTATCGGCCATCAGGCTGCGGGCCATGGCCACCCGCGCCTCGTCGGTCTCCGCCACGCGGATTTCCGCCATGCCGTTCATGTTCGGCTCGCTGACCGCCTTGAGCAGGCTCACCACCCGTACGTTCTGGCCCTGGTAGCGGGCGTCGTAGAAGCGCGCCAGGGCCGGGTAATCATCGGTTCGCGGCGTGCCGGGCGGCGGCCCGGGCAGGTTCTCATAACCGGAAATCAGTGTCTGATGGATGTCGTTGACCTGGTAGTAGATGCGCCCGGCGCTGTCGTAGGCAAAGGTGTCCAGGGCCACATAGGGCACGTTGGCACTCAGGCTGCCATCGCGCTGGGACAAGCCGGCGGCGATGGTTCGCGCCGAAGCCAGCAAGGTCCGGTCATAGGCGGTATCGGCGGCCTCACGGCCGTTCCAGTAGGCGCTCAGGCCGCTGGCCAGCATCAGCACCACCAGCAGCAGTGCGAGGTTCCACAGCAAGCGCCAGCGCAGGCTGCTGGGCTTATGCATCGCGGCTTTCCAGCAGGTAGCCCAGGCCGCGGAAGGTGACGATGGCGACCGCATGGCCGTCGAGCTTCTTGCGCAGGCGGTGCACGTAGATCTCGATGGCGTCGGGGCTGGCCTCTTCGTCCAGGCCGAACACCTGGGAGGCCAGTTGCTCCTTGCTCATGACCCGGCCAGGGCGGGCGATCAAGGCTTCGAGCACCGCCTGTTCGCGGGAAGTCAGGGTCAGCAACTCCTCGCCCAGGGTGAAACGCCGGGTGTCCAGGTCATAGGCCAGCACTCCGCAACGCTGCTGGCGCTCGCCCCCCAGCACGCTGCGGCGCAACAGGGCCTTGACCCGGGCCTCCAGCTCGGTCAGCTCGAAGGGCTTGGCCAGGTAATCGTCGGCCCCCAGGTTCAGGCCGTGGACCCGGTCCTTGACGTCACTGCGGGCGGTCAGCATCAGCACCGGCAGGTTCTTGCCGCGGGCCCGCAGGCGCGCCAGCACTTCGAAACCATCCATGCGCGGCAGGCCGACATCAAGGATCGCCACGGCGTATTCCTCGCTGCCCAGGGCCAGGTCGGCCGCCACCCCATCGTGCAGCACATCCACGGTCAGGCCGGTGCTCTTGAGCGCCTGGGCGATACTTTCGGCCAGTTGCAGGTGGTCTTCCACGAGCAGGACTCGCATGGCTGTTTACCTCGTTTCAGGGGGGATCGACGCCGCTCTTTGGCGCGGAGTGTACCGCCGCAACCGCCGCTGTGAAGCCCGAAAGCCACGAAAGTGCACTGAAAGGTTAGCGAAAGGTTGGCCCTTTAGAGTCCCGCCACGGACAGTCTCGACTGCCCTGGCCGTGAAGGCCGCTGACCCGCAAAACGCCTCGAAGCGTTTTCGTCAAAATAAGAACAATAACGGAGTACTCCAGGATGCCATCCACGCACCCTCAGGCTGTCCAGCCCACGCGCTTTTCCCGTCTGACCCCGACTGCTCTTGCCAGCGCCGCCACCCTTGCCGGTTTCGCGCCCTTGAGCCAGGCCGCCTTTATCGAAGACAGCAGCGCCACCTTCGAAACCCGCAACATGTACTTCAACCGCGACTTTCGCGACGGCACCAGCGCCCAGCAGTCCAAGCGCGACGAATGGGCCCAGGGGTTCATGCTCAACCTGCAGTCGGGCTACACCGAAGGTACCGTGGGCTTTGGCCTGGACGCCCTGGGCATGCTCGGGGTCAAGCTCGACTCCAGCCCCGACCGCACCGGCACCGGCCTGCTGCCGACCCACGATGACGGGCGCGCGGCCAACGAGTACTCCAAGCTCGGCCTGACCGGCAAGGTGAAGATTTCCGCCACCGAACTGAAAATCGGCAGCCTGATTCCGGAACTGCCGATCCTCAAGCCCAACGACGGGCGCATCCTGCCGCAGACCTTCGAGGGCGGCTTGCTGACCTCCAGGGAGATCAAGAACCTGACCTTCACCGGTGGTCGCCTGGACAAGGCCAAGGACCGCGATGACAGCAACTACGAGGATATCCGCCTCAACAACAAGAACAGCCGCTTCGCCGGCACCGTGGCCGGCAAGCACTTCAATTTCGGCGGCCTGGACTACAAGTTCACCGACAAGATCACCGGCAGCTACCACTTCGCCCAACTGGACGATGTCTACAACCAGCACTTTCTCGGCCTGGTAGCCTCCCAGCCCATGGGCCCGGGCACCTTCGGCACCGACCTGCGCCTGGCCATCAGCGACGACCAGGGCCAGGCCCGCGGCGGCAAGATCGACAACAAATCCCTCAACGGCCTGGTGAGCTACGCCCTCAACGGGCATAAACTCAGCGCCGGCTACCAGCACATGTCCGGCGACAGCGCTTTCCCCTACGTCGATGGCAGCGACCCATACCTGGTGAACTTCGTGCAGATCAACGACTTCGCCGGGGCCGAGGAGCGCTCCTGGCAAGCCCGTTACGACTTCGACTTCGCCAAGCTGGGAGTGCCCGGCCTGAGCTTCATGACCCGCTACCTCAGCGGCGACAACATTGCCCTGAAGAACGGCGACACCGGCAAAGAGTGGGAACGTAACACCGAGGTCAAATACGTAGTGCAAAGCGGCACCTTCAAGGACGTCGCCGTGCGCCTGCGCAACGCCACCTACCGTTCCAACTATTCGGCACGCGATGCGGATGAAGTACGCCTGCTGGTGAGCTACAGCGTAGCGCTGTGGTAAGCCCCCCCTATCACGCTCCTACGAAAAACGGGTCGGGGATGACCCGGACATACCTACAACAACTCCTGTGGAGACGCTCATGGACCTTTCACTGCGCAAACTCGCCCTCGCCGCCGGCTGCATGTTGTTCGCCGGCCAGTTGCTGGCAGCCTCCGCCGAGCCCAAGCGCCCGGAATGCATCGCCCCGGCCTCCCCTGGCGGCGGCTTCGACCTGACCTGCAAGCTGGCACAAAGCGCCCTGGTCAACGAGAAACTCCTGTCCAAGCCAATGCGCGTGACCTACATGCCCGGCGGTGTCGGGGCCGTGGCCTACAACGCGGTGGTGGCCCAGCGTCCGGCCGATGCCGGGACCCTGGTGGCCTGGTCCAGTGGTTCGCTGCTGAACCTGGCCCAGGGCAAGTTCGGCCGCTTCGATGAAAGCGCGGTGCGCTGGCTGGCGGCGGTGGGCACCAGCTACGGCGCCATCGCGGTGAAAAGCGATTCGCCCTACAAGAACCTCGACGATCTGGTCCAGGCCCTGAAGAAAGACCCGAGCAAAGTGGTGATCGGCTCCGGTGGCACCGTCGGCAGCCAGGACTGGATGCAGACCGCGCTGATCGCCAAGGCCGCCGGGATCAACCCGCGGGACCTGCGCTATGTCGCCCTGGAAGGCGGCGGCGAGATCGCCACTGCCCTGCTGGGCGGGCATATCCAGGTCGGCAGTACCGACATCTCCGACTCCATGCCGCATATCCTGGCCGGCGACATGCGCCTGCTGGCGGTGTTCTCCGAGCAGCGCCTGGACGAGCCGGAAATGAAAGACATCCCCACCGCCAAGGAGCAGGGCTACGACATCGTCTGGCCGGTGGTACGCGGCTTCTACCTCGGGCCTAAGGTCAGCGATGCGGAGTACGCCTGGTGGAAAGAGGCCTTCGACAAGCTGCTGGCCTCCGAAGAGTTCGCCAAGCTGCGCGACCAGCGCGAGCTGTTCCCCTTCGCCATGACCGGCCCGGAACTGGATACCTACGTGAAGAAGCAGGTAGCCGACTACAAGACCCTGGCCAAAGAGTTCGGCCTGATCCAGTGACCGTCCCTTTCTGACGGCCCGGCCCTCGCGCATCGGGGGCCGGGCCCGGGAGTTAGCCATGCTCGTTCAACGTCTCTTCGCCGCGGTGTTGCTGCTGGCCTGTGCCGGCCTGGCACTGATGGCCTGGCCCTACCAGGCGGCCTTTTCCTACGAACCGGTGGGCCCGCGGGCCTTCCCCCTGCTGATGCTCGGGCTGATGGGCCTGGCCCTGCTGTACATGCTGTTTCGCCCGGCACCGATCAAGCACAGCGAAGAAGAACCGCCCCTGGACCGGCAGACCCTGACCAAGATCGCCCTCTGCGTGGCCTTGCTGCTGGTCTTCGCCGGGGCCTTCGAGCCCTTGGGCTTCATCGTCGCCAGCATTCTCATCGGCGTGCCCATGGCCCGCCTGTACGGCGGCCGCTGGCTGCCCAGCCTGGTGATCATCTGCCTGCTCAGTGTCGGCCTCTACTGGTTGTTCGACCGAGTCATGGACGTCCCCCTGCCCCTCGGCCTGCTCGACGTTCTGGAGAATTGATATGGATACCCTCAGCTATCTGGGCCAGGGCTTCGGCGTTGCACTGACCCCCTACAACCTGGTCACCGCCCTGTCCGGCACCCTGATCGGCACCGTGGTCGGGCTGCTGCCGGGCCTTGGCCCGATCAACGGCGTGGCGCTGCTGATCCCCATCGCCTTCGCCCTGGGCCTGCCGCCGGAATCGGCGCTGATCCTCTTGGCGGCGGTGTACCTGGGCTGCGAATACGGCGGCCGGATCAGCTCGATCCTGCTGAACATTCCCGGCGAAGCCTCCACCGTGATGACCACCCTCGACGGTTACCCCATGGCACGCAAGGGCCTGGCGGGCGTAGCCCTGTCGTTGTCGGCCTGGAGCTCGTTCATCGGTGCCTTCATCGCCACCTGCGGCATGGTGCTGTTCGCCCCGCTGCTGGCCAAGTGGGCGATCGCCTTCGGCCCGGCGGAGTACTTCGTGCTGATGGTGTTCGCCATCGTCTGCCTGGGCGGCATGGCCGGCGACCGACCGTTGAAGACCTTCATCGCCGCGCTGATCGGGCTGTTCCTGTCGGCCGTGGGCATCGACGCCAACAGCGGCGTGTACCGCTTCACCGGGGACAACATCCACCTCACCGACGGCATCCAGTTCGTGGTGCTGGTGCTGGGCCTGTTCTCCATCAGCGAGATTCTCCTGCTGCTGGAAAAGACCCATCGCGGCCAGGAAGCGGTGAAGGCCACCGGGCGCATGATGTTCAACTTCAAGGAAGCGGCCTCGGTGTTCGTGGTGAACATCCGCTGCGGCCTGCTGGGCTTCATCATGGGCGTGCTGCCCGGAGCCGGCGCGACCCTGGCCAGCGCCGTGGCCTACATGACCGAGAAACGCATCGCCGGTGCCAGCGGCACCTTTGGCCAGGGCGACAAGCGCGGCCTGGCAGCCCCGGAAACCGCCATCGGCGCCTCGGCCTGTGGCGCCCTGGTACCAATGCTGACCCTCGGCGTGCCCGGTTCCGGCACCACCGCGGTGATGATCGGCGCCCTGTCGCTGTACAACATCACCCCCGGCCCGCTGCTGTTCCAGCAACAGCCGGATATCGTCTGGGGCCTGATCGCCTCGCTGTTCATCGCCAACATCATGCTGGTGATCCTCAACATTCCGATGATCCGTATCTTCACCCGCATCCTTGCGGTGCCGAACTGGGCCCTGGTGCCGGTGATCGCCATCATTACCGGGATCGGCGTCTATGCGGTACACGCCACCACCTTCGACCTGTTCCTGATGGTGGGCATCGGCATCTTCGGCTACGTCCTGCGCAAGCTGGACTTCCCGCTGTCGCCAGTGCTGCTGGGCTTCATCCTCGGTGGCCTGATGGAGCAGAACCTGCGCCGGGCGCTGTCGATTTCCAACGGCGCCATGGAGATCCTCTGGTCGAGCCCGATCACCGTCGGGGTCTGGGTGCTGACCGTGATCATGCTGCTGATGCCGCTGCTGCGTATCTGGCGCAAGCGCGCGGCCCAGCAACGTGCCGTGGCCGATGTCTGAATCCACTTGGAAACAGTGGTGGGGCACGCCCCTGGTGGGCCTGGTTGGCGGCTACCTCGCCAGCCAGATCGGCTGGCCGCTGCCGTGGATGGTCGGCTCGTTGCTGGCGATCATCCTGGTGCGCTGCCTGACGCCCTGGCAACTGGCGGAAATCCCCGGCGGGCGCAAATGCGGGCAATGGGTGGTAGGCATCGGCATCGGCCTGCACTTCACCCCGCAGGTGATGGAGCAGGTGCTGAGCCATTTCGGCCTGATCTTCTTCGGTGCCCTGGTCACCAGCCTGTCCAGCGTGGTCGGGGTCTGGCTCTTGCGGCGCACCGGCGAGGACCGGGCCACCGCGTTCTTCTCCAGCATGCCCGGCGGCTCCGGGGAGATGGTCAACCTCGGCGCGCGCAACGGCGCGGTGCTCAGCCGGGTAGCGGCCGGGCAGAGCCTGCGGGTACTGACGGTGGTGCTCTGTGTGCCGGCGGCGTTCAAGTACCTGCTGGGGGAAGGCACGCCCGCCCTGCATGCCGCTACGGTGGACTGGCGCTGGCTGGCCCTGCTGTTTCCGGCCGGTGCCCTGCTGGCCTGGCTCTGGCAGCGCCTGCGCCAGCCCAACCCCTGGCTGTTCGGCCCCCTGCTGCTCAGCGCGACACTGAGCATCGCCTGGGACCTGCACATCGGCCTGCCCGACGGCGCCAGCCAGATGGGCCAGTGGCTGATTGGCAGCGGCCTGGGCTGCCACTTCAACCGCCAGTTCTTTCGCCGGGCCCCTTCGTTCATGGGCCGCACCCTGATCGGCACCGCCCTGACCATGCTGATCGCCAGCCTCGCAGCCCTGGGCCTGAGCGCCCTGACCCGCCTGGACCTGCGCTCGCTGACCCTCGGCATGATGCCCGGCGGTATTGCGGAAATGAGCCTGACGGCCGAGGTCCTGCAACTGTCGGTGCCATTGGTAACGGCGATGCAGGTCATGAGGTTGCTGTTCGTGCTGTTTCTCGCCGAGCCCCTGTTCCGCCACTGGAACAAAGGCCCCCTGTAGCCGCCGGCTGCGACAAGGTCCGCAGGACTTTCAGTGGCCGAACCACCGCTGCGTCCCTAGGGGCAGTTCGCAGCCTGCGGCAGCGGCTACAGATATGCCTTGGTTCAAGTCGCGAGTGGGGTGGCCGCCAAGCAGCCTCCCCATCGAGCACTGGTTACAACGGCGGCAGGCGCCACTCGATCGGCGTCTCGCCGTTCTGCTCGAGGTATTTGTTGGTGCGGCTGAAGTGCCCGCAACCAAGAAAGCCGCGGTAGGCCGACAAGGGCGACGGGTGCACCGAGGTCAGCACCAGGTGCTTGGTGGCGTCGATCAGCTTCTGCTTGCTCTGGGCATGGGCGCCCCACAGCAGGAACACCAGGTGCGGCTGATGCTCGCTGACCACTTCGATGATCCGGTCGGTGAAGAACTGCCAGCCCTTACCCGCATGGGAAGCGGCGTTCGCCCGTTCCACGGTCATGGTGGTGTTGAGCATCAGCACGCCCTGTTCGGCCCAGCTCTGCAGGTAGCCATGGTTGGGGATGTCGATGTTCAGGTCGCGCTTGAGCTCTTTATAGATATTCACCAGCGACGGTGGCGCGGGCACCCCGGGCTGCACCGAGAAGCACAACCCATGGGCCTGACCCGGCCCGTGGTAGGGGTCCTGGCCGAGGATCACCACCTTGACCTTGTCCAGCGGCGTGGAGTTCAAGGCGTTGAAGATCATCGGCCCCGGCGGGTAGATTTCCTTGCCGGCGGCATGTTCCTGGCGCAGGAACTCCCGCAGTTCGCTCATGTAGGGCTGGTCGAATTCGGCACGCAGGGCCTCCTTCCAGCTCGGTTCGAGTTTGATACGATCGTCAGCAGTCATGGCCATGCCCGTGAAAAAACAATGGCCGCACCCTAGGAAAGCCCACTTCGCTTGTCAATTGATCTGACACAGAACCGGCACTTTCCCTTACAGCGATCATACTGACCGCTTAAATTTCCCATCGAGGTCACGATGAACCTGCACGTCGAAGAACTCACCGGCACCGATGGTGCACGCATCGCCATTGCCACCCTGGACGCGGAAAAATCCCTGAACGCCCTGTCCCTGCCCATGATCCAGCAGTTGAGCGAACACCTCGACACCTGGGCCAAGGACCCGCAGGTAGTGTGCGTGCTGTTGCGCGGCAACGGCGCCAAGGCTTTCTGCGCCGGCGGCGAAGTGCGCAGCCTGGCCCAGGCCTGCCTGGCCCATCCCGGCGAAGTGCCGCCGCTGGCCGGGCACTTCTTCGCCGCGGAATACCGCCTCGACTATCGCTTGCACACCTACCCCAAACCACTGATCTGCTGGGGCCACGGTTATGTCCTCGGTGGCGGCATGGGGCTGCTGCAAGGTGCTGGCATTCGTATCGTCACCCCCAGCAGCCGCCTGGCGATGCCGGAAATCAGCATTGGCCTGTACCCGGACGTGGGCGCCAGTTGGTTCCTGTCGCGCATGCCCGGCAAGCTCGGGCTGTTCCTGGGCCTTACCGGCGCCCATATGAACGGCCGCGACGCTCTGGACCTGAACCTTGCCGACCGTTTCCTGCTCGATGAGCAACAGGAAGCGCTGATCGAGGGCCTGCTGCAACTGAACTGGCAGGAACAGACCCCAAGGCAGCTCAACAGCCTGCTCAAGGCCCTGCAACAGGAAGCCCTAGAGCAGATGCCCGACGCTCAATGGCTGCCGCGCCGGCAACAGATCGACAGCTGGCTGGATGTCAGTGACGTGGGCTGTGCCTGGCGGGCTATCAGCCAATTGCACAACCACAGCGATGCCCTCTACAGCCGTGCAGCCAAGACCCTAGTCGAAGGCTGCCCGCTGACTGCACACCTGGTGTGGGAACAGATCCGCCGCGCCCGCTACCTGTCCCTGGCCGAGGTGTTCCAGATGGAGTACACCCTGAGCCTGAACTGCTGCCGGCATCCGGAATTTGCCGAAGGCGTGCGCGCGCGGCTGATCGACAAGGATCATCAGCCGCACTGGCACTGGGCGGATATCAACAGCGTGCCCGAGGCCGTGGTGGAGGCGCATTTCCACAAGGCCTGGGAAGGTCGCCATCCCCTGGCGGACCTGACGGATTACTAGATCGTCACAGGCTGCGCACTGCCCGAAAGGACGCGGCGACAGTGGACTCGCCGAAGGTCCTGCGGACCTGGTCGCAGCCTGCGGCAGCGGCTACAGGGTTCGGCTCAATGACCGCGGCCACCGTGGCCATGGTCGCCGCGCCCGTGATCGCCGCGCCCTCCATTGTCACGCCCGCCGTGGCCGCCCCAGTCCTGGTTGCTCCAGTTGTTCGGCCGGCCATGCCCACCCCAACCCTGGTTCGGATAAGGCCGGTATACCGCGCGCGGTGGCTGGTAGTAACGCGGGGCCGGTTGGTAATAGCGCGGCGCCGGCTGGTAGTAGCGCGGTGGGTAGTAACTGCGCCCCGTGGAATAGTAGGAAGACCCGCCACCGTAGTAATAGGCCGGCGCGGGAGCGCTGTAGACCTCCGAGCTGTAGTAGCCGGAGCCTCCACCGTAATAAGGGGCACACGCAGCAAGGCTCGAACCCAGTAAGGCAATCAGTAGAAGTCGACGATACATGGCGGCCTCCTGGACCGCGAAGAAGCCTCGCCAGCGACGCTGGCAGGCGGCAATCAGCAACAGGCTGACTGACGCAATATCTGACCGTGAAAAGCGCTTGTGGTGCGATTTGCGCAACACTTTGAAACAAGTGCTGCTGACGTCCTTTCCCGCGGTTTTCCACGCCCACGAAAAAGCGCTGCCTCAGGCAAAGGCAGCGCTGTGGGCAACGACTCTCGGCCCTTGGCCTCTTGTCATCCGAGGCGGTGGCCTGTTGTACGGGCCTTGGTGCCGGCTAGTGGTGCCAGCGTCGGTAGCCGCCGTAGTAGTGCGGCCCGTAGCCCCCGTGATAGTAGGGCCGGTAATAGTAGTGAGGCCTGTAGCCGCCTCCATAGTAGGGGTAGCCACCGTAGTAATAGGGGCCTGGAACCGCATACACGTCAGTGCGGTAGTACCCCGGCTCGACGTAATAGGGCACACAGGCGGACAGACTCAAACCAAGCACAACACCGAGCAAGATTCGACGGAACATGGCGGCCTCCCGGACCGCGTGCAAGCCGTACCAGCGACGCTGGACGACGCCAATCGAAACGGCATGACTGGCATTGCATAGGACCGCAAAACGCCTTTGCGGTGCGCCGCGTAGCAGCGCCCCGATGACTTCACCGACCAGTGGCGGGGCCTGCTTGGCGGCCTTGCAGGCTCCAGTTGCAACGAGCCCCCCCGCGGGCCTTCCAGCGCCTGGCAAACGTATCGAAATCGAGACAATTCAGGCGCGTGATGAACGAGTTATTTGCGCGCCGTGCCACTAGAATGCGTCATCGGGCCACTATCACGGAATCACCATGCCGCGCCGCTCTCCCCTGTATTCCCAGCGCTCGCTGGTTCTGGTCCTGATCGCCCTGCTGGGCAGCGGTTTTCTCGCCACCTCGCTGCTCAGCTACTACGCCTCGCGGGATTCGATCCGCGACAGCATCGTCAATACCGAACTGCCCCTGACCTCCGATACCGTGTACTCGGAAATCCAGAAGGACCTGGTGCGGCCGGTGCTGATCTCCTCGATGATGGCCCGCGATACCTTCATGCGCGACTGGGTGGTGGCCGGCGAGCGCGACCCGAGCCAGATGACCCGCTACCTCAACGAGGTCATGACCCACTACGACGCCTACACCGCGTTCTTCGTCTCCAATACCAGCCTCACCTACTACCAGGCCAAGGGCGTGCTGAAGAAGGTCAAGGCCGATGAGCCCCGGGACGCCTGGTACTTTCGCGTACGCGACATGAGCACGCCCTACGAGATCAACGTCGACCCGGACCTGGCCAACCAGGACAAGCTGACCTTCTTCATCAACTACAAGGTCTACGACTACCAGGACCGCTTCATCGGCGCCGCCGGGGTCGGCCTGACCGTGGATGCGGTGATCAAGCTGATCGACAAGTACCAGCAGCGTTACCAGCGCAGCGTGTACTTCGTCGACGCCTTCGGCCGCATCGTCCTCACCGGTGCCGACGGTGGCCCCCAGGGCGCCCGCAGCGGCCAGTCGCTTCATGAGCTGGACAGCCTCAAGGAGCTGCTGAGCCAATTGCCCAAGCCCCACAGCGGCAGCTATGAATACAATTCCCAGGGCCAGGGGCACTTTCTCAATGTGCGCTTCATTCCCGAGCTGAACTGGTACCTGTTCGTCGACAAACGCGAAGACGGCGCCCTCAACAGTATCCGCCAGTCGCTGTACCTGAACCTGCTGATCTGCCTGGTGATCACCGCCATCGTGCTGGTCCTGCTCAGCGCCGTGGTGCGCCGCTATCAGCGCAAGATCGAAGCCCAGGCCACCCTCGACAGCCTTACCCGTCTGCCCAACCGCCGCGGGTTCGACCTGCTGGCGGCCCAGGCCCTGCAAGAGGCCTGGCGCGACCTGACGCCGCTGTGCGCCATGCTGCTGGACCTGGACCACTTCAAGCGCCTCAACGACACCTACGGCCACCTGGCCGGGGACCAGGTGCTCAGTGGCTTCGCCCGGGACCTGCAGGGCTGCCTGCGCCAGTCCGACATCGTCTGCCGCTGGGGCGGCGAAGAATTCATCGTCCTGCTCAAGGACACCGACAGCAGCGTGGCCCTGGGCATCGCCGAGAAGATCCGCCTGCTCACCGAACAGCAGCGCTATCACTATGAAGGGCAGCCGCTGCAACTGACCGTCAGCATCGGCTTGACCAGCCTGCAAGCCCAGGACACCCTGCACAGCCTGCTGTCCCGTGCCGACCACGCGATGTACCGTGCCAAGCACGCGATGTACCGTGCCAAGCACACCGGACGCAATCGAACCTGCATGGAAATGCCTCACTCCAGCCATGAATGAACCTGAACTCTGCCCCGCCTGCGGTGCCCGCAACGACTGCACCCTGGCCGACCCGCGCCGTGCCGGCCAGGCCTGCTGGTGCTACAGCGTGGACATCGACCCGGCGATCATCGAAGCCCTGGCGCCGGAGCTGCGCAACCAGGCCTGCCTGTGCCCGCGCTGTGCCGGGGTCGACGCGCAGCTGCGCGCCGCTACCCTGCCCCGTCCCTGAGCCCCTCCAGCCGATAGCCACCGATCACCATGCGCATTGACCGTTTTCTCAGCAACCTGCCCCGTTTCAACCGCCAGCAAGTGCGCGTGCTGCTGGTGCAACGACGCATTCGCATCGATGGGCAGCCGGTCAGCGACCCCAAGGCCGAGGTCCGCGAGTTCAGCCGGGTGGAGCTGGACGACGAAGTGCTGCAGGCCGGCAAGCCGGCGCGCTACTTCATGCTGCACAAGCCCATGGGCTGCGTCAGCGCCACCCGCGACCCCGAGCACAAGACCGTGCTCGAACTGATCCATGAGCCGGACCCGCAGGATCTGCATATCGCCGGGCGCCTGGACTACAACACCACCGGGCTGATGCTGATCACCAACGATGGCAACTGGTCGCGGCGCCTGACCCAGCCCCAGACCAAACTGCCCAAGCTCTATTACGTGGAAACCGAGCAGGAGATCGGCCCCGAATACGTCGAGACTTTCGCCCATGGCCTGTATTTCGCCTTCGAGGACCTGACCACCCTGCCCGCTCAACTGCAGATCCTCGGCCCCCGCAGCGCCCGGCTGAGCATCGTCGAAGGGCGCTATCACCAGGTCAAGCGCATGTTCGGCCACTTCAACAACAAGGTGCTGCGCCTGCACCGCGAACGCATGGGCCCGCTGCTGCTGGACGAACGCCTGGCCCCCGGTGAATACCGTGCTCTGAGCGACGCCGAAATACGCCTGATCTGAGCGTTGCGCCGCGCCACACGACCGCTGGGCAGAAGCTGTCGAACAATTTGCCCAATGACCTTGCAGGTTCCCGGTTGCCCTGCTTGAATCTGTCCGTCGGCCGAATTGTGACCGATGAGTCACAACCACACATCTAAGAAACCCTTTGCCGGCCTGAGCCCTGCCTGCTCTGCCTTCCCCCCGGCAAATCGCCCGCCTATAACAACACCCGTCGACCTGCCTTACCGGATCGACATGGGCTCCGATTCCAGGCGTATGCCTACCTGTCACATTGCCCGTGCACACTCACGTTGCGCGCATACCCGCTTGCCAGGAGTCTTATGACATGAGGCCAGAAATCGCTGTGCTGGATATACAGGGTCAGTATCGGGTTTACACGGAGTTCTATCGCGCAGATGCCGCAGACAAGACCATCATTCTGGTCAACGGCTCACTGGCCACCACTGCGTCCTTTGCCCAGACCGTGAAGAACCTCCACCCGCAGTTCAATGTGGTGCTCTACGACCAGCCCTACGCGGGTCGCTCCAAGGCCCACAACAGGCACGAACGGATGCTCACCAAGGAAGTAGAGGGGCAGATCCTGCTGGAGTTGATCGAGCACTTCGCCGCCGAACATGTGCTGTCGTTTTCCTGGGGCGGCGCCGCCGCCCTGCAAGCGCTCTCCCAGCGCCCGCGACGCATCGAGAAGGCGGTGATCAGCTCGTTCTCGCCGGTGATCAACGAGCCGATGCGCGACTACCTGGAACGCGGTGTCGACTACCTCGGCAGCCGCGATGGCCATCGCGTCGGCGACCTGGTCAACAACACCATCGGCAAGCACCTGCCGTCGCTGTTCAAGCGTTTCAATTATCGCCACGTCAGCAGCCTGGCGGAACATGAGTACGGGCAGATGCACTTCCACATCAGCCATGTGCTCCATGGTGATCGCCAGTGCTACCTCAGGGCCGCACGCAACATCCAGGTCCCGGTGCTGTTCATCAACGGCGAATGGGACGAATACACCTCGGCCAACGATGCCCGGCTGTTTGCCAACCATGTGCAGCAGTCGAGCTTCAGCACCATCCAGGCCACCGGGCACTTTCTCGACATGGAGCACAAGGCCGCCTGCCGCGACACCCGCCAGGCCCTGATGGGGTTCCTCAAACCGGGCCAATACGACAACCGTTCGCGTGCCCCGCATGTCCAGGAGCAGCATGTACGAGCCCTCTGAAAAGCCCTCCTCGCACGCCGCCTGCATACCGTGACAACCCCGGTTTTCACGGTATGGGGCGGGCTGGCGATGAAGGTCAGCGGCGCGCAAGCGCAAGTCAGCTAAAGAAAAACTTCAAATCCACGGCCACATCTGGTACAAAGTCAGCCGTTCGAGCGGGTGTCGTATAATGGCATTACTCCAGCTTCCCAAGCTGATAACGAGGGTTCGATTCCCTTCACCCGCTCCACTTCCCCAATCTGCGTACCCACGCAGAAGCTCCAAGCAGTTTCCCAGTCGTTGAACCGCAACGATCTCTCCCTCCAGACCTGACCATTCAAGCCCAAGCCTTGTGCCTACCCGGGCCGATCGGTGCAGGCCAGAAAAGCTGCATAGCCATCGGCAACCACGGACGTGGCGCCAGTCTCATGGGACCAGAGCACCACCACCGGCTCACCGGCCTCCCCCAGCACGGCGTAATCGAAGCAGTAGTAGTCGCCCGTGCCGAACTGGGCGAACGGCAGCAGGTTGGAGAAACCCGCCGGGTCAGCGCAGACGTTGTCCTGCCAGGCCCGCCAGCCGCCTTCGAAATGGCGGACTATCGACTCCCAGGTCTTGCGCGGATCCCGGGCATCGAAGACCGGAAACACCTCCAGCGCCCCCAGGGCCTTGCCGTTGTGCTCCAGCAACCAGCGCGCGAACGAGCAGGGCAAGGTACGCCCCAATGCCATCTCTGCCGCGCGGATCGCCTCGATCGTCGTGCCTGTCACTCTCGCTTTGCCCATGATGCCTCTCTTGGGGTACGAATTCGGGGCCGGGGACACTCGGTGTTCCCGGCCGGCGATTGTGCCGATGAAGATCCTGGCGTGCAAAGCATCCGGCGATGGCCCGGCCCGCAAAACTGGCTAAGATATCCGACCTGTTTTGCTGCACCACCTGCCCGGCCATCGACGATACCTGCGTCGCGCCCTGCGAGGGAGAAGCCCCTCAGCTGTTTCAACTGCATGACATTCCCTGCCCACCAGGGCTGCACACGAACCTGATAGAGCCTCCCGACATGACTCAGAACATCTACGACGACCCGATTTTTTTCCAGGCCTACAGCCAGATGGGCCGCTCCCTCGGCGGCCTCGACGCCGCGCCGGAATGGCCGGCCCTGCAAGCCCTGCTGCCACCGATGAACGGCCTGCGGGTGCTGGACCTGGGCTGCGGCTATGGCTGGTTCAGCCGCTGGGCCAGCGAGCACGGTGCCCGCCAGGTAGTGGGCCTGGACGTTTCGCAGAAGATGCTGGCCACCGCCCGCGCCACCACCTCGGCACCCAATGTGCAGTATCAGCAAGAGGACCTGGAGCAACTGCGCCTGCCCGCCTGCAGCTTCGACCTGGCCTATAGCTCACTGGCCCTGCACTACATAAAGGATTTGCCCGGCCTGTTCGCCCAGGTCTATGCGGCCCTGGTACCGGGGGCGCGCCTGGTGTTCTCCATCGAGCACCCGATCTTCATGGCACCGCGCAACCCGGGCTGGCAGGTGGACGCGCAGGGCCGCCAGTCCTGGCCGGTGGACAGCTACCAGCAGGAAGGCGAGCGGGTGACCCACTGGCTGGCCGAAGGGGTGATCAAGCAGCACCGTACCCTGGGCACGCTGCTCAACACGCTGATCGATACCGGCTTCAACCTGCGCCATGTGCAGGAGTGGGGCCCCACGGCGCAGCAGGTCGAGGACCTTCCGGCGCTGGCAGAGGAGCGGGAGCGGCCGATGCTGTTGCTGGTGGCAGCGCAGCGGTGAGGAGGTGCGGCGCCCTCAAGGTTTTTAACGCCCCTTCGGGCCGCTCGCAGCCTGCGACCGCGGCTACAGAAGCCGCAGTCAGTAGCCTTGCTGTAGTGGAAAGCGCTGGGCCGCGCTGCGGGCCAGGAATTTTTCCTGGACCATGGGCCGGGCCAGGAAATAACCCTGGGCCTCATCGCAGCCGAAGGTGCGCAGCATCTGCAGGCACTTGAAGCTTTCAATGCCCTCGGCCACGGTGCGGTAGCCCAGTTCCCGGGCCAGGGCGATGACCGAGCGGGTGATCTTCTGGTGCTGGGCACTGCTCTCAAGGTCGGTGACCATGGATTTGTCGAGCTTCACCACGTTGGCCGGAATCTGATGCAGATAGGCGAAGTTACTGTAGCCGGTACCGAAATCGTCGATGGCCACATCCATGCCCAGGGCGCGGATCTTGCTCAACTGGTCCAGCACCCGCGGGTTGGAACGCAACCAGGCACCCTCGGTGATTTCCACTTCCAGGCGATGGGGTTCGATGCCGTGGCGGCGACAGGCCGCCTTGAGCACATCAGCGATGTCCTGGTCCTCGAAATCCTGGGGCGAGAGGTTGATCGACAGGCGCTGCACTTCACCGTCGCTCCAGGCCTGCAGCTTGCCGAGCACCGCATTGATCACCCAGTGGGTTACCCGGTGGATCAACGCATTGCGCTCCATCACCGGAATGAACTCCGCCGGTGAAATCGGCCCCAGCCAGGGGTGATCCCAGCGGATCAGCGCCTCGGCGCTGACCTGGGCGCCGTCGGGCAGGGCGAAACGCGGCTGGAACATCAGGTAGATCTGCCCACTGTCCAGGGCTTCGCTGATATCCGAGGCCAGGTTGAAGGCTCGCCGGTAGGCCTGGTCCCGCACCACGTCGTAAGGCGCCCAGGTGCTGCGGTTGAGGGTCGCCAGTTCCAGGGCGAACATGGCCTTGCGCAACACGTCGGGCACGGCGTCGCGGTCCGTGGAGAACTCCACCGTGCCCGCGCATACCCCGGGAATCATCGGCAGTTCCAGCCCTGGCGGCTGACGCCGCAGGCGCCGCACCAGGCCTTCCAGGAAGCGCTCGATCCCGGGAGCCGCCGGCAGCAGGAAGCCGAAGCGCTTGACCGATACGTGATACACCCGCACATGGCGCCCCAGGTAGGCGAGCAGTTGCTGGGCCAGGAAACGCACGATGGTCTCGAACGGCGCCAGGCCCATGGCCAGGGTCAGCTCGTGGGCCACGGTCATGTCCACCGCGTCCACCAGCACCAGCACGCGCCGTTCTCCCGGGTTCTCATCCGCCAGGTCGTACAGGTCGCTCTGAAATTGCTCACGGTTGGGCAGCCTGCTCACCGGGTCGCGCCGGGTCAGGCGCTGACGCTGCTCCACCTGCTCCATCACCAGGGATGCCAGGTCGCGCAGTTGCTGACGCTCGGCAGCGTTCAGGCGCTGGGGCTGGCGATCGATGACGCACAGGCTGCCGATCGCATGCCCGGTGGAGGTAATCAGCGGCGCGCCGGCATAAAAACCGATGCCCGGGTCTTGGGTCACCAGGGGGTTGGCGTGGAAACGCACATCCTGGCGGGCGTTTTCCACCTCGAATACATCACCGGACTTGATGGTATAGGCGCAGAACGATTGCTCGATGGGGGTCTGCTCGGGCGCAAAGCCCACCCGCGACTTGAACCACTGCCGATCACGGTCCACCAGGGTGATCAGGGCCGTGGGCACCTTGAAGTACTCTGCGGCCAGCCGGCAGATGCGGTCAAAACGCTCGCACCGGGCCGTATCCAGCAGTTCCAGGGCATACAGGGCAGCCAGGCGCTGCTCCTCGGCCAGCGCCTTATCGGGCATATTGCGCCTCGGGCAGGATCAACACACTCATCACCAATCTATCTCACCAACGCAGGGATGGAACGACACCCGGAAACCGGGTCGGGCCTTGAAGTAGTGGCACTACGACATCCATCGACAGCATGACGCAGTGACTAGTGCTTGCCAATTCCATCCGTCGGACGAACGGTCGACGGCAAGCCCCCCAACCCTGCGTTGAAACACTTGTCCTAGAGCATTGCCAACTGAAAGCCGGTACAACCCTCTGGTAGCCTGCGACGCTATACCGCTGTGCTGCCCAGGGAGCCGGGACAGGCTTCACGCCCTGCCCTGAACCTGGCGACGGACGGCGAAAATCCCCATCGGCCGCGACCTCTCACTTCGGACCAACCGCCCATGCCAAGGCTTTCCCCGTTGCCCCGCTGCCTGTACCTGTCGACTGCCCTGGCTGTGCTGCTGCCAATCCTGGCCCACGCCGCACAACCTCAAGCGCCCAGTGCCGCCGACATCGCATGGCTGCGGCGTGACGGCTTCGACCTGGACGCGGCGCAACTCCAGCGCCTGCGCACCCTGGGGCGCAATGAGCTGCTGAGGGCGCAACTGGACGATCGCCTGCACGATCCGTTGCCACCGGCCATCGACACCCTGCTGCGCAGTTATCCGGCCCTGAACGATTCGCCCCGCTCCCTGCTGGAGGAGTTCCGGCAGCGCCAGGAACAGATCAAGGCAATGCCCGAGGGCGAAGCGCGCAACCAGGCGCAAAAAGACCTGCGCCAGTACGCCGCCCAACTGGCTGAACAGACCCAGTCCAGTGTGCTGTTGCAAGCTGTCTACGGCCCCAACCAGCTCAAGGAACAACTGGTGCTGTTCTGGCTCAACCATTTCAGCGTGTTCCAGGGCAAGGGCAGGGTGCGGCTGCTGACCGCCGACTACCTTGAAAACACCCTCCGCCCCCACGCCCTGGGCAAGTTCAAGGACCTGCTGCTGGCCACCCTGCAAAGCCCGGCCATGCTCGAATACCTGGACAACAGCAGCAACGCCAGGGGCAAGGTCAACGAGAACTACGCCCGTGAACTGATGGAACTGCACAGCCTGGGCGTCGACGCCGGCTACAGCCAGGAAGACGTGCAACAGCTGGCGCTGATCCTCACCGGAGCCGGGCTGGCGCCCTTGGACGGTCGCGAGCAGCGCTTTCCCCGCAACCTGCAGCCCCTGGTGGTGCAACAGGGCCTGTTCCAGTTCAACCCCAAACGTCACGACTTCAGCGACAAGCACCTGCTGGGCCATACCATCAAGGGCAGCGGGTATGACGAGATCACCCAGGCCGTAGACCTCATCACCCGGCAACCGGCCTGCGCGCGGTTCATCTCGCGCAAGCTGGCCCAGTACTTCGTCGCGGACGAGCCGCCGCCGGCGCTGGTGGCGCGCATGGCCAAGAGCTTCAGTGACAGCGATGGCGACATCGCCCAGGTCATGGCCACCCTGATGCAATCGCCGGAGCTGCTGCACACGGCCGGCAGGAAATTCAAGGACCCGCAACAGTTCGTGGTCTCGGCGCTGCGCCTGACCTATGACGGCAAGCCCCTGGCCAACCCGCGACCACTGCTCAACTGGCTGAATCAGATGGGCCAGCCGCTGTTCGGGCGCATCACTCCCGACGGCTGGCCGCTGGTAGCCAGTGGCTGGTCGAGTTCCGGGCAGATGGCCAGGCGCTTTGAAATCGCCCGGGCCATGGGCTCGGGCAACAACCGGCTGTTCACCGCCGAGGGTAGCCAGGTCCCGGGGCCGGGGTTTCCCATGATCACCACGCCGATGTATTACCAGGCGATCGCCCCCTACCTCTCCAGCACCACCCGCAACGCCCTGGAGCAGGCCGTTTCCCCCCAGGAATGGAACACCTTCCTGCTGTCTTCGCCGGATTTCAACAATCGCTGAGAGCGCCCCACCTGACCAGGAGCCGTCATGAATCGTCGCCAATTGTTGATCGCAGCCGCCGCCCTGCCCAGCCTGACGTTTTGTGCCCGGCTGTTCGCCGCACCGGCCTCGACGCCGCGCACCCTGCTGGTGTTCCTGCGCGGCGGCTATGACTGCAACAACCTGCTGGTGCCCTACAGCAGCGACTTCTACTACGAGTCGCGCCCGACCCTCGCGATAGCCCGGCCCGAGGGGCACAACCCGCAGAGCGCCATCGCCCTGGACAGCCACTGGGGCCTGAACCCGGTGCTGCGCGATTCGCTGTACCCGCTGTGGCAGCGCCAGGAACTCGCCTTCGTGCCCTTTGCCGGCACCGACGACCTGTCCCGCAGCCACTTCCAGACCCAGGACACAATCGAGGCCGGCCAGCCGAGCCAGCAGCACCGGCGCTACGACTCGGGGTTCCTCGCACGCTTGGCGCGGCAGGTGCCCGACAGCGCGCCTATCGCCTTTACCGACGCCCTGCCCCTGAGCTTCCAGGGCGGCCAGGAGATTCCCAACCTGTCCTTGCGCAGCGCCGGCAAGACGCCCTTCGATGAGCGCCAGGCAGCGATTCTGGCCGCCATGTACCAGCACACGCCCTATGCCGCCGCGGCCAGCGATGGACTGGCCCTGCGCCAGAAGGTCTCCCGGGAGCTGCAGCAAGAGATGCTCGCAGCCAATCGCGGGGCCGCCAATGCACAGAGCTTCGCCGCCCAGACCCGGCGCATGGCCGGCCTGATGCGCGAGCAGTATCGCCTGGGCTTCGTCGATGTCGGCGGCTGGGATACCCACGTCAACCAGGGCAGCACCCAGGGCCAGCTGGCCAGCAACCTGGCCAACCTCGGGCAAGGGCTGGCGGCCTATGCCGAGGCCATGGGCGAGCACTGGAAGGACAGCCTGGTGGTCGTGGTCTCCGAATTCGGCCGGACCTTTCGCGAGAACGGCGCCCGGGGCACCGACCACGGCCATGGCACGGTGTACTGGGTGTTGGGCGGCAGCATTCGCGGCGGGCGCCTGGCCGGCGAGCAAGTGACGGTGAACGCGCAAAGCCTGCTGCAGAACCGCGACTACCCGGTGCTCAACAACTACCGGGATCTGCTCGGCGGCCTACTGGGCGCTACCTGGGGGCTTTCCAGCGCTCAGGTACAGGCGGTGTTCCCCGGTTCCCGGCCCGCGACCCTGGGCCTGGTCTGATGCCGTTGCTGAAACGCCCGGATGCAGGCAAAAAAAGAGCGATCCCAGGGTCTGTACGAAAACTCGCCGAGCAAAGATCAGGCAAGGCAAAAACAGGCGAGGAAGCGGAGTTTAGGAACCTAAATGAGCATTCCGAGCCTGTTTTTAACGCAGTCTGATCGAAGCGCAGGTAGTTTTCGTACAGAGCCCACGATCGCTCTGCGGTTCGCAAACGGATGCACCGGGCCATTCGCCCCGGCAGACTCTTGGCAACCTGCCGTGAATCCGCTTGAAACCATTTGCCCCCTGTCACCGCCCGGCTCCTGCCAGGCGTGCCGATATTTTTACCAGTGCGCAACTGTCTGCTTGCTGAACCTGAAGCCAATCCCGCCATCGATGCTGTCCCCCCTCCTGCCCGAGCGCTTGCCAAGCCGGGGAAAAACCTGAAGCATTCGCAGCCCGCGCCCCTGGCGCCCCCCCACGGAAGGAGCCGTGCCTTGAAAACACTGCTGTTGCTGCTCTCCCTCATCCTGCTGATGGTGCTCAACCTCGGTTACTACACCGAGCTTGAAGAGGCTGAAACCCATACCCGCTGGTTTATCAAGACATCCCCGACCCTGCGCCTGGAATTCTTCAACATCCACGCCAATGACGGCGACTACCGGCGCGTGGAAAAGCTCACCGATGAACAGCGCCAGATGATCATCGACTATTGCAAATACCGCCTGGGCATCGACACCCAGGTCACCACCCAGGCCGATGTGGAGCGTTGCGCCAAGCTCTAGGGCCGCCCTGCCCCCCCTCTCTCCCAGCCTCCGACCAGGGCTACGACCGCGCTAAACAGCCCTGATGCGGTGCTCATTGGCCCCTGGGTACCGGAGCACCTGCGCCCGACACGGCTCCCAAAGTGCTATGGTGGCCGGCTGCCCTGCGTGCCAGGGCTCACTGGAGGAGCAATACGCTGAGCGCGTGGTCGCCACCTTGAGGAGGTCACTGAAGAGATATGTGTAACGCAAAAGATATCTACACCGCGGGTTGGGTCCTGGTGGTCATGGCCGGGCTGGTGTCCCTGGCGATCCAGGTCTACCTGGGCTATTTCAGGCTTGATGACATGGTCAAGCACCTGTCGCGCTGCCGGGTCATTGCCATCCGCATGCCGCTCCTGGGCAAGGACCCCCTTAGCCGTTTCTTCATGCTGCTGTGCATCGGCGCACTGTTCGCCATGCCCCACCTGTTCCTGCGCAACGGCGGCCTGAACGTGAAGGACTACAGGAAATTCCCCCTGGGCCTGAAGTGGCTGATCAATCTGTTCCAGTTCGCGGCCCTGGTGGCCGTCATTGCCTTCCTGGTGCTGTGGTGGGTCAGCCGCCACCTCTGACGGCAGGCATGGACCATACGGGGCGCCGCCAACGGCGCCCCACGCTTGCCCCCCCGCCTCAGCCAGCCGACCGTTGCTGGCAAAAATCCTCACGGGTCATTGCAAAGAAGCGGCAGGGCAAGCCTTCGAAATCGGCATTGTGGGTGAAGCGAAAACCGACCTTGCGCGCCACCGCCAACGACGCCTCGTTGTCGACATGGGCATCGGCGACTATGCGCTGCACCGCCGGGTCGGCAAACGCATGCTCGACGATCCGCCGCGCGGCCTCGCTGGCAAAACCCCGCCCCCAGGCCCGCCGCACCAGGCGCCAGCCCATTTCCAGCTCGGGCCCCACAGCATCGAAGGGAATGAAGGAAACCCAGCCCAGCAGCTCATCCGGCGCGTCCTTGGCGAAGATCGCCCAATACCCGCAGCGCGGGCCGAAATCCTGGGTCATGCGCCCCTGTAAAAAGTCCCTGTGCCACTGCCCGCCATCCCAGGTCCCGGGGATGAAGCGCGTGACTTCGGGATCCTGATCCATACCCAGGCACGCCTGGAAGTGCTCAAGGGTACGGGGGCGCAGCAACAGGCGGGCGGTTTCGAAATGCAGGTTCATCCGTGAGCTTCCTGAAAGGGGGCGCTCATGAAACCGCAACGCCGGAAAAAAAAGAACCCTCCGGTTCAGCAACAGGCCACGGCCCCTTGGTAGCGGTCCTGAGGAGGGGCCGGCTATCGCGCATACAACGACGCATACACTTTTCGACATGATTGTTCAGATAGTTCTGATTGAATGACATAAATTCGCATATGAGAATCGCTTCCAAATAAAACGGAGGCTTTATCTGAAATGTCCAGTCCTGCCCGCCCACACCCATGGAAGTTGTGGTCCACATCCCTCGGTTTGATGGCCCTTAGCGAAGCCAGCCTCGGCGCCACCGAGCAATCCACCGAACGCCCATCCGACACGGCATCCGTCACCCTCGGCACCACCCACGTCAAGGGCGAACACAAGCCGGGATACAAGCGCGAAACATCGGATTCGGTGAAGTTCACCGCACCGCTGCGCGAAACCCCGAAGTCGGTGACCATCATCACCGAATCCCTGATGCAGGAGCGTGCGGTGTCGACCCTGGCCGATGCCCTGCGCACCACGCCGGGAATCACCTTCGGCGCGGGCGAAGGCGGCACGCCGCTGGGCGACCGGCCCTTCATCCGTGGTTTCGAAGCCAGCACCGACATCATGATCGACGGCATTCGCGATGTCGGGCGCATGACCCACGAAGCCTTCAACGTCGAGCAGATCGAGATCGTCAAGGGCCCGGGCTCGGCCTACGCGGGGCGCGGTTCCACCGGCGGCACCATCAACCTGGTCAGCAAAGTGCCGCAGCAGGAAACCTTCGCCGCCGGCAGCCTGACCCTGGGCACCGATCAACTGCGCCGCACCACCGTCGACCTCAACCAGTACCTGCCCGAACAGAACATGGCGCTGCGCCTGAACGCCATGAAGCATGAAGCCGATACCCCCGGGCGCGACGATGTGGAAGTCACCCGCTGGGGCCTGGCGCCGAGCTTTTCCTTCGGCCTGAACACCGATACCCGCGGCACCCTCAGCTACTACCACATGCAGAGCGACGACATTCCCGACCAGGGTGTTCCGGTATCGGCCATCAGCGGCAAGCCGGTCAAGGTCGACCGGGACAATTTCTACGGCTTCAGCAAACGCGACTTCCGCAAGACCTCGGCCGACCTGTTCACCCTGCAACTGGAGCACGACTTCAATGACCAGCTGACCCTGCGCAACACCACACGCCAGGGGCGCAGCATGCAGGACTACATCATGAGCCGGCCGATTGCGACACCGGCCCAGGAGCGCAACAACCTCGCACAACGCACCGCTCGCCCACGTAACGTGATCAATACCTCGCTGATCAACCAGACCGATATTTTCGGCAAGTTCGACACTGGCTCCATCGGCCACAACTACAGCGCCGGCCTGGAATTCTCCCGGGAACGGATCGACGAGAAAAACCGCTATGGCAGCGCGGGCAGCGCCGACCTCGGTGACCTGAACCACCCTAACCCCAAGGATCCCTTCACCCCGGTGCCACGCGGCGATGGCCAGCATCGCGTCACCAAGCACAACAACCGCGCCCTGTACGTGATGGACACCATGGCCCTGCATGAACAATGGGACCTGAACCTGGGGGCGCGCTTCGACAACTACCACGTGCGAGATGGTGTGCAGAGCAACCGCAGCAACCTCTGGACCTACCAGAGCGGCATCGTCTTCAAGCCCCTGCCGTACGGCAGCATCTACCTGTCCTACGGCACTTCGTTCAACCCATCGGGGGAAACCGCCGGGCAATCCGGGGGGGCCGACGGCGCCGCGGGCGGGCGGTTGAGCAACCTGGATCCGGAAAAGAGCCGCAGCATCGAGCTGGGCACCAAGTGGGACCTGCTGAACGAACGCCTGTCCCTGACCGCGGCCCTGTTCAAGACCGAGAAGACCAACGCCCGGACCTACGACCCGATCAGCAACGAGGTCACGCTGGACGGCGACGTCGAGGTGAAGGGGTTTGAAGTGGGAGCCACCGGCCATCTCACCGAGCAGTGGGAAGTGATGGCGGGCTACACCTACCTGGATGCCAAGACGGTCAAGTATGCGTCCGGAAAAAACACCAACTTCGATGGCAACCAGGCCAAGTTCATCGCCCCCAACAGCGGCTCGGTCTGGACCACCTACGCCCTCACCGACCGCTGGAAGGTCGGCGGCGGCGCCAACTATGTGGACAAGCGCTATACCAACGATGAAAACACCCGCAGCCTCGATTCCTACTGGCGCTACGACGCCATGCTCGCCTACCGGGTGAACAAGAACCTGGACCTGCAACTCAACGTGCTCAACCTCACCGACGAGACTTACTACGACGCCTCCCACGTGGGGATGTTCGCCACCGTCGCGCCGGGGCGCTCCGCCGAGCTGGCGGCCAACGTACGCTTCTGATGCCGTAAAGCCGGCTCCTGCACTCATCCGCAGGAGCCGTCTGCCGGTGAACAGGCCTCAGAGCAACCCGCGAATATCCTCCAGCAGCCCTCGGGGAATCTGCACTCCGTGCTCCAGGCTGCGGGCCCGGGCCGCAAAACGCCGCTGTGACGGCAGCCGTGCGCCCTGTCGGGCAATCGCCGCGAACAACCCTTCCGCCCGTTCCAGCCCCTGCGCATAGCCCTCCCCCAAAAACACCCTGGGATCGAACGCCAGCACCAGTTCCCCATGGCAGGGCGTAGCCCCCACGCCTCCATCGAAGGCCATGGACTCGGCACTGGTCAGGTCGCCGATCAGGGCACCGGCCAGCAACTCGATCATCGCCGCCAGGGCCGAACCCTTGTGCCCGCCGAACGTCTGCATGGCGCCCTGCAACGCCGCCTTCGCATCAGTGGTGGGCTGGCCATCGGCGTCGATGGCCCAGTGCTCGGGAATCGGCTTGCCCTGGCGCGCATGCAGTTCGATATCCCCCCGGGCAATGGCACTGGTGGCGAAGTCAAAGACAAAAGGCTGGCCCCCCGGGCGCGGCCAGGCAAAGGCCAGGGGGTTGGTGCCGAACACCGGATGACGCCCGCCCGCCGGGGCCACCCAGCTATGGCTGGGGTTCATCGCCATCCCCACAAGGCCGTAGTCGGCAATCGCCTCGACCTCCGGCCACAGCGCGGAAAAGTGGAAGCAGCGCTTGATCACCATGGCGGCGATGCCCTGGCTGCGGGCCTTTTCCGCAAGGATCGGCAAACCGGTATGAAAACCCAGCAGGGAGTAGCCGTAATGGGCATCCACCTCCAGCACCCCGGGAGAAACATGCCGCAGGCTGGGTTCGGCCCGGGGGTCTATCCGGCCCTCGCGCACCGAACGTACGCAGCCCAGCAGACGATACACCCCATGGGAATGGCACTCGTCACGCTGGCCCTGGGTGATGACTTCGGCGATCGCCCGGGCATGGGCGTCGGACAGGCCGTGGCGAGTGAGGACCTGATAGGACAGGGCACAGACTTCATCCAGTGACAGGGTGATGTATTCAGACATGCAGGAACCTCTATGGCAGGTGGGGAACGCTCCTGTGGGAGAGTTTGCGGATAGGTAAAGCAAGAAGGATGAGCAGGCGCGCCGGCACTCCCGAGGAGAGCAGGCGCGCCTCGGGTCAGCCCGGGCCCTGGCCGTCGAGCAGCTGCGGCACCTGCAATGGATTGGCGCTGTGCAGTTCAGCCGGCAACAGCGACTCGGGCAGGTCCTGGTAGGACACCGGGCGCAGGAAGCGCTGGATCGCCAGGCTGCCCACGGAAGTGCTGCGGCTGTCGGAAGTGGCCGGGAACGGCCCGCCATGGACCATGGCATGGGCCACTTCGACACCGGTGCCGAAACCGTTGGCCAGCAGGCGCCCGGCCTTGCTCTCCAGCAGCGGCAGCAGCGCCCGCACCTGCGGCTGATCGCCCTCGCCCAGGTGAATGGCAATGGTCAGCTGGCCCTCCAGGCTGCGCAGTACCTGTTGAAGGACAGTCAAGTCGGCGCAGCGGACAATCAGCGAGGCCGGGCCAAAGATCTCCCCGCGCAACTCGGGGCACGCCATGAACGCCGCGGCCGAGGTGGCGAACAATGCCCCGCACGCCTGCTGGCCCTGCCCTTCCGGGCCCTGGGCCAGGAGCTGCACCCGGGCATGCGCCGCGAGGCTGGCCACGCCTTGGCAGTAGCTGCGGTAAATGCCCGGCGTGAGCATGGTCTGCGCCGCCACGTGGCCGAGGGCCTCGGCGGCGGCCCGCTCAAAACGCTGCAACGCCGGCCCATCGACGGCCAGGATCAACCCCGGGTTGGTGCAGAACTGCCCGGCGCCCTGGGTCAGCGAGGCGACAAACGCCGGGGCGATCTGCTCGCCGCGCTCCTCAAGGGCATGGGGCAACAGCAGCACCGGATTGATCGAACTCATTTCCGCATACACCGGGATCGGCTCGGCGCGCGCTGCGGCGATCTGCATCAGGGCCATCCCGCCACTGCGCGAGCCGGTGAAACCCACGGCCTTGATCCGCGAGTCCGCCACCAGCCCCTGGCCGATATCCCGGCCACTGTCGAACAACAGTGAAAACACCCCTTCGGGCATTCCCTGCTGCCGTGCCGCCCGGGCGATGGCCTGGGCCACCAGCTCCGAGGTGCCGGGGTGGGCCGAGTGCGCCTTGACGATCACCGGGCAGCCCGCCGCCAGGGCCGATGCGGTATCGCCGCCGGCCACGGAAAAGGCCAAAGGAAAGTTCGACGCACCGAACACCGCCACCGGCCCCAGACTAATCTGCCGCAAGCGCAGGTCGACCCTGGGCAAAGGCTGGCGCCCGGGCTGCGCCGGGTCGATCCGCACCCCAAGAAACCCGCCCTTGCGCACCACCGCGGCAAACAGCCGCAACTGGCCAACGGTGCGCCCGCGCTCGCCTTCCAGGCGGGCACGGGGCAGGCCGGTTTCCAGCAGGCAACGCTCGATCAGTTCATCCCCCAGCTCAATAATCTGGCTGGCGATACTCTCCAGAAACGCCGCCCGCCGCTCCAGCGGCAACAGCCGATAAGGCTCGAACGCCGCCTGGGCCAGGGCACAGGCACGCTCCAGGTCGGCCGGTGCGGCCCCGCCAAAAGCCGGTTGCAGCACCTCGCCGGTGGCCGCGTTCAGCCCATGGATATGCCCGTGGGTGCCTAAGCTGGCTTGCTGGCCGATCAGCATCTGTCCAGTAACAGTCATGGTTTGCCTCGTCTGCTTGAAAGTGGGCACCCTCATTCCACCTCATCGCCGTCCAGCACCAGCTTGGCGCCGGGCACGCCGGTGTTGGCGCCCCAGTAGTAGATACACAGGGCCATGAGGGTGACGGTCAGGGTGTCGAAGGGGTGAGCCAGGGCGCCGATGCCGCCGAAGCTGCCCAGGTAGGAAATGACGATGGTCAGGGCATAGAACGCGATCAGCCACAGGGACGAACGCACCTGTTCGCCAAGGCTCAAGTGATCGGTGGGCACCAGGCGCTTGCACAACAGGTAGATCACGAACATCAGGATCTGCAGCCCCAGCAGCCAGGACACCGTGCCCCAGCCCGACCAGTAGACGATCAGCGCCGCGATCACGAAGGACACCGGCCCCAGCAGGGCAAAACCACGCACGCGGAACGGCCGCGCCAACTCCGGCGCGCTCTTGCGCAAGGCCGCGACACTGATGGGCGCCACTGCATAGCTCAGTACCAGGGCTGCCGAGACCACATTGATCAGGGCTTCCCAGGAAGGGAACGGCAAGGTCCAGAACACCGACAGGCCGAAGGTCAGCCACAGCGCCGGACGCGGAATGCCGGACTCTTCGTCGATGCGGGTGAAGATCTTGAAAAAGGTCCCGGTGCGGGCCCAGCCGTAGACCACCCGCGGCGTGGCGTTCATGTAGATGTTGCCGCAGCCGCTGGGGGAGATCACCGCGTCGGCCACCACCAGGTAGGCGAGCCAGCCGACCCCGAGCGTCAGGGCGATATCGCGGTACGGCAGAGAGAACTCCTTGCTGATGCCACTCCAGCCGTTAGCCAGCATTTCCGTGGGAATACTGCCCAGGAACGCCAGTTGCAGCAGGCCGTAGATCAGGGTCGAGAGCAGCACCGAAAGGATCAGGGCAATGGGAATGGTGCGCTGCGGATTGCGCACTTCGCTGGCCACGGAAATGATCGGGGTCAGCCCCAGGTAGGCAAAGATGATGCCCCCCGCCGAGACCGCCATCTCGATCCCCGAGAGACCGAACGGCGCAAAGCCCTGGACATGGAAGTTATCGGGCTTGAAGAAGGTGAACAGCACCCCGATCACCAGCAGCGGCACGATGAACTTGAACAGGCTGATGAAGTTGTTGGATTTGGCGAAGGTCTTGACGCTGTAGTAGTTGAGCCAGAAGAACAGGCACAACAGGGCGAACTGCACCAGCCAGCCGATGATCGTCGGGTTGCTCGAGCCCTCGTGGGTCAGCGCCGGGAACCAGGCCGCGGCGTACTGCCGGGCCGCCACCACTTCAATCGCCACCAGGCTGGAAAAGGCGATCAGGGTGATGAACCCCATCAGGTAGCCCAGCAGCGGCCCGTGGGAAAACACCGGATAGCGCACTACCCCGCCGGCCCGGGGCAGGGCTGCCCCCAGCTCGCAGTAGACGATGCCCAGCAGCAGTACGGCAAAGCCGCCCAGCAGCCAGGAAAAGATCCCCGCCGGCCCGGCAATCGCCGAAACGTGGCTGGCAGCGAACAGCCAGCCGGAACCGAAAATCGCACCCAGACCGATAAAGGTCAGGTCCACCAGAGAGAGTTGTTTCTTGAATTTGCCTTTGCCTGACATGGGGCTGCGCCTGTTTTGGATTATTGGAATGGGCAGATGGAATGTCACGTCGGCGGGGCCGTCCGACGCTTGCAGCACTGCACCCGGGCTGTGCCTTGTGGCTGCCCGGAGCTGTTGTTTGGAAGCGGGCGCCCTTCACCCTGGGCGCCCGTGAACGCCTTACAAGCCGACGTTGGGCAGGCTCGGGCGCGTGGCCAGGGCCTTGGCGACAATCGCCTTGACCTCGGCCAGGGTCTCGCCTTGCAGTGGCAAGCGCGGCGGCCGGGTAATGGACGAACCACGCCCTACCAGTTCCTCGCAGAGCTTGATGCACTGCACCAGGTCCGGACGGGCATCCAGGTGCAGCAGCGGCATGAACCAGCGGTACAGGGCCAGGGCTTCCTCGAAGCGCTTTTCCTTGGCCAGGCGGAACAGCGTCTCGCCCTCCTTGGGGAAGGCCACGGACATCCCGGAGACCCAGCCCTCGGCGCCCACCGCAACGCTTTCCACCACCACGTCATCGAGCCCGGCGAACAGCACGAAGCGGTCGCCGACGGCATTGCGCAGGTCGATGAAGCGCCGGGTATCGCCGGAGGAATCCTTGAAGCAGACGATGTTCTCGCAGTCCTGCAGGGCGATCAGTACGTCGGGGGTGACGTCGTTCTTGTAGATGGGCGGGTTGTTGTAGACCATCACCGGCAGGTCGGTGCCGGTGGCCACTGCGCGAAAATGCGCGGCGGTCTCATGGGGCTTGGCCGAGTACACCAGGGCGGGCATCACCATCACCCCGTCGGCCCCGGCCCTGGCGGCCTCGCGCACGGTGTTGCGGGCAAACTCGGTGGTGAATTCGGCCACCCCGGCAATCACCGGCACCCGGCCGCCGGCGGCGTCCTTGGCCACTTCGATCACCGCGAGTTTTTCCGCGGTGGTCAACGAGGTGTTCTCCCCCACGGTGCCGCACACCACCAGCCCCGAGACGCCATCGTCCACCAGGCTGCGCATGACCTTGTGGGTGGCTTGCAGGTTCAGGGAAAAATCGGCGTTGAACTGGGTGGTCACTGCGGGGAACACACCGCTCCACTGGATGGCTTTACGGCTCATGGTCTTGTCCTTGTATGAGGTCGGCCGGGCCGACAGGCGTTGGATACGAAATCCAGAGTCGCCTTTTATCCCCGTCGCAGCTTGAGACTTTTCACCCCCGAAGGAGACGAAATCGGCACACTTGCCCGGCGCTCGCGGCTCACCGGCGCGTTCCTCGCACACCGCCTCTACAGCCGAACGGACTGTGCCGATTTCGTCATCCACGACAGCGAAAACCCACAAGCGGCAGCGCCCCCGCCAAGGCCACTCTGTAGCTCTTTGCCCTCAGGTGCCCTCATGAAAAAAATAACCGTGATCGACTCCCACACCGGGGGTGAACCCACCCGCCTGGTCATCGACGGCTTTCCCGACCTGGGCCGTGGCTCCATGGCCGAACGCTTGCAGATCCTGGAGCGCGAGCACGACCAGTGGCGCCGGGCCTGCGTCCTCGAACCCAGGGGCAGCGACGTGCTGGTGGGGGCCCTGCTGTGCCAGCCGCAGGCCAGCGACGCCTGTGCCGGAGTGATCTTCTTCAACAACAGCGGCTACCTGGGCATGTGCGGCCACGGCACCATTGGCCTGGTGCGCTCGCTGTATCACCTGGGGCGCATCGACCAGGGCGTGCACCGTATCGAAACCCCGGTGGGCACCGTCGAGGCCACCCTGCACGAGGACCTGTCGGTGAGCGTGCGCAACGTCCCCGCCTACCGCTACCGCACCCAGGTGATGCTGCAACTGCCCGGCCACGGCAAGGTGCACGGCGACATCGCCTGGGGCGGCAACTGGTTCTTCCTGATCAGCGACCACGGCCAGCGCATTGCCCTGGACAATGTCGAAGCCCTGACCCACTACACCCGGGACGTGCGCCAGGCCCTCGAAGCCGCCGGCATCACCGGCGCCGAGGGCGGGGTCATCGACCACATCGAACTGTTCGCCGACGACCCGCAAGCCGACAGCCGCAACTTCGTGCTCTGCCCCGGCAAGGCCTACGACCGTTCGCCCTGCGGCACCGGCACCAGCGCCAAGCTGGCGTGCCTGGCGGCGGACGGCAAGCTCGCCCCGGGCCAGGCCTGGCGCCAGGCCAGTGTCATCGGCAGCCAGTTCAGCGCCCACTATGAGAAGGCCGGCGAGCAACTGATTCCGATCCTTCGCGGCAGTGCCCACATCAGCGCCGAAGCCACTCTGCTGCTGGACGACAGCGATCCGTTCGCCTGGGGCATCGGCTCGTGACGCCGGTGGCCGAGGCCGAAGTGATAGTGGTGGGCGCCGGCATCATCGGTGCCGCCTGCGCCCATGAGCTGGCCCGGCGCGGCCTGCGGGTGCAGGTGCTCGACGATGGTCGGGGCGGTGCCACCGGGGCCGGCATGGGCCATCTGGTGGTGATGGACGACAACCCGGCGGAACTGGCCTTGAGTCACTACTCCCTGGGCCTCTGGCGGCAGTTGCGCGAACGCCTGCCCGAGGCCTGCGCCTACCGGAACTGCGGCACCTTGTGGCTGGCCGCCGACCACCACGAGAGGGACCTGGCGCGGGCCAAGCAGCAGGCCCTGGCCGACCACGGCATCAGCGGCGAGCTGCTGGACAGCACCCGGCTGGCGAGCCTGGAACCGATGTTGCGCAAAGGCCTGGCCGGTGCGCTGAAGATCCCCGGCGACGCGATCCTCTACGCCCCGGCCACTGCCCACTGGCTGCTCGGCAACGCTTCGCTGATCAGGCGCCAGGCAGCCCGGGTGCGCAGCGTCGCCGGGGACCAGGTGGAGCTCGCCGACGGTCGCGTGCTGAGGGCACAACGGGTGCTGCTGGCCAACGGCTTCGCTGCCCGGGAACTGTTGCCGGCTCTGCCCCTGCGCCCGAAGAAGGGCCATCTGCTGATCAGCGACCGCTACCCGCAACAGGTCGGCCACCAACTGGTGGAGCTGGGTTACGCCGCCAGCGCCCACGCCAGCCACGGCACCTCGGTGGCGTTCAATGTCCAGCCGCGGCCCACCGGCCAGTTGCTGATCGGCTCGTCCCGACAGTTCGACACCCTCGATCCGGCCATCGACCCCAGCGTACTGGCGCCCATGCTGCGGCGTGCCGTGGACTACCTGCCGGCGCTCGCCGAGCTCAACGGCATCCGCGCCTGGACCGGCTTTCGCGCCGCCACGCCGGATGGCCTGCCGATCCTCGGCGAACACCCGCGGCAACCGGGCCTGTGGCTGGCGGTCGGGCATGAAGGCCTGGGAGTCACCACCGCCCCCGGCAGCGCGCGACTGCTGGTGGACCTGATGCTGGGCGAATGCCCGGCGCTCGACCCGCGCCCCTATCTGCCCGGGCGCTTCGCCGCCCTGACTGGAGACTTGCCATGATCATCTACCTGGACCAGCAGGCCCTGCAGGTGGCCGACGGCCTCAGCGTGGCCGCCGCCGTGGCCGGCAGCGCCGACCCGCGCACCCGCACCTCCTGCGGTGGCCAGCCGCGGACCGTGTTCTGCGGCATGGGCATCTGCCAGGAATGCCGGATGACCATCGATGGCCGCCGCCAGCTGGCCTGCCAGACCCTGTGCCGGAACGGCATGCAGGTGGAGCGCAGCCAATGACCGCCCGCCACCTGCAGTGTCAGATCCTCATCGTCGGCAGCGGCCCGGCGGGGCTGGCCGCCGCCCAGGCCGCCAGCCGCAGCGCCAGCTCGATCCTGATCGTCGATGACAACCCGCGCCCCGGCGGCCAGATCTGGCGCCACGGCCCCCAGCATCCGCCCAGCGCCGCCCAGGCCGAGCACTTCAAGGTGCTGCAGCACCCGGCGGTGCGCTACCTCAGTGCCACCCGCATCATCTCGACCCTGGGCACCCACAGCCTGTTGCTCGAAGATGCGCGGCAGGCCTGGCACGTGGAATTCGAACAACTGATCCTGTGCTGTGGCGCCCAGGAACTGCTGCTGCCCTTCCCCGGCTGGACCCTGCCCGGGGTGACCGGGGCCGGCGGCCTGCAAGCGCTGCTCAAGAACGGCCTGGCGGTGGCAGGAAAGACCCTGGTGATCGCCGGCAGCGGTCCCTTGCTGCTGGCCAGCGCCGCCACCGCGCGCCGCGCCGGCGGCCGGGTGGTGCGGGTGCTGGAACAGGCCCCGGCGGCCTCGCTGCTGGGTTTTGCCGCCCAGTTGTGGCGCTGGCCGAACAAGCTGGCCCAGGCCCTGAGCCTGGCCACCCCGAGCTATCGCTGCAACGCCCACGTGGTCGAGGCGCTGGGCGAGCAGCACCTGCAGGCCGTGCGCATCCGCCAGGGCCGGCGCACCCTGGAAATCCCCTGCGACTACCTGGCCTGCGGCTTCGGCCTGGTGCCCAATGTGCGCCTGGCCAACCACCTGGGCTGCCGCCTGGAACAGGGCGCCATCGCGGTCGATCAGCAACAGCGCAGCAGCCTGCCCCAGGTCCTGGCCGCCGGCGAGTGCACGGGCATCGGTGGCAGCGAACTGGCGCTGATCGAAGGCCGGATCGCCGGCTGTGTGGCCAGCGGGCAGGCAGACCGGGCCGCCGAACTGATCCAGCAGCGCCGTCACTGGCAGCATTTTGCCGAGCGCCTGCTGCGGCATTTCGAGCTGCAGCCGCAGGTCCTGCAACTGGCCCGAGCTGATACTCTGCTGTGCCGGTGCGAGGATGTGCCCTACGCCGCCGTGGCCGCAGCCCCCGACTGGGCCCAGGCCAAGCTGCAGAGCCGCTGCGGCATGGGCGCCTGCCAGGGCCGGGTCTGTGCCAGCGCGGCCCACCGCCTGTTCGGCTGGGCGCCCACCCCGCCACGGGCACCCCTGGTGCCGGCGCGGATCGCCACGCTGCTGCTCGACAGCCAGCAGGCACGCCCCGGCGCCGACAATGCAACCGGCGGCCCGTGAACCCCTTGGCTTTATCGACCCAGATCCATCCCCCAAGCCCCCATAGAGAGAGGCAGACGATGATCGATGGCGCACAGCTGCACCACTTGCCCCGGGCCATCGCCGCCCATGCACCCCGGGACCTCAATGGCCTGCTGGCCAACATGGCGCCGATCACCCCGCTGCTGGACTGCATCCCCAGCGCGGTGTTCTTCATCAAGGACCTGCAGGCCCGCTACCGAGTGGCGAACCTGACCCTGGCCCAGCGCTGCGGTTTCAAGAATGTGCGGCCCCTGCTGGGCAAGACCTCCGCCGAAGTCTTCCCGGCGGTGCTCGGCCCGGTCTACACCGAGCAGGACCAGCGCGTGCTGCGCCAGGGCATCACCATCAAGGGCCAGCTGGAACTGCATCTGTATGGCAGCCGCGAGCCCGGCTGGTGCCTGACCCACAAACTGCCGCTGTACGGGCGTGACGGGCAGATCATCGGCATGGCCGGGATCTCCCTGGACCTGCAGGCCGCCCATGACACCCATCCGGCCTATGAACGCCTGGCAGCGGTGGACCGGCATATCCGCGAGCACTACAGCGAGGCCATCCGCCTGGACGACCTGACCCGCATCGCCAGCCTGTCCACTGCCCAGCTGGAGCGCTACTGCAAGCGCATCTTCCACCTCACGCCACGGCAGATGATCCACAAGGTCCGCCTGGAACACGCTTCGCAGTTGCTGCTCACCGAAGAACCCATCACCGAGGTGGCGCTGCAATGCGGCTACACCGACCACAGCGCCTTCAGCCGCCAGTTCAAGGCCCTGACCGGGCTCAGCCCGCGCCAGTTCCGGCAGAACGCTGCCCGCTAGGGCGGGCTCATTCCTGGCAGAAGGTGCGGTAGTCGAACAGCGGTTCGAAGCCGGCCTTGCGGTAGATCGACAGGCCATCGAGGGAGGCTTCCAGCACGCAGGTCCTGGCGCCCCTGGCCCGGGCGAACGCCAGCACCGCTTGAATCAGCGCCGTGGCATAGCCCTGGCCCTGGCAATCCTGCACGGTGCCGATGTCATCCAGGCGCGCCAGCCCCGGCAGCAGCGAGAGAGTCAGGGCACTCACCGGGCGCTCCTCGACATACAGGGTGAAATGGCTCAGGGCCCGGCCCGCCGACAGCGCCGCCCGATGCCGGGCCAGGTACTGCTCGATCCCCCCCTCGCCGGACTCGAATGCACTCTGCACGGGCTGCGCCCAATCCTCCAGGCGCAGGTCGCTACAGCGCACCTGGGCCTGCGCCGCAAGCGCTTGCCGGGGCTCATGGCGCGTCAGATCGAGCACCATGCAGGTGGTCTTGTCCGCCGCCAGCAGATGCTGCTGGTGCAATTGCCCGCTGACCCGGGGCACCAGCGCCTCGGGCACCACCACACAGAACGGCATGCCCGTGCGCTGCAGGAACGCCACGCCTTCGGCCAACGCCCCCGGCTCGTCGACGGCGCAGACATTCATCATCAACAGGTTCAGGCTGCTGGCTTCGACCCCGGTGCAATAGGCACTCAGGCCACTGCCGAAACGTCGATAGAACTGGGAGATGGAAACGAAGAAATAGTCTTGCGCCTGGTGATACAGGTCGATGACCGAAGCACCGGTACTGGCCGACATAAGCTGCCTCCTTGAGCGTCGTGGCGCCCCATGGGGCACCTGGCCCGGGCCACGTTAAGCCCAGCGCCCCGACAGCTCCAGCACAATCCTGTTTTATTGTGCGAAGGAGTGTTGTGAGGTGTAAGCGGGCACTGGAAAAAAGCACTTTCACCAGAGCCCTGCTGTCACAGCTTCAGACACCTCCCCCATAAGGAACACGGTCATGAAGTTCTCGAAGATTTCGCAAACGCTGTCGATGTGGGCCGGCAGCCCGAAAACCTTTCTCGGCGCGCTGTTGCTGATTCTGATCTGGGGGCTCAGCGGGCCGGTGTTTCACTTCAACGACACCTGGCAGTTGATCATCAATACCTCCACCACCATCATCACCTTCCTCATGGTGTTCCTGATCCAGAACACCCAGAACCGCGACAACGACATTCTGCACTTGAAGATCGACGAGCTGCTGCGGGCCACCAAGGCGGCCCACAACGCCATGCTCAACCTGGACGGGCTGGACCTCAAGCAGCTGGAGCAGATGCGCCGCGAATACCGCGAGATCGGCCAGGGCGGCGATTCCGAGCTGTCCGTCAGCACCTCCAGCCAGCAGGACAAGACCGATCTCAATCAGTGTTGAGATCGGCTCGGCGAAGGCTGGCCCCTGCGCCGATCATCCTAGGGCAGAGGGTTGCCGCCGGTGACCCCGAACACTTCGCCGGTGATGTAGCTCGATTCCTGTGACGCCAGTAGCACGTACAGGGGGGCGCATTCGGCCGGCTGCCCCGGACGCTTCATGGGGGTTTGCAGGCCGAACTGCGGGATCTTTTCCCGAGGCTGGCCACCACTGGGTTGCAGTACGGTCCAGATCGGCCCCGGCGCCACGGCGTTGACCCGGATCCCCCGCCCGATCACCTGTTTGGCCAGGGCCTTGGTGAAAGCCACGATCGCTGCCTTGGTGGTGGCGTAATCCAGGAGGCTGGCCGAAGGCTGGTAGGACTGGATCGACGCGGTGTTGATCACCGTGGCGCCAGCCGGCATCAGCGGCAAGGCCGCCTGACAGATCCAGAACAAGGCATACACGTTGGTCTTCAAGGTGGCGTCGAACTGAGCGGTGCTGATGTCGGCGATGTCCTCCTGCGCCACCTGCTTGCCGGCCACGTTGACCAGGATGTCCAGCCCACCCAGTTGCTCATGGGCCCGGCGCACCAGGTCGCGGCAGAAACGTTCGTCGCTGATATCGCCGGGAAGCGCAACGGCCTTGCGCCCGGCGGCCTTGATCAGCTCTATCACCTGGCGGGCGTCACGCTCCTCCTCGGGCAGGTAGTTGATGGCAACGTCCGCGCCTTCACGGGCATAGGCAATGGCCGCCGCGCGGCCGATACCCGAATCGCCGCCGGTGATCAGGGCCTTGCGCCCCAGCAACCGGCCAAAACCGTGATAGCTGTGCTCGCCGTGGTCGGGACGGGGAATCATGTCCTGGTCGATGCCCGGCGCCGTTTGCGGCTGGTCGGGAAATTCCGGCTGGGGGTACTGGGTCAGGGGATCCTGCATCGCGTACTGATTGGATACGGGTTGAGTCGACATGGTGCTCTCCAACTAAAGGGCAAGGATGGGGCAACGGCGGGGCTCAACCGTCCAGCCGGTCGGACCGGCGCCCGGCCTGCAGGGCCTTGGCCATCTGCAGGTGGTTTTCCAGCTTGGGCAGGGTCTCTTCGGCAAATGCCTTGAGCTCCGGCACCTCGCTGGTCTGCGCCTGCTGCTGGATCTGCTCGATGGCTTCTTCGGTGGCCTTGACCTGGCTGGCGGCGTAGGCGCGGTCGAAGTCCTCGCCCTCGGCCTCAGGTACGCGGGGCATCAGGCGCTTGGCCTGGTCCATCACCTGTTCCCGGGGGGCGACCGGCAAGTCCAGCTGCTTGGCGATCTTGGCCAGGTGCTGGTTGGCGGTGGTGCGGTCGTTGATCACCTGGATGGTGTATTCCTTGACCGCCTTGGATGAGGTCTGCTGGTGGGCCAGGCGGCTGGCTTCGATATCGGCCATGCCCTTGGCCGAGGCGTCGTCGATGAAATCCGCGGGGGACTGGGCCAGGGCGCTGGTGGCGCCAAGGCCCAGGAGCAGTGCCAGTCCGGCACCGCGCATGACTGTGGCCATGGGGTTCATGAGGTGGCTCTCCGCTTGCAAATTGATCTGCCGGAAGCCATGGCTCCCGTCTGCATAGGGAAAGGTGGGGGGCGCAAAGGTTTAGAAAAACCCTCGCTTGCACGACGAACGGTGAACCCCGGCACGGCCGGGCCAGGGCTTCATCCGGTGCTTGCCGGCTCAGGCGTTGGAGCGGCTTTTCTGTGCCCGCTTGACCGCGTACATGGCTTCGTCGGCGTGCTTGAACAGCTGCTTTTCCTCCAGGCCATGCTCGGGATACAGGCCGATGCCGATGCTCGGCAGGATGTTCAACGAGTGGCCGTCCAGGCGCAGCGGCTCGCCCAGCGTCCGCCGGATCTTCTCCGCTACCCGCTGGGCATCCTCGCTGTGCTGCACGCTCTCCAGCAGGATCACGAACTCGTCGCCGCCGATCCGCGCCACGGTGTCGGTTTCCCGCACGCAGCCCTTGAGCCGGTTGGCCACCGCTTGCAGCAGCATGTCCCCCACCGCGTGCCCGCAGGTGTCGTTGACCTCCTTGAACTTGTCCAGGTCGACATACAGCAGGGCCATGCGCCCCGACTCGCGCCGGGCCCGGGCCAGGGCCGAACGCAGGCGCTCGCGCAGCAGTTCGCGGTTGGGCAGGTGAGTCAATTGATCGTATTCGGCCATGTAGTGCAGGCGTGCATGCAGCTGCTTGCGTTCGATGGCCGCGGCCAGCTGCGCACTGACGTACTGCAAGAGTTCCTGGTCCTGTTCGCTGTAGCTTTCGGTGCCCGGGGCGCTCTTGACCATCAGCACGCCGATGGTGCCCTTTTGCGAATTCAGCGGTACGCCCAGCCAGCAGCGCGAACCCTGGATAGCCGCGAACTCGCTCCAGAGCACCCGGTTCACCGGGCACTCCGGCGCCAGCAGCAAGGGCTGGCCGCATTGCAGCACCTCGACGCAGAAGCGTTCGATCAAGGTGCCCGGCAGTTCCGGGCTGCCTTCGCAGTCATCGACGTGATAGGGAAAACTCAGGCTGGCGCTGCGCTCGTCGTAGAGCGCCAGGGAACAGTTCAGCGCCGGCAGCCATTCGCCGATGATCCGATGCACATGCCGGAACAGCACCAGCAGGTCTTCGGTGGCATGGGCCGCCTCGGAAATCGCGTACAGCGCCGCCTGCCGGGATTCCGCCTGCTTGCGCTCGGTGATGTCGCGGGCCACGGCGATGCGCAACTGGTCCACTTCCGACCAGCGCGCCGACCAGAGAATATGCGCCACCCGCCCGTCCTTGCGCACGTAGCGGTTCTCGAAATTCGGCTTGGGCACCCCGCCCATGATTTCCCGGGCGGCCTGCAAGGTACGTTCACGATCGGCCGGGTGCACCAGCTCGATCATCGGGCGGCCGATCAGCTCGTCGGCGGTGTAGCCGAAGACCCGCTCACAGGCGGCGCTGACGAACACGAAGCGACCCTCGACATCCACGGCGCACACGGCGTCCAGGAGCAGGTCGATGAAACTGGCCAGAGGCGCGGAGTTCTTGGTTGCCATCAGAGAAAGCTACTACCCATGAAAAATGCACTGAGTACCCATCCCTTGAGCCCGGTCGCAGGCCGAAGCCTGCAACTGCACACCGTCGCAACCCGCGCGGCGCGTCACGCCTTGTTGCCGACCAACCCTGGCACTGCGTGCAGCAGGGCATTGATCGCGAAACCGATGAACATCACCCCGCAGACCCGGGTGATCGCCAGCTCGTGGCGCTGGTACCAATTGCGTACCTTACGCGCGCCGACGATGCCGATGAGGATAGCGTATGCGCCAAGGCCGCCAAGGAAACTCAGGGCAATCAGCCCCGGCAGCATCGACCAGGTCAACAGCTCCGCGCGGCTGGAGAGCAGCGCGGTGAAGGTTGCCACCGCCACCGGATAAGCCTTGGGATTGGTCAGGCCGAACAGGATCCCGTGCCAGAACGGGTTGCGCGCCGGGCCCTGGGGTTCATCGCCATCGCGCGGTTTACTGCGGATGGCCCGCAGGCCGAGCCAGAACAGGTACAGGCCGCTGAGCACGCCGAGGATATTGAACGCATCGCTGCCGATCTCCCGGGCCCCGACAATGGCGATCAGCGCCGTGCTGCACCAGACCACGTCGCCCAGCATGTGCCCGCAGAGAAAACCGGCCCCCGCCTGCCGCCCGCGGGCCGCGCCGATGCCGAACACCGCCAGCACTCCGGGCCCGGGGGTGATCGCATAAATGAAACCCGAGGCGATAACGGCCAGCAACAGCGATGAGGTCATCAGCAAGACTCCAGGACGATGCGCCTGACAAAAACGCCAGGCACAGGGGGAATGTGGCGGATTCTGCACGATCAAGGCACCTTGCCACCAGCCGCTTTCGTCAGCTGCCCCTGTGGAACAGTCTCTCAATCGGCGGAGTAAAAGCGCATTCCCGGGTAAGGATGATCGCGCCAGGCCAGCAATCGCGAGGCCAGATCGCTGACGGCCAGGCTCAGGTGGTTGAGCCCCTTGTGCATGGTTCACGCTCCCGTCAAGGTTTTCGCCAAGGGGTAGCGCTGGCCGTCGTAGTGCAAGGTGACACGGCTGTCCCTGGGCGCCAGGTCGCGGCTCTCGCAACCGGCCGCCCCCTTGAAATGCTCGGTGTCGACGATTCGCGTACGCACCAGCAGGTCGGCATGGCCGTTGCGCTGGCCGTTGCCCAGTTCCAGGGTCCGGTGCAGGGTCCGGCTGCGCCCGACACACTCACCGCCCCGGCCGAGCTCAGCGCGGCGCTCATCCACCACCAGCCCTTCGAGCCTAGGCGGAAGGCCCTTGCCATCACGTACGAACAGGGTCAGCACGGTTTTCTCATGGGGGTGGGTGCTTGAGGCGCGGCGGTAGGTGGCCCGCAGGCCAAAGGCCCGCTCCTCTTCGCTCAACTGGTAACGCCCGGTATCGATCTGCAACCCCTGCAAGGCCAAGCCATCGGAACGCCGGGCCAGGTCCTTGTTGTAGCTGGCCACGGCCCAGCCGCTGTCGTCGAGCAGCAGCGCCACATCCAGGTTGTAGCGAGGTACCTTGGCGTTTTCGGCCCCTTGCACCGGCGTTGCTCGAACCCCGATGTTGATGCCGTCTTCCGCCGGCCAGGGTTTGCAGACATGGAGTTCTCCCGGGGAATTGGGGTTGTTGTCGCACTCGGCCAGCGCCATCGTCGCCACGCCCAGCAACGCGCACAGCACCAGCCCGCGGGTCGATTGTTCAAGCAGGTTCATCAAGCTTCCTTATCGATCGCCGGTATCAGATGCCACTGAAGCCATTGGGCAGGACGTAGCGTTGGCCATCGTAGTGCAGGGTGCTGACCACCGGTTTGGCGGCCACGGAGGTGGACTGGCATTCTTCCCCGACTTTTTTGCTCTGGGTACTGACGCTGACCGAACGCACGATCAGGTCGGCGTAACCGTGGCTGCGGGTCTTGGCGATATCCAGGGTGCGCGTGGTTTTAGTGCCCTCGCCGGCGCACTGGCCATCCCATTCGCCGTTGTAGGAATGGGCCACGAACTTCTCCAGCACCGGGCGCAGGGTACTGCCCTCGCGCACGTAGAGGCTGAGCCAGGTCTGATTGAAGGGGTTGACCCTGGAGGAACCCTCGAACGCGGCCCGGACCCCGAACGCTCGAACCTGAGGCGTCAGTTGGAAGCGCCCGGTATCGAGCTTCACGCTCTCCAGGCGAAAGGCGTCGGAGACAAAGGCGGCAGGCTGCTCATAGCTGGCCAGGGCCTGTCCGCTGCTGCGGTCCAGCACTGCCAGTTGCAGGTTGTAGGTGCCGTCATCGGTGCCGGTGTCGCTGGGGTCCGGAACCTGCTCGGACAGCAGGCTGATGCTCTGGTCGGCAAAGGCCGGCCAGTCCTTGCACAGGGAAAAGCCCGGGACTTCGGCATTGCGTGGCGGCGGCAGGCACTGGGCGGCGGCGGATGTGGCACCGGCCAGCAGGGCCAGGCTGCCCAGAAGCGGGGCCAGGGAAGAGCAACGGATCATTCACGACTCCTTGTGACAGGCGGATAGAGCGCCATTTCAGGTCGCACTATCCTCCGCGGCGCGGGCGCTTTCAACGCCGGGAGCAGGTGCTCGGGAGTCTGTGGTGCCGGGCGTGCGGATGAACCCTTCGCTGGCTTGCCAGCGAAGGGTCCCGTCCCTCAGAACGCGTTGCGGAAAATCTCCTCGATCTGCCGCTGATCCGCCGGACGCGGGTTGGTCAGGCCGCAGGCATCCTTGAGGGCATTGGCCGCCAATAGCGGAATGTCCTGCAACTTGGCGCCCAACTCGCGCAAACCGGCGGGAATCTCCACATCACGGGCCAGGGTGCGGATCGCCGCGATGGCCGCCTGGGCGCCCTCTTCCGGGCTGAAACCGCGAATGTCCGCTCCCAGCGCGTGGGCCACATCGGTCAGGCGCTGGGCGCATACCGTGGCGTTGAAGCTCTGCACATGGGGCAACAGCACCGCGTTGCACACGCCATGGGGCAGGTCGTAGAAGCCGCCCAGCTGGTGGGCCATGGCGTGCACGAAACCCAGGGACGCATTGTTGAATGCCATGCCGGCGAGGAACTGCGCATAGGCCATGTTCTCCCGTGCCAGCAGATCGTTGCCGTCGTGCACCGCCTGGCGCAGGTTGGCGCTGATCATTTCCACGGCCTTCAGGGCGCAGGCATCGGTGATGGGGTTGGCGGCGGTGGACACATAGGCTTCCACCGCGTGGGTCAGGGCATCCATGCCGGTGGCGGCGGTCAGGCCCTTGGGCATCGCCACCATCAGTGCCGGATCGTTCACCGACAGCAACGGCGTGACGTTGCGGTCGACGATGGCCATTTTCACGTGGCGCGATTCGTCGGTGATGATGCAGAAACGGGTCATTTCGCTGGCAGTGCCGGCGGTGGTGTTGATGGCGATCAAGGGCAGTTGCGGCTTGGCCGACTGGTCGACGCCTTCGTAATCGCGGATCTGCCCGCCATTGGTGGCACACAGGGCAATGCCCTTGGCGCAGTCATGGGGCGATCCGCCGCCCAGGGAGATGACGAAATCGCACTGTGCCTGCTGCAATTGCGCCAGGCCCTGCTCGACGTTGGCAATGCTCGGGTTGGGCTTGGCACCGTCGAAGATCACCGAATCGATGTCCTGCATGGCCAGCTTCTCGGCCACCATGCTGGCCACGCCAGCCTTGGCCAGGCCCGTGTCAGTGACGATCAGCGCCTTGCGAAATCCATAGTTGCGGATGGCGCTCATGGCCTCGTCGAGACAGCCGATGCCCATGATGTTCACGGCTGGAATGAAAAAGGTGCTGCTCATCAGAAGGTCTCCCGGCGAATGCCGATTTCACGGTGTCGATGCAATGTTTGCCAAACAGGATCGACCGATCGCTCACCGGCGTTGTTGATCTGGCTCAAGGGTCGGTCGTGATAAAGTCGCCAGCCGAAATACCTCCAGCCTTGAGACCGATGACCGCGATGATGGATTTCCAGGAATTTGATGCCGAACTTGAAGACTGGAACGCCCTGGGTGCCAGCACACCGTTCAGTGGCCTGCTGATCGGCAACGGCGCCAGCCGTGCCGTGTGGGAAGACTTTGCCTACGACTCACTGTTCGAAAACGCTCGCACAGTGGAAGAAAAACCCCTCAGCCAGTCCGAGCTCAGCGTATTCGAGGCCCTGCAGACCCGCAGTTTCGAGCAGGTACTGGGCGCCCTGAAAACCACCAGCCGAGTCAACAAGGCCCTGGCAGTCAGCTCGGCGGCGCCGCGCAATCGCTACTACGCCATCAAGGAAGCGCTGATCAACACCGTGCACGCGGTGCACATTCCCTGGCGCCTGGTCCAGGAGCAGAGCCTGGCGGCGATCAACCAGGAACTGCGGCGCTATCCCACGGTGTTCACCAGCAACTATGACCTGCTCAACTACTGGGCCGTGCAACAGGACAGCCAAGGCATCGACGACCTGTTCCACGGTGCCGATCCGGCCTTCGAACTGGGCAGCGCCCCTAGCGCCCCGACCCGCATTCTCTACCTGCATGGCGGCCTGCACCTGGTGCGCAACCTGGACGGCAGCGCGCGCAAGCTGACCTCCACCGAAGGCACCCTGCTGGGCAGCTTCGCCATCAACAACACCCTCAAGACCCTGGACGACGTGCCGCTGTTCGTCAGCGAGGGGCCGCTGGCGGACAAGCTCAAGACCATCCGCAGCTCGGATTACCTGTCGTTCTGCTACCAGCAGTTGCTGGATCACAGCGGCGCGCTGTGCATCTTCGGCCACAACCTGGGGCCCCAGGACAGCCACCTGGTCCAGGCGATCCGCCAGTCGGCGACCCAGACCCTGGCGATCTCCATCTACCCGCGCAGCGCGGCGTTCATCCAGCACCAGAAACGCCACTACGCCAAGCTGTTCGAAGGCCTGGACCTGAGTCTGCGTTTCTTCGACTCCAAGACCCACGCCCTGGGCAACCCGGCCCTGTCGGTGCCCGTGGAGCGCTGAGCACTCCCGCCCTGTAGGAGCTGGCTTGCCAGCGAAGACGTCCGCCAGGGCGATGCATGTCTTGGTGCCCATTCGCCAACCAGCCGGCTCCTGGCGGTGCTGAACGCCTTCAGTCCTCGCTGCTGTGCACCACCACCAGCAACTGCGCCTGCTCGTCCCCCACGGAACGGATGCGGTGGGGTTTCTGCGCATTGAAGTGCAATGCATCGCCACGGTTGAGAATCACCCGTTCGTTCATGAAGTCCACTTCCACCTGGCCTTCATGGACAAACAGGAACTCCTCCCCCAGGTGTTCCTTGAAGGTCTTGTCACTGAACTCTTTGGCCGGATAGATGATGAACGGCAGCAGATTGCGTTCACTGACCTGATGGGCCAGCACCGCATATCCCGGCGTCTGCCCGTTGGCTGCCAATGACTGGCGCTGGTCGCTGCGCACCAGGCTGTAGCTGTCGAGGCTGATGCTGTCCTCGGCGAACAGTTCCTCGACCTTGACGTTCAGCGCCTTGGCCAGCTTCAACGCGGCAGCGATCGACGGCGTGTTCAGCCCGCGCTCGACTTTCGACAGATAGCTCTTGGTCATCCCGGATTTCTCGGCCAGGGCTTCCAGGGTCACGCCCAGTTTTTTTCTCAGTAATTTCAAACGGATAGACATGTAGAGCGGTTAATCCATCTAGAAAACAACGATTGGCGCTTGCCAATGACACAAAGTGTCATATAGCCTCTTAAGTGTCATCGCGATTCACCAAGCGCCGTCGCAAGCAGCAGGTGAAGCGCAGATCCGACGTCCATTGCACTTCTCAAAGGACCTTCGACATGGCCAAGACATTAGCATTGCCCAAAGACCAACTGGTCAAGCAAGCCCTGACCCAGATGCAAAATACCCTGGCGGATAATACGTGGACCGACCGACAAAAGCTGGCCCTGACCTGCCGCATTCTGTTCGAGAACGGCCACGACTCGGGCCTCGCCGGGCAGATCACCGCCCGCGGCCCGCAACCCGGCACCTACTACACCCAGCAACTGGGCCTGGGCTTCGATGAAATCAGCGCCAGCAACCTGCTGCTGGTCAACGAAGACCTGGAGGTCCTCGAAGGCCACGGCATGCCCAACCCGGCCAACCGCTTCCACAGCTGGGTGTACCGCGCCCGGCCGGACGTGAACTGCATCATCCACACCCACCCGACCCACGTCGCCGCGCTGTCGATGATCGAAGTGCCGCTTGCGGTGTCGCACATGGACCTCTGCCCACTGTACGAGGACTGCGCCTTTCTCGAAGCCTGGCCAGGGGTGCCGGTGGGCAACGAAGAAGGCGAAATCATCTCCGCCGCCCTGGGCGACAAGCGCGCGATCCTGCTTTCCCACCACGGCCAGCTGTCCACCGGCGCGAGCATCGAGGAAGCCTGCGTGATCGCTCAACTGATCGAGCGTGCGGCCAAGCTGCAACTGCTGGCCATGGCCGCCGGCACCATCAAGCCGATCCTCCCGGAGCTGGGCCGCGAAGCCCACGACTGGATTTCCAAGCCCAAGCGCCACAGCGCCGCCTTCAACTACTACGCTCGGCAAAACCTGAAAAAACACGCCGACTGCCTGAACTGATCCACCCCTTATGCCTTGCAGGAGTTGCACCATGCCTACTACCCAGATCCACGGCATCATCGGCTACACCGTCACCCCCTTCGGCCCCAACGGCGAAGGCCTGGACCTGGACGCCCTCGGGCGTTCCATCGACCGCATGATCGACGCGGGCGTCCACGCCATCGCCCCCCTGGGCAGCACCGGCGAAGGCGCCTACCTGAGCGACGCCGAATGGGACCAGGTCAGCGAGTTCAGCATCCGCCACGTGGCCAAGCGCGTGCCGACCATCGTCAGCGTCTCCGACCTGACCACCGCCAAGGCCATCCGCCGCGCGCGTTTTGCCGAAGCCAAGGGCGCCGACGTGGTGATGGTGCTGCCCGCCTCCTACTGGAAGCTCAGCGAAGCCGAGATCCTCGCTCACTACCAGGCCATCGGCGCCAGCATTGGCGTGCCGATCATGCTCTACAACAACCCGGCCACCAGCGGCACCGACATGTCGGTGGAACTGATCCTGAAGATCTTCCACGCCGTGGAAAACGTCACCCTGGTCAAGGAAAGTACCGGCGACATCCAGCGCATGCACAAGCTGCAACTGCTGGGCGAAGGCCAGGTGCCGTTCTACAACGGCTGCAACCCGCTGGCCCTGGAAGCTTTCGCTGCCGGTGCCAGTGGCTGGTGCACAGCGGCGGCGAACCTGATCCCGCAGCTCAATCTCGACCTCTATCAGGCCGTGCTGAGCAACGACCTGGCTCGCGCCCGGGCGCTGTTCTACCGCCAGTTGCCGCTGCTGGACTTCATCCTCAAGGGCGGTTTGCCGGCCACGGTCAAGGCCGGGCTGGAACTCGCCGGGCTGCCCACCGGCGAGCCGCGCAAGCCGGTATTCGCGCTGAACGAGAGCGGTCGCCAACAGTTGCAGACGCTGCTGCAGAGCCTGGGTTGATTTCCTGAAAAAAAAGCCCGGACGGCTGACACCGTCCGGGCTTTGGCATGTGCCGCGTCCAAGCGTGGCTCAGTGACTGTCCAGCGCCACCGGGGCCTGGGCCTTGAACTGCGGGTCCTGCAGCATCTGCGCAATGAAGTCGTCGGTGATGCGCCGCACATGCTGGTATTGGCCGCCATCAGTGTTGGCCCAACCACGCCAGGAGCGGGTCTGATTGCTGACCCGATACTTGGCCACCTCCTGGTCACCGCGGCTGACATGGAACATCACCTGGCTGTCCCAAGTGGTCCGGCCCGGCACGATAAACAAGGTCATGGCACTGAGCAGCCCCATGGGAATGTTCTGCCAGCCAAAGTAATCACTGTTGGCCATCACGATCACGTTGTAGCCATCGGCACTGAACCCCGGCTGCACCTGCTCGAAGGTGCCGCGACGACGCAGTTCGTCACGGATCAGGCCGGCAGGGATGGCCCCCATCACACTGACGCTGATCGCCGGTAGCCGCTGCTGATAATCCACCTCGGCCGGCTTGAGACTGTGGCTGGTCTGGCAACCGCCAAGCCCCAGCATCAGCACCATCAAAAACCACAATTGACTACGCATTACAGATCCCCCGACAGCATGGCCTTGAGCATCGACGCCTTGGGCCCCTGCTCCCTGACGATCAACGACGTGACCTCCTCCATCTTCTCCAGATCGACCCGTTGCAGGTTCGGCACCTGCGGGTATTTGGCGCGCACCAGGGCAGCGTCGCGCTCCAGGTGGTCGCTGTGCAGAAACACGCACTTGGCCCCCGACGCCGACAGGCAGCCGGCGCGAAAATCACCCAGGTAATAAGCCTTGCCGGCTTCCAGTTCCAAGGGGATGGAGAAATCTTCGCGGCTCCAGGCGGTGGCGTTGCCGCGGTCGAAGTGCAGGTTGTAGATCTCGTAGCGCCCGGGTTTGAGCGGCATCACGAACAGGCTGCCGATGCCGTGCCAGGTCTCGCGCACATCCCGTGGCGTGCGGCCGTAGATCTGGTTGTACAAGCGCGCCGAGGCGAACCCGTCACCGCCGCGCGGGCGAATCAGCAGCATTTGTTCGTTGGCGGTGTGCACCGCCTTCGGCCAGATGCCGACCACCCCCACCACATAGGCCACCCCCGACTGCGAGTCGGGGCGCATGCTCTCGGCAACTTTCGTGGAAGACAGGCTGTAGCAACCGCTCAACGCCAGCAGCGCGGCGAGTAATACGAGAGGGCGAATCATGAGGTCGCAGATCCCTTGGACAATGATTGATAACGTCAACCAGAGTGCCAGGCCTGCCGAGCGCCCGGTGACGGGCGCGGAGGATAAGGCAAATGATGGCATTGCGCCATAACTCCGTCGCCAATCGGCTGGCGGCCTGCCAGATCACAATACGCTGCCCTCGCCCGGCCTCCAGGCAAATGCCAGGTGCTCGTGAAAACCCGCTGGCAGCACAAAGCCCGAACGCTGCCTGGGTTCGGGCCTGGTGCTGTCGAGGGTGTGTGGAGCCGGGCCTAAACGGACGTCAGGTCCTTGATGTTGTGGCTGGGGCCGTTGGCCTTGACGCTGGCGATGCCCTTTTCCCGGGCCGCTTCCGAGGAATAGGTTTCACTGTTGCCGATTATCTGGTGGTTGGCCGCCTTGAGGTTGAAATAGGGTTTGCCATCCTTGGCGCTCTTGCGCTCGTAGCGCTCTTCCAGGGGACTGTTGGCCTGCACCGAGGCGATGCCGTTCTCGGCTGCGGCGCGGGTGGTGTACTGCTCGCTGCTGAGAATGACCTCGGCATTGGCCGCCTTGAGCACGAAGCGAAACTGGCCGTTGCTGCTTTTCTTCAACTCATACCATCCGGACATGCTGTAGCTCCTGGGTTGATCGATGGGCGTTGCGCCTTGAGAGTAAAGACTCTTTCAGCCATTCAGCCATTGCCCCGGTGGCTGAAGAAACGGTTTTCCACCCGCGCCAGCCCCAGGTGTTCACGCAGGCTGTGGCCGGTGTAGCGCTGGCGAAACAGACCCCGGCGCTGCAGCTCGGGGGTAATCAGTTGCACGAAATCGTCGATGGCCCCCGGCAGATGGGTGAACAGCACATTGAAGCCGTCGGCGGCGTATTCCTGGTACCAGGTAGCCAGCTCATCGACGATCTGCCCCGGCGTGCCCACCAGTACCTTGTGCCCGCTGGCCGACAGGCTGCGCAGCAGTTGCGCCAGGCTCGGCCGCTCCCGGCGGATCAGTTCCTGCACCAGGTGCCGGCGGCTTTTATGCCGCTCGGTGGGGGCGGCGTCGTCCAGCAACGGCACCTGCGCATGCAGGGGCAGATGCGACAGGTCGATACCCAGGTCCAACAGGTAGGACAGGGCCTTGAGCTGTGCCTGGGGGTCCTGCAATTCCTGCAATTGCTGGTACTTCTCCTCGGCTTCGTTGAGGGTGCGGCCCACCGTGGGGGCGATGCCGGGGAAGATTTTCAACTGCCCGGCATGACGCCCGTAAGCGGGAAGCCGTTCCTTGAGTTCGCGATAGAAAGCCTTGGCCTGCTGCAGGTCGGTCTGGGCGGTGAACACCAGCTCGGCGCAGCGCGCCGCCAGCTCACAGCCCGGCCCGGACGACCCGGCCTGGGCGATCACCGGCCAGCCCTGCAATGGCCGCGGTGCATTCAACGGCCCCTGTACCTGGAAGTGCCGCCCCCGGTGCTGCAACAGGTGCATGCGCTCCGGGCGCAGCCACTGGCCGCTGGCCTTGTCCCGGGGAAAGGCGTCGTCGGCCCAGCTGTCCCACAGCCCGCTGGCCACACTGAAGAACTCCTCGGCCCGAGCGTACCGCTCGGCGTGGCTCAGGGGTTCGGGGTGGTTGAAGTTCTCGCCGCCGACCAGCCCGGTTACCAGGTTCCAGCCAGCCCGGCCCTCACTCAAGTGGTCCAGGGAGGCGAACTTGCGCGCCAGGTTGTAGGGCTCGTTGTAGGAGGTGCTGGCGGTGGCGATCAGGCCGATATGCCGGGTCACCACCGCCAGGGCCGGCAGCAGGGTCAGCGGGTCCCAGCGCAGGCTGTAGGAACTGCGGGCCAGTACCCGCGGGTCCAGGTCCCCCACCGCCACGTTGTCGTTGAGAAACAGGGCGTCAAAACAGCCCCGCTCCAGGGTTTGCGCGTAGTGCCGGTAGCGCTGGAAATTCAACGAAGCATCGGCATCCGCCTGGGGATGGCGCCAACTGCCGCCATGGGCGCCGGAGCCGGAGAGAAAGGCCCCCAGCCCCATCTGCCCGCCGCGCTCAGCCACGGCTGGTGCCCTCCTCGGCCGTCGGCACCGGCGCCGGGGCCGTGCGCAAGAGCAGGCTCACCGAGGCCCAGACCAGCAGCGTGACCACCGCCAGAAAGCCCATCACCGCGCGGTAACCATTGAGAAAGGCGCCCTGGGCATCGTCCAGCGGCGTGGCGGAAAAGTGATGGAACAGCCCCACCCCCACCGCCAGCCCGACACCGCCACCGACGTTGTGCAAGGTCATCAGCGAGCCCATGGCCACCGAGCCCACTTCCTGGGGCACCGAGGAAATCCCCAGCACCGTGGACGGCCCGAGAATGCTGGCCCACCCCAGGCCCATGACGACAAAGGCGCCCAGCAGATAAGGCAGCGAAGTCTGGCCATCGAAACCGGCCTGCAACAACGCCGACAGCACGAACAGCAGCAGCCCGGTCTTGATCAGCAGCGCCGGCCCCTTGCGATCCACCAGGCGCCCCACCAGCGGTGACAGCAGCGCCACCCCCAGGGTGGTGGGCAGCAACAGCAGGCCGCTGGCCTGCACCGTTTCGCCGCGGATCTGCGCCAGGTACAGCGGCATGACGAAAAACGCCACACAGTAGAACAGCGCCAGGCCGAAACTGGCCGCCACCCCGGCAACGAAACGCCGGTTGGCGAACAGCTTGAGGTCGATGATCGGCGCGGCCACCCGCCGCTCCACCGCCAGGAATGCGCCCAGGGCCAGCACCGCCAGCGCCACCAGGGCCAGGGTCAGGGGTGAGCCCCAGCCCCAGCTGCCGCCCTGGACGATCACCAGCACCAGGCTCGGCAGGCCGATCAGCAACAGCAGCGCACCCCAACCATCCAGGCGCGCCCCGGTCTCGGCCGAACGCGACTCCTTCACGCTGAAGCTGCAAATGCCCAGGCTCAGCAGTACGAAGGGCACGTTGATGAGAAAGATCCACTGCCAGCCGAAGGCACTGGTTATCAGCCCGCCCAACACCGGGCCGACCGCCAGCCCCACTCCATTGACCCCGAACAGCACGCCGAAGGCCCGACCCTGCTCGGCGGTCTCGAAGGTGCTGGAGACAATCGCCCCCGAGGCGGTATAGAGCACCGCGCATGCCAGCCCCTGGGCCACCCGCGCGCCGATCAGGGTATCGATCTGCCCCGCCAGCCCGGCCGCCAGGGAGGCCAGGCCGAACACCGTCAGGCCGATGAACAGCACCCGCTTGCGCCCATGCAGGTCGGCCAGGCGCCCCACCAGCACCATGAAGCTCGACAGGGCCAGGATGAAGCCGTTGATCACCCATTGCAGGGCGTCCACCGAGGCCCCGAGGTCGGCCTGCAGGGCCGGTAACGCGGTGTTGACGATGGTGAAATCCACACAGCCGAGAAAACTGGCGATGCTCACACCGAGCAATGCCCACCATTTGCGTTGCTGTTGCGCAAAAACGCTCATGGAAACTCCTTGTCAGTCATAAAAAAACGCTCTGTAGGAGCCCGCTTGCCGGCGAACAGCCCCTTGAGTACGGCAACGCCGGCAGGGGCGCTTTCGCTGGCAAGCCAGCGCCTACATTGATCGCGGCGGATCAGATGGCGATGGCGCCGCTGGTCCAGTTGGGGTGAATGGCGCCGGGCAAGGTGAAGGGAATCGGGATCCCCCGCTTCTTGAACTTCAGGGGCAGCCAGCGCACCCGGTCCGGGCTGTGGGGTTCGATCAGCAACTCGCGGCTGGTGGCCATGGCCGTGGTCATCTGCTGCGGGTAGAGCACGTAGTGGTAACCCTCGTCGGCCCACAGCGGCAGGATGATCGGGATCTCTTCCAGGATGTACTCCCGGCACTGGGCCGCCGCCCGCTCGATGTCCGCGTGTTCGTCACGCAGGCGCAGGCGCTCGGTGAATACGCCGATGGTGCTGTCGATGGCGTCGCGCAGTTCCTCGCGCTGCTGGTAGACCTGGTTCAGTTGCTGGCGCAGCTCGGCATAGCGGTCGCTGGCCAGTTCCTGGTTCCAGCGGGTGATGTGGTACGGCACCCGCAGGCCGTCGAGGATGCTCTGGTTGCGCGCCAGCCAGGCATCGCCATCGCGGATCGCCGCCGACAGCGCCTCCCCGGGGGACTTGCCGTGCTTGTTGTGGCGTTGCAGGGTATCGGCCACCACCACCTTGACGTGGCTGAAGCCGGACTGGTTGATCAAGTGAATGGTGGACCGCAGCTTCTGGTCCTCGTGATATTCCTGGCCGACGCTGACCGCCAGTACCACGCGCTTGCCGTCGAATTCGTGCTCCTCGCCGCCCTTGTTGAAGTAGGCCTTGAGGTTGATTTCCTGCACCTTGCTCATGAGTTCAGCTCCAGTAGGCCAAAGGCTGGTGTTCGCCGTAGTAACCGATAAAGACCCCGAGGGTGACCCGGGTGCTGCTGGCCGAAGGGCGCACGGCGTGGATCAGCCGCGGGTTGAGGAGGATCAGGTCGCCGGGCTCGGGCTTGACCACGAAATCCGGCGGCGGCAGCAGGTGGCGTTCGATGCCGTAGGCCCGTTCGCCCTTGAGGCGGTTGTACTCCTGCTCGTCCGGCTCGATGCCCCAGATCTCCAGCTCGCCGCCATCCTCGGGGATCTCCAGGTAGATGTTGGTGGACAGCTGGGTCAGCAACTGCGGGCTGTGGCCCTCGGGGGCATTGCGTTCAAGCTTGTCGGTGTGGGGCGTGAGATCGACCCCCGAACCCTGGAAGCGGGCAATGCCGACGAAACACTTCTGCCCGTCCACCTGCAACAGGTGCGCGCCCTGCGGCCAGACTTCGTCCAGCAGCAGGCGCAGTTCGTCGATGGGCGAGGCCAGTGGCCGGAACAGATTGCGGATCTTGCGAATGTTGGGCAGGGCCAGGGCGTGGTATTCGGCCCGGCTCTGCTCATCCTGGATCTCGATATAGGCCTTGCCGACCCGGACGAATTCCTGCTGCTGGCTGAAGGCACTGCGCAGTTCCTGCTGATACAGATGATCCCGCGCCACCTGCAAGGTATCCGGTGGGCAGAAACCTTTGAGCTGGACGCCGTAAGAGCGTTTTTCCACAACATCGAGGATATGCCGCGCTTCAAGTTTGTCGGCCGTAGTGACTGTGAACATGCAAGCTCCCTTAATTCCCTGGAAGTAGCGACGAAGAACAACATCGGTAGAACGTAATAATTTGTTTCAGGGCCACCTTAGGCAGTTGCGATGGCCTTGTGAAATATCCTTTATCTCTAATATCCAAACTTAAAAATGTATCGAAAATCAGGCAAATAGCGGCCACCACAGGCACTTTGAAAGTGCTGCGAGAAGATTATGAAATTTGCTGATAGTTAAATTAAGCGAAGGACATTATTGCTCTTTATTTATTTAAAACCTCCCGAGATCAATTAATAAAACTGCCACACACTCATTCAACTTCATTGAATTGAGCATCCATGTAAGCTGCGGCATCGAAAGTCTTCTGAATAATGCCCTCCTCGCGGTAGAGATCGGCGGTGTGCTGCACGTCCTCCACCACGGCCGGGCCTACGGCGATACGCCGGGGCACCGAGTAGCGATTGGAACGCTCATGCACCTCCACCGGCAAACCGCTGTAGCCGGCCTGGATCTTTGAAAACTCGCTCTGGTGCTGGTTGGCCCAGGCATAGGCACGATCCAGGCGCTGCAGGAAGTCGGCGATCTGCTGCGGCTTGTCGCGAATCGCCTGGTCGTTGGCCACCAGCAGCATGTGCCCGGCGAACAGCCCTTCGCCACTGACCAGCACCCGGCTGCCGCCCTCCATCTGCACCATGCTGGTATAGGGGTCCCAGGTCGACCAGGCATCGGCCTGGCCGTTGCTCAGCAGGCTGCGGGATTCGGCCGGCTGGAGAAAGATGAACTGCGCATCCGCGCCGTGCAGGCCCACCGACCGCAGGGCGGCCAGGGCCAGGAAATGGCCGATGGAGCCCCGGGTGGTGGTGATGCGCCGGCCCTTGAGGTCGGCGGCCTGCTTCAGCGGCGAATCCTCCTTGACCACGATCGCCACCGCGGTCGGCGTGACCTTGAGCTTGATCACCCCCACGGTCTTGAGCGGCGCCCCGGCCGCGGCGGCAAACACAAAGGGCGCATCCCCCAGGCTGCCGATATCCACCGCCCCGGCGGCCAGGGCCTCGGCGGTGGGGGCCGCGGCAGCGAAGGAGGCGAACTCGATGGGGTACGGCACCTGCTCCAGCTCGCCTGCCGCCTGCAGCAGAATCTTCAGCGACTGCTTCTGGCTGGACACCCGCAGCGCCGGCTGCGCCAGTGCACTGCCCAGCCACAAACACAACACCAGCCCTTGCAGGAGCCGGCCTGCCGGCGAACCGCCCCTGCCCCCTGCGCCCTTCATGCCGCCGCCTTCGCTGGCAAGCCAGCTCCTACCAGGTGAACGACCGGCAGGACGCCACGGCTGTAGGAGCCGGCTTGCCGGCGAATGGCCCTTGAACCCTGCGCCGGTCATGCCGCCGCCTTCGCTGGCAAGCCAGCTCCCACCAGGTAAACGACCGGCAGGACGCCACGGCTGTAGGAGCCGGCTTGCTGGCGAATGGCCCTTGAACCCTGCGCCGGTCATGCCGCCGCCTTCGCTGGCAAGCCAGCTCCTGCGAGAGTGATCGTGGTCATGCTCAGAACGCCAGGCTGACGCGGCTGTAGTAGTAGCCGCCGCCCAGGCCATAGGGCGAGAACATTCCGTATTCATAGGTTCCCGCCCAGGCCTTGAGGCCGATCTTGTCCGGGTATACGTCGAACAGGTTGTTGGCGCCCACGGCCACGGTGAGGTTCTGGGTCACGTCGTAGGCCACGTCCAGGTCGGTGATCCACTTGGCGCTGTAGGTGCGATCGTTGCTCGGGATGTTCGAGCCTTCGGTGTACTCGCCAAAGCGGGTCAACTGCAGATTGGTGGTCCAGTCGCCGACCTTGTAGTTGCCGGAGAGGATCCACTTGTCCTTGGGCGTGGATTTAGTCAGGTCGATCTGCTGCTGGCGGTCGAACAGCACATACCCCGCCCCCAGGCGCGACAGGGCCGCCGGGGTGTCCGCCAGGTCGCGGATGGTGGTCTTGTTGTGGTTGTAGGCGACGCTCCATTTCGCCGTGCCGTACTCGCCGAAGGACTGGCGGTAGTCCGCCACCAGGTCCACGCCCTTGGTCCGGGTGTCGGCAGCGTTGGTGTAGTACTGCCCGGCGAGGTTCGGCGAGAGGCCGTTCTCCACCAGGATCTGCGACACTGCCGGGCCCTTGAGGATGCCGGTCTGGAGAATGCGCTTGTCGATGTCGATCAGGTAGAAGTCGGCCGTCAGGCGCAGCCGATCGGTGGGCTCGGCGGTGAACCCCAGGCTGTAGTTGCGCGAGGTTTCCGGCTCCAGGTCCTTGGCGCCCAGCGCCACCGCTTCCGGCGAGTTGGGGCGCATCTGCTTGGTACGCACCGAGGTGGTGGTGCCACCGGCGCCGAATTCGGTGACCGTGCTGGTGGTGGAAAAGACGCTCTGGGCCAGGGACGGTGCACGGAAGCCGTTGCTCACCGCAGCCCGCACCGCGTACCCGGGGAGGAACTCGTAACGGGTGGTGAGCTTGCCGCTGGTGGTGTCGCCTACCCCTAGGTTGTACTTCTCGTAGCGCGCCGCCGCACCGACGTACCAGTTGGGGGTGATGTTCAGGCCCAGGTCGATATAGGCCGCCTCACTGTGGCGCTTGAGGCTGTAGGCATCTTCCGGGGTCGTGCCGTTGACCGAGAACAACCCCGGGTCCGGCACCACACCGGCGAAAGGCCCGGTGTTGGGGACATAGCTACCCTGGTTGTAGGAGTTGGGCTCGCCCTCCTCCAGCGCATATTTCTCCCAGCGGTATTCCACGCCGAAGGAGGTTTCCAGCGGGCTGCTCCAGCCGATGTCCAGGGCCCGGGAGAAGTCCAGGTTGTTGGTCCACTGGTCGAACACCAGGTTGCCCAGGTGGAAGTCGTGCTGGCTGTAGGGGCCATTGGAAATGTTCAGGTTGTTGGCCGTGTCGAGCACGCCGCGATCCTTGCCGTAGGTGCTCGACAGGTCCCAGTCCCAGCCACCGAGCAGGCCCTTGGCACCACCGGCGACCTGGAAATCGGTCTCGTGGATTTCCCGCCGCGCCTGGCCGCCGTTGGGGTAAGGCGCATTGGGAATGCCCGCCAGGCTGGTGATGTCGGTGGGCTTGCGGTGCCCCAGGTCCTTGTTGCTATTGCGGTAGCTCAGGGTCGAGAACGAGTACAGCTTGAGGTCGTCCTCCAGAGGCAGCTCGGCGTTGTAGGCCAGGCTGGTGGTGCGGTCGCGGCCCAGGCCGTACTCGGTGCCCCAGCCCTGGCGATTGCTTTCCCGGGGGTCCGGCGAGCCGTCGGCCTGCTTGAAGTACAGCTGGCCGCTGGCGGCACTGGAGCGCTCGTAGGGTTCCTGCAGCTTGGCGTCCCAGGACAGGTTGATGAAGCCGCCGTTCTCTCCCAGTTTGTTGCCCCAGTTGAAGGCTTCGTGGCCGGTGGTGCCGTCGCCGTCGTAGTACTGGCCCAGGGTGGTGTCGGAGGTCAGGCCTTCGGCATTGCGCTTGAGGATGATGTTGATCACCCCGGCGATGGCGTCGGAGCCGTACTGCGCCGCCGCGCCGTCGCGCAGCACTTCGATGCGCTCGATGGCGGCGGTGGGAATCAGGTCCAGGTCCACCGGCACCGAGGCGTTGCCGACCCGTGCGCCGTTGTTGATCAGCGCCGAGTTGTGCCGGCGCTTGCCATTGATCAGCACCAGCACCTGGTCGCCGCCCAGGCCGCGCATGCTCACCCCGCGCACCAGGAACGCCGTGCCGCCGCCGTTGATGGTCGGTACGTTGAACGACGGCAGCAGGCGCCCGAGCATTTCTTTCAGGCCGTTCTGGCCGATGCTGCGCAACTGCTCGCTGTCGATCACATCGATCGGCGCCGGGCTGTCGGTCACCGTGCGTTGCTGGCTGCCGCGCACCCCGGTGACCACCACCGTGCCCAGGGTTTCGTCGGCCGCCAGCAGTTCGGCGGGCAGCGCCAGGCCCAGCAGGCCAAGGCTCAGGGGGGCCGCGCCGAAGAGGATTTTATGCAAGGAAATACTCATGACTTCAGATCCTTTGACAGGCGGCTCAGCGCGCTCGGGCGGCAACGGTTTCGACTTCGATCAAGGCGCCGGGCAGCACCAGCCCCGCCACCTGCACCGTGGTCCGGGCGGGCTTGAACGGCTGCTTCTGGGTGCCGAAGAACTCGCGGAAGGCCACTTGCAGGCCGTCGAAATCCAGCTTGCCGCCCAGGGCCGGGTCCCCTACCAGGTAGATGCGCAGTTGCACCACGTCCCCCAGGGTCAGGCCCTGGCTGGCGAGGATCGTCTCCACCTTGCGCAGCACCACCCGGGCCTGGGCCTCGGTGTTGCCCTCGGCGTGGATCTGCTCCTTGGACGCCTTGGGATCCACCGGGTCCGGCAGCAGCCCGGAGAGGTAGGTCACCTCGCTGTTGGCGGGCAGGGTCACCGATTGCAGGATCGGCGAATTGGGGTAGCTGGACGGCACGCGCTGGATTCCCGCGGCCCAACTGCTGCTGGCGGCGAACAACAGCCCCAGCCCTACGACGGTGTTTTTCAAAGACATGCAAAGACGCTCCCAAGGTTGTGTGTGCCAGCCTCGGAGGTCCGCTACCCGGCATGGGTTACCGCTGTTGTGTGAGTGCTCGGCTTTTTCAGGCCGTTTGCTGTAGCGACGAGCCTTGCGCCCGTTGGAAAAGTTGCCGCACCACCCGCCGCGCCGCGCCGGCGGCGGCTTCCTGCCAGATGCCCACGCCGCTGTGGGCCAGGCCGTCGCTGGTGAGGTAGACCCGGCCCTGGGGCTGGTTGAGCAGGCCGTAGTCCGGCTCGGCCACTTCATGGCTGATCCAGGGGCCGAAGTTGTAGGGGATCTTGCTCCAGGCAATCACCAGCGGATTGCGCAGTTCCTGGCTGTGCCCGGGGTGCAGGAGCTCCACCGCCTGACGGGAAATCTCGATCTGCTGGGCCAGGGTTTTCTCCCCGAACCGTCGGGCGGTTTCGCCGTTGTTGTAGGCCGCCACCAGCACCCCTTCGGCCTGGTTGAAACCGCCGCTGGGGTACCACAGCCCGGAGGCTTCCTGGTTGATGAACGACAGCCCGCCGTAGATCTGGTACTGGCTTTCCCAGAAGCGCCGCGACTGCCAGGCCACCTTGTTGGCGTAGCCGAACTGCACCGCGCCGATGGCCTGGCGCACCGGGGCGCTGAAGTTGTTCTGCACCTTGGCCAGCAGCGGCAGGGGCAGGCTGCTGATCACGTAGTCGGCCTTGAGGTTGTGGGTGCGGCCGGTGCGCCGGTCCAGGTAGACCACTTCGGCGCTGTCGGCCTGGTTGCTGATGGAACGCACCTCGCTGTGCAGCCGCAACTGGCCTTTCAGGCGCCGGGCAAAGGCCTGGGGAATGCGGTCCATGCCGCCCACCGGCTGGAACATGGTGGGCGAGAACTCCGGGTATTCGTCGATCATCAACGCCGTGGTCAGCGCCGGGTTGAGCAGGGTCTGCAACGGCAGCGGATCATTCTTCTGCGCCAACTGGTCGCCGGCGCCGGGCCAGACCTTGTAGCCGGAGCGGGCCGAACCCAGGTACTCCAGCTTGTCGGAAAGATCACCCCAGGTTTTCAGGAAACTCAGCAGGTTGCTGCGATCGGCTGGTGTCAGCTCCTGATCCAGGGCATGGCGATTGACGGCCTTGGCCAGCAGCTCGGAAAAATGCCCGCGGCTGTCATTGACCGCCTGGCGGATCTGCAACGCCGGCTGGTCAAGGTCCGGACGCACCAGGGCGTTGCGGCTGGTATTGACCAGCACCTCCAGCTCCACCCCCAGCTCGCGGCAGTAGCCGAGCATCAACTGATGGTGGCTGGGCAGGCGGCCGGCCCCGGCATTGAGGTAGAACCCCTCCCCGAATTGCGCGACCTGGGTGCTGCCGTCGCTGTACTCCACCCGATCGCCACCACGCACCGTCCAGTTGCGCCCGCCGACCCGGTCCCGGGCTTCCAGCAAGGTCACCTTGAACCCGGCCTTGCTCAACTCGTAGGCGCTGACCAGGCCACCGATCCCGGCGCCGATCACCACCACGCTGGCGCCCTTGCCCAGCGCCGCCGTGGGCAGCGCCGCGTAGTTTTCCTCGAACGCTTCGGCCGTTGCGCTGGCGCCGAACAGGCCCATGACCGCACTCGCCGCCTGGACCCCGCCGACAGCGGCAATACGGGCGATCAATTGTCTTCTGGTCAGTGGCATGCAAGCGCTCCCTGCTGCGGATGGATAGTGCGTTCGGTTATAGATCGGCGACTTATGCAGTCACTTGGGTCTATGTGAAGCCATCCTAGGGGCGCTTATTTAATAAGAGAAATACATTTTAAGCATATGCAAATATTACTTTGTTTCATATTCAAGCCAAAAGATTCTGCGCTCCGCGCATAGCCCTGCGCCTGGCCGTGCCTGGCCATACTCGCCCCGCCAGGAACCGGCTTGCCAGCGAAGAAGCCCCACGGCTCGCGCCGGCATCAGCGCCCCTTCGCCGGCAAGCCGGCTCCTACGGCCTGGGCGGCGTCGAGAACGCGCAACAAGTTGCCGCCCCAGATCTTCGCCAGGTCCGCTTCGCTGTAGCCCGCCGCCAACAGGCGCTGGGTAATCCGTGGCAGTTGCGCGACATCTTCGAGCCCCTGTACCCCGCCACCGCCGTCCCAGTCGGCGCCGATGCCCACATGATCCGGGCCGACCACTTCCAGGATGTGCAGCAGGTGGCGCAGGTAATCGTCCAGGCTGGCCCTGGGCTGCGGGTAGCGGGCTTCGACCTGGCGAATGCGTTCGGCCAGGTCCGCCACCTGTTCCGGGCTCATGCTCGCCGCCAGACGGAACTCGCGGTACAACGGCCCCAGGGCCTTGTCCCGCTCGGGATTGGGCGCAAGGTTGATCAGGTCGCTGGGAAAGCTGTTGACCTGCACCACACCGCCCCTGGCCGCCAGTTGCCGCAGGCGCCGGTCATCCAGGTTGCGTGGATGGGCGGTGATTGCACGGCTGCTGGAATGGGAGGCAATGATCGGCGCCCTCGACAGCGCCAGGACCTGGTCGAACACCTGGTCCGAGGCATGGGAGACATCCAGCAGTATCCCCAGGCGATTGGCCTCGGCCACCAGCTCCCGGCCCGCCGGGCTCAGGCCGCGCCACTGCGGCAGGGCGGTGGCCGAGTCGGCGAAATCGTTGTTGGCCGAGTGCACCAGGCCGAGCATGCGCAGGCCCTGGCGGTAATAGGTGTGCAAGCGTGCCGGATCGGCGGCCAGGGGCTGGGCGTTTTCCATGCTGATGAAAACCACACGCTGGCCACGGGCGACAATGGCCGGTACATCGCCAGCCGTCAGGGCCAGGGCGAAATCATCGGGGTGGGCGCCCAGCAGGTCGCGGATCCGCGCCAGCACCGCCAGCCCATGTTCGCTGGCCTGGGTCCGGCCTTCGGCGGTGAGCGGCCCCTGGGGGGTGAAAATGGCCCAGAAACCGCCGTCCAGGCCGCCCTCTTTCATCCGTGGCAGATCGACCTGGGACAGGTCGTCCTGGTAGCGATGGCGCTGGGTGATGTCCCAACCGGGGCGGGCCAGTTGCATGGGGGTATCGAGGTGACTGTCGAGCACGATCAGGCGCTGGTGCAGGGCTTGGGCGGGGCTGTCGGCCAAGGCCCAGGGGCTGGCCAGCGCCAGGCACAGCAAGGTTCGGGTAAACATGCGGCCTCCTGGCCAATGAAAGAATTTCCCCCCGGATCGCAAGAGCTGGCTTGCCAGCGAAAGCGTCATCCTGGCCAGCGCAAGGCTTGAGGGCCTCTTCGCCGGCAAGCTGGCTCCTACAT